>CAVWOR010000006.1:0-160703 GCA_963756635.1 Vulcanimicrobiota bacterium
TTAGCCCCAGCGGGATTCGAACCCGCGTTACCGCCGTGAGAGGGCGGCATCCTAGGCCACTAGATGATGGGGCCGTGGCTCCCGGGGCTGGACTCGAACCAACAAGCATCCGCGTCCAGAGCGCGGCGTTCTACCAATTGAACTACCCGGGAAGGTCGCGAGTCGTTATACTACAGCACCGGCGTCCGCTCTTGCAACGCCCACTCGCTTTCGGTTGCGGCCACCGTAAGTGGGTGTTTGGCTGTGGCAGTTTGGGCAGAGCATGCGAAGATTCTCGAATCGCCAGTCCTCCCTTAAGCCGTTTATGTGGTCAATCTGGATAACGAGAGGTTTACCGCGCCAAACCGATATCCCGCAGTCCATGCAGTGTCTGGGTAGGAGCCCCTCCCTTATGAGCCGTGCCTTCTTGCGCCATCGCGACGACTTCGATCTCAAGACGTCAATGACCGATTTCGTCGTCGCGCGCGGTTTGATCTCTCCTCGCTTGACGGCTTTGGTCCAAGCCACATTGCAGAAACGAAATTCAGCTTTGCATTGCCCAAAGGAAGCGCCGGCATCGTAATACGATTGTACATCCGCCCAATTATGGCGGCGCCGCCGATCCTGAGAAGCCGAACGAGAAGCTCGCAGGGCGTTCCGCGTAATCGCTTTGTTCCAAGTAGTCTTCGCGAAGCCAAACTTTTGCGCGCATTCGACAAAGCCGCGACCTTCATCATGATAGATCTGCACCGCGCTCCAGTCATAGATTTTCTTTGGCACGCTTTCATACTAAATAATTACAGTGCCAACTGTATGGCATTTTGCAGCAAGATACGCAGTCGCTGTCGGCCCTGCGCTCTTCGCCTACACCACTGTGCGCCGTAGCTTGTACTGAGCGAGCGTAGCGAGTCGAACTGCGTAGCATGACAAAAGCACCGTGCGGGCGAAGTAATAAACCATGCAGGCAATCGTTTTGGTTGGTGGCGAGGGGACGCGGCTGCGCCCGCTGACGTACGGCACGCCCAAGCCGATGGTGCCGATCTTGAACATGCCGTTTTTAGCGCGCACGCTCCAGCGTCTCCACGAAGCCGAAATTTGCGACATCATTCTTGCAGCGGGCTACATGCCCCAAGCGATCGTTGAGTACTTCGGCGACGGCCGACAGCTTGGCATGACGATCACGTACGTTATCGAGGAAACGCCGCTCGGAACGGCGGGCGCGATTAAAAACGTCGAGCCCCACATCCACGGGCCGTTCTTCGTTCTCAACGGCGACATCTTGACGAGCCTCGATCTGCGGGCCATGCGCGAGTATCACCACCAAAAAGGCGGTATCGGCGTGTTGCATCTCATCCGCGTCGAGGATCCGTCGCCCTTTGGATGCGTCGTGCACGATAAAGACGGCCGCATCACCTCATTCGTCGAGAAACCGCCGAAAGGGCACGAACCCAGCAACGAAATCAATGCCGGCACCTATTTGCTCGAGCCCGAGATTCTCGAATTCATTCCGCCGGGGCGCAACGTTTCGATCGAGCGCGCGACCTTTCCGGAAGTGATCGCCAAAGGCCGATCGCTCTACGCATACACGACTAACGACTATTGGCTCGATGTGGGCAGGCCGGAGCAATATCTCGCCGCCCATCGCGACGTGCTCAGCGGCGCGATGCCGCTTGCAATCGAGCCCGGAATCAGCGGCGAGGGGAGCGAGGTTTTGCGTGGGCATCCGGGCGTGGTTCCACCGGTGCACGCCGGCGCGGACGTCGTCGTGGATGCAGCCGCGACCGTTGGTCCCAACGTCGTGCTCGGCAAGGGATGCAGCATCGGCGCGGAAGCAGCCGTGCGCGAATCGGTGCTCTGGGAGCGCGTCAGCGTCGGCACGGGAGCGGTAATAGAAGAAGCGATTATTGCCAGCGGCGTCACGATCGGGCCCAAGGCGCGCATTTCCAAGGGCAGCGTGATCGGTCACGACGTCACGGTCGAGCCCGGCGCGATCCTGGAACCGGGCGCTCGCCTGGGTGCACCGACGGAAGGAATAGTAGGCTAGCGAGGGAACGTTCGGTTTACCACGCATCCGCGGCAGGGTAAACTGTGGTCCTGAAGTGGAGGAGTTCATCCCTGATATGCTACCGCCGCGCGCTTTATTTTTTGGTTCGTATCCACCTCGCGAGTGCGGGATCGCCACGTTTACCAAAGACATGGTCGACGCATATGACCGAGCGTTCGGCTTTGCAAGTCCGGTAATCGCCGTCGACGAGCCCGGCGCCCAGGTGCGTCGCTATCCACCCGAGGTCATT
Source organism: Vulcanimicrobiota bacterium (assembly GCA_963756635.1). Taxonomy (GTDB): domain Bacteria; phylum Vulcanimicrobiota; class Vulcanimicrobiia; order Vulcanimicrobiales; family Vulcanimicrobiaceae; genus Cybelea. The sequence goes on from CAVWOR010000006.1 coordinate 2,274, forward strand.
GGTCGTATTGCAGAAGAAGAGCGCGGCAGTTATATCGCGGCGGCAAAGTTTGTCAATGACTATCCGGTCGATCTCGTCAACGTCCAGCACGAGTACGGCCTCTTCGGTGGCGAGCGCGGCGAGTGGCTTCTCGACTTCATCCACTTGCTTGAAAAGCCGGTCGTTCTGACCTTACACACGGTATTGCCCGATCCCGACGAAACGTATCTGCGCGTAACGCGCGCGCTCTGCGAGCACGCAACAAAGGTTGTGGCGCTCTCGGAAACCGGCCGCGGCCTTCTCGAAGGGATCTACGAAATCGACCCTCAGCGGCTCGAAGTCATCCATCACGGAGTTCCCGACGTGCCGTTCCAGGACACCTATGCATCCAAGGCTTCGTTCGGCATCGGGCAGCGGACGGTCATCTCAACCTTCGGATTGATCAGTCGGGGCAAGGGGCTCGAGTACGCAATCGAAGCGATGCGCGGCGTCGTCAAGCGCCACCCGGAATCGCTCTACCTTATTCTCGGGGAGACGCATCCGGTGGTGCGACGTCGCGAAGGCGAATCGTACCGCGAATCGCTCCATGCGATGGTTCGGGAGTACGGATTACAGTATAACGTTCAGCTTGTCGACAAATATCTCGATTTCGACGAAGTCGTCAGCTATCTCGCTGCCACCGACATTTACCTCACACCCTACCTCAATCCGGCGCAGATCGTCAGCGGCACGCTTGCCTATGCAGTCGGCTGCGGCAAGGCAATCGTTTCCACGCCGTATCTGTACGCGCAAGAACTGCTTGCGCACAACCGAGGTTTCCTGTGCGATTTCCGCGACGCAGCCTCCATTACGAGCCGGCTTAATATGTTGCTCGACGATCCCGCGCTTCGTCGCGCGACCGAACGGCGCGCGTATCGCTTCGGGCGACAGATGACCTGGCCGCACGTTGCCGCTGCGTATGGCGCGCTCTTTAGCGAGCTCTGCCCGCGAGGACCGCTCGAGCTGGTGAGTTCTGCCTAAGGCGCGTGCGGTAAGGGCAGCGCCTCCGCTCGATCATTTAGCCGCGCTTTCGGACGACGTCGGCATCATCCAGCACGCGCTCGAGAACGTTCCGAATAGAAAGACGGGCTACTGTACCGACGACGTCTCGCGAGCTTTTATGGTCGCGCTCGGGTACTTGCGCCTTTTCCCATCCGACAAGCAGGCGCACCGGCTCGCATCGACGTACCTCTCGTTTCTGCAGCACGCGCAGCTCGACGACGGCCGGTTCCATAACTTTATGGATTACGATCGCTGTTGGCTCGATGAGGTCGGCACGCACGACAGTTGTGGTCGCGCGATCTGGGCGCTTGGCTACGGTGTCGCCAATGCGCCGACGCAGACGTGGCGCAGCGTCTGCGCGACGCTGCTCGACCGAGCCCTCCCCTCGCTTGAATCGCTCGAATACATCCGGTCGCGCGCGTACGCGGCCATCGGCTTTGCACACGCGCATGCCGCGTCTAAAGATGGGAAGCATTCCGCCGCGCTGCGATACTTGGCCGACGAGATACTCGTTTCGTACGAGGCGACGGCGGCCGGCGACTGGCGATGGTTTGAAGACCGGCTGACGTACGATAATGCGCGCCTCCCCGAGGCGCTGATTCGCGCCGCCCAAACCCTCGAGGAATCGCGGTACGGGGAGACGGGCCTCGCCGCGCTTGCCTTTTACGAGAGCGTAACCATCGAAAACGGAATCCACGTTCCGATCGGAAATGACGGCTGGTACTTGCGCGGTGGCCGGCGCGCGCGCTACGCACAACAACCGCTCGAGGCCTGCGCGATGGTCGATGCCGAGCTGGCCGCATTTGACTACAGCGGCGATGCGGGCCATTTTGCCACGGCAGAACTCGCGTTAGAGTGGTATTACGGCAAGAACTCGCGCGGCATCGCAATGGCGAACGGCGGCGGCTGCTATGATGGCTTAGACGAAGACGAGATCAATACGAATATGGGGGCCGAATCGACCCTGGCGTTGCTTTCGGCGGCCTACACGACGGCAGCTCGACGGGCTCGGGTGCTTCGCGCGGTTCGCTAATAGCTTGCGGCAAACGTCGCATGCCGGTCGTAAAACAGGCAACCACGTACCCCACGGCGAACCGCTATAAATGCTCCTGGAAACGGAAATCCTCAGCGACGTGCAATTAGCCGCCGTTCGGCAGGCTGATGGTCCGGTTTTGATCTTTGCGGGCGCCGGGAGCGGTAAGACGCGAGTGCTGACCCATCGCATCGCCTATCTGCTCGGCGAGCTGCGCGTCGCGCCGGAGCGAATCTTGGCCGTAACGTTTACAAACAAGGCGGCCGGCGAGATGAAATCGCGTTTACAGGCGATGGTCGGGCCAGTTGCACGCGACGTTTGGGTCGGCACGTTCCACGCGATGTGCGTACGCATTTTGCGCCGCGACGGAGTGCGAATCGGCATCGGGCGGAGTTTCGCGGTAATCGACGATTACGATCAGCGTCAACTCGTCAAAGAAATTCTCGACGATCTGGATTACGACGAGCGGCATCTCTCGGCCGGCGCCTGCCTGGCCGAGATCGACAAGGCCAAAAACGCGCTGATTTGGCCGGAACAATACGCTCAAAGCCAGACATCGTTTGCCGGCGAGCGCATCGCCAACGTCTACACCGAGTATCAGCGCCGTCTGGCCGAGTCGAACTCGCTCGATTTCGACGACTTGATCGTTCGGACGATCGATCTGCTCGAACGCGACAAAGAGACGCGCGAGAAGTACCAGCATCGGTTCGAATACGTTCTGGTCGACGAATATCAAGACGTCAACGGCGCGCAATATCGCCTCATCGCGCTGTTGGCCGGTTACCATGGAAACGTCACGGTCGTCGGCGACGACGACCAATCCATCTATTCGTGGCGTGGCAGCGATTATCGCATGATCCTGCGCTTCGAGGAAGATTTTCCCGGCGCTAAGACTTTCAAGCTCGAGGAAAACTACCGCAGCACCCGACGCATTCTCGAGGCGGCCAATAGCCTCGTCGCAAATAATCGCACGCGCGCGCCAAAGCGGCTTTTCACCGCCCGTCACGAGGGCGAGCCGATCACGCTTTATCCGGCCGCCACCGAGCGTGACGAAGCGCGTTACGTTGTCGAAAAAGTCAAAAGCATGGTCCGAGATGGTGCGGCCTACCGGGACTTCGTGGTTCTGTACCGCACCAACGCGCAGTCGCGCGTTTTTGAAGAGGCGTTGCTCGCCGAAGGCATTCCTTATCGCGTCGTCGGAGGCGTTGGATTCTACGCGCGAACGGAAATCAAAGACGTCGTCGCCTACTTACGCTACATCGTCAACTCGTCAGACGCGCTGGCCTTCAAACGAATCGTCAACGTACCCCGCCGCGGGATCGGCCAGCAGACGCTCGGCGCGCTCGTGCAGGCCGCCAACGCGGCACGGGTCTCGGTGGGCGAAGCGATTTTCAGCAACGATCTTCTGCGCTCGGCGGTACCGAAAAAGCTTAAGGAACTCGAACGCTTCGCCGAATTGATCGCCGAGCTGCGCACGTTTGCGGAGAACGCCGGCGTCGCCGATCTCCTGGTGGCCATCATGGAGCGATCGGGGTACGTTCGCGAACTGCAAAGCGAGGACTCGCACGACGCTCGCACGCGCTTGGAGAACCTCTCGGAGCTCGTTGGCGTTGCGCGCGAATATGAAGCCCGCGACGAGGAGCCGTCGTTGGCCGGATTTCTCGCCAACATCGCGCTGGTGAGCGATCTCGATTCGCTCGAGGAAGACGCGTCGTACGTGACGCTGATGACACTGCACAGCGCGAAGGGCCTAGAGTTCTCCAGCGTCTTTTTGACCGGCTTGGAAGAGGGCGTCTTTCCGCATAGCCGCACGCTCACCGAGCCTGCCGAGTTGGAAGAAGAGCGGCGACTCGCCTACGTCGGGATCACTCGCGCGATCGATCGGCTCTTCCTTACCTATGCGGCCCGCCGCGCGCTCTTCGGCAACACGTATGCATACCCCAAATCGCGCTTCCTGGAAGAGGTGCCGGCGCTCGAGGTCCTCGAGAGCGATAGCGTCCCTCTGGCGCGTCCGGCCGGCGGACGCTGGCGTGAGGTTGCGATCCACGAATCGGCGGGTGCGGGCGTGCATCTTGGCCTCAAGGACGGCGACCGCGTGCGTCATCCGAAGTGGGGCGAGGGCCGAATCGAGAGCATCGTTGGCGCCGGGGGCGATGGCCTCGTAACAATCGACTTTCCCAACGTTGGCCAGAAGATGCTCATGCTGAAATACGCGCCCCTCGAAAAGATCTAGCCTCCGTCGTCCTGGGCGGAGATAAGGGATGGCTCAGAAAGTACGGGTTGCGGTCGCCGGCGCCTTCGGGCGTATGGGCACGCTTGCGCGTGAAGCGTTGCAACAAACCGGCGAATACTGCTGCGGCCTCGCGCGCACTGCCGATTCGCAGCGCGAGATCTACGATTCGCTCGAGGCTGTGTTTGCACGGAAACCCGATGTCCTGCTCGATCTCACGACGCAGCCGGGAAGCTACGATATCTCATTTGCAGCACTCTCGAACGGGGTGCCAACGGTCGTCGGCGCGAGCGGCTGGAGCGACGAGCAGCGCGCCGCACTGGAAGCGCTAGCGAAGGAACGTCATGTCGGTGCGCTCATCGTCCCGAACTTTTCGCTTGGCGCCACGCTCATGATGCGCTTCGCTCGAGAAGCGGCACGCTTTTTCCCAGACGTCGAGATCGTCGAGCTCCATCATGCGGGAAAGAAAGACAAGCCCTCGGGAACCGCGCGCGAAACGGCTGGGCGAATCGAAAGCGTTACCGGCAGATCGCCCGCGGTTCACAGCGTCAGGCTTTCGGGATTACTCGCTCATCACGAGCTGCTCTTCGGCCGGCCCGGCGAGCTGCTCACGATACGTCACGATTCCTTCACGCGCGAGTCCTTCGTTCCCGGGATGCTCGCCGCGGTGCGCGCGGTCGTGCATCGGCAGGGCCTCTCGGTTGGACTCGATTCGATTCTCGACGATTCCGCCGAGTTTGGAGCGAGCGCGCCCGTGCTCAGCGGAGGCGAAGGGTGAACGTCGCCGTCGTCGGTGCGACCGGGGCCGTGGGCGAAACCATCCTGCGCGTGCTGGAAGAACGCAACCTTCCGATTGCGGAACTGAGGCCGTTCGCTTCGGGCGCGCGCGGGGGCGCCGTGATGTTTCGCGGCAACTCACTCGACGTACGCGCGGCTTCCGACGAAGCGCTGCGCGGCTTTGACGTCGTGTTCTTTGCAGGCGGTGAGGACGCCAGCGAGCGATACGCCCCGACGCTCGTCGAGCGGGGTTCGGTCGTCATCGACAACAGCGCCACCTTTCGCATGCGGCGCGGCGTGCCGTTGATCGTTCCCGATGTGAACGGCAACGTGCTGCGCGCAGAACACCGGCTCTTTCCGGTCGCGAACTGCACCGCGATCGTACTTTGCACGGCCCTGCGCCCGATTCGAGACGTCGCGGGATTGCGATCCGTCCGCGTGGCGACGTATCAAGCCGCGAGCGGCGCGGGCCGGGCCGGACTCGATGAGTTGCTCGCCGGCGAGCGCGCGGTCGCGTCGGGCGACCTCGAACCGAAACCCTCGGTATTCCCGCGTCCGCTCGCGCGCAACGTTGTGCCGCAAGTCGGATCGGTCGACCCTGCGGGATGGAGCAGCGAAGAGCGCAAAGTCTGCGACGAAACCCGCAAGATGCTCGATTTGCCGGAGCTGCTCGTGAGCTGCACGGCCGTTCGCGTTCCCGTGCGAACCGCTCACAGCGAGGCGGTCTTTGTTGAAACTCAGCGGCCGACGAGCACGCAGGAGTTGGCAGCGGCGTTCGAATCCGCGCCCGGCGTCGTCTTTTACCGCGACGGAATCGTGACGCCGCGCGAGGCCGAGGGAACCGATGAAGTGCACGTCGCGCGCCTGCGCGCCGAGCCCTTCGACTCCGCTCAGGACGACAAAGTAAGGAACTTTGCGTTGTGGTGCGTCGGGGATCAGTTACGCAAAGGTGCCGCAACCAATGCGGTCCAGATCCTCGAATTGCTGCTCGCCAGAGGGTACCTCGCGGCGTGAACGCGACGAAACGCATCGCCGTGCTGAAGTTTGGAGGAACCTCCGTCGCAAGGCGCGAGGATCGCGCGGTCGCCTACCGTCGCATCCGCGACGCGCGCGAAGCAGGGTTCGCAACGGTTGCGGTCGTTTCCGCGATGGGCCGAACTCCCGATGCCTACGCGACCGATACGCTGCTCGGACTCGTCGAAGGGCGCACCGGCAACTCGAATGCCGATCTGCTGCTTGCGGCCGGCGAGCTTATTTCGGCTGCCGTCTTCGCCGACGAGCTCTCCGCCGGCGGCATCGACGCGGTAGCGCTTTCGGGCGCCCAGGCGGGCATCGTCACCGACGCGTGTCACGGAGACGCGACGGTTCTGCGGGTCGAACCACGCGCAGTCCTCGAGCTTCTCGACCGTAACGTTGTTCCCGTCGTTGCCGGCTTCCAGGGCCAGACCGAAGACGGCCGCATTACTACGCTCGGCCGCGGGGGGACCGATCTCTCCGCGATTGCGATCGGACACGCGCTCGACGCGCAACGCGTCGATATCTACACCGACGTGAGCGGCGCTATGACGGCCGATCCGCGCCGCGTGCCCGCCGCTCGTACGATCGAGCGCGCCTCGCTGGCCGAGATGACTGAGCTGGCAAATCACGGCGCGAAGGTGATGCACCACAAGGCGGCCGAGTATGCGAATCGCACCGGCACGAGCTATTCGGTGAAGGGCTTACACACCGACCGCGGCACGCTCGTCGACGAGCGCGTCGGTGAGGACCGCCCCGTCACCGGCGTGACGTCGACCGGGCGGGTAACCTGGGTCCGGATCATTCGCGGCGACATAGAATCGCCACAGCGCCGAATGGAGACCGAGCTCGAGATGTTTCGCCGCGTCGCCGACGCGAAAATCTCGATCGATCAAGTCACGATCAATCAAGCCGGCGTTGCGTTCGTGGTCGAAGGCGACCGGGCCGGCGAGATCCGCCGATTGCTTGGAGATTTGAATCTCGCCGTTCGCGTGCGCGAAGGGTGTTCTAAACTTTCAATCGTGGGTACCGGCATGCGTGACGCACCCGGCGTCGTACATCGCGTCGTGGATGCGCTCTCGCGAGCCGACGTCGAGATCATTCATTGCACCGACAGCAACGTGACGATCTCGATCCTCGTGCCTGCCGATCACGTCACACGCGCGGAGAGCGCAGTTCACGAACAGTTTGCGCTCGACCAGGGAGACTCGGCCGTATGAACACGCAACTTGGAGTCATTCTTACGGCGATGGTGACGCCGTTCGACGATCGCGGCGAACTCGATCTGCCGGAAGCGCAGCGCCTGGCACGCTGGCTGATCGAACGCGGAAACGACGGCCTTGTCGTCGCGGGTTCGACCGGCGAAGGCCAGACGCTCGACGCGCAGGAGCGCGTGGCGTTATGGGGAGCCGTCAAAGAGGCAGCCGGAAACGATGCGGTCGTCGTGGCCAACGCTGGGACGAGTTCCACCCGCGAATCCGTTGCCGCCGCACAAGACGCCGCCTCGAACGGGGCGGATGCGATTCTGGCGGTCGTCCCATACTATAACAAGCCCACACAGAGCGGAATGCTGGCGCATTTTGGTGCGATCGCGCAAGCGACGCGGCTGCCGGTCGTCATTTATAACATCCCGGGCCGCACGGGTGCCAATATACTGCCGGAAACACTCTTCGAGCTTTCGCGGCGGCACCCCACTATCGCGGGCGTTAAAGAATCGAGTGGCGATCTCAAGCAGATCGGGATGATTCTTCGCGGCCGATCCAGCGAATTTATCGTCTGGGCCGGCGACGATCATCTCTTTTTGCCGTGTTTGGCGCTGGGCGCCGACGGCGTCGTGGGCGTGGCCTCACACCTCTGTTCGCCTGAATACCGGCGAATGCTCGAGGCACATCGTTCCGGGCGCGTTGAGGAGGCGGCGCGGATCCATGCATCGCTTCTGCCGCTCATCGACGCTTTGTTTGCTACGACGAGCCCGATTCCGGTAAAGTGGGCGATGCGACAACTGGGCTTCCGCGTCGGTGAGTGCCGGTTACCTCTCGACGCGATGCCGTCGTCCCTGGCTGACCGCTTGCGCCCGCTGATCGCTTCGTTCGGGGCAGGTTCCGAATCGCGGTGAGCCCGCTAGAGATTCTCGGATGCCGGCTCGATCCAATCGAACGAGATGAAGCGGCTGCTCTAATCCTGACGCTTGCCCGAGAGGGGCGCGGCTCTCAGATCGTCACACTCGGCACCGAGATGGTCGTCTATGCTCAACGCGACGCGCGATTTCGCGGAATTATCAACGACTGCGCGCTCTCGCTCTGCGACACGATCGGATTGCTCGCGGTCGCTCGACGGCGCGGCGCACCGTTGCGCGAGCGCGTCGCCGGCGTCGAGTTGATCGAACGTCTCTGCGCGGGCGCTGCCGCGCAAGGGCTGCCGGTCTATTTTCTGGGCGGTGTCGAGGGCGCGGCTGCCGACGCTGCCGCGATACTGAAATCGCGCTTCCCCGATTTGCCCGTGGCGGGGGCACGCAGCGGATATTTTCGCGACGACGAAACGTCGGCGGTCGTGCGAACCATTGCCGACAGTGGCGCGAAGTTGCTTTTTGTCGGGATGGGCTCGCCGCGCCAGGAGTATTGGCTAGCGGAACATTTGCGCGCAACCGGATGCGGCGCCGGGATCGGCGTGGGCGGCTCGTTTGACGTGATCTCGGGCCGGATCGAACGAGCGCCGCGGCTCGTTCGACGGCTTGGCTTGGAATGGCTCTACCGATTAATCAAGGAACCGCGGCGCTGGCGCCGTCAACTCGCGCTGCCGCGCTTCGTCTGGCTCGTCGCACTCGAGGAGTTCGGCGTTGCACCGGCGCGAAAGGGCGCCGTCGGCCCGTGAAGGCGATGATCTTGGCCGGCGGACTCTCGACGCGTCTCTACCCGCTCACCAAACTCGTTCCCAAGCCACTCGTCCCCGTCGCAGGCGTTCCCAACGCAGTCCACTTGATGCGGTACCTCAAGGCATACGGCATCGATGAGATTGCGATCAACCTGCACTATCTCGCCGAGGCGATCGTTGCGGCGCTCGGCGACGGCTCGCGTTTTGGAGTCAAGCTGCACTACTCTTACGAGCCCGAACTGCTCGGAAGCGCGGGCGCCGTGAAAAACGTCGAAAGCTTCTTGCGCGATGAGCCGTTCGTCGTCATCGGTTGCGACGAAGTAACCGATCTGCGGCTCGATCGGCTCTTAGCGTTCCACCACGACTGCGCCGCGCTAGCGACGATCGGTCTGGTCGAAACTGCGGAGGTCGATCAATATGGCGTCGTCGTTGTGGACGAGCGCGATAAGATCGTCGGATTTCAAGAAAAGCCTCCGAAAGGGACCGAGCTCAGCAAGCTGGTCAATACCGGCGTGTACGCTTTTTCACCGGAAATCTTCGAGCATATACCTGCCGGCCAGTTTTACGATTTCGGAAAGCAGGTCTTTCCGTCGCTGCAAGCCGGGGGCGAACGTTTCTATGGTTTCGATGCGCGCGGCGCATACTGGGCCGATATCGGAACGCCGAGCGAGTACCGGCGCGCAAGCTACGACGTGGTGCGCGGCGTCGTAAAAATTCCGCAAACCGCGCCCAACGGCATAGATCCCTCGGCGACGTTGGCAAACGGGGTGCGTATCGAAGGCCCGGTCCGCATCGGGGCCGCCGTTTGGGTTGGCGAAGGCGTGTCGATCTTTGGGCCTAGCGTTCTAGACGATCGCGTGCGCGTGGAAGCCGGTGCGACTCTCGAGCGCGCGATTTGTTGGGAGGGTGCGACGATCGGAACGCGCTCCGAGCTCCGCGAGACTATTGTCGGCAGCAACTGCGTCGTCAAACCGCGCAGCGTTCTTGCCGGTGCGTTGCTCGCCTGCGAGGATTCACCGATTCTCTAGCTGACGCTCCCCTTCGTCGTGAAGGAGCGGCATGGCCTTACGTCCGCTGATCGACGTGCTCTTTCCGCCGCAGTGCGCGAGTTGCAGCGCGCTCGGTGCCGGATTCTGCGACGCGTGCGCGGCGGAGGCTGAAAGAATTCGGATTCGCTTGCCGGCGCTTCGCGTGACGGCGTTCGGAGCCTACGAAGGCACGTTGCGTACGGCGGTGCTGGCCCTCAAAGACGGTCGCCGCGACGTTGCCGAGGCACTTGGGCGGATCGTCGCCCCGCTGGTCGAGCGAGGGTCGCTGCTCGTGCCGATTCCGACGACCGCGCGCCGACGGCGCGCCCGCGGTCTCGACGGCGTTGCGCTCGTTGCCCGCAGCGCGGCGGAGATCGCCGGCGCGCGCGTCGTCGAGGCTTTGGAACAACAATCGGGCGATGCCCAGCGCGGCCGCTCGCGGACGCAGCGTCTCGCGGCGCACGGAAGATTCTTTTGCAATCCGGTACACGTCGCCGCCAGGCGTCTGACGTTATTCGACGACGTCTGCACGACCGGCTCGACGTTACGCGACTGCGCGGCAGCCGTACGCGAGGCGGGCGGACTGGTCGAGGATGCCGTCGTCGTTGCGGTGACGAAGACCGCCCAACCGTGGAGAACGCCCATCGCCAACTGACGCCGCTCGACGAGCTCTACTTGCAACGTACCTACGAGCTGGCCGCGCGCGGGATTGGAAACACTTCGCCCAATCCGCCGGTCGGTGCGGTTCTGGTGCGCGACGGGCAGATCGTCGGCGAAGGGTATCATCACCGTGCCGGAAGCGGCCATGCAGAAACGAATGCCCTCGCACAAGCGGGTTCGAACGGTCGCGGCGCGACCGTTTACGTCTCGCTCGAACCGTGCCGCCACGTTGGTGCAACGCCGCCTTGCACGCAGGCTCTCGTCGAGGCCGGCGTCGCCCGGGTTGTCGCGGGTACACTCGATCCAACGAAACACGGCGGCGGTGCGTCGGAGCTTCGTGCGCGTGGTATTCAGGTCGCCGTCGCCGAGGATCCGGCTGCTCGCGACTTAATCGAGATCTTCGCCCGCGCGAGCACCGGCGAACTTCCGTATGCCGCATTGAAGATGGCAATGTCGCTCGACGGCGCCGTTGCGAGCCGCAGCGGCGTACGAGAGCGGCTCGGCTCCGAAGCTGAAGAAGGTTACGTGCGAGAGCTGCGGACAGCGTACGACGCAGTGATGGTTGGCGCCGGAACCGTTCGCGTTGACGATCCGCAGCTCACGGTCCGCCCCCCACATGACCGCGCGCGTCCGTACGCGCGTGTCGTCGCCTGCGGAAGCGGCACGATTTCTCCGCGGAGCCGGGTTTTCGCAGCGGAACGCGATTATGCGCAAACGATCGTGCTCGTGCCGGCCGGTTTGCGCGCGAAGGTTGAAGAACTGCGTGCTGTGGCAAACGTTCTGGAGGTCGGCTCGCCCGATAGCGTGTCGCTCGATCTGAGAATGGCGATGAGGACATTGCGCGCGTACGGTATCTTCAGCGTGCTCTGCGAAGGCGGCCCAAGACTCGCCGCGAGCCTGCTGAGTGCCGGCGTCATCGATCGCTTCTATTGGGCGATCGCGCCCCGCTTGCTGAGCGCCGACGTCGCGGTCCCGGTTCTTTACGGTGCGGACCTGCACGCCGTAAAGCTGCGCTTCGACCGCGTCGAGCGCATCGGCGACGACGCCATCATTTCCGGAACGGTGTCATATTGAAGTTGGGTTCGTGTTTAGCGGCTTAATCGCGTATCGCGGAACGGTCTGCGCCGTTGCGGCGCTACCCGCGGGTGGCGCGACGCTGAAGGTGCGCTGCGATGGGGTGGCGCGCGAGCGTCCAGAGCCCAAAGACTCGATTGCCCTCGATGGCGTCTGCCTCACTGCAACCGCGATCGACGGCGACGTAGTCGCGTTCGATGTTGTACCGGAGACGCTGGCATGCAGTACGCTCGGCGAGCGCGCCTCGGGCGACTCCGTCAACGTCGAGTACGCTTTGCGTTTGGGCGAGCGTCTCGGCGGGCACCTCGTCTACGGTCACGTCGATGCGGCCGCGCGGATACTCAATCGCCTCAGCGAGGGCCAAGGCGAGCGCCTGCGCATCGAGGCGCCGGCATCGCTGGCACCGATGATCGCACCCAAAGGGTTTATCGCCATAGACGGCGTGAGCCTTACCGTTGCGGCCGCCGAGAAAGGCTGGTTTGAAGTGGCGCTGATTCCCGAGACGCTCGCGCGCACGACCTTAGGAGCGCGCGCCCCGGGCAGTCGCGTAAATATCGAAGTCGATCCCCTGGCTCGGTACGCTCGTAATCTCATCCTAGGCCTGTCGAAGGAAATGTCATCCTGAGCCTGTCGAAGGAAGACTCGTGACAAAATTCCGCGACACCACCCCGCCCGGCGCGCGCATCTTCGAATCGCGCCTTCAAGTGCAATGGGCCGACGTCGATGTGGCTGGGATCATGTATTTCGCGGCCTACTCGCGTTTTGCAGAGTACGCGGAGATGCAGCTCTTTGCCGAGCTGGGCTTCCCATACGAGAGCGTCTTCACCGATTTTGGCTTCTGGCTCCCACGCGTGCGCGTCGAAGCCGAATACCACGCCCCATCGAAGATGGGCGACTGGCTGCGGATGCGTACGCACGTCGAGCGCGTCGGCGCGTCGAGCCTACGCTGGCGAACGGTGTTCTTCAACGAGCGTACCGGCGAAGCGGGCGCGGCGATGACCTTTATCGTCGCGGCGATCGACGCAGCGATGAAGAAGAGCCGTCCGCTTCCCGAACCGGTTCGAGCGATGCTGCTTTCGTGCGTGTAGCAATGCTCGTTGCGCCGCATCGGATCGAGTTGCGCGAAGAGCCCGCGCCTGCACCGCCGCCGGGAGGTATCGTCGTGCGCGTACGCGCCGCGCTCACCGACGGAACCGATCTGAAGACGTACCGGCGAGGGCACCCCAAGATGCCGCTGCCGACGCGCTTCGGTCATGAGTTTTCGGGCGACGTTGCCGCGGTCGGCGAGGGTGTGACCGCTTTTGCTTGCGGCGACCCGGTCATGTGCGTGCATACCGCGCCGTGCGGGACCTGTTTTTGGTGCCGCCATTCACAAGAAGAGCTTTGCGAGGACGTGATGCCGGCGATGCTCTTGGGCGCCTACTCGGATCTCATCGCGGTCCCCAAACGCGTCGTCGATCGAAACTGCTTTATCAAACCGGACGAGGTCAGCTACGCCGAAGCGGCATTTCTCGAACCGCTTGCGTGCGTCGTCCATTCGATCGCCACCCTGGCACCGGCTCGGGGCTCGAACGTAGCGATCCTCGGAAATGGCGGCTTTGGCATACTCCACGCGCTCTTGCTTGCTCGCCAGGGCATCGATGCAATGCTCTTTGGCCGAAGGCCGGAGCGCTTGGAGCTCGCGCGCTCACTTGGGCTGCAGAGCATCGACACCAGCGCCGTGCCGATCCGCTTCTCCGTACTCGAACGTACCGAGCGGCGCGGGGCCGATGCCGTGATCGAATGCACGGGGACCGCAGAGATGTGGGAGAGCGCGCCGGCGTTCGTGCGGCGAGGTGGGCGCGTCTCGTTCTTCGCGGGATTGCCGGGCGAGGCTCGCGTCTCGTTTCTCGCCGCCCGGCTCCACTACGATGAAGTCGCGCTGCTGGCGCCGTTTCACTTCACGCCTGCCGACGTTCGCGCAGCCTACGAAATAATCGCTGCGGGAGCCTTGCCGCTGTCGCGGCTGATCTCGCACGTTTACCCGCTCGGCGATATCGCCGAGGCGTTCAGCCAGCTCGATTCCGGCGCTGGCCTCAAGGTTTTGATCGAGCCGTGAGCTCGGAGACGATGCGCGCGGCCGTGCTCTACGACGTTGACGATATACGGATCGAGGAACGCGCGATTCCCAAACTCGGCGACGGCGAGGTCCTCGTGCGCACGATGGCGAGCGGCATTTGTAGCGGCGACGTCATGGCCTGGTACATTCGGCGCAAAGCGCCGCTCGTGCTCGGACACGAGCCGGCCGGGATTGTCGCCGAGACGCGCGGCGACGTCGAGTTTTCGGTCGGCGACCGCGTCTTCGTGCATCATCATGCACCATGTTTTGCGTGCCGCGCATGCGATCGTGGTGAATACGTGCAGTGCGCGACATGGCGCGCTAGCAAGATCGATCCCGGAGGGATTGCCGAATACTTTCGCGTGGCGCGGGCAAATCTGCGCGACACGCTTCTCGTGCCGCAGAGCGTGAGTTTCGCCGATGCATCCCTGGTCGAACCGCTCGCGTGCGTCGTGAAATCGCTTCGTCGCAGTAGCGTGCGCGCGAGAGATCGCCTGTACGTCATCGGACTGGGCGTCATGGGGCTGCTTCACGTGCTCGCTGCACGATCGCTCGGTGCCGAGGTCTTCGCGAGCGACTTCATCGCGGCGCGTCGCAGCCTGGCCGAACGTAACGGTGCCATTGCTTTTCACCCCGACGACGCGCGCCGTATGCTCGGCCAAGGTGCAGACGTCGTGGTCTGCGGTCCGGGAAATTCACAAGCGATGCAGAGCGCGGTCGAGGCGGTGGCGGCGGCGGGCACCGTCGTGATGTTCACGCCGTTTCCGCCCGACGAGCCCGTGACGATCGACCCGGAGCGGTTCTATTTCGGCGATCTGCGGGTGGTCGCAAGCTATTCCTGCGGCCCCGACGACACGCGCGCGGCGCTGGACTTGATCGCGCAGGGGGTCGTGAGCGCAGAGAAGCTCGGCGCCGATTTGGTTGGGCTCGACGAGGTTCCAGGCGCTTATCGCAAGCTTGCCGAGTCGCGAATCATCAAGCCAATAGTGGTCTTCGAGTAGCTCTTAGCTCTCCGCGTAGATCGGAGGTGAGGGTTCGGGCGCCGGCAGCACGACGTCATCGGAGCGAGAGGTAACGCGCCAGGCAAGAACGAGTGAGCCGCCATAGAGCAACGCAGCCAAAAACCATGGCGCGCCGATGAGGCCGAGCGAACGCCACGGGCCGGCGAATTGCGCAAACGTCAGCGTAAAGAGCGCCGGTCCGATCAACATCGAGATGCCGCGAACGGATCCCAGCGCTCCTTGGAGCTCGCCCTGCTCGGCCGGGCCGACGCGCCGCGTCATCAATGCCTGCGATGAGGCTTGATACATCGGCAGCGAGATGATGACTGCGGCGACCAAGAAGATGATGCCGTTGTTGGTTCCCATCAAGGTGAGGCCGAGCACGGCGAGCACCAGGCTTGCCAGGAGCGTGCGTCGCTCTCCAAGTCGCCTGACGACCCGGCCCACCATCGTCGCCTGATTGATGGCAGAGACCGTGCCGACCAGCGCGAGCGTTAAGCCGATGCTTCCGGTGCTCCAACCAAATGCCGCAATGCAATAAATAACCCAAATGTTCGGAAAGACTTCGTGTGCGAGGTAGGTGATGAAGTTGACCCACGTCAGACCCCAGAGTTCGTGATGCGAGCGCAGCAGCTTCAACGAGCCGACCGGATTCGCGCGCTTCCACTCTAGGTGTGGCGTACGGCGCTCGCGCGAAAGCGATTCGGGCAAGACGAAGAGGCCGTAAAGCGTGTTGAGTAAGGCGAAGGCGGCCGCGGCCCAAAACGTCAAGCGGGGGTTGATGTTTCCGACAACGCCGCCGATGGCGGGACCGAGGACGAACCCCAGCCCGAAGGCGCTGCCGAGTACGCCGAAGGCGGCCGCGCGTTTCTCAGGCGCGGTAACGTCCGCAATGTACGCGCTCGCCGCCGCCATGTTGGACGAAGCGATTCCGGAGAGCACGCGTCCCGCAAAGAGCCACCAGAGATTCGGGGCTAACGCCATGATCGCGAAGTCGACGACCGCCATGGCGTTCGAGACGAGGATCACGGGGCGGCGGCCGATGCGATCGGAGAGCATGCCGAGTAACGGCGAGCAGAAGAACTGCATCAGCGCCCAGACCGTTGCGAAGATTCCGATGAGCTCCGCGGCCGAGGCGTAGTTGTTTCCGACGAAGCTTGCGATCAGTTTCGGCAGCACCGGTCCGATCATGCCGAACGTCAGCATGTCGATCAGCACGGTGATGAAGATGAAGACCGTCGCGGCGCGACGGGTCGCATCACGCATCGTAGACCGCCGAGAGCCAGAGATCGACCGCGCGATTTATGCGAGCGCGGTCGTGAGTTGCCATGAGATCGAGGAGAAAACCGCGGAAGCCGGCGATCAAGAGCGTCGCTTGCGTTTTCGTGCAGCCCTTCAGCGCATCGAGCCATTCGTTGATCGAGTCGTCGAGAAACCCCGGGAAGCGCTCGCGATCGCTCAAGGCCAGTGCGTAGACTTCAAAGGATAGCCGCGTAAGCGGCTCCCATTCCGGCTTGCTCCACTCGAGCCACAGCGCGCGTGCGACCTGACGCGGCGTAAGGCCGGTGAGCTTGAGGTTCGTCATCATGGCGCGCTGGCGGGCGCGGCCGCGCCGGACCATCTCCACAACCAACGCCTCCTTCGAGCCAAAGTAATAGAGCAGAACCCGCGGACTCGAGCCAATCGCCTTCGCCAACGGCCGCAGGGAGAGTTCGGCCAAACCGTGGCGGCAGACGTAATCGACCGCGCGGTCGAGCAGCTCGGCACGCCGCGCTTGGTCCGCAACTCTGGACACGGCCTATGCTAGCATACTTGAAACGTTCGTTTCAAGTATAAGGCAGCGTTAATTCGGCAGAGTGTTTGGGATGGTGGTGAAGCCGCCGAAGGAGCCGGAGTACCCGGAGGGACTGCTCTGATAGTGTCCCATCGGTTTCCCCTGGGGGTACGTAGCCTGATCGATCAACGGGAACCCGCCGCTCACGGTAGCGTCCGAGACGAAGATCAGCGACGACGTCGAGTTGAGGCGAAACGCGCCGGCGCAATAGGTTGCTCCAAGATCGTGCCGGTGTGACGTGTGCGGCTCGTACGGCTTGGGATAGATGATCATCCGGCCTTCGAGTCCGCCCGCGCACAGGTCCGGGTCATCGACGACGATGAGATCGTCGGTTTTGGGATCCACGCCGACGCCGCCCACATAGCCATGTTGCGGCCGCAGGTGTAGTTTGGTGCAGTTTTGCGACCCCGCGGCGTACTCGACGACGCCCATGAATCCGTTAGGACCGTATCCATCGACGAAGACGTCGCTTTCATTATCGACCGCGATCGCTTCACCGATATTGATATAGGAACACGTAAGCTCCGCCGGCTGCGACGAACCTGCTTTAAAAACCGCAACGCTGCTGAGATTCAAAGCGTAGAGCCTGCCCTTCTTGTCGATGGCAATGTCGACTGGACCGCCGTATGGATCCGCCAGAGAGGTTTGGACCTTCGTCTTCACGTTGTAGGTGACGACTTCGGCCGGTGAATAATTTGCGATGGCGACAACGTTGCCGTTCGCGGCGAGCCCGTAGCCGTTGGCGATTCCAAGCGAAGCAGAGAGCTGTTGCGGCTGGCTGCCGCCGTTGGGAGCAATCGGCCAATATTCGAGAGCGTCACTATAATAGTCAAACGCGATCAGTGCCGGCTTTTTGAACGCTGGCGAAAGCATGCCGACTGTTTGCAAATTGGCGACCGGGTATCCGACGGCGCCGGGCGTCGCACCGCCTCCGCAGCCTGCGGCGAAAGACGCAGCACTAACCAATGTCAGCCGGTACATGTAGTTGGGAAGGCGCATGGGAGTCGACTTTCCTGGGGGTCGCAAATTTAAATGCCTCAGGTTATCATTCCTATAGAGGAGGGATTCTCATGCGGCTGGTTTGGCTGGGACTCGTGCTCGCGCTTGGGGGTTGTCAATCGGGGGCGCTCGCGCCGCCCCAACCGGCAGCCCCTTCTGGCGCCGCCGGCGTTCGTCACGACGTCACGGCCGACACGCGGGGCGGACACCTCTACGTCGCGGTTACGACCGCGACGCATTATCCGTCGATCGAGCGGTTTCGGATCGTTCACGGTCTTCCCGAGTCGACGCCCGACCGTGTCTACGAAGGCTACGGCGGGCTCATCGCGGTTTCGGGCAACGGTACGCTCTACGCATTCGGGAACCTCAGCAGCGGCAACGCTATCTACGCGTTCGGGCCGCGCGGCACCAAGCCGGTTCGCGAGCTCGAGATTCCGAGCCCCGGCCGTTGCGGCGTTTCGAGCAGCGAGGAGACGGAGATTTCCGCGCTCGCGACCGACGCGCAAGGCTATCTGTTTGCCGCAATCTACACGTTCGCCGGCCTTGCATCGCGGACGCATGGCGTGGTCCCCGCAAGATTGGGAGGAGTTCCTTGCAACGGCGTTGCGGTGTTCGCGCCTGGCGCGAACGGGAAGGTTGAGCCGGCGCAGACGATCCCCTTGGGACGGCGCACGATCATTACCGGCATCGCCGTAGACCCGCGCGACAACCTTTACATCACCGAGCTTCCGTACACGATTGCCGAGTTCACGAATGCCGTAACCGACCCGCTGCGAACCCGTCTCTTTCATACCAAATCTCCCGCCCACGTTTCGTCGATTGCGACCAACGATGCCGGCGACGTCTTTATCTCGAACGTCAACTACGGCTATAAGACCGGATGGATCGACCGTTACTCGTCAAGCGCAAAATCGAAGGGGCCGCCGACCAGCGAAATTCAATTCCAGGGATCGAACCTGCATTTCTTGCGCTCGATCGCCGTCGGGCGGCGCGTTCTCTACGACGTAGACGGTTTCGACAGCGTCGACCTCTACCACGCACTCCAGAATGGTAGCCAGAGCCCCTTCTATTCGTTCGCGGCAAACGATGTGTCGGCGGTGGCGGTAGGACCTTAGCGGGCACTCGCCGGCGAGCTTGCGAATCCTAAGGCGTGCATTCAGGAACGCTGACGTTGTTGTTCACCGACATCGAAGGAAGCACGCAGCGCTGGGAACGCTACCGTGCGACAATGCCGGAGGCGGTGCGACGTCATGACGAGCTCGTGCGTGCTGCAATCGAAGGTCTCGGGGGTCACGTCTTCAAGACGGTCGGCGACGCGTTTTGCGCGGTCTTTCCCCGCCCGGACGACGCCGTGAGCGCCTGTCTGGACGCGCAGCGGAAGCTTGCAGCCGAAGATTTCTCGGCCGTGGACGGCATCCAGGTTCGCATGGCATTGCATACCGGCGTGACCGTCGAGCGTGATGGCGACTACTTCGGCCCGACGGTGAATCGCGTTGCGCGTCTGCTCTCGATCGGGCATGGCGGTCAAATTCTGGTTTCCGGGGTGACGAGCGAGCTCGTCCAGGGCGAGCTTCCGGAGCTGGTAACGCTCGAGGATCGCGGCAGCCATCGCCTCAAAGATCTGACGCGCCCCGAACAGGTCTATCAGCTGCTGGCGCCGGATCTGCGGCACGACTTTCCGGCGCTGCGTTCGCTGAACTTCTTTCCGAACAACTTGCCCCTCGAAACGACGTCGTTCGTCGGGCGCGACGCCGAAGTTGCAGACGTCGTGGCACTGCTCGGGAAGCACCGGCTGGTTACGCTGGTCGGCTCGGGGGGAGTAGGGAAAACGCGCGCTGCGTTGCACGTTGCGGCGCAGGAACTCGAGCACTACCGCGACGGCGCCTGGTCCGTCGAGCTGGCGCCGCTCACCGATGGCAGTTTCATCCCCAACGAGATCGCCGCCGCAATCGGTCTTCACCTTGGCGGTAGCGTCGATTCGGTGACGGCACTCGTCGCGGCGCTCCGGTCCATGCGTTGCCTGCTGGTGCTCGATAACTGCGAACATCTCGTCAGTGAGTCGGCGGCGATCGCCGTCGCGATCGTGCAGGGCTGTCCGGACGTTCGCATCCTGGCAACCAGCCGGCAGGGCCTCGCAATCGCGGGTGAGGCGATCTATCGCATGCCGTCGCTCCCATTTCCGGCCTTATGGGACGCCCATACAACGGCTGTGGGCGCCCGTAGCTACGGCGCGGTCGATCTCTTCGTCACGCGCGCTGAAGCGGCCGACGCGCGCTTCCAACTGACGGACGACAACGCGCCGGCGGTCGCTGAAATTTGTCGCCGGCTCGACGGGATCGCGCTCGCCATCGAGCTCGCTGCCGCGCGGGTTCGGATGCTCTCGCCGGCACAACTGCAACGCCGGCTCGACGAACGGTTTCGGGTGCTCACGGGCGGCAGTCGCGATGCGCTGCCGCGCCAGCAGACGATGCGTGCGCTCATCGATTGGAGCTACGATCTTCTGGCTGAAAACGAGCGCACGCTCTTCAATCGGCTTGCAATATTTTCGGGCGGCTGGACGCTCGAAGCTGCCGAGGCCGTAGCAACTGACGAATCTCTCGATGCGCTCGACCTCTTCGACCTCCTATCCTCGCTCGTTGACAAGTCGCTGGTTTCGACCGAGATTGTGGAGAGCGAAACGCGCTACCGGTTTCTGGAGTCGACGCGATCGTATGCACTCGAGAAACTCGTCGCCAGCGGCGAGCAGGAGACGATTGCGCGGCGACACGCGCAGTGGATGGTCGAGTTCGTCGAACGTGCCGAAGCGTCGTATCAACGGATGGCGCGACTCCGATGGCTGCCCAGCGTCGAGGCGGAGCTTGACAACGCCCGAGCAGCAATGACCTGGGCCCTCGAGCAGGGAGATCCGACCTTGGCAGCACGCGTCGCTTGCCCATTGCGCCCGCTATGGCATGACGCCGGATTCACGGGAGAAGGGCGCGGCTGGGTAATGGCCGCTCTGGCGAGGGTTGACGAAATCAGCGATCGCCAAGTCCTTGCGCGCCTTTGGCACTCCGTTGCATTTTTTAGCGTCGGAAAGCAGCGCGTCGAGGCCGGCGAGCGAGCGCTCGAACTTAGCGAAGAACTCGGCGAACCGCTGCGCGTCGCCGCTTGTCATGCAATTTTAACGGACGGTTATCGGATGGTGGGACGCGCGAACGATGCTGAGGCGGCCATCGATCGAACGCTGGCGATCTATCAAGAGCTTGGGAAGACACGATCGAAAATGTATGCCGTAGCGCTTGACTCGCGAGCGCTCCTCCTGCACTCACTCGCGCGCCTCGACGAGGCGCGGGTCCTCTACGATGAGGCCAGTGCGCTCTACGAGTCGCTCGGCGATCAGGAGCGCGCCATGACGCCGCGGATGTACTCGGCCGATCTCGAGTTTCGAGCCGGCAACGCGCGCCACGCGCTCGCGGTCGCCGGCGAGGCGATTCTTTTCTATCAGAAGCATCGTAACGTCATGCGCGAGGCGAACGCACGCTCGAACGCGGCCGCGTACCGACTTGCGCTTCGCGAGATAGACGAAGCGGAATTCGAAGCGCGGACCTCGCTTGTGTTGGCTCGGCAGATGCAATCGACCCACCAGATAGCCGTTGCGATCGAGCACCTTGCGAGCGTCGCGGCTGCTCGCGGCGACGCGCGCCTGGGGGCCCGGCTCGGCGGATACGTTGACGCCTGGTACGCGCGCGAGGGATTCGAGCGGGAATGGACCGAGCAACAATGCTACGAGCTGCTCGCGAAGACGCTCCGAGAGACCCTGCAGGACGCGGAAATCGCGCGATACATGAAGGAAGGCGCGATTCTCTGCGAGGACGACGCAGCCGAAGAGGCGCTCTCCGGCGGGGGCTTGACATCTGTAAAGTAAGCCGTACCCTGGGAGGGTGAGTCGTTTCGCCGATCTCCTTAATTCGGCCATTGACGAGGCCCGCCTAAGCGCCGCCGAGGTTGCTCAGAGCGCGGGATTGACCGAGTCGGCCATCTCGTTGCTCCGAGCCGGGCGGCGCGAGCCATCCTACCGGACGCTCCAACGGCTCGCCCAGGTCTTTCCGGCCCTTGGCGAGCAGCTGGTCGGACGCCAGGGCCCGATCGATTCAATCGAGGACGCGCTTGTCGACATCCGTGCCGGCAAGATGGTCGTCGTGCTGGACGATGAGGATCGCGAGAACGAGGGCGACCTCGTGATGGCGGCACAGATGGTGACGCCCGAGTCGATCAACTTCATGCGCAAACACGCGGGCGGGCTGATCTGCATGCCGATGGTCGGAGCGCGACTCGACGAGCTCCAGATTCCGCAGATGGTGCGTGAAAATACCGCCGTGCACGAAACGGCCTTTACCGTTTCGGTCGAAGCACGTGGCGTCACGACGACCGGTATTTCAGCCCACGATCGCGCGGCGACGATCAAAAAGTTGCTCGATCCCGAGGCTCGGCCCGCCGATTTCTTGCGCCCCGGACACACCTTTCCGCTGCGTGCGCGCGAAGGCGGCGTGTTGGTGCGTGCCGGGCAGACCGAAGCGGCGATCGATTTAGCTCGTCTCGCGGGCCTCTATCCGGCCGGCGTAATTTGCGAGATCATGGCCGACGACGGAACGATGGAGCGACTCGCGGGCTTGCGCAGCTATGCCGACCGTCACGCGCTCAAGCTCGTCACGGTCAAGGATTTGATCGCTTACCGCATGCGCACGGAAAAGCTCGTCGAGAAAATCGCCGAGTTCGACTTGCCCACGACGTCGGGCAAGTGGAGAGGCGTCGCCTACACCACGACGATCGACGAAAACACCCATGTCGCGCTCGTCATGGGAGAGATCGGCGGTGGCAAGGAAATTCTCGTTCGCGTCCATTCCGAATGCATGACCGGCGACGCTCTGCACTCGATACGGTGCGATTGCGCGGCGCAACGCGACGGAGCCATGGAGCTCATCGGAAGGGAAGGACGCGGGGTCTTCCTTTATTTACGCCAAGAGGGCCGCGGCATCGGCCTCGCTGATAAGCTGCGTGCCTACGAGCTGCAAGACCGCGGCGCCGACACGGTCGAGGCAAATCTTGCGCTCGGGCTGCCAATTGACAAACGCGATTACGGCATCGGCTCGCAAATCCTCGCCGATCTCGGTGTGCGCGAGATGCGTCTAATTACAAACAATCCAAAGAAAATCTTCGGACTCGAAGGGTACGGGCTTAAGATCCTCGGGCGCGTGCCGCTGCAGACGACGCCGACCGCGCACAATAAGCATTACATCAATACCAAGCGATCGAAGCTCGGTCACATCCTAGACGAAGTCGCCGCCTCATGAAGCCGGACGAGGCGGCGCCTCTCCAAGCACCGGATTGTGCGGGACGGCGCTTTGCGATCGTCTCCGCGCGCTTCCATGCCGACCTCGCCGAGCAGCTCGTCGACGGCGCCAAGCGCGCGCTGCGGGACTGCAACGTCGCCGACGATGATGTCAGCATCTTCGAAGTTCCGGGATGCTTCGAGCTGCCGCTGGCGTGCCGAAATCTTATCCACAGCGGTCGCTTTGACGCCCTCGTAGCGGTCGGAGCGGTTATCCGCGGCCAAACCTCGCACTTTGACTTGATCGCCGGAGAGTGCGCGCGCGGAATCATGGACGTGCAGCTCGCTACCGGAACGCCGATCGGCTTCGGCGTACTCACGACCGAGGATCTCGCGCAAGCACGGGAGCGAGCCGCTCCCAATGGCGGCGACAAGGGTTATGGCGCCGCGCTGGCCGCTGCGACCTTGCTGCAGGAACTCACGGAGCGCAGTCGCATCTAGCCCAGCTCGAACGACACGGGGAGTGACATGTTGGAAGATAAAATCCTCACCTGTAAAGACTGCGGCGCCGAGTTCGTTTTCTCGGGAAGAGAACAACATTTTTTCGCCGAAAAGGGTCTTGCGAACCAGCCGCAGCGCTGCCGCGATTGCCGTCAAGCGCGCAGAGCGCAACACGGCGATAAAGGTCCCGCGAAAACGCAGAGCCGGCCGAACTTCAGCGCAGTCTGTGCCGCCTGCAACGTCGAGACGACCGTACCGTTTCGTCCGCGGGGCGATCGCCCGGTCTACTGCCGTTCTTGCTATACGGCAAAGGTTCCGGCCGGGGTTTGACTCGGCTCACGGCGGTCGTCTGGGATGATGACGCCGTGCGGTACCTCGACCAGCGTCTGCTTCCGCATGAAGTGCGGTACGAACGCGCCCGAACCGCCGACGAAATCGTACGTGCAATCCAGAGCCTGGCCGTGCGTGGAGCGCCGTGCATCGGAGTTTTTGGAGCCTATGGCGTGGCGTTGCTTCGCCGAACGATAGCAAAAGACGCAGACTTTGTGGCGGCGGCGCAGCGCGTCCGCGAGGCGCGGCCGACGGCGGTTAACTTATCGTGGGCAGTCGATCGGGTTCTTGCCGCGGCGGATCCACTGGAGGAGGCACGCGCGATTCATAAGGATCAGATTGTGATCGACGACGCAATCGCACAGAATGGGCTCGAACTCATTGCGAAGGGCGCGCGCATTCTCACGCATTGCAATACCGGGCCGCTGGCGACCGCCGGCGGCGGCACTGCGCTTGGCGTCATCATTGCGGCCCAGCGCGGAGGGAAGAAGCCGCGCGTTTTCGCAACCGAAACGCGTCCGCTGCTGCAGGGCTCGCGCTTAAACTACCTGGAGCTGCGCGAAGCCGGTGTTGACGCGACGCTCATGGTGGACGGTGCTGCCGCCATCGCTATCAAGGAGCAGCGTATCGATCTCGCGATCGTCGGCGCCGATCGCATCGCGAGCAACGGAGACGTCGCGAACAAGATCGGAACCTACGCCTTGGCAATTTTGGCTGCGCATCACGGCATACCGTTCTATGTAGCCGCGCCTCGCTCGACGTTCGATCTGGCGATCGCTGGCGGCGCGGCAATCCCAATCGAGGAACGATCCGCCAATGAGGTTACGTCGTTTGCGGGCGCTCGCGCCGCGCCCGAAGGCGCCGCCGTCTACAACCCGGCGTTTGACGTTACACCGGGACATCTCGTCACCGCATTTATCACCGAATACGGCATCCTGCACCCGCCGTATCTCGAGTCGATTCCGTCGCTCGAATTCCGGCCGCCCTTGCGGATTCTTACAGCTCAGGCTCCTTGAAGTTTTACGATTTCCTTGACAAAGAACCGGCGATCGGCAAGCTCGTCGTCGTCGAAGGGACGGAACGCGCATTGGCGGAGCGCGCGCTGGAGGCCCTGCTCGATCGTCTCCTGCCGCTCGAGGTGCGCGAGTTAAATCTGGCGCGGTTCTCGGCAGAGGATGCCGGCGACGCGGCACGTGTTGCCGAGGCGCTTCAAGCGATGCCGTTTCTGGCCGATCGTCGCGTGGTGATCGTTTCCGATGCGCAGACGATGCGCGCGCCGGCGCGTCACGACCTCTGGGCTGTCGCGCAAAACACGCCCGAGGGAAGCACGCTCGTTTTGATCGATCTTCGTTCGCCGCGCGGCAAAGGGCCGCCCTCGTTCGGCGTATTGGCGGGGCGCGCGGGGCTGCGCATCGATACGACTGCGAGCGAAGAAACGCGCGCGCGATTCGTCGAAGAGACGTTGGAGCGTTTGAATGCAAAGGCCGAGCCGCGCGCGATCGACGAGCTGGCGCGTAGTGCGGCAGAGCTTGCGGCAGTGCGCAGCGACTTGGAAAAACTGGCGCTGAGCGGCAAGAAGATTACGCTGAAGGATCTCGAGCGGGAAGCGCTCTCTCTCGAAGATCCGAAGGCCTACAAATACGCAAGCGCGCTCGCGGAGGGAAACGTCTCCGAGGCGCTCGCAATCGCGCACGAGTCCTTCGCCAACGAGCGCGGCGCGGCCATGCCGTTGCTCTCGGCGCTCGCAAACGAATGCGTCTGTCTCTGGGAGCTCGCGCGCGGGGGCGAGCTTCCGGAGCGTGCACGCTGGCGCGAGCGCGTGCTGCGACCCATCGCGAAACGTGTGGGCGAGCGGCGCGCGCGAATTGCCTACGAACGCGTCATTCGCGGCATCGAAGCGATCGTCACCGGGCGGGTGGGCAACGACCCCGACGAGCATCGCACCCTGGTCGACCGAATCAGCGCCGAACTCTCCGGTCTCTCGCGCCGCTAGATCCTCGATCGCCCGCGCTTGACGGGCCGGCGACCATGCGGTATCCTCTGGCGTTCATGGTCAGCACGGTCAATGCGCCGAGCATCTTTGCTTCGCGCCAGTTTCGGCGGTATTTTGCCGGCCAATCCCTGAGCTTCGTCGGGGACGGATTGCGCATGCTCGCCGTTCCGCTGCTCGCCTACCATCTCACGCACTCGGCACTCTCGACCGGCACGGCGCTGATCTGCGAAGTCGCGCCCTTTTCGCTTTTTGCGCTGGTCGGCGGCTCGTTGGCGGACCGGGTGGACCGACGCAAGCTCATGATCGGCTGCGACGCGGTCCGCTTCGTGGTCATGAGCTTCTTCGCGGTTGCGTACGCCCTCGGCGTGCTGACGCTGCCGATGATCTACGGTGGCCTGGTGATCATCTCGATCTGTGCGGCTGGGTTCTTGGGCGGACAATCGTCGAGCATTCCCTATTTACTCGGGCGCGAGCAGTCGACCAAAGCCATCGCCATGCTGATCGCAGCTGAGAGTACCTCGAATCTCGTGACGCCGGCCATCGGCGGCGCGCTCTTTGCTTACTTAGGGCCGTTGCCCGCCCTCACGATCAATGCGCTCACCTACCTGGCCTCGCAGCTCTCGCTCGTTATGATTCCGTCGCTTGGGCCCGACCGGATCTCAGGTCTACCAACGCTGCGACACTTAGCGGACGACGTCGCGCTGGGTTACCGCGCGCTGTGGGCCGACGCCGGGATGCGCGCGCAAGCGTTTGTCGCATTTACGCTCAATATCTTCGGCTTCGGCTGTTACGCGATTCTGATACCATTCCTTAAGAAGGGGTTCGATGCGTCCGATCAGCAGGTCGGCATCTTCTTCGGAATCTCGGGGCTCGGCGCGATCCTCGGGGCTTCGGCGGCGGCGCGCTACGCGGAGCGCTGGCCGCTTGGCCGGGCCCTCGTGTTGGCATATCTGCTCGATGCGTCGCTCTTTATTCCGGTCGTGCTCGTCTCCAATATCTGGCTGGCCGCGTTTTTCTGGTCGACGTCGAACGCGCTCGTCAACTTCGAGATCGCACAGATCATCGGATTCCGCATGCGCGTGACGCCCGAACACATGGTCGGGAGATTAATGGGAGCGGTGCGCCTGCTCGTGCTCGCCGGGATGGCGCCGAGCGTGCTCTTCTTCGGTTGGGTCGCCGACCATCGCTCGCCGCATGCCGCGATGTCGATTGCCTGCATCGGCGCTGCCGTCGTCGCTATCGCGGCGTTACTTACGCCCGCTATTCGCAACGAATCCCGTTGAGAACGCGACGGTTGACACCTAGATTCGCCACCGCCACGCGTTCCACGATTCGACGACGGGGTTCGATGCGAAGCCGTGGAAGTCGACGCTGATGGCTTCCGGCTGACGCTGCCACCAGAAGAAGACGATCGGATTATCCCTTGCCAGCAGGCTTTCGATGCCGGCGTAGGCACGTTTGCGCGTTGGGCGGTCGTAGTGCGTTAAGGCCACATTCTGCGCCGCATCCATAGCGGGGCTACAGTAGCGCGGATCGTTATAGCCGTGCGGCGGGAAATTATTGCAGGTCAGCTGCGAGGAATCGTCGGGATCGATGCCGGCGTACCAGCCGTACATGAGGAGATCGAATTTTCCGCCGTGCTGGATTCCGCCCATGCCCTGGGGTGCGTAAAGAATATCTTCGGGATAATACTTGACGGTAACGGCGATGCCGATGTGTCGCAGCGCTGCTTGAATCAGCAGGCTTTCGGAGCGGTGCGTTGCCGAGACCGAGTCGGTTGCGAGAAGCAGCTCCAGCGGGCGTCCGTTCTTGCGCACGATTCCGTCGGCGCCGGCAACCCAGCCTGCTTGCGCGAGTAAAGCCTTGGCGGCCGCCGGATCGAACGGCACCGATCTTACCGATGGATCGAAGGCCCACATCCAGTGTGGAAGATCTTCGGTCGCGGTCGTCTCTTGGCCGTAGGTGAGCTGTCGATTCAGTGCGGTTTTGTCGATCGCCGCCGCAATTGCGGTTCGCACCCGCGCGTCGGCGAGCAGTGGGTGCGAGAGATTCATCTCGATACCTTCGAAGGCGCTCATGTTCACCCAAGCGATCCGGGCGTCGGGCAGCTCGCGCAGCGCGGGGTACGTTTGAATCGTGGGCTGATAGAAATAGTCGATCGCGTGCGTTCGCAGAAGATTGATGGCTGAGTTCTCGTCGGGGAGAAACTCGATCTGCACGCGCCGTAAGCCGGGCACGCCCTCGAAGAACGTTCGGTTCGCATCGAGCACGATGCGATCGCCTCGCTCCCAACGCACGAATCGAAACGGTCCATCCGAGACCAGTGGCTCTGCGTCGAAGGGGACGCGGTTGATGTCGGGATATTTCGCGAGGACGTGCGCGGGAACGATGTCGTACGCCTGATCGCTTTCGGCGAAGAACGTATTGACAAAGGGCGAGAACTTTTTCTTCAAGTGGACGATTGCGGTATATGGATCGGGCATATCGATCGATCGTACATCGTCGTATCCGTGGCGTGAGACGGCATCGTTGCTCGGATTTTCTATGGCCTGCCACGACCAGACGAGATCGCGCGCCGTTACGGGGACGCCGTCGCTCCAACGGGCATCGTGGCGCAAACGATAGCGAATCGTCAGGCCGTCGGCACTGATGCCGCCGTTGGCCTGAGTTGGAACTGCTGCGGCAAGCATCGGGACCGGATTGCCGCTCGGATCGGCGGAGAGGAGCGGCTCAAACATGAATCGGTCGATAAAAACTTCAATTGTCGTACCGGCGAGCAGCGGGTTGAGATTCTTGGGCTCCTCGTAGACCGCGACGCGCAACACGCCTGCTTGCGTCCAGGGGTGGCGTCCTCCCACCATCTCCCCAGCCTTCGTGCAGCCGGTAAGGACGATCGTAGTGGCGATCGTGAATGCCAGCGTGCCTCGCATGCATTGCAGTACGCTGACGAGGCGGCGCGTTCCCGTGAGGCGAAGGCCAGCGTCCTTCATGGACTACGATACCTACGCCTCACCATTCTCGTGGAGATACGGCAGCGCTGCGCTGCGCTCGCTTTTTTCGGAGAAAATGCGGCGCCGGCTCTGGCGAGCCGTGTGGGTCGCGCTTGCCGAAGCGCAAAGCGCGCAGGGGTTGATTGAAGAGGCGGAGCTTGCGGATCTACGCGCGCACGCCGGCGAGATCGACATTGAGGCGGCAATCGAGATCGAGCGCGAGATCCATCACGATCTGATGGCCGAAATCCGCGTCTTCGCGCGGCAGGCGCAACGTGGTGGAGGGAAGCTGCACCTCGGCGCTACCTCGATGGACGTCGAGGATACGGTCGAGACGTACCGCCTTCGGCTTGCGTTGTCGCATCTCGGCCAGAATCTCTACGAGCTGCTGGGAATCTTGACCGTTAAGATTCGCAGATACGCGGACCTGGTGTGCATGGCGTATACGCACCTGCAGCCTGCCGAGCCGACGACGCTGGGGTATCGTCTCGCCTCCTACGCACAAGATCTTCTCGTCGACGACGAAAATTTGCGCTTTGTCTTCGACAATTTGACGACGAAGGGATTGCGCGGTGCCGTTGGGACGGCCGCGTCCTACGAGCGGCTCCTGCAGCATACTGGGCGTTCGGGCGAGATCGAAGCCTACGTCCTCGAGCGCTTCGGGCTGCTCGCGCGCGAGATTAGCTCGCAGACATATCCGCGCAAGCTCGATTATCTTTTGCTCGCCGCACTGGCCGGTCTGGGTGCGTCGCTCTCGAAGTTTGCGGCGGACGTGCGTCTGCTGAGCAGCCCGGGATTCGGCGAGATCGCCGAACCATTCGGTAAAGAGCAAGTCGGAAGTTCGGTGATGCCCTTTAAGCAAAATCCCATTCTTTGCGAGCGAATCGGCTCGCTCGCGCGCTTGCTTCCCGGCTACGCCGACGTGACCTGGCAGAACGCGGCGACAAATTTTTTGGAACGTACCCTCGACGACAGCGCGAACCGGCGCGTCGTCCTGCCGGAAGCAATGCTCTGCGCCGACGAGATCGTGACGTTGGCTCGCGCGGTCATCGAGGGGTTGCGCGTGGACGAGCGACGAATCGCGGCAAATCTGCGCACGTACGCGCCCTTTACCGGGACGCAGGCCGTAATGCTGGAAGCGGTGCGCGCCGGCGGAGACCGCCAACGATTGCACGAAAGACTGCGCGATGCGTCGATGGAAGCGTGGGCGGCGGTGGGGCGTGGCGAGGACAATCCGCTCTCGCGTCTGCTCGCAGAAGAACTCGACTTGACCTCACTCATCGATCCGGCTGAGATTCGACGACTGCTTGACCCGAGCGTGCACGTCGGTACCGCTCCGCAACGCGCGCGATTGCTCGCCGATCGCATCGAAAGCCTCGAGCCGTTTCCACGTCAAACCGAGGTACGCGTATAGTGAGGGGCCACTCTTGAACAAAGGCATCGAAATCGCGCGCGGCAAGACGAAAGTACTCTACGAAAACCCCGGGCAGCCGCATCAGCTCGTCGTCGCGCAGACCGATTCGATTTCCGCCGGCGACGGCGCGCGGCGCAATGAGATCGCAGGCAAAGGGCGGCTCGCGGCTCAGACGACCGCGCGGGTCTTTCGGCTGCTCAATTTGTGCGGCTTGCCGACGCACTATCTCAACGGTGGTGAAGACGACGATGACAACGAGATGGTCGTCCGCCGTTGCAACATGATCCCGCTCGAAGTGGTCACGCGCGGCGTCGCGGCCGGATCGTTTGCCAGGCGTAATCCCAACCTGCAGCGCGGAGCGCTGCTCGTGCCGCGCGTGATCGAGTTCTTTCTTAAGGACGACGCCGCGCACGATCCGCTGATCGCGCCCGATCAGATCGTTGCCGATACCATTGCAGCGCCACAGGAGGTTGGCGTGATGACCGAATTGGCGCGCTTGACGTTCGACATTCTCTCCCATGCGTGGCGCAAGCGGGATGTGTTGCTCGTCGACCTCAAGATCGAGTTCGGGCGTTTGGCGGGCGGAGAGAATCAAGGCCAGCTCGTCATTGCCGACGTGATCGACAACGATTCCTGGCGCATCTGGCCGCAAGGCCGCGAAGAGCTGATGCTCGACAAACAGATCTATCGGAACCTTGAGGCGGTTGATGATGAAGCGCTCGAACGCGTCAAGCACGCCTACGAGCGCGTCGCGGAGCTTGTTGGCACGTTTCCGGTGATGCGTCCGGGCATGGCTGCGGTGATTGCGGATTCGGCTTCGCGCGTCGATCGAGCTAACGACGTGGTCAACATGCTGGGGCAACTCGGCTTACCGACGATTCGGCACGTCGCAAGTCCGTCAGCAACGCCGGGATTCGTGCTGCAGCTGACGCAGCAGCTCGAAGCAAGTTTCGCCCGCTTGATCCTGATCGCCGTCGGCGAGAACGAGCTGCTGCGCTCGATGCTCGAGGAAACCTCGTCGGCGCCGGTGCTCGACGGAACCATCGAGCCGCAACGGCTGGCGATGCAGTGCGCTAAACTTTTGGGACTCGAAGACACCGTGCTCTTTGGGCGCACGCTCTTGATGCAGGCCAATGCCCGCTCGAGCGTTCTTCATGCCGACGCTTCGTTGCAGCAGCAAATGCCGGTGCCGCAGGGAGCGTCGCTTGGTTAGTGGGCTCTCCGGAGCTCCGAACGTCGCGTTACGCGACGACGAGCTGCAGCGAATCGTGCAGCGCCTCGGACGCGAACCCTCGATCGTCGAGCTCCACGCGTTCGACGCACAATGGAGCGAACATTGCAGTTATAAGTCGAGTCGCCACCACGTAAAGCGGCTCCCGACCAGCGGCGCCGATGCAGTTCTGGGACCGGGCGAGGACGCAGGCGCGCTGCACCTCGGCGTGCACGGGGGCGAGCGATTCGCCATCGTCGTCGCGCACGAATCACACAATCATCCATCGCAGGTCGTTCCCTTCGAGGGTGCGGCGACGGGCATAGGCGGAATCGTGCGCGACGTGCTTTGCATGGGTGCCGAGGTGATTGCCGTCGCGGATCCGTTGCGCTTTGGAGGCGTTGAAGCGGCGGGCTCGCACCCGCGGCACGTCGCGCAGGGCGTGGTCGATGGAATCGCTGCATACGGAAATGCCATCGGCGTGCCGAACCTTGCAGGCGACGTCTATTTCGATCGAGGTTTCGACGAGAACTGTCTCGTCAACGTCGTCGCGTTGGGGTTGGTGAAGGAGGCCGATCTCATTCATTCCTACGCACCGAAGAACGCCGAGGGGTGGGCGATCGTGCTCGTTGGCAAGGCCACCGATCCCAGCGGTTTCGGCGGCGCTTCGTTCTCTTCGCTGACGCTCGACGCCGCCGAGGCCGAGCTCAACAAGGGAGCCGTCCAAGTGCCGGACCCCTTTCTAAAGAACGTGCTGATGCGCGCGAGCTATCGTGTCTTCGCGCTGCTGCGCGAGCGCAAGATCGCCGCTGCTTTCAAAGATCTCGGTGCCGGCGGTATCGTGGGCTGCTCGGCCGAGGTCTCCTCGCAAGGCGGATTCGGCGCCGAAATCGATCTCGATAGCGTCAACGTTGCCGTCGAGGGTATGTCGCCTGAGATCATAGCCGTTGGTGAGACTCAAGAGCGATTGCTCTGGGTCGTGCCGCCGGACATCGTCGCCGAGATCGTGCGAATCTATAATGAAGAGTTTACGCTGCCGGAAGTCGCGTATAACGCGCGCGCAACGGTGATTGGACGCGTGACGGCAGAGCGTCGCTACGTTTTGCTCCATCGCGGCGCGGTCGTGATGGATGTCGAGAGCGACTTTCTCACCAATCCGATTCGCGACGAGTTGCCGTATACCGAAGTGATTCGGCACGCCGGGCCGGTCGAGGAACTCCCGGCCGTCGACGTTGAGACGGTCTTTCCGCGCGTGCTCTCGCATCGCGACGTCGCGTCGCGCGAGCCGCTCTATCGGCGCTACGATGCGGTCGTGCGCGGCTGCACGGTCTTGCCGCGCGGCGCCGCCGATGCCGGCGTCCTCGCACCAATCCCCGGCTCGCGTCTTGGCGTCGCCCTGGCCGTTGCGGGCAATCCGCGCTACGGACGAATCGATGCGGCCTACGCGGCCGAGCATGCGGTCCTGGAGGCGATGCGCAGGATCGTCGCGGTCGGCGCGCGGCCGATCGGTCTCACCGATTGCTTGAACTTCGGCAATCCGCGCAAACCGGATCAGTACGGCGCGTTCGTCGCCGCCGTGGAGGGACTCGCCCGCGCCGCAACGGAGCTCGACCTTCCGTTCGTCTCCGGAAACGTCAGCCTCTACAATGAATCCCTTTCCGGAACGGCGGTCCCGGCCTCGGCGATCGTTGCCTGCATCGGCGCAGTCGACGATGTCGGACAGGTCGTCACGCCTGGTTTGAAAGAGCCGGGATCGGCGCTGCTTTGGATCGGCAGCCGCGAACTCGTCGTGGGCGGATCGGTCTTGGGCGAGTTACTCGGCATAGAAGGCAACCTGCCGGCAATTTCATATAGCGGCGAACGGGCTGCGGCCGGGATTGTGCAGGACGCGATCGCGCGGGGCATCTTGCGTTCGTGCCGAGCGATCGGCGACGGTGGGATGTTGACGGCGCTGGCGCGCCTGGCCTTCGACGCTTTGATGGCGGGCAGAACGATCGGCGCCGAGATCGACTTTGGCAATCCGCTCTGCGAGACGGGCGGATTCATCTGCGAGGTGAGCGACGCCGCCGATGTCGATCTGACCGGAGCGATGCGCATCGGTCAGACGAGTGCGGGTTCTGAGCTGATCGTCAACGGCGTGCGCTTTGAGGTCCCGCGGCTCTATAAGATTTGGTCCCAACCACTTGCGGAGGTCTATCCGTGAGCGCGCGCATCGCCGTCCCCGTATTTCCCGGCACGAACTCGGAGGACGAAACGGTGCGCTTGCTGCGCGATTGCGGCGGCAAGGCCGAGCTCGTCCATTGGTCGCAGCCGCAAAAGCTCGCGCAGTACGATGCGTACGTCCTCTCCGGAGGCTTCGCCTACGAAGATCGCGTCCGCGCCGGCGCAATCGCAGCGCACGACCGGATCATGGATTTCGTTATCGACGGCGCTCGCGCAGGAAAGCTGGTCTTTGGGATCTGCAACGGCGCGCAGATCCTGCTCGAGGCCGGGCTGGTTCCGGGTACCGCCGCCACCGGTCGCCCGACCGCGGCGTTTGCGAAGAATTCGCCCGAGCCGCACTTCGTCTGCCGGCACGTTCATTTGAAGCTCGTCGTCGAACCGTCGCGCTGCGCGATAACGGCGGCGTTGCCGCGCGGCGCCATTGTGCCGGCGTGGGCGGCGCACGCCGAAGGACGACTCGCAGCAACGCCGGAGCGTCTCGACGAGATCGTCGCCGGGCGCCACCTCGCCTTTGTGTACGCGCATGCCGACGGCAGGGTTGATGATGTCGCGATTCCCAACGGCTCGGCGCTCGGATGCGCCGGCTTGGTGAATCGGGATGGGAACGTACTCGCAATCATGCCGCACCCCGAGCGCGACGGTTGGAACTTCAACCACCTCGATCGGCTCGAAGGTGATGACGTACTCGCGCCTTCGGGCGGCGCGCTGCTCTTTCGCAGCTTCGTTGCAGCCGTAGCATCCTAAATGCGTGCCGTTGCAATAAGTCTGAAGATACCGGACAATGCGGCGTACACGGCGCTGGTCACCTTGCGGCGCCTCCGCGTCGACGTCGATCGCATCGAGCGCAGCGACGTCTGGCTCTTCGAGGACGATGGCGACGTCAAAGCCCTTCTCGGCCGCGTCGCCGCCGATGAAACGATCTTCAATCCGAACAAACACCGCCTTAGCCTGCTCGAAGAGGCCGCTCCGCGCTCCGGTGAGGTCTGGATCGAACCGCTTGTCGCCGCGAAGCAGGGCGCGGCGGTTACCGCCTGGCGACTCTTCGACGAGCATGGCGCGCCGGTCAATCGCGCGGTGCTCGACGCAGCAATCGAACGGCTCTTGTGCAACCCGGCGATCGAACGCGCCGTTATCCACGGCGATGTAAGCGACCGGGACATTCCGTTCGCGAGCGAGTAGTAGAATCGTATGGACCGGCCCTACACCGTCGCGACCTTAGGCTCGCATTCGGCGCTGCAGATTCTCAAGGGGGCTCACGACGAGGGCTTCCGCACGCTCGCTATCTCGAATCGCGACACCGAGCGGCTCTACCGCTCGTTTGCGTTCGTGGATGAAGTTATCGCGCTCAACGATTACTCGGAATTTATGTCGCTGATCCAGGAGCTCGAAAAGCGCAAGGTGATCATCGTTCCGCACGGCTCGTTCGTCGCCTACCTCTCGCTGGACGAGCATAAGAAGATGACGATTCCTTACTTTGGAAACAAAGCGGTGCTCGATTGGGAAGCGAGCCGCGAACTACAGCGCGAGTGGCTCTCGCGCGCGGGCCTCAAGCTTCCCCGTCAATTCCGCAGCGGCGCGGAAATTGACCGGCCCGTCATCGTGAAGCTCTACGGCGCGGCGGGCGGCAAAGGTTACATGTTCATTAGGGACGCGCACGACTTCGAGGCTCGTGCCGCGCACCTCAAGGAAGCCTATATCATCCAGGAATACATTATCGGCGTACCACTTTACATCCACTACTTTTACTCGCCGCTGCAGCGCAAGCTCGAGATCATGTCGATGGACCGCCGTTACGAAACCAACGTCGATTCGCTCGGCCGCATTCCGGCCGCCGCGCAAGAAGGAATGGACGTCAGTCCTTCCTACGTCGTCGTCGGCAATCAGCCGGTTTCGCTGCGCGAGTCGATGCTCGCGGAAGCGCTGCGCATGGGCGACGACGTCGTTCGAGTCAGCCAGGAAATCTGCGGCCCGAAAGGGCTTTTCGGCGCGTTCTGCATCGAGACGATCATTACGCCCGACATTCATTTTTACGTCATGGAGATCTCGGCGCGCATCGTCGCGGGAACGAATCTCTTCATCGACGGTTCGCCGTACTCATATCTCAACTATTCAGAACCGATGTCGACGGGGCGGCGGATCGCCCGCGAACTCAAGAACGCCTTGCTGACCAATAACCTCCATCTGGTGCTGGATGATTCGAGCGTTCTCTAGAATAGCAGCTCTTATCGTCGCCGTCGTTGCCCCGGTCTTCTTTCCGGCTCCCGCCCGCGCGACGCTCGAAGTTGATCCGGCCGTCCTCTACGCGCAGATGAAGGACGCGTACGCGAAAGGCGCGGCGGCGGGTTGGGATTTCCGTTCGGAAGAGATTTATCTCTCGACGATTTTCAACGCCGGTCGAGCGTACTCGCTGCAGTACCCCGACGACCCGGCGTACGGCGAGCTTGCGACGCTCACGGTACGTATTGGGGCGGGCCTTCATTATAACCCGCTGACGAATCACGACGCCGCCGTATGGTGGGTCCGCGAAGCCGCAGATTGGGCGACCAAACACTCCGAGGATCTCGAGCTCATTTCGCAAGCGCAAGGGTTGCTTGCGCGCGTCAACTCCGAAGATTATCCGGCGGAGCTGGCGCGGCTCGCCGACGCCGATGCGACCGCAAACGTCAAGGCATATCCGGGCGACACCGATGCATTGCTTATTGCGGTCGAGGCCGCTTGGCGTGGCTGGCTGCTTACTCGCGATCCGTCGTGGCGGTCGCTCGCGTTGGCACGAGCCGCGGCGCCGAACTTTCCGGTCGCGCACCTCCCGACCGACTGGGGCAACGAGCTGGTGAACGCCGCCAACGCCGCTTCAACCGAGACCGGATATACCGCTGCCGACGTCGCGAACGCTCAACGGTTTCTCGCGCGGCTGAAAGCCGTCGATCCGATCCGGGTCATCGTCACGGTCAATGCGTTGCCGCACGACGTCTACCTCACCACACTCGCCCCTGCCGACGAGTACTTTGGTCCCATGGACATGTCGATTCTCGAGATCGAGAACCGGCTTAAGCACATCAACTTCATGCTCGACTACAACTACGGAAACCAAGAAAGCGATCCCGCGACGGACGTCGCCAAAGCGATCGTCGCGATGCAGAAGGTCTATCCGCGCGATCGAGACCTGCCGATGCTCATCTATTGGTGCTACACGACCCTCGAGCGTATGACCGACGGTCAGTCCCGGGAGGTGGCACGGCAGCTCAAAGGGATTCTCACGATCGAGTATCAGGACAGCCCGCAGGCACGCAAGCTTCTCGGCACGTAGCGCGAAGGCTGCGAGGTGGACGCGGTGCTCGCCGACCGATTGCAGTTTGCCTTCACGGTCATGTTCCACTACCTCTTTCCGATCGGGACGATGGGGCTTGCGCCGTTTGTAGCAGCATACACCTGGAAGGCCGCGCGTGATTTCGATGAAGAGTCGGGTCGCATCGCTCGCTTTTGGACGAAAATTTTCGCAATCAATTTCGCCGCCGGCGTGGTCACCGGCATCCCGATGGAATTTCAGTTCGGCACGAACTGGGCCGCGTTTTCGCGGCGCAGCGGCGCGGTGGTGGGTCAGCCGTTAGCGATGGAGAGCATGTTTGCGTTCTTTCTCGAGTCGATGTTCCTGGGGGTGCTGCTCTACCGCCGCGAGGGGATACCATCGCGGTTCGCGGCCTGGGCGGCAGTTGCGGTCTGTGCAGGTTCGTGGCTCTCCGGATATTTCATCGTTGCCGCAGATGCTTGGATGCAGCATCCCGTGGGCTACGCACTCGCAGCCGATGGTACGATCGCTCTAACGAATATCTGGGCCGTCCTTGCTTCACCGTTCTTGCGCTGGCAATTCGCGCACGTGTTAACGGGCTCGCTGCTGGCCGGCGCGTTTATTGTGGCCGGCATAGGCGCGTACTACCTACTATCTCGTCGGGAGGTGGCGATCGGCCGGCGATTAGTTCGTGCCGGCGCGATAGTTGGGCTGGTATTTGCGCTGATTGCGGTTTTCCCGACCGGCGATCGCGACAGCAGCGACGTTACGAGGGTTCAGCCGGTCAAACTCGCCGCAATGGAAGGCTTGTTTGGGACGTCACATGGAGCGCCACTTGCGATCATCGGTATGCCCGACATCGCAAACCGCCGTCTCATCGATCCGATATTCGTTCCCGATTTCTTGAGTTTTCTCGCCTACGGGAACCTCAACGCCAACATCAAGGGGCTCGATGCCTACGCGCGCGAGCTTTGGCCGCCGGTCGAACTTACGTATTACGCCTATCACGTAATGGTCGGCCTAGGCACGATCTTTGTCGCGGCAGCGGCGCTCGCGGTTCTATTGCTCGTGATGCGGCGTCTCTACGACGCGCGCTGGATGCTTTGGATATTGATGCTCTTGATGCCCTTTCCGTACATCGCCAACGAAGCCGGCTGGACCGTCGCCGAAGTAGGGCGCCAGCCCTGGATCATCTACGGCCTCATGCGCACCGCGCAAGGAAGTTCTCCGACGGTGGGCGCCGGCGAGACGACCTTTACGTTAATCGGCTTTGCCGGAATGTACTTTTTGCTTGGCGTGCTGTTCTTATATTTGGTCCTACGCGAAATCGGGCTCGGTCCATCATCCGGCGATGGAGCCCGTCCTGCACTCGGTAACGTCATCCGGAGCGACAAGCTATGAGCGTCGCGGCGTTTATTGCAATTGCGTTTCTGCTGACCATGTACGTCTTACTCGACGGTTACGATCTTGGCCTCGCCGCCATCGCTCCGCTGATCGCCCGCGACGATCGCGAGCGGGCCGCGGCGATGGCGAGTATCGGACCATTTTGGAACGGCAACGAGGTCTGGCTCATCGCCGCCGGGGCCGCGCTCTTTGCGCTCTTTCCCACGGCGTATGCCTCGTCGTTTTCTGGATTCTATCTGCCGTTCATCGTCGCACTCTGGCTGCTGATGTTTCGCGGCATCGCGATGGAGCTGCGCGAGCATTTTGCCTCCGAGCTCTGGCATCAGTTTTGGGATGCGGCGTTTGGGGTCTCCAGCGCGCTGTTGATCTTCGTCTTCGGGCTGGCGTTGGGGAATTTGCTGCGCGGCGTGCCCCTGGACGCGGCCGGGTATTTCCAAGGTACCTTTGCGTTTCTTCTCAACCCGTATGCTCTGCTCGTCGGGCTCTTCGCGCTGGCAACGCTGGGCGTGCACGGCGCCGCCTTCGCCGCTCTTCGCATCGAGGGCGAGCCGGGGAGGAGGGCGATGCGCATAACGCTCGGCGGATCGTGGCTGGTGCTGGCGCTCTACGTCGCCGTAACCGCGCTCACGCTTGCGATGCATTCCCCCATGAGGGCGTCGTGGCTTCTCGCAATGCCGGTCCTTTCGGTGTTGGCGCTTGTAGCGCTGTGGTGGAGCGCGCGAAAAGCCTGCGCCGCTGCAGCCTTCGTAACGTCGTCATCGTTCATCGTCACGCTTTTGGCCGCGGCGGCCGGGACGCTCTACCCGTTTCTTCTGCCCAAGTTCCCAGTCGGGCACGGTGGCGTTTCGATCTTTGACGCGGCACCCTCGGCGGCCGCGCTGAGCTGTGCTTTAACCGTTACGGTTACCGGTGTCGTTGCGGTCGCGATCTACGCTCCCATCGTTTGGCGGCGCATGGCCGGAAAGGTTCGCGTCGAATGAAGCGGCGGTGAGTAACGAGTACGGCGCTCGCGCGCTCGCCGGTTACGATCGTTCGCGCTTGACTCTCTGCTCGATCGGGAGCCATTCGGCGCTGGAGGTCGCCTACGGGGCGCGCGCGCAGGGACTGCGCAATCTCGTGGTGACGGCCAAAGGTCGCGAGCGCACGTACGCCAGCTATTTCGCCGTACGCGAGACGCCGCTGCCTCGAGGATGCGTCGATGCCGTCGTGGAGCTCGAGTCATTTTCGGAGATTCTCCGGGAAGACGTTCAGCGACGACTCATCGATGAGAACGTCATCTTCGTGCCAAACCGCTCCTTCGAAGTCTACTTGCGGCAGAAGTACGATTACGACGCGATCGAAAGCGGCATGCTCGTGCCGTTTTTCGGAAACCGCCGGCTCTTGCGAGCCGAAGAACGCGACGTTGGCGACCTGGATCAGTATGCGCTGCTCAAGGGCGCTGGGATTCGGCATCCCCAGCAATTCGCTTCGCCTGACGAAATCGACCGCCTCGTCATGGTAAAGGCGCCGCACGCGCGCGTTACGTTCGAGCGCGCGTTCTTTCTCGCGTCCACGCCGGCCGAGTATCGCGCAATCGGCGGGCGTTTGATTGACGGCGGCGTCCTGACCCCGCAGGGCCTGGCCCATGCGCGCATCGAGGAGTATGCGCTGGGTCCGTCTGTGAACCTGAATTTTTTCTTCTCTCCGGTCCTGGGAGAGCTCGAGCTCTCCGGCACCGACACGCGACGGCAGACGAACCTCGAAGGCTTTCGAAACCTTCCGCCGTCGGCGCTCGACGCCGTGCGCGGCGTTGCGCTGCGTTTGGAAGAGGCGGGCCACATCGCGGCTACGATCCTCGAGTCGATGCTGGAGCCCGCCTTTGGAATGGGGGAGCGTTTCGTAGTCGCCGCCCGCGAGTTGCGGCCTCCCGGCGTTATCGGTCCGTTCGCGCTCCAGTGTGTTATCGTTGCTGGTCCGCCGAAGGAACTGGTCTGCTACGACGTCTCGCTGCGCATACCGGGTTCGCCCGGCACGCGGTACACGCCGTACTCGGCCTACCGATGGGGGCGTGACGTTTCCGTCGGCGAGCGAATTGCGATGGAAATCGTCATGGCGCGCGACACCGATCGTCTCGCAGACGTGTTGACATAAGAACTCGCTAGAGGGAGGTATTCGATGACCGTCGACCACGTGACCGGCCGCACCGGAGTCATTACGTTCAAAGGAAAGCCGATGACGCTGGTGGGTCCAGAGCTGCGCGTTGGCGCCCCGGCGCCGCAGTTTTCATTGACCGCGAGCAACCTATCGCCCGTCAATCTCGACACTTTCTTGGATGAGGGCACACGGGCGGCGTTCCTGATCACCGTGCCGTCGCTCGATACGAGCGTCTGCGCGACGGAATCGCTGAAGTTCAACGCGCGGCTAGGGGAGCTTCCGGCAGGCGTCCGGACAGCTGTAGTCAGCATGGATTTGCCGTTTGCGCAGGCCCGCTGGTGCGGCGCGCAAGGCGACGTTACGCTTGAGATGCTCTCCGATTACCGGGACCGCAGTTTCGGATTCAACTACGGACTCTTGATCTCGGAGCTTGGGTTGTTGGCGCGCGCGGCCGTCGTGATCGGCAAGGACCGGACGATCGCGTACGTTCAGATCGTACCCGAAGTCGCAACCGAGCCCGATTACGATGCCGCGCTGAAGGCCGCAGCCGCCGCTGGATAAGCCATCGGCGCGCGAGACCGTCCTCGTTCTCGATTTCGGCGCTCAATACGGTCAGCTCATCGCGCGGCGTACGCGGGAGCTGGGCGTCTACTGCGAGATCGTTCCTCACGATACTCCGTGGAGCGCGCTCTCGCTGCGCCGTCCGGGCGCGTTGATTCTCTCCGGTGGTCCGCAGAGCACGCTGGTCGACGGCGCGCCGGCGATGGATGGTCAGATCCTCGAGTCGGGCGTGCCGATCCTCGGTATCTGTTACGGCATGCAACTCCTGGCACGCGACGTCGGCGCAGAACTCGTCAAGCTCGACCACGCCGAGTATGGTCCGGCTACCCTGGTGGTGGGCGACCGGGAGACGCCGCTCTTTGAGGGAGTGCCGGCAGAGTCGCGGGTCTGGATGTCGCACGGGGACACGGTCGTATCGTTGCCGCACGGCTATCGCGCGCTCGCTTCGACCACGCGTTGTCGCGTCGCAGCGATGGGCAGCCTGAGCAAGAAGATTTACGGCGTTCAATTCCATCCGGAAGTCGTGCATACGGAGTACGGGCGAGCCGTTCTCGAGAATTTTTTCGCGCAGGTCGCGGGACTGGCGCGAGATTGGAAGATGGAATCCTTCCTCGAGAGCGCGATCGAAGAAATTCGGGCGCGCACCGGCAGCGACAAGGTGATCTGCGCGCTCTCGGGCGGAGTCGATTCTGCGGTTGCGGCGACGCTCGTCGCGCGAGCGATCGGCGAGCAACTGACGTGCATCTTCGTCGACCACGGTTTGCTGCGCCAGGGCGAGGTGGAAGAAGTGCTTGCAACGTTCCGTGAGATGCTCCACCTCAACGTCGTCGCGGTCGATGCGCGGGAGCGCTTTTTGCGCAAGCTCCAAGGCGTGGAAGACCCCGAACGCAAGCGAGTTATCATCGGGCATGAGTTCATCGACGTGTTCGAGCACGAAGCCGCCAAAATTCAGGGCGTCAAGCATTTGGTGCAGGGCACGCTCTATCCGGACGTGATCGAGTCGAAAACCCCGCAGAGTAAAGCTGGCGAGAAGATCAAATCGCACCATAACGTGGGCGGTTTGCCGGAGAAGATGGGCCTTTCGCTGATCGAGCCGCTACGCGCGCTTTTTAAAGACGAAGTGCGACAACTCGGACGAGCGCTAGGCCTACCCGAGAGCATCGTGCGACGTCAGCCCTTCCCGGGCCCCGGTTTGGCCGTCCGTATCATCGGCGACGTCACGCCCGACCGGTTGGAGATCGTGCGGAGCGCCGATGCGATCGTGCGCGAAGAAATCGACGCCGCCGGTCTCGACCCGCACCCGTGGCAGTACTTTGCCGTGCTCACGCCGGTCAAGAGCGTCGGCGTGATGGGCGACGGGCGAACGTATGCAAACCTCGTCGCGATTCGCGCGATCACCAGCGAGGACGGCATGACCGCCGATTGGGCGCGGCTGCCGCACGAGCTGCTTGCGCGCATTTCTGCGCGAATCGTTAATGAAGTTTCGGGCGTCAATCGCATCGCATACGACATCACGACAAAACCGCCGGCGACGGTGGAGTGGGAATGATGTGGCCCCGTTAGCAGTCCAACGTGCGAATCCTCGTCGTCGGTAACGGCGCGCGCGAAGATGCGCTTTCTTGGCGTCTCGCGCAATCGCCGTCCTGCAGCGCAATCTTCGCGGCGCCCGGCAATGCGGGCACGGCCTCGCGCGGTGAGAACTGGGAGATCGCCGCTACGGACGGCAAAACATTGGCGGAGCGAGTACTTGCCGAGCATATCGATCTCGTCGTGCTGGGTCCGGAGACCGCGATTGCGGCCGGCGTCGGTGACCGCTTGCGCGATGGAGGCATAGCGGTCTTCGGCCCTAATCGCTCGGCGGGGCGTCTGGAATCGAGCAAAATCTTCGCGAAGCGATTCATGGAACGCCATGGCATTCCAACGGCGCGCGCCGTCGTCGTGCATTCGCTCGAAGCGGCGAATGGCGCGCTCGACGAATGGAAGGGCCCGATCGTCGTGAAAGCCGACGGCCTCGCTGCGGGCAAAGGCGTCGTCATGACGCCGGACGTCAAAGAGGCGCGCGCCGTTCTGGCCGATTGGTACGGACGCGGACGTATTCCGGGCGGCGGTGCCGACGTCGTCATTGAGGAGCGGCTCGAGGGCCGCGAGGTCAGCGTCTTCGCGCTCTGCGATGGTCGCGCGATCGTGCCGTTCGGGGGCGCGTGCGATTATAAGCGCGCCGGTGATGGCGATACCGGCCCGAACACCGGCGGCATGGGCGCGTATTCGCCGCCCGCCGGTTTCTCCGACGATCTCGACGATCGCGTACGCGAGCGAATCCTCGCGCCGCTTCTGCGAGGCCTTCTCGCCGAGGGCGAAGAGTATATCGGGGTGCTCTACTGCGGATTGATGTGGACGGCGCAAGGTCCGTACGTCATCGAGTTCAACGCGCGTTTCGGAGATCCCGAGACACAAGCGCTGGCGCCGCGCATTGACGGCGACTTCGCACTGCTGCTCGACACGGTGGCGCGCGGCGCGATGGACCTTTCGCTGGCGACGGTATCGCGGCAGCACTCCGTCGCGGTCGTTCTGGCAACCAGCGAGTATCCGCGAAGTAATACGGCGTTGGAAGGATTAAAAGCCGACGTCTCGCTCGGCGAGGGATGCCGGGTGTTTTGGGGGGCTTCCAAACGCACCGACGGGACGGTAAGCACGGGCGGGGGGCGCGTGCTGACGGTCACGGCTCTCGGCGAGGATCTCGCGGATGCGCGTTCGAGGGCCTACGCCGCGGTGAAGCAGCTTGCCGGTCATCTTGGGACCGAGGCGCTTACCTACCGGACGGATATCGCCAAGCTACCCTAGCCCCTCGGCCGCCGGCGAGGTCGGGCGAAAAGCCATCGGCCAGCCGGGAAGCCGGCTAGCTCCGGTGTAACTCCGCGGCTGTCGGGAGGTTACTAGAGAACGTCATGGCCTATCGCTTTCCACCTCAAAATCAATACGGAGCCTCGCCTGCTCCGGCGATTGCGACCCATTCCATCCTCGCGACGGTGCTCGGGATTACCGCGCTCGGCCTTTGCGTCACCGCGCTCGCCGCGTGGCTTTTCCAAGGCATCGCTCCGGGTCTGGGAGTCGCCGCAATGATCGTTGGATTCATCGTGCTCATTTCGATCAACGCAACGCGCCGGAACGAGGCGCTCTCACTCGTGCTCTTCTACGCGTTCACGTTCTGCGAAGGGGTCGGAATAGCACCGGTGATCGGACAGTACGTGCGCGCATTCGGCCCCGACGTGGTGGTCAACGCGGCGCTGACGACCGGCCTTGGGATGTTCGCACTCGCCGCGATCGTCTATGCGACGGGTCTCGACCTGCGCCGATTCCAGGGCATCTTCATGATCGCGCTGCTTGGCTTGGTGGTCGTCGGCATCGTTTCGATATTCGTGCGGTTTATTCACCCGGAAACGTACGCGTGGCTGACGCTTGTGATCTTTTCGGGGTTGGTCTTGATCGACTTCGCGCGGCTGCGCGCCGGTGGCGACGGCTTAAGCCCGGTGATGATGGCGACAAGCATCTACCTCGATGCGATCAATATCTTCCTTGCTTTGCTGCAAATCTTCGGTGGAAGGCGCGCTCAAGATTAATCGGGCCACTTGGCCGGTCCATCTGCTCTATCTGCTATAATGGAAGCAGGATGTGCGGGATAACGGGGGTCTACGCGCCGGAACGCGACGCAGCGCGCCTCGCGTTTTTTGCGCTCTACGCGCTCCAGCACCGCGGGCAGGAGTCCGCGGGCATCGCCGCAGCCGACGGCGGAACGATCCGCTCGCACAAAGAGATGGGGCTGCTGGGG
This sequence comes from Vulcanimicrobiota bacterium, assembly GCA_963756635.1. Taxonomy (GTDB): domain Bacteria; phylum Vulcanimicrobiota; class Vulcanimicrobiia; order Vulcanimicrobiales; family Vulcanimicrobiaceae; genus Cybelea. The sequence continues at coordinate 47,095 of CAVWOR010000006.1, forward strand.
GCCATCTTCGACGAAGATATTCTCAGCGACCTTAGCGGCCACATCGCGATTGGCCATACGCGCTATTCGACGACGGGCTCGTCGATTGTGGTCAATGCGCAGCCGCTGCTCGAGCGTTCCGATTTAGGCGACTTCGCCTTCGCGCACAACGGAAACCTCACGAACACCGACGAATTGCGCGAGTCGCTCGCGCCGACGACGGTCTTGCAAGCCAGCTCTGATTCGGAAGTCATGGCCAAGTTGATCGTTGAGTCCAAGGGGACGATGGTCGATCGAATCAAGTCGGTCCTCGCCTCGGCCAAGGGCGCATATTCCATCGTGCTCTGCACGCAGAACGAACTCTACGCGTTCCGTGACCCCTGGGGGGTACGGCCGCTCTGTTTGGGGCGCCTGGGCGAACGGGGTTACGTCGTCGCATCCGAGTCGTGCGCGCTCGGGACGGTCGGCGCACAGTATCTGCGCGAGATCGACCGGGGTGAAGTGATCCGGATCGGCCCCGACGGCTTGGAATCGTACAAGATGGAGACCGAGCACATCACTCAAGCGCTCTGCATGTTTGAATACATCTACTTTGCACGTCCCGATTCCAAGTTCAACGAGCGGTCGGTTTATATGGCACGCTACGCGATGGGTCGCCAGCTCGCCAAAGAGCACCCGGTTGACGCCGACGTGGTTATGGCGGTGCCCGACTCGGCAGTCGCCGGCGGCATCGGCTACGCAACCGAGAGCGGCTTACCTTATATCGAAGGTCTCATTAAGAACCGTTACATCGGGCGCACGTTCATCAGCCCCGATCAGAGAATGCGTTCGCGCGGCGTGCACTTGAAGTTCAATCCCGTGGTGGAGAATCTGCGCGAGCAGCGCGTGATCGTCGTCGACGACTCGATCGTACGGGGCACGACGACGCCGCGGATCGTTGCCTTGCTACGCGAAGCCGGGGCTCGCGAGGTTCATTTGCGCATCACCTCTCCGCCGATCAAGCATCCCTGCTATCTCGGCGTCGATATGGCGACGTACGACGAGCTGATCGCGGCAAATTATTCAGTCGAGGAGATCCGCTGCAAGACCGGCGCCGATTCGCTTGGTTATCTCAGCCTCGATGGGCTCATCGCATCGGTAGGACGCAAGCGCGATGAGATGTGCCTCGGCTGCCTTATCGGCAAATATCCAAACGTTCCGGCTGCGCACGAGGTCCAGGCCACCCCCGCCTAAAGAGAAAGCCTGGATTTAGCCCAGCTCTTTGTCGCCTCGGGCCCTCACGCGATCAACCCATTTGGCAAGACCATATGGTTCAAGGGCCTTGGTTCCCGCTTGCTACAGTCCAGACGTGTGAGCTTGGGAAAGAGAATCACCGCGCGCCGGCGCGCGTTGGGCTGGTCGCAAAACGAGCTGGCTCGCCGTGCGGAGGTCAATCACCCGACGCTTTACAAGATCGAATCCGACCAGCGCCTCAATCCTTCGATCGGCGTGGTCGTGCGCATTGCGCGAGCACTCGGCACGAGCGCCGAGGCGCTCTACGGGCTCGAGCGCGAAGAAACACGGCTCTTGGTCGAGGCAAATAAGACGACGATGGTCGTCGAAGTTCGTACCCTCGGGCGGAAATTGGGCGAGGCCGCGCGGGCTCGCACCCATGCTTTTATCACCACTGCCCTCGAGCGCGCCGGTGCGCGCGTACGCGACGCCGCCGCTAGCGGCGCCGGGGAAGGCGCAGAGGAATCACGTTTGCCAGTGGAAGCGGGTCAGTTGGCCACGGGCGGCCTTGCACTAATCGAAGAACTGCAGGCAATTCGGCGGCGGCTTGACGTGATGGAGGCTTGGCGTCACACGCAAGAAGGACGCGCTCGAAAGCGCGCAACGCGATAATTAAAGGCTCGGACCAATCGTCGGTTTCTAACATGCCGGGAGGTTAGCACGGCCGAGTGCCAACTGGTCGGCATTGCGCTTTAGGTGGGAAAGCGCCGGTCGCGCACTTCTTGGGCGTACGTTTGCAGCGCTTCCGTCGCGAGGCTTCCGACCTCCGCGTAACGCTTGGCAAAGCTGGGCGAGTGTGGATACATGCCAAGAATATCGTGAAGCACGAGGACTTGCGCGTCGCAGTGCGTCCCCGAGCCGATGCCGATCGTCGGGATGGAAAGCATCTCGGTAATCTCGCGCGAGATCTCGTAGTCGACCACCTCGAGGACGATCGCGTAGCCGCCGGCGGCTTCCACGGCTCGAGCATCGTCGATCAAACGGTCGCGGTGCGTACGCATTTTAAATCCGGGTCCCAAGCCGGCCGTTTGCGGGGTAACGCCGATATGCCCAACGACTGGGATTCCGGCGCCGGTGATCGCGCGAATGCGGTCGGCTTGATCGCGACCTCCCTCGAGCTTCACCGAACACGCTCCGCCCTCTTTTACGAAGCGAATCGCGGCGCGCAGCGCTTCCTCGTTGCTCACCTGGTAGGAACCAAACGGCATATCGGCCATGATATGCGCGCGCGTCGTTCCGCGGACGACCGCTTGCGTGTGATAAATAATGTTCTCGATCGTTACCGGTGTCGTCTCGTCAAAGCCAAGCACGACGTTCCCGACGCTATCGCCCACGAGAATGACGTCGATGCCCGCCGCTTCGACAAATTGCGCGAACGGTGCGTCGTAGGCGGTTGCGATCGGGAAGAGCGCCTTTCCCTTACGGCGTTTGATCGCACCCGCCGTAATGCGGCGAACCGCCGGATTCTTTTCGGGTTCGTAGGGGCGAGCGCTTTCGCTGCCGTTACGCGATTTCACACCGTGAGCTCGGCCGCCGCCGAGCCGTTACCGCGCGCGTTCTCGTCCGCAACCGTGTCACCCTGAGCCTGTCGAAGGGCGGAGGCGGCCAGCGATTCCACCAGCGCGAGAAATGCCCGCACGGGTGTTCCGGTCGGGCCCTTCGCCTGCCATGCCGATTCGTTCTCGAGATACGCGGTGCCGGCGATGTCGAGATGCACCCAGGGCGTGTTCGATACAAACTCCCGCAGGAAGGCTGCGGCCGTCAGCGTGCCGGCGGGGCGTCCGCCGGTGTTCTTGAGATCGGCGATGTCGCTCTTCATTTGAATCGTGTAATCGTCGTAGTACGGCATCTGCCAGTAACGTTCGCCGGTCGGCTTCGCCGCGCTCAGAAACTCGGCGCCGAACGCGTCGTCATTGGTGACAAGAGCGGACGATGCGTGGCCGAGCGCAATGACGCAGGCGCCGGTAAGCGTCGCGGCGTCAACGATTTTCGTCGCGCCGAGCTTGTTCGCATAACAGAGCGCGTCGGCAAGGATGAGGCGGCCCTCGGCATCGGTGTTGATCACTTCGATCGTTTTGCCGTTCATCGCTTTGACGATATCGCCGGGTTTGGTGGCTTTACCGCCGGGCATGTTCTCGGTAGCGGGGACGATGCCGACGACATTGAGCTTCGGCTTCAACTTCCCGAGCGCGCTCATCGCGGCGATGACGCCGGCCCCGCCGGACATATCGTACTTCATCTCTTCCATTCGCTCGGCGGGTTTGATCGAAATGCCGCCGGTGTCGAAGGTGATGCCTTTACCCACCAGCGCGAGCAGCTCTTTGCTTGAAGGGTCGCCGTTATAGCGCAAGACGATGAACTTCGGAGGCTGGATGCTGCCCTGCGCGACCGAGAGAAAGGATCCCATCCCTTCGCGGCGCGCACGGTCTTCGTCGAGGACGTCGATCTGGAGTCCCCCGGCGTCCGCGACGGCCGTGGCTTCCTCCGCCATACGCGTTGGGGTCATATCGTTCGCGGGCGTAATCGCCAACCGCCGTGCTAAGTTTACCGCCTCTCCGATCGCCACGCCGTGCGCGATGCCGCGCTCGACCTCTTCGCGGGAGAATCCCTTGCTCAAAACGGCGACCTCGCTCGTTGCGAGGCGGCGTTCCGGGCGTTCCTGATAGAGCGTCGTGTCGAAGCTGCCGGCGATCGCACCTTCGGCAACGAATGAGGCGCACGGCGCCGTTTGAGCGGTTGCGGGAGATGGCAACGCGATCGCAATCTTTTCAACGTTACGGCGGCCGAGATATCGAACCGCGCTCCCCGCGTAGCGCGCAAGGAAATACGGCTGGAAGGCCGAGCGCTCGCCCAGGCAAACCGCGAGCACGCGGCGATACGGTTGCCCTTTGGCATAGACGAGCACGTGATCTCCGAGCTTTCCTCGGACTTCATTGGAGGCCAACGCGTCTGCGATGACGCCGCCGAGTGCCGTATCGATATCTTGTGCGATGCCTTCGAGTGAGCCTCCGGAGAAGAAGGGTACGACGAGCGCGGCCGCGCTTACGGCAATGGGCTCATCAGCAGTGAGATAAACGTGCATGGTGGACCTTTCAGACGTACGGTGAACTACTGCCAGCCTATGGCGGAAAGCTGGAAGAATCCTCGTCCAGACCAAAAAGCCGGCGCCTCAAACCGTTACGCCGAAGCTGGCGTGGACGTTGGCGCGGGCAATGAGGCCGTCGCGCGATACCGCGCCATCCTCGCCGAATCGCGTCACCCCGATCAGCTCGACGCCTTGGGCGGCTTCGCCGGGCTCTTTCGCCTTCCGGGCGACTCCAAGCGCGCGCTTGTCGCCTCAACCGATGGCGTCGGCACAAAAGTGCTCGTTGCCGCCGAACTGGAGCGCTACGGCAGCGTCGGTCGTGATCTCGTGAACCATTGTGTCAACGACATCCTGGTCTGCAGCGCGACGCCGCTCTTCTTTTTAGATTATCTGGCCGTCGGTAAGCTCGACCCCAGCGTTGCCGCCGAGGTCGTACGCGGCTGCGCTCAGGCGTGCCGTGCGCACGGCTGCGCGCTGCTCGGCGGAGAGACCGCGGAGATGCCCGGGATTTATGAGCCCGACCATTTCGATCTCGCCGGAACGATCGTTGGAACGGTGAGGATCGACGATCTCCCGCAGCCGCAGAACGTCGTGCCCGGGGACGCGATCCTGGGACTACCGGCGGTCGGTCTGCACACCAACGGCTACGCCCTGGCGCGCTCGCTGATAGCACCGCACGAATGGCGAGCACGCTTCGGCGACGCCACCTACGCCGACGCGTTGCTCGCCGAGCATCCCTCGTATTACGCGTCGGTGCGTGCGATACAAGAGGTCGCAACGGTCAAAGCGATGGCGCACATTACCGGCGGTGGGTTGCTCGAAAACGTCCCGCGTACGCTGCCGGAGAACGTCAAAGCGATCTTCGAGCAGCAACGCTGGAGCGTTCCGCCGATCCTGCAAGAACTGGTGCGCCGCGGCAGCCTTGGGATCGAGGAACGGTATCGGGTGTTCAACATGGGCATCGGCTACACGTTGGTCGTTCCCTTTACCGACGCGCCGGCCGCGATTGCTGCGACCCCGGACGCAAAAGTCGTCGGCTGGATCGAAGAGCGAGCGCCGAACCAGCCACGCGTGGTGATCCATCCGGCGCGCGACGAGGGATAATGGGAATGGTGACTCGTTCGCTCGCGCTTGCGGTCGACTCAGCATCACCACGCGAGGAACGCGCCTGCGCGGCGGCAGAGATCGTACGCACTGGGCGGAGCTATCGCTGGGTCGGCATCTACGACGTTGGCGACGAAGAGATCGTTCTCATCGGAGAGACCGGTTCCGCGCCGCCTGCCCAGCCACGCTTCGGCGTCGCGCAGGGCTTGCCCGGAGAAGCGGTCCGAACGCGCGCAACCGTCGTCGGCAATGTGGAGATCGTCGTGCCTATCCTCGGTGCTGAGAGCGGCGTCGTCATCGGGACGATCGATGTACGGAGCGACCGAGCGGATGCGTTTTCGCACGACGACATCGCCTTCGTGGAGGAGTGCGCGGCGGTTCTTCGGCCGCTCTTCGATTGACGTGTCGATGCTGTGCAATCTCGTTGTGGAGCTCGACCGGCATTTCGCGACCGAGCCGCCGCCAGGGGTTGCAATCGAGCTGATCGCCCATCCCGACGAGTCGTTGCTAGCGTGGATCGACCACATCTTCGGCGGCAGCTGGAGCTCGGAAGCCTACGCCGGTTTGAATGTCGTCGCCCGCCGGAGAGGGCAGCCATTGGCTTTTGCGACGCTCGATCCGACGGGTTTGAACTTTGCGTGGTTGCAGGGGCTCGCGCGAGAACCGGGCGTCGGTATCTTTGGACCCTTTGGCGTAGCCCCCGAAGAGCGGAACGCCGGTCTCGGCCTGTGCGTGCTGCGAGGCGCGCTCAATGCGCTTCGCGATCGGGGGTATGTGCGGGCGATCGTTCCGGCGATCGGGGCGGAAGTACTGGTGCGATATTACGCTGATGCCGTCGGCGCGCGAGTCGCGGAGCGGTTCGATCGTGGCTCGCTCTATCGGCCGGGACGCCGCGTGTTGGTGATGGCATCGGGCAACGGAAGCAACTTCCAAGCCGTGCTCGATGCATCGCGCAGCGGCGAGTTACCGGTCGAAATCGTCGCGTTGCTAGCGAACGATCCACGCGCCTTCGCCATCGAGCGGGCACACAAATCGGGGCTGGGTTCGGTTGACATCGTTGCTTGGAATCGCAAAAAGGAGACGCGTGAGGCGTACGATGCGCGCCTGCGAGGGGCTGCCGGCTTGCTGCGGCCCGATCTTATATTGTTGCTTGGATGGATGCATCTGCTTTCGGATTCATTCGTTTGCGCCTTTCCCGAGCTGCTGAACCTTCATCCCGCATTTCTCCCGCTCGATCCAACGCGTAACGAAGTGGTGATGCCCGACGGCACGGAGACGCCCGCTTTTCGGGGTCCACGGGCTATCGCCGACGCGCGCGCGGCTTCGAGTTCGTGGGTCGGCGCGACGCTCCATCGTGTCACCAGCGCAACCGATCGCGGCCCGGTGCTCGCGCGCAAACCGCTACGCGTCGAACCGGAAGAGAGCGAGGCTCATCTCATGACACGCGTCCACGAAATCGAACGGGGTGTCGTTCGCGCCGGTGTTCTGCGCTGGCTCTACGAACGGTAAACATTCATTGCGGTCTTTGGCGGGGCTCCGAGGATCGGTGCCAGGCCGGAGAAGGTCCGGGGCGAATCGCCAGTAGCAAGAAAGGAAGGGCCGCCTCCTATGTGTACGTGCCGTTCCCTGCGCCCCGCTTCGCTGTTCGGACTTCCGCTCCAGAGTGGTTTCCACTCGTGCATGTCAGGCGAGCTGCCCATTCGGCGGCGTGACTGGCTCTCAACCGTCGGCTCCGCCGTGGCGGTAGTTTGGGCGTCGCCTGCGCTAGCGGCAGGCAAGCTCTACGGCACGACGGCCCACTACGACTTCGTTTCGTCGGGCGTGGTCAAGGGCTCGCAGACGACGATTCGAATGCCGGACGGCGCGCTCGACGTGCGCTACGAATACACCGACCGCGGCCGCGGCCCCAAGCTGCGCAGCATCATCGCGCTCGATAAGGCTGGATTGATTTCGAAGCTCCGCACGACCGGTTACAATTACCTGAAGGTCACCGTCAACGAACGCTTCGTAGCAAGCAACGGTACGACGTCGTGGAAAAATTCGGCCGAACAGGAGACGCATCGCGACGCGACCCCGCGCTTCTATATCAGCATGGATGGGACGCCGGAGGAGGGCGCGATCCTCGTCCGCGCGGCGTTGCGCGCGCGCAACGCGCCCCTCGCCCTATGGCCGAGCGGCGTCACGAAGGTCTCGTCCGTCAAGACGCTGGTTGTCAGCAATGGGCCGCAGAGCAAGAGCGTCACGATGTATGAGGCGACGGGGCTCGACTTTACGCCGGTGCAGCTCTGGCTCGATGAGAGCGGTGAGCTCTTCATGTCGGGCATCTCGTGGGGCGCCGTCATACGAAGCGGCTGGAACGGCGTGCTGCAGCAGCTGCTGGATGCGCAGAACGAGCGGGTTGCGGAACTCGGGCAGCAGGTCGCTCGAACGCTGCCGCAACGAGCCGGCACCGCGATCGCCGTTACCAATGTCGCCTTGTTCGATTCGGAAGCCGGAAGCGTCGTTCCAAATGCGACCGTGCTCTTCTACGGCGAGCGGGTCGTCGCGGTCGGCGGCGCCGATGTGACGGTTCCCAGCGACGCACGTCGCATCGACGGCAGCGGAAAGACGCTGCTGCCGGGACTATGGAACATGCATATGCATCTCTTTGCCGATTTCGGACCGCGATTGCTCGCCGAGGGCGTCACGACGATCCGTGACCCCGGCAACAACCCAGAGTATATCGCGAAAACAAAAGCGCAGTACGCGAGCGGCGAGCTGGTCGGTCCGCGGGTGATCATTGCCGGTCTGATGGACGGCACCGGAAAGTACACCGCGCCGATCGGGACGACGACGAGCACCGTCGACGAGGCGATCGCGCAAGTACGCGACTGGAAGAAGCTCGGCGCGGTGCAGATCAAGATCTATAGCTCGATGGATCCCAAGCTCGTTCCCGTTATTGCAAAGGAAGCGCACGCGCGCGGCATGCGCGTCAGCGGACACATCCCCGCGGGGATGCTCGCCCAAGACGCGGTGCGTGAAGGATACGACGAAATTCAGCATGTGAATTTTCTCTTCTTGAACTTTATGCCCGATACGATGAACTACACGCAGACGCCGATTCGCCTCACCGCGACCGCGGAACGCGCCGGAACGATCGACTTGCAGAGTCAGGCCGTCAAAGACTTCATCGCCTTGCTCAAAGCGAAGGAGATCGTGAGCGATCCGACCGTTGGTATCTTTTATACCGACACCCTGACGCGTGCCGGCGACATCGCCTCGACCGGCTTTGCGGAGATCGCCGACTGGCTGCCACCCCAGGTTCGACGCACGCTGACGACTGGAGGGCTACCGATGGGTCCGGGGCTTGACGCGAAGTATCGTGCTTCCGCCAAGGCCTACCTCGAGATGGTGGCACTGCTCCACTCCAATGGCATTCGTATCGTCGCCGGAACCGACGATGTGCTGCCGGGCTTCGACCTCATTCATGAGCTCGAGCTCTATGCGCAGGCCGGCATTCCGACCGCGCAGGTGCTGCAGACGGCAACCATCGTACCGGCGCGCGTGATGCACATGGACGACTTGCTCGGCTCGCTACGCCCTGGGAAGCTCGCCGATGCGATCGTGGCGCACGGAGCTCCGCTCGATACCATTGCGGACCTTCGCAACGTCGGCACGACGATTAAAGGCGGCGTGATGTACGACACGCGCGCGCTCTACGCAACGGCTGGTGTACAGGCTCCTCCCGTCTCCTAGCGGCGTTGCCGGCAGTTATAAGCGAACGTCTGCAAGCGCTCGTCCCGCCCTGCGCGCACGCCAGCTACGGTGCTAGGAGACAGCGATGCTGAAGAGGCTCGTTCTTGTCGTCGTCGGCGTGGTCGCCCTGATCGATGCAGGCGTTTACGCGGCACTTCAACTCAGTCCCTGGCCGTCAGTTTTGTTAATTCGTCACGCCTTCGACCAGGGCGCTGCGGACGCCGCGAAGTCGACTGCACCGCTTGTACCAAAGGATATTTCTGCGCAGCGCGGCCTGAACTATTCGCCCGGTGATCGCGACGCATTGCTCGATGTGTTCGCGCCGCCCAATGCGCAGGATCACCTTCCCGCGGTCGTGTGGGTGCACGGAGGCGGCTTCGTCGCCGGCTCGCGTTCCGTCATGTCGGACTACCTCCAAGTCCTCGCCGCCCGCGGCTATGTGACGATCGCCATCGATTATACCCGCGCGCCAAACGCGCGCTTTCCTATGCCCGTGCAACAGACCGACACCGCGCTGACCTACATCGTCGCGAACGCAGATCGTCTCAACATCGACCCTAAGCGTATCTTTCTCGCCGGCGATTCGGCTGGAGCGCAAATCGCTGCGCAGACGGCGCTTATTATCTCCGACTCGAATTACGCGCGGCACATGGCAATTGCTCCCGGTATGACGCGCACGGCCTTGCGTGGGGTCGTGCTCTTTTGTGGCCTCTACGACGCGGCCTCACTGAACTTCGAGGGATCATATGGCGGGTTCATGCGCACGGTACTATGGGCTTATCTAGGCACCCGCGATCCGCTCGATCCGCGCACGCGAGAGCTGTCGGTTACGCCGTACGTGACCGCTGCCTACCCGGCTGCGTTCATCTCCGTCGGCAACGCCGATCCGCTCGCACCGCAATCGGTGGCGTTCGCCGAAGCGCTGCGCGCTAAAGGCGTGGAAGTTGATACGCTTTTCTTCCCGCAAGATCGTGATCCGCCGCTGGCGCACGAATATCAGATGCTGCTCTCGACTGACGCAGGCCGCCTTGCGTTCGACCGTCTAGTTGCATTCCTAGCGGCTCACGCGAAGTGATGCCGCAGGGCAAAGCAAGGCCGGAGCGCATTGCAACCGTTTTTGCAAACCGAGTAATGTCTGAAAAAAAGAGAACGCCCGTAAAAACAGGCGTTCTTTGGTGGAGGCAAGGAGACTCGAACTCGTTAAAGAGTAAATTGCGCGGGGTCGAGGACGGTTGAGTTTGGTCGCAAATGGTTAGTGCTCCGCTTGCGCAGCGCATTTCAGAGTCGCGCGTGGCCATCATAAGGCGAGGTCGGTTGCCATCGACGGCAACCGTTTGGCAACCGCCGCGATCGACGGTACGTGCACTGGTCAGGCGGATCGCAATTACCCGGGCAAATGAATGGCGGCTTCGCGGGTTCGCCTATCGCGCTAAAGTGGCTGGTACTATTATCCGGTCAGTCTTATATATGATTCCGTGCACTACGACCGACTGTAGCGAGGGAATCACCCGCCGCGACTGATAGCGCCCGAGAACGTCTAAGAACGCCTGAAACTAAACGCGCCGAACTGTTGACGCCGACGCTGCCCGATACCCCGTTTTCGACGGTGTGGGCGCTGCTGATCATGGCTGCGCACAATCTCCCCGAAACGGATCTGAAAGGCGTTGCGAACGTACCGATCGCGTCCGAATCGCGTTGGTTCCGTACCGTTTCGCCTTGTTTAGACTGAAAGGCGGGCCGGTGGTGGGGGTTCACCCAGACCGGGCCCATCAAGCTTGCCGGTCTGCCTGTGCGTACTCTACATAAAAACGTGGCGAAGCGAATGCGGAGCACCATCGGCGCAATCACGCATGGGCGCGCGAACACCAAAGTTCCGGGCGCGATCGTGCGTGGTTCGAGCGCGAGGTTCTAACGAAGCTCGGAAGCTTTACGCTTAGCGCGATCGCTCGCGCGACGGGGTTATCGCTCGCGGCCTGCTCGCGGATCCGGGCTGGGGCGCAGGTGCCTCATCCGCGGCATTGGGAGGCGTTGCGCAACCTGGCGGAGCCGTGACGTTCGCTGGAATAGCGCGAAGACGCGGCGAATGTACTGCGCCGTGCGAGCCTACATCCTTCGTCGCCTCTGCTGCAGCCTCATGTGCGTTGCGCTCGCGCCGCCGCTCCCCGCCCGGCCCGCTGACGTAAGCCACGCGAATTCCGACCTTAGCAACAGCGCAGTTATCGCACGAATCGAGTCAAATAAGTTGGTGTATCAGGTCGGTGAGCCGATTAAGTTGCGGCTGACGTTGATCAATAAAAGCTCGGAAGAGCTATTTGTTCCCGGCGACGCTCCGTATGGACTGGTCAACCTTGCGGTTTTCGACTTCCGCGGAAGGCCGTTACCGCCGACTGGCTGGCGCGGTATCATCTGCGGTTGCGGTGGAGTGCCAAGTGGGACCACACTGGATCCGGGCAAACCTCTTGTCGCATGGTTTGACGATCCTGAAAGCCATTGGACGCTGAGAGAGTGGGCCGACATCCGGCTTTGGGGCTACAATATCAAACAACCGGGGACCTACACGTTAGTCGCAACACCGAACATACGTGCAGTGGGGTCCGGAGAAGAGTTCAATAATGCGCCGGCTCAAGTGTCTAACAAAGTAAGCATCACTATAATGCCATAGCGCTCAACGGCGAGATCGAGGAGCAAGGCAGATGAAGAGATTGGATTTTAGCCACGCGCTAAGCAGCTGTGTAGCCGCGGCAGTGGCAGTACTCGCAGGGTGCGGTGGATCGCAGCCGCCGATCGGCGCGACGGGCGCAACGCGCAACGCACCCGATTCGTATTCTCATCACAAAACCTATCTCTACGTCGGCCACCGGCAAACGTTCCAGGTCCCGGCTGGCGTAACGCGGCTGCAAGTCGTTGCCATCGGCGGTGTGGGTTCCGGTCACGGCGGTGTAGGCCCCGATTACGGCGGCGGGAATCCGGGGCGAGTCTACGCGGTCATCTCGGTAGCGCCCGCTGAGAGGCTCTACGTGTACGTTGGCGGCAACGGTGATTACGTATATGGTTACGGCGGCTATAACGGCGGCGCTTCGGGCGGCAGCAGCGGCGGGAGCTTCACTGCTTATTCTTCAGGTTATGGCGGCGGCGGAGCGACGGACATCCGTGAGGGCGGCACCAGACTGAAAAACCGCATTCTCGTGGCCGGCGGTGGTGGCGGCGAAGGAGGCCTCGAGGGCCACAAAAGGTACGGTAAAGGCGGGAAGGGTGGTGGCATGACCGCGGGCTCCGGCTGGCATGGGCATGGAGTCGGACTCGGCGGCTATGGCGGCGGTGGCGGTTCGCAGGAAAGCGGAGGAGGCGGTGGGCGCGGCGACCCTTCAGGCACCGGCCCAGATCCCGATGGCGCTAACGGGCGTCTCGGCAAGGGCGGCCAGGGCGGCTACGACACAGGCTATAACGGCGGCGCTGGTGGCGGCGGCGGCGGCGGCTTTTACGGCGGTGGGGGTGGCGGCACAGGCGGTGAGCTTTATTATTCTCACGGATTCTACGGCGGCGGCGGCGGCGGCGGTGGCGGATCGTCGTACGTCGAGTCCAGTGCGGTCAAGTATCGAACTTGGCTGGGCTGGGAAGCGCCCAACGGGCTCGTCGTTTTCAGTTGGTAGTGAATACCCGACGCACTTCTCTGTCCTCAGTTAAACAGCGCGGTAGCGCTAGGTTAACTTGCCAGATGCGATGGCACGTAAGTCTTTAGCAACACGCCGGCGGGCACGGAAAAAGTGTTGCTCAGCTTCAACGGAAGCGATGGCCAGGACCCTTATGCAGCTCTAATCTACCTAGAGAGTAGGCTTTACGGAACGACGGAATCAGGCGGCGCGAATTCCTGCAGCACATACTACGGTGCCTGCGGAACGGCCTTCGCGTTGAGCCCTTTGATTTAAAAAATACAGTCGAAAACTTGGGGGTGTCGCGTGAGAACATTCGCTCAGTCAGCAGTTGTTATCAGCCTGACCGCTGCATTGCTGGCTGGCTGCGGTGGATCGCAGCCGCCGATCGGCACAGTCAACAAAAACTTCGGTCCTCCCTACTCGCACCATCGAGCGTTTCACTACACAGGCAAAGAGCAGTTGTTCATCGTGCCCATGGGCGTAACGCACGTTGCCATCGTCGCCAGTGGCGCGAGCGGACCTTACGCGGTCACCAATTCCTGCTCGGTCACTGGAGGCAGAGGCGGTTTGGTGCAGGCTGCGATACACGTAACGCCGGGCGAGAAGTTAGCGGTGTTCGTTGGCGGCGAAGGCGACAGCCACAGTCTGTGCAACGGCTCGGGTTATGACGGCAAAGGCGGCTTCAACGGAGGCGGGGATGGTGGCGCGGCGGGCCCGGGGATAGGAAGCCCCAACAGACATGGCGCTGGTGGAGGCGGCGCGTCCGACGTGCGTCAGGGAGGCAGCGGTTTGAGAGACCGCGTCGTTGTCGCTGCCGGTGGCGCTGGCCCTGGTGGCTATGCGTTCAACAACAGCAGCGGCGCAGGCGGCGGCAAAATCGGAGGTCGCGGCAGCGGGCAAAGCGGATCGGGATACTGTGTCGGGTACGGCGGAGCAGGCGGCACGCAAAACAAAGGGGGCAAAGCGGGACGCGGAGGACCGTCAGGGCCTTCCCTGCCCGGGAAAAATGGAGCGCTCGGCCAAGGCGGGGCCGGGGGCGACAGCCTCTACGACCGCAAGGAGTACGGCGCTGGCGGCGGTGGAGGCGGCGGGGGCTATTTCGGCGGTGGAGGTGGCGGCTCTGGGGCGCGGTGCACCAGTATGGTTGGTGCAGGTGGTGGCGGAGGCGGAGGCTCTTCGTACGTTGAGCCCGGAGCCACCGACGTGACAGACCAAAAAGGAGCCGCGTCTCCCGGTAACGGCAAGATCGTCATCTCTTGGTGAGCACGACAGCTAAGTGAAGCTTCAGAGAGCAGACAGGTGGAGACGATGGTTCGCAGTCACCACGTCATCATTGGTTGGCGTGGCGATCGCCTTGCTCGCGGGCTGCGGCGGATCGCAGCCGCCGATCGGCGCGCCGGGCGCGATGCCGCAAAACCGCGCGATCGCAACGCACACCGAGCGTGGTAAGTCGTGGATGCTACCGGGGATCTCGGGTGAAGACCTAATCTATGTTTCTTCTCCTGACTACTATCCTCCGAGCAGCACGAGTAGCATCTACGTCTTCTCTTATCCTGGGGGGTCCCTTGTCGGGACCCTGACGGGGTTCCAGTACGTGGAGGGTCTGTGTGCTGACTCTAATGGTGACGTGTGGATAACAAATGGCAATAGTAATTACAAGGGGGGGTCCATATACGAATACGCTCATGGTGCGACCAGCCCGAAAGCCACACTGGAAGACACGGACGCGCCTTGGGATTGTACGTGGGAACCGTCCTCGGGAAATCTCGCCGTTTCGGGTGAGAGCAGATATGGCGGCAGCATTGCCGTTTATCCAAATGCCAGCGGTGAGCCGACGTATTACAGTACCGTGGGGTTTGTCGAGATAGTCAGGTACATTACTTACGACGGTTCGGGGAATCTCTACTTTGCCAGCAATAAGCACCATCCCGCGTGGCTTCCCGAGGGAAGCTCAAGCGTCATGCGATTTGGGATAACACCGAGAGGGGAACACGTCGGTTTTCAATGGGACGGGAAGCATTTTACCGTTCTAAGAAGTCCTACGATTGAACAGTATTCGCCGAGCGGCGGACACTCGAGAAAACCGGTCGGGTCGGTTAAGCTCGATGATATTTCATATTGCGACTGCTACGATTCGATTGAAGGCTCTCTCGTCGCTGTCGCCGATGGCCGCTACGCAGTCCACGTTTACGACTACCCTCAAGGCGGAAATCCGACTCTCACAATCTCCGGCGTAAGGCAGCCTCTTGGCGTCGCCATTTCGGTTCCCCCGCCTGGTAAACGCATCCGCAAATCGGCACTCAAGCTCTAGAGAAATCGAAGGGCGTTCGCGATCGTGAGGCCGTTCTTACATTGCGGAATTCCCGTTGTGGTATACGGCTGCGCGGCATAGCGACACCGATCGGAATATTTCGCCAAGCGGGGTTAGATCGCGTTGCGAATCGATTGAAGGACCGCGTCCTCAGGAAAAGAGCCTAGGCGCTTCAGGAGAATGAGCTTGAATCATGGCAACTCGACACTTTCGCGCCCGGACCCGGGTGAGGACGCCTGACGAGGGTGGCCGAACGATCGGAATCTTCCTGAAGAGCTACAGACCAGACCTAGCTTTCGATGGTGAGAGGTATTGGTGGGGGGCACAACTTCTGCTCGATACTACCGAAGCTGATGCCGAACGCGTTAAGATCGACTCGGGAGAGACTAGAGAGGTCGATTTTGAGTTGCGCACGCCGCAGGAGATACTCTCACGTCTGCGAGTCGGACAAGCATTCAAAATGATGGAAGGGACACACCCCGTCGCTGATTGCGTCATAACGACGATCTACTCAACAGCCGCAAACCACTAGCCCCCGCCGCCCCGCGCCCGGCGTTCGCGATCGCGAGGCCGTTTTAGCGTCATAGTCCGCAAGGCATTGCGCCTGCGAGGGAGCGCACCCCGAAGCACCTTTTGATCGCCGCGAATTGGCCGTGCGTGGGGTCCTAGCGCCAAGCGCCGAATATTTTCCGCCACTAGGTCTGTTCACGGGTCAAGGAGCAAGGCAAATGAACAATACGAGAATTCGCACGCCCATCTTTGCAGCGGTGGTCCTCTCAACGCTAGCGGTAGCTTACGCAGCTAACTTAACCGCGGGTCAAGAGAAGCTCTACATGGCCGGCAACGTGCTAAATCTGATTGTTCTGGAAATTGTAGCTCCAGATTCGGCGAAAGTCCGTATAGCGTACGTCAGCCCGGGCTCGACGCTCATTTACGAAGTGCATCTTACACTGGCAAGAACTCGCAGTGAGGGCAAAGTAGATTACTTCTCGGCTTTCCGCGATGGCCACCAATGTGGGTCGTTGAGCCTTCAACAGTCCAAGAACGCTAACGTGCTAATAGCCACGTCCGGAGGAAGCACGCAGCCACTTTCCCGCGCAACGAAGTCGGATGTTCAGGGATATTTTGCTGAGCTTCAGCGCGCAGCCAATTCGCAACGAGGTTATCCTAACAAAGGCTTGATAAGACCCTACTGGTTGCTCTCGCAATGCTAAAAACAGCATAAACCTGCATTTGCCTGTCCAGAGAGCCGCCGCCCAGCGTTCGCGATCGCGAGGCCGTTGTTGCTTTGCGGCTTTGCTCGCATTGCAGTTGCGATCGCCTCGCAGCGCGGCAGCTTAGCTCGCAGCAGCCTCGCAGCTGAGCAAGCCTAGATCGCGGCGCTTAGATCGGCTTAGGTAGCCTGGCAGCTGGGGGGGCCACAATTTTAGGGGTCCAACTCCTATCCCACAAAGCAGATGCACGGGATAGATACCGTATTGCGCGTCAAGCGTAATTCGCATCAAAAGCGATCCCGGACCGAAGAATGCCGTAGGCGAGAACCAAGAGTTTACGCATGACGGCACCGATGACCAGCCGCTTGTGCTTTCCAGCCGCCAGCAGCCGTTCTGCGAAGATACGGAGAGTCGGGTTGAAGCGAAGGGCAACCATCGCCGGCATGTAAAGCGCCTTACGAATGCGAGCATTGCCGGTCTTGCAGAGCCGGGTACGCCCGTGAATGGATGTTCCAGAGCGCCGCTCCCGCGGCGATAGACCGGCAAATGCGGCGACGGCCTTGGCAGATTGGAATCGGTCGAGATGCGGAATTTCCGAGAGAATGGATCCCGCAGTTGTCTCGCCGATTCCGGGAATCGACGTCAAAAGGTCGCGCCGGCGCTTGAGATCGGGATGATCGTCGAAGTGTTGGCGGATCTGCCGCTCGACCTGCACGATCTGCTCATCGAGCGTAGCAATGACCTCCGCAATGGAAGCCGTGACGATGGCTGCCTCCGAGGATTGCGCGTACACCGATTGCTGCGCGCGGGTCGTCTTCAGATGCTCGTAATGGCGCATCAGCGCTTGTAGGATACGGATTTCCGCTGGCGGCGGAAGCCACGGCTCGGGGCTCTGGCTCTTGCAGAACCGCGCGATCAACGCCGCGTCAACCTCGTCGGTCTTGGTCCGTAGCAGCTCACTCTGCGCGAACGCTTTGATGCGAGCCGGGTTGACGACGCTGACCCGCTGCTCGAGGCCATGCAGATACGACGCAAGCGCTTCCCAATACGCGCCGGTCGCTTCCATGCAGATGTGCACATCGATGGCGTGACGATTCTTCAGCCACGCGGTCAACTGCTCGAACCCTTTGGACGTGTTCGGAAACGCTTTCTTTGCCTCAGTATGATCGCCTAAGAGACACGCGTGAAAGGTTTCTTTCGACAAATCGATTCCCAAGAACGATGCCATCGAGCATACCTCCGCTAACGGCGCCCTTCGCGATCGACCTTGTGCATTCGAGCTAACCGGCGATGCGGTGCTCACGATACCGTCCGATCTCCGTGGGCGCCAACGGGCAGGCCGCCTATCTATCCCGCGGGGTTACAACCCAAGGAGTTCAACCAGCGTGACCTGCCCTACCGCAATCATACAAGGAGTTAGGGCCTCTCAAAACGCCGCCCCCCTCCCCTGAGCCGCAAACCAGCGCGATCTAAGCCGCAAGTATCAAAGACGCAAAGCTGCGCAGCGCAATGGTGCGAGGCAACTGCGAGCAAAGCTTCCGCGGTGCGAGGCGCTCGCAGCTCTAATGCGAGCAATGCCGCTAAGCAACAACGGCCTCGCGATCGCGGGCGCCGGGCGCGGAGCGGCGAGTGCGTTAGAGTGGAGCGAGGCTGACAGTCATGCCTAGGACATTTCCTCGGTCTGGTATGCTGGCCAACGGCTTCCCGCCGGCAGGGAAGCGCCACAACGCAACGTTGCCTTGTTGCGTTCTTCTGCTAACAATTGTACGGCCTTGTATCCAGAACTGATAACCGAGACCGGGGTTCCGATTTAACTTACCACTCCAAAGCTGAATCGTTTTAGTGACCGTCCCAGTCGATCCCGAGACCTGCACTCGGTAGATCGTGGTCGGACCGTGTGTTCCGTTCCAGCCGTGGGGGTCGCCAACGTAAAGATAGTTGCCATCCCATTGCACTGCTCCGCCAGCGCCGAGGCGCTGGTCGATCGAGATTGGCATGAAGCTACTGCCGCCCTTGGGTAGTTCAACAATGCCGCCGTAGTTGCTGTTGCTGCCTCCAACGCTGGCGAAAATGTTTCCCGAGCTATCATAGGTGCACCAAGCAAAGACTCCAGCTCCCGCATCGTACACTTTCGGAGAACCGCTACCCTTAGAATAGATCGCAATATTGGCCTGGACTTGATAACCACCACCCGCCACGGCCAAGTCACCTGAATTGAGATCGACGCCACAGCCTTGAGGGTCATTACCGGTGTCCTCCAGCGTCGCGATCGGGCTCGTACCGCCGTGTGCGTATTCGAAAATCTGTTGTCCCTCGCGGTCAACTATGAAGACGTTGCCCTCGCTATCCGAGCAAAGTCCGATGGGAAGAGACCCGCCGCCGACGCTCCCAACCTTCTTCCCGTCCGGATATGAGAAGACGGAAACACCAGTCTGTTCATTGGAAACGTAGAGCAGATCCTCGCTCTTCGCTTCCGGCAGCATCCACGACCCGCCACGATCGGAATGGTGCGTCGCGATCTGCGAGCTTTGCGGCATCGCGACCGGCGCGCCGATCGGCGGCTGCGATGCGCCGCACGCTACTAGGACCACGGCAAATGCGGCGGTGCCTATCGTTAGCTTGCCAAGCATTTATCCTACCCTATTACTTAGCGCGAACGAGCACCCGAGGCTGGCACGGCTACCGTGCCTATCGGCGTCCTGCCGATCGGCTGGGGCAGCTCCCTTTTCATCTGCCCACCCTCCGGATAGTTCCAGAGGCGTACCTTGCCGATCGCGAGCACCATGATTCCGAGATTGCTTTGGATCCAGCTCTCTCCTCTGCTAAGGCTGCCTCTTCCGTCGTATAGAGTCGAGCCGAGTACCCTCGCTCGAAAATGTGATACCTTCAACCGATAGACGGTGTTAGGCCAATACTCCGCTTTTGCATGAGGCGACTTGAGGATGGCCTCAATCGTAAGTTCCTTCCCATCCCATTGAACGGTTCTGACTCCCCACACGTGGGCTCCCAAGTCTAACGACACTGTCTCGAATGCAGCGCCGCCCCTTGGCAGCTCAGCGAATGCATAGTGCCCACCAACGGAACTATATCCCAAGGCAAACAGATTGCCACTTCCGTCATAGCCGACGGAAAAAATAACTGGGAACGGCACACTGTAAAGAGTTGGATCGTCTTGAAAATCAGGCAGGACAACCACGTGTTCACCGATATCGGTATACACAGCCGTCGCGACGTTTCCCGTGGAGTTGTCCACTGAACAAGCATACGCGTATTGACGCCCACTCTCCAGGCTGAAGGTTACTGAGTTCGATGACGAAGTTTCACCGTACGGGTATTCGAGAATCGTAGCTTCTTCTTCAGAATTATGTAAGGTACTGCCGGCCAGAAACACATCGCCTCGGTCATCCCCGCAGGCACCGCCAGCCTCCCACAGTGACGTTTGAAACGTGTCGATCACGTTACCACCTGGATAACCGTAGATTACTCCCATCGGCGAGATGGACGCATCAAAGGCGTAGATTAGGGCTTCGTTGGTGCTTGGGGGACGGCGTGCACTCGTCGGCGCTTGCGGTATCACGCCCGACGCACCGATCTGCGTCTGCGATCCGCCGCAGTCTGCGAGCATAACGATTCCTACGCTAACGCATAACGCAATGCGGCCTAGTCCCGATCCCTTCATCTGCCTTGCTCCCTGATGCATAACGCATCGGCGGCTAGGGACGTTCGCCGCGGTGCTTCAGTCCCCAGCTTTAACCAATGCGAGCAGGCCGTCCCAATGCCGCGGATGAGGCACCTGCGAGCCAGCTCGGATTCGCGAGCAAGCCGCGAGCGATAAGCCCGTCGCGCTCGCGATTGCACTCAGCGGGAAGCCTTGCAGCTTTGGCGCTACCTCGCGCTCGAACCACGCACGATCGCGCTCGGTGCCATGGTGCTCGCGAGCCCAGCGATGATTGCTCAAATGATGCTCGGCGTTGGCTTCGCCGCGCTTGCGTCCGGCATGCGCACTCGCGCGCGGGTCCTTGCCCGCGGCAGCTTGCGCTGCGAGGACTTTGCGAGCCGCTTCGATCGCTCGCAGGCCGCGCTCACGGCGCGCTTGCGGCAGACACGCCTCGCAGTAACGGTGCCTTCGCCTGAGGACTGGCTCGCCGCATGACGCGCACGCAGTCGGATTTGCTGAGAGCGCTTCGGGACGTGGCGCGCGCAATGCTTTCGCAGCATACGGTCGTGGCTGCGAGGCCTTGCGAGGCGTTGCGAGCAGCGGCGATCGCTGCGATGCTGGAATCACGCGACGCCCAACCTTGCCTGCGAGCGACGCCAAACATCACGCTCTCGACCTACGCGCATCTATTTGGCGACGCGCAACGCGCCGCGATCGACGGCTTGGGCGCGCGGCTAGAACGCATCTCCGCGGCGGCGGCAAATGGCGATTCAACCCCTAGTTTTTCAGCCGATGGCAACCGAATGGCAACCGTCGCATCGCTGAAAGAGAAAAACGTCCGTAAAAACAGGCGTTCTTTGGTGGAGGCAAGGAGACTCGAACTCCTGACCCTTACGCTGCCAGCGTAATGCTCTACCAGCTGAGCTATGCCCCCGGGCCTCACCGCGCCGCGGCTGCCGGTATTCATTATTAGCGTATCGGGAGCCTGTCGAAGCCGCGTCACTCGAAGCAGAGGTGCCGCGTCACCTGAGCGGAGTCGAAGGACGACTGAGCAAAGTCACGATTGGCCGATCCGTCGCGCGGGGATGTAGCTCAGCTGGTAGAGCACCTGCTTTGCAAGCAGGGGGTCCGGGGTTCGAGCCCCCGCATCTCCAAATTGAAAACGTGCCGCGCGCGAAAGCCGGAACGCAGCCTCGGGGATAGGCTCGCCGGTTTCATGCTTTCTTAATAGGTTCGCGCTAGGCTTCGAAGACAGAAGCGCACCCAACATCCCTTAAGGAGCAACATGAACTCTGCCAAGTCATCACTTCGATCCCTTGCGGCTCTCGCCGTCGCCGGAATGCTGGCCGGATGCGCGGGCGGTGCGTCTGCGCCTGCGACCTCTTCGAACGCGCTGCCCTCGATGGCATCGCACGTGCAGGCGGGCGCCTCGATCGACATCTCGCCCGCAAAATGCAAATCCGATCACGGTGTGTCGGTCAAGCCCTGCTCGATCCACCTGTCCGCTTCCAATCCCATAGAGTCGGTAACTACGAAAGGCCCGGCGGGCGGCACGTTCACGTTCGACGACAAGGTATGCGTGAGTGACAACATCGCAACAATTTCCGGCTCCGGGAATAAGTATCAGGCGGTATGGGGCAACAAAACCGGATCTTGCACGACGGTGTTTACCGATAAAGACAAAACCGGGAAGAAGATCGGCACGGCCAAGCTTAGCATTACCAACCAGGCCTAGGTTCCGAGGTCGGGGCTACGGTCTTCGGATCTCCGAACGTGAGGCGCTCGCTCGACGCGGGCGCCTCTTCATTTCTGCTTGAGACTCGCACGAAGGGCCGGTAACGACCCGGCGCGTAACCCTACCGCGAGGTACTTGACGCAATGATTACGGGCATGCACGTAATTCTCTTTAGCCGCCAGGCCGAAAAAGTGCGCGAGTTTCTCGCGGACGTTCTCGAGCTGCGATCGGTCGATGCCGGCGAAGGCTGGCCGATCTTTGCGGCGCCTCCAACCGAAATCGCGGTGCATCCGACGGATGGGGAACCCGAGCATGAGCTCTACCTTATGTGCGACGACGTCAAGTCTGTGGTCGCGCGGCTCGCCGAAAAAGGCATCGAAACCGATGGTCCGATTGGCGATCGAGGTTGGGGTTTGCTCACGACGCTAGTTCTGCCCGGCGGCGAACGAATTGGACTTTACGAACCGCGCCACGCTTCACCGCTCGCCTCAAGCGCGCAGAAGGGCAACGGGATGACATGAGCTCGGTCCGGGTCTTAGTCGGCACGCGCAAAGGCGCGTTCGTCCTTGAGTCCGACGGCAAACGCAAAGAGTGGAAGGTCGACGGTCCGCATTTCGCGGGCTGGGAAATTTACCACGTTAAAGCTTCTCCGGCCGACCCGATGCGGCTGTACGCCTCGCAGTCGTCGAGTTGGTTTGGACAAATCATTCAGCGCTCCGACGATGGCGGACGTACCTGGGAACCCGTCGGCAACCGCTTTGTCTACGACGGCACGCCGGGGACGCATCGATGGTATGACGGCACGCCGCACCCGTGGGAGTTTGCGCGCGTTTGGCATCTCGAGCCGTCGCTCGCCGATCCCGACCTCGTCTACGCGGGAGTCGAAGACGCCGCGCTCTTTCGTTCGATCGACGGCGGGCGAAGCTGGGAAGAGCTCCCGGGACTGCGCCGCCATCCGTCGGCTGGCTCTTGGCAGCCGGGCGCCGGTGGCATGTGCCTGCACACGATCATCGTCGATCCCAGCGATGCGAATCGAATTATCTGCGCGATCTCGGCGGCCGGCGCTTTTCGCAGCGACGACGGCGGAACGACGTGGCGGCCCATCAACCGCGGTTTGAAATCGGCGGGCATTCCCGAACCGCAAGCGGAGGTCGGTCACTGCGTACATCGCATTGCGATGCATCTCACGAAGCCAAACGTGCTGTTCATGCAAAAGCATTGGGACGTCATGCGGAGCGACGACGGCGGGGATTCGTGGCGCGAGGTCAGCGGCAACCTGCCGACGGATTTTGGATTCACGATCGACGTCCACGCTCACGAGCCGCAGACGATCTATGTGGTTCCGATCAAGAGCGACTCCGAGCATTTCCCGCTCGACGGCCGGCTGCGCGTCTATCGCAGCCGCACGGGCGGCGACGAATGGGAGGCGCTCACCAACGGACTCCCACAGCGCGATTGTTACGTCAATGTGCTACGCGATGCGATGGCCGTCGACGCACTCGATTCGTGCGGCATCTACTTCGGCACGACTGGCGGACAAGTCTACGTCTCGCCCGATTCGGGCGACATGTGGATGCCGATCGTCCGCGATCTCCCTGCAGTGCTCTCGGTCGAAGTGCAGACGTTAGCGTGATCCGGGTCGTTCTGCCTGCGCACCTGCGCACGCTGGCCCGGGTCGACGGCGAAGTGAGCTTGGAGGTCAAGGGCGAGGTGACGCAGCGTTCGCTACTCGACGCGCTCGAGTCGCGTTATCCGGCGCTACGCGGAACGCTGCGCGATCACGTGACGCAGAAGCGCCGGGTCTACGTACGCTTTTTTGCATGCGA
This sequence comes from Vulcanimicrobiota bacterium, assembly GCA_963756635.1. Lineage (GTDB taxonomy): Bacteria > Vulcanimicrobiota > Vulcanimicrobiia > Vulcanimicrobiales > Vulcanimicrobiaceae > Cybelea. The sequence goes on from CAVWOR010000006.1 coordinate 70,667, forward strand.
GCGGGACTTATCGCACGAACGCCCTGACGAGCCGCTTCCGCGCGCGGTTGCAAACGGCGCGGAGCCGTTTCTCGTTGTCGGCGCCATGGCAGGGGGTTAAGACGAGGAGCCAATGAGCGCGCGTTACATTACCGCAGCCATTTTCACGCTGACGATGCTCGGATCGACGATAGCTAATGCAGCGCCCACGATGCGGGACGTCTTAACGGCGACCTACCGCGTGCGCGACCTGAGCGCGGTGGATCTCACGCCGGATGGCAAGGCGGTCGCGTGGCAAGAGAGCTTCCACGATCCAGCGCGTCTCTTGCGTTCGGCGCGCTATAACGCGCTCTACATTCAGCCGATCGACGGCGGTCCGCGCGTTGCGTTGACTGCCGGAACCAGCGGCGGATTTTACGATGAAACGAGCCCGGTCTGGTCGCCGAACGGCCGATCGATCGCGTTTCTCTCCGACGCTAGATCGAAAGGGCAAGCTCAGGTTTTCGTTGCCCGAGCCGACGGTTCGCACGTGCGCGGGCTTGGACGGCTGCGTGGCGACGCCCAACGGCTGACGTGGTCGCCAAACGGAGAAACCATTGCATTGCTGTATATCCCGGCAGCTCACCGCGAAGCGGGCGCGCTCGCACCGGGTGCGCGCGATGTGGGCGTCATCGGCTCGCACTTCGACGAGCAGCGGCTTGCCACGATCGACGTCGGCACCGGAACCTTGCACTTGCTTACGCCGAGCGACACCTACGTCTACGAATACGCATGGTCGCCGGACGGAAAGCAGATCGCGGCAACTTACGCCAAGGGAAACGGCGACAACAACTGGTGGATAGCGCGCCTGGCCAGCATCGACGTCGCCACCGGAGCGATCCACGATCTGCTCGCGCCCGGGTTTCAAATAAACGATCCGCAATGGTCGTCCGACGGCAAAGAGATCGCGATCATCGGCGGGATCATGAGCGATTTCGGATCCACGGGCGGCGACGTCTATCTCGTCGACGCGCAGAGCGGCGTATCGCACGACGTCACCGACGGAGCAGCGGTTTCGGTGCAGTCGCTGCGTTGGAACGATGCGAGTAGCCTGGATGTGATTGCGCACGTTTCCGGGGCCATGCATTTACTGCGGCTGGACGTCACGACCGGCCACGTAACCGCGCTGATCGACCGCGACGAGTCACTGTGGAGCTGGTCGAGCGCGCAGGGCGGCGCAATCGTCGCGCTCGTGCGCAGCTCGTTCGCCGATCCGCCGGAGATCTGGGCGGGCTCACCTTCCGCACTGCGACAGATCTCCAGCAGCAATGTGGGCGCAATGCGTTTTTATGGTAAGGCCGTCTCGCTGCGGTGGAAGAGCGACCAGTTCACGATTCAAGGCTGGCTCGTCTATCCGCTCGATTTCAATCCTTCCGGTACGTACCCGTTGGTCACGGTCGTTCACGGCGGACCGTCGGCTGCGTCAGTGCCGACCTTTGGCAACCGGAGCGTGAACGCGCTTGCATCTCAGGGCTACTTCGTCTTCATGCCCAATCCGCGAGGCAGCTTCGGAGAAGGCGAGGCGTTCACCAAAGCCAACGTCAAGGATTTTGGCTACGGCGACTGGCGAGACGACATGGGCGGAATCGACGCGGCGCTCAAAGCGGCACCCATCGACCCGAATCGACTCGGGCTCATGGGCTGGAGCTACGGCGGATACATGGCGATGTGGGGTGAGACGCAGACGACGCGCTTTAAGGCGATCGTCGCCGGCGCCGGCATCGTGAACTGGCAATCGTATTACGGACAGAACAAAATCGATCAGTGGATGATCCCGTTCTTCGGCGCTTCGGTCTATCAGGATCCCGCGGTCTATGCGAAGAGTTCACCCATCACGTTCATCATGCAGTCGAAGACGCCGGTGCTGATCCTTCAAGGAGAGCGCGACGAAGAAGTTCCCGCGCCGCAGGCCTTCGAGTTCTGGCATGCGATGACGACCCTCGGCGTTCCGACGAAGCTGATTGTGTATGCCGATGAAGGGCATGGACCGCAAAAGATCGCCGATCAGATCGACATCTTGACGCAGACGATCGACTGGTTCAATCGCTACCTGGCGCCCGCGCCGCACTCCTAGAGGAAATGGTGATGAATATCGCACGCCGCTGGTACAGAATCGCAGTTCGGCTCACGACCCTGTCGATGCTTGTCGCCTGCGGCCGTGCCGCAGCGCCGCTCGTGCCTCTGGGAGGGACGCCGGCCGTTGCGCCCGCGGCAGGCGTTGCGCACGGGCCGTTTCTTTACGTCGGCGGCGGCAACGGGAGCGGCGTCTTGTCGCAATACGCGCTCGGCGACTCGCAGCCGTTGCACTCCATCGTCGAAGGCGGAAACCTCGACAGGCTCGCGGTCGATCACGCGGGCCGGCTCATCGCGATCCATGCTGTTTCGGGCCTCTCAGTCTTCGACGGGCAGAACTTGGATCTACTAAAAAACAGCGAAGCGACCTATCCGACGTCGGTGGCGATCGACCGAAACGACAATATTTATGTGGCAAACTGCGGCGGCTCGATCGAAGTGCTCTACCCGGGTGCGCGCAAGCGCGCGGGCTGGATTGGTGCTCAGTACGGCGCGTGTATCGTCGCGGTGAGCCCGCACAACGATGTGTACGTCGTCAATGGCTATGGCCTCATCGAAGTCTATCGACCGCAAGAGAAACCCGGGTCGGTGAAGTTCCTGCGGCGAATCAAGAAAGGCCTTATCGATCCCGATGCATTGGCGTTCAGCCGTTCGGGCGATCTCTACGTTTCGAATTACCCGTTATATGGCGGTCTCGGTACGATTACCGTCTATGCTCCCAATGGCACGTCGCCAAAACGAACGCTTACCGATGGAATAAATCTCCCACGGGCGCTGACGATCGACTCACGCGAGACGCTCTACGTTGCCAACGATCCTCAGTCGTGGAACCGAACCGATGGCTGGGTTGCGGTCTACGGTCCGACTGGAAACGCGCCAATCCGGCGTATCAAGAAGGGAATCAATGCCCCGGTCGCGGTCGCGACCGACTCGCGCGATAATCTCTACGTCGCAAACATCTACGACGATGACGTAACGGTGTACGCCTCACAAGGTTCGAAGCCGATTCGCACGATCCGGCATGGAGTAAGCGATCCATACACCTTAGTCGTCGGGAATTGAGCAAGAAATTCGATCTTGGTGGGCCGTCCTGGGATCGAACCAGGGACCTCATGCTTATCAAGCATGCGCTCTAACCAGCTGAGCTAACGGCCCGGCGTAACGGAGAGTATAGCATGCGGCGCGAGCCTCCCTTTTTTGCTTCCCTCAAATGAGGGAGATCCATTTCTTTGTGATTTCATCCTCATTCTTAAGGTGGGCCATAAGCAGCGTTTCGAGCACTTCGTGTTCGCGCACGATTTCGGCGCGTTCCGCCGCTTCGTAGTCGAAGACTTGGCGCTGCGCGACTATCTGGGCCTGCTGTTGGGCGCTCAGATCCGAACCGGCTGACGGCGCGGCGCCGCCGCGCGGCGCGGTAAGAGTGCCGCGTCCCGCGGGCGTGCGTTCGCCGCGAAGAAGGGGGAGAGGGCCGGTCATCCTTCGGTGATACTCTGGATGAACTTCTTCGTGATCGAGTCATCCATCTTGCGCTGGGCCATGTCGACGTTGCGCAGCGTATCGACTTCGCGCATATTTTCACTGCGCTCGTCCATCATTTGATCGAAAGCTTCCGACTGCATCTGGAGCTGCTCTTGATTTTGAACCTCCGATGCGTACATGCCGAGCTGGAAGGTTTCGTCCTGCGTATTGAGCGCATTCATCGCGGAGTTCTCGGCATTGCCCGCGGTGCCGCTTCCGAGCGCGCCGCCGATCGCATTGCCGAGAAGACCGGAGCCGACCCCTTCGAGGACGGGAAGCAAAAATGCCATGTCGTTGCTCCTTTGAAATCAGTTGGAGTCGTCGTTGAACTGCGTGTAATCTGTGGTTTGCGGCTGATAACCTTGGCTCTGCGGTAGCCCGGGCAAAGTGGGAGGGCTCAGCGGAAGGCTTTGCGCCTGCGCGGAGAGCGATCCGAGGGAAGAGATGAGCGTGCCCAACTCGGCAATCGCCGCGTTTTCCGCCGATTCGTTCGAATCGCCGGAGATCGAGCCGCCCGAGCTGCTCGCGCCGCCGCACACCGTTCCGCTCGCGCGCGATCCTCGGGCACCGTTGAGGTCGCCGGCAATCGTGTGCGCGAAGGGCGTTGCCGAGAGTGTCCCTTCAACGGGGGGCAAAAATGACATGTGGTTGCTCCTTTTCTACGAGTTGTTCTCGTCGGTGTCGTCGCCCAGGAGTGCGAGATAGTCCGTTGCTTGCCGGTGATACGCGTGAGTAGCGTGCGGCTGGCCGGCAGCCATCGGATGAGGAAGAGGCGGCATCGTGGGGGCGCGTTGCGCAAAAGTATGCAGGGCACCGACCGAAGCGATGGCCGTTCCCGATTCGGCGACGGCGGAGGAATGCGCCGACGCGCCGGTCAGCCGCTGGTAATGGCGCATCACGGAGTCGGCATATGCGAGGTCGCCGCCATCGGACCAACGCGTCTTCGTTCCGGCCGCTGTGGGGGAGCCGGTGTTATACGCTGAGAGGGCCTCCTGGACGTTCCCTCCGTAGCGCTTGAGCAAGCCCGCCAGCATGCCCGCGGCATAGTCCGCGTTTCGCGCCGGATCCATCGCGGCTGCAGTCGAGGCAAAGGGATGCGAGCGGTCGTCGATTTGAAAGAGTCCATGGCCATGACCGCCATCGCCAACGATGTTGTGGCTGGCGTTCGTGTCGGGGCCGCCTGTCTCTTGAGCGGCGACTGCCGCGAGCAGATCCGGATCGAGACCATGCCGGCGGGCGGCGCTTGCGATTTCCGGGGCGAACGCCGCGCCGCCGGCGGCTAGCTTGGAAGCGATGGGATCGATGCTCACGATGGCGTTCTATCCCCCGCCGGAAGCGTTTGACAAGGCAAGACGCGGGTTCTAGAATGGCAAAGGTCCGTGGCGGCCCCGCCTGGTTGGCGGGGTCTCGTGCTGCGGCGGTACTCGTTTTTATGGATCGTTCGCACCAGGTCGACATCAGCGGGCTCCTGGCCGGCAGTCGCCAGCTCATGGCGATCGCCGACGAGGTGCCGATCGAGCCCTTCGAGGGAATCGTCTTTCCGGAACCGGTTCGCGTGCAACTGACGCTGCGGCAGGCCGACCGGATGCTCGCCGTTGAGGGAAGCGTCGACGCAAGGGTTCAGGGTGAATGCGACGCCTGCTTAGACGACGTGAACCTTCAGATCCACGTCGACGTCGACGAGCGAATCGACCCCTCCCACGGCCGGGACGTCGATCCGTTTGGCGAGAGCAACGTCTTGATGGGGGACCGCCTCGACGTGGCGGATCTCGCGCAGCAGAGCGTGCTGAGCTCCCTGCCGATGGGGCTGCGATGCAGCCCCGAGTGTCGCGGCCTTTGTGCCGCTTGCGGGGCGAACCGGAATGCGGGCGAATGCTCGTGCCAGCCCGCGTAATGTTATGAAACGGAGAGTAAAGTGGCGAATCTAAAATGGAAGACGCCCCGCAGCAAGACTCGCAGTCGCCGCGCGGCGAACTGGAAGCTCGGCGACGTTACGACGGTGCTCTGTTCGCAATGTCATCAGCCGAAGCGGCCACATTTCGCATGCCCAAACTGCGGAACGTATAAAGGGCGGCAAGTCGTCAAGACACAAGAAGAACCGGCCGGTTAGCGTACGTGGCGCCCTCTGGCGTAAAGATCGTTGGCGTCGGCCATTACGCTCCCGCTCGAATCGTCACCAATCACGATCTCGAGTCTTGGCTGGAGACCTCGGACGACTGGATAACGACCCGCACGGGGATGAAGCGCCGTCATTGGGCGTCCGAGCAAGAAGCAACGAGCGATCTGGCATCCGCGGCGGCGAGCGCCGCGCTGGTGCACGCCGGGCTGCGAGCGCAGGAGATCGACTGTTTCATCGTCGCGACCGTCACTCCGGATTATTATTTTCCCGCGACCGCCTGCCTCGTCGCGTCCAAACTTGGCGCAACAGATAGGCCCGCGTTCGACGTCGCGATCGCGTGCAGCGGCTTCATTTACGGGCTGACGATCGCGTCGGGTTTGATACGGTCGGGCGTCTACGAGCGTATCATGCTGATCGGAGCCGAGACGCTCTCGAAGATTCTGGATAAGAACGACCGCTCGACCGCCATACTCTTCGGCGATGGCGCAGGGGCGGTCATTCTGGAGCGTTCCACCGAAGATAGTTTTCTCGCATCGGAATTAGGCGCCGACGGGAGCCGCCCCGAACTACTCTATGCGCAGGGCAGCGGAGCCCGTCAGCCCATCGATCACGCGGCGCTCGATGCCAAAGTGCACTTGATTCACATGCAAGGGCGCGAAACGTTCAAGCTGGCGGTGCAGAGGATGGTCGATGCGACCGGCTCCGTGCTGAAGAAGGCGAACCTCACGAAGGCCGACGTGACGTTCTTGATTCCGCATCAGGCCAACCAGCGGATCATCGCAGCCAGCGCGCGGTATCTGGAGTTACCAGACGACAAAGTGGTGATGAACATCGCCGAATACGGCAATACTTCGGCCGCATCGATTCCCATGGCGCTCTCGGAGACCGTACGCGCCGGACTGGTAAAACCCGGAGATCTGCTCGTTTTCGTGGCGTTCGGCGGCGGTCTCTCGTGGGGTGCCGTCGCGTGGCGCTGGGCCGCATAATGCGAATCGCCGTCGTCTTTCCGGGGCAGGGGTCGCAGAGCGTTGGGATGGGTTGCGACGTTGCGGAGCGCTCGCCGGCCGCCGCGGCAACCTTCGATCGCGCAGCTGCGGTGCTAGGATACGACGTCCTTGCGCTGCAGCGCGAGGGGCCTGAAGAAAAGCTGCGGGAGACCGAGTTTAGTCAGCCCGCAATCTTCACGACGAATCTTGCGCTCTATGCGGCGGTCGGCGACGGTTTCGCACCGATCGTCACCGCAGGTCACTCGTTCGCAGAACTTTGCAGCCTCGTGATTGCAGGTTCGCTGTCGTTCGAGGACGCGCTGCGGATCGTCAGCGAGCGGGGAGAGGCGATGCAGTCGGCCGCTGCGCGGACGAGGGGCGGAATGTCGGCGATCTTGGGACTCAATGCGGCTCAAGTGCGCGAGGTTCTCGCGCGCGAGCGCGGACGCGTGGCGCTGGCAAACTTCAACTCGCCGACGCAGATCGTTATCAGCGGCGAACTGGCCGCCGTTCAGCATGCGAGCCAAGCGATGCTCGAAGCCGGCGCCAAACGGGTGGTTCCGCTCAACGTTTCAGGCGCCTGGCACAGCGAGCTGATGGAACCGGCAATCGAACGTCTACGCGCCGCGGTTGCGGCCGCTCGTTTTTCGCTGCCGCAGTTCGACGTCATCTCAAACGTCGATGGGCGCCCCTATCGCGACGTCGAAACGATCGAGGCCAACTTGATCCGCTCCGTCGTCGACGAGGTTCGCTGGCACGATACCGCGGAGCGGATTCTCGGCTACCAGCCGCAGATCGTCGTCGAGTTCGGAGCCGGGGGCGTCTTGAGCTCCTTGATGAAGCGCATGGAACCCGCCCCGTCAACGATGACGGTGAGCGATTTTTCCGGCGTCGAGCGGCTGCACAGCGCGATCGAACGGCCGGCGAAAGCAAACGCGTGAATTTCGCTGGAAAGACCGCGCTGATCACCGGCGGAAGCCGCGGAATCGGGCGCGCCGTCGCGATTGAGTTTGCTCGGCGCGGCGCCGATCTCGCATTGATCGGGCGCGACGTCAACGCACTGCACGAGAGCGCGCAAGCCTGCGCAGACGCGCGGCCCGGTGCGGTTGCGGAAATCTTCGAGGCCGACGTGACGGATCAAGCAGCGATCGAACGGATCGTCGCGGAGGTCGTGACGCGGTTCGGGCGCATCGACGCCGCGGTGGCCAATGCCGGCCAATCGGTCGATTCGCTCCTGCTGCGGCTAAAGTCCGAGACGATCGATCGTATGCTCGACGTCAATCTCAAGTCGGCTTTTTATCTCAGCGCCGCCGTTGCAAAGCCGATGATGAAGCAGCGCGCGGGCTCGATCGTGCTCGTGACCAGCATCGTCGGAATTACGGGCAACGCGGGCCAGGCCGCGTACGCCGCCTCAAAAGCGGGCCTCATCGGCCTTTGCAAATCGCTGGCAAAGGAGTTGGGTTCGAGGAATATAAGAGTCAACGCCGTCGCGCCGGGTCTCGTCGAGACCGCCATGACCGAAAAGATGCCCGACGCCGCTAGGGAGTTTTTGATTAAGCAAGCCGCTCTCGGCCGAGCCGGGAAGCCGGAGGACGTCAGCGGAGTCGTAGCCTTCCTGTGCTCCGACTCCGCCGGATATATCACCGGACAAACGCTCGTAGTCGATGGCGGCATCCTGATGTAGCCTGCTCCAAGCGAGCCGAAGAGTAAAGGTTTTGAAAGGAAACGTGATGTCTACCACCTTCGACAAAGTAAAGAAGATCATCGTCGAACAACTCGGCGTCGACGAATCGGAAGTGACGCCCGAAGCGTCGATCACCGACGACCTTGGTGCCGATTCGCTCGATCAGGTCGAGCTGGTAATGGCGTTCGAGACCGAGTTCAACATCGATATCCCCGACGAGGAAGCGGAGAAGATCAAGACGGTCGGCGACGCGGTCAAGCGCATCGACGAGACGACAGCCGGCTCTTCGACGTCCTAGCGTAGCTTGTTCGATCAACTCCAGGAGCGCCTCAGCGCGATCTTCGAGCGGCTCAGCGGCCGAGGCCGAATCAGCGAGGCCGACGTCAATGAAGCGCTGCGCGAAGTTCGGGTGGCATTGCTCGAGGCCGACGTGGCGCTCGGCTCGGCCAAAGCATTCGTCGCGCGGATCAAGGAACGTGCGATCGGTGCGAACGTGCTGGAGTCGCTCACGCCGGCCCAGACGATACTCAAGATCGTGCACGACGAGCTGGTCGAGCTACTGGGGCCGCCTACCGGATCGGGCCGAGCCCGGCTTCATTTCTCGGATGCCCCCCCTTCGATCATCATGCTGGTGGGATTGCAAGGTTCGGGCAAGACGACTCAAGCCGCCAAGCTTGCGCTGCGGCTCAAAGAACAGGGCCGGCGCTCGCTCTTGATTGCCGCCGACGTCTACAGGCCCGCTGCCATCGAGCAACTGCAGACGCTCGGCAAACAGATTGGACTGCCCGTTTACGAGCACGGAACCACCGACCCGCGCAGCATCGTGCGCGAAGGAATTGCCGAGGCTAAGCGGCTGGGCCTTTCGACGGTGATCGTCGATACCGCGGGGCGCCTCCACATCGACGAGGACCTCATGGAAGAGCTCGGCGATATTCGGGCCATCGCCGATCCGGGAGAGATCCTGCTCGTCGCCGACGCGATGACGGGCCAAGAGGCGACCAATGTCGCCAAAGGCTTTCACGAGCGCCTATGCATCACCGGCGTCATTTTGACGAAGATGGATGGCGATACGCGCGGCGGCGCAGCGCTCTCGATTCACGCCGTTACCGGAGCGCCAATCAAGTTCATTGGGGTCGGCGAGAAGCTTGCTGCGCTGGAACCCTTCTATCCGGAGCGGCTCGCCTCGCGGATCCTCGGGATGGGCGACGCGCTGACGCTGATCGAGAAAACGCAGAGTCTCTATTCCGAGGAACAGGCCAAGAAGCTGCAGGAGAAATTTCTCAAACAGAAGTTTACGCTCGACGATTTCCTCGAGCAAATGCGGCAAGTGCGTAAGCTCGGCTCGTTCAACGATATCTTGAAGATGGTACCGGGCCTGTCGAAAGCGCTACCCAAGAATTTCGAGATTCCCGAGAGCGAGTTTGTGAAGGTCGAAGCTATTATCTGCTCGATGACGCGCGGCGAGCGCCGCAATCCCGATCTCCTCAACGGATCGCGCCGTAAGCGGATTGCTCGCGGGTCCGGCACGCAAGTCTCCGACGTGAACCGGCTCGTGAAACAGTTCGATCAAGCGCGACAAATGACCAAGCACCTGAGCCAAACCAGGCGGGGAAGATAACGAGAGAATGCTAAAAATCCGATTGCGCCGCATCGGCGCAAAAAAACAGCCGACCTATCGTTTCGTGGTAGCCGACGCACGGGCGCCGCGCGACGGACGATTTATCGAAATCTTGGGCCATTACAATCCGCGTACCGAGCCGCGGACGGTTGTGCTCGACGAGGCGAAGGCCCGCGAGTGGCTGGCCAAGGGCGCTCAGCCCTCCGATACCGTGCGCAGGCTCTTTGCGGAAAAGGGGCTCGTGGAACGAGGACCGATCCCGACGACGAAGCGCCGGCCGAAGAATGAAGGAAGCGCGTCGTGAGCGCCTTCGACGACGAGTTCGGCCTCTTTAGCGAAACGGTCGTCGACGAACCCGAGCGTCAACCGGTGCCGCGCAAAGAGTCCGCGCCACGCAAAGAGTCCGCGCCACGCAAAGAATCCCCGCCGCGCAAAGAGTCCGCGCCGCGTCAAGAGCCGGCCGCCGCACGAAAGGAGCCCGCGCCATCGCGATCTCCGGTCGGACGCGAGCGCAGACCGAATGTTTCGGCCGGCGATCCGTGGGCCGGGCATCGTCGCGCGACGGAGCTTTTGGGTTTTCTCGCGCGCAAACTCGTGCAGAAGCCCGAGGCCGTGAGCGTCGAGCTCTTTATTGACGAGCAAGCGCAGCCCGTAATCGAGCTGATCGTCGATCCCGAAGATCTTGGGAAGGTCATCGGTCGCAGCGGACGCGTAGCGCAAGCGTTGCGAACGGTCGTGCGCGCGACCGCCGAGGGTCGCGTCGCTGTCGACATCCTCGACAGCGAAGAGGCGGCGCGAGGCCTCGAAGATGACCCTTCGACTTAGCTTAGGACAGGCCGCCGGCGGCGGATGACCCTTCCCTTCGACTCCGCTCAGGGCAGGCTAGCTCAGGGCGAAGTCGCGGTCGGCCGGATTGCCGGAGCGTTCGGAGTTCGCGGAGAGCTCAAGTGCGACCCTACCGGCGCGGCTCGCACGGTCTTTACCGCCGGCTTGGAGTTACGGTGCGCGCGAGGCGACGATGTTTCTACTATCCGCCTAACGAGCGTACGACCGCATAAAGGCCGCCTTCTGATACGCATCGCGGGCGTCGAAGATGCAGACGCGGCGGAAGGCTTTGCCGGCGCGGTGCTCCGCATATCGCGCGCCAAGATCCTGCTACGCGAAGGCGAATACCTCGACGACGATCTCGTCGGCTGTGTTGTGCACGGCCAAGATGGCAGACATTACGGAACGGTTGAGCGAGTGGAACACTATCCGGCGAGCGATATGCTTGTCGTCGATGGACACATGGTGCCGATGGTTCGCGCGATCGTTGCCGAGATCGATATGGATCGCCGTCGGATTCTGATCGATCCGCCGGCGGGATTGCTGGACGGCTAGCTATTGTCGGGATGGGCGTTCGCGTATGCCGTAACCGCGGCGTCGATCGCGCTCTTGATCGAGGAGCCTTTGCCGACCTCATGCCCGAGCGTTGCGCCGAAGCATGTGTAGACGAAAAGCTCGAACGTAACCTGCGTTTTACCGTGATTCGGGGCGGTCTCTTGCAGAGTACCGGTCGCGATAGTATTATCGCGAGTCGGTCCGCAGATCGCGTCGGCCGATTGCGCGGCGTTTGACGCGATTGCCGTCATCCGCGCGTTGAAACGGCCGTTGACGGCGAAGTAGAGCTCGTGCAGTGCGTTGGAGAGATCGACCGGCGTCACGGAGCCGGAGGCCGTAACCGGCGCGACGATCACGCCGCGCGACGGCTTCACGACCGGTGCGGGCGACGGCGTCCGCGCGCCTTTGTGTTTGAAAACCGAGTTGACGATGCTGCCGAGTCCCTGAATCGGAACTTGGGCGCCGTTCGTTGAACTGGCTGCGGGCGTCCTTGCCGGTTGAGTCTGGACGCTTTCGGTTCCGCGCCCGACGAAGGCGAGAATTTGCGCCCGTGCGAGAAGCGATTGCGACGCAACGTCGGCCACGCTCGATACCTGAGCCGTCTGCGAAAAGAGGATGACGCCGCTCTCGACGCTCACGACCTGCTCGACAACGGCGGCGCTGTCGCCGACCGGCGTAACATAACCGCTGATATAAAAGTCAGCCCGAGTGGTACGCGCGTTTTGAAGGAAATCCGCCCTTTTGATGCCCTGAGGGACAGCCGGCACGGTAATCCCGCCCGCGGCGATCATCTCCTGGGCGAGAATCTGCGCAATCGCCATACCGATTCTCGCGTCAGCCCCGGTTTGAACGTCGAACGGATAGACGAGCACGACCGGCATCTGCTCGATCGCGGCCGGCGTGGCGACGGATTTGGCCGTTGGCGACGGCGTTGGCGACGGCGTTGACGGCGCTGCGGCGGCGGTCGCAACGATCAGCGACGAGCAAAGCAGGACCAGCCCGAGAAGACGGCGTGCGATTCTTTCAAGCATCGAGGGCCGCTTCTTCGCGAACCGAGTCGAGATGTCCGGTCTCCCACGCGATGCTATATTCGGCTCCGAAGAGAAAGATCGAGCCGATGCAGTAGAACCAAAGGAGCAAGACGAGCGGCGCAGAGAGCGCGCCGTAAATGTATGTGAAGTCGACGTGCGTCAAGTAGGCGGTAAACGCGTACTGGAGCGCCGGCCATGCGACCGCGACGACGGCAGCGCCGCGCAGCGCGAATCCCCACGAGACACTTCGATTGGGGAGCCAACGGTAGAGCACGACCGCGACAATGAAGACGAGCGCGATCGAGAGCAAATAGGCGAGAAGATGGCTGACGCGGCGCGGGTCGTGGATCGCTGCGACGTGGAACGTAATCGAAAGGACGATCGGCAGCGCGATGGCGACCAAGAGAAGAATGCCGGTTACCGGAAGCATCACGACCGAAAGCGCCAGGTTGTGCATCAGGGGACGCCCCTTCGGCACGTTGAGCGCACGGTCGAGCGCATAGGTGAGACCCATGAAGAGATTCTTCCCCGACCACAGGAGGAAGAGCAGCGCGATGATGCTCGAGATGCCGCGTCCGTATATGTACGTTGTCAGGTTGTTTACGATATAGTCGTGCAACGTCGGCGCGAGCGTATCGAAGAACGCCATGGTTCGGTGTTGCGATTCTGGAAACACGAAGGTTATCGCACTGAGCGTCAGCACACTCAGAGGAAAGAGCGCGAAGATGGCGTTGAATGCGACCGACTGCGCATGAAAGGCGCACCCATCACGTGCGAAACGAACGATGGCTTCGCGAAACGCAGAGATGAGTCGATGCATTCCAAGCGGTATATCGTGGAAAGTGCCTCTATTCCCACCAGCTCCGGTCGCCGTGTCGATCGACGGACGTCCCGTCGCCGCCTACGTACGAGCGTACCTGGCTGGCGGTCGCGTCTTTGCGCCGGCCGCACCGTTGCTGACGCTCCTTGCCGACCGGATATGGTTCGACGGCGACACGCTCGTCGCACAACGGGGTCAGCGGCGCGTGCGCATCCGTCTCACGCCCGGTTCCTCAGGCCAACTCGGAGGTACGTATATCGCCGCGGGGCCCGCGCTGCGCGCGCTTGGCGCGACGGTTCACTACGAGCCGGGCACGCACCGCCTCTTCGTCTCGACATCCGCGCGCGTCGTCGTCGCCTCGCCGACTCCGTTTAATCCCGCCGTACCGTCGGTCGCGCCGAGTGCTATCTTTACCCCCACACCTACGGCAACGCCGCGCCCGATCTGGACCGGATCACCATTGCCGGGACGCACGCCGCTGCCGCTCTCGCAACCACCTCGGCGCGCGTCGGCTACCCGCCGGGAATGAGCACCAGCTTTCCGGGATCGCCGCGATCGACGCGCTCGTAGGCTTCGCGCGCGCGTGCGAGCGGGAAGCGGGCGACGATCGGACCCGGCTTGACCGCCTTGGATTCAAAAAGTGGACCGAACTTTCCGAAGAGACGCGCGATCTCGTCGAGGCCAAGCGTCGCGGTGTCCAAACCAAAGAAACGTAACTCTCGCCGGTAGAAGGCAAAGAGATCGAATTGGACATCCTTGCCTGAGCGAGCCGTGAATATGACCATGCGGCCCCCATGCGCCAACGATTCAAAGAGCACGGGGAAGACCGCGGCACCGACGGCGTTGAGGGCGACGTCGGCACCGCGACCCGCGGTGAGCGTACGCACACCAGCCGGTACATCGTCGCGGTCGGAGCGCAAGACGCCGGCCAACTCGAGCCCATCGAGCGGCGTGAGATCGTCGCTCTCGAGTACGAGGGCAATAACGCGACCGCCCAGGGTCAATGCGAGCGCAACGGCAGCAGATCCAACTGCTCCGGCAGCGCCCGAAACAATAACGGATTCACCGGCTTTGAAGGCTGCCATTTCGATGAGGGCACTCCAAGCGGTGACGAACGGAACGCCGGCCGTCGCGGCCTCCGCGGCCGAAAGATGCGCAGGGCGTCGGATTGCCGCAGACACGGGGAGAATCAGGTGCTCCGCGTGCGATCCGTCGCGCGTCATGCCCAACTCCCCGCCACCCGAGCCCCACACCGGCATTCCGAGCAAGTGCTGGGGACCTTCCACGACCGTCCCCGCGAAATCGCGTCCCAAAATGCGTGGCAGGGTTGCGCTGGGGAACCGACCGAGTGCGACGCCTACGTCGCTCGGATTGACAGCCGCAGCTTCGATTTGGACACGCACCGAGCCTTGCGGTAAAGGCACGTCGGCAAGGTCGCGAATTTGAAGATTCTCCAGCGTGCCGAACCGCTCGATCTGCAAGGCCTTCAACGATGAACTCCGTTTGGAATGCGAGCGCTCACGACCGGAACCAGCCAAAGTGCATAGCCGAGCGGATTGCGTATGTTGGCAATCATCTCGTCGAAGTACGCTCTGGCTGCCGCTTCGGTAAACGACGTCGTAGCGCCGATTATCTCGGCGTATCCGTCGCGCCAAGCTTCGAGAATGGTGGCAAACGTTTCGCGTGGCACGCGCAGCGTGTCGATCACGACGTAATCGACCGCGATCTCTTCGAGACCGAGCGCCGCCAAAATGCCGTAGGTATTGCGGCCGACGAAAAGGTCGGTTCCCGTCGCTGGACCCATGACCGCAGGGGCTTCGTGCCAAAAATCGCGCGGATCGAGAGCGCCGCGTTGAAAGTGAAGCATCCCGTAATCTTCCGGGATCAGATGGAGACGGCCGCCGGGTCGCGTGACGCGCGCGAGCTCGGCGATGACCCGATCCGCGTGTGGAATGGAATGAAGGACGTGACGGCAGAGCGTAAGGTCGAAGGTATCATCCGCAGCTTCGAGCGCAAAAACGCTCTGATGCTCGAAGCGTAATCGAGGCGCCAAGGACGCATATCGCGTGCGCGCGCGTTCCAAATGATTGTCGAGAATATCGATCCCAAGAACGCGCGCTCGCGGATGCAGCTCGGCTACGCGCGAAGCAATTTCACCGGTACCACAGCCGGCGTCTAAGATGGAAGGCTCTTCCGGCAACGCGTAGCGCCGTATCAGCGGCATTTCCTGCGGCCAAATCGCACGAGCTTGCGCTGCGAGGTTACGCACCATAGACTCGTCGGCCATCTGCCGCGCTTGCGGGTTGAGATCCACCCGTGTTTACCGTTGCGCGACGGCGCCGAGATCGAGATTGCCCCGTCCGCGGTCGGAAACGTCGCGCAAGAGGGCTTCCATCGCATCGACGACCGGTAGGCGTTCGTGATGTGCGGCCGCCTGCATCAGCCCGGCATCTTTATGCGCCATATCGAGCGTCCAAACCGCG
The DNA here is from genome assembly GCA_963756635.1 of Vulcanimicrobiota bacterium. GTDB lineage: Bacteria > Vulcanimicrobiota > Vulcanimicrobiia > Vulcanimicrobiales > Vulcanimicrobiaceae > Cybelea. The sequence goes on from CAVWOR010000006.1 coordinate 86,397, forward strand.
TCGTACTCGCCGTTGATCATACGCTTGCCGCGCCCTCTGATCTGTCCGCCCGGATCGAAGAAGTCGAAGAGCCCGTAGGCCTGCTCGCGCGTGAGCCCCTGCACTTCGGCGATGCGAATGACATCGTTGAGGCCGCCGACCACGGCCAGGATCATCGCATTACCCATGAGCTTGTAGATCGCCGCAGCATCCGGGCGGGTGCCGAGATAGCGTAAGTCGCTGCACATACCTTCGAGGTCGCCGCGCACGCGTTCGAAGAGCGCCGTGTCGCCGGAGGCCATCATCACGCCGGTTGCTTCGAGCGCCATCGGCGGCCCCATAAAGACCGGCGCGTGAAGAAAAGAGTATCCCGCCTCGGCGAGACGGTGAGTCCGATCGACGACGCGCTGCGGCAGAACGGTTGTATGATCGACGATGGGACTCTCTTTCGCGATCCCGTCGAGGGCCGCATCGATCACGGCGTCGACGCTTGCATCGTCACTCAAACAGCAATGCACGCGATCTGCGCCGCGTGCGGTCTCGGCCGGATCGGTAAAGGCGCGCGCTCCGTGCTCTTCGAGCGCTTCCGCCTTCTGTGGGGTGCGATTCCAAACGCGGACGGCGATCCCGCGCCGCAGCATCGCGCGGACCATCGACGAGCCGAGCATTCCGGCTCCATAGAAAGCGACGGTCAAGACGGTTGCCTCCGTGCCACCAGGTTGAGCGCAGCCACGATCAGGGCGGCTGCCAGCGCATACCAGATCTGCAGCGTATCGGTCAGAAAATTTAAGTTGAGCGCATTGTCGAGAGAGTACGTACCATTGCCGCCAAAGGCAACCGCAAGCGCCGTTGCGACATACGCGGCGTTGAGTTCCCATCCGCCATCGGTGATGAAGAACCCCTTGGTATAGTGAACCGATCCGATTGCGACCAGCATCACGATGACGATGAGCACCGGGCCGAGCGCCCCGCCCAAGCCGAGCACGGTCAAAAGGCCGCCGATCGTTTCACCCAAGCCTGCCATCAATGCGAACGCCTTACCCGGGCGAAACCCAAGGTTTTCAAAGAAGCCGCCGGTTCCCGCAATGCCGTGGCCGCCGAACCAGCCGAAAAGCTTTTGGGTGCCGTGGGCCATCAATCCCAGTCCCAGAATAAGTCGAACGATCAAGAATGCAATGCTCACGCCGACCGCCTTTCCTCGTATGCTATTACCCGTGCTTATCGCAGGGGTTTTCAGGAGCCTCCCCTACCGTCCAGGATATCCACATCGCGAAGCTGTACCATCGCGCTCATGCAGTTAGAGGGGCGGACGTTCTTGGTCAGCGGCGGCAGCTCGGGCCTCGGCGCGGCGTGCGTTACGGAGTTTTCCCGCGGCGGTGCCAACGTCGTGATCTGCGATGTAAGCGAGCGAGGTGCTGAGCTCGCGCGGGAGCTCGGCGGCTCCGTCGTTTTTGCTCGCACCGACGTCACCGATGCCGCGCAGGTCCAGCGCGCGGTCGATACGGCCGCAGCGAAGTTCGGCGCGTTGCACGGAGCGATCAACTGCGCCGGAATCGCAACCGCCGAGCGGGTGATCGGGCGCGAAGGCCCGCTGCCCTTGGAACATTTTTCGAAAGTCATTTCCGTCAATCTCATTGGCACGTTCAACGTGATCCGCTTGGCCGCCGCGAAGATGATCGAACGAGCGGTCGAGCCCGGCGAGGACCGTGGCGTCATCGTCTGCACGGCCTCGGTCGCGGCTTACGACGGGCAAATCGGACAAGCCGCCTATGCCGCGTCGAAAGGCGGCATCGTCGGTTTGACGCTTCCCGTGGCTCGCGAGTTTGCGCAGCATCAAATCCGCGTTGCGAGCATCGCACCCGGCATCTTCGATACCCCGATGCTGGCGGGGCTGCCCGAGGCGGCGCGTGAATCGCTGGGCAAGCAGGTGCCATTTCCGTCGCGCCTCGGACGACCGGCGGAGTATGCGGCGCTGGCTCGCCATATCGTCGAGAATCAAATGCTCAACGGCGAGGTGATTCGTCTCGATGGTGCGATACGAATGGCGCCGCGCTAATCTAATTTTGAGAATCGGCGCAAGCGCATCGCCAGGACAAAGAGAGCTCGTGTGGTTAAAATCTCAAGCGTGAAGCCCGCGCTTGTAGCTGCGCTTGTCCTGCTCGGCGTCTGCATAGCATTCGTGCCGTCACGGGCGGCCATTCGCCCGGCCGCAACGGCGACACCGATTCCCCTGCCGTCGCCCGACCGGCTGCTCTATCAAATTCGACGGCAGTTTCGCTCGCATCGCCCGCCGCCGCCCTACGTGACGTATACGTTGGTCCGTAAACAGACGCTCGACGACGGCTATCCCGATCTGCTCAACAGCTATACCTACCACATCTGGTGCCGAACGTACGACCGCGCGGCCCTGGGCCGGCGCGTCTACCACGGTTCGTCGCGCGGCACGCTGGAGTTTCTGCGGCCCTCCTTCAACGAACCCTGGGATCCGGGCCCTCCAACGGCCGATCTCTTCGAACCGGCGCCCATTCATCCACACGCCAGCCCGCGCGAGTTCGTGCCGACGCCCGAGCCGACCGGAAGTCTTCCTCCGCTGATTGCGAGCGTGACCGTGCTCGGCGAATTCGATTACCGCGTCACGCGCATCGCGAACGAAGGCGACCTGATCCACGTTAGCCTGCAGCCGCGGCGCGATCCGGATCGCAATCGCTTGCGCGAGCTCTTCGTCGATAGCAAGACCCTCGAGCTGCGTGAAGTCATCGCAACCGATAAGCTCTACGACGAAGATGACGGCAAGCACGTCTATCCGATGCTCTTTACCATCACGCTGGGCTGGATGAATACTATGCCGGTCGTTACGCATATCCACGGCACGCCCACCTACCAGGCCGATGCAGATTATTTAGGGCGCGATGCGACGGTGGATTACGATTTCAACGAGATCACGTTTCCGGCATCATTACCCGACTGGTACTTCGACCCGCGCGCCTATGCGCAGCACGTTACCGACGCGCCACCCTAGGTCTTAAGCGGTGCGTCGGCCCTGACGAGCGCCGGAAATTCTTCGCGTAGCTTGCGCAGCTTCGGAATGTCGTTGATCGCGATGTAGGGATTTTGCGGGTTGTGAACGGCGAAATCCTGATGGTATGCCTCGGCTCGGTAGAAGCCTCGCAGCGGCGCCACGATCGTCACGATCTTCGATGAATAGATGCGATCGGTGCGCAGATGTGCGATATATGCGAGCGCTTGCGAGCGCTGCTGCGCCGAGGTGTAAAAAATTTCCGAACGGTATTGCGAGCCGGTGTCCGGGCCCTGGCGGTCCAGTTCCGTGGGATCGTGCGCGACCAGGAAATAGACGTCGAGCAGCTCTTTGAATGAGATTCGCGACGGATCGTAGGTGATCTCGACCGATTCGGCGTGCCCGGTCGTGCCGGTGCTCACGGTTTCGTACTGCGCGGTATCCGCGCTGCCGCCGGCGTAGCCGGCCACTGTCGAATCGACACCCTTGAGCGATTCGAAGACCAGCTGCATGCCCCAGAAGCATCCGCCGGCGAGGACGACCCGCTGCGCGGGCACGGCCGTCGGCGCCGCCCCCGCACCGGCGCTGGAGAGGCTGAGGAAGAGAACGAGCGCGCTCAAAGGCTTCATGCTCTTCATAACGCGCGACCGCCCCGATTGGATGAGGCGGCCGGCATCAACGCAGGTGAGCGTCGAGCCAATCGAGCCAGAGCATGGTCAGCTCGGCTGTCTGTCGAGGATCTGCGGGGCCGTGCGTTACAGCCGGAAAGACGGCGAAGCGCACCGGTACGCGGTTATCGTGGAGGGCGTGGTAGAGCGCGTACGATTGCGTAATCGGGACGACCGGGTCGAGCGTCGTGCTCCAGATGAGCGTCGGCGTCGTGATCTGGGCGTAGTACGTGATCGGTGAGTTGTCGCGGTAGATGCGCTGGCCGTCGCCGGTATACGGCGAAGTTCCCAGCGGGTAGCGGTCCTGCACGTTCGACGTCGAGAGGTTGTATTCGTCGAACTCGCTGTTCACCGCCGCGCCCGAGACCGCAGCGCGCCAGCGATGATCGTGGCCGATGAGCCACGACGTCAGCTCTCCGCCGTACGACCACCCGCAGACGGCGACGCGCGAACTATCGACTCCGCCGAGGCGTTCGAGCGCGGCCAGCCCCGCGAGAATATCGGCGCTCGGGCCGGCGACGGTGTTGCCGACGATTGCCGTCATGTACGCGTTGCCAAGGTTGTCGCTGCCGCGATAGTTCGGTTGCAAAACGACGTAGCCGTGCGATGCGATCATCTGCGCGAGGGGCCATGCTTCCCAGACGAAGTCGCGGCTGCTCGAAAGTCCCGGACCGCCGTGGATGAGCAGCACGATCGGATGATCGATTCCGGCACGCGCGCCGGGCGGCCGGGTCACGACCCCGTCTTCTGCAAAACCATCGGGGCCGCTCCAATCGAGTTCCGTCATTGCGCCGATGGCGATGCGCGAGAGAAAGGCGTTGACGTGCGTCAGTTGTCGCGGAACGCGTGCGGCCGCCGCAAGATAGTAGAGCTCGCGGGCGCTCGTTGCGCTCGTTGCTACAAACGCAATCGAACCGTCGCGCGCGATGTCGGCGGCAATTCCCGCATCGAACGTGCTGCTTGAGTATGGGTCGCAGACGGGATGAAGGCTGCCCAATGGCATGCGTTGCGCATCTCCAGGGCCGACGCGCCACAGGACGTTCTGCGTCCCGTCGGCCGCACAGACGAGCAGATGACGCGAGTCGGGAAGCCAAAGCGATGCCGCAACGTTACGATCGAGCGCCGCGGCGAGTTGCACATCCGCTCCTTGCAGCACGAGACGTAGCGTATTCTCGGCATTGAAATCGCCCTTGAGCGGATACCAGTACGTCAAACGCGAGCCGTCGGGTGAGTACGAAGGACTCAGCTCAAAGGCGGAGTGGGCGGTGAGCTTGCGTTCCGCTCGCGTCGCGACGTCGACTTGCCATAGGGTCGAGTATTCGCTGTCGCCGCTGAACGTGTTTTCGATACGGGTATACGTTATGTGACGCCCGTCGTGCGTCCACGCGATCTGCGGAGAAAAAATTCCACCGGGATCGGTGGGAGCGATCGTCCAGGAGCCGCCGCTGAGCCTTCGCGCCGTTCCGCCCGCAGCCGGAACGATCCAGAGATGATCGGGCGGCGTCAGCGCGGTCGCGGTATAATCGTTGTCGCCCGCAAAGAAGAATGGCGCCGGCAGCTGCCGATCGGCGGCGACGTACGCGATCTGTCGGCCATCGGGACTCCATGCAGCGTCGACCACGTCCCCGAGCGCATGGGTGAGCTGCACGGTTGTTCCGCCCGAATTCCGCACGAAGAGCTGCCGGATGGCGTTTTCAGACGGTTGCGCGAGATACGCCAAATGCGTGCCGCGCGGCGACCAGCGCGGAACGGCGACGTCCCGCCCGCGCACCAGCGTTTGCACCCCTCCGGATCGGACGTTGACGACGATCAGTCTATTCACGTAGGCCGCGTGCGCGAGGTCCTGTCCGATTGCAAGCAGCGCGATCTGGCTGCCGTCGGACGAAATCGCCGGCTCTTCCAGGTCGACGATTCGCGCCATGTCGCCGATCTGTAAGACTGAGGCCAGCACGATGCTCAGCATCCGGCCCGGGTTCGGGCCACAGCGCGCACCTCATGCCGGCCGGGATGGGTTGATGGCTGAGTGGAACTAGCCGTGGGAATGTTAGACGATTTCCATCCGCTCGTCCGGGAATGGTTTTGCTCGACCTTCGATAGGATGACCGAGCCCCAGGCGCGCGGCTGGCCGGCAATTCGCGCGGGCGACGACGTGTTGATCAGTGCGCCGACGGGTTCGGGGAAGACTCTGGCGGCCTTTACGCACGCTCTCGACGATCTCGTACGTCAGGCGAGCGCGGGAATGCTGCCCGATCGAACGCTCGCCGTTTACGTCTCGCCGCTCAAGGCGTTGACCAACGACATTCGTGAGAACCTCGAGAAGCCGCTCTCGGCGTTGGTCGCGCGGGCGAAAGAACGTAACGCTCCGCTGGCTCCAATCCGCACCGCCGTGCGCACCGGCGACACGACCGCCGCTCAGCGTCAGCAGATGTTGCGTAAGCCGCCGCACGTGCTCGTCACCACGCCCGAGTCGCTCTACATATTGCTGACCGCCGAGAAGCCGCGCCGACTCTTCGCCGGCGTAACGACGGTGATTGTCGACGAGATTCACGCGATGGCAGGTAACAAGCGCGGCTCGCACCTCGCGCTGACGCTGGCGCGCCTCGACGATCTCGTCTTGCGTGAAAGCGGGCGACGGCCGCAGCGGATCGGGCTCTCGGCAACGGTGCGCCCGTTGGACGACGTAGCCAGGTTCCTGAGCCCGCATACGACGATCGTCAACGTCGGCCACCGGCGCGAGCTCGAACTCTCCGTGGAGGTTCCTTCCGACGAACTTGGACCCGTCGCGAGCAAGGAGATGTGGGGAGAGATCTACGATCGCATCGCCGAGCAAATCCGAACGCATCGCACGACCCTGATCTTCGTCGGTACGCGGCGCATGAGCGAACGAGCCGCCTTTGCATTGAACGAGCGTCTCGGCGAAGGTTTCGTCATGCCGCACCATGGGAGTCTCGCGCGAGAGACAAGGTTCGACGTCGAGCGCCGGTTGCGGGCAGGCGAGCTCCGGGCGGTGGTTGCAACGGCCTCGCTCGAGTTGGGCATCGACATCGGCTCGGTCGATCTCGTCGTTCAGCTCGGCTCTCCGCGCGCCATCGCCGTTGCGCTGCAGCGCGTCGGTCGATCGGGCCACTGGGTCGGCGCGCGGCCGAAGGGGATTTTCTACGTCACGACGCGCGACGAACTGCTTGAATGCGGTGCCCTGGTGCGCGCCATTCGCGCCGGCGCGCTCGACGCGCTCGAGATGCCGGCGGCGCCGCTCGACATACTCGCGCAGCAGATCGTCGCTGCCTGCGCGCAGCACGAGTGGGAGGCCGACGCCCTCTACGCGACCTTCCGCACTGCTTATCCATATCGGGAGCTCGAGCGCCGTGACTTCGACGACGTGGTCTCTATGCTGGCCGACGGCGTCGCAACGTCGCGCGGGCGAAGCGGCACGTTCTTACACTACGATCGGGTCAACGGCCGCTTGCGCGCCCGGCGAGGCGCGCGTCTGGCCGCGATCACGTGCGGCGGCGCGATTCCCGACACCGCGAACTATAACGTCGTCGTCGAACCCGACGGCCACGTCATCGGCTCGCTCGACGAGGATTTCGCCATCGAGAGCATGGCGGGCGACATATTTCTGCTGGGCACGAACTCATGGAAGATTCGCCGCGTCGAAGCCGGGGTCGTTCGTGTGGAGGACGCTCACGGAGCACCGCCCTCAATCCCGTTCTGGAACGGAGAGGGCCTAGGCCGAACGATCGAACTCTCGCGCGAGGTCTGCGCCGTGCGCGCCGCGATCGACGAACGCGAGGATGCGGCTGCGCTCGACTGGCTCGAGCGCGAATGCGCCCTCGACCACGCGGGAGCGGAGCAAGCGGTAGCGTACGTGCGCGCCGGTAAAGCGATTTTGGGGGTTGTCCCGACCGACCGCACGATCGTCGCGGAACGATTTTTCGATGAAGGCGGCGGGATGCAACTTATTCTGCACACGCCGTTCGGCGCGCGCATCAACCGGGCATGGGGGCTGGCGCTGCGCAAAAAATTCTGCCGATCGTTCAATCTCGAGTTGCAAGCTGCCGCGACCGACAACGGATTCGTGCTCTCGCTGAGCGATCAGCACGCTTTTCCGCTCGACGCCGTCTTCGAGTTCGTCAGAGCCGCAAGCGCGGAACAGACGCTCACCCAGGCCTTGTTGCCTGCGCCGATGTTTGCAGCGCGTTGGCGTTGGAACGCCTCACGGGCACTCGCCATTTTGCGCTTCAGCGGCGGTCGCAAAGTGCCACCGCAAATCTTGCGCATGCGCGCCGACGACCTGCTTGCATCGGTCTTTCCCGATCAGGCGGCATGCCCCGAAAATCTCACCGGACCGATTCGCATTCCCGACCACGTTTTGGTCCGCGAGACGATCGGCAACTGCCTGCACGAAGCAATGGATGTTGCAGGCCTACTCGGCGTCTTGCGCGCGGTGGAAGCCGGAGACGTGCGTACCGTGGCGATCGACACGGCGGAGCCATCCGCGTTCTGCCACGAGATCCTCAACGCAAATCCTTATGCGTATCTCGACGACGCCCCGCTTGAGGAGCGGCGGGCTCGCGCGGTACAGCTGCGCCGTACGCTGCGCGACGACGTCGACGGAGCGGGCGTGCTCGACCCCACCGCGATCGTCGCGGTTGGTGCGGAATCTTGGCCGGTCGTGCGCGATGCCGACGAGCTGCACGACGCACTTGCGACCCTGATCGTTCTGCCTCCGATTCCGGAGTGGAGCGGATGGTTCGACGAGCTCGTTGCCGACCGGCGCGCGATGGCCGTCCGTGTCGCACTGAGCGGAGTCGAAGTGTGGACGTGCGCGGAGCGCCTCGACGTGGCGCGCGCCGCCTATGCCGATGCCGGGGAGTTGCGCGAAGAAGCCGCGACGGAGATCCTGCGCGGCTGGCTCGAATGCAGCGGACCGCTTACCGTCGCGCAGATGGGCGCGCGTTTGCAGATGGCAAACGAAACCATCGAAGCCGCGCTGCTTCGCCTCGAAGCGCAGGGTCAAGTCTTACGCGGCCGCTTCAGCGGGCCAACCGCGCAAGAATGGTGCAATCGTCGCGTGCTCGCGCGCATTCATCGTCTAACGATCGGGACGTTGCGGCGCGAGATTGAGCCGGTTACGACGGCTGCGTATCTCACCTTCTTACGACGGTGGCAGCACGTGGCGCCGGCGTCGCGGTTGCACGGCATCGACGGGACGTTGCAAGTCGTGCGGCAGCTCGAGGGCTACGAAATTCCGGCGTTCGCGTGGGAGGCACAAATTCTTCCGGCGCGCGTCGCGGGCTATCGGCCGGAGCTGCTCGATCGGCTCTGCTATGCGGGCGACGTGATGTGGGGCCGTCTTTCGCCGCATCCCGCACTCGAGCCACGTGAGTCGATCGAGCGTACGCGCGTCCGGCCGACGCGCCTTGCCCCGATCGCGCTCTTTCTGCGGGCGAATGCCGAAGAACTCATCGTGCGGCGAACAATCCAAGACGCCGCGCTCTCACATGCCGCACGGGAGGTGCTCTCCCAGATCGAACGATTGCGTGCGCCGTTCTTCGCGGAAATCGTGCGTGCCACAAAGCGCTTGCCGAGTGAGGTCGAAGAGGCGCTCTGGCAACTCGTCGCCGCGGGTTTGGTAACGGCCGACGGCTTCGATGCGTTGCGTTCTCTCACCGATGCGAAGCGACGGCTGGGCGAGAAGGGCCTTCGCGCGCGCCCTCGCTCCTCGAGCGGTCGGTGGACCTTGTTGGAAGCGACTGCCGAGCGCATCGATCGCGAAGCATTCGCACGGCGGCTGCTCGAGCGCTGGGGCGTCGTCTTCCGCGACGTCATCGCACGCGAAAGCCTCGCTCCCCCCTGGCGAGAACTTTTGGCCGTGCTGCGACGCATGGAAGCGCGCGGCGAAATTCGAGGTGGCCGTTTCGTTGCCGGATTCGTGGGCGAGCAGTTCGCGCTGCCGGAGGCGGTGGATGCATTGCGCGCGGCCCGCCGGAGCGGCCCAGAGAGCGAGCCGATGAGCCTCGGAAGTTACGATCCACTCAACCTAGCCGGCGTCATTCTACCCGACGCCGTCGCCTAGCACTTCTCGCTGGTTTGCTCGCCGGAATAGATTTCGATAACGCCGCTCGCGGCGACGGGCACGATGACACCTTTCAATAGGGTTCCGATCCCGCCGATGACGCCGCCGTACTTTCCCTTGGTCGCTACCGCATAACACGGACCGAAGTTGACGTGGAACCCGGAGACTGAGGCTCGGCCGTATGCCGTGTACGGTTGCCCAGGCACGATCTGCGGTCCGGTCAAACCGCCCCGCGCGGACACGTTATTTCCAAACGTCGTTCGGCCGGAGATCGCAAGCTGCAAATAAAAGATCGCGCTTCCTTGACCGAGGTGGGGCTGATTGTTGTAGTCGGTCGTGCTGCTAATGAGCTTCAATTTCACGGCGGGGTTTGCGCTCGGGTATCTGATCTTACCGCCGAAACCTCCGAACTCGGGAATGCAGAACGAGCCGCCTTTGGTCGAAAGTTTTACCGTCAGCGAAGCATATTGGTTCGTGTCCTTCTGACCTTTACACGCCGGCGGACCGATGTCCGGCAGCAGTCCCTGTTGGGGTGCCAGCGAGGTCGGCGGCATTAACCCGCTGCCGTGTTGCGCACAGGCCGCCACGAGGGCTGCCGTTAGGATCGCGGACGAAGCTCGGAAGAAGAGACGCATCACTGTGATGTGAGGTTTTGTAGGCTTGCCTCGCCGGCCGTCGCCAGCGCTTCGAGGTTCTTGGCAGCAGCGTACTCGGCCGCCGTCGGCTTAGCAAACGCTCCTTCAAGCGAGTTCATCAAGAAGGCCAGCTGTTCGCGGATTTTGGTTTCGTGCACCACGTCGGCTTCACTGGAATGGACGTCGAGCATCACCAGGTTCGCGATTTCGGCATCGACTTGCGCTCGCGCGGCCGCCGGCAGTTTGCCGCGAGCGTTCATCGCCGCGGCAATCGTCCGGTCCAGCCGGTCGATCGCGTCGAGGAGTTGCATCTCCAAAGCCAAGCGCGCTTCCAGGTCCCCGGCGGCCGGATGAACGCGCGGATCGAGCTGCACTTTCAACGGCGCTTGCAACCGTTGCGAGCCATACTGCAACACCACGCCGTACGTACCGGGCAGAATCGTCGGTCCGTCAGCGCTATCGGGCCAGTCGTCGGTGGGCACGGTGCGAAAGCCCGGAGAATCGTAGGCGGGAGCATAGTGCAGATCCCATTGGAAGACGTTCATGCCTGGTTGCACCCCGGTGAGCTCGTCGAGATCGTGCTGGCGCTGTTGGGTGGCGTCGAGATTCTCCTTTTGCTGCGGCGTCAGTTTACGCTCGTGCTTATTTTTCGGGCGTAGCGTGAAGGAGCGGATCGTCGCTCCGCTCGACTCGACGAACGAGATCGTAAGCGGTGTTGCGCCGTTGTAGCTGGGCGGGAGATTGAAGAAGACGGCCGCGCCGTATTTCGGATTCTCGCCGAAGTTTGGAATCGGAAAGTCGGGACCTCCATAGGCATTCGAGATCCACGCCGTTTCGGGTGTGAAGAGCTGCGCATTCGATACCGAGAAGGCCGTTTGGCGTGCGAGTTGCTCGAGCAGCGCGACGTTATCCACGATCCAAAAGGCTCGGCCGTGTGTCGCAGCGACCAGCTCGCCCTCGCGCACGTTGATCGCAAGATCGCGCACCTGCACGCCCGGTAGGTTGAGCGTCAGCGGTTGCCACTGCGAACCGGCGTCGAAGCTTACGTAAACCGTGCTGCGCGTGCCCGCAAAGAGCAGGCGCGGTTCGCGCGGATCCTGCCGAACGACGAACGTGTATTGGTCGGAGGGCAATCCGTTCGTCAGCGTCGTCCAGTGCGCGCCGTAATCCGTCGTCTCGTAGAGGTAGGGGTGGTAATCGTCCCACATGTAGCGCGATGCGGTGAGATAAGCCGTGCCCTTTTGCGTGTGGGATGGCTCGATGGAACTGATCTGTGCCCACTGCGGCAGCTGCGGCGGCGTCACTAAGCTCCAGTGGGCGCCGTGGTCAGTCGTCACGTGCGCGAGTCCGTCGGCGGAACCCGCCCACAATTCGTTAGCGTCGAGCGGCGACACGGCGAGCGAGGAGACGTCGGGGAACGTTTCCGCGCCGGTTTGATCGTAATTGACCGGACCGCCGGAAGGGCCTTCAGTGGCTGGGTCGTTGCGGGTCAGATCCGGGCTGATGATCTTCCACGTTTGTCCCCGATCCATACTCGAAAAGACGACTTGCGCCGCTAGGAGCAGCTCGTGCGGGTCGGCGGGAGAGAAGAAGATGGGATGCGTCCATCCGAAGCGATATTTCGTCTCCCCCGATGGCGAGCCGGCCATGTATCGTGGCCAAGGGCTGACGTTCTTCTCGTCGCCGGTAATGCGGTTGAGGCGCGCGAACGAGCTGTAGTAGCCGCTGCCGTACGTGACGTAGACGTCGTCGGGATCGGGCGCGATGAACGTGCTCTCGCCCAACGCGACGGAGTACCACTCGCCGGGGCCGATGCCCGGGCCGACGGCGGCGCTGGGACCTTCGTATGCGCCTTCGTCTTGACTCGCGCCGAATACGTGAAACGGAAACTGATTGTCGAGCGCGACGTGATAGAACTGCCCCGTGGGCTGATTGTGGACGCTGCTCCAGGTGGCGCCGCCGTCTACCGAAACGGTCCCGCCGCCGTCGTCCCCTTCGAGGATGATCTTTGGATTACGCGGGTTGATCCAAACGATATGATTGTCGCCGTGCGGCATTTCAATCGCGGTGAACGCCTTTCCGCCATCCTTCGTTTTGTAGACTCCATCGACTTCCGGCGCGTACGCGACCTCCGGATTGGTTGGATCGACGAAGATCGCCGTGTAGTAGAAGGCGCGCTGGCGCAGCTTCATCTCGGCGTTCACGCGCTTCCAGGTGGCCCCGCCATCGTTCGAGCGGAAGACGCCGCCGTCGCGCGCCTGCACGATTGCGTAAACGATACGCGGATTGCTCGCTGCGACGGCAACGCCGATCTTTCCGAGGATGCCGGTTGCAAAGCCGGGATTCTTCGAGATCTTCGTCCAATGCGCGCCGCCGTCGAGCGTCTTATAAAGGCCGCTGCCGGGACCGCCGCTGGTCAGCTTCCACGGCTGGCGTTGTGCTTGCCACATCGCCGCGTAGAGCACGTTGCGATTGTGTGAGTCCATGACAAGCCCGACGCCGCCCGTATTTTGGTCTACGAAGAGGATCTTTTGCCAGGTCGAGCCGCCATCGGTCGTCTTAAAAATTCCGCGCTCCGCGTTGGGCTTAAAAACGTGCCCCATCGACGCGGCGTAGACGACGTTGGGGTTGCCCGGATCGATCACAAGTTTGGCGATCATGTGCGTCTCGCGCAGCCCGGCATAGGACCAGGTTTTCCCGGCATTGGTCGTCTTGTAAACGCCATCGCCAGTGTCGAAATCGCCGCGAATGTCGGCCTCCCCGGTGCCGGCATAGATCACGCTGGGATTCGACGGGGCGACTGCCAATGCGCCGATCGGATCGGCGATGCCTGGGATCTTCCCGTCCGTAATGTTGACCCATTTCAGGCCGTAGTCGGTGCTGCGCCACACGCCGCCTTCGACGCCGCCGAAATAGAAGATGTCTTGGTCGCCGGCAACGCCGGCGACGGCGACGGAGCGCCCTCCGATGTACGGGCCAATGCTGCGCCAGCGCAGCTTACTGATGAGCTGCTGCGTGGGGGCTCCTGGATTGGTGGCGCGCGCTGCGAGGGGCGCCGCGAGGAACGATGCCGCTATCACGGCAGCAAGAAGACGCTTCATGCTGCGATATCGTGCTCGGCAGTTCGAAAACCCTTTGACTCCCGCGCTCAGAGCGATACGCATGCTGGAATTCTTCGCGGCACGTTGAAAAAGGCTCCTTCCGGCGTTGCAAAGGAGAGTCATTTTGAGTATTTCGAGAAAGCAGTTTGTAGGCGTAGCCGCGCTCGGCGCTTCGAGCGTCGCTCTCGATTCCGGCAGCGCGATCGCGGCTGCGCCGCCGGCTCTGCACTTCCATATACTGGGGCCAGGAGAATACGATCGCGCGCAAATGCTCGCGACCATCAGAGTGAACAAGCCCAGTAAGCAGGTCTTTCAGTCGGTCAGCCCGCTCGCCGTCGGCGGAATTGCCAGCCTGTACCTGCACATGCAGAACTCCTTGAATGCTTACGAGTTTTCGTACGGACTAGGGCCGGGAAGCTTGGCGACCCTCGGAGTTTTGACCGGACATTCGATCGCATACGCCTTTAACGATGCGATGTGGGTGAAATACGGTTTTGGAGCGGCGCTCAAACTTGCTCCGACGAACGTTTACTATACCGCAAAGAGCTTGCGAGCTAATGGATCGCCCGACGACCCCACCAGCATCTATCAAGATTGGAGCGCGCAGGCGGTGTTGCGACGAGGAGGAGCATTCATGGTCTGCCACAATGCCATGACCGTCGCAGCCGAGTCGTTCGCACGAACGACGGGCGAATCGAGTCAGAGTATTCTAGACCGCTTCACCAGTAATATACTGCCGGGATTCCAAATCGTGCCGGCGGGAGTTGCCGCGACGCAACTCGCGCTCGAAAACGGCTGGCATCCGTATCCGGTGATTTAGGAATGCGCAAAGCCGGCGCGAACCCGCCACCATTCCGGCTGCGGGGCATCGAGCACGTGCTCCTCTTGGTGAACGGCATGGAAACGTCGCTTGAGTTTTATCAAGAAGTTCTCGGCGCACAGGTCGAGTCACGAATTCCCCGGTTTGCGATGGCCGAATTGCGGGCGGGTGGTTCGCACATCGATCTCGTCGATATCGGGTCGCCGGAGGGAGCCTGGGCGGTGCCGCCGGTCGCCGGCGGCCGTAACGTGGATCATATAGCGTTGCGACTCACTGGGAGCGAAGAAACTTCGCTGCGGCGTCACTTAGGGGCGCACGACGTTGCAATCGTCGAAGAGCGTGTGAACGAGGAGCCGGTAGGGACGAGCCTCTCGCTCTACGTGCGCGATCCCTCGGGCAACGTTATCGAATTGATGGGAGCTGTGCGTGAATAGACGCCTTTTGGTCGGGGCGGCCCTCGTTGCCGCGTTAACGTGGATCGGGGGCGCCGTTCCGCAGAGGAGCATTGCTTCGCCGGCGGCACCACACGCGGCGGTCTGCGCTCATTCGGAAGTCTCGCGCGAACTCGTAGAGCCCCCCGACGTCGAGGTCTGGAAGCTCCCCGTTAATGCCACCGGCGAGCACGAGCTGATCCTCGCCGTTCATCGGGACGGCGATCGGTATTGCTATCGCTATACGTGGAACGGCGCGACGCAAACAGTGTCGCCGACGCTTCGGGTCCGGCGCGGCGAACATTTCGCACTTCGGATCGTTAACGATATTTCTGGCCAGAGCCCGGGCGAGCACGCTTCCTCGACCGCGATTACCGCATGCATGCCGATGGCCATGCCATCGGCCAGAACGATACATTACGTTGGATATTTAAACCACACGATCGACGACCGGTATATGCACGTCCATCCGGTCGATACGAACATTCACCTGCACGGCTTCGAAGGACCGGCGGACGAAGAGAATATCTTTCTGTCGACCTTGAGTACTCCGATGCGAGCCTGCGAGTATCGCGTCACGATCCCTCGCACGCAGCCCCCGGGCTTGTATATGTATCATCCGCACGCTCACGGTGCCTCGGACGATCAAGTCGCCGGCGGCCTGGATGGCGCGTGGATCGTCGAACCCGACCAACCGCAACTTCCTCGCGCGGCGGAGCACGTTATTTTCGTGCGTTACCGCGTCCCGTTCGAACTGGACAATCCTTTTGCGCCCGATGAAAGTGCGTTCGAATTTTCCTCCATGGCGCACGAGGCCGCGCTGCCGGCCGGATCCCCGGTGCCGTACGACCCGTTCAATCCTCCACCGTGGCCGGTAACGTATCCGATGCGAGCCGGCGGCGTGACGCTCGATTCCAGCGGCTGTAACGGACTCAATTCCGAGTCAGTGGTCGCACTCGACGGTGCCAACGTGCCGGCGACGCTCCACATTACGGCAGGGCAGCCACAGCTGCTCCGAATTCTCAACGGGACTTCGGATTCGGCGACGCGCTTAGAAATACGCGATTCGTCGGGCCGGGTTCAACCGCTGCGCGTAGTCGGACTCGATGGCGTTCCCGTTTCCGGCAATATGGAACATCCGCTGGCTGAGTACATTTCGATGGACGACGTTTTTTTGACCTCGATGTCGCGCGCCGAGATATTGCTGACCGCGGAACCGGGTTCGACGTATACGCTCTCAAGCGAGCACTATTGCGAAGGCAAAGACGCATTTTATCAGATGCATCACGATCTGCTGCGAATCATCGCGGTGGCAGGCGCCGGAGTTCAGACCATAGCCATGAGTTCCAAACCGGCGGTAATCGCGGATACGCCGGCGGCGCGGCTCGTCGCGTTTGCGCGCGCGAACCCGTCGCTCGTGCGTCGCCGCGCATTCACCTTCACCGAATACGTGCTCCCGAAGCACGGGAAGATCCCGCCCCACCAGGTCTTCTACATCACCGAAACGACGAACCCGAACTTCCACGAGCATCCGTTTTGGCCGGTCTATCGTGCGGGGGCGACCGTCCCGGCAATCGCCGACGTCGTCGTCAAGAGAGGCAGCGTGGAAGAGTGGTATCTCATCAACTCGACGATGGAAGCGCACGCCTTTCACATTCATCAGATGACGTTCGTGGAAGAGATGAGCTCGGCGGGCGTGCCGCTCACGCGCGACACCGTGTTCGTTCCGATCGGCCGGCTGCTGCCCAATCGCCGCGACCCCAACTATCCGCTCGTCAAGCCGCGCATCACCAAGGTCCTGCTCGACTTTCGCAACGTTCCGCGCGGCACGTTTGTGTTTCATTGCCACATGCTCTTTCACGAAGATCACGGCATGATGGCGATTATCCGCGTCGTCTAGCGCACTTACCGCTTCGGGTGCTGACGAAGGCCGATGGCCGTTCCATCGGGATCCTTGACGATCGCGATCAACAATCCGTAGGCGACATCGGTGACGTCCTGCACCTTCGCTGCTCCGGCCGCGAGCAGGGAGGCCAACGCCGCGTTGATATCGCTAACGTCGACGTAAGCCAGCGCGCCGGAAAGGCCGGGTTGCGCCGCCTGCGGAACGAGCCCGATTTCCATATCCCCGGCTTTGAAGCCGACGTAGCGTTTGCTCTCGGCGTACGGCTCGACACCGAGCAGGGTGGCGAAGAACTTCTGCGCCGTTGGTACATCCGAAGCGGGGTAGACAATAAGACCAACCCTGTTCATTGAGTCCTCCTGTCGATCTCAGGCCGAACAAAGTCGCTGACTTTTTTAGCTGCAACCCGAGGTCGCGCCGCACGAATCGCATTTTTCACAAGCGCCGTTGCGAACCATGGTGAGCTGCCCGCACTCCAAACACGCATTGCCGGTGTAGCCTTTGGCCCGCGATGCGTTGATCGCTTCGGTACGAGCAAGCATCACGACGGCGGTCCCGCCGCCACTCGAGTGGAAGCGCGGTGCCGGCGAATCCGGTGCGATCGTCGTGCTCGCGCCATGCGGCACGTCTTGGCCGGGATGCAAGTGCGCGCTGACCGGATGGAGCTTCTCGGCGATGCCGGCCGGCCGGACCTGAACCCCGGCCTCTTCCTCGGCGACGTACTCCGCCTGCGCTTCTGGGCCCATCGCGTCCATCTGCATCGACGGCTGCACGTGCGCGAGATCGTAACGGCCGAGATAACTCACGGCCAGCTCACGGAAGATGTAGTCGAGAATCGACGTCGCCATCTTGATGTGATCGTGACCGATGACCGGGCCATTGGGCTCGAACCGCGTGAAGGTGAAGGCTTCCACGAATTCCTCGAGCGGCACGCCGTGCTGTAACCCGAGCGAGATCGCAATCGCGAAATTGTTCATCAACGAGCGGAAGGCCGCGCCCTCTTTGTGCATGTCGATGAAAATCTCGCCGAGCTGGCCGCCCTCGTACTCGCCCGTGCGCAGGTAGACTTTGTGCCCCGCGATCGTCGCCTTTTGCGTGTAGCCGCTGCGGCGCTGCGGCATCGAGCGCCGCTTGGCGATATAGCGGTAGACGATTTTCTCGGCGATTTGCAGCGGTTGCGCAAAGGGTTGCTGTTGAAAGGCCCCGGTCGTCTCTTGTTCGCTAGAGTCACCAAAGTCATAGCTTGCGGCGAGCGGCTGCGAAAGCTTCGAGCCGTCGCGGTAAAGCGCCACGGCTTTGATCATGCGCTCCCAAGAGTAGAGGTAGGCTTCCTTTACCTCGGCAATCGTTGCGGTCTGCGGAAAGTTAATCGTTTTTGAAATAGCCCCGCTCACAAACGGTTGTGCCGCCGCCATCATATCGACGTGGGCGAGCGGTCGAATGTAGCGCGAACCATATTTACCGCACGGCGTTGCGCAGTCGAAAACGCCTAAATGCTCGTCTTTGAGATCGGGAGCGCCTTCGACGGTCATGCGGCCGCAGATATGGGCCGACGCCTCCTCGATTTGCTGCGCCGAGAAGCCGAGTCCGTCGCGAAGAAGCGAGAAGTGCC
Source organism: Vulcanimicrobiota bacterium (assembly GCA_963756635.1). Taxonomy (GTDB): domain Bacteria; phylum Vulcanimicrobiota; class Vulcanimicrobiia; order Vulcanimicrobiales; family Vulcanimicrobiaceae; genus Cybelea. Next base: position 104,641 of record CAVWOR010000006.1, read on the forward strand.
AGTCGTTCAGCTGGTCGCCGGTGAGACCGAGCGTCTCTGTACAGAAGTCTTCTCCAAGCACGAACTTGTTAAAGACGAAGGCGAGTTCGAAGGCGCTCGGGAGAGCGGTCTCGAGCCGCCCAATCGCCGCGTCATCAAAGCCCTTGGCTTTCAGCGTCGCCCGGTTGATATGAGGGGCTTCCTGAAGCGTACCGGTACCCTTGGCGTACGTTTCAATTGCCTCGATCTGCTCGGGGGAGTAACCGAGCTTATGCAGCGCGGCGTCAACGGATTGATTGACGATCTTGAAGTAACCGCCGCCCGCGAGCTTCTTGAATTTCACCAGCGCGAAATCCGGCTCGATGCCGGTCGTGTCGCAGTCCATCACCAAACCTATGGTTCCCGTCGGAGCGGTGACCGTTACTTGCGAATTCCGATAGCCCACTACCTCACCAATGGAGAGCGCATCGTCCCACATTTTTCGCGCAAGCGCCCAGGTCTTCTGCGTGAACAGCGTAGGCATGTGCGTCACCGGCCTGACGGTCAATCCTTCATATTCACTTGGATCGACGGCGTAAGCAGCACGGCGATGGTTTCGAATAACGCGCAGCATCGGCTCGCGATTCGCCTCAAACCGTGCAAAGGGGCCGAGCTGCTGCGCCATTTCAGCCGAAGTGCGATAGGCCATACCCGTCAGTAGTGAGTTGATCGCTCCGCACCATCCAAAGCTTTCCTCGGAATCGTACGGCAAGCCCATGCGCATGAGCAACGTCCCAAGATTGGCGTAACCTAAGCCGAGCGTCCGATAGCCATGGTTTTTCTCAGCGATGCGCTTCGATGGCATCTGGCCCATCGCCACCGAAATCTCGAGCGTCGCGGTCCAAATGCGCGAAGCATCGGCGAAGCGCTTTGCATCAAAGTTGCCGTCGTCGTTGAGAAACTTGACGAGGTTGACGCTCGCCAAGTTGCAGGCCGTGTCATCTATGAAGACAAATTCGGAACACGGATTGGTTGCGTTAATGCGCTCGTCGTTCGAACAGGTGTGCCACTCTTGGATCGTGTCGTCGAATTGCAGACCCGGATCCGCGCACTGCCAGGCCGCGAGGGCGATCTGCTCCCACAGGTCGCGCGCCTTGATGCGTTTGACGACATCGCCCGTCGTACGGGCGGTCAACAGCCAGTCGTCGTCGAGGTCGAGTGCATGGAAGAAGGCATTGCTGAGCCGAACGGAGTTGTTCGAGTTCTGACCGGAGACGGTAACGTAGGCTTCGGAATCCCAGCCCGTATCGTACTGCTCGATCTCAAGACGCGTGTAGCCTTGCCGCGCATAATCGAGAGCGTTTTGCGCGGCTCCCGACGGAATGCCGGCCGCGATTGCGTCGCGGATCGCCTGCCGCAGCGAGGCATTGAGCGCCGGATCGAGACGAGCGTAGTCGGGCACGCGGGTATCGTGCGCGGCCGAGATAATGGCGTTGAGGTGCCGCTCGAAGATTCGCGATCCGATGACGAGGTCGGCAACCTTGCGCTCTTCGCGGACCTTCCAGTTAACGAATTCTTCGATATCGGGGTGGTCGGCGTTGAGGACCACCATTTTTGCCGCGCGGCGGGTCGTTCCGCCCGATTTTATGGCGCCGGCAGCGCGGTCGAAAACTCTCAGGAACGACATGAGCCCGCTCGAGGTTCCCCCGCCGGTGAGTCTCTCGCCGGCTGCGCGAAGCTTCGAGAAATTTGCTCCGCTGCCGCTCCCTCCCTTAAAGATGCGCGCTTCGCGCATCACGCCGTCGAAAATCCCGCCCTCGTTGACGAGATCGTCTTCGATTCCCAAAATGTAACAAGCGCTGACCTGAGGATGCGAAAACGTATCGGGCGACGGTCGTGCCACGCCATCGGCCGCCTCGACGTACCAGTGCCCTTGCGCGGGGCCTGAGATTCCGTACGCCCAATGCAAGCCCGTGTTAAACCACTGCGGAGAATTAGGGGCGCCGATCTGGCGCGCGAGCATCGCGCACATCTCATCGTAGTAGATCTGGGCGTCGTTTTCGGAATCGAAATAGCCGTGCTTCCAGCCCCAGTAGGTCCAGCATCCCGCCATTCGGTTGAAGACCTGGCGGGCGTCGCGCTCGGCCCCGAACTGATCGTCCCGCGAAAGCGCTTCCAACGCCGGTCCGTCGGCGATCGAGCGCTGAAGCCAATCCGGCACGCCCTCTTCCTTAACGCGCGCGGTCGCTTTCGGGACGCCCGCCTTGCGGCAATACTTTTGGGCCAGCACGTCGACGGCGACTTGACTCCAGCTCGTTGGAACCATCACGTCCTTGGCTTCGAAAATAACCGAGCCGTCGGGATTGACGATTCGCGAACATCGCGATTCGAACGTGAGGCCGAAGTACGGATCACCCGAAGTGGAGTAAATGCGCGCGAATTTCATAGATGCAAAGCTCCTCGCTCATACCGAACACGCGTTCGCATTCGATCGATTCACTGGCGCGGACAGGTTACCTATAGTGCCATATCCAGCCGAATACCACAAGATATTGGGGTCGCGGCAAAAATCCTTGTGTATCCGCTGTGCCTAGCCGCGCAAAAACGGTGGAGCAGCCGGTCGTAGCGAGCAGGCGGGTGGAGGCCATGTGGACAGTCCCGAGGATACCGGGGATAACCGGTACAAGGCAAGCTCGATGCTGGGACCCGATCGCTTTGCGCCGCGGCTGCACGACGTTCCGCACGAAGAGCTCGAAGCGGCCGGCATTCGAGGGCTCATCGTGGACCTCGACAACACCCTGCTCGGCTTCCGCGAAACGGAGCTCGCCCAGGAACATCTCGATTGGGTCGAGCGGGCTCGTGAGCGAGGTTTTCGCATTGTGATGCTCTCGAACAACCTATCGGAGCGCGTCAATGCTCTGGCCGCTCAACTCAACGTCGCGTGCTTCCCCAACGCGCTCAAACCGTTGCCGTTCGGTTTCCTTCGGGCGAAGCGGTCTCTGCAGCTGCGGCGCCGAGAGATTGCGGTCGTGGGCGATCAGCTCTTTACCGACGTGCTGGGCGGAAAACTCTGCGGCCTGTACACGATCCTTACCGAGCCGATCGAATCTAAGGACTTTCCGGTGACGCGATTCTTCCGTTTTTTCGAACGCTTGATGTTGCGTGGACGCCGAAGATGAAGCTCGCTCTGATCGGCGATCCGGTCGAACACAGCGGCAGCCCGGTTCTGCATCGTGCCTTCCTCGAGGAAGCCGAGATCGATGGGAGCTATGTCGCGATTCGAGTTCCGGCCGGTCAGGGTCCCGAAGCGATTCGGCGCTTGCGTGCCGAGGGGTACATCGGCTGCAACGTTACCTTTCCGCTTAAAGAAGAAGCGTTAGCGTCGTGTGATGCGCTTACGGACGAAGCGCGCCGCGCCGAGGCCGTCAATACGATATTCTTTGGCCGTCAGGTCGTCGGCACGAACACCGACGGCATCGGCGCCCGCAGTGCGATCGAGGCGTTGCTCGACGAACCGGTCTCCCTCAAACGCATTGGAGTACTCGGCTACGGCGCGACCGCGCGTGCCATTCTCGCCGAATTGCACGACAATGATTCCTACACGTTTCTCTGGGGACGCGACGAGAAACGCGTTCGCGAAACGGGCCGCCGCTTCGAAGCGCGATCGTGGCCGGCCGAAAACCCTCCCGAAATCGTAGTCAGCACGCTTCCGCCCGACGCGCGTCTGCCCGAAGAGCTCGTGGCGGCATTGCAGCTTCCCGACCTCGTGATGGATGCAAACTACGGAGCTCGTACGACGCTCGCCGGCCAGTTGGGCCGCGAAGTTATTCCAGGCGATGCAATGTTAGAGGCGCAAGCACGGGCCAGCTTCGATTTCTGGTTGACTCATCTCGATCGCGTGGCTGGCGGGTAGCTCGCCGAGTATGGCGGAGAGGGAGGGATTCGAACCCTCGAGAGGCTTATCACCTCTGCTCGCTTTCCAAGCGAGTGCCTTCAACCGCTCGACCACCTCTCCGAATCCCCGCTCGACTTCGTCGAGTGGGGGCCCCAATTGCTTTGGGATCCCCCTACTTGCGGCGCTCGCAGCGCTGCTCCTCGTTGGCGCGGTGCAGGATGACTCAGAGCGTCATGCCGTCGCCGGACATTTCAACGTGCCGCGTCAGCAGCTCGCCATGCCGACCGCAAGCGCTTCGAGCAACGCCGTTACAAACCCCGGCTTCGAGAGCGGCACGGTCGATGGTGGATGGTACCAATGCGGCGACACCGCTGCGTATATTACGAGAGAACATCCCTATAGCGGAGCCTACGACGAATATTCGGGCACGACCGGCGGCTCGGGCGAACCGCCCGGCAACTCCGGCCTATGCCAACGCGTGCGGATTCCGGCCGCCGGTTTGCTGACGGCCCGGCTTTATCAGCTCTCTGACGAAGGCGGCGCTACGTTTGCGTACCAGGAGGCCGATCTGCTGGACGATCGCGGGAACGTCGTCGTGAATTTATATAAAGCGGTCAATTATAAAGCCGCATGGGTGCTGGGAAGATGGAATCTGGCCGCTTATGCCGGTCGAACGTTCTGGCTCTACTTTGGCGTGCACGGCGACGGCTATCCAAATCGCTCCACCCAACAGTTCGTCGACGACATCGTGTTGACGAGTGCGAGCTCGTCTATGCCGAAATAGGAGCCGCACCACCTCGGGCGCGAACAAGCAATTTCATGCAACCGACGGACCCCAGGCCGCAGCCCGACCGCCCCGAGAACCGCCAAGAGCGGCGGCTCGCGCCGATGCTCTTTTGGATCGGCGTCGGCGTCGGCGTGGCCGCGCTCGGTGCGACGGTCGCGTATGTCTGCTTACGGCTCGCCTCCTCCGAATCAGGCGAAGATCCCACGACGCAGCGCATTCAAGAGTTGATCGACGAAGCGAACTCGCTGCTTAAGGCGCTTGACGAGCAGAGACACAGCGCCTAACAGCACGACGTTTCGCAAGGGCGTCGAACTCGAGCTCGCGTTTACAGATCTCCTTGCCAACGGTCAAGGCGTCGGCCGCGCCGGCGGCCGCGTCGTTTTTTGTTTCGGCCCGCTTCCGGGCGAACGCGCTCGCGTCCGAATCACCGAAGTAAAACAGCGTTACGCGGTCGGCGACGCAATCGAGATACTGGGCGAATCGCCGGCCCGAGTGCGGCCGTTTTGCCCGGTCTTCGGGATCTGCGGCGGATGTCAGCTGCAGCATCTCAGCTACGCTGCGCAGCTCGAGTGGAAGCGCAATGTCGTGCGCGAAACGCTGCAGCGTATCGGTGGGTTGGGCCAGGTTGAGGTGCGTGACACCATCGGTATGACCGAGCCGCGTGCCTACCGCAATAAGATGGCGCTGGTCGTGGACAAAAGCAGCACGCCACCCGCGATCGGTTTCTACCGGCAGCGCTCGCACGACGTCGTTCCCATCGATGCCTGTCCGATCGTCACCCCGCAGTTAAATGCAGATCTCGGCAGGCTCGATGGAATTCGCCACCTCGAGCCCGTGGGCGCGATGCTGCGCGACGCGCGTCATCTCGTTGCGCGCAGCGCGAGCGCGACCGGGGCGACTCTCTTGGCCATTACTACCGAACGGAGTTCGGAGAGCGCTCGGCGGGTCGCGCCGTTGCTGCTCCGCGATATTCCCGGACTAGCAGGCATCACGAACTCATTCGATCCAGCAAGCGTCAATGCGATCTTAGGGCGCCAGCGTCGCCATCTTGCCGGCCACGACGAGATCGAAGAAACCGTCGGAGGCGTGCGTTATCAAATTTCGGCCGACTCTTTCTTTCAGGTCAACGTCGAGATAGTCGCTCGCATTTTTGAATATCTCGAACCGTGGCTTACGCCTCCGCGGCGCATCGTCGATTTGTATTGCGGCGTTGGAACGTTCGCGCTCTTCTTTGCAAAGCACGGCTGGCAGGTTTACGGCATCGAAGAGAACGCCCAGGCGGTTGCCGAAGCCACTTCCAACGCGCGCCGCAACGGTCTGGAGCAATTGGCTCGCTTTACCGCCGGACGAGTCGAGCAGCTCGTCGCGACACCCGCACTCCAGAACACACTCCGCGAGACCGACGTGCTCTTTCTCGACCCGCCGCGCAAAGGCTGCGACGAGGTGACGCTCGGCGCAATCGCCGATGCTCGCATTTCCGCGCTCTGGTATCTGTCGTGTGACCCGGCAACGCTTGCACGGGATTCCAAGTTCCTCGTGGCTAAGGGCTATCGGCTCGGTCTCGTTCAACCTTTCGACATGTTTCCGCAAACCGGGCACGTCGAGACGCTCGTCCAGCTGGAGTACGATTAATTTTGCCGCCCGACATCATCGATATACGGTACGTCGCCAAACTGGCGCGACTCGCGCTAACCGATGAAGAAATTGAGGTCTTCGGGCGACAGCTTGGCGATTTACTCGGCCACGTGAACGCACTGGCGCAGCTCGACATCGAGAGCGTCCCGGCAACGGCTCAGGTGGTCGAATCCCGCAACGTGATGCGTGAGGATCGTCTGGTTCCGTGCCTGGAGCGCGAACGTGTTCTGGCGGAAGCACCGCAGCGGCAGGGTGGATTCTTCCGCGTGCCGCGGATTATTGCGGAGTAGGGTCATGGCCGCGCGGCTGATCGAGAAGAGTGCGTCGCAAATGGCATGCGAGGTCGGTTCCGGCGAGTTGAGTGCGGTCGAGATTACGGAAGCGACGCTCGCGCACGTAGAAGCCGTCGACGCCCTGCTCGGCTCGTATTTGACGGTGCTGCCCGACCTCGCGCGTTCGCAGGCCGCGCGCGTCGATGAACGGGTGCGTAAGGGCGAACGGCCCCCGCTGGCGGGCGTGCCGATCGCGGTGAAAGACAACATGTGTTTGGACGGCACGCGCACGACCTGCGGCAGCAAAATCTTGGAGCATTGGATATCGCCCTATACCGCGACCGCGGTGGCCCGGATGCTCGACGCCGGCGCGATTCCCATTGGCAAGGCGAATTGTGACGAATTTGCAATGGGCAGCTCGTGCGAAAACTCGAGCCTCGGCGTTACCCGCAATCCCTACGATCCGGCGCGCGTTCCGGGCGGATCGAGCGGCGGCTCCGCCGCCGCGGTCGCTGCGTACGAAGCGGCGATCGGTTTGGGAAGCGATACGGGTGGCTCGATTCGAGAGCCGGGCGCCTTCTGCAATCTCGTCGGTTTCAAACCGACGTACGGCCGCGTATCGCGCTACGGATTGATTGCGTTTGCTTCGAGTCTCGATCAAATCGGTCCGCTCGCACGTACCGTCGAGGACGCGGCGATCGCGTACGATGTGATGGCTGGCTACGATCCGATGGACGCAACGTCGATCGACCGGCCGGTCGAGCCGACCGCCGATGCACTTCGCGAAGACTTGCACGGCTTGCGTATCGGTATCGTACGCGAGTTCGACACGACGGCGCTCGGCGAGGACCTCAACGCGCTCTACCTGCAGGCGTATCGCGACCTCGAAGGCCTCGGCGCCGAGCTTGTTGAGGTTTCGCTGCCGACGGCGGATTACGGAGTCCCAACGTATTACCTCATAGCGCCGGCGGAGTGTTCGTCGAACCTGGCGCGCTTTGACGGCGTCCGCTACGGTCTACGGGTCGATGGCGAAGACGTCCGGACGATGTACGATCGAACCCGGGCCGCCGGTTTCGGCGCCGAGGTAAAACGCCGAATTCTCATCGGCACCCACGCTCTCTCGAGCGGATATTACGACGCGTACTACGTTCGCGCGCAACAAGCGCGCACGCTCATCGCGCGCGATTTCGACCGAGCCTTCGCAAAGTGCGACGCGATCGCGTGCCCGTCGGCGAGTTCTCCCGCCTTCGAATTCGGAGCGAAGAGCGACCCGTACAGCATGTATTTGATGGATTACTACACCATCCCGATGGCCCTTGCCGGGCTGCCGGCGCTCTCGGTGCCGTGCGGCTGGAGCACGCCCGACGGCGGAAAGGTGCCGATGCCGGTCGGCCTGCAGCTCTGCACGCCGCTGTTCGCCGAGAAGCTGCTGCTCGGTGCCGCCCACGCCTACGAGCGCGCGACGCAACACGCGCTCGCGCGCAAGCCGATGCTGGAAGGCGCCCGCACGTGAGCGGCGCGTACGAGTGCGTCATCGGCATCGAGTGTCACGTCGAGCTGCGGACCGCGACCAAGATGTTTTGCGGCTGTCCTAACGAGTTCGGCGGCGAGCCGAATACGAAGGTCTGTCCCGTTTGCCTGGGGATGCCGGGAGCGCTTCCCGTACCGAACGCTAAAGCGATCGAGCATATCGTTACCGCCGGACTCGCGTTCGGCGCGAAGATCCCGTCGTTCTCGAAGTTCGACCGAAAGAACTACTTCTATCCGGACATGCCGAAAGATTATCAGATCTCGCAATACGACATGCCGCTTGCCTTGGGCGGCGTGGTGAAGTATTGGCTCGAGGACGGCACGATGCAGGAGTGCCGCCTGACGCGGATCCACCTTGAAGAAGACACCGGCAAATCGACCCACGCCGGCTCCGGCGACGGCCGTATTGCCGGAAGCTCGTACTCGTTGTTGGATTTCAATCGCGCCGGCGTTCCGCTCATGGAATGCGTCTCAGAACCGGAGCTGCATAGCGCCGCGGAGGCGATTGCATATCTTGAATCGTTGCGGCGTACGTTGCTCGCGCTTGGCGTGAGCGACGTCAAGATGGAGGAAGGCTCGCTGCGCTGCGACGCCAACGTCTCGATTCGTCCGTCCGGTTCGTCCCAGCTCGGCACCAAGGCCGAAATCAAGAACATGAATTCGTTTCGGTCGGTGGAGCGTGCAATCGAGAGCGAGATTGAGCGGCAAATCGAGATCCTGGCAGCCGGCGGCCGAGTCATCCAGGAAACTCGCGGTTGGGACGAAGTCAATGGCGTCACGCATTCGATGCGCAGCAAAGAAGAGGCGCACGACTATCGTTACTTTCCGGATCCCGATCTCGTTCCGTTGGAGCCGGCGCCCTCCGACATCGCGCGACTGAGGGCGGCGCTTCCTACGCTTCCGTGGCAGCGCTTCGAACGCTACACCACAGAACACGGTCTCGCTCCGAGGCAGGCGACGCAGCTGGTCGATAATCCATCGCTGGGGAATTACTTCGATCGCGTCGTGGCGCGTAGCCGGAATGCCCATCAGGCGAGTAACTTCGTGCTCGGCGATCTCTCGCGGCTGGCCAACGAAACCGGCGTGCCGGTGGCGGCTTCCAAAATTTCGCCGGAGCATCTTGCCGAGTTAATCGCGCTGGTCGAGGCAAAGCGGATCAACTCGAAGATCGCAAAGGAGCTCCTTGCGCGCATGTGGGACGGCGGAGGCTCGCCGGCGGCAATCGTCGAGAGCGAAGGTCTCGCGCAGACGACCGATCCGGCAACGATCGAGCGATTTGTCGACGAGGTTCTGGCGGCTAACGAGAAGGTCGCGGCCGACTTTAGGGCGGGGAAGAGCAACGTTATGGGATTCCTCGTCGGTCAGGTGATGAAAGTTTCACACGGGAAGGCCGATCCGGCGCTCGTCAACGAGCTGGTGCGCAAGAAGCTGTCGTCCTAAGCGAGTCGGTTTTTCATGACGCTGGCCGACGACCGAACGCTCGAGGCACTCGATTTTGCCGCAGTACGCGATCGGGTTGTGGCGATGACGCGAACGCAGCGCGGCCGGGTTTATGCACTCGAACTGACTCCATGCTCGACTTTCGAGATGGTGCGCCGCGAACAGCGTCGCACCGAAGCGGTGCGTTCCCTTATGGCCGGTTCCGATTTTCACGTGATGCCGGCGATCGAGACGTCGGCACTTACCGAGGCGGCGCAGGTCGGCCGATCGCTTGGGGGGAGCGAGCTGCGCTCGATTGGCGATACCATTGCAGCGGCCGCCGCCGCGTATCGTGCCGTGCGCGATCAGGGCGATCTGGCCGACGTCGTCGCCGGATATGCGCCGCTGCGCGAGCTTACGCGCTCGATACTGGATGCTATCGACGAACGGGGCGCGGTGCTCGATCGCGCGTCGCCAGGCCTCGGACGCATCCGGCGAAACCTCGCCCAATCCCAAGCCGATGCGCGCGATCGCATCGGCTCGATCCTGAGCTCGGCGAAATACGCTAAAGTCATCCAAGAACGAATCGTTACGATTCGCAACGGGCGCTTCGTCATCCCGATTAAGGCCGAGCTGGCCGCAACGTTGCCAGGAATCGTTCACGACACGAGCTCGAGCGGGCAAACCTTTTTTGTTGAGCCGCTCGCCGCGCTCGAATCCAATAATCGCGTACGCACGCTGCTCATCGAAGAGGAGCGCGAGGTGCGGCGAATTCTCGAAACGCTCTCACGCGAGGTCGGCGACCACGCTGCCGAGATTGAGGCAGGCGTCGAGATGCTGGCGCGGCTCGATCTGCTCGCCGCAAAAGCCGACCTCGCTCGGCGAACCGATAGTATCGTGCCCGAATTAGACGACGATCCGGTGCTCGCGATCGAACGAGGCCGTCACCCGCTGCTCGGCGAGCGCGCCGTTCCGCAATCGCTTGCACTCGACGAAGCCACGCGCCTGCTCGTCGTGAGCGGTCCGAACATGGGTGGCAAGACCGTCGCGCTCAAGATGGCAGGCCTCTTCGTCGCCATGACCTACTGCGGAATGCAAATCCCCGCGGGACGTGCCTGCATCGGGCGCTTCGAGCGCGTCGTCGCCGACATCGGCGACGAGCAATCTCTCGTTGCCAACGCCTCAACCTTTTCGGCCCACTTGGAACGGATGCGCGAGATCTTGGCGGGTGCGCAGGCGCGCACGCTTGCGATCGTCGATGAAATCGGCGGCGGAACGGAGCCGAGCGCGGGCGCGGCGCTCGCGATTGCGATGTTAGAGCGATTGCTCGGTTCCGGCGCGCGGGCGATCGTTTCGACGCACTCTCTCGAGCTCAAGCTCTTCGCCCACGCTACGCCAGGGGTTGCCAACGCCAGCGTCCGTTTCGATCCAAAAACGTTCGCACCGACCTTCGAGCTCGACGTCGGAACGCCCGGACAGTCGTTAGCTTTTCCGCTCGCCTCGCGATTGGGAATCGATCCGCAGATCGTCGAGCGCGCCGGAACGTTGTTGGAGCGCCGCGAACTCGATTACGAGACGGCGTTGACGGAACTCGCCCTGCGCAACAGCGAGCTACGCGAAGAGCGATTGCAACTGGAGGTCGAGCGTCGCGACGTCGCACACGAGCTCCAGAGCTTGCAGCGCGATCGCGGCGAGTTCGACCTAGAGCGGCGCCGTTTCGCCGCGCAGGCAGAAGAACGGTTGGCACAAACTCTGCGCGACTTCGCGCGCGAGTTGCAGCGGCGCGCGTCGCAGCTCGCCTCGGATCGCGGTTCGCGAAAACCGAAGGTAACGCCATCGCAGGCGGCGTTGTTGGCGCAGACGGTGGAAGCAATGCGCGAGGATCTCGGGATTCGGCCCATCGCTGCCGATGGGCGTGAGGATGCATCCTATTCGACGGGCGATCGCGTGCGGATCCTCTCTTTGAATCAAGAAGGGATCGTCGCCGAAGATTGGGACGAGAGGTTGCTCGTTTCGGTCGGTTCAATGAAGATGATGGTGGAAAGGAGCGACGTTCGCCGCGAGGATGCCCTTGTAAAGCGCCCGCAAGGGTCCGCGGCGCAAGCCGAGGCGCGCATGACTGCCGCGCAACGCTCTGCCGCCGAGCTCGACGTTCGCGGCAAACGCTACGCCGAGGCCGAGCCGCTCGTCGACCGGTGGCTCGACGACGCGTTGCTTGCCGGAAACTCTTCGCTGCGTTTAATTCACGGCAAGGGTACGGGCATGCTCGGACGCGGGCTGCAAGAATATTTGCGCGGCCACGCCGCGGTCAAGAGCCTGCGCTATGGCAACGAACAGGAAGGTTCGACCGGCGTCACGCTCATCGAGTTGCGGACGTGAACCTGACGGATGTCCGCGATCTGCTTGAAGAGTTCGAGCACGTCGAAACCGCCGCGGAGTTTGAGGCGCGCATTGGGTCGGGGCGGCCGCTGCACGTTAAACTCGGTATCGACCCGACGAGCCCCGACCTTCATCTCGGTTTCATGGTCGTGCTGCATCCGCTCCAACGTTTCGCCGAGGCGGGCCATCGCGTGACCTTGATCATCGGCGACTTTACGGCGCGCATCGGCGATCCCAGCGGCCGCAACGTCACCCGGCCGCAGCTCTCGCGCGAAGAGATCGAAGCGAACATGCGGGCGTACCGGGAGCAAGCCGGCAAGGTGCTCGATCTCGAGCGCGTCGAGGTGCGCTACAACTCCGAATGGCTCGACGCGTTGAGCGTTCCCGATTTGGTGAAACTGCTCGCGAAGACGACGGTCGCGCAGATGCTCGAGCGTAACGACTTCCGCGAGCGCTACGATTCCGGCGTACCGATCTCGCTCCACGAGCTTCTCTATCCCGTCGCGCAGGCATACGATTCAGTGGCGATTTCGGCCGACGTCGAACTCGGCGGCACCGACCAGCTCTTCAACTTGCTGCTGGGACGACAGTATCAACGCGAGTTCGGACAGCTTCCGCAGGTCTGTGCGACGGTGCCGTTGCTCGTCGGACTGGACGGGCAGAAGAAGATGAGCAAATCGTTTGGCAACTACGTTGGCGTTGCCGAGCCTGCTCAAGAGCAGTTCGGAAAACTGATGAAAATTCCAGACGAGCTGCTGCCGGTTTACGCGCGGCTTGCCGCATTTCGCTCGCGTTCCGACTCAGAGCGCCTGGCCGCCGAGCTTGCCGCGGGACGCGCAAATCCGATGGAGGAAAAAAAGCGTCTTGCGCAAGAGATCGTCGCGCGCTATCACGATGCCGCCGCGGCCGCCGCCGCCCGCGAATATTTCGAGCGCACGGTTCAGCGCCGCGAGATCCCCACCGAGGAGCTCGGGGAGATCGAACTCGGGGATTGCAAGCGGATCGCGGAAGTTCTCGTAAAGGCAGGGTTTGCAGAAAGCCGGCGGGCCGCCGACCGGCTTATCTCGGGAAATGCCGTGAAAGTTGATGGTGAGCCGGTGCACGACGTTAATGCAATGTGGACCGCGCGAGCTCCGGCGGTCCTTTCGGTCGGTTCGCGACGCTTCGTCCGCGTGCTGCCGCGCGCGCGGGGATAGCTTATAAACGCTCGATGAGCGCGCGTACTTCTTGGGCAGTAAAACGATAGGTCGTTTTGCAGTAGTCGCAGGTCGCCTCGGTACGATCTCGCTCGCGCGTCAGTTTCAAAAGCTCGTCGGCTCCTAAGCCGAGAAGCACCGCTTCTACCTTAGCTCGATTGCAACGGCAGGCGAAGCGCAGGTCGATCGAATGGTGCGACCGCAGCTCCAGGTCGCCGGCAAGCTCGCGCAGCAACGTCCCGGCATCCGCGCGCTGCGCGATCAGCTGCGTCACCGGCGGCATGGCCGCCGCACGCGCTTCGAGCGCTGCCAGCGCACCCTCATCGGCACCCGGCAGGGCTCGTGCGAGAATCCCGCCGGCGGCGAGGACGCCGCTGGGATTCGCGAGCACGCCGAGCGCGACGACGCTCGGAATCTGCTCCGATTGCGCGAGATAGACGGCGAGGTCTTCCGCGATCTCGCCCGACTGCAGCGGCACGACGCCGACGTATGGCTGACCAACGTCGCTCGCGCGCGTAACCTGCAACGACCCCTCGCCGATTGCGCCGGCGACGTCGAATTTGCCGCGGGCGTCGATCGGCAGCTCGACGCGTCCGTTGCGAGCATAGCCGCGCGCACCTGCGGTGCGCTCGTCGAGTAACCACGCGTCAGCGGCGAGCCGGCCCAATGGGCCGTCACCGGCGATCTGCAGCGAGATGCGTTCGTTTCCTTTGAGGCTCGCGCTAAAGAGTGCGGCCCCCGTCGCAAGACGCCCGACCGCCGCGGTGGCGGTCGGCCATAGGTCGTGCCGGTCCCGAATTTCGGCGACCAGATCGGTGGTAATCGCCGCCACGAGCGCGATTCCGGCGTCGAGGTTCGATGCGGCGAGAAGCGAGTCGGGCATGAGCGCCTCTGATTCGGAGGCCCGTGCTTTTCCTCTAAAGAAGCGAGGACCATGCGCGTTTTGGTTGTGCACGGGCCGAACCTCGACTTGCTTGGCGAGCGTGACCCGGAAATTTACGGAACGCAAACCCTCGTCGAATTGAACGAAGCGATCGTGACCGGCGCGGAGAGTCTTGGCGTAGAAGTCATCTGCGAGCAACACAATTCAGAGGGTGCGATCATTGACACGCTTCACGCAGCGCGCAGGGGCTGCGCCGGCGTCGTGATCAATCCGGGGGCATACGCGCATTACTCTTACGCGATCCGCGACGCAATCGCTGCGATCGGCATTCCGGTGATAGAGGTTCATCTCTCAAATATCGCGGCCCGAGAGAGCTTTCGCCGCTCGAGCGTAACCGCGGCCGCTTGTCGCGGCGTCGTGAGCGGCCTTGGCGCCTCCGGCTACCTCCTGGCGTTGCGCGCGCTGGGGGAAATTCTACCGCGGTAAGGTATAATCCTAAAAGGCGGCCCCTTCCATCAAGCGATTTCTCCATCGTGCCGCCGGCGTAGGAGATGGGACGTTGACGAAGGCCGATGTGATTGAAGCCGTCGCCGAAGAAGCGGAGCTTTCCAGGCGTCGAGCGGGCGAGATAGTCGATTTTATTTTGAACGAGATCAAGAGAGCATTGCAGAAAGGCGATCGTGTAGCGCTAAACCCATTCGGAAGCTTCATCGTTCGCGCGCGTCAGGCGCGTGAGGGACGCAATCCCAAGACCGGCGAAAAGATCAGGATCGCCGCGCGACGGGTACCCGCGTTCGTAGCCGGCCAGTCACTCAAAGAAGCCGTCGGCGGAACGCGGTCGCGCAAGAAAAAACAGTCACGAACATCGGTATCACCCTGAGGTACCGTTAACGTGATGTTAGCGGGCTGTAGCGAAGCTTGGTTATCGCGCTAGTCTGGGGGACTAGAGATCGCTGGTTCGAATCCAGTCAGCCCGACCATAACAGAGCACCCCACCGTTGCATCTTCCGGAAAGGATAGGGTCAGAACATCTCATGAGGATTCTCAACTCTGTCAAGTGTGCCGTAGGCATCTGCGCGGCCGTTATCATGCTGGCCGCCTGCGGCGGCGGATCACCGAATTCGGGGCCACCCCTGGGAGCGCCGTCGCTCTCTAGCGTCCACCGCGTCTCGGATTTCTTGCAAAATGAAAAACTTTTACCACTCCACAAGCACCACCACAAGAAATGTGGGCACGAGGGACAGCCATGTACGCACGGTTGCTGTAAGGGACTGCAGTGCGGCTTGTACGGGAGCAAGTACGTCTGCCTGTAAACCCTCGTGTCGTCGTGCTGGTAGTGGGGCTGCTTGCGGCGTGCTCCGCGCGGGCGGCTCCCACGAAGCCCGACGCCTTGACGGCCGCCCAGCGGACGCAGGTCGTGCAAACCGTACGCGACGCGATGAAAAACGATCCCAGCATCCTGCGCGAGGCTATCCTCGCGCTGCAGGCCGATAACGCGCGCGTAGAAGCCGCGGCAAACAGCGTGGAAATCGCACGCCGGCGTGCGACGCTCTTCGATCCGCGCGACCCGAGCACGGGAAACGCTCGCGGGGGCGTTGTGATCGCCGAGTTTTTCGACCCCGCATGTCCGTACTGCCGAGAACTCGCGCCCCAGATGGCGCACTTCCTGGCGAAGTATCGCGACGTCCGCCTCGACTACAAGGATCTGCCGATTCTGGGGCCCGGAAGCGAGCTTGGCTCGCGCGCATTGCTTGCAGCGCAGCGCCAAGGCGCCTACGAGGCACTGCGCGACGCGATCATGCGTGACCCACGCGATATCACGATCGATACCATCCGCGAGCACGCGCAAAAACTTGGGCTGAACTGGGCACTGCTGCGCCACGACATGGATGATGCTGAGATCGCGCGCAAACTCGAGGCGAACAAAAGCCTCGCGGATGCACTCGGAGTCGACGGAACGCCGTCGTTCGTAATCGGCGGGAGAATCGTCGCCGAAGCGGACATGGCGCAGATAGCCGATGCGGTCTCTGCAGCACGCCGCGGTGACGCGCCAAGAGAATCCAGAATGCCGCGATGAAAATCGGCACGCTGGAAATGAAAATGGCGCGCGTTGAAGGCTTCCAGGTTCGAATCCGCACGTCCGATGGCCGCGACATTCGTTCCGATCGCGAAGGCATGCCGCCGTGGCCGTATGAAAAAGGGGCGCGCGATCGCTGGTCGGTCGCGCGGTGGAAGCAGGATCGCTTCGTGAGCCTCTATCCGGGATTCGGCGTCGACGTGCTCGACGGCGACGGCGAGATTGTCGAGTTCGGCCAGACGTTGTTGGAAACCGTGCGCGAAAGCTACGACTAACGCAAGTGCGTCAAACCATAAACAAAGTCAACTTCTGCGTGTAATAAGAGGAAAGAAAGCGGGCCCTTCGCCAAGTAGGTTCGGCTGAAATGGGAGGTGCGCGCTTGCGATTCCGGGCGGCCGGCTTAGTGTTCTTTCTGCTCGTCGCGAGCGGTGGAATCGTCGCGTGCAGCGGAGTTAATTCCTCACAGGCGCCGGGCGGGGCGCTGCCGGCGACGCACGGTTTGAAAGCAAGCACGCCGATCTCGCACGTCATAATCGTCATTCAAGAAAATCGCAGTTTCGACAATTTGTTCGCGAGCTTCAAGGGCGCGAATGGTACGCTGGTCGGAAAAGCGGAAGCGATGCCCTCTCCGATCGCGAGCTCGTGCGCGGCGAAACACCAGCCGGTCATCACGCAGCCGACGAGTATTCCGCTGACCAAGGTCGACCTCACCGGCAAAGGCTTCGGGTCGAATAACTTCGGCTGGGATAACGACCTCGCGCACAATTATCGAGGGGGATATCTGCTCGACTGCGACTCGGCCGCATCGCAACCGAACGGTTCGAACCCGTGCGCGATGGATGGATTCGATGTTACGAAATTCGGGCCTGACGGCGAGGGCCCTCAGGCGACGTGTACGTACACGTATCAATACGTCGATCCGCTAGACATCGCGCCGTATTGGGACATGGCGCAGCAATACGTGCTTGCCGACAAGGCTTTTCAAACGCAAGGAAGCGAGAGCTTTACCGCGCATCAAGACCTCATCGCGGGCGGCACGGCAATCAACTCGAGCGAGAGCCTCGTCGACGACCCAACCGGCTTCCCGTGGGGCTGCGACGGGAATCCCAGCGGAGAGGTGACTTCGCTTCTCACGACTGCTGGAAAGTATCTTGGCGAGCAAGGCCCCTTTCCGTGCCTGACGCAGTACCAGACGATACGCGATTTGCTCGACGCCCAAGGCATCTCGTGGAAGTATTATGCCAACAAAGTCTATCCGTGGCATAATCCCAAAAATGGAACCTCCGGCATCTGGAGCGCGTTTGACGCGATCAAAGCCGTGCGTTACAGCAAAGAGTGGGGAACGAACGTTACCAGCAGCGATCTCAAAATCTTTGCCGATATCAAAGCCGGCAAGCTTCCCGCCGTCTCGTGGGTAACGCCCGATGGCTTCAACTCCGATCATCCCGACGAGAAAACGCAAAATGGATACGGACAACCCAAAGATACCGGCCCTTCCTGGGTAGCGTCGATCGTCAACGCGGTAGGGAAGAGCAAATATTGGCAGAGCAGCGCGATCGTCGTCCTGTGGGACGATTGGGGCGGGTATTACGATCACGTGCCGCCGCCCTTCTACGACACCCAGGGTGGCCTCGGCTTCCGGCTTCCGCTGATTATTATTTCGCCGTACGTGCGAGCTCACGTCGAACACACGCAGTATGAATCGGCCAGCGTGCTGAAGTTCGTCGAGGGAAACTGGAACCTGGGCTCGCTCGGACAGGAAGATGGGCGCGCAACGAGCCTCGCCAACGCGTTCGACTTCAATCAATCTCCGCGTCCGTTCAAAGTAATTCCGGCAAAGTACTCGCAAGCGTTCTTTCTTCATCAGAAGCCGTCGGGTTCGCCGCCCGACTCCGAGTAGGCCGCCATCGTGCGTGCAAGCGCGGCTCCATGCTGTTTGCTCCTCCTAGCGGCCGTCGCCGGAATCGCAGCATGCGGCGGCGGCGGATCTCAAGCCGGAGCGCCGATCCTCCCCGGCGCGTTGCGCAAAACCGCAAGCACGTCGCCGATCGAGCACATCGTCATCGTCATACAAGAAAATCGCAGCTTCGATAATTTCTTCGCGACGTTTCCGGGCGCCGACGGCACCAGGGTTGGGAAAGCCAAGCCGATCCCGGCATCGTTCGACTGCCCTGTTCCGGTACCGCAAGAAACCACGATCCCGCTCACGCCGGTAAATCTGCTCGGGCAGGGGTTTCCAAAAAGCTTCGATGGTTACGCTGGAAAAGATTTGGGCCACAACTACGCTCAATTTCAAACCGAGCGCGATGATAACGCAATGGACGGCTTCGATCTCGAGGCGCTCGGATCGGCGGGAAGCGACGGCCCAGCCTGTACGTATCCGTATCAGTACGTCGTGCCTTCCAAAATCGCGCCGTACTGGGATATGGCCAAACAATACGTTCTCGCCGATCACACCTTCCAAGATCAAGGCAGCGGCAGCTTTACCGCGCATCAGGAGCTGATTGCCGGTGGTACCGATCTCTCGAAGAACGAAGCGCTCATCGATAATCCGACCTGGTTTCCGTGGGGCTGCGATGGGCTCGCCACAGGCCCGCATCGGCTCGTTACCGCGATCATCAAACGCGGCGGTAAGGTCCACCCGTATGGCGGACCTTTCCCATGCTTCACGTATACGACGCTGCGCGATCTGCTCGACGCAATGTCCGTCTCGTGGAAATTCTACGCGATGCCGGTGAAGAAGTACGAGAAGAGCGATCCGGGGCGAGGCAATACGCCCGGAATATGGAGCGCCTTCGATGCGATCAAGGCGGTTCGTTACAGCGCCGAGTGGCAAAATAACGTAACGCGAACGAATCTCGAAATCTTTAAGGACATCTCGAGCCGGCAGCTTCCGGCGGTATCGTGGATCACGCCGAATGCGCCGAATTCCGACCATCCTGCTGAGAGCAGCGACACGGGCCCCTCATGGGTGGCCTCGATCGTGAACGCCATCGGCAAGAGCAGCTATTGGAAGACGACGGCGGTCGTGATCGTGTGGGACGATTGGGGCGGCCTTTACGATCACGTCGTGCCTCCCGCGCCGCGCACGTGGGAAGGCGGACCCGGCTTCCGCGTTCCGATGTTGATCGTTTCGCCGTATGTCAAACCCCACGTTGATCACACCGTCTACGATTTCGGCAGCATCCTGCATTTCATCGAAGACACCTGGGATCTCGGCTCGCTGCACCGCGACGACGAACGCTCGACGAGCATCGGGAACGCGTTCGACTTCCACATGTCGCCGCGTAAGTTTCAAATCATCCCATCGAAATATTCTCGGGACTATTTCGTGCATCAACCGCCCTCGGGCCTCGCGCCCGACAGCGACTAGGGCGAAAACGTATGCAGCGTCAAGCGATCTATCTCGCGATCGTCACCGGCCTCGCGCTCAGCGCCTGCGCCGGCGGCTCTTCCTCGCTTCCGAGCGGGCCGCCGGCCGGCATGCAAGGCCGCTCGAGCGCGTCGCCGATCAAACACGTCGTGCTGATCGTTCAAGAGAACCGAAGCTTCGACAATTTATTCGCAAAGTTTCCGGGCGCAAACGGCGCGACGCGCGGCAAAGAAAAGGTGAAAGAGGGAGGTAAGTACGTTGACAAGTGGGTAACGCTCGCGGCGCACTCGCTGATCATGCCAAACGATCTGCAGCACTGCCATAGCGCGTTCGAAAAAGAATACGACGGCGGCAAGATGGATGGCTTCAATCTGATCGACAAGGGCTCGTGTCCCAGCGGTCAGCCCGCGCAGACGCAGCCCTATCAGTACGTGCAGAAGTCCGATATTCAGCCGTATTGGGAGATCGCCGAGCAGTGGGTCTTGGCCGACGCGATGTTCCAAACGCAAGGCAGTGGCAGCTTCACCGCACATCAGGATCTCATCCGGGGCGGAACCTGCATCGTTGCATGCGGTTCGCCGTCATCGTCCACCAAGAGTCTTGTCGATAATCCGACGTATTGGCCGTGGGGGTGCGACGCGCATCCGAAAGTTGTCACCTACACGATTACTATCGCCGGTCAAGTCAAGCTCAATGGGCCATTTCCGTGCTCGAACGATTTTCCGGGGCGCTCGGCCGGCTACCAGACGCTGCGCGACCTCCTCGATGGCGCGGGCGTATCGTGGAAATATTACACGCCGTGCTTTAGCACGACGGATCAAGCCGGCTGCGCTCCCAGTTCCGACTGCGACGGGGGCGCGCAGCCCTGTGACGCCGATCTGTTGAACGCGTTCGACGTTATCTACCCGGTGCGCAATGGAGCGGAATGGGGGACGAACGTCTCGTGGCCGGAGACCAACATCTTCAGCGACATCTCCAAAGGCGCACTCCCGGCCGTTTCGTGGGTGATTCCCGAGGACGACGCAGACGACCATCCCGACCAAAAGGTAGACGACGGGCCGGAGTGGGTCGCAAGTGTCGTCAACGCGATCGGGAAGAGCGCCTACTGGAAATCGAGCGTCGTCGTCGTTATTTGGGATGACTGGGGCGGCTTCTACGACAACGCCCCCCCACAGCAGTATCAGGACGTCCAAGGCGGCCTTGGTTTCCGCGTTCCCATGTTGGTCGTTTCGCCGTACGCGATTGCGGGCGGCGGCAAGGGCGGCTCGATCGCGCATACGCAATATGAGTTCGGCAGCCTTTTGAAGTACGTCGAACAAAATTGGAATCTGCCGTCGCTCGGTACGAGCGACGCGCGCGCGACCAGCATCGCCAACGTCTTCGACTACAGCCAGAAGCCGCGCCCCTTCGCGGAAATCCCAGCCAAGCACGACGCGGAGTATTTTATAAAGAAGCCGCATCCGCCGCAGCATGGCGATCCGCAGTAAGAGCAGCGCACCGGCGTACCTCCTCATCGCGACGCCCGACTCCGGCGCGGGTTTCACGGGCCTCCCTTGCGCAACTGATCGAGCAGAATGCCGAGGTAATCGGGCTCGCCCGCAAGTTGATGTTGGCGATATTTTTCCGCATCGAATAACCAGTCCGGCAGGATTGCGGGCAACCCAATCTCATTGTTGACCACGTCGAACTCGAACGATACGGGGGCGTCCTGATACGTCCAGATCGCATGCGTGACGACCCAGCACCCAACCGCGTTGCGAAAGTAGACGGTAACGTCCGTTGGGCTTACGGGCGCCTTCGGCGTCGGAGCGTACTGCCCGACGAAGTGTGCTTTGCGCAGGTCGTAGGTCTGCACGTCAATCCACAGGTCGCGAAGATTATGTTTTTGAGGATCGCTGCGCGGGCGCAGCTGGAGATGATACGTCGGGTGCCCCTCGACGTCTTCGATCGGGGGAGTTCGTGCCGAATCGCCGATCGCGTAGGGCGCCTGGGCGATCGCAACGACGGTCGCGATCGTTTTGAGTCCGGCGACGTCGGGAAGCATCGTGACACCGTTGCTCGGAGGCGCCACGTGTACCGAAGAGCGCATCGTCCAAGCGAACGGGCCCAAGAACTCGGGCAAAATCAACGCCGGCGGAAGCTTCGCGCTCGGTATGGGATCACTCACGTTCTCGATCCCGTCGGCGAGCCGCACGGCATAGCGGTGGACTTCAACCGAGGTGTTCTCTCCCGTGTAGAAACCCATCGGCCGTTCGCGAATGTGCCAAGTTGCGGTCCAAATGGCGTATGCCGGCACCGGGTACGATTGCAAGCGCCGAAAGGCCTCGTCAAAAATCGTTTGCTGCGCG
Organism: Vulcanimicrobiota bacterium; assembly: GCA_963756635.1. Lineage (GTDB taxonomy): Bacteria > Vulcanimicrobiota > Vulcanimicrobiia > Vulcanimicrobiales > Vulcanimicrobiaceae > Cybelea. Next base: position 126,393 of record CAVWOR010000006.1, read on the forward strand.
CGAGCGGAGGAAGTCGTAGCAAGGAACGCGATCGCGGCGAAAACTAGGGCGCGCTTCATTCACAGGTGTTTTGCACGCGGCCAAGTAGCGCCTTCGCCAACTCAGTGCCCGCTCCCGAGGCTTGAAGTCGTCTTGATCGCCGCAACGTGGCTGCCGCGATGGAACTGAGACTCGGTGGCGAACTTCCTTGGCCGCCGATCCGTTCGTGAAGCAAGGAGCAAGGCAGATGAAGAGCCTAGACGTTACCCGCTACGCGCTTATTAGCGGCGTGGCCGCGGCATTGCTCGCAGGCTGCGGTGAATCGCAAACGCCGATCGGCGGCCTGGGCGCGATGCCGCAAAGCCCCGTGATCGCGCCGGGCGCACGACTTTCTGCGGCGCAAAACAAAGCGACGGAATGGCGAACTCTCTATGTCGTAAACAGCGGCGGCGAGGGCGGATCCGTAACGGTATACGGGCCGGGAAGCGCGTCGCCGCTGCGCACGATAACTACCGGCATGCGGTTTCCCGAGGGCCTTGCCTTTGATTCGTCAGGCAACCTCTATGTTGCAAATAGGGGCAGCGTAACGGTTTATGACTCGGCCACCGGTTCGCTAATTCGAACGCTTGACGTAGGCGACACCAACTATGCAATTCGTCTTGTGTTCGACCAGCTGGGCTATCTCTACGTCGATGTTGCCGGCGGCGGCAGTCGGGATCCCCGGGGGTTTATTGCGATCTTCAGTCCGAACAGTTCAAAGCGCTTTGCCACCATTAAAGATCGCATAAATGTGCCCAAGGACATAATCATTAATGCCGGCGATGTTTTCGTCGCCAACGACTACGATTTCGACAACGCGCATGGGTGGATAAGCGTCTACAAGGCGCGGACAACTAAGCCATTACGCATAATCACGGACGGGTTTAGTGACTATGAAATCCCGAGCAGGCTCGCGTTCGATCGGTCCGGCAACCTTTACTCCGCAAATATTCGTACGATGACTGTTTATCCCCGCGGTGGCACGAAAGTATCGCAAAGGATCACGCGCGGCGTCAATTACCCAATGCAGCTTGCATTCAATAAAAGCGGCGACCTTTATGTTGCAAACTGCTTGAACGGATGTTCGCGTAGCTATTACGATCGGCCGAGCGTTGCAGTGTTCGCGCCTGGCCAAGCCCGACCCATGTACGAAATAACCCGGGGCATAAGCGGTCCATGGGACCTAACGCTCGACGATAAGGGGAACCTCTACGTGGCAAACTTTAACGTAAACACTGTGACAGCGTACAGGCCAGGGCATAAGGAGCCGAGCGAGACGATACGAAATGGGATTTTACTCCCGGCAGCGGTCGCGATTGGCCCGCAAATCTAGGAGGCACGCCATCTCCGTTCGCTCCAGTGCCACGCGGATTCGAACGGTTCGGACGCACTATCGAGGACGAAATCGCCATGCAGCAATCCGGAAGCATTGCGATAGCAAGCTACTATTATCCACGCTTTGACAGCCCTGACGCCGACGCCGAACGGTCGATACGATCGCTTTGCCCAAAAGCGTCTTAGGCTTCCTGCGCAGTGCGGCTCCAACGTTGCCCCCTGGCGGTGCCGGAAGCGGCGGCAGTGGCGGCTGCTCATCCTTCGCCAAGACCGTGCGAGGCACGTGAGGATCCTTCTCAGCACGAATGAGGGCAGGAAGAAGGGTTCTTCTTTTTTGAAAAAAGAGAAGCAAAACTTGTTATGGAGGCAACGAGCAATGGCGGTAACCGGCATTGGCGGGTTTTTCTTCAGGGCGCGCGATCCGCAGGCGCTGGCAGCGTGGTACCGCACCCATTTCGGGCTTACCGCCCCGGGCGAGGCAACCTGGCACCAGCAGGCAGGGCCCACGGTGTTCGTGCCATTCGCCGCCGATACGGATTATTTCGCCGCCGACAAGCAGTTCATGATCAATCTGCGAGTGGATGATCTGGATACGCTGCTCGCCGATTTGCGGCGCGCGGGCATTGAGGTGCTGACCGATCCAAGCTGGGACACGCCGGAAACCGGCCGCTTTGCGCGGGTGCATGACCCGGAGAGCAACGCGATCGAGATTTGGGAGCCTCCAGCGGGCTAGACTCCAGCAGCTTGAAGTTCACTACAAAGGAGTTGCTATGATTCGCATCGGTGATCATGTTGTCGTAAAAGGCGAGGACGAGGAAGCGATCGTCACTGCCGTGCATCCCGACTCGCAAGTCGAAATCGAGTTTCTTCAGGCATCGGAAGGAGGGCCGCGGCGGAGGCGCTACGCCGCGGAGGCGCTCGAAAAGATCAGCCGCCTATGAATCACGCAAACGCCGGCTCTTGCGATTGTCGTCCGCCGTATCTCGATGCGCTTCGCTCGGCGATGAGCGTCAATCGAGGCGCGTTTGTGAGCATGGTCGGAGGGCTGGTCGCCGCTTCTGCCGCGCGTCCCGCGATGTCGGCGAGCGCTCCCGCCGACGTCATCCTGATCAACGGCCGATTCCGAACGATGGCAGCGCGTCAACCCGTTGCCGATGCCGTCGCCGTCACCGGCGGCCGGTTCTCGGCGATCGGATCGAAGACGCACGTGATGACGTACCGTGGGCCCAAGACCGAGATCGTCGACGTCAAAGGCGCGACCGTGCTGCCCGGCTTCGTCGAGCCGCACATGCATTTCATCTACGAAATCGTCATCGCGAATATGCTCGTCGCAAGCTATCCGCAAACGACGTCGCTCGACGCGTTTCTCGCGGCGCTTAAAGGCGGGCTCGCTAAAATCCCGGCGGGCCAGTGGTACGGCGCGTTCGGGTTCGACAACTCCGTGATGGCTCCGTACCGTCAGCTCACGCTGCAGGATCTCGACACCGTATCGACCGAGGTGCCGATCTTCGTCGTGAACCCGTCGGGACACATTGGGTACGCGAATAGCAAGGCGTTTGCGATTGTGGGCGTGACGGCGCAGTCCCCTGACGTCGCCGGCGGCGGGCATTACGGAAAGGATTCAAGCGGTGCGCTCAACGGCGTGATTTACGAGCCTCCCGCGATGGCGCCGTTCATCGAAAAGACCCTGGCCTCCATTGCACCAACGCCGGCGAAGATCACCGGTTGGTATGCCGGATTGCTTGCCAAGGCTGCGGCGGCCGGCGTTACCACCGTCCACGATGCCGGCATCGGGCCCACTGGGAAGGTTCCCGACGATTGGGCGATTTACACCGCGCTCGTCAATCGCGCCGACAATCCCGTGCGCATCAGCACGATGCCGGATTTCCAAGAGCATGCGACGTTCGACACGCTCGTCGCCGGAATGAAACGCGCGCCGGGCAAGCCGATCTTTTTGGCGAACGGCGGGTTGTCGGTGCCTTGCGTTAAGTTCTGGGCGGACGGCTCGCTGCAAGGCTACACGGGCGCGCTCACGCAGCCCTATCTCGGGGATAACGGCAAGGGCGATTTGAACTGGCAGCCGCAGCCGCTGCAAGCGCTCGTTGCCCTGGCGAAGAAGAATGGGTGGAGCACGGCGATACACGCCAACGGCGACGCCGGCATCGATTTGGCGCTGGAGACGATGTCTGCGGTATACGGCAGCAATAGGGCCGCGGGTTTCACCAATCGCATCGAGCATTGCACCGTCACCCGCCCCGACCAGTGGGATTTGCTGCAGCATATGGGCCTAGCCGTGTCGTTCACGGAGGGCCACATTTACGATTGGGGCGTTCCGTTCGCGACGCGCATCCTCGGGCAAGCGCGCGCGGAGGGCATCGACAACGCATCGCAGGCCATAGATCGGAACCTGGTGTGGACGATGAACTCAGACTACGCGACCACCGACATCCAGCCGCTGCGCTACATTCAAACGGCAGTAACGCGCATGCCGCTCGGCGCGAGCGCACCGCTTGGCCCCAGTTTGCGCGTCTCCGTCGAACAAGCGTTGCAAGCGATGACGATTAACGGCGCGATGGCGTGTCAACTCGACGATCGCATCGGAACGATCGAGCTTGGCAAAGACGCCGACCTGGTCGAGCTCGGAGCCGATCCGGTAAGTGTCGACCCGTCCACCATTGCGGCGATTCCCGTCAACGCTACGTGGCTCCGCGGTATGCGGTTCACGCGCTCGTAGAACCTTCCGCCGAAGGCCTTACTATGGAACGCGAAAGGCCACCGCGAGGAAGGCAAGGACGCCTACGGCGAGTACGATTAGCGTGATGGGAAGCGCGCGAGAATGGCCTCGCTTTTCCCTTACGCCGGCAATCGGCTTGAACGCCGGGCTCCATAGATAGTCGGTAGCCGCGCGGTAATCTAGCAGCGCCAAGAGCATGGCGATGATCCCGGTTCCGATCAGGATCAGACCAAGGTCGCGCGCAGCGTAAGGGTGCAACACTTCCTTGCGCTGAGGCAAGTTTGAGAGCACCTGATAGATCGTGAAGCCGAACGCTATCAACGACACCCCTGTTCGGATCCACGCCATCTGCGTTCGCTCTAGCGCCATGCGGGTTCGGACCCATCCGAAATGACTATCGGAGGTGACGCGCACCTCGAAGCGATCGGCGTCGTGCTTACTGGTGTCGCTCATGCCGTGAAGTTCCGACGTCTACGTGTAATTTCGATACTCTCGGCTACTGCATGGAGGGCGGGGCGAGCACGATCTTCATCGCGTCGAAATCGACGGTGTATGCATAGTTGTGTAAGAAATCGTTCGAGATGGCGCCCCATACGGTGAACGTAAAGAGCCCGAACGGCGAACCCTGCGGCGTGTAGATTCCGGCGACGTTGCGTTGCGTTGCCGAGCCGACCGCCACGCGATCGGCGACGAACGGCACCCCTGTCACGGCGCCTCCGCCGCCGTAACCGGCACTTGCGCCCGCTTCATTCGGCGTGATCCCGGCGGCCTTGATCAGGTCCGCCGATGGCATCAGGCCGCCGCCCGCAAGTCCCGAATCGAAGAGAAAAAGTCCGGGCGGGGCTTCGTTTACCTGCGCCTGCGCCATGACGAAATGATCGCCGACGAGATAGCACGGCACGATCGCCGCGCCTGACGCAGCCGCGCGTTCCTGGAAAGCCGCGGAAACCTGCGGCGAGCGCGGACGCAAGATCAGCTGACTATGCGGATAATCGATCGTCACCAGGAAACGCTCGAAATACGTCGTCCCGATGATCCCGTCAACCTGCAGTTTCGGGAAGAACAGCGAAGCGTGAATCGGCAGAACGTGTACCGGCACGTCGGCCGCCGTCGCGTCGCTGAGTGCCAGCGAGTTGAGTATCCCGCTGCGTATCGGAGCTTGGCGGCCGCCGGCGAAAGTCCCGGAGCCCGCAGCCTGCGTCTTCAGGCCGAGCTTCGCGGCGAAACTCGGATCGAGCTCCACGTCGGCGCCCGTGTCAACGAAGAAATTCGTCGGTACCCCGTTGGCGACGACGCGCACGACCGGAAGCGGAGCTGCGGTGACGAACGGTACGTGAGTCTCATCGCCGGCGACGCTCGCCGGTCGATCTGCTTCGGCTTCACGTCGCACCAGTTCATTGAGTAAGCGCGTCGCGCGGGCGTTGCCCGCATCGGTAGCAAGCACCGAACCTAAGAGGGGCTTCGCGTCGCGCAGATCGTTCGCGTAGAGCAGAATCGCTGCCAAACCGAGTTGCGCATCCTCGTCGGACGGATCTGCCTGCAAGAGCGTCTCGTACGCGGCGGCTGCTGCGGGAAAATCGCCGCGTACGAAGAGGGTCTGTGCCGGATCGCCCTGCGCGCGCCCGGAGGAGGTCGCAGCGGCGAGAATAATCACGGCGATGAGAGGAGCCCGTTGCATGTTGAAAAGCGTACTCATTTTGTCCGTGCTCTTGGCCGTCGCGCTCCCGGCGCCCCGCTGCGTCGCGGCCGATTAGGCCACCGCGAGCCAGACCGCGCCCGATAGTGCGCTGACCGCGCGCTTCGCGGCCTTCCTGACCGGCATCCTTGCGGGCCATTTGCCCACGACCGGCGTTTCCGACAAGATGAAAGCGGGTTTCACGCCCGACCTTATCTCGCAGGTCAACGCCTTATTCGCGCCGCTGGGCGCGTTCAAAAGCCTGCAGTTCGTCAGCCAGGATAGCGCGCAAGGATTTCAGCGCTACCATTACATCGCGGTCTTTGACAAGGGCACGCGGCCGCTGTTGTTCGTCCTCGACTCGAGCGGCAACATCGCGGGGTTCTTTAAAGACCAACCCCAGTAGCGCCGTTCATCCCAGCCTCCTTCAAGGATCGCAGAGGCGCGGTGGTGCTACGGTAAAGCGTACCTGGGGGAAGTAGCGATGAAAAAGTTGGGGATGCTCGTAGCTGCGTTGCTGGCGTTCGCGGGCGAGGCTCCCGCCGCTCCCGTCCGACATCTCGAGTATGCGTTCGCGATCTATCAGACTGCCAAGCCGAATGGCGGATACTACAACGGCACGCTGAGCGTCGACATCCTCGGAACCGCTCCCGACGGCGGCATGTTGGTGCGGGCAAGCGAATGGTGGTACTACACCCTGCGGCCCCGCCAGACTCGCGAGTGCGAAGTCTATGCAGGCGGAACGGTTCACTGCGATGACGTGCCACCCTATCCTTCTGAAACCGAGCTCGTTCTCTTTCCGTTGCTAGCGCGCGATTTTTTCAGCAGCGGTTTGTCCAACGGAGCCTCGTCGTGGCGACAGAAGTTCGTGCTTTCGTTTGCGAAGGGCCTGTATGTAACGGCGGCGTCCATGGACTTGAGCGCGACTCCTCAGAACGGCGGCCGGGTTTTGATCGTAAAGTCGACAGGCGTCTTTCGGCAGCTCGATCGTCGAGATCGAAGGGCGCTCGAAGAAGGACAGTTGGTGTACGATCGCGCGGCATCACTGCCGGTCGTCGTTCACGAAGTTCGCTCGCCAACGCCGACAGAAAGCATTTATAGCCAGACGGCGGTCGACTTGCAACTGACGAAGGATTCGGCGATGCAACCGGATGCCGGTGTAGCGCAGCTCAAGCAGCCCCACTTTCAAATGAACGAGCAGACCGAAACCCACAATCCCGTTCTCGCGCAAGAGTGCGGTGGGGCGCCGCGCCCGCGAGCTTGTTTCGATCGAATGCAAGCCTCGACCCAGTTTTAAAGGTCCGGCGTCGCCGGTCACGATAATTTTCCGCCAGGAGGTCAATACTATTTGAAGACCCCCGCTGGCAGAATACTGATCCTGCTTTTGGTTGCGCTGGCTTACGTCCTCGGAGCGAAGGCCGGTTTCACGCTGGCGTTCACGACGAAGCAAGTGACTGCGGTATGGCCGCCTACCGGCATCGCGCTCGCCGCCCTGCTGCTCTGGGGATATCGCGTCTGGCCAGGCATTTGGGTTGGTGCATTCGCAATCAACGCGGTCAGCTCCGAGCCGCTTTGGACGGCAGCGGCGATCGCAACGGGAAACACGCTCGCGCCGGTCTTCGGCAACTTCCTTTTGCGGCGGGTCGGCGGGTTCGAGAATACGCTCGATCGGGTCCGCGACGTACTGCTTCTCGCGCTCTTTGGCTCGGCGATCGCGATGACCGTCTCAGCGACCAGCGGGGTCGTCCAACTCGCGCTGGCCCGAATCATTCCATGGAACGCCTTTGCGTCGGTTTGGTGGGTATGGTGGGCGGGCGATGCGATGGGTGTGCTCTTCGTAACTCCGCTCTTGCTCGCGTGGATCACGAGCATCCAACGGAAGGAACGTACGGAGGGCGGCGCGCTCGAACTCACAATTCTCGTCCTTACGCTGTTAGCTTCGGCCTGGGTATCGTTCCTGAGCAGCTTCCCGCTGCGCTTTTCAATCTATCCGTTTATCATTTGGACGGCACTGCGTTTCCGGCAGCGCGAAACGACCGCTGCGATCGCGGTCGTCTGCGGCCTCGCAATCTGGGCGACGTCGCACGGGATTGGGCCGTGGATTTCCGGCAGTCTCGACTCGCGACTCGTTCAACTCGATAGTTGGATGTCGGTCCTGGCGATAACCGGCCTCGTTGTCGGCGCAATCACAGCCGAAAAGCGAGCCGCGCGCGAACAGCTTCAGGTATTATTGGCGCAAACGAAACATTCGGCTGAAACGCTGCAGACCGCTTTCCTTCCCGAGCCGTTGCCGCAGCGTGAAGGCTTGCGCGGCGATGTGCTGTACATCGCTGCCGAGCGCGAAGCGCTCATCGGCGGCGATTGGTACGACGCTTTCGACCTGCCGGATGGACGGATCGCCTTTTCAATAGGTGACGTGACCGGTCACGGACTCGAAGCGGCAGTGAGTGCGGCACGCCTCCGGCGAAGCATTTTCGTGGCGGCACTCGAGGCCGAGGATCCCGCAGAAATCCTAACCAAGGCCGACCGCGCCGTAGCGTCACGCCAGGAGGCGCCGGCCACGGCCATGATCGCCATCCTCAGCCGAGATCTCCGCTCGGTCAGCTATGCCAGTGCCGGACACCCGCCGGCGATCGTCGCAAGCCCCAGCACTCCCGCGCACATGCTGGAATGCGGCGGCGTGCCGTTCGGCGTCGGCATTCCGATCGCGTCCGAAACGCACACGGCCGCATTGGAGCCGGGCGCCGCGATTCTTTTCTATACCGACGGGCTCACCGAGTTCAAGCGCGACATCGTAAGGGCCGAACGGACACTGTTAGCGGCGATGACGCGCTTAGTCAACGAACCCAACATCGAACGGCCGGCAGCTTTTATCCAGCGCAGCGTCATGGGATCCGAACAACCCGCCGACGATACGGTGCTTGTCGTCGTGCAGCTCGGCATCGCGCTTCACAAGTCTTGGAGTTACGATTCGAGAAACGCCCATGAAGCACACTTGGTGCGACGCGAGATAGCGAACTTCTTACGCACGTTCGCGCCAACTGGAGAGGAGCTGTTTCGCGCGGAGCTCATTATCGGCGAGGCGCTGGCAAACACGGTCGAACATGCGCCAGGTTCGGTGAGAGTTAGCGTCGACTGGACCGGCATCAATCCGGTCGTGACCATTGCCGACGCCGGTCCAGGGCTGTCGCGTTTTGTGCCGCAGCTGCCCGCCGACGCGTTAAACGAAAACGGACGCGGCCTGTTCTTGATTGCCTCCCTGGCGCGCGACGTGCAAATCGAAACGAGCTCGACCACCGGCACGAAGCTGCAGATCTTTCTGCCGATTCAGCGCGCCGGCTTCGACAAAGTGCCTCCAACCGTGCCAAGCCTCACGGATTAGCTACGAGCTGGAACAGCGCTACTGCGTGCCGATTTTCTCGTTCGCGTTGTTGAGCAGATAGATCTTGTCGGCGTGCCGGACGCCCAGGGCCTTTTGGTCGTAGATGATGCCGACGTACTGGCCGGCTTTGACCTTGCTCATTTGATACGTCGTCTTGCCGTTCGCGGAAAAAACCTGATCGAATTTCGGCACCAGCACGAAGCTCAGCGTCTGCTTCGTCCTAGGATCCTGTACTTTGATGTTGTTGCTCGAAACGTGGACGGTAATGCCGTAGAAGGTCGGGGTGGTCGTGGCCAACGCCTTCAGCGGCAGGGCGCAGAAGAGCGTCGCAGCCAGCGCCAGCGCGGGGACGCGAAGAATTGATAAATGCATCATGCCTGGAAGTGTACCCACGCCGGGGGCGGTCTATGCCGGAGTACCGGCGAAGGGCGAAGGGTGGAAGCCTTGCTGTTTGCCGACGGCGGGTCGCGCGGCAATCCGGGGCCGGCGGCCAGCGCGGCCGTGCTGCTCGATCCCGATGGCGAACTCGTTGAAGAGGTCGGCGCGTACCTCGGCATCGCAACGAATAACGTCGCGGAGTGGACGGCGCTGCTGCTCGGGCTGGAGGCGGCCGCGAAGCGCGGGATTCAGCGATTGAGCGTCCGCCTGGATTCTGAACTCGTCGTCAAGCAGTTGCGCGGCGAGTATCGCGTCAAGCACGCGGGTTTACAACCGCTCTATCACCGCGCGCGACAGCTGCTGCGCGCTTTTTCCGAGGTGGATATCCGGCACGTGCCGCGCAAGCAGAACGCGCTCGCCGATCGTCTGGTGAACCGGCTGCTCGACCAGGAAGCGCAAGAGCCGGTCAAGTAGGCGCGGAATATGCGGCGCTTTCCGATCGAGATCCTCATCGTCGTGCTTGCGGTCGTGATGCTGGCACTCGGGTGGCGCATCTACGGAATGGGCGAGATGGGACGATTCGGTCCCGCGATTCACGCGCAAAAGGCGCCCAGCGAACTCTACGCGCGGATGATCGTTCGTTACGCGAAGCCGCCGATTGCCGAAGAAGAGTATCGGATGTCCGATATCGAGGGCGTTTCGACCTTCATTTACCGGGTTCGTGGCGATAAAGGCCATCAGATTACGGTAACGGCGCCCCCGGCGCGCGTCTACGACGTTAGCTTTTTCTTCGGAAGGCTCGTTCAAGACGGTATTTGGCAGCTCGTAAATAAGCCACCGCTGCCCGATGCCGACGCGAGTTACACGATCTACATCAAACAGCTCGCCGACTACCAACACGGCGAACGTACCGTGACCTTCACGAATCCGCAGTACTGGGCGACCAAGGCCGGGCGCCAGTTCGAGATCGATCTCTCAAAGGGGGTGCCAAGCGATTTGCTGCACCTGTCGAGCACGCAGGCGGTCGATCCTCGCTACCAGCAGATCGTGACCGACTTTCGTGACTTCGGTCCCGACGAGTTTCGGCATAACGTCGAAGTCGCGCAGGCGCGCATTCGCGCCACGCACGGCTGAGGAGCCTTTCACCCTGAACGGAGTTCGCGTCATCCTGCCGCTCGCGCTCGCACTGCTCGCCGTCGTGGCGATCGGGGCCTACAAGGTGATCGAAAGCCCGGCGAATCAACTCTTCGGCAAGACGCTCGTGAGCGGTCCGAAAAACGAGCGCGTCGTCGCGCTCACGTATGACGATGGGCCGAACCCGCCGTACACCGATGAAATTCTCGCGGTCTTGCGCGCCGAGCACGTTCGCGCGACGTTCTTTGTCGTCGGACGCGCGGTCGCCGCATATCCGCGCGTGGTACGTCGTGAAGTCGAGGCCGGAAACGCGGTCGGCAACCACACCTGGAGTCACGGCCATCTGCTGTTGTACGATGGCGTCGGCTTGCGGGCCACGCTCGAGCGCACCGATCAGGCCGTTTTTGCGGCGGCTGGAATTCACACGCGCATCATGCGGCCGCCGTTTGGCGCGCGGGATTGGCTCGTGCTCGACGAGGTGCGCAAACTGGGCTACACGCCGGTGATGTGGTCCGTACCGCTCGCGAACGACTGGGAGTATCCGCCCGCCCGCGTCATCGCGGCGCGGGTCCTGCGCTACGTCGGCGATGGCTCAATCATCGACCTGCACGACGGCAATCAGGGTATCCTGTGCTCGCGGACGCACGTTGCGCCACGCGTTTGCGACCGCAGCGCCGATGTCGGAGCGACCCGCTTGATCGTGGAAGCGCTCAAACGCAGGCGTTATCGTTTCGTTACCATTCCGGAACTCTTGCGGACCGCGCAAGCAGCGCAAGCACAATCTCGCACAAGCGTGAAGGTGAGAGCCGGCGTAAGTCGTAACTTCCGCCAGTAAGCAACCATCGCTACTTCGAATAGGAGATCATTTAGATGGCACCTCGTTTTAGCCGGTGGGCTGCGCCGGCAATCATAACGTTAGCGGCACTCGGCCTCGCGGCGTGCGCTGGAGGCATGTCGACCACGCCGAACGCGCAAGGCGTTACTCAAGCCTCATCGGCCGGCGCTCTGGGCGCAGAACGGCCGCAGATCGCGAACTCAAACGTCGCGCTGACCGGATCGTGTCCGAGTTCGTATTTAAGCTGCGTGACGGTTTCGAAGAAAAAAGGCGCCGACATAACCTGGTGCTATGGTCCGGGGAGCGATCCGTGCAGCGATAGCAACGCCGGCAAGGGCAAGTGGAGCGGTCTTGTCTGCTTGGCGAAGACCAGCCAGTGCACGAAGCCCATCAAGCAGCTGAAGGCGAAGTGGTCGGGCCCATTTAAGTGCAAAGCCAAGAACAAATGCATGGGGACCTACGAGCTCGACAAGCTCATTCCGGGTCCAGGCCTCAAAGTGACCCAGCAGTATCTCTACAAACAACACATCCACCTCTGTATTAAATCCACCGGCGGCTGCCAGGACGCGTACATCGGCATCAACGTCAGCAAGTAGTCCGGGAGCATCTCAGGTTATCGCAAGGCGGCGCCGGCAAGGGTGCCGCCTTCGTTTATGCATAGAGACGTCCGCGAAGGCGAATGAAACCGTCGGGATGGCGATGGCTGGGATCGTGATGGGTCCAGTGAACGACCGGCAGACGACCCGGATCGTGGACCATTTCGCCTCGTACCTCGATCTTGTCGCCAGGCTGCACGGGGCAGCGCGGGGCGATGCTCACGTTGTCGACGACTTCGAGCCTTCCCGCGCTGCTCTGAGCGTCGAAGGCTTCGTGCATCGCGTGCGTGCGCGAGCCGTAGAAGAAGCGTGGCGGCGACGCGACCGTTGCCATGAAGTCGACCCACGCCGGCGTGCTGCCCGCGTACGCAGAAGCCAAATCCATTGCCGCTCTCATCACGCGATGCGGGTAGAATGACAAGAGGTGCGCTGCTTAAGACGAAGTGACCGGCATCCATGAGGACGATCCGAACGAAGCGCCTGCGGCTTGTGCCCGTAACGTCGGCAAACGCCGGATTACTCTGGCAGGTACTTCAAGAGCCCGATCTGCGCGACTTTCAAGACCTTCCCGATCTTAATCGCGCGCAGTTCCTGCGCGTTGTCGGCTCGCGCCCGACGCGCTTTGCTCCCGGCGTCTGCGGGCGCTTCGAGTGGCTGGTGCAGTACATCGCAGGCGAGGACGAGCCGCTGGGTTGGGTTTCGTTGCGGATAGCCGAATTGAACCGCGGGATGGCTGAGGTAGGATACAGCGTGGTGCGCGCACATCGCGGCCAAGGCGTCGCCAGCGAAGCCGTTGCCGCGCTGGTCGACGAAGGCTTTCGGCGCGCTCGGCTGCGCGAGATTCGCGCCTACTGTCTTGCCGAGAACCTCGCATCGCGGGCGGTGCTACGCCATGCGGGTTTCGACGGCGAAGGAACGCTCCCGCGCGGTGCGACGGTCCAAGGAAAACCAGTTGACGTCGTTGCGCACTCGCTCAAGCGCGACCGCTGGTCCACTCTCCTCAGTGCGAATCCGCAGGCCACTCGATCGTAACGCCGGCGTCGTGGAAGCCGGCGTAGCGCTGCGCGAGCGATCCGCGCAGATAGGCGAGTAGCGGCTCGCGAACGACGCCAACCGCGATGCGTTCGCCGGCTCGCGCTAGCGGAACCCACGCCACGTCAACAACATGATCGTCCCTTGTGTCATGCCGAACGGAGTCAAACGGCGCCCCCGTGTCAGCCTGAGTCTGTCGCGCGTCATCCTGAGCCTGTCGAAGGATAACCCGAAACGTCACGTTCAAAAAATGCTCGGCGCCATCGTAGCTCTCGCTGACATAGGCAATTTCGCCCGCCTCTGCGCGCAAGCCGGTCTCTTCGAAGAGTTCGCGCACGACCGTCTCGCTCAGAAGTTCGCCGGGTAATTGGCGCCCGCCCGGAAGATTCCAAAGCGGCTCCGGATGGTTGGGATAGCGCGACGCGACCATGAGCAGCTGCCCGTCGCGTATCGCGATGCCGGTCGCTAAATGAATCACGCGAGCGTTGCCTCGATGGTCGCCAGCGTCCGTGACGCCGTTTGCTCCCAGCTGAATTGCGCGGCGCGCACCGGCCCTCGCCGGCGCAACTCGTCGGCGTATGCGGAATCCCCGGCAACGCGTAAGATTGCCGATGCCAGCGCCGCATCGTCGTCAGGCGCCACGTAGCAGGCCGCATCGCCCCCGGCTTCGGGTACCGACGATGCATTCGACGCAACGACCGGGGCGCCGTAACTCATCGCCTCGAGCACCGGCAGGCCAAAGCCTTCGTAGCGCGACGGAAACGCCAGCAGCGTGCACTCGCGATAGAGCGCCGCGAGCAGATCGTCGTCGACAAATCCCAACTCAACGATGCGCACGCCGGCGGGCAGCTGCCAACCAGTGAGCCGCGTCGTTACGACGAGCGTGAGATCGGGACACTGCCGAGCAACGCGCGTCATCGCAGCGAGCAGCGTGTCGAAGCCCTTGCGCCGCTCGGCGGTTCCGACGTAGAGCACGTACGGTTTCAATTCCGCCACGTTGAATGCGACCGGCACCGGCGTTCGCGGCGGATCGACCCCGAGCGCAATCGGCACGATGCGCTGCGGCGCAATCCCCAGCTCGCGCGCGAGCTCACCTTGCGCGAAATGCGAATCGGTGATCAAGCCCCGGCAGCGTAGCGCCGCGGCGCGAAAGATTGCTTGCGTTTGCGGCGCGTAATCGGCGACGACGAAGTTCGACGCATCGTGCAGCGTCGCCGTCGCCGGCAGCGAAAAAGTCGTCCAGCTGCAGCCATTGAAGGGAAACCAGAGCGCGTCGAGTCCGGCGCGGCGGTGGAATCGGCGCGAAACCACGCGATACGGCCGATCCTCAACTTCGCGCCGATACCGCCCCCGCACCGTCCAGGTATGCCATTCCGGCACGATCAGCGTCACCTCAACCCGATCGCGCGCAGAAACCGACCATTCGCGCAGAATTGCGCGCAGGTACCGGCCGATGCCGCGATGGTCGCCGGGCAAGTTCCAGGCATCGACGCCGAGCGCAATCAAAGCGCGACCGCGCGAAAGAGTGCCATATGCCGGCGTACGCTCTCATCCCAGCTGAATCGCTTCACACGCTCGAGCCCGGCCTCGCGCAACCGCTCGCGCAGCGGCGCATCGCTGACGATGCTTCGCAAAGCCGAAGCCCACGCATCGGCGTCGTCGGGCGGCGCATAGAGCGCCGCGTCGCCGCCGATTTCCGGCAGCGCGCTCGCCCGCGACGCGAGCACCGGCGTTCCGCACGCCATCGCTTCGAGCATCGGCATGCCGAAGGTTTCGTGGTACGAAGCCAGCGCGAGGGCACGCGCGCCGCGATAACAGGCGCGCAGTGATGCGCTCCCGCCGGCGATCAAGTCGTCGCCGAGATTGCCCGCGTGAATCACGCCGGGCAGCTCCGGCGCGCGCGGTCCCGCAATCGCCAGCGCGGGTCCTTCAGCGCCGAGCCACGCGCGGCGGAATGCTTCGTAGAGCAACGCAAAGTTTTTCCGCTTCTCGCCGATCGGATCGCCGACGAAGAGCAAAAATGGCCTCGCGCTCAAAGCCGCCGGAAGCGGTTCTGCCGGTCCCGGGGTAAAGGAGTCATCGACGCCGTGCTCGATCACCTCGATGTTCTCGAGCGGAATCTGGAGCAGCTCGTGCAGCTCGCTTCGTCCGAAGTGGGAGACGGCGATCACGCGCGCGGCGCTGCCGGCCGAACGAAGGAAAGGGCGCTGCGCGTGCTCGCGCCGCTTCGGATCGGCGTCGGGATAGCGAAAGGGAACGGCATCGTGGATGGTCGCGACGCTCGGAAGCGACGAGGAGAAGAAGGTACCGTTAGCCGGATGCCAGATCAGATCGCAGCTGCGCGCAGTACGGGAGCGAACCGCGAATGCGTCACTCCCCAGCGCCCGCGCGTACGCGCCGCGTCGCCGTTGCGGAAAGGGCGCATCGGCGAGCAGCGTGAGTTCCACGTCGTCGCGCAGGGCGAGCCGGCGAAGCACCGCGCGCGCGTAACGGCCGATGCCGCGCGTGTCTTCGGCGATAACGCGCGCATCGACGGCCAGGCGCAAAGGCGGCATCGCGCCGACTTCGACAAGGACGAAGAGCGACCCGCGCGAAACGGTCCGTATCGCGAGGAGAAAATCGTAAGACTATGACGGATGCTCAGCTTCGGCATTATGTGGATCGCCGCGTGCAACTTCAGTTTGTCGACGGAATGCAAGTGACGGGCAGGCTTGTCGAGGGTGAACCGCTGTATGCTCGCGGCGATGCGTATTCGATCATCATCCGGGAGGCGAGTTCAACTGAACAGCTGGAGTTTATCGGCATACGATATGCCTCGCTCGTTCGAAGCGTAGCGATTCGAGCCTAAACCAACTCTCAGCCGGCGATGGCCGCTCCGCGGCGCTAGCTACCTCCCGAGCACGATGTCGATTCCGGCGAGCACGAGCTTCAGCTTTGTCGCCGCTAATCGGCCGACTCGCTCCGCAAGCACGCTCTTATCGATAGTGACGATCGCCGAAACGTTCGCCACGGAATCTTTGGGCAGCCCGGTTTGAGTGGTGGAAAGGCGAACGTTTCCAGGCGCAGCGGCCCACTTGAGGTTGCTCGTTATTGGAACGCAAACTACGGTTGCGATTCGGCTGCGATTGAGAGCGTCGCCTTGCACGACGATTACGGGTCGGCGGAATCCGGGGGCCGAACCTCGAGGTACGGGAAGATCGGCCCACCAAACCTCGCCCTGCGCGACTACCAATCGGTGCGCTCGAGTATACGACTCGCGGCGGCGCTGACGAATGGATCACCGGTCTGACCAACCTCGGCCACGGCCGCATTCATGGATTCGGTAATTTCATCGTTCTCATGGCGAGCGAGATACTCGCCGAGCGCATCGCTGAAGAGCCGGCTGCGCGAGCGCTTCGTTCGTCGCGCGAGCCGATCGACCCGCTCGTAGACATCGTCCGGTACCGACACTGCGGTTTTCATACCAAAAGTATAACCGCTCCCCAGTGGCTGAGGCAACCCTCGCAGGCCGCGATCTAGCGGACTCCGTGAATCGGCAGGTAGCGCGAGCGTGGTGCAGCAGGAGCGAAACATGGTAGCCGCTCATCTCATCCTCGGCCCGCGCGAAGAGCCGTTCTTGAACGCCATGCTCGATTCGATTTCCGAGGCGGCATCGGTGTTGATCGTCAACGACAACGGCCCCGACCCTTCGCCGCACACCGCCGTTTTAGCGGCGAGCAGCTTCGGCGCGGCGGGCCGGCTGCTTGTCGATCGTACGCCGTTTGCCGGATTCGCCCAAGCACGCAACGTCTGTCTGCGCCTGCACGCGCAGCACGGCGCCGGCGCGTGGGTCGCCTTTATCGATGCCGACGAAGTGCATGGCCCGCGCGTACGGCGGATCGCGCAGCATCTCGACCGCCTGCCGGCCGGCTACGATTTCGTCGACGGCTACACGTGGCATTTCTTTGGATCGTTCGACTACTACACCTCGATCGAACGTCGCATGATGTTCTTCCGCTATCGCCCCGGTCTGCGTTGGGAAGGCGCCGTGCACGAGAAACTGCTCGGCTTGGACGGCAAGCGCCTCGCGCTGCCATACGTGTATGCGCACTACGGCCACACGCTCGAGCCGCGCCGGCATGCCGAAAAGGGGCGCCACTACTCCGCGCTCGGCGCGCCCGGAAACGTGCTTCGCGAAGAGCAGCTTGACGATTTTGACGTCGTGCAGTACTTCAAACCCCTCTATCCCCTCGCGCTGCGTTTTACGGGCAGACACCCGCAAGCAGCACGGGAAACGCTCGATGCGTTGCGACCACAGCTGCGCGCTCACCACGATCTGACGGAGCGGGTCGTGAAGGCTCAATCGGTCGGAACTAAAGTGCGCAACCTGGTGCGCCGTAGTAATTATGAGACGCGCTGGCGGAGCCGGATGGTAAATCCTGCCGCCTTGCGCTTGCTGTGAAAGGTGCCGAGGCAGCCGTTTGCGTAAAAAGATATTGAGACCGGATAGTCGGTCGCTAGAGGAGGTAGCCCAGATGAGCCCCCAGGGGCCTCTGATTGCAAATATGCCTCGTCTTGGGCCATGGATCGTTCGACGGCCCAGACTGGAGGATTGGCTAGGGCGCTTCAGGAGCGCTCCGGTTCGGTTTTTAATCGCACCTCCCGGCTTCGGCAAGAGCGTCGCGCTCATGAGCTATTTGCGCAATGCGGCGACCGGCGGTTGTTACTGCACGATTCCTCCATTAGCGACGGCGGGCGACGTCTGGCGTGCAATCGGCAGCGCGCTAAAGATAAACTCCGGCAGCGCTTCCCACGACGAGATCGTGCGGGCGTTGCGCGCCGCTGCACCAAGCGAGCTAGCGCTCGATTGTGAACATATCCCCGGTCCCAATGGCGCCGCCGCGATTCTGCGTCTCATCGACGACTTGGGCGAAGAGGTCCCGCTGCTGGTCGCATCCCAATCGCGTGCCGCCTTTGAAGTTGCGCGTTTGGTTTCGTGCGGCACGGCCTCGCTCTGCGATGCCGAGCGCCTCGCGTTTGCGGTTGATGAAATTCGGCATTTAGCCGAAACCTGCGGCGTGCGATTCGCACACGCCGACGTCGTTCGGCTCCTCGAAGTGACCGACGGCTGGCCGCAGGTCGTCAGCGGAACGATTCGCAAAGCCGCCGAGGATAGTCGCGGCCTTTACGGCGCCTTCGATCACTGGCGCAAGCGCCACGGGCATCTCTTCAAGGAATTCATCGACGCGGGTTTGGCCTACGCTCCGAAAGCCGAGGCCGATTTGGTTCGCAAGTTGATGAGCGGCGCTCATATCGACGATCGCGAGCAGCTTCAATCGCTCGAAGAGCAAGGCTTTTACGTGATCCACACCCCCGAAGGCTACCGTCCGTTGCAGGCGCTCTCACGTACGCGCGGGCGCGACGGTTACGCGCTGAACATGGAGGTTCCATCGCCGCTGCATGTGACGCTCTTCGGCTGGTTCCGGGCGGAGTTCGACCGCCGCCCGATCCCCTGGATCCGCCGCCGCGACCGCCAAGTCTTCAAGTACCTCGCGCTGCAACCCGGCGGCTCGGCCTCACGCTCCGAGTTGGCACTCGTCTTTTGGCCGGGAGCGGGCAAACATCAGGCCTCGCAAAGCCTGCGGACGGTCTGCACCAACATACGCAAGGCCATCGCACACGTCGTCGGCTTCGATCTTGTGGAGCATTATTTTCGGGCGAACGACGATGTCTGCCTCGATGCCAACAACGTCGTGATCGACGTGCACCGCTTCCTTTCGCATGCGCGTGATGGGGACGAGCAGTACGAGCGCGGCGAGTTGCAGGCCTCCTACGCGCACTACCGCAACGCCGAGCAGGTGTACGGCGGAAATCTATTGATCGGCGATCGCGACGAAGCCTGGCTCGCCGCGCAGGCCACGATGCTCGAGCGCCGCCACGCCATGGTCGTCGGACGGCTCGCCGAGCTTGCGGGCGAGCGCCAAGCCCAACCCATCTTCGAACGGGGCGCGCGTCTGGTCGCAGGCTCGTAGTTTGTGCGGAGTCCGTGGGTCGCGGCCGTCCTGGTGCTCGCGGCCGTATCGGCTCTCGGCTTACAAACCGAAATCATCACCCGCACCGGTTTCTTCATGGGAGATTTTCGCGCGTTCTATTGCGCGGCGCGCGTCGCATCGCACGGCGGCAACCCGTATCACATCGAGCCGTTGCGAACGTGCGAACGGGCCATCGGCCCGAAGCTATTCTTTGAGAGAAATCCCGGCGTAGCGATTCCGGCCCCGCTGCCAGGCTATGCGATCGGAGCGCTCGTGCCGCTCGCCCTGCTTCCGTACGATCTGGCGGCCTCGATGTGGGGCCTGGTGTTGCTGCTCGCGTGCGTGGCATGCATCGCAACGCTCGCGCAATTCGCCGGCGTTGGTTGGCAGATCGCGCTCGCCGTCTTCGCGATCTCGCTCTGCGCTATCTCGCTGCCGTTCGGTGAAGTCGTGCCGCTCGGGCTGGCGTGTATCTGCGCTGCGGCCTACTATGCCTGGAAGGGGTGGTGGAAAGCCGCCGCGCTTCTCGCCGCGGGAGCGATGATCGAGCCGCACCTCGGGCTTCCGGTCTGCATCGCACTGGCATTCTGGGCGCCGGCAACCCGGCTGACGCTGCTGACGGCCGCGGTCGTTCTTGCGGCGATCTCGCTTGCGACGCTTGGCTTCGCAACCAACCTCGAGTATTTTACGAGCGTGCTGCCGGCGCACG
This sequence comes from Vulcanimicrobiota bacterium, assembly GCA_963756635.1. Lineage (GTDB taxonomy): Bacteria > Vulcanimicrobiota > Vulcanimicrobiia > Vulcanimicrobiales > Vulcanimicrobiaceae > Cybelea. The sequence continues at coordinate 146,232 of CAVWOR010000006.1, forward strand.
CGTTCTCCGAGATAACGCGCGACACGCAGTTCAGCCTCACGGCAGTCCTTGCGTTTTTGGGGGTCTCGCAGACGCTCGCCGTGCAAGCGGGCTCGCTCTGGTACGTTGCGATGCTCATCGTGGGAACGCTCGTCGCCGGCCGGCTCGCGCGGCGGAGTGCGAATAACGCCTTCCTCGTTTGCGTGCCCCCAGCGTTTGCCGTCCTGGGCGGAACGTTCATTCACGTCACGCAGATCGCGGCGGCGCTGCCCGCGGCCGCGATCGTTGCGTTCGAGAAAAAAGAGCACCAAGCGTTGGCGCTCGTCGCGTTGCTCGCGCTGGCCGTGCCGTGGCTGTGGGTTGTCTCGCCGGCGCTGCTCGTCGCGCCCTTCGTCCCGGTTGGATACGTCGCCTGGCGCTATTGGAACGGGAATTTGCAGGCCGCGTTGCTCGCTGCGGTGGCGGCGGCTGCGCTTGTGTGGGGATTAATGGAGCTCGCCGCTGCGCCGGTTCATACAACGGCGCATGCGGCAAGGCTCGCGATCGATTCCCGCCTCGCCGAGGCGACATGGAGCGCGTTTACGCAGAAGAGTTCGACGAATAGCATCGCCGGATTGATGCTGCGGGCACCGACGTGGGCAGGTCAGCTGCTCTTGGCGGTCCTCCTGATCGCCCGCGCGCGAGGCTCCGCAACGATTGCGCGGTAGTTCGGCTTTCTGGCTAGCGGTCATCTGCACGGTGCTGCCGTTTGCAGGCCAGTTCTACGGCGACCGCGCGGGCGGATGGCTCATGATCGACTTCCGCGCCTACTACTGCGCCTCGTTGGCACAGCGCAACGCTCGCGATCCCTACCTCGGCTCGTCGCTCCACGAGTGCGAGAGCAGCACACCCGCACCGTACTTTCGAGCACCGAAAAACGTCACGGTTCCCGCGCCTTATCCGCCCTACGCGCTCGCCTTTTTTTATCCGTTGACCTTTATCCCGTTCGCCGCGGCGGCGATCGTGTGGTGGATAGTAATCGCGTTGGCCGTCGCGCTTGCCGCGTGGGCATTGGCGCGCATTACCGGCCAGCCCATTTTGGTTGCATGGGCCGTCCTCGTGCTATCGCTAGGGCTCACCTCGTTCACGTCGGGAAACGTCATGCCGATCGCCCTCGCGGCAATTCTCGTAGCTGCGCTTGCCGCGCAACGCGGTCTGCTTATGGCTGCCGTGCTGGCGTTGGCGATCGCGATGGTCGAGCCGCAGATCGCGCTGCCCGCGGCCGCGGCGTTCTTCGTCGCTATTTCCGCCGATCCGTTTGGCCCTGGCGTTCGTCATCGATCCTCCTAGCCGCAATCTCGATTGCAAGCATCGGCGTCGCGCAAACGCTCGCGATACGTAACCGCGGTGCTTCCGGCGCACGCCCTTTCGGAAGTCTCCCGCGACAACCAATACAGTCTTTCGACCGTCATGACCGCGCTCGGCGTGCCCGACGCGTCGGCCGCGCTCGCAGGCAGCATCTCGTACGCGATCGCGGGAACCGTTGGGGTGCTCGTCGCGCTCCGGCTGGCGCGCCGCTATGACGATCCGGCGCTGACGTTGCTCGTCCCGCCCGCGTTTTCATTACTGGGCGGCTCGTTCGTGCATACCGGCGAGATTGCGGCCGCGGTCCCGGCCTCGCTCTTGCTCTTCACACACGCGCAAAAATATCGCGGCTGGCTGCTCGCCGCGCTGGTCTTGCTGGCCGTGCCGTGGTTGCTCGCCACCTCTGCGGCGATGTTCCTCGCTCCGCTCTTTCCGGTCGCCTACGTTACCTATATGCTGGGGCGCAGCGAACGCGCAGCGCTAGGCGCGGCGCTCGCGTCGGGTGCGACGATCGTAGGACTCTTCGCGCTCTATCTGATGCCTGCGGGTCACGCGCCGGCTCACGTGCACGTCTATCCGCACATCGACCCGCGCCTCGCAGAGGCGAGCTGGCGTCTCTTCGTGCTGCCCAACGTGACGAACCGGCCGGTTATGTGGCTCTTGCGCCTGCCCACCTGGGCCGGGCTGATGACCTACGCCGTTTGTGCTCTGGCGCTCGCGGCAGCGAAGCTGCCCGGAGCGAACTCGGGGATCGCAATATCCCCAACCCACCAACGGCGAGTTCCGGAGTCGAGGTGGACGTGATCGTCGTAATAGCCCATCCCGCCCGAGATCGCGCGCGACCAGCACGCGTCAAAAAGGGCCTGCATCGAGATGCCCGGCACGTACATGTCGGCCGCCTTCGCGTAGAGATGCATGCTGTTGCGGGCCGCGCCTTCGATCGAATCGTTTGTTTCCACGGTGCGGAAGCCGCTCGTGATCACGAGCGGTTGGTGGATCCCGTGGAGCGACAGCGTCTGCTGCGCCTCCCAGAGTGCCTCGACCTCGACGATGTCGATCAAAACGTAGCCCTGCTTCGCGGGAACGTGGCGGTCGCGCATCAGGTAGCAGATCTGCCAATAGCCGGGCTGATAGACCGTCCGCCCGTCCACGCAGAAGGGGGCGACGACTTCTTCGCCATATGCCGAGCGCAGCCACAGGACTCGCTTCGTCGAGTTCGGCACCCCGGCCCGAACCGCTCGAGGCGACAGGCCGGCAAATGCGGCGGCTGCCAACCCAAACAAAAAATCCGGGCGTTTAACCATTGCCCCGGATTATAGCATATCTCCGGGGCACGCCAACCCGGTAAACGGAGGATAATTGAGTGCACCAAGCCGATAACCTAAGCATGGCCGATAGGGGGCGTCTCGTCCTTCTTAGTTTTCTCATGCTCTTCGTCGAGCTGGCGCTCATCCGATTCGCCGGCGAGAACGTCATCTATCTCTCGTACTTCTCGAACTTCGTCCTGCTGGGCAGCTTCCTGGGAATCGGCGTTGGATTTCTGCGAGCCCGCGCGCGCACCGATCTCTTCCCCTGGTCGATCGTTATCCTGACGTTTTTGGTTGGATTCATACTGCATCTTTCCGGTCGCCATCAATCGGTCGGGCACCGAGCTCATCTATTTCGGGACCGTTCCGGGCGGTCTCCCGATGTGGGTCATGCTGCCGGTCATCTTCCTCGCGGTGGCGGTGGTGATGGCCGCGATCGCACAAGGCGTCGCCCGCGCCTTCGCCCGCTTCGAGCCGTTGGAAGCCTACCGCCTCGACATTCTCGGGAGTCTCGCGGGGATCGTCGCGTTTAGCTTGCTTTCGTTTCTGGGGGCTCCACCAGTTAGCGTGGGGCACGGTCGTTGCGGCCGGACTGCTCGTCGCCTATCTACCGTCGTTGCGGATGATTCAGGTGGTCGCAGCAATCGGGTTGCTGATCGTGCTCGGCCACGAATCGTTTACGCCCGGCCTCAGCTGGTCGCCCTACTACAAGATTTTCGCCTACATGCAGCGCCCCGGCCTTACCGGTTTGAGCGTCAACGGCATTCCGCACCAGTGGATCGAATCGATTGCGTTTCGTAAAACGCAAGAGCCGCTCTACTTCGTTCCCTACGAGCGCCTGCGCCGCAATCCGCTGCGTAACGTTCTCATCGTGGGCGCCGGCGGCGGCACCGACGTCGCGATCGCGCTCTCCAAGGGCGCGCGACACGTCGACGCAGTCGAAATCGACCCGCGGATCTATCAGCTCGGACGTCAGCTCAATCCCGACCACCCGTACCAAAATCCGAAGGTGACGATCCACATCGACGACGGACGCGCCTTTTTGGAGCGGACGCATAACACGTACGATCTCATTCTCTTCGCTTTGCCCGACTCGCTCGCGCTCGTTTCGGGGCAATCTTCACTGCGCTTGGAAAGCTATCTCTTCACGATTGATGCGATGCGCGCGGCGCGCGCGCACCTCAACCCGGGCGGCGCGTTCGGCATGTACAACTACTACCGCGAAAGCTGGTTGATCGACCGGTATGCAAACACGTTGAAACTCGCCTTTGGGCAGGCGCCGTGCCTCGATTTCAACGGCCAAATTGCCTGGTTTGCGCTTTTGACGGTGGGTCGCGAGCCGGCCGACGTCGCCTGCGGCACGACGTGGAGTCCAGGCACGCGAATCATTCCCGTCCCCGTGAGCGACAATTACCCCTTCCCATACTTGCGGACTCCTATGATTCCGCCGCTTTATCTCACCGTGCTGGGCTTGATTCTGCTGGTCTCGCTGGTGGCGATCCGCGCGGCGGCGGGTCCCTTCGGACAGATGCAAAGCTATCTCGACCTGTTCTTCATGGGCGCCGCATTCTTGCTGCTCGAGACCAAGAACGTCGTGCAGTTCGCCTTGCTCTTCGGCACCACGTGGTTCGTGAACGCGCTCGTCTTCTTCGGGATTTTAGTTTCGGTACTTGCTGCAGTGGAAGTCGCGCGTCGCGTTCGCTTCCGCCAGCCGGCGCTGCTCTATGTCGCCTTATTCGCCAGCCTCGCTCTGGCATGGGCGGTCCGTCCCGAGCTGCTGCTTTCGCTCGATCCGCCCGTACGGTTCGCGGTCGCCGTCTCGCTCGCGTTCGCGCCGGTTTTTCTCGCGAACCTGGTCTTCGCGCAGCGGTTCCGCGACGTCGGCGCCTCGACGATTGCCTTCGCAACGAACCTGCTCGGCGCGATGGTCGGCGGTGTCCTTGAATATGCCAGCCTGCTCGTAGGCTACCGCGCTCTCTTGATAGTCGTGGCGGTGCTCTATGGCTGTGCATTCCTGGCCGGCCGAAAATATCTCGTCGTCCGTCCCACTCCGCAAGAGGCCGAGGCTATTGCGGGCCGCGGTGCAACTCTCCGGAGTTCGGGGGAGAGTTCAGGGTGAGTTATTGGATGCTGACGCCCGATGTACGTTCGCTTCGGTGGAGTGCGACGGCACATAAGGCCGTTCCATCCAGCGTGACGATCGCGAGGGGATTGAACCAGACGAGAGCCACAAGCGGCATCCACAGCGGCGGCCAGAAAATACGCCGTGATGATGAGCCTCGTCGGCCATGGCTCTGTGAGGTGTGCCATCGCATAGAAAAGCGCCGGAAGGGTGATCGTCACATCGTACATCCACGCATGAGCGCTCAGGAGCGAGCGAAAAAATCGACGTGCAACTCATCGCCAGCAGAATGTTTGCTCGCGATAGCGCGGGCAGAAACGCCACAAATGCGATTGCTCCAAGCGCGAATGCGAGAACTGGTGCCGCCCCCACGCGAATGAGAATCATCGGCAGAGTTATCCCATTGTAAAGCGCGCCCATGTCAACGCCGCTAAGGCTGCGAACGACGGCAACGTAGTGCGGTATCCACGTCCACTCGCCGCCGGTAGCAGCCACGCTTGCCAAATACCAGACACCGCGAAGATCGCCACGATTGCGCACGCCTTCCACTGCCTGTGAACGACGAGCAGCGCAAGGAATGGCAGCCCAATCGTCGGCTTGAGCAGCAGCAGGCCAATCGCGCTTCCAAGAATGAGCGGCGATCCCCGCGCCGCGCCGGTCATCGCGAGCGAGATGAGGAAGAGCCAAAAGGCACTGATCTGCCCCAGGTCGCCGGCGTAGATCGCGGGTTGCCACGCGAGCGCCGCGATGATGCCAAACCAACGCTGGAAGCCGAATAATCCCGCAAGCATCCATCCGGAGAGTGCGACCATACGCCAGCATCAAAACAAAGTTCAGCACGTAACCCACCCCAATCGGCACGTGCGCAGCTGGAAGAAAGGCCCAGGCGAAAGCCGGTGGATACGTCCATATTCCCGTGCCGATGCTGTGCGACGCCTTGAAATGCAAGGTGCTCGCGCTTCGTTGAACAGGGCCGGCGTGCCGACCGTTGCTCCGCCCGCCCAAGATCGCTGCCAGTCCCCAGGATGCCCGAACTACGCGGGCAATGCTCCGAGGAGAACAAGCGTACCTCCGTAGATCCACACGCGATCGGCGGAAATCCGCAATGGCACGTTTTCAGTACATCCTCAACGCGCACCGTTACTTTCGAGCAGACCTACCGACGTCGATTCTGATCGGCGGGAAGCCATAGCGTGACCGCGTGCTTCGCGCACCCGAAGGAACCAACGCGAGGTGTTTCAGCGATAGGCTCGGTCTCTCGATGCAGAACCAGCTCGTAGCGGCGAGCGCCGCAGTGATCGCGAGTGCGCCGAGAAAGTACGGTGTGAAACCGAGCGCGCTCAATCCATACAATGCAAGCAACTGCTGAACCGGGAAGGCGTAGATATAGAGGCCATACGAGAGATCCATTCGGCGGTCGAAATTTCGAAATGGAAGTCGCATCGCCGCGAAGAGCGTCAAATACGCGATGCAAGGGATTGCTACGAACGCGAAGGCTCTGGTTGTGAGTGTCCCGAGCAGCGCTGCGGCACACAGCGTCGCGATCCATGGCAATATCGGGAGGCGACTGCGCACGAGGTAGGCGTACGAACCGAATGCGAAGTAGACGAAGAGCGCCTCGATCTCAATTAGGATAATATCGCCGTAACGCCATAGTAGCATCGTATAGCCGGCAAGCAGCAGGAGCGCAATGGTCGCTACAATCGCTGGAACGCGGCGGAGCACGCCCACGACCCCGAGGGCCGCAATGCAGCAGTAGCAGAAGAACTCAGGGTTCAGGGTCCAGAGCGAGAGGTTGAGGTCCAGAGGGCTTGGCACATGCGCCAGCACCGTTCCGATGTGCTGCTGGTTGATTGCGAGCAGGAAATTGCTCGTGATGTACGACCACGGCGCGGGAACCTCGGCGAAATAATGAAGCAGGGTGCCATGCTCATACAAGAACGCAAGCGGTGCAAATCCAAATGCGGTGACGGCAAGGCAGACCCAAAACCCTGGAAAGATTCGCAGGAATCGGTGCCAGATGAATCGTCCCGTGGAACCCACGGTTTCGTAGCTGCGCGTAATCAAGAAGCCGCTGAGTACGAAGAAGCCGCCCACCGCCAAGAACCCGGTCGTGGGGGCGTTAACATTTATGCGATTGAGCAGGTCGTCGCCGAAGCCTCCAAGGCGGTATGCGTGCGACCAAATCACGGTCGCGGCAAAGAAGAAGCGCAAGAAGCCAATGCTGTTACTACGAAGGTCTAAGTCGCCGAGCACTGCTCGACGCTTGGAGCTCCCGTTCATCCCAGGATTGTACCACGCGTGTCAGAGGCGCCCCTAGCCGGCCAGGGGGACCAGGCAAAGCCAGAGGGAGCGTCGGAGATGCGGTCGAACCGATCCATAAGCGCTAAGACGTAGCGGCGTTTTTGCTTTGGAGCTGCATGCTGGAATCTAAGAGGTCTTTGAGAGCTGCCACCGTTCGCGAGGTCAGGATGTCTTCGCGGTTGTTCTCTGCGCCTCGTGCATGCTCGTGAGCGCGGCGCTACTCCTTCTCGTGCAGCCCATGTTTACCAAAAATGGCGCTTCCGCTCTTTGGCGGATCGCCGCAGGTCTGGAACGCGGACAAGGGGGAGAGCGAGAGTTTTCAGCGATAGACTTGGTCTCTCGATTGCGAACCAGCTAGCAGCGGCAAGAACGCCAGCGATCGCGAGAGCCGATAAGAAGTACGGGGTGAAACCAAATGCGCTGATCCCCCACATAGCGAGCAGTTGCTGCACGGGGAAGGCATAGATGTAGAGGCCATACGAGAGGTCCATACGCCGGTCGAATCCCCGCAGTGGGAGTCGCATCGCGGCAAATAGGGTCAAATACGTAATGCACGGGATTGCGACGGGCGCGAAGGCTCTCGTAGTGAGTGTCCCGAGCAGTGCAGCGGCACAGGGCACCGCAATCCATAACGCCATAGGGATGCGAGCGCGGTTGAGATAGGCAGACGCACCGAACGCAAAGTAGACTAATAATGTAAGGACCTGGACAATCATAATGTCGCCGTACCGCCAGAGCAGCCCCGTATAGCCAGCAAGTAGCGTAAGAGCAACCGCCGCGATCACTATTGGACCGCTCCTGAAGGCACCCATCACCCCCAAAGCCGCTATGCAGAGGTAGCAGAAAAATTCAGGATTAAGCGTCCAGAGTGACAGGTTAAGAGTGAATGGGATCGGCACGTGGGCAAGCACGGTCCCGATGCGATCCTGGTGGATTCCCAGTAAGATGTTACTCGTCATGTACGACCACGGCGACGGAACCTCGGCGAGATAATGGAGCAGTGTCCGATGCTGGTATGCAAAGGCGAGCGGGGCAAATCCGAATGCAGTGACGACCAGGCAGACCCAAAATGCTGGAAAGATTCGTAGAAAGCGATGCCATATGAACCGGCCGGTGGAACCCACGGTGTCGTAGCTGCGCGTAATCAGGAAGCCGCTCAGAACGAAGAAGCCCCCCACCGCCAAGAACCCGGCGGTCGCGCCGTTGGGGTTTAAACGAGCGAGTGGATCATAGCCAAAGCCCCCATTGCCATACGCGTGCGACCAAATCACGGTCGCGGCAAAGAAGAAGCGCAAGAAGCCAATGCTGTTAGTACGAAGGTCTAAGTCGCCGAGCACTGCTCGACGCTCGGAGCTGCCGTTCATTCCCAGGATTGTACCACGCGGGCGTCGGAGGCGCGCCTAGCCGGCCAGCCGCAAAGCGCCCGGAGAGTGGCTCCGTGCAGAGAAGTCCAGGCTAAGCTCGGAGGGGGCCATCGGAAGGCGGTCGAACCAATCCGCAAGCGCTAAGACGTAGCGGCATTTTTGCTTTGGAGCTGCACGCTGGAATCTAAAATGTCTTTGAGAGCCGCCACTGCTTCGCGAGGTCAGGATGTCCTCGCGGTGGTTCTCTGCGCCTCGTGCATGCTCGTTAGCGCGGCGCTACTCTTTCTCGTCCAGCCCATGTTTACCAAAATGGCGCTTCCGCTCTTTGGCGGATCGCCGCAGGTCTGGAACGTTTCGGTTGTCTTCTATCAGGTGGTCCTGCTGCTAGGGTACTCGTACGCGCACTTCATGCGCAGGCATCTGGCGATCAAGTGGGCCATCGCGCTGCACCTCGCGCTCGTGCTCGCGATTTTGGCGCTCCTGCCGATTCGCCTGCCGAATTGGTGGTCACCGCCTGCAAATGGAGTCAGCGAACAGCTATGGCTGCTCTGGCTTTTGCTCGTCAGCGTCGGGGCGCCATTCTTCGTTCTCTCCGCCACGAGTCCGCTCGTTCAATCATGGTTTACGACGACCGGTCACGATGAAGCCGAGAACCCGTATTTCTTGTACGCTGCGAGCAACATCGGTAGCTTGGCGGCGTTGGTGCTCTACCCGCTCGTCATCGAATCGACGCTGGGCATTTCGTGGCAGACGCGGATTTGGACGATCGGCTACGCGACGTTCATACCGCTGATGCTCGGATCTGCGTGGCTTGCCTGGAACTCCAAGCGATCCCTCCACGCTGCGTTGGCGCCGCCGGCGGAATCCGCCGGCCATACGCGGATCGAACGCGCACGTTGGATCGCGCTTGCCTTTGTCCCATCGAGTCTGATGCTCGGCGTGACGACGCATCTCTCGAACGTCATCGCTCCAATACCGCTGCTGTGGACTTTCCCACTCGCCCTCTACCTTCTGACATTCGTCCTGGCCTTCGCTCGCCGGCCGGTTCCCGTGCCGATACTCGAGCGCGTGCTCCCGTATGCGCTCTTGCCTTTAGTGTTTTTGCTGGCATTGCAGCTGCGCATCCCTCTTGTCGCCTATTTAGTCGTGAACCTGTTCGCGTTTTTTATGCTGGCGCTGGTCTGTCACAGCAAGCTGGCCGCATTGCGCCCATCACACCTCCGATTAACCGAGTTTTACCTTTGCCTCTCGATCGGGGGCGCGCTCGGCGGAATATTCAATACATTCGTTGCGCCGTCAATCTTCCCGGACCTTGGCGAATACCCGCTGGCCATCGTTCTCGCTTGTCTCGCGACCGGAACGTTGGGTGGTCGCGAACGGCTTCGAACGATTCTGGATTTCTGCTGGCCGATCGCGTTCGCGATTCTCCTGGGGGCGTCGCTGATTTGGATCGACAAGCGCATCGTGCTCGCTGCGGCCCTGATCGCGGCCTATGCCGCGTACGGTCGGAGCATACGCTTCGCCGCAAGCATCGCGGCCATTTTCGTTGTGTGCGCGCTCTTCGTCCACCCCTACGGAAACGCGATTTACGGCCAGCGCAACTTCTTTGGGATAAAATGGGTGCTCGGCGACGCAACAGGAAACTACCATCTGCTGATCCACAGCGGTACGCTTCACGGAATGGAGAGCCGCGACGCAGCGAGATTGACGCAGCCGCTCTCGTACTATAGCCGCCCGGGCCCCCTGGGACAGGCATTTCGGGCGCTCGGCCCGCGAATTAACGGTCGAGCGGTCGCCGTGATAGGGTTAGGTGCGGGCGCCGCCGCCTGTTATGCCAGGCCGAGCGAACGGTGGACCTTCTACGAGATCGATCCTCAGGTCGTTCGCATTGCCGAGAACTCGAAGTATTTCTCGTTCCTCTCACTTTGCACGCCTAAGGCACCAGTGATAGTTGGGGACGCGAGGCTGGAACTCGCCGCGCAAAATCCGACTCCAAACGCCGTGATGATCCTAGACGCATACAGCGCCGACGCGGTGCCGACGCATCTTCTGACCGTCGAGGCTCTCGATCTTTATCTTCGAAATCTGGCGCAGGATGGCGTCCTGCTCTTCAATATATCGAACCAATACTTCGACCTTCGCCCCGTGCTCGGCAATCTGGCGGCCGCCCGCGGCCTGAGCGCTTATTACGAAGATGACGCGTCCGTCTCCGAGTCCGCGGCTCTGCAGACCGGCGTATTCGGTTCCCGTTGGGTGGCCATGGCAAGAAAGCCGAGCGATCTGGCCTCCATACCAAACGATCCGCGCTGGAAGCAGTTAGGATCGTACGCTAACGTCCCGCTATGGACCGACGACTACTCCAGTCTGATCCGCGTGCTCTACGGAGTCGTGCACTAGGGTGGCGTAAGGCTCCGCGGATTATCGTAGAGTGGCGCGGAAGATCAGCTTGAAGGAAATGGCGCGCGGAGCGTTCACGCTTTAGGAGGCACGGCAGATGACGATTTCAGATTTTAGCCACTGTGCGCTTGGCTTTTTTTTGTGGCCGTGGAAATGCCGGCGGGGTACGGCGAGTCGCACACCATTTTGGCGCTCCGTGGCAACGGCCGGATCGGGCGACTAACTGCTTCCATCGGAATGATCCACTCCGCGCCTAAGGCCGTCGAAACTAGTCGGGCAAATAGCATCGCTTTCTTGCGGCTCGCGCTCGCGAGTCTCGGTAATTATCTCTCACGCTTCAGCCCTCGGAGGTTTTAACGATGAACCCCTGATGCAAATAAGCTCGGGCCAATGGAGCTTCGGCCAACTCGCAGTAGACGGTTTCTTCTTTCTAAGCGGCTTGCTGATCGTAAGGAGCTACCTACACTCTCCGTCGGTGTGGAGATACTTCTGGCACCGCTTCCTTCGCATCTTCCCGGCATTTTGGGTATGCCTCATCGCTACCGCATTCGCATTTGCTCCCGTGGCCTCTCTGTGGGAGCGTGGCGGACTGTTCGGATTTTTTTCCCCGCCAACCAACGATGGTCCCTTTCGGTATGTTGTTGTAAATGCGCTGCTTGTAATGAAGCAGTACACGATCTCCGGTCTGCTGTCCCGTTTGCCGTTAAATGGCGAACTTCACGGTGCCTTCAACGGGTCGCTGTGGACTCTCGCGCCGGAGTTTTCTTGTTACTTGCTCGTGGCAATCCTGGGGTCCCTTGGCGTGCTAACACGCAGTCGTTGGTTTCTGGTGGCGCTGCTTTTTGTTCTCTACTTCTGTGCCAGCTCAAACGGAACCGCGCAGGCTTTCACGCTCGCCCTCAGGGGCACTCCGATATTCCTCTCGGACTACCTCGTGATACAGATGTTTGAGTTCTTCGTGATTGGTGGGCTATTCTTCCTATATCGTCAGCACATCCCCTTGAGTCCTATCGCCTTTGTTATCGCGCTTGTCATTGTGCCTCTTGCCTGCCTTTCAAGATTTTACAACCTGTTTGAGCCGTTGGCTCTCAGCTACGTACTTTACTGGCTTGCGTATAAACTGCCCGTCCGTGATTTTGACCGCTATGGTGACTTCTCTTACGGAACGTATATTTATGCTTTTCCGGTACAACAGTTGCTGTCAATGTATGGTCTCAACGGGCTAGGGTTTTTCCCCTATTTGGCTCTTTCGTTTCTCTGCACGGCACCGCTAGCAGTACTTAGTTGGCTCTTAGTCGAGCGGCCATCGCTCGCAATGAAAAATTTGACGCTTCTGCGTAGCAAAGATCGCGTGGAGTGACCCCCGCCGGGGCTGGACACCCGATAAGCGAAACGGGTCACAGCAGGGAGCACGTACGAACGTGACGGTTCCTCCGAGCCTTAAACATTGGTCAAACTCAGGAAAAAAGCCTGAATCGAAAACGGCTTCGCAACTAGGGTCCCGTGCCAACCACTATTCCGCCCGGAGTGAGGCTTTTCGCCGCCGGCATTCCACGCTCAGCGATCTTCTCCAGGTTCTTGACGCGCGGTCTCAGCCACCTTGCAGCGACAGTTAGCTTTGTGCCATGCGATATAGTTCTTCATCTGTTGCGCCCGCTCAGCCGCTGGGGCACCATCGGCGCCAGCCACGTGCTGCTCGGCGGGAAGGTAATGCTCGGCACCCTCCTCGCTTATGGTGAGTCTGCGTCGGGCGCTTTCGCTCGGGTGCTTCTGATCGGTCATCGTGAGACGCTTCTTGTCTTCTGAGTTAGACCCTACGCTTGTAGTGGCGTCTTACTCGGGTAGCGCACAAGGATATAGGCAAAGACCAACGCGATCACCGGCAGCATGAAATAGCTGGCTTCTGTTCCGAGGGGACCGCCGTTTGCCCATGCCGCTCCGGGGAAGGTCGAGTTCATGAGGTGGCCGATCGGCTGGGCTCCGCCGTTGCGCGTTCCGATCACGAAGAACTGCATGAAGTCGAAGCTGACGTGAAAGCCGACCGCAAGCCAGAGCGAGCCGGTGCGTTGCAGCGTCAAACACAGCAGCAAGCCGAGAAGGATGATGTTGGTGATGTCGATTGCGTTCTCGTAGTCCTTCGTGAGATGCGCGGCGCCGAACAGGAGTGAAAGCAGAAGCGCCGCCGGCCAAAATCCCATCCCGCGGCTCAGGGCTTGGAGAGGATAGCCGCGGAACATGTACTCCTCGTTGAGGCCGACGAGCACCATTCCAACCAGCCATAGCAGGCCTTCGCTTATGAGAGCCGCGCCTTGCAGCGCTAATCCATTGACGACCATCGCGCCCGACGCGATCATCGCGACGCCGACGGCGCCCGCGCTTAGTACACCGATGGCCGTACCTTCCCAGAACCGCTTGCCGAATGCCAGACGTACCGGCAAGCCGTAGGCGTCGATGCGCCTTCGCTCCAACGCTGCGAGAATCGCCGTCGGAACGAGTACCGCCAGCCCCTCAAAGATTTCAGATATCAAGAGCGCTTGGGCTGTCAGACCCTCGGGGATGTGCAACGCCCTGAAGGCGAAGGGCTCAAGAAAAGCCTGGAACGCCATGTTTAACCCAACGAGGATCGCAACGTAGGCCAGAAAACGCCAGCCTGCGCGCACGCCGTTTGGCCCTATGAATATCGCCCTCACGACTCCCTTACGGCGTCCCCAGAGCAAAGTTTCAATAAGTCCTCCGCGTCTACCGCAATCATGCAAAATCCGCGAATCCGTCCAGAAGCGATCGCGCAGCATCGTCAGCCTTAAACCGCGCGTCGAAGTGCGCTACGGTAAGCCCACGGATCAGACGATGCGCCTCCGATTCTGGGCGAAGCTCTGAGAACGCGCGCATCTCCGCCTGCATCCATGCGAGTTCCTCGGGAACGGTCATCGTCCTTATCTCAGTGTGGCGCCGTTCGGGATCGTCGGCAAAATGGAGATGATCGAGACCCCGTAACACAATCAGCTTCTTCGCCGAAGGAACGCGCTCGTAGACATCACGCACCTGCTCGACCGGGATCGATACGTCGGAATCTCCCGCAATGATAAGCGTTGGCACGTCGCGTCCCCAATCGAAGCTCAGTTGCGCGGGGATCACGCCGGGCCGCGGGGATAATGCACCGGCAGGCGCAAGCGCGACGATGGCCTCGATGCTCCGTTCTTTTGAGGCTGCGGCGAGAGCGGCCCAGCCGCCGAAGCTGTGCCCTACGACGCCGACTCTTTCGCGGCCCGATCGAACGTGGCGTAAGAGCAACTGCAGATCGGGAACGCGCGCATCGATCCAGGCTTGCATGCGCGGTGCTTTCTCGTTTTCGACGAGCGCGGCGCTCGGGCGCGGCAAGTAATTGTCGGAGTGATCGATTGCGGCGACGAGGTACCCATGGCTGGCAAGGTGCGTGCAAAGGTAGGTCGACGCACGGCACGTACCGCCGCTGAAGTGCGAAAAGAGAATCAGCGCCGAAGGCGCGCGCTCGAGCGGCTTCCATACGGTAGACATGAACGTGCGACCGCGTGCGGTGTCAAGGATCTCGCTTTCTACACTCAGAACGCGATGCGCGCCCGATGCGAACGGGTCGTACATGGTTTTGGTTCGGGCTTATTCGAGGGCGAGCCGGTCA
>CAVWOR010000007.1:0-15604 GCA_963756635.1 Vulcanimicrobiota bacterium
TGGGCCGTCCTCGTGCTATCGCTAGGGCTCACCTCGTTCACGTCGGGAAACGTCATGCCGATCGCCCTCGCGGCAATTCTCGTAGGTGCGCTTGCCGCGCAACGCGGTCTGCTTATGGCTGCCGTGCTGGCCTTGGCGATCGCGATGATCGAGCCGCAGATCGCGCTGCCCGCGGCCGCGGCGTTCTTCGTCGGATTTCCGCCGATCCGTTTGGCCCTGGCGTTCGTCATGATCCTCCTAGCCGCACTCTCGACTGCAAGCACGGGCGTCGCGCAAACGATCGCGTACGTAACCACGGTGCTTCCGGCGCACGCCCTTTCGGAAGTCTCCCGCGACAACCAATACAGCCTCTCGACCGTCATGACCGCGCTCGGCGTGCCCGACGCGCGGGCCGCGCTGGCCGGCAGCCTCTCGTACGCGATCGCGGGAACCGTTGGGGTGCTTGTCGCGCTCCGGCTGGCGCGCCGCTATGGCGATCCGGCGCTGACGTTGCTCGTCCCGCCCGCGTTTTCATTACTGGGCGGCTCGTTCGTGCATACCGGCGAGATTGCGGCCGCGGTCCCAGCCTCGCTCTTGCTCTTCGCGCACGCGCAAAAATACCGCGGCTGGCTGCTCGCCGCGCTGGTCTTGCTGGCCGTGCCGTGGTTGCTCGCCACCTCTGCGGCGATGTTCCTCGCTCCGCTCTTTCCGGTCGCCTACGTTACCTATACGCTGGGGCGCAGCGAACGCGCAGCGCTAGGCGCGGCGCTCGCGTCGGGTGCGATGATCGTAGGACTCTTCGCGCTCTATCTGATGCCTGCGGGTCACGCGCCGGCTCACGTGCACGTCTATCCGCACATCGACCCGCGCCTCGCAGAGGCGAGCTGGCGTCTCTTCGTGCTGCCCAACGTGACGAACCGGCCGGTTATGTGGCTCTTGCGCCTGCCCACCTGGGCCGGGCTGATGACTTACGCCGTTTGTGCTCTGGCGCTCGCGGCCGCGAAGCTGCCCGGAGCGAACTCGGGGATCGCAATATCCCCAACCCACCAACGGCGAGTTCCGGAGTCGAGGTGAACGTGATCGTCGTAATAGCCCATCCCGCCCGAGATCGCGCGCGACCAGCATGCGTCAAAAAGGGCCTGCATCGAGATGCCCGGCACGTACATATCGGCCGCCTTCGCGTAGAGATGCATGCTGTTGCGGGCCGCGCCTTCGATCGAATCGTTTGTTTCCACGGTGCGGTAGCCGCTCGTGATCACGAGCGGTTGGTGGATCCCATGGAGCGACAGCGTCTGCTGCGCCTCCCAGAGTGCCTCGACCTCGACGATGTCGATCAGAACGTAGCCCTGCTTCGCGGGAACGTGGCGGTCGCGCATCAGGTAGCAGATCTGCCAATAGCCAGGCTGATAGACCGTCCGCCCGTCCACGCAGAAGGGGGCGACGACTTCTTCGCCATATGCCGAGCGCAGCCACAGGACTCGCTTCGTCGAGTTCGGCACCCCGGCCCGAACCGCTCGGGGCGACAGGCCGGCAAATGCGGCAGCCGCCAACCCAAACAAAAAATCCGGGCGTTTAACCATTGCCCCGGATTATAGCATACCTCCGGGGTACGCCAACCCGGTAAACGGAGGATAATTAAGTGCACCAAGCCGATAACCTAAGCATGGCCGATAGGGGGCGTCTTGTCCTTCTTAGTTTTCTCATGCTCTTCGTTGAGCTGGCGCTCATCCGATTCGCCGGCGAGAACGTCATCTATCTCTCGTACTTCTCGAACTTCGTCCTGCTGGGCAGCTTCCTGGGAATCGGCGTTGGATTTCTGCGAGCCCGCGCGCGCACCGATCTCTTCCCCTGGTCGATCGTTATCCTGACGTTTTTGGTTGGATTCATACTCATCTTTCCGGTCGCCATCAATCGGTCGGGCACCGAGCTCATCTATTTCGGGACCGTTCCGGGCGGTCTCCCGATGTGGGTCATGCTGCCGGTCATCTTCCTCGCGGTGGCGGTGGTGATGGCCGCGATCGCACAAGGCGTCGCCCGCGCCTTCGCCTGCTTCGAGCCGTTGGAAGCCTACCGCCTCGACATTCTCGGGAGTCTCGCGGGGATCGTCGCGTTTACTTTGCTTTCGTTTCTTGGGGCTCCGCCATTAGCGTGGGGCACGGTCGTTGCGGCTGGACTGCTCGTCGCCTATCTGCCGTCGTTGCGGATGATTCAGGTGGTCGCGGCAATCGGGTTGCTGCTGGTGCTCGGGCACGAATCGTTTACGCCCGGCCTCAGCTGGTCGCCCTACTACAAAATTTACGCCTACATGAAGCGTCCCGGCCTGACCGGTTTGAGCGTGAACGGCATTCCGCACCAGTGGATCGAATCGATTGCGTTTCGTAAAACGCAGGAGCCGCTGTACTTCGTTCCCTACGAGCGCCTACGCCGCAATCCGCTGCGTAACGTTCTCATCGTTGGCGCCGGCGGCGGCACCGACGTCGCGATCGCGCTCTCCAAGGGCGCGCGACACGTCGACGCAGTCGAAATCGACCCGCGGATCTATCAGCTCGGACGTCAACTCAATCCCAACCACCCGTACCAAAATCCGAGGGTGACGATCCACATCGACGACGGACGCGCCTTTTTGGAGCGGACGCATAACACGTACGATCTCATTCTCTTCGCTTTGCCCGACTCGCTCGCGCTCGTTTCGGGGCAATCTTCACTGCGCTTGGAAAGCTATCTCTTCACGATTGATGCGATGCGCGCGGCGCGCGCGCACCTCAACCCGGGCGGCGCGTTCGGCATGTACAACTACTACCGCGAAAGCTGGTTGATCGACCGGTATGCAAACACGCTGAAAGTCGCCTTTGGGCAGGCGCCGTGCCTCGATTTCAACGGCCAAATTGCGTGGTTTGCGCTATTAACGGTGGGTCGCGAGCCGGCCGGCGTCGCCTGCGGGACGACGTGGAGTCCAGGCACGCGAATCATTCCCGTCCCCGTGAGCGACAACTACCCCTTCCCATACTTGCGGACTCCTATGATTCCGCCGCTTTATCTCACCGTGCTGGGCTTGATTTTGCTGGTCTCGCTGGTGGCGATTCGCGCGGCGGCGGGTCCCTTCGGACAGATGCAAGGTTATCTCGACCTGTTCTTCATGGGCGCCGCGTTCTTGCTGCTCGAGACCAAGAACGTCGTGCAGTTCGCTTTGCTCTTCGGCACCACGTGGTTTGTGAACGCCCTCGTCTTCTTCGGGATTTTAGTTTCGGTACTTGCTGCAGTGGAAGTCGCGCGTCGCGTTCGATTCCGCCAGCCGGCGCTGCTCTATGTCGCCTTATTCGCCAGCCTCGCTCTGGCATGGGCGGTCCGTCCCGAGCTGCTGCTTTCGCTCGATCCGCCCGTACGGTTCGCGGTCGCCGTCTCGCTCGCGTTCGCGCCGGTTTTTCTCGCGAACCTGGTATTCGCGCAGCGGTTCCGCGACGTCGGCGCCTCGACGATTGCGTTCGCGACGAACCTGCTCGGCGCTATGGTCGGCGGTGTCCTCGAATATGCCAGCCTGCTCGTAGGCTACCGCAGTCTGTTGATCGTCGTGGCGCTGCTCTATGGCTGTGCATTTCTGGCTGGCCGAAAATATCTCGTCGTCCGTCCCACTGCGGAAGAGGCTGAGGCTATTGCGGGCCGCGGTGCAACCGTGCACTAGGCGTTGACATGGACCGCGCCGTATCCTGGGCGAACTATTAACAGGGTTGCGTGGCGATCAACACGGCTAATCGCTGATTGCCGCGCCTATTGGTTAGTCGATGCCTTTGCTGATAGTTTTCGTCGGTTTACCGCCCGTCGGATATTTGTAGAATAAGGCGTATCCGCCTTTCGATATAGCGAGGGAGTCGGCTGCGACCACGTTCTGGCCTTGAATGTAGAATCCGCCTACGTCGTAGGAATCTTTCAGTGGCGTTTTTCCTACAATCTTTGCGCGCGCGCCAGTGGTCTGGTAAATAGCCGAGGTTTCCGGCGAACCTGAACCTTGAGCGTCCTGACCGCCAACCGCGACATGCTTACCGTCCCACTGAATCTGGCCCGGGAAGTTGATCGTGCCGCCCTTGAGCGTGATATCGATGAAGTTCTTTTTACCCTTGGGAAGCTCCGCGAATTGGAAGCCGATGCTGGAGTCGTCCGGCTGCCCGTCAACGTAAAGGTTGCCCTTAGGGTCGTAGCCGCACTTGAACATGGCGACGATTTTGGAATCGAAGTACATAGTCGGCGATCCCTTGGCATGCGTGTAGATGGAAATGCTGCCCGGTCCGCTGCTGAGGGTCCCATAGTTGGTAACCGCGAGGTTGCCCGTCGTCGGATCCACGGAACGGTAACGAGCGCGCTGCTCATCAGTGACACGCAGCACATCGCATTATGCGGCGCGGCAGCTGGCGACCAGTTTA
The DNA here is from genome assembly GCA_963756635.1 of Vulcanimicrobiota bacterium. Classification (GTDB taxonomy): domain Bacteria; phylum Vulcanimicrobiota; class Vulcanimicrobiia; order Vulcanimicrobiales; family Vulcanimicrobiaceae; genus Cybelea. The sequence goes on from CAVWOR010000007.1 coordinate 4,395, forward strand.
CGGCTATGGTTTGCACCGGTTGCCGATGCGGCGGCACGATGTGATTCCCGAAGGATGGTCACCCGCTTTAAATGGCGATCCGATAAGGGGCTTGAGGCTGCCGAGTCGCTGGTCTACCTCGAAACCAGCGATGCTCTTGGATTCGAAGTTCGTTGCATAGAGAAAGGCGCCGTCAGGAGTGATCGTCATCGCTTGCGGGCCGTCCGAACCTCTAAAGGGCGAACCCGGAATCGGCGTCAACTCGCCGCTCACGTCGTTGACCCGGTAGACAGAAATGCTCGAGTTCATGCTGATGTTGGCAACGTACACGAATCGCCCGCTCGGACCCATGCGAATGTCCCGAGGTTCAACTCCCGCTTTGACCGACGGTCCGTGAGCGGGAATTAAAAGGCCGGTTCGCCTGTCGATTGCGTAGGTCGAAACTGTGCTCGTCTCTTCGTTCGTGATGTAAGCACGCTTGCCGTGCGGGTCGATAAGAATGTCGTGGCCGTGGGCCGGTGGCTTCAGGAGCGATGCCTCGTCAACCATTTTGAAGGCTCCGCCGACTGTCTCGAACGCCTTGATCGGCGTGTTGAAGACGACGTAAGCCAAGGGCCTTGTTGGATTAAGCGCGAGGCGAAAGGGAACGTCGCCCATCGCAAACGGCGAGCCGACGACCGGTTTCAGCGCGCCGCTATTCGCGTCGATCGAATAGACCGTGACGTTATTCAAATTCACGTCGTTCGCGTAGGCATATCGGCCGCTGTGGTCGATTGCGACCCATGCCGGGCCGCGGAGGTTGCCGAACGGCGAACCTGCGATCGGGCGTAAGCTTCCCGTTTGCGTATCGATTCTGTAGACCGCGATGCCACCGTCCTCGCCCGAAGCGTACAAAAATCGGCCGGAAGGGTCGATCGTAACGCTCTCCAGGAGGCCTTCGGTAAGAAAAGGTGCTCCGCGAACTGGAACGAGCTTTCCGTCGCCGCTGGCCCAATATGCTGCGACGCTGCTCGGCTCACCGTTGGCGGCGTAAACGAAATAGACGGTGCCCGTTCGCGGCGGCAGGGGCGGCGACGGCGTCGGCCGCTGCGTTGGCTGCGGGCAGGGGCTGTAGTCGTCTGTTGGTTGCGCGGTTGCGGTCCTGCCGAAGGGCGATGCGATTGCGCCGCCGCGATTGGCAGCGTCCGGAACAAAGTTGACGATCCCCAGCGTTAGGTTCGTCTGCGAATCGTGCACTATGGTCCAGATGCTCGAATCCGGGCCAAAGGCGAACGCTCCGCTCCAGTCGCTATCTCGCGGAACGGTCAAGACGTCTATGTGATCGTCCTGACTGATCCGAACCAGCTTACGGCCCGATATCCAGACCGAGCCGTCCGGGGCCATCTTCAGGTGCAACAACGGCCACGGATGCGTCATCACCGACGGCGGCTGGATGAGCCGCATTACGTGTATCGAGCCGTCGGGATGAATGTGAAGGATATCCGTGATCGTCGACGCCCACAGCGACCCGTCGCGGCCGACAGCCTGAACGGGCGAGTCACCGAGCTCTCGAGTACGTACCGGAACGAGTCGAGCATGGACCTTCGGGCCCGCATCTAGCTCGAAGAGTCCCTTGAAGGTCCCAGCGTAGACTTTGCCGTTCGGCGACCGAAAGATGCTGAAAGTGGCTGCCAGCGGTGCTAACGCGACGCGGCTATGCGTGCGCGGGAAATATGCGTACAGTGTTGCATTTGAAGAATCTTCCTCGAGAAACCAAATGACGCCGTCGGCGCTTTGCGCGGCCTCTCGAAACTCCGATGGCCACTTGAATAAAAGCGAACCATTGGTGCGCACGCCCGCGATTTGGTTCGGCGGAACATGAAGAGGGGGCGGAGTCGGCGGCGGAAACCCTGGCGGATATCCCTTTGAAGCTGCGGCGGAGAGTTGCGTGGGGACGAACTGGTACGACGGAATTTGCAGGATGGCCTGATCGTCGATCGATCCGGCGAGGCTGAATGCGAAATGCGCCCTCGGACCGCAGCGGGGGTTAGGCCGCCACACTTGTACGATGCGTCGATTCACGACACGGAAGAGTCCCGAACGATTGGTTTGAACCATCAGAGAGCCGTCATCGAGTGCCGCGATGTTCTCCGGCTCCAGGCCTTTTCCAAAACCGCTAGAGGGAATTATCGAGAGAATATGAGTGCCGACCGTCGTAAAGGACGCGCACGCCGGAGAGTTCTGAAACGAGTACGGGTTCTCAAAGACGCACGGTTGCGTAACCGCACGGGCGGGCGAGGTGCTCGGCGCCGGCGAGATCCCGACGATGATCATGACCCCGAGTAACCTTACGTGTGACAGCATTGCTCGCTTCGGAAGAGTGCGACGGCGCATAAGGCTGTTCCGCCCAGCGTTATGATCGCGAGCGGATTGAACCAAGCTACGGCCACAATCGGCATCCACACGGCAGCCAGAAGGTATGCCGTGACGATCAGCCTCGTCCGCCATGGCTCCGTGAGGTGCGCCATCGCATAGAACAAGGCCGGAAGGACGATCGCCACATCGTACATCCACGCATGAGCGCTCAGGGCCAGCGAAAGAATTGACGTGCAGCCCATCGCCAGCAGAACGTTTGCTCGCGATAACGCGGGCAGGAATGCCACAAACGCGATGGCGCCAAGCACGAATGCGAGAACCGGTGCCGCCCCCACGCGAATGAGAATCATGGGCAGAGTGACCCCGTTGTAAAGCGCGCCCATGTCGACGCCGCTGAGGCTGCGAACGACGGCAACGTAATGCGGTATCCACGTCCACTCGCCGCCGGTAGCAGCTACGCTTGCCAAATACCAGACGGCCGCAAAGATCGCCACGATTGCGCACGCCTTCCACTGCCTGCGAACGGCAAGCAGCGCGAGGAATGGCAGCCCAATCGTCGGCTTGAGCAGCAGCAGGCCAATCGCGCTTCCAAGAATGAGCGGCGATCCCCGCGCCGCGCCGGTCATTGCGAGCGAGATGAGGAAGAGCCAAAAAGCACTAATCTGCCCCAGGTCGCTGGCGTAGATCGCGGGTTGCCACGCGAGCGCCGCGATGATGCCAAACCAACGCTGGAAGCGGAATAATCCCGCAAGCATCCATCCGGAGAGTGCGACCAAAGCCAGCATCAAAACAAAGTTCAGCACGTAACCTACGCCAATCGACACGTGTGCAGCCGGAAGAAAGGCCCAGGCAAAAGCCGGTGGATACGTCCATATTCCCGTGCCGATATGGCGCGCTTCTTGAAACGCAAGGTGCGCAGCTTCGTTGAACAGGGCCGGTGTGCCAACCGTTGCTCCGCCCGCCCAAAATCGCTGCCAGTCCCCGGGATGCCCGAGCCACGCGGGCAATGCCCCGAGGAGAAGAAGCGTACCTCCGTAGACCCACACGCGATCGGCGGAAATCCGCAATGGCACGTTTTCAGTATACCCGCAACGGGCGCCGTTACTTTCGAGCAGACCTGCCGACGTCGATTCTGATCGGCGGGAAGCCATACCGTGACCGCGTGCTTCGCGCACCCGAAGGAACGAGCGCGAGGTGTTTCAGCGATAGGCTCGGTTTCTCGATGCAGAACCAGCTCGTAGCGGCGAGCGCGGTGGTGATCGCGAGTGCGCCGAGAAAGTACGGTGTGAAGCCGAGCGCGCTCAATCCATACAATGCAAGCAGCTGCTGAACCGGGAAGGCGTAGATATAGAGGCCATACGAGAGATCCATTCGGCGGTCGAAATTTCGCAACGGAAGTCGCATCGCCGCGAAGAGCGTCAAATACGCGATGCAGGGGATTGCTACGAGCGCGAAGGCTCTGGTTGTGAGCATCCCGAGCAGCGCTGCGGCACACAGCGCCGCGATCCATGGCGACATAGGGATGCGACTGCGAATGAGGTAGGCGTACGAACCGAATGCGAAGTAGACGAAGAGCGCCTCGACCTCAATTAGGATAATATCACCGTAACGCCATAACAGCATCGTATAGCCGGCAAGCAGCAGGAGCGCAATGGTCGCTACGATCGCTAGAGCGCGGCGGAGCACGCCCACGATCCCGAGCGCCGCAATGCAGCAGTAGCAGAAGAACTCAGGGTTCAGGGTCCAGAGCGAGAGGTTGAGGTCCAGAGGGCTTGGCACATGCATCAGCACCGTTCCGATGCGCTGCTGGTTGATTGCTAGCAGGAAATTGCTCGTGATATATGACCACGGCGCGGGAACCTCGGCGAAATAATGAAGCAGGGTGCCATGCTCATACAAGAACGCAAGCGGTGCAAGTCCAAATGCGGTGACGGCAAGGCAGACCCAAAACCCTGGAAAGATTCGCAGGAATCGGTGCCAGATGAATCGTCCCGTGGAACCCACGGTTTCGTAGCTGCGCGTAATCAAGAAGCCGCTGAGTACGAAGAAGCCGCCCACCGCCAAGAACCCGGTCGTGGGGGCGTTAACATTTATGTGCCTGAGCGGGTCGTCGCCGAAGCCCCCAAGGTAGTACGCATGCGACCAAATCACGGTCGCGGCAAAGAAGAAGCGCAAGAAGCCAATGCTGTTACTACGAAGGTCTAAGTCACCGAGCACTGCTCGGCGCTTGGATCTGCCGTTCATGCCAGGATTGTACCACGCGCGCATCGGAGGCGGCGCCTAACCGGCCAGCGGCAAAAGGGGTGAATGGGCTGTACGCGCGCGCCCCAAGCGCGGGGACGGGGGAGGGCCCGCGATTTTGAGTGGCACCGTGGTTCGTACTCGTCGCCAAGCACGTCCTTATACTCTAGCACGGCATTATGAACTAGGTTATCTGCTCACGAAGTATCATACAGCGGCTAAATTGCGGCGGAACCTTGCCTTTGCACGGCGTAAGGGCTGAGCATGCAAGTAGAGCATACCAGATCGGTTAGTGTCCTCGTGCTCTTCGGGCTCACGATGTTCCTGAGCGCAGCTCTGCTTTTTGACATCCAACCGATGTATGCCAAGATGCTGCTACCGCTCGTCGGCGGCGCGCCGGCTGTGTGGAATACGGTCGTCGTGTTCTTCCAACTCGCACTCCTTGGCGGCTATCTTCTAGCGCATCTTCAGCGATCGCTAGTTCCGCTACGAGCGCAGCCCGTCGTGCAGGTCGCACTGGCTGCACTGGCTCTAGTGCTATTGCCGTTTCGCGTTGTACCCGCGAACGCTGGAGCGATCACACATCCTGTCCCTTTTGTGTTCCTGGCGCTGTTGACTGGCGCCGGATTGCCATTTCTCGTGATCTCCGCAACGGCGCCGCTGTTGCAGAACTGGTTTGCGCGCATCGGCCACGCGTACAGCCATGACCCGTATTTCTTTTACTCGGCGAGCAACGCCGGGAGTCTGATGGGTTTAGCCATCTATCCACTCTTGTTCGAACCGTTATTCGGCGTGAGTCTTCAGAGCCGCATCTGGGCAGCCGCATATTTCGCTCTGGTAGTAGGGCTCGCGGCCTGCGGCTTCGTTACGTCGCGCTTTGGTACGGTTTCAAATCGTAACTCCGCGGTGGACGAAGGCACAGCCGGACGAGGTGAGGCACCGTCGCCGCGGCAGCGAATGCGCTGGGTCGCGCTAGCATTCGTACCGGCGAGTCTGTCGTTGGCGATGACAACTCACATCACGAATGAAGTCGCACCGATTCCGCTCTTGTGGACTTTGCCGCTGGGCATATACTTACTGACGTTCATTATCGCGTTCTCTCGCCGGCCGTTCCTGACGCCCGATCGCATCGCTCGCGTGCTGCCCTATGCCATCCTGCCGTTGGTTCTACTAGTGGTGCTTGGCGACGTGCTGCCCGCGATGTTCGACGTCGCATTTAACCTGGCTGCGCTGCTGCTGATCGGACTGGCGTGTCACGGAGAACTCTCCGCCTCACGACCAGCAGTGCATTACTTGACCGGTTTTTACGTGCTCCTAGCGATCGGTGGTGCGCTCGGAGGACTCTTTAACGCCATGGTGGCTCCGTATGTCTTTCATACGGTGGCCGAATACCCGCTAACGTTGGTGCTGGCCTGCGTTATTCTCCCTGCGCTTGGAGTCGTCGCAGGAACGAAACGGGAACGGTTCTTCGATATAGCCGCCCCCGTATCGCTCGGTGCCTCTTTACTGCTTCTCTACGCGATCGCGGTACAGACGCATGGTGCATTCACGGTATGGCTGACAATCGGGTTTTCGGTTGCCATCATAGCCTGCTTCGGCTTCGTTGGCCGTAGGGTTCGGTTCGCACTGGCAGTCGGCGCACTGTTTGTCGTCGCGTTCTTGCTTCCGAATCAGACCGGCTATCGGATATACGCCGATCGAAATTTCTTCGGCGCGAAGCTCGTCGTTAACAATCCGTATCACAAATGGCACGAATTCGCCCATGGAGGCACGATCCATGGAATCGAGAACACGGAGCCTGATCAGCGTAGTATTCCATTATCATACTATTCGAAGGACGGGCCGTTGAGTTCGATATTTGCGACGGCGCGCTCCGGGAAAGTCGGCACGCACAGGGTCGGGGTGGTGGGGCTTGGCATCGGGACGACCGCCTGTTATCGGAAGCCTAGAGAGCGATGGACGTTTTTCGAAATTGACCCACAAGTCGTCTCAATAGCGCAGAATGACAGACTCTTTTGGTACCTGTCATCGTGCGCCCCTAACGCTAACCTCGTGATCGGCGACGGGCGTTTGGAGCTTGCGAAGGTTTCGCCTAACACCTACGGCTTGCTCGTGCTAGACGCATATTCATCCGATCAACCCCCGCTGCACATGCTGACACGTGAAGCGTTTGCACTGTTCGCGGGTCGGGTAGCACCCGGAGGATTTATTGCTTTTCACATCTCTACCCGCTATTTTAACCTAGCTCCGATAATCGGCAATCTCGCGGCGTCGGAAGCTTGGCAAGCGTGGGTGAACGAAGACGAGCATTTTACGCCAAGGCAGGCCGCGCTCGGAGAGAGGGAGTCGCAGTGGGTGGTGGTCGCGCGACGTCCTAGCGACGTAAGCGCCCATCGCGTCCGGCGCGCATTGGCAACGACTCGCACCGGACCGCAGCTTGCGTATTTGGACTGATGACTATTCGAGCTTGCTCACAGTGATGCACGTATAGCTCTCCAATGTGGCCCGGGCCATGGAAAACCGCGCCAAACAAGCTGTGGTCGCGCGACCGGGCAAACGCCCCGATTTTACGAGGCCTTTTGACCGACCTCGACCAGCCGCGACCCCGCTCGGGGCGGATTCGAATCCCGCTGGGTGGCCATGGCAAGAAAGAGTGATCTGGCCTTCATACCAAAGGATCCACGCTGGAAGCAGTTAGGATCGTACGCTAACGTCCCGCTCTGGACCGATGACTACTCCAGTCTGATCCGCGTGCTGTACGGAGTCGTTGCTAGCGCATCACCTCGCCAATCTGGCTCAGACCGGAGTAACTGTCGATCGTGAAAAAGACGTTCTTGTTGGCTCCGCGCGCGATGCCGTTCGGGATATCCCCGTTCGGCAGCGTTGTTATTTGACCGAACTTACCGGTGCGAGGATCGATTCGGCCGATATCTTGTGCTTGGCTTTCGGTCGTCCAGCTCGGTGTACCAAACGTTGCCGTCAGGCCCCAACGTAATTCCACGCGGGTCGGGATCGGGGCCGGTTAGGCGTTTGCACCGGGCTCCGTAAACCACAGATTACCGTCGGCGCTCTCGGTAATGCCTTCAGGCTCCTGCCCATTTGCGATCGGGAATTCCGTCATCGTTCCGCCGGTTGTCGTGCGCCCGATTCTGTCGGTGAAAGCCTCCGTAAACCACAGAGTTTTTTGCGGACCGTCGGTGATGTACAGCGGCCACGTGCCTTTGGACGGAGTGTTGAAATACTCGAGCTTCATTTGATCCGGCTGGCTGCGTCCGGTGTCTATTTCGCTAGGCTGATGGCGGCGTCGTATGGCTGACAAAGTTGGCCTTTGCAGCCCGGAAGTGTCTTGGTGGGCTTACCGCCGGCCGGATATTTGTATAGACGAATGTCTTCACGGCCGATGTCTGGTGCGATGACGGTATTCCCCGCGATCCAGAATCCAGCAACATCCGAGGAACCCGTAAGCGGTGTGGTGCCGACGATCTTTCCGCCTGCGCCCGTGGTTTGGTAAATACCCGAGGTATACGGATATTTATTTTGATACGACTGATCGCCAACCACCACGTGCTTACCGTCCCACAAAATCTTGCCGGGGAAGTAGATCGTGCCGCCCTTCAGCGCGATGTTCGTGAGCTTCTTCTTGCCCTTGGGTAGTTCGGCGAATCCGAAGGTGACAGAGTAGCCCTGAGTGCCATCGATATAGAGGTTGCCTGTATCGTCGTAGCCGCAGAACCACACCTGAAAAAGTTCCGAATCCTTATAGAGCGTCGGCGTGCCCTTGGCATGCGCGTAGATGGCAAGGTTGCCGGGTTCGGGGCTAGAACCGATCATCTGTTTGTTTGCGACGGCGAGATTCCCCGTGGTCGGATCGACGGAGCATATCGTGGGATAATAGCCGGGGTCACTCAGGGTCGCGATTTGAGTCGTGCCGCCGTGCTCGTATTCCACGATCTCCTCGGCGGTGTTGTTCACGATCCAGACGTCACCTTTCTTGTCGGTGCACACGCCGTCGGGGAAAAAAAGGCCGCCCGTCAGCGTTCCCACTAACTTATACTGCGGATACGAGTAAACGAGGACACCGTTGTAACCGCCGTTGGTGACGTAGAGCAGGTCTTTCGTCTTCGCGTCGGGAGCCATCCATGACCGATTGGGGTTCGGGTGCGCTACTGTCGCGCTGCCTTGCATGGCGCTGGACGTAGCTGCCGGGATCTCGGACGGCCCCGACGGCGCTAGTCGTGACTGGGGCCCGCCGCTGCAACCAGCGAGCATCGCGAACGCGACGCAATAGCCAAGCGCGTTGCGGTCAAAATGTGGAATACTCACTTGCTCCGCTCCTTTAAGCATGAATGGATCGAGGGCCGGGCCTTCCGAGAGTTAGGGCCGGTTTACGTGTACGTCGTACTTGCAGACGGCGACCTTGCTCAGCACCTTGACCGCTCCGGTCGCGAAGACGAGCTTCACGTCATGCGACATTTCGGGACAGTGCGCGTACGACGTCTGCTCGAACTTGATATAGAAGAAATGCCCGGGCCTGAGTGGCTGTTGGAGGTCGTTTATCCCCCAGAAAGTTTGCCGCGAGTCCTTGTCGTACAGCGCGGTGACGGGGACGGTCGTGTCGTTCCAAATCTTGAAGACGACCGGGCTTGCCGCGATCGCGGGCGTAGCAAAGCAAGGCTGAGCGACCACAGCGTAGAGCAATGCGATCGCCGTAAGGTTAAGAAATCGGCGGTTCATGATGGGATGTTCTACATGCGATAGAGTTCTTCATCGCTCCTGTCTTTAGAGTTAGACCCTACTCTTGTAATGGCGTGCGGCTCGGGTAGCGCACAAGAATATAGGCAAAAGCCAACGCGATCACCGGCAGCATGAAATAGCTGGCCTCTGTTCCGAGCGGACCGCCGTTTGCCCATGCCGGTCCGGGGAAGGTCGAGTTCATGAGGTGGCCGATCGGCTGAGCTCCGCCGTTGCGCGTTCCGATCACGAAGAACTGCATGAAGTCGAAGCTGAAGTGAAAGCCGACCGCAAGCCAGAGCGAGCCGGTGCGTTGCAGCGTCAAACACAGCAGCAAGCCGAGAAGGATGATGTTGGTGATGTCGATTGCGTTCTCGTAGTCCTTCGTGAGATGCGCGGCGCCAAACAGCAGTGAAAGCAGAACCGCCGCAGGCCAAAATCCCATCCCGCGGGTTAGGGCTTGCAGAGGATAGCCGCGGAACATGTACTCCTCGTTGAGGCCGACGAGCACCATTCCGCCGAGCCATAACAGGCCTTCGCTTACGAGAGCCGGGCCTTGCAGCGCTAAGCCATTGACGACCATCGCACCCGACGCGATCATCGCGATGCCGACGGCGCCCGCGCTTAGTACGCCGATGGCCGTACCTCCCCAGAAATGCTTATCGAATGCCAAACGTACCGGCAAACCGTAGGCGTCGATGCGCTTTCGCTCCAACGCTGCGAGGATCGCCGTCGGAACGAGCACCGCGAGCCCCTCAAAGATTTCAGATATCAGGAGCGCTTGGGCTGTCAGACCCTCGGGGATGTGCAACGCCCTGAACGCGAAGGGCTCGAGAAAGGCCTGGAACGCCATGTTGAGCCCAACGAGCATCGCGACGTAGGCGAGAAAACGCCAGCCTGCGCGTACGCCGTTTGGCCCTATGAATATCGCCTTCACGACTCCCTTACGGCTTCCCCAGAGCAAAGTTTCAATAAGTCCTCAGCGTCCACCGCAATCATGCAAAATCCGGGAAACCGTCCAGAAGCGATCTCGCAGCATCGTCAGCCTTAAACTGCGCGTCGAAGTGCGCTACGGTAAGCCCACGGATCAGACGATGCGCCTCCGATTCTGGGCGAAGCTCTGAGAACGCGCGCATCTCCGCCTGCATCCATGCGAGTTCCTCGGGAAAGGTCATCGTCCTTATCTCGGTGTGGCGCCTTTCGGCATCGTCGACGAAATGGAGATGATCGAGACCCCGTAACACAATCATTTTCTTCGCTCGAAGGAACGCGCTCGTAGACATCACGCACCTGCTCGACCGGGATCGATACGTCGGAATCTCCCGCAACGATAAGCGTGGGCACGTCCCGTCCCCAATCGAAGGTCAGTTGCGCGGGGATGACACCGGGCCGCGGGGATAATGCGCCGGCAGGCGCGAGCGCGACAATGGCCTCGATGTTCCGCTCCTTTGAGGCTGCTGCGAGAGCGGTCCAGCCGCCGAAACTGTGCCCTACGACGCCGACTCTTTCGCGGCCCGACCGAACGTGCCCTAAGAGCAACTGCAGGTCGGGAACGCGCGCATCGATCCAGGCTTGCATGCGCTCTGTTTTCTCGCTTTCGACGAGCGCGGCGCTCGGTCGCGGCAACTGAGTATCGGAGTGATCGATCGCAGCAACAAGGTACCCATGGCTGGCAAGGTGCGTGCAGAGGTAGGTCGACGCATGGCGTGTACCGCCGCTGAAGTGCGAAAAGAGGATCAGCGCCGAAGGCGTACGCTCGAGCGGCTTCCATACGGTAGACATGAAATGCGCGACCGCGTGCGGTATCAAGGATCTCGCTTTCCACCGTCAGCACGCGATGCGCGCCCGTCGCGAACGGGTCGTACATGGTTTTGGTTAGACCTATTCGAGGGCGAGCTGGTCAC
>CAVWOR010000008.1:0-196067 GCA_963756635.1 Vulcanimicrobiota bacterium
CGATACGAAGATCGCGTTGCTCCGGCGAGGCTGCGCCGAGCTCGACGATTGCGCGCGCGCCTGCGCATACAACCGCCAGGCGGTTGGGTGGCACCGAATACTCGACCCGCATGATGCTGCTGTCTTTCGCGAGGAAGATCACGTCAATGCGGTCGCGCATGCCGATCGTGTGGATGGCCCAGCAGTTGTCGAACCAGAGTCCCTGGTCGGCGCGAATCTTGGCATAGGTAAGAAGTCCGCTGAATCGCCGCCAGACGGAGTTCGCTTTTTCAACGTTTTCGGCAACGACGCGCCCCGTCCGCAGGTTGCGCAGTCGCGCCACGTTAGTGGAGAATTGTTAGCGGCAGCGCGAGGCCGGTGACGGCCGCAATGTACGGCGCAAACGCGATGGGACGCTTTGGCCAACCCGCGATCCGGTGGCCGATGAGCGCAGCACCCGACGCGACCATCAGCGCAAACAGCGCAAGCGGTGCGCCCAGGGCGGCTCCGGTAATGGCGACGAGCTTCGCGTCGCCCCAGCCCATTCCGATACCGCGTGAAAAGCCCGCAGCAAGGGCGAACGGTACGAAGACGACCAAAGCCGAGGCGATGAGCCCCCAATTGCGCTGCGTGAGCGCAAAGACGAGCAACGCTGCGAGTGGAACGAGCGTAAAGTAATCGGGCAGGAAGCCGCAGAGCAGGTCGCTGCACCAGCAGGCCACGAGAGCAAAGATGACCAGTACGGCGATGCCGAGTTGAGCCGCCGAAGCGCCTTGCCACACGAGCACGCCTCCCAGTATCGCCGCGGCGGCGACGAGCACGATCTCCGGCGGTCTGCCCGGAGCCGGGCCGTCCGTCGCCGGCGCAACGCCGGCACAAACCGCACGGCTTACCTGCGTTCCGATAAAAGCGATGGTTCCAAAAAAAATCGCCGCGAGGACGACGCCGATCATTTCGGCGCGAAATAGTTGGCGGCGACGGTGCCGAAGATGATCGTGAAGATGGCCGGTATCATGAAAAAGACCATCGGGAAAACCATCTTGACGGGAAGCTTCGCCGCCATCTCTTCGACCATCATCAGGCGGCGATGCCGGGCGTCCTCCGACAGGTCGGTCAGAATGTTCGCTATATTCGCGCCCATCCGCTCGGCTTGCGTCATGGCGCGAAGCGCATTTCTGAACTCCGGCTGATTCGTTCGATCCCCGGCCGCTCTCAGCGCATCCGCGCGCGATCGGCCGAGGCGAATCTCGGCCAAAGCCTCCTTGATCTCTTCGCCGAGCGCCCCCGGCGCCACGTCGACCGCATAGGTCAGGGCGGAGTTGAGCGCGAGCCCGGCCTGCACCGTTGCCGCGATCATATCCAAAAATTCCGGCAAGGCTTTTTGGATTTCCGTCTTGCGTTTTTCGATCGCGCCGTTAAGGCTGAAGTATGGCGAATAGCCACCGATGAACGTGACGATCAGCAAAGATCGGAAGCAGCCATGTTAGACTGAGGTGAAAGTACTTCCAAATCAACAACGACAGCAGCGCTCCAAAGCACGCGCCTGCGATGATGCGCGCGGTGAACTTGGCGGGAGTCATCGTGTACCAGCCGGCCTCGGCAAACTGGCGCCAAAGCGCGGCGCGCTGACCCGGATTCAAGACCTTGTCGAAGGGCGACGGTTCCGCCCGTCTTAACGTCTCGCGCGCCGCCAGCTCCTCGAGCTGCTGGGTAAGGACGCTCTTGGACGGCAGCAGCGAAAGGACGAGAAAGAATACCGTGACCGCGAAAAGCAGCGGAATCGCGTGTTCCAGAAAAAAGACCATTAGACTTTGATCCGCAACAGGGCTTTGAGCCAGAAGTACGCGGCGGTTTCGAGCCCCGCCACAATCATCATCACGATGTGCCCGATCGGCGTGTAGAGCAGCGCGTGTCCCAGATTCGCCTGCGTGGTGCAGATAAAGAGACCGAGCCCTACTGGAATAGACCATCAACACCCACGCGCTCATCCGGCCTTCCGACGTGAGCGTGCCGATCTTTCGCCAGACGAAGCGGCGGCCCTTGATCGTTTCGGCGAGCTGATCGAGGATTTTGGCGAGGTCGCCGCCGGTCGACGACTGCACGCGGAAGACCCGTGCGACCATGAGGGTCTCGTTGTTCGGCATGCGCCGTGCCAGGTCGTCTATTGCGTCGAGAATGCTGATGCCGATCGTTGTCTGGCCGATAACGCGCCGAAACTCGTAACTGGCTGGGTCCCCAAGTTCGTCGACGACCGCCGTCATCGCTTGGCGCATGCTTAATCCCACTCGGATACCGCCGGCCATTAAGTGCAGCGCCACCTCGAGTTGCGACACGAACTTCTCAAGCCGCGCGCGCAGCTTCATGTCCACCCATATCGAGAAGAGCAATGCGCTCCCGCCGAAGATGACGGGTACAAGCAGCACCGCGACCGCGGGACCTGGGTGGAGGCCCAGTACGAATAAAATCCACACCAGCGCGTCCACGCTCGCAACGGTGAGCACGATCTCCTGCGGCTTCATCTTGATGTCGGCCCGGTCGAGCCGATCGCCGAGGCCGCGAACCCTCGCGGTCGCCCGCTCGTTGACCGTGCTCCAGACTGAGAAGAAGAAGAGGACGATCGTCGCCACCACTCCGACGAAGATCGCTATTGGGGCGATGCGTTGCTTACCATAGGGACTGAAGTAGCGCGAGCTCGTTCAGACCCCGAGGATCGTAGTCGATTCCATACTCGGCAAATCGCTTAATGCAGTTGGGCTGAACGCCGGTATATGCGAACTCGCCCACGACCCGGCCCTCGTCGTCCACGCCGTGTTGCGAGTATCGTATGATCTCCTGCATCGTCACGATATCGCCCTCCATCCCGACCACCTCGCTGACGCCGACGACTTTTCTCGATCCGTCGCGCATGCGCGAGGTATGAATGACCATGTCGAGCGCGCTCGCGATCTGCTCGCGGATCGCTCGCACCGGAAGGTCGAAGCCCGCCATCAGCACCAGCGTCTCGACGCGCGAAAGCGCATCGCGCTGACTGTTGGCGTGAATGGTGGTCAGGGAGCCATCGTGGCCGGTATTCATCGCCTGGAGCATGTCGAGCGCCTCCGCGCCGCGGCACTCGCCGATAACGATCCGGTCGGGACGCATGCGAAGCGCGTTCCGGAAGAGATCGCGAATGCGGATCTCTCCCGAACCCTCCACGTTCGGCGGCCGCGACTCGAGGCGAACGATGTGCGTTTGGTTCAGCAAGCAGTTCGGCCGCATCTTCGATCGTGATGATCCGCTCGCGATCCGGCAAAAAAGAGGAGAGCACGTTGAGGAAGGTCGTTTTACCGGAACCGGTTCCGCCGCTGACGATGCAGTTGAGCCGCGCCTCCACTGCCGCCTTGAGGAACTCCATCACCGGCGCCGGCACGGCGCCGATCTTGATCAGGTCCTCGGTGGTCAGACGTTTCTTGCCGAACCGCCGAATCGTCATCGACGCGCCGTCGATCGCGACGGGCTCGATGATCGCATTGACGCGCGAGCCGTCCGGGAGCCGCGCGTCGACCATCGGCGACGATTCGTCGATGCGCCGGCCGAGCGGCGTGATGATGCGCTCGATGATCAACCGCAGTTGTTGCGCGTCGGTAAAGTGCTTTGTGGTGGGCTCGATGCGGCCGCGTCGCTCGACGTAAATCGTCTCGGGCCCGTTGACCATGATCTCGGTGACTTCTTCGTCCTTCATGAGGTCTTCGAGCGGCCCGAGGCCCAGCGCTTCGTCGACGATCTCTTGACGCAGCCCGGCGAGCTCTTCAGCCGAGCCGTCAAACCCGTGCTCCGTAATCAGGTCGGAGGTGAGTTTCTCGATCTTCGTCACGCAGCTCGGCAAGCTTTGCCGCGTCGGTATGTGCGCCGCTCGCCGAGACGAGATCGACCTCACGCAGCAATGCAGCGTGCACCTTTTGTTTGAGCGCGTCGCGTTCGTCGAGCAATGCGGGCGAACCCCGCCCGCCCGTTCCTTTGCGCGCCCATCGGCGAGCCCGTTGAAGGCTGCAGCTTCGGCGGCGCGTCGCTGGTAGTGGGGAGCGCCTCAACGTATTGCTGGAGCGTTGCGATGCTCCTGGCATAGGTCTTTGATGTTGAAAGCGGGATCTCGGCAACGATGCGGCTCTGGAGCACCCCCTCGATCTCTTTGCGTGGGACGGGCTCTTCGGCGCTGCGCACGTTCGTCACCAAGTCGATGCGATCGGCCGGAACGCCGAAGCGCTCTAAGTCGGCCAGCAGCGACTGTGCGCCCGCGACGCCCAGCAGGGTCGGCTCGAGAACAACGAAGAAGCGGCGCGCTCGAAGAGCGAACGGGCGGACCGTCGCCGCAAAGGGTTGCGGCGCATCGACCAGGATCGCCTTGAATCCGGTCATGCCCGCCACGAAAGCCTCAACGGTCGCCTCGCCGAGCGTGAAAGCGGCGTCGTATCGATCCACGAGCTCGACGACGCTGACGCCGTCGGTAGTGAAGGTCGATATGGCCGAGGCGACTCGCGCCGCGTCGAGATTGCGCACGATCTCGAGGATGACCGCGACGCTGCGGCGACCCGTCAGGTCGGCGTCAACCAGCGCGACGTGCCCTTTGCCTCCCATCGCTCGCGCCAGCTCGGTGACAGAGCGTGGTCGTGCCGGCGCCGCCCTTCGATCCGATGAAGAGCGCGACCGGTGAGTCGGTCCGCCCCGGTTTCAATGAACCGTCCCGGGCGAAGCGATTTGGTCGCCGATAATGAGCTGCACCGGGCTTATGAGGACGCGGGGCATCGGCGCCGGCGCGGCCGCCAAGGCCGGCGGCCCAACCGGGACCGGGGGTCCAATCGCGGGTGCCTGCACCGGCGGCCCGCTACCCGGAATTACCAGATCTTCCAGCGGTTCCGAACGAATCGGCTCGCGCGGAGAGCGCAGCGCCAGCCGAAGCGTTGCATTCGCGTCGGCCCAGGCCAGCAGATCGGCCTGCTTGGGATTCACCTCAAGCGTAACGGTCGCCGCCGACTCTTGTTCGGGCGATGGCGTGGCGGTCGTCTCTTCGAGTGAGGTCCCGACCGTGAGCACGCGGATTCCGCGCAGGATCGTCACGGCCTTCGGCGGTCCGCTCGGGCGCACCGGAGGTATCGCGATGATGTCGACCCGGTCGCCGGGCAAAATCATGCCGGAGACGTCCTTCACGCGGTCGACCGAGATGCTGACCGCGCGCATGCCGGGCCGCAGCCGCACCGGGAGTGCGAGCGCCACATTGTTGCCGACCTTGGATGCCGTGAGCTGCGCCCCCAAGGGAATCGTGATCAGCGAGACCGAGCCGACCGCCTGTTTCGGATCGGAGATTGCATCGGGCTCGAGCGTTGTCGCCGGGCGCATCTCGCTGCGGAACATCGTCTCGACGATGCGCGAGCGCGCCGGAATCTCTTGAGTTGCGACCAAGACAGGGCGCAACTGATTCGGAGGCGGACGCAGCGAGGAGAGGTAGGTCAAGGTGAGCCAGCCGGTTCCGATGGCCAGGATGACCGCGATGAGGAGGGTAGTGCGGCGAGTATTCATTACAATGAAATCCTTAAAAACGGAGCGATGCTTTGAGAGAGCAGGAGCACGATTGCGCCGAACGCAAACGCGACCGCGTACGGCAACGTTTCGCTCTTACCGCCCGCAACGCCCTGCGCGCCGCCCATCGTCATGAGCGCGACGCGCGAAAACGTGTCGCGGGCCATTCCACGCGCGATGATAAAGACGATCGCGAGCAGACCGCCGCCGATGGCGGTGTAGAGGAAGAACGGAATGCAGAGCGGGTAACCGAGCATTCCGGACGCCGCGATGCCGAGCTTGATGTCGCCGCCGCCGAGTCCGCCGCGCGCATAAACCAGCGTACCGGCCGCAGTTAAAACCGCCATGACCGCGAGGCTCTCAGCCACCGAGCGGATGCCGAGAAACGAGTGAACGATGATCGCCGCTATCGCGAGCGACCCAGTGAGCCAGTTGGGAATGCGGCGCGCCCGAACGTCGCAGTAGGCGGCGATCAGAGAAGCGGCCACGACCAGCCAAACTGCTACGAACATGTTGTAGACCTGCGAGGCGACCGAAGCGCCTCTTTAGATGCTGCCCGACGCGTTGTTATAAAGACTAGCTACGGCCGACCCGAATGAGGTAACCGCGACGATACAAACAATCGCGATCAACGTCACGAGGAGAACGTACTCCACGAGCTGCGCGCCCGATTCGTCGCGCCAAAGGGCGAGAAAATTAAACATAGGTCCCGCTTTCGCTCCCTGTCGCCGGACAGGGGTGGAAGGCGCGATCGCATGCGCGGCCGCGCCAGCTCCCGAGTTGTTCCGGTTCTTAGATCGAGCCCGCGGCGGCGTTGAACAGCGTGTTGAGGTTCTTACCGAGAAGCGTGACGCCGATGATGGCAACCAACGCAATGAGGGCGACGAGCAGGCCGTATTCGACCATCGTTGCGCCTTCTTCGTCGCGAAGCATCGTATTGAGGGTGGTGATCATGGTATCTCCTTATTGATGGTGGTTGAGGTGAGGGTACGTTGCAAGGTTCCGAATAGTTAGAGTCGTCCCGAGATGTAAGCTGCAATTAGCGCCTGAGTAGGTTATCGGCGCTTGCAGGCTCTAAATTGAGCCCGCGGCGCTGTTGAACAGCGTATTGTAGGTTGGTGCCGAGCGTCGTGACGCCGACGATGGCAACCAACGCGATGAGGGCGACCAGCAGGCCGTACTCGACCATCGTCGCGCCCTCTTCGTCGCGCAGCATCGTTTTGAGGGTAGTAATCATTCCATCTCCTTGTGATGAGTGGTGGTCTAGGCGAGGTAACGTAACAAGGTTCCGGATAGTTAGGCTTCGTTCCGGATCCTCGTTAAGTCGCAATCAGCGCCTTCCTAGGTTATCGGCTCCGACACGTCTTAAATTGATTCCGACCGTCTGTGTAAGAGCGTGTTCTTCTTACCAGATTCCGCCTGGTATGTATTCAGCCGGGACGGATACGCCGGCATTGGCAGCTTGGATTGTGATTTGGGCACTTGCCGATGTCACGCCCGGTACCGACGTCGCCAGCACGTGGATGAAGCTGTTGCGAAAGTAATCCGGAGCGATCGGCACGATTGCTTGGAACGTCCCCGCCGCGCTCGACGTGAGGTCGTTTCGGCTAAGCAGGACGTTGGGGAGATCCGAAGAGAGCGTTCCCAGCAGGGTGATCCGAACGGGCGCCTCCGGGCGGCGCCTCTCCCGTTACGAGCAGCGCTTCCGCGCCTTTGAGCGGTTGAACGTGGAGGATGATGCTCCCCTGCATCTCCGCCGCGCCCATGGCGGCGTTTTCGACCGCCATCTCCTGGCGCGCGAGCGTCGCCTGCGCGTTGGAGAAGGCGGTCCACGCCTGCCCGGCGAGCTGTTCGATGCGTCGCTGCGGTTGCAGGCGAGACGTAGATATCGTTCGCGGCATAATGAGGCGTGATCGCCGCAACCTCAACGCGGTCGTTGACGTCGTAGATGGGCTCGCCGGGGCGAATCACCACGATGAGGCCGGGACCGCTCAGTTGGACGGCACGCTCTGCCCCGAGCCAGGCATATTGAAGGTTTGCCGCGCGAGCAACGCTCGCCAGCGGAACTCCTTGTTGAGCTGCCGCCGCAACGCCGGGCGCCGCGAGCAGCGAGCATATTGCTACTACCAGTAGCCGAAGAAAAGGCCGCATGTAATCCTCCATGCTCCTGTGCGCCTTGATGATGCCACCCCGCCAAGCAGCTTGGCAAGAGAGCCGCGGGCAAGCGGCAGGATTCTAACTTAACGTATGCGTTACGGTAACGCGTTAACGTGAAAATCCGTGGCATAATCACCGGAGCGGTCGCCTGATAAGGTACCCGCATAGTATCATGTCCTCGGGAGGTTCGGATGAATTTCTTTAGACGCGGGATCGTTGCCGCCATTGTTGGGCTCGGGTTAGCCCTGTATTCGGCGCCCGTCTCGGCCGATCAGGTGAGCCTGCTCTCGATCCCGTCGGGTCACTCGGTGGTCTTGAAGGCCGAGGGGCTGACCCGCGTGGCGGTCGGCGATGGTGAGATCGTCGGTGCGGTGCCCGTTGGAACCTCGCAGGTCATCATCAACGCCAAGGCGCCGGGTCACACCACGGTCTTCGTCTGGGCCGGCGGAAGGCGCGTGACCTATGAGATTACCGTGACCGAACAGCAGATGGACGATGTCGCGCAGCTGCTGCGCAGCGCG
Organism: Vulcanimicrobiota bacterium; assembly: GCA_963756635.1. Taxonomy (GTDB): domain Bacteria; phylum Vulcanimicrobiota; class Vulcanimicrobiia; order Vulcanimicrobiales; family Vulcanimicrobiaceae; genus Cybelea. The sequence goes on from CAVWOR010000008.1 coordinate 8,211, forward strand.
ATTTCGATTCCCAGCGTGCAGGTCGTGGCCTTCGACCATGCGATCGTCGTGCGTGGAACCGTTGCCGACGGCGCCCAGTTCCAGATGATCGACGACATCATTAAGCGATTCACGCCCAAAGACCATCCGCTTAAGATCACCGTGCGCGGCCAGGGCGATGAAATCGTCATCATCAACGCCGTGACGATCTCGCAGAATCTTGGCGACCTCCAGCGCGCCATCGCGAGCATCCCCGGCGCCAGCAATATCCGAGTCGATCCCGACGGCAGAGGTAACGTCATCGTGAGCGGAAACGCGACCGACGCCGTCACCGCGCAGGCGATCCTCGACCGGGCCCGCGGACTGGCCGGCCCCTACCTCGCCAGCAACGGCCAGCTGATCGACCGCATCAGCTCGTTGAGCAATAGCCAGATCGATATCAAGGTCTATGTTCTCGAAGTCGATAAGACGGCGGCATCGAATTTGGGCATCCAGCTCTTTGCGGGACAGCCGGTCGAGGGCGCGCCTCAGCCCTCCCTGGTCCCGCCGTCGTTTCCGTTCTTTGAATCGATACGCCCGCCCGGACTTGCCGGCACGATCGGGCCCTTCTACCGCACCCAGACCCTGGCTCCAACGGTCAACCTGTTGATGCAGGAGGGTCACGCCAAGATTCTCTCGAGCCCCGATCTCGTGACGAGCCCCGGTGCGAAAGCGACCTTCCTCGTCGGAGGCCAGATCCCGGTCGTGACGTCGACCGGCTTGGGAGCGATCAACGTCCAGTACCAACCCTATGGGGTGCAGCTCAACGTGACGCCGAACGGTTCTGGGCAACGGCTCCATCGAAGCGATCATCGCCCCTGAGGTCTCGGCGCTGGACTACACCAACGCGGTGGTCGTCTCGGGATTCACGATACCGGCGCTTACGGTCAGTCAGCTCACGACCGACGTGATCACGCGACCGGGCGAGAGCATCCTTATGGGCGGCCTGGTGCAGCGGATCGAGAAGAAGACGGTCTTCAAGATTCCGATCCTGTCGGCCATTCCGATTCTTGGTCGATTGTTTACCTCGACGAACTACCAAAACCAGCAGAGCGACGTCGTCTTTGTCATGACGCCGGAGATCCTGACTCGTTAAGACCTAGCGTCCGCCTGCCGGCTCTAAAAGCAATAGCGATACCCCCTTAGGTACGTTTAAGTACGTTTGTACCATTTCGGCCATAGGCTCGGTAATGGTAAGATGACGCTTGGCCGTCCCCCAGATGGAGGTAGTTTCGCTTGCACAATTTCAGACGGACGTTTTTAAGTAGGTGGCGCTTGCCCGGCTCCGACGCGGGCTCGGCCATGATTGAGTTCGCGGTAGCGTTGCCCATCTTTCTGTACATGTTCTTTGGGATCGTCGACGTCGGGCGAGGCATCGCCTTCGGATCGTACGTCCAGGGCATGGCGCGCGCGGCCACCGAGTATGGCGCTCAGAATCTCATGGATGCGGCCGATATCTCAGCAGCGGGCACGATTGTGAACGCGGCTAAGATCGACCAGAACAATCTTCCCGCGGGCTATACGGTCACGGTGCACGATCTCTGTTCGGTCAATGGCGCGCAGCCGCCGACGCCGTGCGTCTTTTCACTGGTCAGTCCGCCTGTGAACACCGTCTACTACCTCCAGGTCGTCGTTAGCGCGACCTATCCCACGATCATGTCGTATCCGGGTATCCCCAAGAACATCACGGTAAGCGGACAGGCGTATATGCAGGTGGCGAATCAATGAGCAAAAGACACGCCAAACGGGGCAGCAGCCTCCCCGAGACCGTCATCATCATGATCTGTTTCCTGACGTTGATGTTCGGGCTCTTCGACTTCGGACGCGCCGTCTATACCTACGCATGGCTCTTCAACATATCGCAGAAAGCGCAGCGCTGGGCGATCGTGCGCGGATCCAACTGCACCAAGCTCACCGACTGCAATTTGACGGCCAATGAGCTTAAGAACTACATTGAAAATAACGCCTTTGGCATCCCCCTTTCAGGGTTCACGACCCTGTCGGCCATTCCAGGCAGCACCCCGGGAAGCCGGGTAACCATATACATGGACTACACATTCAATTGGATGTTTCCGTTCATGCCGAAGAATCCGATATTCATGAGCGCAACGTCGAGAGGGACGGTGTCAAACTGAGATGGCTAAGGAGAAGAAGATGATCGGGATCTTTGCGAGTATGATTCGCGACGAAGACGGCGCCACGATGGTGGAGTATGGCCTGCTTGTCGCGCTCATCGCGCTGGTGGCCATTACGGGCGTCACGCTTCTCGGCACCAGCCTCAACGCACTTTTCAATAATGCCGCGGGGTCAATCTAAGCATGTACAAACGCAACGGCAATCGTGGGCAAACCGTACCGCTCATCGGGATGCTCTTCTTCCTGTTGACGGGCTTCGGCGCCCTGGCGATCGATATGGGCTATGTGAACTATCAACAGATGAGGATGCAAACTGCCGCCGACAACGCCGCCCTAGCCGGCGGCCAGGCGCTCATCGCCGGGGGCTGTCCCAATCAGGCTGCCGCCAATACCGCGGCCCAAAACAACGCCACGACCAACGGCTTCGGGCAGAGCGCGCAGGTGAGCCGTTACCGTGGACAACCCGCCGAAGGTGACCGACGGACCGTATAAGAACGTGAATTGCGCCGTCTCGGTGATGGTGAACGTACAAAAGAACGCGACCTGGTTTCTGAACTTTTTGGGCTTCGCGGGCATGCCCATAACCACGCAGGCAGTCGCGTTGCTCGAGCAAAACAACCCCGGCTGCATCTTCCTCTTAACGCCGGGCGCGAGTTCCAATTTCAGCAATTCGACGACGGTCGCTCCAAACTGTGCCATGCTCATCAACGGCACGGCAAACATGACTGGCGCGAACATCGCTGCCCAGGAGATCGGGTATGCGGGGGCCGCGCCCACCGGCGGGACTTTCCCGGACGCGCAGCCGACGCCGATGCTTCCGGTGGCCGACCCGTGTCCGGAGATCGCCGGCTGTGCGTACCTTGCAGCGAATCCGCCTCTGACGGGGGGGTGTTCGTCGGGCGGCACGTATACTAATGCGACGCTCGCTCCGGGCTGCTATCAGAACCTGAGCCTCGTCGGCGTCAACACGCTTACGGCCGGTACGTACGTCGTCACCAATTCGCTGAGCCTTAAGGGCGCAACAGTCACCGGCAACGGAGTAACGATCTACATGACGGCCGGCGCCAGCCCCGACTTCACCGGTGCCACGCTGAACCTCTCAGCGCCGGCGAACGGGAACACCGCGGGGGTTCTCCTCTATCGGGATCCGGCGCAAACCTCCAACGTCAGCTTCAACAAATGCACGTGCACCCTTGGCGGGTTGGTCTATTTCCCAACGACGCAGGTAACCTATGGTAACGTCGGCGGCTCGTACGCCGTGCTCGTCTTTGGGTCAGCGAACTTCAGTAGCTCTGTCGGTACCTTTAACGGAGCGCCGGCGAACGGATCACTGATCGACAACGTCGTTCTCGTACAGTAAGCGCTGCCCTCAGCGCTCCGGCCGGCGCGGCAGGCTCCCCCTCCGCGCCGGCCACTTACCCTCAGACGCTGGCTACCTCGGCCGGCGTCTTCCTTTTATATCCTTTATATCACTCGGGGATCCTGGTTCTCGGCCGTCGCTATCGGTTTTGATAGCCGAATCAGGCCCTGGTAGGCAGAGGACGGCTAAGCGAGCAACTGCAGCCTGCCGATAACTTAGAAAGACTCGATACTTTCCTATTCGTCCTTACCGCAGAAAGCGTAATGAAGGAAGCCCATTTGAATCGACACCGCAGGGATCGCGGCCAAACCTTACCGGCCATTGGTTTTTGTTTGATGGTCATAATGGCGTTTGGCGCTCTCGCCGTAGACATGGGCTACCTGGACTACCAGCACATGCGGATGCAGAACGCTACCGACGACGCCGCCCTTAAGGGCGCGAAGGCGCTGATCCCGAACAGACTGCCCGAATCAGACCGCGGCGAACACGGCCGCTCAAGCCGATGCCAGCCTCAACGGCTTCCCGGCAGGCGCGCAGATCAACGTCACGGTGCATAATCCGCCGCATGGCCAACGATGGGCCGTATGCGGGCGTCAATTGCGCCGTCTCGGTAGAAATAAACGTACCCCAGACCACGACCTGGTTCTTGAAGTTATTCAACGCTCCAAGTGGGATGCCGATAACGACTCAGGCCGTGGCCCTGATGGAGAACAATAATCCCGGCTGCATCTTCCTGTTAAATCCGAGCGTGGCTGTCACGTTCACCGGCGCGAACATCAGCGCTTCGAGTTGCGCACTTGCAGATGAACGACACCGGCAACGGCAGTGGCGCGAAATCGCTATGAGTCGGCGATTGGCTATGCCGGCGGCTCGCTGCCTTCGGGCGGCACCTACCCGGAACGCAACTCCAACCCCGATGGTCCCGATGGCCGACCCCTGTCCCGACATCACCGGCTGCGCGAACATTGCCGCCAACCCGCCATCGAGCAGCGGATGCACCGCGCTGACTCAAAGCGGCGGCACAATATCGCCTGGCTGCTACAGCAGCTTAGCTCTGAGCGGCGCGATTACGCTGAGCCCCGGGACCTACGTGCTGACCGGCACGACGAGTTTGACCGGCAGGCGTGACGTCGCTCACTGGAACCGGCGTTACCTTTTATGTGACGTCGAGCGCGACGGCCCCGAACTTCGCGATCGCCGCAACCGGCTCACTGAGCGCTCCCACGAGCGGCACGTACCAGAACGTTCTCTACTATCAGGTGCCGAGCAATGTTGCTAGTAGCGAGCCTTCCGGCCTTTGGCTTACGGGCGGTCTTGTCAACCTGAGCGGGCTAATCTATGCCTCAGGAGCGACCAACGCGTCCTACTGCTGTACGACCGGAAGCGTCGTCTTGGTCTTTGGAGGAGCGACGTTTGCTTCGATAAGCGGCGAGCCAAGCCCGCCGCCCAATGCGGTGACGATTCCCAGCGGCTCATCGATTATTGCGAACGCGGTGCTCGTACAATGATGTTACAAACGCTTTTAAGAAAAGGTCGGATGCTTCGCTGCGATGCGGGCGCGGCGCTCGTGGAGTTCGCTCTGTTCTTGCCGCCGCTCATCTTCGCGTGGATGGGAATGGTCGAGGTCGGGCGATATATGGCCTATGCGACGCTTGCCCAAGCCTCCGCCCGCGCGGGCACGGAGTACGGGATCATCAATCTCATGTACGCCCACGACTTATCCAACACCACGAGCTGGGCGACGAGCGACGCGCAGTATCTTCCGGCGGGGTTTACCGTAACGTCCAAGTACCTCTGCTCGGTCAACGGAGCGCTGCCGCCGACGACGTGCCCCAGCACGAAGCCCTCCGGTAAATAACGTCTACTACATTCAGGTTACCGTGACCGGAACCTATGCTCCGTGGTTCACGTATCCGGGCATCCCCAGCGCTAAGGTAAGCGGAACCACGTACACGCTGGTGAGTGATCAATGAGCAAACGACACGGCAAGCGGGGGAGCAGCCTCCCGGAGACGGTCATCGTCATGATCGTGCTGCTGACGTTGACCTTCGGGCTGATGGACTTCGGGCGAGCGATGTATACGTTTGCATGGATGACGGACATAGCACAGCGTGCAGACCGCTGGGCGATCGTTCGCGGATCGGCCTGCACCAAGCTCGACCATTGCGGTGCCAACTCGAGCAACAACTGGGCATCGACGTTCATTCTCGGGAACGCCTTTGGCATCGTGAATCCCACCTCGATAGGCATTTCGAATGACTATGACGGGTCACCGGTCACCGAATTCTCCCGGGTCTCTTGTCGTCATGTACGTCACCTATCCGTTCAACTTCTTGTTCCCGTTCATGCCCAACACTGACGATCAACCTCCGGGCCGCTTCCAGAGGCAGAATCGCCAACTGACCTTTTAGCCTTCGGCCCCCTCCCGCGGGCGCCACCTGCGTTCCCGACCGACACTATCAGTTTTAATAGTCCCGGCGGTCCGGTAGAAAGGAGGAGGGCCAAGAGACCGGCCGAAACGTCCCCTCCCACAAAGCAAGCCCGGAAACTAGGCAAGCGGGAAGAGGGAACCGCACATGAAGCAATACAGGGCAGCGGAGCAGGCGCTACCGATCATCGGCCTTCGTCCGATGGTTCTTTTGGGTTTTGACGCTAGCACTTTTGCTAATTCCCTTTCCCGCGGAAAAGCAGGACAATAAGGGCCCCCTACAGCCAAGCGCAAGCCAGCAAGCGGAGCAGACCGTAAGGTAGCGGGGGAGACGGTAAATAGCGGAGGGGAGACCGCAAATGGACCGACACATAGGGCAGCGAGGGCAGACCCTGCGACTCAGAGGGCAGCGAGGACAGGCGTTACCGGCCATTGGTCTTTGTTTTATGGCGATAATGGCATTTAGCGCTCTCGCCGTAGACATGGGCTACCTCGACTACCAGCACATGCGGATGCAGAACGCTACCGACGACGCCGCCCTCTCGGGGGCGAAGGCGCTGATTCCGAACAACTGCCCGAATCAGACCGCGGCGAACACGGCCGCTCAAGCGGATGCCAATCTCGACGGCTTCCCGGCAGGCGCGCAGATTAACGTCACGGTGCATAATCCGCCCTTGGCCAACGATGGGCCGTATGCGGGCGTCAATTGCGCCGTCTCAGTAGAAATAAACGTACCCCAGACCACGACCTGGTTCTTGAGGTTATTCAACGCTCCAAATGGGCTGCCGATAACCACTCAGGCCGTGGCCCTGATGGAGAACAATAATCCCGGCTGCATCTTCCTGTTAAATCCGAGCGTGGTCTCGACGTTCACGGGCGCGAAGATCAGCGCTTCGAGTTGCGCTCTGCTTATGAACGACACGGCGACGGTCAGCGGCGCGAACATCAGTATGAGTGGGATTGGCTATGCCGGCAGCTCGCTGGCTTCGGGAGGCACCTACCCGGTAGCAACTCCGACGCCGATGCTCCCGGCGGCCGACCCCTGTCCCGACATCACCGGCTGCGCGAACATTGCCGCCAACCCGCCATCGAGCAGCTCATGCTCTTCGCTGAATCAAGCCGGCGGAACGATCTATCCGGGCTGTTACAACAGCTTAACTCTGAGCGGCGCGATTACGCTGTCGGGGACCTACGTGCTGACGGGGACCACAGACTTGAGCAAGGTGACGTCGATCGCTGGAACGGGCGTCACGTTCTACGTTACGGCGACCGGTACGCCGCTGGACCTTTCGCAAGCCCTCGGCGGTTCGCTGAGTGCTCCCACGAGCGGCACCTACCAGAACGTTCTGTACTATCAGGTGGCGGCCAATACCAACAACCCGCGCTTTGGAAACCCGGCGACGGGTGGGCTTACCAATATCAGCGGACTGATCTACGCCCCGGGCGCGACGGGCGCGTCCTACTGCTGTACGACCGGAAGCGTCGTCTTGGTCTTTGGGGGCGCCACGTTTGGCCCGATAAGCGGAGCCGGCGGAAATGCCGCTAATGTGGTGACGATTCCCAGCGGCTCATCGATTATTGCGAATGCGGTGCTCGTACAATGATGTTACAAACGCTTTTAAAAAAAGGCCGGATGCTTCGCTGCGATGCGGGCGCGGCGCTGGTGGAGTTCGCTCTGTTCTTGCCGCCGCTCATCTTCGCGTGGATGGGAATGGTCGAGGTCGGGCGATATATGGCCTATGCGACGCTTGCCCAAGCCTCCGCCCGCGCGGGCACGGAGTACGGGATTATCAATCTTATGTACGCCCACGACTTAACCAACGTTACGAGCTGGGCGACGAGCGACGCGCAGTATCTTCCGGCGGGGTTTACCGTAACGTCCAAGTACCTGTGCTCGGTCAACGGAGTGCTGCCGCCGACGGCGTGCGTCGTTTCGAAGACGGGCCCTCCGGTAAATAACGTCTACTACATTCAGGTTACCGTGACCGGAACCTATGCTCCGTGGTTCTCGTATCCGGGCATCGCGAGCAGCGTCAAGGTAAGCGGAACCACGTACACGCTGGTGAGTGATCAATGAGTAAACGACACGGCAAGCGGGGGAGCAGCCTCCCGGAAACTGCTATCGTCATGATCGTGCTGCTGACCTTGACCTTCGGGCTGATGGACTTCGGGCGAGCGATATACACGTTCGCATGGATAACGGACATCGCACAACGTGCAAACCGCTGGGCGATCGTTCGCGGATCGAACTGTATCAAGCTCGACCACTGCGGTGCCAACCAGATCAACAACTGGGCTTCGACGTTCGTTATCGGGAACGACTTTGGCATCGCGAATCCCACCTCCATAGGCGTATCGGCGGATTATGGCACCGGCAATGGGCCGAACTCTCTGGTCGTCGTCTACGTCACCTATCCGTTCAACTTCTTGTTCCCGTTCATGCCCAACACCACGATCAACCTCCGGGCTGCTGCGAGGGGCAGAATCGTTAACTAACGGGCCTGCCCGGCCACCCAGGAAGGAACGGTAAGGCAGCCGCAGCAAAGTTTCGTCCTTTGAACACCGCGCTTGCGCTACGCACGGCCGGCCGGCTCGCGCGGTCGGCTCGACCCGGTTCCGGCACCGCCGTTCAGACGGCGGCCGGAAGCATTTCCGCGTTCTTCACGCTCGAGGGCTTCGACCAACGCCGCGGCGTAGCTACGTATGCTCTTCGTATCGTCAACGGCACGAAGTCGGCACTGATTTGCCGCACCTGGTTGGTGACGCGTAACGGCGACTCCATCTTCGCCTGCGCCGACCTCTTTGAAATACAGCCCTCCTCAACGACGGCGACGCAGTTCTCGATCTTGCCGCGCGACGTAGGCCCCTTCGACCGTGCCGTCGCAGAGATCGCCGGCGCGGGCGTGCAGTGTGTCGTCGACGCGCCGGCGCCGGTCGTCAAGAAAGCGCACGCATCCTACGCCGTCTTGGCAGCTGCGAGCCTGATCATCGGCTTCCTCGCGATCGCCGCAGCCACGGCGCTGCTCGGCGCGGTGCCGCGCATCGCGGCCTTCGCGGTCCCGCCGATGGCGCTCGCCGGCACCACCGTTCAAGCCGAATACGCCGCTCTTGGATCCGGAAAGCTTTCGTACCTCATCACGACGCCCGATGGACGCCGCTTGCAAGGCGGTCAGCTCGCGGACCACTCCGGTTCGATTCCGGTCGCAATTCCCGTCTCAAACGAACCCGGCGCATATACGTTGCAGATGATGATGCAGGGACCGCTCGGCAATGCCAAGGAGGTGCGAGTGCTCAACGCGATCATGCCGCCGAAACCTCGCATGCGAGGCGGCGCGGAAATCGGCAACCTTGCGGTCAATCCCGCGGTCGCGAAGCCCGGCCAACCGATCGACGTTTCGTACGTCGCCAGCGGAGACCACGGCTACGTGCGCTTAGAAGGCAAAGACGGCACGATCTGGGCTCAGCAGGCGTTTTCACGCAACGGCGAAACCTGGTTCCTCGCTCCGAGGATCTCTGGCGAAATGCGCGTGCTGCTTCACGTCGCGAACGGACGATCGGCCGCCGAATCGGTGGCCGGCTTAGTGGTCGCGGACACGGCGGCGGCACCTTCGACCGATAGCGCCGCAGCGGCAGTCGCCGGCGACGACGCCTCCGGCTCGGCGGTCGACGTCGCCGCTTCCAATGCGAACGGCACGTTCGAAGTCGTCAACCGTGCCGTCAAGAGCGGCAATCCGATTCACGTTCGCATCCTCTCGCCGCGCAACGGCATGCGGATCTCGCTCAACGACCTGCAATCGCACGAAGTGACCGGTGCCGACGTCGGCGCCGACGACGATTCCGTCGCGCTGCGGGCGCCCGCGGTCAATGTCGCAACGCACTACACGGTCGTCGCCACCTTCACCGATGGCTTCGGCCAAGAGAGCATCGTCCAACCCGTCACGATCCTGCCATAAGGAGCAAGGCAGAATGAAGAGCTTGGATTTCGGCCGCTACGCCTTAATCGTTTGCGTATCTGCGGCAATGCTCGCGAGCTGCGGTGGATCGGCTGCCGGTCCGCCCCCGGCGCCGGGCGGTCCGCCAGGGGGACCGCCGGGGAAGCGTTATCACCAGATCCATCATGTGGTCATCATCATTCAAGAGAACCGCTCGGTTGATAACCTATTTCAAGGATTCCCGGGTGCGGACACGCAGTCGTACGGTTTCGACCGGAGCGGAGACAAAATTACACTCAAGCCCGTTCCCCTTGAGGCGGCGTGGGATTTCCACCACGATTCCACGAGTTTCCTCAACGCCTGCGACGGTCAGGGCGCGTACCCCGGAACGAACTGCAAAATGGACGGCTTCGACAAAGAGTACTGGGACTGCGGAAAGGCCGGATATCCACAATGCCCTAACGCAAACCCTCCCTATAGCTACGTTCCACGCGACGAGACGCAGCCGTACTTCTTCATTGGGAAGCACTACGTCTTTGCAGATGAAATGTTCCCCTCTAACTTCGATTCGGGCAGCTTCATCTCGCACCAATACATCATCGCGGCTCAAGCCAGCTCGACAGTCAACTATCCAATCGGTCCTTGGGGCTGCGAAGGCAAATCTATGATTCCTACCGTGACTCAGCAGCGGAGCATCGGGGGAAACGTCGCTCCATGTTTCAATAACACGACCCTTGGCGACGAACTCGACAGTGCGGGAGTCTCATGGCGATACTACACGTCTCCCGTTAAAGACCCCACCGACGGTGTGTGGAGCGCCTATCAAGCCATCAAACACATCTACGACGGCCCCGATTGGAGCAAAGACGTCATTACGCCGCAGACGAAATTCTTCAGCGACGTCTCAAAGGGAGTTTTGCCGGGGGTGAGTTGGATAACTCCGACCTGCCGAAACTCCGATCACGCCTACTGCCGTTCAAACACCGGCCCCGATTGGGTTGCATCGCTGGTGAATGCGATCGGCGAGTCGCAGTATTGGGATTCGACCGCGATCTTCATCTTTTGGGACGACTATGGCGGCTGGTACGATCACGTTCCGCCCGTGCTGGTAGATTACGATGGGCTGGGCATTCGAGTTCCACTCTTGATTGTTTCCGCGTATGCCAAAGAAGGATGCGTGTCCCACGTGCGCTACGAGCACGGCAGCATCCTGAAGTTCGTCGAAGACCAATGGAAGCTGCCGAGGCTATCGGCGAGCGACACGCGCGCCAACCCCATTGCGCCGAACTGCTTTGATTTCTCACAACCGCCGAGGCCCTTCACGAAGATACCAACGGCGCACGGCAAGGAATATTTCCTCCAGCAGCCGCTCGACACACGTCCGCCTGATACGGAGTAGTGGTTACTTTGGAGCGAGGCTGATCGCCGAGCCGATCGGGCCGCTAAAGCCCTTCGTGAGACTCTTCTTGGGCTTACCGCCGGCCGGATAATTCCAGAAGGGCACGGTGTTTGCGCCCTCCCGTATCGGCGACGATAACTGCCGTCACCGAGCGCGGGCTCAGCGATTCCCCTGTAAGCGGTAACCCGCCTTGTGGACAATCTTTCCGCCTGCACCGTGGTTGGTAAATAGCCGACTCGTAGTACGCAAAAGATGTATGTTGATATTCCATATCGCCAACAGCCACATACTTACCATCCACTGAACGTTGCCGGGAAAGTAGATGGTGGCGCCCGTCAAGTAGATGGTCGTGAGGCTTTTCTTGCCCTTGGGAAGTTCGGCGAATGTGAACCCTAAGGTTGCTCCGGTCCAGCCGTCGACGAAGAGATTCCCCTTATCGTCGTAGCCGCAGAAATAGGCCCACTCTGCACTGGGAACATGGTGAGAGCTTGGGCTGACTTTGGCATGAGCGTAGATTGAAACGTCGCCCGATGCAAAATCCGTGACGGCTAGGTCGCCCGTAGACGGATAGACGGAGCACGAAATGGGTGATTCGCCGCGAGCGTGCGGAGTTGCGATTGGTTTGGTCCGCCGCGCTTATATTCAACGACGTCCTCAGCACCGATGTGATTCACAATCCAGACGTCGCCTTTCTTGTAGGCGCAGAGACCTTCCGGACCCTTAAAGCCGGTCAACCTTCCCACCACCTTATCCTGCGGATATGAGTAAACGATGACGGCGCCGGCTTCGTAGGTGGAGATGTAGAGCAGGTCGCCCGTCGCCGCACCGGGAGTCATCCATGAAGGACCGTGGTCGGGATGCGTTACCAGGCCCCTCGAAAGCGGACCCAGCAGGAGCTGCGCGCTGCTCGGGCGGGTCGGGACCGATGGCGCTAGTTGCGACAGCGACACACCGCCGCAGCCACCGAGTAGAGCGCCCGCCGCCATAATACCGATGACACGACCGATCAAATTTAAAGGCGTCATCTGCGTTATTTCGTTCCTGCGGGCGCCGTTCTCCTGGCGTCGAAACGAGTTTGGCTATGGCCGCAATCTCACCGCCGGCGCTAACGGCGACGTCTAGACTCTGGACCCTTCAGTTATATTTGTTGCGCGGAACGTATGCGCTGATCTTGCTCTTCTTAGTGACGAGCATCGGGCCCGGCGTGATTCACCACGACAAGCTGGCTCTCATGCACGGCGTCGCGCGCAGCTTGTTGGCGGCGATGGCGCCACCATGCTGATGGGCCTTCGCTATCCGCTCAAGATGTTGCCGGCGCTCTTCTTCGAGCTCGCCTGGAAGACGATCTGGCTGCTCTTCTTCGCGCTGCCGCTATTGATGGCGCATCAAGTCGATCCCGATACATGGGACACGATCAAAGCCTGCGCGTTGGTTTGGGTAATCTTCCCGTTCACGATTCAGGGCCGCCACGACTATTGCACACCTCGTTTAAGTGCGCCACGCGGTTCGATGAGGGTAATTGGACCATGCTTAAGGGAGCATGGTACATGAAGAATTTCAAACGCCGTTCGCGTGCTAGGGTTTTGCGGCCGTTTCCGTAACCTCTGGCTCGACGAGCGAGCGTCACGCCGATCGGCGACTTGCAGCAAGACGCTGGGTCCTGGATGGATCCAAACGCGAAGCAGCGGAACGTGCTTTACATTTCGATCGCCGGCAAGTGACGTTTATTTGTCTCGTACCCGCAGGGAAGTTGACGGGCAAGTGACGGGCTTCACTATCCGCAGGGGTTGTGCGTCGACCACGCGACGATGTGTTCGGTATAAATCGTAGAGTTCGCGTAATCTCGTCTTGAAATACGCAACGGTGCGAACCATCGACGACCAAGAAGTTCACCGATGAGTTTCCACGGAACGTCGACGAGTGGAGCGATTGTAAAGTTCGCGGTCACCGAGAACAGTGGCGTTGGCATCTACGGCAAAGCGCAAGGCAAGCGAAAATATTACGGTTTTCCGGCGAGCGGCTCGGCTCTATCGAGGAAGGTAACGGCACATACGACCTTGACGGCAACTTTTTCTTCAATATAATAAGCTCGATAAATTGCCCCAGCTACTGCTACTCTCGCTACGATCTCGTCGAGCTTGCAAAAGGCGCGCATACGATCACGTATGTATGGTCGAAGCGCGCAGGAATCGCGAGTAGCTACTTGCTTACGGGACTTCAATGGGATGGTCAATATCTCGCATTGGGCCAAATATCGCCGAGCAGCGTAGTCTACAGGATTTCTAGGACCGGTCAAGTGGTCCACAAAGTGCAACTGCATCAATCAAACTATCCCGGTCAATTCTGGCTTCAGGGACACGCTCTCATCGGGCGAAACGACGGCAGCACGACCGTCATGTTTTGGAAGTATCGACGCGGCGGTGCACCTACCAAGACACTCACCGGCTTTAAAACACCGTAAGGCGTAACCGTCAGCCTCGCACCTCAGTAATCCACGGCACACTGTTATCCAGGAGAGACCCGTCTTTCTTCGAATGACCGGCCACGTGAAGCTGCAGCGTCAGCTGCAAGGAGATGGTAATATGAGGTCTTTCGGAACGCGCACGCAACTGTTCGCGCCGCCGCCACCGTCGAAGGCATCGATTCCGATTGCGCATCGAAGCGAATGTCACGATGCCCCAAGAAAACGCTGCGAGCTCGATCATTCTGCCACAGGCAGGTCGCCGGCGTGCAAAGGGCAGAAGACCACGAAGGCTTTTCGTTTCTGCAGCGCCCGAAAGCTGTCGGAGCTGGGTACTTTAGCCCGAGACGCATGAGGTTGGATCGAGAATCGGTACGCCGGGATAAGGACGGTAACGTCGACGACGATCGACAAAGGCTTCCCTACCCAAGGCTCTGGAACGCCAGCGTTTTATTTGGAGATTGCGCTGCCGGCCGTCATGGCGATCGTGGTGGGCGTGCCGGCGGGCTAGGGACGGACAGGAAAAACAATCAAGGCAAAGGCAGACTACACGGTCTTCTAGGCGTACTTAAAGTACCGCTTCTGGTACGCAGCATTGGCTGCTCCGCAGATGAAAGGCTGGAAAGCATGGTGGATTCCTGAACGGCCGGACGGGGCTTAAGGGGTAGCGCTTCGGAGGGCCTACACGATGCTGTTCGAGGTTTATCCAAACCAGCAGTCCGCGACACCCTGCTAACGCATCACACCGGACCATTACCGCTCTAAGGGCGGTACGTCGCCGCCAACTCGGTTCCTAACTACTCGCTAATCGACGAGCCCTGTGGCGCCCCGAAGCTCTTCTTGAGTGTCTTCGTAGGCCTGCCTGCGGCCGGGTATTTGTAGATCCATACGGATCCGAAATCGTATTTGTTTTGTGACTCTAGAGCGTTAGGCCCAATAACCGCGCGGCGGTGAATCCAGAATCCAATAATTCCTCACCCTCGCCACCGTCAAGCGGTGTCTCGTGTACGATCTTTCCGCCTGCGCCCGTGGTCGGGTAAATCGCATCCGTGTAGGTACCGCTGGGCATCTGATCACCAACCGCTACGTACTTACCGTCCCACTGAACCATTCCGGGATAGCCAATGAAGCCGCCCTTGAGCGTGATGTTCTTAAGGTTCTTCTTGCTCTTGGGAAGCTCGGCGAAGAAGAATTCTGTTTAGCCGGCGTCCGTTCCGTCGGCGTAGAGATTGGCCTTAGGGTCGTAGCCGCAAAAAAGGCGGTGAAAGCAAAGTTGGATTCCGTGAACGACCGGAGGGGGTTGGGCGAAGCTTGAACTCTTCTCCAGCGAGCATAGGCGCAAATCGATGATGCAAGGTTCCGGTCGGCGGAACGGCTGGAGCGCCGATAGGAAAAGGATACCGTAAAGCATCGCGAGTGGCGTCTTTCGCCGTGTTATACTCAACGAGGGACGCATTGCTGTTGTTCACAACCCAAATGTCATTTTTCTTATCGACGCAGATGCCGTCCGGGCCATCATAGTTACCTTTATCATCCACTGGTTAGCTCGTGCGGGAACGAGCCATCCATGACCGGCCACCGAAATCGTATACTCTAGAGCGTTAGGATAACGCGCGGCGGGTGACAGCCATGACGGCGCGCGATCGCGCGAAGAGGGGAATTGCATGAAGGCGTCTGGTCCCGGATCGACGCCTCGCCCATTTGTAAGAATATGCTCTGCGGCAGTGGCGTCCTGGAATGGGTCTAAAGACGTTATGGGTGCATGACACCGGGTTCGCCCATGGGCCCAAAGACGCTGCAGCGATACTCAAGAGCTCAGAGCATATCGGAAAAGATCTGAAAACTCATAGCAGCTAAAGAAAGCATGAAGCATCGACGGCCTAGCACATTCGGGGTTAGGCCTCAGGAACATCCAAGGCAAGGCCAAACGTCTACTCCTCGGCGGCCGCGGCCGGTATCGGGCGTCGCGGGCGTTTGATTAAAAAGACGAGCGGCGTCGAGAGCACGAAGACGATTGCCGTGACGCGGAAGAGGTAATTGTACGCAACCATCGAGGATTGCTGCGCAACGATCTGCGTCAGCGCTCCAATGGAATAGCCGTGCGTCTGCGTCACGCCCGAAGCGAGCTGGTTCCAGGCAACGGCAGTCTCGTGCGTCAGCAACGTCGTGAGGATTGCGATGCCTAAACTGCCTCCAAGTTGGCGCAGCAGCGTAAAAACGCCGGTCGCGCCCGCGAGCTTGGGAACCGGCACGTCGCTGAGCGAGATCGTCGTGAGCGGAACGAAGAGAAACCCGAGCGCAAAGCCCTGCACGAGCCGCGGCCAGAAGACGTCCCAGTATCCGGCCTGTACCGTGAGCCCCCCGAGCAGCCACGACGACCACGCAAAGAGCAGGGTTCCGAAAACAATCGACCAGCGCCCGTCGATTCGATTGAGTATTCGGCCAATGATCAGCATCGAAACCGCCGTCGCAAACGCGCCGGGCATCAACGCCAGACCGGTATCGAGTGCGCTGAAGCCCAGAAGGGATTGAAAAAAGAGCGGCAAGATCAACGCCGTCCCGAACAAACCAAAGCCCATGATGATGCCCAAGAACGACCCCACTGAAAAGGAAGGGAATCGAAAAACGCTGAGGTCGACGAGCGGGTATTTATCCCGCAGCGTCTTGAAAACGAAGAGGACCAGCGTGACGGCCGAGAGCGCGCTGAGGAGCACGATCGTCTGCGAGGAAAACCACTCGTCGCGCTCGCCTTGTTCGAGTACGAACTGCAGCGACGCCAATCCAGCGGTCAGCAAGCCGAGCCCGATCCAATCGATCCCGCCCTTTGGTTTGGTGATGTACTTGGGCGTCGGAATGAACGCAAGGGTCATCAAGAACGCGGCGATTCCGATTGGAATGTTGATGAAAAAGATCAGTGGCCAGTTGGCGTTATCGATGATCCAACCGCCGAGCGTCGGGCCAATCGCGGGGCCGACCATCGCGCCCATCCCGAAGATCGCCATCGCCGCGCCGCGCCGCTGCGGCGGGAACGTTTCGAAGAGAATCGCTTGTGCGGTTGGCTGCAGCGCACCGCCGCCGATCCCCTGAACGACGCGATAGAAGACCAGCACCCAGATCGAACGCGCCGTGCCGCAGAAGAAGGACGCGACGGTGAAGAGCGCGAGCGAGATGGCGTAAAACGCCTTGCGCCCCAGCAGTGCCGTAAGCCAACCGTTGAGCGGCATCACGACGACGTTGGCGAGAATGTAACCGGTCGCGACCCAGGCGACCTCGTCGACGGTCGCGCCGAGGTTGCCGCCGATCGTGTTGAGGGCCACGTTGACGATCGTGCTGTCGATGATCGCCATGATCAACCCGAGCATCACCGTGATCGTGATCAGCGCGACGGGTGCTTCGGGGCGATCTCGTGCCGGGCTCGTCATGGTTGCGACTGCGGCCATTCTAGAGGCTTCCTACCCGCCCAAGCACAAGGAAATCGTCCGTGCAGTCATCGTTGGGCGCGGCAAAAAAGAGAACGGCCGCTCTTCTCGCGGTGGCCGCCTTTGCGATCTTCGCACTCGTCGACGTTCTCGCATTTCGCACTGGTCTGTACCGCCACATCCTGGACCCGTCTTCGAGTACGGGGAGTTTCGAGGCGGCAATCGCTCAATTTCGAGCGTTGCGCGGCGATCCGCAGACCGACGTCTTGGTGCTCGGGGATTCGCGCATCTTCTCGGGGCTCGACCCCGCCGTAGCGAGCGCCGCGAGCGGAAGCTTGCGCTTTCTCAACGGCGGCGTGCCGGGCACGACCCCTCGCTGCTGGCCGTTCTTCGTGCGGGCGATCGATCCGACCGCGCGGCGCTTTCGCGCGGTGGTCATCGCGGTCGACACCTATGCCGACGACGATACCGCGATCGGAAGCCTCGACGGCGACGACCGCCCGATGGACTTGCGGTACGTCGTTTTCCAGACGCACCTGCGCGACATCCCCAAGCTGGCGGGCTCGTTCTCGGATCCTCGCGAGCGAATCGAATATGGCATCGATCTCTTCTGGCGCGGTTCGGAGCTGCGCGACGATTTCCAGGCCCTCGCAGCCGATCCACTGGCGCGCATTCGCGACCTCGCGCGAGCCGCGCGAGCCCCCGCGTACGATCCGCTCGTCGCGCATCCGCGCAGCGAATCGCTCGCCGGCCTGCGCGTCGATTATGCAAAGAACACGATAACCTATCCGCCGGGCCTCTCCGGCGACCAACGTCAAGCAATTGCAACGCAAGTGCTCGTCATTGCCAAGCCGAGCCCATCGTATGCGATCTATCGGCAACAATGGCTCGAACCGATTGCTGCGCGTTACGAAGCCGAGGGCGTGCCGGTGCTTTTCGTGCGGATTCCGACGCGCCCCGCGCACCGCGAGGCCTCCCAAAGCCCAAGCGGCTCGCTACTGGAAATCGCACGCGATTCACACGCGCGCCTGCTTTCGGCGGCGCCGTATATGGCGCTCGAACAGCCCTCGCTCTTCGCCGACGAAGATCACATCAATCGTGCCGGGAGTCTGCGCTTCAGCCGCCTGTTGGGCGCCGACGTCGCGCGAACGCTCGCCTCTGCCGAGCAACCTCGTGTCACCCAGCTTGTCAGGTGTCACCCTGAGCTTGTCGAAGGGCGACTCTCCCTCTCCCGCCCCAGCTCCCGCCAAACCACAGCATCACTCGCTCTCGTGGTTCGCCGCGGCCGCCGGAATCGGCATTCCGCTGCGCTTTCAATCGTATGAGTTTTGGCTCTTCATAGCGATCGTTGCGGCGCTCTTTTACGGTCTGCCGCGGCGCTTCGGTCGCTACGTCCTCTTGGTCGCCAGCTACTATTTCTACGCGCGTTGGAATGCCTGGTACGTGCTCTTCTTGTGGATCTTGACCGCGAGCGATTTTCTCATCGCGCTCGCGCTCGAACGCGCGCGCGACGTCCGGCATCGCAATCCGCGGATTCTGCTCGCTCTGGGCGTAGCCGCCAATCTCGCCTTTCTCGGCAGCTTCAAGTATACGAACTTTGCGAGCGGCACGATCGCAGCCCTGGTCGGCATGCACGAGAATCCTTGGCTCGTCAACCTTTTCGTTCCGATCGGCATCAGCTTCCACACCTTTCAAAGTATTTCGTATCTAGTCGACGTCTATCGCGGCCGCATGACGGCGATCCGTAAACCGCTCGACTACGCGGTCTATCTGGCCTTCTTTCCGCAGCTGCTTGCGGGGCCGATCGTTCGCGCCGGACTCTTTTTTGGCGAGCTTTTTGCGTGGCGGCCGCCCGGGCCCGACGACATCAGCTACGGCCTCGCCCGCGCCGGCTTCGGACTCGTGAAGAAGATGGCGATCGCCGATCAGTTCGCCGACGTCGCGAATGCCTATTGGGGATCGATTGCGAGCCATCCCGGCGCGCCGGCGGCTTGGGGCGCGCTCTTCGCGTTCGCGATGCAGATCTATTTCGATTTCTCCGGCTACAGCGATATTGCGATCGGCTGCGCGCGGCTCTTCGGCTTTGTCTTTCCCGAGAATTTCGCAATGCCGTACTTGGCGACCAGCATTACCGATTTCTGGCATCGCTGGCATATCACGCTGTCGACCTGGTTGCGCGATTATCTCTACGTTCCGCTGGGGGGCAATCGCTACGGGAAAGCCGCGACGCTACGCAATCTCATGTTGACGATGCTCTTGGGCGGCCTCTGGCACGGCGCGCAGTGGACCTTTGTGGCGTGGGGCGGATTCCACGGTCTGATGCTCTGCATCGAGCGCATCGCCGGCATCGGTCGCGAGCGAATCGCGCCGCGCGGCGTTCTCGCGGCGGCGCGGATCCTCGTAACCTTTTGCGCGGTCGCTTTGGGCTGGGTGCTCTTTCGCTCGCCGACGTTCGGGACTGCGATTGCAGTCTATCGGGCGCTCTTTGCCGGAGGCCCCGGTCCTGGGCTGCTGACCGGATGGCAGGCCGTCCTGGCGTGGGGCATCGTGGCCTTCGGTGTGCTGCGCTTCTTGCTCGAGCGATCGGGCATCAAGCCCGCGTGGCCGCACGTTCGTCCGATCGTGCAGGCGGGGGTACTTGCCGGTCTGCTGCTTGCGCTCGAGCTACTCTCATGGCCGGGCGTTTCGCCGACCTTTATCTACTTCAAATTCTAGAGGCCATCCGGTACACTACGGGAGTGCAAACCGAAGAACCCGACAGCATCGCAACCTCTCGGTTCGAAGGGCTGGCTGTCGTCACGCTGCGCGGCGAATGGGACGTTGCCAATCGTGACCGGTTGCGTGGCGCGCTGCATGCAGTTGGAGCGGAGAGCGATGTGATCGTCGATCTGCGCGAAGCAAGCTTCTTCGATTCCACCGCCTTAGCCGAGGTGATTGCGCTCTACAAGCGCCTGAGCGGCGAGGGTCACCGCCTGGAAACGCTGATGGGCGGCGGCAATATTCGCCGGCTTTTCGAGCTCACGAGCCTTGACGGCTTGCTCGGCGCGTCGGCGGAACGAGAGCGGTACTTGAACGAACGCCTTCCTCCTACGGTCTGGTCCGACTAGCTCGCCGAGCGCTGCGCCGATTTCGGAAAGGCGGCGCGCACACGCTCGATCGTTTCGACGATCGCCAGCGCGATCTTCGCAAAGGTTGGAATGAAGCGCGGACGCAACAGGCGCGGATCGAACGACGCCATGTAACGATCGTTTTCTCCAATGCATGCTCGAAGAAATATGGCTGGCGTGAGGCTCCTGAGCGCATCCGCGAACAGATCGGGCGAATGTTCTCGGCTGTTGTCGAGGTGCAGTTGGGTACCGCCCTTGATCTTGCGCCCGATCGCGGCGCCATACGAGGCAATGACCGGAACTGCTTGCAGGATGGGTCCGCGCAGTCCGCGGCGGGAACGATCCCACGCGATCCAATTGACGAAGAAGACGATGTGTCGCGCTTCTTCGACGAGCACGCGCGCGAACAGCGAGGTCAGCGTCTCGGGCAGAAGGCGAGCGTCGCGGGCCAAACGGAAGATGCCGAAGCCGGCGAAGGAGTCGACGCATTCGTCGTACCCGAAATCAATGAAAGCGCCGCGTATCGGCTTTTTTTCGGGTACGTTGGGCGTTACCGTAAGTCCGTAACGCTCGATCATGCACTGCAAAATTCGACCGTGCCGATCTTCCTCGTAACCCTGCAGCTCGAGCGCCTGGCGCACCAGCGGGTCGGGCTCGGTCTTTGCGAAGCCTTCCAGCATCGTGCCCGCGCCAAGCTCGACCTCGAGCGCCAAGGTCCAAATCGGGATCGCGCGCAGTCGCGCCAGGGATAGCTCGTCGAGCTGCGGCCACGGCCATTCTTGCGGGTCGTAGGCGCAGTGCGATTCAAGAAACGAGCGGCAGAAAAGCTGCTTGTGTTCGTCCGACCCAGTCCGCACGCAGTTACTCCTTGGTGAAATAATGGAAGGCAACCATCCAGAGAGCGGTCGAAGGACCTCGCAGCTATGACCGCGCTCCGAGACCCGATTCCTCTAGGCAAGCATCGCGCTTCCATTGCGGGGTACCTTCGTGGAGTCGTATTCCCCGCCGGCTCGGTCGCGGCACAAATCATCGACGAGCGCCTTCCAGCCAACGGCGCCGCCGATCCCCTTCGCCCAAGCCTCGTGCTGTGGGCGTGCGCCGCCGGTAAAGGCAATCTCGTCGACGCGCTTCCGGTTGCCGCCGCCTTCGATCTCTTCGACCGCTTCTTACTGCTTCACGACGAGCTGGCAAACGAGTCTTCCGCGGCGACGGTCGCGCGTTGGGGCCTCGGACAGAGTCTCAACGCGGGCGACGCCCTTTATGCCATGGCTTTTCGTTGCCTGGCAAGCGACGTCTCGGAACCGAGCCGGCGCCTGGCAACCGCACGGCTCGTTGGCCAAGCCGTGCTCGAGGCGATCGCTCACGGCACCGACGATGCTCGCCGTAGTGCCGTGCTAACCTCCGCCGCGATGGAAGCCGGGGCGGTAATTGCGGGGGCTCCCGAGCCCGTCGTGCGCAGGTTCGTGGAGGCGGGGGTACTGCTGACCACCGATCCGATGGCGGCCGTCACGGTTGTGTGGCCGTACACGGCGCGCGAAGATCTCGCTGCTTTTGAAGAAGTTGCCCGCTACGTTGCGCAACGCGCGGCGTAACAACGCGACGCCGTCGCGAAAGGCGGAGCATCTTCGCATCAATCTCGAGCGCGACGTCGGCGCAAAGGGGGTCGACCCCGGCTTCGATGCCTATCGCTTTATACATCGAGCGCTACCCGAGATCGATCTTTCCGAAGTCGATCTATCGACTGAACTCTTCGGCCGCAAACTTGCGGCGCCACTGCTGATATCGTGCATGACGGGCGGCACGCATGCTGCGCGTCGGATCAATCGGCGCCTCGCGCGCGTCGCTCAGGAGTACGGGCTTGCGATGGGACTCGGATCGGGTCGCGCGCTCGTCGAATCTCCCGACGCGATCGAAACGTTTGACGTTCGTTCGCTCGCGCCCGGCGTTGCGCTCTTCGCCAATCTCGGTGCCGTGCAGCTCAATAAAGGTTACGGCGTCGAAGAATGCCGGAGGCTCGTCGAACTCTTACACGCCGACGTACTCGTGCTGCATCTCAATCCGCTCCAAGAAGCGCTGCAGCCCGAAGGCGATACGTGCTTTCGCGGGCTCCTCGAGAAGATTGCCGCCCTCTGCAATCAGGCGGAGTTCCCGATCGTCGTCAAGGAAGTCGGCTGGGGAATTGCCGCCGCCGACGTGCGCGCGCTTGTTGATGCCGGCGTTGCCGCCGTCGACGTTGCCGGAGCGGGCGGAACTTCCTGGAGCGAGGTCGAGCGCTATCGCATCAGCGAGCCGTGGCGCGCCCGCGCGGCGGGCGCCTTCGCGGGCTGGGGCATCCCGACCGCTCAAGCCATCATCGATGCGCGCGCGGCAGTTCCCGATGCAACGCTCATTGCCAGCGGGGGAATTCGCGACGGCATCGACGTTGCCAAAGCGCTCGCGCTCGGCGCCGATTTGGTCGGAATCGCCGGGCCGTTCCTGCGCGCCGCCGCCGAGAGCCTGGATGCGGCGCACGATCTCGCGCGCGAGCTCATCGAGACGCTGCGCATCGCGATGTTCTGCACCGGCGCGCGCACGCCGCGCTCCCTCCGCGACAAACTTACCGCAATCGGCGCCCGCCAATGACAGCCTGTCCTGAGCGAGGCCGAGCTTGTCGAGGCGGAGTCGAATGACGCTCAATCTCGATGCGGCCGATGCGTATTGTCGTAACCTGACGCGCAATCACTATGAGAACTTCAGCGTCGCGTCGCGATTCGTCGATGCAGGCACGCGGCGCGACCTGACGCGCATCTACGCGTACTGCCGAACGACCGACGATCTTGGCGACGAGAGCCCCAACGGAACCGCGCTGTCCGCGTTTGCAACGGTGGCGCAGCGAGGTCGAGGCGTTGTTCGCCGGCATGCCGCCCGTGCATCCGGTGCTCGTCGCGCTCGAGCCGACGGTGGTACGCCACGCGATACCCGCGCAGCCGTTTCTCGATTTGATCGCGGCCAACGAGCAGGACCAGTTCGTGACGCACTATCGCACGTGGGACGAACTTATCGGCTACTGCCGACTCTCCGCCGCGCCCGTCGGAAGAATGGTCTTGCGCGTCTTCGGAGTCAACGATGCAAAGGCGGAAGGGCTCTCCGACGACGTCTGCATCGGGTTGCAGCTCGCCAATCACGCGCAGGACGTCAGTCGGGACGCGGCGATGGGTCGGAGATATCTTGTGGATAGCGACGTTAACGCCAGGGGAATCCCGGGCGCCGCGCAAGCCATGGTAGAGCGGGCGCGCGCCCTGCTGGCCTCCGGGGAGGCCCTCGAACGCTCCGTCCCGCGACCGCTGCGCCTGCAGCTCTCGCTCTACCGTATGGGAGGCTTGGCCATATGCGATGCGATCCAGGCGATCGGGTATAAAACCGAAGATGAGCGACCGAGCGTCTCGGCATCCACGAAGGTGTCCCTCGTGGTTCGTGCCGCATTACAGACTTTTTCGCGAGGCCGTCCTGCGTAAATGATCAACCTCCCCCGCGCTTTGCTCGGTATCGTTCCCAAATCGGACCAGCATCGTGCCGAGCGCTTCAACCGCGACATGGCCAAGCGCGAAGCCGGCAATTTCTATTGGGGATTTATCTCGCTCGGCTATCACGAGCGCATGGCGATCTACGCGCTCTACAACTTCGCGCGCCAAGTCGACGACGAAGCCGATACGGTCGGTATCGAGAATCTGCCGGCGCGCCTTGCGGTCCATCGCGAGCGCATCTCGCGCTGCGTGCGCGGCGAGTACGGCGACGATCCAATCCTGCGCGTGCTCTCCGAAGCGGTCGACCGCTATGCGATTCCCGAGAAGGAATTGCAGATGCTCATCGACGGCGTCGAGATGGATTTCAGCCGCTCGCGGTACGCGACGTTCGAGGAGCTGCGGGCCTACTGCACGCTCGTAGCCTCGGTCGTCGGGCGGATGTGCGTGCGAATCTTCGGCTTCGACGATCCGGTCGCGCTCGATCGTGCCGACGATCTCGGCCTCGCGTTGCAGCTCACCAACATCCTGCGCGACGTGCGCGAAGACGCCGTCGACATGAAGCGCGTCTATCTCCCGCAAGATGAACTGAAGCGCTTCGGTATTCCCGAACCGGCGCTCGCCAATGGCGACATTTATCCCGGTTGGAACGATCTGATCGCCCACAACGTTGCGAGGGCCCGAGAGTACTTTGCAACCGGCTATGAGGTTTTGCGGTATATTCCGCGCCGCCCGGCTGCGTGCGTCCAAACGATGGCCGGCATCTACGAAGAACTGCTCAAGAAAATCGAGCGAGAGCCGGGCCTTCCGTTGCGCGCTCGCGCGGCGCTCTCGAAGACGGAAAAACTTCGCGTGGTCGTGCGGTCGTGGCTCTCGAGCGCGTAGCCGTCGTTGGCGCGGGGCTCGCGGGCCTCTCCGCAGCCCTACGCCTCAAAGATGCCGGCGCGCATGTCGAGATTTTTGAACGCAGCCGCCTTTTAGGCGGCCGCGCTACTTCATTTGAAATTGACGGCGTCGAAGTCGACAACGGACAACACGTCTTCCTTGCCTGCTGCACCGAGTTCGTTCGGTTCGCGCAACGCGTCGGTATGGGAGACCAATTGCGTCTGCAGGATCGCTTCGACGCGCGAATACTTGGAAACGATGGGCGCACCGGACGTTTGCGTGCCGGCGTGCTGCCCGCGCCCTTTCACCTGCTCGAATCCTTTGCGACGTACCCGTTCCTCACGCTCCGCGAAAAGCTCAGCATCGCCCGCGCCCTCGCGTTCGTCACCCTGACCCCGTCGAAGGGTGACCCGTCCGAAACGTTCGAGCAATGGCTGCAGCGAAACGATCAAGGCGCGGGCGAACGCCGCGCCTTTTGGGATCCGTTCTTCATTCCAGCGCTCAACGCACCGTTCGATCGCGTCGCCGCCGCCGACGCGATCTTCGTGCTGCAGACCGCGTTTTTGCGCGATGCGGGTGCCGCGCGCTTCGGCTTCTCGAAAGTACCGCTCGCCCACCTCGCCGCCGCAGCCGCCGCAAAACTCGACGCGGTCCACACCTCGACGGCGGTGCTGAGCGTCACCCTAAGCGCGACGTCGAGGGCACCCGAGGGAGCGGTGTCACCCTGAGCCTGTCGAAGGGTGACACCGTAACTTTCGACGCCGTCGATCCTGGCCGTGCCGCCGCGCCAAGTCGAGCGCATTCTCGGCGACCCGTCGCGCTACGGCATCGCAAATCTCGACGCCTACGACTCATTTCCGATCGTCGACGTACACCTGTGGCACGATGCCGGGAGCATCGGTCTTGATTTTGCGGCCGCGCTCGACTCGCCGCTGCAATGGATCTTTGAAAAGACGCCGGGCTATCTGTGCTGCAGCATCAGCGCCGCACAACGATATCTGCAGATGCCGACCGAATCGCTCGAAGCGCTCGCGTGGCGCGAAGCACAAACGTTTCTGCCCACGCTCAAAGACGCCAAACTCATTCGCAGCGCCGTCACCCGCAACCCCGAAGCCACCTGGCTCCCGCGCGTCGGTACGCCACGAACCTCGCAGCGCACGTCCCACCCCGCTATCGCGATCGCCGGCTCGTGGACCGACACCGGCTGGGCCGACACGATGGAATCCGCCATCCGCAGCGGTACGGCAGCAGCAGAATCTTTGCTTAAGACTTCGAATCGTTTTCGGCCGGCCACGGATGCCGTGGCCGATCCTGCCGTCGAGCCGGCGCTGCATCGCGCCATCGGTTGGCTCTTGCAGGAACAATCGACGGAAGGCTGGTGGTCCGGCGAGCTCGAGACCAACGTCACGATGACTGCCGAGCACGTGCTGCTCTTTCGTTTTCTCGGCTTGCCGCTCGACGACTTTCGCGCCGGCGCAATCGCGCATATCTTGGGGAATCAGCGCAGCGACGGATCGTGGGCGCTCTACTACGACGGTCCGGCCGACGTGAGCACGACGATCGAGGCCTACGTCGCGCTCAAAGTGCTCGGCCTGGATGCGCAGCGCGACGAGATGCGCAAAGCGCTCGATAGTATTCAGCGCGCCGGCGGCGTGGTGAATGCGCGCGTCTTCACCAAGATCTGGCTTGCGCTCTTTGGAGTCTATCCGTGGCGCGGCGTGCCGTCGCTGCCGCCCGAGCTGGTCTACTTCCCGTTGTGGATGCCCTTCAATCTGTACGATTTTGCATGCTGGGCGCGCGGCACGGTCGCGCCGCTGACGATCGTCGTTTCGAAGAAGCCGGTTCGCGAGCTCGGCGTCGACGTCAGCGAGATCATCGCGCCCGGAACCGAAAAGGAACTCGGCCGCGTCAAAGGGCGCCGGCATTGGCTGATGTACGTCGAGCGGCTGCAGAAGCTCTACGAACGTCTGCCCGTTCAGCCGTACCGCGAAGAGGCGCAAAAGCGCATTGCCCAGTGGGTGATCGAACGCCAAGAGGCCGACGGAAGCTGGGGCGGCATTCAGCCGCCGTGGGTCTACTCGTTGATTGCGCTCGACCTCATGGGCTACGGGCTCGATCATCCCGTAATGAGCAAAGGGCTCGAAGGCATGAAACGCTTCACGATCGACGATGCGCACGGCTGGCGATTCATGGCCTGCATGTCGCCGGTCTGGGATACGGCGTGGGCGGTACGGGTGCTCGCGCTTGCCGGCTTTGAAGCCTCGCATCCGGCCATGCGCCGCGCCGTGGACTGGATGCTACGCGAACAAATCCCCGACGACGCTCCGGGCGATTGGCGCATGAAGTGCCGGGACGGGCGCGGTAATGGCTGGGCCTTCGAGTTCGACAACGACGCGTATCCCGACATCGACGATACGACGATTGTCGTGCTATCGCTGCTCGAAGGCGGGGATCGCGCCGCGGTTGCGTCGTCGGTCGAACGCGCGCGGCGTTGGACGCTTGCCATGGATTCACGCAACGGCGCGTGGGCAGCTTTCGATCGCGACAATACCCGCGACTTGCTCTATAAAATGCCTTTCTCGGATTTCGGCGCGATGATCGACCCGCCGACCGAAGACGTCACCGCTCACGTGTTGGAGATGCTCGCTGCGTTCGGCTACGATACGACGAACCGCTACGTCGCCCGCGGCCTAGAGTATTTGCGCGCAACGCAGAAGCCCGCGGGTTCGTGGTACGGGCGCTGGGGCGTCAATCATATCTATGGAACGTGGTGCGTAATCTCGGCCCTCACCGCGCTGCGGACCGGGCAAGATATGGTCGAACGCGCCGTCGGCTGGTTGATTTCAATGCAGAACGCCGACGGCGGCTGGGGAGAAAGCTGCCATTCGTACGCCGACGAGTCGTTTGCGGGCGTGGGCCGAAGCACGCCGTCACAAACGGCCTGGGCCGTGCTTGGCCTCCAACTTGCGGGCTTGCCGCAAAATCCCGCGGTCACACGCGGTCTTGCCTATCTATGCGAAAGGCAGCGGCGCGACGGAACCTGGGACGAGCCGGAGTGCACGGGAACGGGGTTTCCGCGCGATTTCTACATCAATTACCACCTCTATCGTCACCTCTTTCCGACGATGGCGCTTGCAATGCAAGCAACGCTGTGTCACCCTGAGCGGAGTCGACGGGCGGCACGCTCCGACGAAGGACCTACCAGTGAAACCCTGAAGGAGCCAGCTATCCAACTATGAGCATGCCCCTCCAGCAAAAGATCGCCGTGGCAAAATACGTTGCCGGCAAGAAGCTCAGAGGCGAGAAGAAGTATCCGCTCGTTCTCGAGCTCGAGCCGCTGCTTCAATGCAACCTTGCCTGCGCCGGCTGCGGAAAGATTCAACATCCCGACGAAATTCTGCGCCAGCGCTTGAGCGTTGAAGAATGCATCGCCGCCGTCGAGGAGTGCGGTGCGCCGATGGTCTCGATCGCCGGCGGAGAGCCGCTCGTGCACGACCAAATGCCGCAGATCGTCGAAGAGCTGGTCAAGCGCAAGAAGTACGTTTTTCTCTGCACGAACGCGCTGTTGCTCAAGAAGAAGATTCACCTCTTCAAGCCATCCGTCTACTTCGTGTGGATGATCCACCTCGACGGCATGCGCGAGCGCCACGACCAGTCGGTCTGCCGGCAGGGCGTTTTCGACAAGGCGATCGACGCCATTAAGGAAGCGAAGGCGCGCGGCTTCCGGGTCTTCACGAACACGACGTTCTTCGATCAAGATGGTCCGGAGTCGGTTCGCGAAGTCCTTGACTACCTCAACGACGACCTCAAAGTCGATATGATGCAGATCTCGCCGGCCTATGCTTACGAGAAAGCACCCGATCAAGAGCATTTCCTCGGCGTCAAGCGCACGCGAGAGGTCTTCAGCCAAGTCTTTGCCGACGGCAAGCGTAAGAAGTGGCGCCTGAACCACAGTCCGCTCTACCTCGACTTCCTCGAAGGGAAAGTCGACTTCGAATGCACGCCCTGGGGCATCCCGTGCTACACGGTCTTCGGCTGGCAGCGCCCGTGCTACCTCATGAGCAAAGAGAGCTACGCCAAGACCTACAAGGAGCTGCTCGAAGAGACGGATTGGTCGAAGTACGGCCGCGGTAAGCACGAATCGTGCGAGAACTGCATGGCGCACTGCGGATACGAACCGACGGCCGTCATACGCACGACGGGATCGATCAAAGAGTCAATCCGCGCCGCCTTCGGCAACTAGCTACTTCTTGGCGAGACTGACCGTCGACCCGATTAGGTAGGTTTCCCCGGGTATCGTTCGGAGGGAGTCATGCGAGACGAGGAAGTTGCTCAATTCAAAGCTCAGCTCCGGGGTGAACTCATCGAGCCCGGTGACCCCGGCTACGACGAGGCCCGAAAGGTCTACAACGGAATGATCAGCCGCCGGCCGCGTCTGGTCGCAAAGTGCGCCGACGTGGCCGACGTGATTGCGGCCCTCCAGTTTGCGCGCACACATAGCCTGCCGGTTGCAATTCGAGGCGGCGGGCATAACGCCGGTGGTTTGGGAGTCTGCGACGACGGTTTGGTCGTTGACCTTGCCTTGATGAGATACGTTCGAGTCGATCCCGCCGCTGCGAACGTGCGCGTCGGGGCCGGTTGCACGTGGGGCGATGTCGATCACGCAACCCACGCATTCGGTCTGGCGGTCCCGTCGGGGTTCATTTCCACCACGGGCGTTGCGGGCCTGACGCTTGGTGGCGGCATGGGATACCTCACCCGGCGTTATGGTTTGACGATCGATAATTTGCTGGCTGCCGACGTCGTGCTTGCCGATGGAACGTTTCTCGTCGCGAGCGCCGAGGAGAATAGCGACTTGTTTTGGGCGATCCGCGGAGGCGGCGGAAACTTTGGCGTCGTGACGTCGTTTCTCTACCGGGCGCATCCCGTGCAAACCGTATTGGCCGGACCGATGCTCTGGGACCTCAAGGACGCACCCGATATCCTGAAGTGGTATCGTGACTTCATCGTGGGGGCTCCAAAAGAAGTGAGCGGGTTCTTCGCATTTCTCATGGTGCCG
The DNA here is from genome assembly GCA_963756635.1 of Vulcanimicrobiota bacterium. Taxonomy (GTDB): domain Bacteria; phylum Vulcanimicrobiota; class Vulcanimicrobiia; order Vulcanimicrobiales; family Vulcanimicrobiaceae; genus Cybelea. The sequence continues at coordinate 37,914 of CAVWOR010000008.1, forward strand.
CCCGCGCCGCCATTTCCCGAAGACCTTCATATGAAAAAGATGTGCGGGATCGTTTGGTGTTCGACCGGCACCCTCGAGCAGACCAACGAAGCCCTTGCGCCGTTGCGCGCCTTCCGCAAACCGGTTTTCGAACACATCGGCCCGATGCCGTTCCCGACCCTTCAGAGCTTTTTCGATCCGCTCTACCCCGCCGGCTTGCAATGGTACTGGAAAGCCGACTTCGTAAACAAGCTCAGCGACGAAGCCATCGCCCTTCATGTAGTGCACGGCTCAAAAGTTCCGACGATGCACTCGACGATGCATCTCTACCCCATCAACGGCGCTGCGGCAAAGCCCAAAAACAGCGACACGCCGTGGAGCTATCGCGACGCCCTCTTGAGCGAGGTGATCGTCGGCGTGGATCCCGATCCGGCGAATAAGGAGCGTATCACCTCGTGGGCCAGGGAGTACTGGGATGCGCTACATCCGTATGGCGCGGGCGGTGCTTACGTGAATTTTATGATGGACGGCGAGGGCGAAGATCGAATTCGAGCGACCTACCGCGACAACTACGACCGGTTGGCAGAGATCAAAGCGAAATACGACCCCACCAACTTCTTTCACGTCAATCAAAACATCGAGCCTGCACGCTCCTAAACCCGCAACGAGAGTCGCGGTTTAGACTTTCTTCATAGGTTCTCGCTACGATCGCTCCAAAATACGACGTAATGGAGGCACTGGAAATGAATAAGCCGCCGGACCGCCTGACGCGACGAACGTTTCTCGCAGGCGCGGTCATCCTGCCCGGGCTGGCGGGCTTGCTGAGCATGCCGGCGCGGGCCGACGGCTCGAAGGCGTCGCAAGCCTCGATGCACTATCAGTCGTCGCCCAGCGGCAGCATGCAGTGCTCCGGTTGTAAGTTCTTTATTCCGGGACAGGACCCAAAATCGAACGGCAGCTGTCAACTGGTTGAGGGATCGATCTCATCCAACGGTTATTGCATAGCCTACACGTCCAAATCATCGTAAAGCTGCGACGACGGCCCGATCGTGTCGCGAGGAAACATCACCGCTATGCGAGTAGTGTACGCCTAGCGAATATGAGGATAAGGTAACGGCGGCACTCTTTTACCTAGCGTGGGCGATCGCCGTGGTCCTCGTCGCGGTCGGCATTTGGGCCTTGGCGGCACCGCATGCCCTGGCCCACCGGTACGGCGTTTCTATCGAAGGGCATGCCGCCGGAAGTTACGTTCGCGCGACGGGCATTCGCGACGTTGCGCTCGGCGTCGTTCTCGGCGCGACCGCGTATGCGCAGTATGTCCCGCTTCTGATCGTGCTCGGCGTTGTTGGCATCGTCATTTCGGTTGCCGATTTTTGGATCGCCTGGCATCACGGCGCCAAGCGGCCACATAGCGCGCACGCGATCCACGCGTCGGGCATCGTGGCTTTCGTCCTCGTGCTTGCGATGGCGCTCTTTGCGATCGGCCGTTAGCCGTCAATCACTCGTAGTCGGGCGCGAAATAATCGCTCTTAAATTGATGCATGAAAAATTTGGGCGGCAATGGAGCCCGGATCTTGACGAACGGAAGCGGCGTTTGCAAAAAATCGAAGCAATCGGCCGCCGGTGAGGTGGCACGTCTGTCGGCCTGCGCAAGCTGGCCCAGGCCGAAGAGGTCTTCGGCGAATCGTAGGACGCTGGCGGTTTCGTACTGCACCTTCGAAATGTGATCGCGCCTGACATACGGCGAGAGCATAATCAGCGGGACGCGAAAGCCTAAACTGTCGCGATCCTTGTAAGGCGGCGGAACGTGGTCGTAGAGGCCGCCCCAATCGTCCCACTGGATGAAGATCACGGTCGAGTTCCAGAACTTGCTCTCTCCGACCGTATTGACGAGGGCCGAGACCCAGGACGGCCCGTAGTCATCGGGGCAGTTGGTATGATCGGAGTCGTCGCAGACCGGCGTAATCCACGTGAAGTTTGCGAGCTTCCCCATGCGCACGTCAGTGATGAATTTCCAGTTTGGCGAGATGACGTCTTTTTTCCAGTCGGGACCGTAGTAGATATGTTTGATGGCCTGATAGGCCGACCAGGTTCCCCCGCTTCCACTCGAAGCGCTGCCGTACTGGCTGGCATAAAAACGCCAGCTGAGTTTTGCTTGATCGAGTTCGTCGCCTAAGGTTTGGTAATCGAAGCACGCCGGGTGATTCGGCCCGTAGGTGCGGTCCTTCGTGATCGTCCTAACCTGAGCGGATTCGTTGTCCTCGCAGCCCCAGTAGCCGTCCGGAAGGTCGACGCTCCAGTCCGCCTGCGCGGCGATGACGTATTGATGCGCGATGAAGCTTTCGTCGAGCTGCGATTGAAACATGTTGTCGGCCAAAGTGCCTTCGTGAGCCATATCAAAATAGGGTTTCGACTGGTCGTGTGGCACGTACACGTATTGCGGGTTTGGCGGGCCGCCGGTCGCCCATTCTTGGTCGAATCCGTCCATCCGGCAGTTCGTGCCCGGCAGATTGCCGGTGCCGTCGCACGCTTCGAACATCGCACCTGCGGAATGATCGATATCGTACCATGCCCCCAGCCTGGAGGGCTGCAGCGTGATCGTTTGACCTTTGGAGTTCTTCCCTTGAGGCACGGTATTTGCGCCCGGATAGCCTTGGAAGAGATTATCGAAGCTGCGGTTCTCCTGCACGATGTAGACGATGTGCGTGATCTTACCGGCACCGGTGCCGGCAAGTGTTAGTAAAGGCGCGCCGTTTTGCATGTATGGTAACGAGCCTTGCGAACAGCCGGCAAGCATCAGAGCAGCTATCCACACCCCACGCTTCGGGCAACCAAAATCCGAGAGTCTCATCTACCGCGCCTCCTCTACGATGCAAACGAACCGACTATTTGGAACGTTCGCCAGAGCGTCGTAGCAACCCCACAACCGCAAATGTGCCGGGCGGCAGGTTACGTTGCTTCCGATCCGAGGGTTGCTTCGTTAGAGAATCGGAACGTGAGGTGCGGCATCGGCCCGCGTCAGGCCGAGATGGCGCGGATCGTCGTAGACTTCCACCTTACGCTCGTACGGCGCGAAGCCCGTGCGCTGATAGAAGGCAAGCGCGTTGGGGTGATCGAGGCTGCACGTGTGAACCCAGAAGCGCTCGATCGGGTGCGACCAAGCGATCTCGACTGCGTGGTTCATGAACCAGCGTCCGGCCCCGGTATGAATCAGGCGCGGCGCCACGCCGAAAAGACTAATCTCGCATTCGCCGGCAAATCGAAAGTCGAGGTCCAACAGGCCTTCGTCTCCGCGACCGGTTGCCAAAACATAGACCTCGACGCGCGGGTCGCGCAGAAAGCGTCGAAGCTCGGCTTCGGGCATGAGCAATCGTCCCGCCCAGAGATGCTCGTCGCCGACCACGTGAAAGAGCGCGCGATACCGGGCCAGATCCAACCCATCTAACCGCTCGAGACGCCAAGAAGACTCCTGCGGCGCCGGCCGCAGGAGTGGCTTTTCGCGCATCTCCAAGAACGTTTGAACGTTCGCGAGCTTACCGCGTGGAACGGCGTGGTAGCCGTCAGGAAGCGTGATACCGCGTAGTACCGGTTTGTGAGCGAGGAGCCCTTCGAACTGCGGGAGTATCACGCGGAATGGCGCAGGGCGATCGCATTTTTCTCACTGGTGCGACGGGCTTTGTCGGCTCCCATATTTTGCGCGAACTGCTCGCCGCCGGCTACGCCGTTCGCGCGCTCGCGCGGGACCCGATGGATGATAACGCCGGCGTGGAGTGGATCACCGGCGATCTTCGTCACGTTGGCGGATTTGCGCGTGCGCTGGACGGTTGCCGGCATCTCGTGCACTGCGCGGCGCTCTACTCGTTTGCACCCCGGGACCGCGGCGAAATCCATGCGACGAATGTTGAGGGGACGGTGAGCCTCATGCTCGCCGCCCACCTCGCCGGCATCCAGCGCGCGGTCCTCACCTCGAGTTCGGCGACGGACGGCCACGCACACTCGGGTTATCATCTTTCGAAACTCGAACAGGAGCGCGCGGCGTTCGCCGGGCGCGTTCCGGTCGTCGCCCTGCTTCCCACCGCCCCGGTCGGTCCCGGCGACGGCAAGCCGACGCCCACCGGCAAACTCGTGCTCGACTTTGCGCGCGGCAAGATCGTTGCTAAAGCGCCGGGCCACGGCGGGATGAACCTCGTCGCCGTCGAGGACGTCGCTCGCGCGCACGTTACCGCGTTGGAGCGCGGGCGCATCGGCGAGCGCTACGTACTGGGCGGCGAGAATCTCAGCATGGACGAGCTCTGGCAGCTGCTGGCCGAAATTACCGGCAAACCGATGCCGGCCTGGCGCGCGCCTTACGCCCTCGCGCTCGCCGCAAGCTATGTTGACGAGCTGCGCTGCCGCGTCACCGGCGCGCCGCCCGAAGTCCCGCTCGAAGGCGTACGGCTTTCCCGCGAACGCATGTACGCCGATTCGTCAAAGGCGCAACGCGATCTGAATTACGACGCGACGCCGGTACGGGCGGCGCTCGAACGCGCCGTGCAATGGTATCGCGAAACCGACGTGCTGGGGGGGGGGGAGGAGGAGGTAGGAGTAGGAGGAGGGAGTAGGGGGAAAAGGTAGCTGGTTAAACGGAAGTAGGGAGTGATGAAGAGGGTGGGAAAAAAGAGCTGGTAGAGTGAAGAGTGAGAGTGGATTGATAGAGTGAAGTACTCTAGATATGAGATGAGGATTCAAGCTGAGATAAGATAAAAGAGGGCAAGAATAGTATAGTATGTAGTAAAGCTTCAGTATAGGTATCGCTGACGACGCTGTTTTTCGCGACGTGCCAAAGGAAGATAAATATAAAATGCAAATGGCTAAGAGAGAGCAACGATATTCAGAAAGAGATAGTAGTAAGCAACGATGAGAAGATATAGTAAAGCACGCATTACAACGGCGGCAACATTCTGAGAATCAGAGAAACGAGCTACAGTCAACGACGCCGGCATTAAAAAGACAAAGGAAAGATGATAAAGAAAGATGGCGTAGAGATAAAAACAAGACTATGAAAGAGATAAAAGAATGGTATATAAAGCTGCTAGGAGGAGAGAGAGAAGAAAGGAAAAAAAAATAAGGATATAGAAAGAAAAAAGAGAAAGAGGAGAGAAATATAAAATATAGAAGGCAGAAAAGCAAAGATAGATGAAGTGAATAGAGAAATAGAGGAGGTTAGCGAAAGATAAGGAGAAAAGTTAAGCAACATATATTTGAGTAATGTATAAGATAATAATATAAAGAGAATAAAGATGAGTAAAAAGAAGAAAGGAAAAAGATAAGAAGAAAGTTGAAGGGATAGAGAAATGAAGAGAAGTGTAGAGATGGAATGGAAGAAGAAAGAATAGTCGCTTCATCAGTCGATGTGCAAGGGGGCGTCTTACGACTTGAGGGAAAAAAAAAAAAAAAAAAGAAAAGACAGTAGAAAAGAGAGAAAAAAGAGAAAAAAGAAAAGAGAAAAAAAGAAGATAGAAAAGATAAAAAAAAAGAAAAAAAAGCTAAGAAGGAGAAAAGAAAAAAAAAGAAAGAAAAGAAAAAAGAGAAAGCAGCGAAAAAGGATAAAGAAAAGCAGAAAAAATAGTCTTGAGAGATAAAAGAAAAAAGAAGAGATGGAAGCTAGCAACGAGATAGCTACCGCAGCGTTATAAAAGAGAGAGAAAAAAATAAGGAGATAGATACGCTACTCGGAGTAGAGAAGAACTCGAATAGTAGATCGCTCTCTATTCGGACTCGATCGCTAAAACCTGCGAAAAGAACGCGCTACAAAATATAGCGGCGAAGGCTAACTCAAAGAGACAGAGAAACAGACGCTGCAAATATACGACTCTACTGATCGAGCTGCGTCGTCTCACCTATTGCCTGTCGCGATACCTCTTCCGGCCTAACACTCAAAAAATAGCGAAAGTCGACCGAAACACACCTACATGCTACGCTACGAAATCGAAACTGAAACGACTGATCCACGACTACCAATGAAAACGGCGTTGCCGCAGAGAAAAGAGAGAAGAGAGAAAGAAGAGAAGGAGAGAGAGAAGAAGAAAAGGAAAAGAGAAAGATAAGAGGAAGAGATAAGAAGAAAGAGAAGAGATATGATACTGAGATAGGCGACGAAGGAGCAGAAGGCGAGCGCTGCGACTAAGCGAGCAATGAGCTTCGACTTATCGCCCTCCTGCGAAATACGGCGAGGTTGAAAGACGAGCGCTGCAAATAGCGCTACAGAAAACGAATCGGCTGACATTGGCACGCGCGCAGCCCTGCTAGCTGCGCACTGCTGATCGACGACAATCGATCGACGAGGGCACACGTGTAATCCGCTCGGGAGAGATCCGAGCGCCCTGCCGATAACTCGCTCAAAGATAACCGAGCGACGAGCGGCCGCCGACGCTGTCAGACGGCGCGAAGAACGACTAACGCACAACCCCCTGTGACCCCGAGCGAGTCGAAGGGGCGTCAAAAGGCGTCCCTTCGTGCGCGACGAGCAAATCGTGCATGTCGTTCGCGTGCTCCTCTTCCTGCGCAAGGATGCCTTCCAACATGATGCGCGTCGTCGGATCGTTCTCGCCGAAGAAGCGGACCAGCTCGCGATAATGCTCCACCGCAATGCGCTCCGCCACGAGATTCTCTTTGATCATGTCGATCAGCTTTTCGGCACTGCCGTACTCGGTCGCCGAGCGCGTCTGTAGCCCCTCGGGGCTGAAATTTGGGGTGCCGCCGAGCTGATTGATGCGCTCGGCGAGTAGCTCCATATGCTTGCGCTCGTCGCGCGCGTGCTCGGCGAACTCTGCCTTGACGCTTTCGCTGTCGATGCCCACCGCCGCAATGTTATGCATCGTATACCGTAAGACGCAGACGATCTCCGTTGCCAACGCGGTTTGCAGCAGATCGATCGCCTGGTGCACGTCTCCGCCGTAATTGTCGGTAACGGCGCCGCGTTCGATGTGCTCGCGGGCCCGCCGGCGAAGCTCGGTAACGTCTGAGAGAAAGGGTTGACTCGCGGTCGTCATGGTTGGGCTCCTCATAATTTGCGGTGTGGGCATGAGCCTACGACCGTAGGCAAAAGAAACCTTTGTGGACCAGTTTTCAAGTGCCGATGTGACGTTCGTAGCGGCTACCGCACTCGAATGTAAGGCGTTGCGGCGCGAGCTGCCCGACGCGCGGATCGTTCAAACCGGAATCGCTCTCGAACATCTTCGCGAGGGACTCGGCGAAGTCGTGGTGAGCTGCGGGCTGGCCGGCGGATTGCGCGGCGATCTTCCAACGGGGACGCTGTTGATCCCACGCGAAGTCCGGCGACCGGACGGCACTCTCTTGCAATGCGACCCCGGGCTGGTCGAAACGTTTGCGAGCGGCGCGCGTCGGCTGGGCATAGAGCCGGTATTCGACGGCTTGCTCACCGCCGGCGCGATCGTGCATGGCGCGGCGCGCGCTCAGTGGGCGGCAGAGGGCTATGCCGGCGTCGACATGGAGACCGGCCTGATCCGCGCAGCGCGCGTCGCAGCCGTCCGCGTCGTGCTCGATACGCCCCTGCGCGAGATTTCTGGCGAGTGGCGCACTCCGCTGCGCGCGATCGTGAAACCATGGAACTGGCCGCAGGCCTTTTGGCTCGCGCGCGAGGCGCCTCGCGCGGCCGCACTCGTGGCGCGCGTCGTTGCCGAGGCGCAGGGCATCGGCGGGCGGGTGCGTATAACGGGCCAATGATTATCGAGCGCATCGACTCTCCGGCCGACGTCAAGCGCCTCCGGCGAAAAGAGATCGACGTCCTGGCAAGTGAGATTCGCGAGCTGCTCGTTCGTACGTGTGCCGTCAACGGCGGCCACCTTGCGCCCAACCTCGGCGTCGTCGAGCTAACGCTCGCGCTGCACAAAGTGCTCGATCTTCCCAACGACAAGCTCGTCTGGGATGTCAGTCATCAGACCTACGTTCACAAGATCCTAACGGGCCGGCGCGAGCGTTTCGGAACGATTCGTAAAGGTGGCGGTCTCTCGGGCTTCGCGATGCGCAGCGAGTCGCCGTACGATCCGTTCGGAGCCGGTCACGCCAGCACGGCGGTCGCCGCAGCGCTCGGTATGGCATGCGCCCGCGATCTCATCGGCGGTAAAGAAACGGTCGTTGCGGTGCTCGGCGACGGCGCGCTCACCGGCGGTCTCGCGTACGAAGCGCTCAATAATGCCGGAGCCCGCAAGAGCCAGTTTATCGTCGTCCTCAACGACAACGAAATGTCGATCGCCCCAAACGTCGGCTCGATTGCCTCGTATCTGTCGGTGTTGCGCAGCAAACCTTTCGCAAACTTCGTGCGCCGCACCGGAAAGATGGTGCTCAAGCGAATTCCGCTCGGCGGGGCGGCGAAAAAGGCAATCGAAGGCGCCGAGATCGGCGCGATGCACTTTATGGGCCCGTCCGAGAAAACGGCCGTTATTTTTGAGGAGCTCGGTTTTCGCTATATTGGTCCGATTGACGGTCATAACTACGACGCGCTCGTGGACGGCCTGCGAACGGCCAAAGATGTCGACCGGGCCGGTCCTGTTGCACGTGCGCACGATCAAGGGAAAGGGCTACGAGCCGGCCGAGCGCGATTCGCGGACCTTCCACGGCATCGGCGCCAATGCGTTCGAGCCGAGCAACGGCAGCAAGAAGAGCAGTCCCGGCGCACGGCCGAAGTTTCAGGACGTCTTTGCCGACGCGATGATTGCGGTTGCCGAGAAGGATCCGCGCGTCGTCGGGATCACAGCGGCGATGCCCGACGGCACCGGTCTTGCGAAGTACGCAAAGCGCTTTCCCGACCGGTACTTCGATGTCGGCATCGCCGAAGCGCACGCGGTCTGCTTCGCGGCCGGCCTCGCGACGAGCGGATTCCGGCCGGTCTGCGCGATCTACTCGACCTTCTTGCAGCGCGCCTACGACCAGGTCGTTCACGACGTCGTCGTGCAGAATCTTCCGGTCGTCTTTTGCATGGATCGCGCGGGCGTGGTCGGCGACGACGGTCCGACACACATGGGTCTTTACGACATCGCGTACCTCCGAACGCTGCCCAACTTCACGCTCATGGCACCGCGCAACGAGGCCGAGCTGCAGCCGATGCTCGAGCATGCGCTCTCGTGCAACGCCCCCGCGGCAATCCGCTACCCGCGCGGCTCGACCAGCGGGCGTCACGATGAACCGCCGGCACCAATCGTTCACGGCAAAGCTGAAGTGCTGCGTCGCGGCCGCGGCGTCGCCATCCTCGCCTACGGCACCACCGTCGACATCGCCCTCGACGCGGACGCTACGAAGGCATCACCGTCGTCAACGCCCGTTTTGCCAAGCCACTCGACGAAGTGCTGCTGCTCGAACTCGAGCGCGACCACGACCACCTGATTACCCTGGAAGAACATGCGCTCGCGGGCGGCTTCGGTTCGGCCGTTGCCGAGTTTGTCTCGGATCACGGGCTCAATCTGCGCGTCGAGCGAATCGGCGTTCCCAACGTACTGATCCAACACGACTCGCAGGATAAGCAGCGCGCCCTCTTCGGTCTTACCGGGGAGGCTCTCGCCGCACGTGTCCGGCAAATCGTCGGCGTCGGCACCCCGGCTCGCGTCAGTTAGGTTAGTAGCCGGGGGGCCGGACTGAGGAGGGACGCCCGTGATGGTGACCGACTGTTTGGGATGCTTGCCCTGCCCCGGATTGATGTATTGCTTCGGCAGAGAGTGAGGGAGTCGCGGTCATGGTCCCTCGGTTTCGGAGTATTAGGTGGAACAGCCCGCCGAAGGGTCGCACAGGTTGGATGCCCTGAAACGCCTTGAAATTTTCTCCGCGATCCAGGATTCGAGCGCACACAAGATGCGCTCGGTGCTTATAGAATGGTCGCCTCCAGAGCATGAGCGAAATCCCAAGATCGACTGGGGAACCGGAGCCGCCGATCCACTCGTCGATTCGCCCGCTACCCGATGGTCCGCTTACGTTGAGATACGTGACGTAGAGATTCCCTTGATTGTCGACCGCATCGTTGAACGCATAGGTCATGTTGGGATCGGACAGGGTGCCCGTGGGCGTCGTGCTACCGTGTGCGTAGACTTCCACGACGCCGTTGTTACCGCTTGCGCAACCGTTCGTATAGTCGAAGAAGTTCGTGACGTAGACCGTCCCCGATGCGTTGTCGATCGCGACGTCTGCAGCCGAGCCAGCTGAATCCTGCAACGTTTTGATCGGCGTCGAACTTTTGGGACCGAACTCGAGCACGCTCGAATACTGCGTCTTGCAGTTGCCGCTAATCGCGACCCAGAGGTTGTGGTGCTTGTCAACGAACAGACCTTGCGGGTTCGTCACGCCGGTGATTTGGCCGCAGGGCGTTTTCAGGTGACGCGTCTGGTTGTAGACGTAAACAGAGTTGTTGTACGAGGTCACGTAGACGCGAGACTTACCGCACCCCGATGCGTCCATGCGTGGCGTCGCCGCGACCGGCGCGCCGCTCGGACGATCCGTCGCGGGGAACGAGGCTGACGGGGTCGATGTGGCTCCGGCGCACGCGGCAAGCAAACCGATCGCGACCACGGCAGACGCAAGACGAAACATGCAGCACCTCCAACGCTCGTGGCTGCGCCGGGCGCAGCCGGCGTGCCTGCCTGCCCTGCTATCTTAAGTCGAAAGAATCGAACGGGGTTGCGGCCGCCGAGCCGCGAGTCTTAAGGGTAAGCCGTGCGAGGGGCCGTCGCCCGGTAGTAGAAAGTAGCAAAAAGCAATGAGTAGCGCTAGCATGTCTACGGGCTGAGGAGCGTGCCGGAGAGAAGGGCGGGAATGAAACGAAGCTCTGCCCGCCTGATAATCGTCGTGCTTGCGCTTGCGGCAATGCTTTGGCTATGGTTCCGCGCTCTCGGTGATCTCGTGAGCTGCTATATGTCCACGTGCGCTGTATTCCCGACGCGATACCTAATGCTGGAAGGCGTTGTAATACTAGTCGCGATTGCCGCTTGGCTTTTGACGCGGAAAATGGAGAACGTCTAGGGCCGCTATTTGATTCGGCAATCTAGCGAGATTAGACGTTCTAAGAGATCACGCGCTAGGCGGGCGCGTCTTCGCAGCAATCCTCGGAGCAACCAATCTTCGTCCGAACCATCTTCCGGCTGCAGCATTTTTCCTCGTCGTCCATCAATCAGAGTGCAGATTTGACCGCGACCTTGACTCCTTTGGCGGTTAAAGCAGCCGCCCGCGCCTTACCGCCCACCTTGCCGCCTTTGCGACCGAGCGTGACCGCATGGGGGTTCTTCTTGGGTTCACCGGGCTTCGGTCGCGGCTTGGCAGGCTTCTTGCAGTTGAGAGGTTCCTGTCCGATGGCGATCGCAACAATGCGAGCCGCGTTCACGTTGTAGTCTTGTGGCTCTTTCCTTGAGCGTTTAGGCATGGCCTAAGCCTAGCACGCGCTAGAACCGTCGTGCTAGTGGGTCCTGCTGCTTATCCGGCAGATTGGGCCAAGCAGAGAAAGCGAGCACACCTAAAACGACATAAACTCCTAATGGGATCAGGCAAAGCAATGCCATCGCTCCGACGAGTCCTGCCTTATCCAAGGCCCGCCATAGGAACCAGATCATCAGTATTCCGAGCACTAGGCCGATCAAGACAAAGTTGATCGGTATCGGCACGTGCATGACAGCAAACATGAGCCGTCTTTCGGGGCTGGACCAAGCGGCCCTACGACAAAACTCTAAGTGACCCATTACCCCTAGGCAGGGTTCCTTGACGCTTCTGGCGACGGGTGTTAAACTCGTGGCCTATGCCCCGGGGCGCATGAAAGCCCACAAAAGAAGGGCGAGACACCTCCAGATTACGGAGCCAGTGTTTCGTCTTTTTGGTGTGCCCAAAAGCATTTAGGCCGGAATTATTAATCAAAATTTAATCCGCAGAGAAAGAGAGTAATGGCGAAGACGACAGCTCCGAAGTCAGGACCGAAGAGCTCAGCGGAGCCTGCTCCGAGCTCGGCGAGGGCGACCAAGGGCAGGTCGAAGCGATCGACCGTTGCCTCGATGAAGCCCGGCGACGGAAACGGCGCTTCCACCATCATGCCCTCGACCTTCCCGATGCCGACGGGGGCGTTCACGGTCGAGCAGCGGCCCGAGCCGGGTCCCAAGCGGGATCGCTACTCGTTTGGCAAGATCCCGCACGTCCTTGAGGTGCCGAATCTCATCGAGCTGCAGAAGGCCAGCTTCGATTGGTTCAAGACCGAGGGCCTAGCGGAAGCCTTCGCATCGATCTCGCCGATCAAAGATTTCACCGGAAATCTGATCCTGGAGTTCGGCGAGCACTCGCTGGGCGAACCGAAGTATTCGATCGAGGAGTGCCGCGAGCGCGACATGACCTATAGCGCGCCGCTGCGCGTGCGCGTTCGCCTAATCACCGCCGAATCGGGCGAAATCAAGGGCATTCCCGACCAAGAGATCTTCATGGGTGACTTCCCGCTCATGACCGATAAGGGCACGTTCATGATCAACGGCGCCGAGCGCGTGATCGTCAGCCAGCTCGTGCGCTCGCCCGGCGTCTACTACAGTCAAGACGTCGACACCAACGCTCGCCCGACGTACAACGCCACGATCATTCCCAATCGCGGCGCGTGGATCGAGTTCGAAACCGACAACGGCACCAAGAACGACGAAACCGAAGGCACGATCGGCGTCCGCATCGACAAGAATCGCAAGATCTACGTTTCGACCTTTATTCGCGCGCTGACGCGTCCGCAGCTCGGCTACGATTGGGAGGGCGACGAAGCGATCCTCAAGTTGTTCGAAGATTTGCCGCCGGAAGGCTTGGCGATCATTCGCAACTCGATCGAAAAAGACCGAGACATCAAGACGCGCGAAGACGCATTGAAGGAAATTTATAAGAAGCTGCGGCCCGGCGAGCCCGAGAACGCCGAAAACGCCGAAAAGCTCATCGAGTCGTTGTTCTTTGACGATAAGCGCTACGATTTGGCGGGCGTCGGGCGCTACAAGCTCAGCAGTAAGTTTCAGTATCGAATCCAGAATCCCGATCCCGAAGCGCGGGTCGCGAATCCGTATCTGACGATCAACGAGTATTCCGACGCGGGCCTGACGGAGCCGAAGGCGATCGTAACGGCGCGCGAGGACGGCGAGGTCGTTTCGGTGGCCGACGTCTTCGATAAGGAAAAGCCCGAACAGTCGGAATGCGTCGTTACGATACGCTACAAGGACGGCGGCACCGTCAGCTACGATCTCTACCGGGAGCTCGGCATTCGCAAAGTGTTGGGCGTTCGTCCGCGCGTTGCTCCGGGAATCGTTCGCGGGCAGGGCGTCAAGAAGGGCGATACGATCGGCGACGGCGCGCGCTGCTTGATGCGCGAGGACATGATCGCCGTTATCCGGCGCTTGATCCGAGTGGCGGTCGGTATGGTGCAGAGGGACGACATCGATCACCTCGGCAACCGCCGCGTGCGGTCCGTCGGAGAGCTCCTGCAGAATCAGTTCCGAGTCGGCCTGCTTCGGCTCGAGCGCGTCGTGCGGGAGCGCATGACGGTGCAAGATATCGAAACCGTCACGCCTCAAGCGTTGATCAACATTCGCCCCGTCGTCGCGGCGATCAAAGAGTTCTTCGGTTCGTCGCAGCTTTCGCAGTTCATGGACCAGACGAACTCGCTGGCCGAACTGACGCACAAGCGGCGCCTCTCCGCGCTAGGCCCCGGCGGTCTCTCGCGCGAGCGTGCCGGCTTTGAAGTCCGCGACGTCCACCACTCGCACTACGGGCGCATCTGTCCGATCGAAACGCCGGAAGGCCCGAACATCGGCCTGATCGGCTCGCTCGCGACCTACGCGCGTGTAAACAAGTTCGGCTTCATCGAAACGCCGTACCGCGTGGCGCGCGAAAGCGTCGTATCCGATGAGATCAAGTATTTAACGGCCGACAAGGAAGACGAGTACATCATCGCGCAGGCCAACACGCCGGTCGATGCGGATTCGGGCAGGATCACGTCCGAATCGGTCGTCTGCCGGTACGCCGAGGAGTATATCGAAGAGCCGGCCTCGCGAGTCCAGCTGATGGACGTTTCGCCCAAGCAAATCGTCTCGGTCGCGACCGCGCTCATTCCGTTCCTCGAGCACGACGACGCCAATCGCGCGCTCATGGGTGCGAACATGCAGCGTCAAGCCGTTCCGCTGCTGCGTCCCTCCGCGCCAATCGTCGGAACCGGCATGGAGTACCGCGCTGCTAAGGATTCGGGCAGTCTGATCGTTGCCGAAGAACCGGGCGCCGTGACGTCGGTCGACGCCAAGGGCGTTACCGTACGCAATCGCGAGGGCATCGAGCGGACATACGAGCTGCTCAAGTTCGTACGCAGCAATGCGGGAACGTGCATCAACCAGCGTCCCATCGTCGCCGTCGGCGACGACGTCGTCGCCGGCCAGGTGATCGTCGACGGACCCTCATCCGATCAGGGCGAGCTCGCGCTCGGGCAGAACGTGCTCGTCGCGTTCATGCCGTGGGAAGGCTACAACTACGAAGACGCTATTCTGATCAGCGATCGCATGGTCAAGGAAGATCGCTTTACCTCGATTCACATCGAGGAGTACGAGTGCGAAGCACGCGATACGAAGCTGGGTCCCGAAGAAATCACGCGCGACATTCCCAACGTCGGCGAAGATGCGCTCAAGGATCTCGACGAGCGCGGCATCATCCGCATCGGAGCGGAGGTTCGCCCCGAGGACATCCTCGTGGGTAAGGTTACGCCCAAGGGTGAGACGGAGCTGACCGCGGAGGAACGGCTGCTGCGCGCGATCTTCGGTGAGAAGTCGCGCGAAGTACGCGACACCAGCCTCAAAGTGCCGCACGGCGAGAAGGGCAAGATCATTGACGTCAAGGTCTTCTCGCGCGAAAACGGCGACGAGCTCTCGCCCGGTGTGAATCATCTGGTGCGGGTCTACGTCGCGCAGAAGCGCAAGATTCTGCAAGGCGACAAGATGGCCGGACGCCACGGCAACAAGGGCGTCATTGCCAAGGTGCTGCCCGAGGAAGACATGCCGTATCTCGAGGACGGAACGCCGGTCGACATCGTGCTCAACCCTCTGGGCGTACCGTCGCGCATGAATCTCGGACAGATCATGGAGACGCACCTTGGATGGGCGGCGCGCATGCTCGGGATGAGCGTGGCGACGCCGGTGTTCGACGGTGCGCACGCCGAAGATATTGCCGAATGGTTGCAAGACGCGGGCCTTCCGGCCGACGGCAAGACGTGGTTGCGCGATGGGCGCACCGGCGAGCGCTTCTCCCGGCCGATCACCGTTGGGCTCATCTATATGCTCAAACTCGCGCACCTCGTCGACGATAAGATCCACGCGCGTTCGACGGGTCCATACTCGATGATCACACAACAGCCGCTCGGCGGAAAGGCGCAGTTCGGCGGTCAACGCTTCGGCGAAATGGAAGTCTGGGCGCTCGAAGCGTACGGCGCGGCGTACACCCTGCAAGAGCTGCTGACGGTGAAGTCCGACGACGTCGTCGGACGCGTCAAGACGTACGAAGCGATCGTCAAAGGCGAGAACGTCATGGAGCCGGGCGTCCCGGAATCGTTCAAGGTTTTGATCAAGGAGCTGCAATCGCTGGCGCTCGACGTCAAAGTGCTCACCGAAAATCGCGAAGAGGTCGAGATCAGGACGCCCGAAGACGAGATGGGCGAATCAGAACGCCGCGAGTACGGATTGCTGATGGGCGACGAACAGGCTTCCGTCTCGCAAACGGTCGTAGCGGCGCGCGAAGCCGTTGCCGAAGCTCCCGTCGAGGAAGAGGAAGAAGAGGAGATCGACGACAGCAAACCGCTCGACGCGACCACGGTGATTGCAACTCCGCCGCCGCCGCGCGCGGTCGAAGCCGAACCCGAACCCGAAGGGATCTTCGAGGAAGCGGAAGAGCCCGCTGATGAGGAGGTTGAGGGTCCGCAAGGCTACGAGCTCGAGGAGGAGGACGAAGAGACTGTCTACGGGGACGACAAACCCGCGTTCGACGGCGAAGAAGAGGAAGCGCCCTTCACCGAAACCCCG
Organism: Vulcanimicrobiota bacterium; assembly: GCA_963756635.1. Lineage (GTDB taxonomy): Bacteria > Vulcanimicrobiota > Vulcanimicrobiia > Vulcanimicrobiales > Vulcanimicrobiaceae > Cybelea. The sequence continues at coordinate 53,930 of CAVWOR010000008.1, forward strand.
CCGGAGGAAGAAGGCTTCTAACCTCCCTTGTCATCCTGAGCTCAGCCTGCCGTGAGCTTGTCGAAGGATGAGCTTATAGAACGAGGCCCCGCAAACGCGGGGCCTCGTCGATAATGTCACCCTGAGACTGTCGAAGGGCGACACTGCTTGCGCAGTGTTCATTGCTTCGCGCAGGCGGCATGCACGTCGACGACCCGTCCGGTGTTCGTCTCGGTAAAAGAAGAGTCGGCCAGCATTTTCGTGGCGCTCATTTTGATGACGGTCGTATCGGTCTGGCTTTTGACGTCCGCGCTAGGCGCGAACGAGACGTCGTGCCAGACGATCTTGTTGCCTTTCCAGGCGCTGGCGAACAAAAGGCCGTAACCACCCTGGTTGTCGTACGAAACGTCGGCCCAGCGATGCGTGGTCGTATCCCAAGTGATTTTGTCATAGGATATGAGCTTACTCTGCGACGAGAACCACTTCATCGGGTTCGTGACCGAAGTCTCGTCGATATACCAACCGTTCGGATCCATCGTGTACGTCGACGTCGTGATGTAGGGCGCGGGACGCCGCGCGCTCCTGATGCTGCACGTCCACGTTCCGATCATGAATTCCATCGCGGAAAAGTTCGGCTTGTGTACCATCGGAATCGGCGTGCTCTCAACCTGCGCCGGAGCATACGAGGGCATCGCGGCGGCAAGTAGCACCGCAACGGCGACGAGGGCTCGTGGAATCCTCAATTGGCACCTCCCTAATTAAGAAAAAAGCAAGAGAGGCTGAGGTTGGACGCAGCCTCGCGCGCGCCTGCTTTGTGGCCCCCAGGGTGGCAGGGAAGCAAGGAGCTCGGCGGTAAGGCCCGTGCCTCACATGAGCTCGAATCCGTGCGTCGGCATCGTTGGGACGGGACGAATGGGCGCGAACATCGCGCGCCGCCTGAATGACGTCGGGTATACGGTGGCTGCCCTCTACGACGCAAACCCCGAGTCGGCCGGGCGCGTCGCGGCGGAGACCGGGGGCGAAGTGGCGGGTTCGCTGGCGCGCGTGACCGAGTTGTCCGACGTCATCCTGACGGTCGTGACCGATGACGCCGCGATGCGTCAGGTTTTTGCAAGCGGCGGCGACTCGCTCTTGACCCACGCGCGCGAGAAAATCTTCGTCAATTGTGCGACGCTCTCGCCGAAGGTGCACGTCGAGATCGAGCGACTCGCGCAAGAGCGCGGCGCGTATGCGCTTGAGGCATGCATGGCAAGCTCGATCCCTCAGGCGCGCAACGGAACGCTCTATCTGATGGTCGGCGGCCGTCGCGAGATATTCGAGCGGGTCAAGCCGATGCTCGAAAGAATGAGTGCGTCGTTGCGATACATCGGCGAAGCCGGGAAGGCCGCGCAGGTCAAAGCACTGGTCAACATGGTGATGAACATCAATACCGCGGGGCTCGCGGAAGGGCTGGGCCTCGGTGACGCGCTCGGCCTCGACCTCGACATGCTGCGCGAAGTCTTCTCGCAGACCGGCGCAAACTCACGCGTGCTCGAAACCGACGGTGCGGACATGCAGCAGCGCGAGCACGACGTCTATTTTTCGGCCGCGCACGCCGCGAAAGACTCCGGCATCGCGCTGGCGCTTGCCAAAGACGCCGATCTGCAGTTACCGCTGGCACAGGCGACGTTCGCTCAGTACGAGAAAATGAAGCAGCTCGGTCTCGGAGAGCTCGACAAGTCGGGCGTCTCGGAACTCATCTTTACATCGCGCCACGGGCAAAAAGGGGGGCGCACGCATGAGTTGGGAGGAATGCCAATGACGACGGAAACTCACAAGAAGGTCGTCCCGTTGATCAGTTCCGGAACGGCCGGACCACTAGGAGCGATTCATCTGCCGCGGCTCTGGCTCAAGCTGACGCTCGCGTCGGTCGATGCCTTGCCGGAAGGATACGATGAGTGCGGTGACGGCTTCGATGCGATGACGCTGAGTGCGCTCGGCCTCGATCGGCAAAAGACGATCGATTTCGTCCGCCGGAACAAGCCGACGTACATGGAGTTCGAAGAATGGGTCGTCGCCAACGGCAAGACCGACAAAGCGGCGATCGAGCGGCATAACGCCGCCGTCCGGGGCTACAACCACGGCGACGAGCTCGGGCACAAAATGCGCGGAGCTTCGAAGATCAAGGACGCCTCCGTGAAGGACGCTGTCTCGCTGAACACCGTCGAAGACCTCGACGAGATTCACCTTCAGGTGCACCACAAATAGCCACCCGGCGATGACCGCAAAGAGCACGTTTGTCGATCCGGAGATTCAAGAGTACATCGTCGCGAACGTCGTTCGCGAGCATCCGAGCCTGCGCGAGCTGCGAGAAGAGACGTCGAAGCGTTCCAATGCGCGGATGCAGATCGGTCCCGAGCAGGGTCAGCTCATGCAACTCCTGGCCCACGCGATCGGCGCCCGCCGCTACCTGGAGATCGGCGTGTTTACCGGCTACAGTTCCCTCGCGATGGCGCTCGCGCTGCCGACCGACGGCTACGTGCTCGCGTGCGACGTCAGCGAAGAGTTTACCGCGGTCGCGCGCCGGTATTGGGATGCGGCCGGCGTTGCCGGGAAAATCGACCTGCGAATCGCGCCGGCACTCGAGACCCTTGGCCATTTGCCCGCAAGCACGCCGCCGTTCGATATGGCTTTCATCGACGCCGATAAGAAGAACGTCGACGCGTATTACGAACGCGCGCTCCAGCTCGTTCGGCCTGGCGGTCTGGTTCTCGTCGACAACGTGCTTTGGGACGGCGCCGTGCTCGATGCCGCGACGCAGGATGCCGACACGCAAGCGTTGCGGGCGCTCAATCGCAAAGCCGGCCGCGACGAGCGCATCGACGTCGCACTCGTGCCGGTCTGCGACGGGCTCCTCATCGCCCTAAAAAGAGCCTAACGCTTAGGCGGGCGCAGATAGTTGAAGCGCGACCACGCGTCGTGGCCATCGGCCGGTGGCACGCCTGGCGAGGCGACCTGGTCATAGCCGGTGACGTCGAAACAGATCCGCTGGTGCGGGTAGTCGACCGCCATGGCGTGGACCGTGGGAAGATTCGTCTCGATGATGCCGTTGTAGCCGTCGGGTCGCTGAGGCTCGGTGCAAATGGGCATCGAGTTCTCCGGGGCGCCCGCGGCGTATCGCACCGACGCGACGGCGCCGCACGCGAAGCCCTCGCGGATCGCCGAGGGCATCGTCTCGTACCCGCCACTGGCGACGAGCGGGCGGCGAAGCTGCGTTCGGACGCCGTCCCAGAGGGCGCCGCCTCCGGCCATTCCGGAGTCGAGCACGATGTGACTCAGCCACGTGTCGTTGATTTCGACCGTCGCGAGCGGTACGTGTGGCGACAAGTCTACCGGCAGGCAATGCATGTGTGCGAGCCGCGAGGACGGTGGAAAGAGCGTGACCATTCGCCGGTCGCGATCGATTAACGTCGGAAAGCGCGTGAAAAAATCGTACCCGCAGAGCGCGTTGGCGCCCGTAAGATTCGATGAAATCAAAGCGGGAATGTTGTGGAGCGTCGAGCCGGCGACGCCAAAGCGAGGAATTTCTGTCTGGCGGTCGACGTACGTGTGGCCGTCGGGAGCGACCTCGAAGGTACCGGCCCGGGCGGCGAGCCGAGCATTTTGCGCGACCCAGGGCGAGACCAAGATTGCCGACGTGCCGGTGTCGAGCACGCACGAGGTTCGTTGACCGTTGATGGTTACCGGAATCGTCGCGCGCGTTGCGTTCGATCCGCTCGCGAGCGTCACCGATGCGGCGGCAGAAGCGCGCTGCGCCGGCGCGGCGTTTGCAGCGATGGCGCCGCCGAGGCATAGGCCAAGAAGGAGTGCGCGCAACGTGAATGCTCTCATCAACGGATCGAGCGTAGGGTACCATAGCCGAGCGGGATTCGTCTGCGCCTCTCATCAAAGTGTAAGCTGTGCGTGTCACGTGCGTCGGCGGCGGCCCAGCCGGCCTCTACTTCGGCATACTGATGAAGCGGCGGTTTCCCGCGTCGCAGATTCGAATTTTGGAACGCAATCGGCCCCTCGATACCTTTGGCTGGGGTGTCGTCTTCTCCGATGCGACGCTGGAGAATCTGCAGGCGGCCGACGAGCCGACGCACCGGCAGATTACGCAGGCGTTCGCGCATTGGGACGACATCGAGATCCACTTCGACGGGCGTACGATCACCTCAGGCGGTCACGGTTTTTGCGGAATCTCGCGTAAGCGTCTGCTCGAGATCCTACAGCGTCGCGCCGGCGAGCTCGGCGTCGAGTTGAGCTTCCAGCACGAGATCGACGACGTCGCCGCGCTGCGCTCGCAGTGCGACCTGCTCGTCGGCGCGGATGGAGCCAACAGCCGCGTTCGTGGCGCCTACGCGCAATCGTTCCGCCCGGATCTCGACAGGCGTCGATGCCGGTTCGTTTGGCTCGGGACGACGCTGCCGCTCGACGCCTTCACGTTTGTGTTCGAGCGAACCGAGCACGGATGGTTCACCGTGCACGCGTATCGTTTCGATGAGAAGCTCAGCACCTTCATCGTCGAGTGCCGTGAGGAAACGTGGCTCGCCCACGGCCTCGATTCGGCCGATACGGAGCAAACGCTGGCGTTCTGCGAGCGGCTCTTCGAGCCGTATTTACGCGGCCACCGCTTGATGGCCAATAGCGCGCATCTGCGCGGCAGAGATTGGCTCAACTTCACGCGGGTGAGCAACGAGCGCTGGGTTCACGAAAACGTAGTCCTGCTCGGCGACGCCGCCCACACCGCGCACTTCTCGGTTGGTTCCGGCACGAAGCTCGCCATGGAGGACGCCATCGCCCTCGCCGACGCTTGTGTCACCCTGAGCCGAGCCTGTCCTGAGCGGGCGAAGCGAGTCGAAGGGAAGGGTGACCTCACGGGCGCGCTCGATCAATACGAAGCGCTGCGAAAGATCGAAGTCCTCAAGCTGCAAAACGCGGCGCGCAACTCCACGGAATGGTTCGAAAACGTTGCCCGCTATGCAACCCTCCCTCCCGAGCAATTTGCATATAGCCTGCTGACACGCAGTCAACGGATCGGTCACGAGAACCTGCGGCTGCGCGATACGACCTACGTCGACCGGGTCGAAGAGTGGTTCGGCGGTCGCGTGGTGCCGCCGATGTTCACGCCGTTTCGTTTGCGCGAGCTCGAGCTTCCCAATCGCATCGTCGTTTCGCCGATGGATATGTATAGCGCCATCGATGGGATGCCGAACGACTTCCATCTCGTTCATCTCGGGACCCGCGCTCTCGGGGGGGCCGGCCTGATCTTCACCGAGATGACGTGCGTCACGCGCGACGGGCGTATCTCCCCCGGATGCACGGGCATGTACGAGCCCGAACACGTGCACGCCTGGAAACGGATCGTCGATTTCGTGCACCAATTTTCTGATGCGAAGATTTGCTTACAGCTCGGCCATAGCGGACCGAAGGGCTCGACCAAACTCATGTGGGAGGGCATGGACGAGCCGCTCGACGACGCGAACTGGCCCGTGGTAGGGCCCTCGGCGATTCGGTACACACCGATACATCAGGTTCCGTCGGAACTAACCAAAAGCGAACTGGAGGAGATTCGCGTCGCGTTCGCTGGTGCCGCGCAGATGGGGATTGCGGCGGGCTTCGACATGCTCGAGCTGCACTGCGCTCACGGCTACTTGCTCTCGTCGTTCATTACGCCGCTCCGTAATCGTCGGACCGATGAGTACGGGGGCTCGCTCGAGAACCGGCTGCGCTATCCATTGGAAGTCTTTCGGGCGATGCGGGAAGCCTGGCCTGCGCAACGCCCGATGTCGGTTCGGATTTCGGCGACCGACTGGGTCGAGGGCGGCATCTCGGGCGACGATTCGGTCCAGATCGCGCACGCATTCAAGGCGCAAGGAGCCGACCTGATCGATGTCTCTACCGGACAGACCTCGCCCGACGCGAAGCCGGTCTACGGGCGTATGTTCCAAACTCCATACGCCGACAGGATCCGCAATGAAGTTGGAATTGCGACGATGGCCGTTGGCAATATCACCGACACCGATCAAGTCAATGCGATTCTCGCCGGCGGACGCGCCGATCTCGTTGCGCTCGGCCGTCCGCACCTGGCCGATCCATTCTGGACACTGCACGCTGCCGCCAAGCTTGGCTATCACGAGACGCTGTGGCCGGTGCAGTATCTGCCGGGAAAAGAACAGCTCGAACGCCTCGCCGCGCGAGCGGCCACGCCATGAGCATCGCCGGCAAGCACGCGCTGGTGACTGGCGGAGCTCGTGGAATTGGGCTTGGCGTCGCATCGCTGCTCGCGCGAGAAGGCGCACGCGTCAGCATCGTCAGCCGCTCCGCTCGTGTCGTCCTGAGCGGAGTCGAAGGGTTTGTCACTCAAGCCGACGTTACGGACGAAGCCCAAATCGAACGCGCTTTCGCCGCATGCCGCGATCGCAACGGCCCAATCGCAATTCTGGTCAACAACGCCGGCATCGCCGAATCGGCGCCGTTGAATCGTACGAACCGCGCGATGTGGGATCGAATCATGGCAACGAACGCGACGGGAACGTTCCTCTGCACGCGTGCCGTCGTGCAAGAGATGGTAGACGCGGGCTGGGGACGGGTCGTCAACGTTGCGAGCACTGCCGGGCTCGCCGGCGCGCCATACATCTCGGCGTATTGCGCGAGCAAACACGCCGTCGTGGGTTTCACCCGCGCAATTGCCACCGAGCTCGCCGCAAAGGGCGTGACGGTCAACGCGGTCTGCCCGGGCTACACCGATACCGAGATGATGAGCCGTGCGATCGACAACATAAGTTCGCGGACCGGCCGCAGCGAAGAAGCGGCGCGCGAGCTGATGGCTGCAGGTAATCCCGAAGGCCGGATCGCCACGGTTGAAGAGGTCGCACGAGCAGTCCTCGATTTGATCGACGGCTCATCCACCGGCATGTCCATCGTGGTGCCTCTACGCACCATACCAGCGTAATTGCGGCCAAATGACTGAAAGCGGCGCTATGGGATCGCGGCAGAGGTAGATCGGCGCGGCTCCTTCGACGAGCCATTTGTATGGCTCGGCCGACGTGCGCACCAGCACGACGCTGCGATAGAAGCGGCGCAAGAGATCGATGCGCGTCGCGCCGATGGCAACCAGGGTGGAGCCGTCGTAGCCGCGCGTTCCCCACAGGTAGTAATTATTCTGACTCGATAATGCGGGCGGCAGCCCGTAGCCCGAGCCGAAAAAATCAATCGCGCCGGCGTCGCCATAAGTGTCGGCGTAGATAGCGGTGCGCGCGCGTACGGCGCGCGGAAGCTCAAAGTAGACGTGCGCGACATCGCGCGCGAGCCGACGCCAGCCAAACTCCTCGGCGAAAACCGGTTGTATGAGATGAGGTTGCGCGCCGTCTCGCCCGGTCAGGCCGAGCGCCTTGGTATAGGCGATCAAATCGTCGACGGGTAGCACCGGCAGAGAGAGCGGAAGCGCCAAAACCGCGACGACCGCGAACGCCGCGAAGACGGTTGCGCGTACCGGTGCAGCCGTGCGCTCAATCTCTACCGCACCGATTGCAAGCAATGTCGCATAGAACCCAACGATATAATAGCCTTTGGCGCCCAAAGCTGCCGCGACGACGAAGACTATGATATATGCGATGGTAATAAACCGCAAGTCGCGCAATGCGGCGAAACGGAAGGGCGCAATCAGGCCGGCGATCCAGACGAAAGCCGCCAAGGGATTCGTATAGAGCAGCTGCTCCAGCGCGAACGCCACCGCATTGCTCGTGAGATTGCGATACTCGAGCGCAAGCCCGCTCTGAAAGGCCGGACGATGCGCGACGTCGCCGCGCAGCACTTCCACGATTGGCCAGCCATGCAACGCCTGCCACGCAATGTTCGGAGAGAGCAGTACTACGGCGAGACCGATTGCGTACAATGGGTACCGGGAGCGCAAGACGAGCCGTTGCGGCGTCGCTGACAAACCAACTGCGGCGCCAACGGTCGGCAGCAGCATCGAATACTTCGCATATCCCCCCAAAGCAATGACGGTGCCGAGTGCCGCCCACCAGCGGAGGGCGTGCGAGGCGGGCGCGCGAGCGATTCGAATCGCGAGGTAGAGCGCGAGCGTCCAGCAGAGCGGCTCGAACGAGCTCGTCGTCAGCGTATTGCCAAGCAGCAGATAGGCCGGCATCAACAGCGTTGCCAGTCCGGCGAGCAGCTGCGCGAACCGGCCGCCGCCGAGCTCGCGCGTCAGCCGAACGGCGAGATAGACCGTAAGGGTTGAGGCCAGAATCGGCAGCGCGCGAAGCGCGATCAGCTGATACCCGGCCGGTGCCGCGAGCCATGCGGCAAATGCCACCAGTGGTGGCTGATCGACGTATCCCCACGCCAAGTGTTTGGAACAGGCGATGAAGTAGAGCTCGTCGCGGAAGTAGCCGTATCGCCACGCCGTCGCCGCGTGCAGCAGCGCTGCGATCAGGGAGAGCGCGAGGGCAATCACGCGGTGCGGCGCGCAACGATCAACAGGCTGAGCGCGAACCCGCAGACGCCCGACCAGATCCAGGAGCCGAGCGCAACGTTCCAATCCCACCAGATGCGATCGCTCACGAGCACGCCGAGAAGGTAGATGCCGATGTACGTCATCGGCACCGTAACCGCGAACCAGCGAAACGCCCTCATCGTAACGGGCGATGGATGTGGATCGTAGCGAGCGATGAAGGCGTCGGCGAAGAGGCCGGTGAGCGCCGATTGCGCGAGCGTGACGGCCAGCAATGGCGTCTGGTTCGTGAAAGCGGCGGCTGCCGGAACGTTGGCGATCACAAAGAGGAGCGTCAGCATGCCGGGAGCGGGGCGCATGCGCGAAACGAGCCAAAGCGCGAAGCCGGTCATGAGCGTGCTCTGGAAGATCACGATCAAGACGCCGCTCGCGATCTTATAATAGCCAATTGCAAGCGCGGTCAAGTAGTGAGCGTTAAACGGGACGATCGGTGGCGGCGCGTTGGTGCGCCCCGCACCGGGATCGAACGCGTAGGCCGTGCCGAAATGCGCTAAGATCAGCCACGTCGCAAGCCCGAGCACGAGCGGCAGCTGGCGCGCGAGCGTCGTCGCGCGACGGTCCGCAAGCACCGAACGGATCGGGCCGCTCGCTACGAAAAAGATGCCCAGGCCGAGGATTTGATGTGTCGGACTGAGGAGCGCGTCGACACCCTCTTCGATTCCCAGCAGCCGATGCCAGAGCATATCGCCGATTCCGCCAAACACGAAGATTGGGATACCCACCAGTGCCAAGCGATAGCACCGAGGGACGGTGGTCGCCCACTCGTAGCCGAGGCTGCGTTGGCGCAGCACGAACGCCGCGATGACGAGCGCGAGTGCCAGCATTCCGGAGTAGAAAACCGCGTGATACGGCGTGAAGAAATCGTCAACCGGAACGTGGCCGTGTGCCCACGCATCCAGGAAAAACCCGCCGGAGATCCAGACGCCGCAGATGCCGACCGCATAATCGAAAGCGATGCTTCGCGGAGCGGCATGATGCTGCGCCATACAGCGGGGGCCTTACGCGCCTCTCCCGCGAGCGCCTTCTCGCGAGCAGGTGGCGTCCCAAAGGGTTTCGTACGACCTTAGCGTGTTGCTTCGTATCGGAGTGCTTACGCTTATGGCGGTGCTCCCGGCCTGCGCGTCGCGCGTTCCGGGTATGCCGGCGAACGCCGTCGTCGGGTTGTTGGCAATGCCGACGCCGCCGATCGAGCCTAGCGATGCGCCGCCACGAATCCTGGCGATGCGGTTTTCCTCGCTCGACGTCCGGCGAGGCGACCGTTGGTCCGGTGCCTTCGTTACCGGCACGAACGTCGCAAGCCTCGAGGTTCGCACGAACCTTTTCTCGATCAACGCGCCGAAACGAATGCCGGGACGTTTTACTTTTGCGCTCAACGTGCTCGACACACCACCGATCTTCGTGCGCGCCTACCGTTTGCGCGTCATCGCTCGCAACAGCGCCGGCGACGCCTACGAGGAGGACCTTCCGTTTCGGATACGATGACCAACGCGCGTTGCGAAACCGACGGCAAGGTTCTCACGATCACGCTCGAGCGACCCGAGCGCAAGAACCCGCTGACGTTCGAGCTCTATGCCGAGTTGCGCGACCGGTTTTGCAGTCTACGGACCGAGGCCGAAATTAAAGCGGTGGTGCTGACCGGCTCGGGCGGTAACTTCTGCTCCGGCGGCGACGTCCGAGAGATCATTGGACCGTTGACCACGTCGGCTCCGCGCGAGCTTCTGGCGTTCACGCAGATGACGGGGGATCTCGTTAAAGCGATGCGGGCTTGTCCGCAACCGATCGTCGCGGCCGTTGACGGCGCGTGTGCCGGCGCCGGCGCGATCCTGGCAATGGCCAGCGATCTGCGCTTTGGAACCGAACGTTCGGGCGTAGCCTTCCTCTTCGTTCGCGTTGGGCTGGCGGGTTGCGACATGGGCGCCTGCGCGATGCTTCCGCGCATCGTCGGCCTCGGACGTGCCGCCGAGCTGCTCTACACCGGGCGCATCATGCCGGGACGTCAAGCATACGAGTGGGGGTTTTACAACGAGCTTTGCACGCCCGAGGAGCTACTTGCCCGGGCGCACGTCCTTGCGCGCGAACTCGCCGCCGGCCCCACGATGGCGCACGCGATGACGAAGAAGATGTTGCACGATGAGTGGGCATTGCCGCTCGACGACGCGATCGACGCTGAAGCGAAGGCGCAAGCGATCTGCATGGAGAGTAACGACTTTCGCCGCGCCTACGAAGCCTTCATTGCAAAACAGACCCCTCGCTTCGAGGGCGACTGATGAGCCTTTCGTGGCCTTTTTTTGACGAAGAGCATCGTGCTTTTGCCGCGGGCCTGCAACGCTGGCTGGCGCAGGCCGAGGTGTTCGACGACGAGCGCGATTCCGACGCGAGCTGCCGCGCGTGGGTGCGCGCGCTTGCCGAAAACGGATGGCTGCGCGCGTGCGTGCCCGGCCTCTACGGAGGAGTACGCGCTGCGCTGGACGCGCGCACGCTCTGCGTTGCCCGGGAAATGCTCGCCTATCGCTCGGCGTTGGCCGATTTTGCCTTCGCGATGCAAGGTCTGGGAAGTGCGCCGCTGACGCTCTTCGCCGATGCAGAGTTGCAACGGCGCTACTTGCCCGAAGTCGCAGCCGGGCGATGCGTCACGGGCTTTGCCCTCTCCGAAAAGGAAGCAGGTTCGGACATTGCCGCGCTCGCAACGCACGCCCGGCGCGATGGCGATTGGTACGTGCTCGATGGCGAGAAAAGCTGGATCTCAAACGCGGGCATTGCCGATCTCTACGTCGTCTTCGCGCGTACCGGCGGTTCCGGCTCTAAAGGGCTCAGCGCTTTTGCCGTCGCTGCGGAGACGCCCGGCTGCGTCGTTGCCGAACGCATCGAGACGATCTCGCCGCACCCGCTCGGCACGCTGCGATTCGAGGGTGCGCGCGTTCCCGCGGCGAGCCGGATCGGCGAGGAGGGCGACGGTTTCAAGATCGCGATGGTGACGCTCGATCTTTTCCGCAGCACCGTCGGCGCGGCAGCGGTCGGTTTTGCGCGGCGCGCGTTGGCAGAATCGGTGCAGCACACCAAGGGACGCCGGCTCTTCGGCGCGCCGCTGGCGTCGCTGCAGCTCACGCAGGCGGCGATCGCCGAGATGGCCACGGACGTTGACGCGAGCGCGCTCTTGGTCTACCGCGCGGCCTGGACAAAGGATACGGGCGTCGCGCGCGTTACCCGCGAAGCCGCGATGGCGAAGTGGTTCGCGACCGAGGCCGCAGGTCGCGTTTGCGATCGGGCCGTTCAGCTCTTCGGCGGTCGGGGCGTGACGCGCGGTGAGATCGTCGAACGCCTTTACCGGGACGTACGCGCACTGCGGATTTACGAGGGCGCGAGCGAGATCCAGCAGCTCGTAATCGCAAAGCAGATATTGGAAGCGTAGCAGTGCGCATCACCGGACACAAAGATACTTTCGCCGAGGATCGCTTGCCCCCGCCCGAGCAGATGCCGGACGTGGTCTTCGATGAGGCCGGCTTGCACTATCCCGAGCGAGTCAATGCGGTGACGGAGTTGCTCGACCGGCACGTCGATGAGGGCGGCGGAAGCGATCGCTGCATCGTTGTGCGCGACGGCGTGTTGACCTATGGTGACCTGCAACGCGTGGCGAATCGAATTGCACGCGTGCTCGTAGAAGATCTCGAGCTCGAACCGGGCAATCGGGTCTTGCTGCGCGCGCCGAACACACCGATGCTGGCCGCCTGCTGGCTTGCCGTTCTCAAAGCCGGAGGCATCGCCGTGACCAGCATGCCGCTCTATCGAGCGCGCGAGCTGCGGTTCATGATGGAGAAGGCCCAGATCAAGCACGCGCTTTGCGATGCCACGCTGCGCGGCGAACTCGACGCCGCGTGCCTCGAGTACGGCGGCGTGAGCGTGAGCTACTTCAATGAGGATCCTCGGAGGGCGGAATCGCTGGAGAGTCGCATGGCTGGCAAGCCCGACGATTTTCACAACATCGAGACTGCCGCCGAGGACGTCGCAATCATTGCATTCACCTCGGGAACGACGGGAACGCCGAAGGCTGCGATGCATTTTCACCGCGACTTGCTCGCAATCTGCGATACCTATGCGTCCAAAGTTTTGCATCCCGGGCGCAGCGATCTCTTCTGCGGAAGCCCGCCGCTTGCGTTCACCTTTGGCCTGGGAGGCTTGCTGCTCTTTCCGCTATATGCCGGCGCCGCAACGGTGCTGCTGGAGAAGGCCGGTCCGAGCGAGCTGCTTGCGGCGATCGCGCAGTTCGAAGTCACGACGCTCTTCACGGCGCCGATCGCCTATCGCACGATGGCGGGTGCGGTCGAGCGTTACGATATTTCGTCGCTGCGCACGTGCGTTTCGGCGGGCGAAACGCTTCCGAAGGCGGTTTGGGCAGAGTGGCGCGCTAAGACCGGGCTGCCGATTCTCGACGGCATCGGCAGCACCGAAATGCTGCACATCTTCATCGGATCGCCGAAAGGGCAAGCGCGCGCCGGTGCGACTGGGCGCGCCGTGCCCGGCTATATTGCGGAGGTTCACGACGAGGCCGGCGATCCGGTTCCCAACGGCAAGCTCGGGCGCCTCGCCATAATCGGACCGACGGGTTGCAAATATTTGCAAGACGAGCGTCAGAGCAACTACGTGCAGCGCGGCTGGAACTATCCGGGCGACGCGTACACTCGAGATCGTCATGGTTACTTTTGGTTTGTCGCGCGCACCGACGACATGATCGTTTCCGCCGGCTACAACATCTCGGGACCAGAGGTCGAGCAGGCGCTGATCGCCCATGCCGAGGTCAAGGAAGTTGCCGTCGTCGGGAAACGCGATCCGGAGAAAGAGACGAATCTCGTCAAGGCGTTCGTCGTGCTGGCCGACGGCTGCGCCGCAACCCCGGAGAAAGCCAACGAGCTCATCGAGTTCTGCAAGACGCAGATCGCGCCGTTCAAAGCGCCGCGCGAGATCGAGTTCGTAAGCGAGCTTCCTCGAACCGAAACGGGCAAGCTCCAGCGCTACAAACTCCGCGGCCCCTGATTACCGCAGCCTCGGAAGCACTGCGGTCGCCTCGATTTCGACTTTGGCGCCTTCCTCTAATAAAGCGGCAACCTGGACAAGCGCCATCGCCGGATAATGTGTTCCGACGATCTCGCGATACGAAGCCCCCAGCGCCCGGACATTCTCCCGGTATTCGTTCGTATCCGTGACGTACCACGTCAGGCGTACGAGATGTTCGGCGTCCCCGCCCGCGGCGAGCAAGACCGCCATAACGTTGCGCAACGCTTGGCGCGCCTGCTCCAAAAAATCCTCGCCGACGAGCACGTTGCGCTCGTTCCAGCCGATCTGTCCGGAGATCGCGAGGTAGCGCCCCTCGGCAACGATGCCGTTCGAGAAACCGCTGGGGCGCGGCCAGCCGGATGGATTGATCGTTTCGCTCAAGCGTAATCTCCCGCAGTGGTGCGATCGACGCCGCTTCGCAGCCGCATCGCGCGCACGAGCATGGTCATCAGTATACTCACGAACAGGTTAACGGCGAGTCCGTAGAGGGCGATGAAGCCGGTCAAGGAGCCGCCAAAGGCGTGCAAGGTAAAGTTCGACGTGAATCGGCTGGCGTAAGCCATCGCGCAGCTGGCGAGTAATCCGCATGCCCAGCCAGCGAGCAGCGCTTTGGAGTGAAACCAGCGCGTCCATAGACCGAGGACGAAGGCCGGGAAGATTTGCAGCATCAGCGCCCCGCCGAGTAGTTGGAAGTCGATCGCGTATGGAACGGGTACGAAGAAGATGAAGAGCAGCGAAAACGCACAGATCGCAAGCGTCAGCAGTTTTGCGATCAGCGTTTCGACCGGGGATCGTTCCGGCGAGAACTCTCGAAACACGTTGCTCGCGAAGAGATTCGCCGCACCGATGCACATGATCGCGGCCGGCACCAGAGCACCGATAACGATCGCGGCGTCGGCGATGCCCGCGAACCAGCCGGGAAAGTATCGCGCAAACAAGAGCGGCACCACATTGCTGGCGTCCTTCGCGAGGATGCCCGCGGCGAGGGCGCAGTACCCGAGCAGCGCGAGTAGCCCGAGCAGCAGCGAGTAGATCGGCAGCAGCGCCGCATTGAGTCGGATCACCTCGCGGCTGCGTGCGGCCAGGACGCTGGTGATCGAGTGAGGATAAATGAAGAGCGAGAGCGCGGACCCGAACGCCATCGTCGCGTAGGTGAAATACTGCTGGGGCGCGAGGTAAATCGACGAGGGATGCGGTCGTCGCGCGAGCGCCGTTTGGGAGACCGTGAAGATATGCGCCCAGCCACCCAACCGTGTGGGAATGACGACGATTGCTGCGATGACCGTTGCGTAGATGAGCGTATCTTTCACGAAGGCGATCGAGGCCGGCGCGCGCAGTCCACTCGTATACGTGTACGCCGCGAGCAGGACGAAAGCAACGGTCAGCGCCGGCAGCGATCCCCCCGCCCCGAGCGTCCCGAATTGATTGAATACGGTCCGCATGCCGATGAGCTGAAGCGCGATGTACGGCATGGCCGCGACGACTCCGGTCAAGGCGATTGCGATCTCTAGGGTCCTATCGCCATACCGGTCGCGAACGAAATCGGCCGTAGTCACGTAGCCGCGCCGGCGCGCGATGCTCCAAAATCGAGCCAGCACGACGAGTGCAACGGGGTAGGCGATCGTCGCGTAGGGCACCGCGAAGAAGCCAAGCGCACCGACTCCATAGACGAGGGCGGGCACGGCGATAAAGGTGTAGGCGGTGTACAGGTCGCCGCCGAGCAAGAACCAAGAGACGATCGTTCCGAAGCTACGGCCGCCGAGCGCCCATTGCTCGAGATCGGCAAGGTTCGCGCCGCCCCACCGGCTAGCCAGAAATCCGAGCGCCGTGACGCCCAAGACGGCGACGGCGAGAATGACGGCGGCGCTAGACATCGTCGTGCTCGCGCGTGAGCGCGACCACTAGCGCAAGGAGCGCCGCCGTAAGGAGCACCCACGCCAGCTGGTACCAATAGAAGAAAGGGAGTCCAAAAAGCGCGGGCACGGGGCGGTTATAGAGCGGCGGGATCAGCGTCCCGGCGAACGGCAAAACCAGGAGCAGATACCAGCCGCGGCGGCGCATGGAAGGGCTCGTTTCTCACACCGGCGCGACGCAGCCTGTTGCGAGCGGGCGCTCGATAAAGGGTCGGTGCGTTAGCAAAGCAAAGCAATGGACTAATCGCGCAGCAACTTATTAAGCGAAAGGGCAACCAGCATGTCCGTTACTCAGCCCCCGAAGGATACTCCGTTTGGACTCGAGCCGAACATCGCGGCGGGACTCGCATACTTGCTCGGCCTCATCGGCGGCATCGTCATGCTGGTGGGCGGAGGAACGAATAAATTTGTGAAATGGGCCGCTGCACAGTCGATCACGATGTGGGGTCTCTACATCGTCATATGGTTCGCCTGGTCGTTCGCGTCGAGCCTCATTCACATCCTATTCATCCTCTTCCCGGTGATGTGGCTGCTCGGGCTGTTGTGGTTCGTTCTGTGGATCTGGACGACTATTTCGGCGTTCCAGGGCAAAGAGGTGCGCGTTCCGGTCATCGAGGGGCTCACGAGCAGCCTCTTTAAATCGCAACTCGCTTAGCGCCGTTCGCCTGTTTCAATGGCCCCTTTAGGCGCAGTAGGGGCCGTTCGAAGCAGTAGGTTATGAGAGCCGCTTGCGCGATCGTCATCGCGACCGCGGCCTCCGTATAGCGTATCTGCCAGGTTCGATCGTGGTGAGGGTTGCCGGTATGGGACGGAAGATGATGCCACACCAGCTCGCGCGCGATGAGTTGATGGTAGAGGTAGAGATTATATGAAATGGCTGCCATAAAGCGCAGCGCCGCGTTATCGAGGACGATCTGCCACCAGCGCGGACTCACGAGCGATCCCAATGCGATAACTGCGAATGCGGCGCCTAGCAAGGGCCGGTTATCGATCTGCCATACGCCCGCCCATTGATCGTAAAACCGATACGCGTAGAGATTTTCTAAGAGCATTGCCAAGAACGCGAAGCCCGCGATTGCGACCAACGGTGCGGCGTAATGAAACCGCGAGGCTCGCCATCCCTTGCCGAAGCGCGTAAACACGTAGGCGGCAATCATGCCGAATGCAAAGATGTCGAGGTATCCCGGCAGGTTCTCTTCGTACGGCGTGAAGAGCGACGAGTAGCAGCACTGGGCCAGCCCCGCACGCCAGATTCCCGCAATCAGGATCATCGCGCCGGCCGTCAGTAATGGCTGCCGCTTGAAGCACCACCAAATCAGCGGAAAGACGCAGTAGAACTCGACCTCGACTGCAAGCGTCCAGAGCACCCCGTCGATCGTACCGAACCGTAGGGGAAACCACGTGTGAATGAAGAGCAGGTGCGTGATCAGGTCGGGCACGACCGATGCGTTTGGCTGGAGCTGCGCGTAGCCGATCGCATACGCTACGGCAATCGCAAGCGCGTATGACGGCACGATCTTGATGAAACGCCGCCATGCGAAATGCCCCCAGCCCGGCTGCGGCGTGCCGGCGAGAGCGGCGCGCACGAACGGATACGCGATGACGAAGCCGCTAAGAAAGAAGAAGAGCTGCACGCCGACGAACCCGGTCGCCGGAAGAAAATTCAGCAACCCAGGCGATAACCACGTGATCTCCCAGAGGTGGTACCAGAGTACCAAGAGGACGGCGATCCCGCGCAGTCCATCCAAAACGCCCAGCCGCGGATTCTCCAAATTCGTGTCACCCTGGACTCTTAATGTGTCACCCTCAGCCTGTCGAATGGCCGCCATTGGCGCCCGAAATACGGGTCGCATCGCACAATGTCATCCCAGCTCCGTCCAGGATTCTTAGCCACAGGTTCTCCGAATTCGTGTCACCCTGAGCCTGTCGAAGGCCGGCGTTTTGAACCAAGGCCTTGACACAAAGTGTTGGTTTGTATTAGGTTGATGGTACAATGCTCCATACGCGTATCGCTCACGAACACCTCACCCGCATTGCAATGGCTCTCGCCCTGGCCGCCGTCGGCCTCGCGTCGTTTGCATGGCCGCGCTGCCTTGCCGGCGTCGCGGGATACTTCACGCGATGGGCCGCCGGCTTGGGGCCGCCGCCGGAGAAGCAGCGCGTCAGCCGCGTCGTCGCGGCGCGTGAGGACGCCGAGGGCATCTCGAGCGCCTACGGTCGTTATCTCGGCGTTGCCGCGTTCGTCTTAGCCGGGTTGGAAGCCGTATCTGGGCTCCCGTTCATCGTGCCGTACGCGCTTTTCTGCCTGGCATCGGCCGGCGTGACGCTGCTCGCGTATCTACAATTTCGCCGCGCGGTGCAGCAACGCGTGGCGCCGCTCGTCCGGCGTTCGCCGTTTGATGCGCTTCCGCCGTGGGTGATCGTTTCAGTCGGGTGCTGCTTCGCAATCTCGCTCGCGCTCGTGGCCTATCCGCCCCAGCGGTTCGGGGCACTGCTGGTCGCAATCGCGACGATGGTGCTCGGCGGCGTTGCATGGCGGATCGCGATAGCACCGGCGCTCTTGGTCGGCGACGATCCGCAATGGGAGTATGCCGTTGACGAGCGCGTGCGGGTCGGTCGTGCGCGCGCCATCGCCAACCTGGCCTGTGCGCCGGGCGCCGTTCTCATCTGGATGGTTCAGCCCGATCTTCCGCAACAATATGCGCTGCTCGGTTCGGTCGCGATGTTCGTTGCCGCTGCCGCGTTCGCGATCTCGCTCGTCGCGAGCATCGTTCCCCTGCGCGGGCGCCTTCGCGCGGCGTGACGGCGCCCTACCTCGTCGTAGATCCGGGGCTCGACCTTCCGCCCTATCAGCAGGTGGTCGAGCAAATCCGTGCAGCCATCGAACGCGGCGACCTCGTGCCGGAATCTCCCCTGCCGACGGTACGGCAGCTCGCGGGCGATCTCGGCATCGCTCCAAACACCGTAGCCCGAGCGTATAGCGAGCTGCAATCGGAGGGCTGGCTCATCGGCGACCGGCGTCGCGGGACACGAGTTGCCGGGCGCATTCCGGTCAACCGGCACGCTCGCATGCGCAGCCTGCGGGAAGCGGCGGAAAAATTCGTCGACTCGTTGCGGCATCGCGGCTTCACCCCCGAAGAGATCGCGCTCGAGCTCGCGCGCGTCGTTCAGGTAACGGGCTCGTAACGCCCTCACAAGGATATTGGAACCGAGCACCTGCTTTTGGGCCTCCTTCGCGAGGGCAAAGGCGCTGCAGCACGCATACTCGCGAATCTCTGGAATCAATCTCGCAGAAGTTCGCGTGCAGACGATGGCGCTTCGGGAACCGAAGACGAGCCCGGCGGCGACCTCCGCTAGGCTAAGCGGGTTCCCAAAGGAGATGAGCCGCAGTGGCCGCTTGCCGCAAGGCCGCGTCGCGGGAAGCTAGCCGAAGACCCTGCTCCATTGCGAGAGTAAGATACGCTGCGTCATAACCTGTCAGCTGATGCTCACGCGCAACTGCCATCACGTGCTTGGGATCCGGAAAGCGCACATCAAGCCACAGGTCGAGGATTGCATCGAGCGAACGCACAGCCTCCGACGCATGGATTCGCTTCCGGCGTTCGGCGTTGAGAAAACCGTGAACGAGCTCGGAGTGAAAGTTCCCTGGGACGACTCCGCCGAGCTCCTCAACGTGTTGCAGCGCCGGAAACGAGGATTCGTTGCTCTCTAAGAACCAAGCGAGAGCAACCGAGGCGTCGACGACGATCAATGACGCCCTTCGTAAATTAGGTCGCGAATAGTTTCCCCTGGCCCGAGTTTCAAGGCGCCACGCAGCGCGCGAATACGCTTCACGGCTAGCCTCGCCCGTTCTCGGCGAGCATCTTCCGTGGGAACGATCTGCGCAACGGGTTTTCCGCGTTTGGTGATCACCGTCGGCTTGCCCGCGATCGCGTCGTCGACGAGGGCCGAGAAGTGCGTCTTTGCTTCAAAAACGCCGACGTGCTTGCCGGCGATCGGCCCAGGTCTCGTTTCCATATGCCTAGTCTACCAACTAGTCTGTTTTATCGCAACCGGCTGGTACTTCTCGCTTACCCGCATCGCTGCGGTCGCCATTTGACGCGAAAAAAGGCCCTTGGTATAGTGGAGGCTCGGTCCCACCTGCGGGTGAGGCCGTTGTTTGTGATGCGACCTGGAGATGAGGAGCAAGACCGATTCCGACGATTAACCAGCTGGTTCGCCGCGGGCGCGAAAAGACCGAGCAGAAGGTCAAGACCCGGGCATTCCGTGTGGTCCTGACCGGGCCAAAGCCCGGCCACCCCGATCTGCCTACCCGGACCTTTGAGGTAACCGGAAACCCGCAGCGCCGGGGCGTCTGCACCCAAGTCAAAACGGTGACGCCGAAGAAGCCGAACTCGGCGTTGCGCAAAGTCGCGCGCGTCCGGCTGACCAACGGCGAAGAGGTGACTGCTTACATCCCCGGCATCGGCCACAATCTGCAGGAGCACTCGGTCGTGTTGGTGCGCGGCGGTCGTGTCAAGGATCTCCCTGGGGTTCGCTATCACATCATTCGCGGCACGCTCGACACGGCCGGCACGGCCAATCGTAAGCAAGGTCGCTCCAAGTACGGCGCAAAGCGCGAAAAGAAGAAGTAGTCCTTCGACTACGCTCAGGATGAATAATAAGGAAAGTTAGATTGCCTCGTAAAGGTCCCGCTCCCAAGCGGCAAATTCTGCCCGATCCCCGGTTCAACTCGAAAGTGCTGGCCCGCTTCATCAATAAGGTGATGCTGTGCGGTAAGAAATCGACGGCCGAGCATATTACCTATGGTGCGCTCGACATCGTCGGCGAGAAGACCGGCCGCGATCCGATGGAAATCTTTTCGCAGGCGCTTTCCAATGCGATGCCGCTGGTAGAAGTGCGTCCGCGCCGGGTGGGCGGTGCGACCTATCAGGTGCCGATGGAGGTCCGCCCGGACCGCCGTCAGGCCATGGCGATGCGCTGGCTGATCGGCTTCGCGCGCGCCCGCAACGGACATTCGATGGAGGAGAAGCTCGCCGGGGAGCTGCTCGACGCCTCAAACAACACCGGCGCTACGATAAAGAAGCGTGAAGACACGCATAAGATGGCCGAAGCGAACAAAGCTTTTGCCCATTATCGTTGGTAACCACCCAAGACTAACATTATGGCTGAAAGGGAATATCCGCTCGGACGCACGAGGAACATCGGCATTGCCGCGCATATCGACGCCGGCAAGACGACCTGTACCGAGCGCATCCTATTCTTCACCGGGCGCGTGCACAAGATGGGCGAGGTGCACGATGGCGCCGCGACTATGGATTGGATGGTTCAGGAGCAAGAGCGCGGCATCACCATCACCTCGGCGGCGACGGCGACGACCTGGCGCGACACCCGCATCAACATTATCGACACGCCCGGTCACGTGGATTTCACCGTCGAAGTCGAACGATCGCTGCGCGTGCTCGACGGCCTGGTCGCGCTCTTCGACTCGGTCGCGGCGGTCCAACCGCAATCGGAGACGGTCTGGCGCCAAGCGAACAAGTATAAGGTTCCGCGCATTATCTTCGTCAATAAAATGGATCGTGTCGGCGCCGATTTCTTCAACGTCGTAGAGAAGATTCGCGAACGCCTCGGCGCGCGGGCCGTGCCGATCCAAGTGCCGATCGGCGCCGAGGACAAATTCAAGGGCGTCGTCGATCTCTTTACGATGAAGAAGGTCGTCTACATCGACGAGCTCGGCTCCACGACCGCACACGAAGACGTCGACGGCGAGCTCAGGGAGCTTGCCATGCAGTGGCGGCGCAATCTCGTCGAGGCAATCGCCGAGCAGGACGACGAGCTGCTCGAGATGTTCTTTGAAGCCAAAGAGCTTCCGATCGAGCGGATGAAGACGGCGTTGCGCAAAGCGACGATCGAGGGCACGGTGCTGCCGATGCTCTGCGGCTCGGCGTTTAAGAACAAGGGGATTCAGCCGTTGCTCGACGCGGTCGTCGAGTACATGCCTTCACCGCTGGAGGCCAAGCAGATTGTCGGGCGTGATCCCAAGACCGGCAACGAACTCGTTCGCAAGGCCGACGATGCCGAGCCGTTCTGCGCGCTCGCCTTCAAGATCGCCACCGATCCGTACGGAAATCTCACGTACTTCCGCGTCTACTCCGGCGTGCTCAACAAGGGAAGCTATGTCTTCAACTCGCGGAGCGGCCGCAAGGAACGCATCGGGCGTATTCTGCGCATGCACGCCAATCATCGCGAGGACATCAATACAATCGGCGCCGGCGACATCGCCGCGGCCGTCGGTCTCACCGACACGCGCACCGGCGACACGCTCTGCGACGAGCGCTCGCCGATCGCGCTCGAGTCGATCACCTTCCCCGAACCGGTCATTCATCAGGCGATCGAGCCCAAGAGCAAGGTCGATCAAGACAAGCTTGGGCTCGCGCTCACGCGGCTTGCGCAAGAAGACCCGACCTTTCGGATGCGCACCGACGAGGAAACGCAGCAAACGATCATCGCGGGAATGGGCGAGCTGCACCTCGAGATCATCCTCGATCGCTTGCGCCGCGAGTTCAAAGTCGACGCGAACGTCGGGAAGCCGCAGGTCGCCTACAAAGAAGCGATCACCAAGAGCGTTGAAAAGGAAGGCCGGTTCGTGCGCCAGAGCGGCGGCCGCGGCCAGTACGGCGACGTCTGGCTGCGCGTCGAGCCGCAACCGCCGGGCACCGGCTTTGTCTTCGAGTGGAAGATCGTCGGCGGCGCGGTCCCCAAAGAGTACGCCAAGGCGGTGCAAGAAGGCGTCCGCGAGTCGGCCCAGAGCGGCGTGCTCGCCGGTTTTCCGGTGATGGATTTTAAGGTCCAGGCGTTCGACGGCTCGTACCACGAGGTTGACTCATCGGAAATGGCCTTTAAGATCGCAGGCTCAATGGCTTGGAAAGAAGCGAATCGAGCCGCCGGTCCGATTTTACTCGAGCCGATCATGAAGGTCGAAGTCACGACGCCCAAAGAGTACATGGGCGCGATCAACGGCGACCTCAGCCGGCGGCGCGGCGCGATTCACGCCACCGAAGAGGCGCCGGGCGGAGCGCAGATTATCACCGCAAACGTCCCGCTCTCGGAGATGTTTGGGTACGCCACGGACATGCGCTCGGCAACGCAAGGACGAGCGACCTACACGATGGAGTTTTCGCATTACGAAAAGGCGCCCAAGAGCGTCGAAGAAGAGATCGTTGCGAAGTCTGCCGGGCGCAAACCGGTCCCTGCCTAGGCTCGTTGACAGCCTCTAGTTGCGCCTGATATTATTCCGTGGTCGTGCGCCCTCTCGCCGGGGGCGTTTACCGCGTAAGGTGGCAGAGCTAGGCAGAACGCCTGGCACCGTGTATTTAGGGAGATAATCATCAGTGGCGAAACAAAAGTTCGAGCGCAATAAGCCGCACGTTAATATTGGTACGACCGGTCACGTTGACCATGGAAAGACCACCCTAACGGCGGCGATCATGCACTGCCTTGCAACCGAGGGGTTGGCGCAGAAAGTCGGCGTCGATCAGATCGATAACGCGCCCGAAGAAAAGGAGCGCGGGATTACGATTGCCATCTCGCACCAAGAGTACGAGACGCCCAAGCGCCACTACGCGCACGTGGATTGTCCTGGCCACGCGGACTACATCAAAAACATGATTACGGGCGCGGCCCAGATGGACGGCGCGATCCTCGTCGTGGCCGCCTCGGACGGCCCGATGCCGCAAACCCGCGAGCATATTCTGCTCATGCGTCAGGTCGGCGTGCCCCGGATCCTCGTCTTCCTCAATAAGGTCGACATGGTCGACGACGAAGAGCTCCTCGAGCTCGTCGAAATGGAGATCCGCGAGTTACTGACCAAGTACGAGTTCCCCGGCGACGACACACCGATCATTCGCGGTTCGGCGCTCAAGGCACTCAACTCGAGCGGCAAGCGCGGCGATGCCGATGCCGATCCAATTTTCAAACTCATGGACGCGGTCGACGAGTACATTCCCGAGCCGCAGCGCGAAGTGGACAAGCCCTTCCTGATGCCGGTCGAGGACGTCTTCACCATCACCGGGCGCGGCACCGTCGGAACCGGGCGCGTGGAGCGCGGCCAAGTGAAGGTCGGTGAAGAGGTTGAGATCGTCGGGCTCAAGGAGGAAACCAAGAAGACGGTCGTTACCGGTATCGAGATGTTCCGCAAACTTCTCGATGCGGGTATCGCGGGCGACAACATCGGCGTGCTGCTACGCGGCATCGATCGCGCCGAGATCGAGCGCGGTCAAGTGCTCGCCAAACCCGGTTCGGTCAAGCCGCATAAGAAGTTCAAAGCCGAAGTCTACGTACTCTCGAAGGACGAAGGCGGCCGTCACACGCCGTTCTTTGGCAATTACCGACCGCAGTTCTACTTTCGCACGACCGACGTGACCGGGACGATCAGGCTCCCCGATGGCGTCGAAATGGTCATGCCCGGCGACAACGTCCAAATGGACGTAGAGCTCATCACTCCAATCGCCTGCGAAGAGGGGCTTCGTTTTGCTATTCGCGAAGGCGGCCGAACCGTCGGCGCGGGCGTCGTAACCGCCGTCTCAGAGTAGTCCGGTTCCGCGTGTCACCGTAAACGTACATTGTGACCCCGAGCGAAGTCGTAGGACGGATCCTTGCAAATTGAAGGTTGAAGGCAGCAGTACATGGCGAAGCAGATGATTCGGATACGCCTCAAGGCGTACGATCATAAGATTCTCGATCAATCGGCCGAACGCATCGTCGAAACGGCGAAGCGTACCGGCGCCTTCGTCAGCGGACCGGTACCTCTACCGACGGAAATCAACCGGTTTTGCGTGCAGCGCTCGACGAACAACGACAAAAAGTCGCGCGAGCACTTTGAGATGCGTACGCACAAGCGGCTCATCGATATCCTCCAGGCGTCGCCCAAAACGATGGACGCGCTCATGCACCTCGACCTGCCCGCCGGCGTGGATATCGAGCTCAAGGCGTAACTCGCCGGACCACGAGGAACGATGGAAATCAAACCAACCTATCTAGGCACCATGATCGGTCTTGCGACCGTCGCGTTCGGTTTGATCGCGGCGGGAGCCTGGAACAAGTTCATCAGCGACGTCATCGCGCTCTTCCTCAAGCCGAGCAACGGGGTCCTTGCCGAGTTTATTTACGCCGTAATCATCACGATCATCGCAATCGTGGTCGTTCAGGCGTTAGCGAAACTCGCCGAAAAGGAAACAGATCTTCGTGCCAGGCTGCCGTTTGTAAAGCCGCCGCCGGAGTAGGCTAACTCCTAGCCGGCGGCTGAGTCGCTCTTCTTCGGGGGCTTGCCGGCGCGAATTTTAAAGCCGAGTTCGGGACGGTGCTGCAGCGGCGGATAGACGTGCGCACGCACCTCGAAGCCTTTTTTCTCGAGGCCGAGGCGAAGTGCGGCTTGCTGAATCCCGTGCAGGATCGCTGCGTTGAGGGTTTCGTCCGCGACGCCGAGGTCCATCAGAGTCGCGACGCCTTCTTTTTTCGAAAGCAGCGTCAAGCGGATCTCGCCAGGCAATCGCTCGGATTCGTGTTCCTCGTCGACCGGGTCGTGAAAAACGACGACGTGATGGTCTTCGTAGACCACCTCGTTGCCCTCGACGAGTTTCTCCCACGACTTGGGTTCCTTTGGCCATCTCGGCTCCGCGCCCAAAACCTCAACCGGCGTGAGGGTTTTCTTCTTATGGTCGGCGCTCATGGAGCGCACGCTTCAGCGTCTGCAAGAGGACGCCTGCCTGCGGTGCCGGAAAAATCCGAACGTGGCAAAGTGGATTTCGGAGATGATCTGTAGCCCGGAGCAGCGCACGTGGGAGAAACCCGATCCGGATCATACCTTTCGCGGGCGCCTCGACGGCACGCGCGCTAAGGCCGACGAGATCGTTTACCAAGACGACGACGTCTTTGCGTTCCTGCACAACATCGATCGGAGCAAAGAGGAATGGTGGGAAGTTCACGTCGTCATCATTCCGAAGAAGTGGGTTCCAACGATCCTCGATATCGGCCTCGGCGAGGGGAGGGTCTGGCACCGCCTCATCGCAGGAATCCAGAAGGTCGCGCTCTGCCTTGGCCTCTACGAGAAAGGTTTCATGATCCGCATGGGCGTTCTGCCGCCGTATCAGCACACCGAACACGTCCACATTCACATTCTTTCCGGCAAGCATACCTCGCCCGTCATCGATGGGCCGATGCCGGATGTCAGCTGATTCGGGGCCTCCCTCACTCGCTAACATAGCGCTAACATTCGCAACGATCTCTGCGACGGCGTTTGGCGGCGGCCAAAAGGCGAGCGTACGTCAGCAAGTCCTCTCGCATGGCTGGATGGACAGCGAACGCTTCATGGACGGGCTCGAGATCGCGCAGGTGCTGCCCGGCCCCAACATCCTCAACTTAGCGCTCTACTGCGGTCAGAAGGTTCGGGGCCTTCCCGGAGCGGCCGCCGCGTTCTTGGGCGCGAGCATTCCGCCGTTCATCATCGTGCTGATCGCCGGCGCGCTCTACTTCAGGTTCGCTTCGAACCCATACGTGCAGGGCGGGTTGCGGGGGTGTGCGGCGGGCGCGCTCGGACTCACCATCGGCAACGCACTCGAGCTCAGCTGGGACGAGCGCACCGATTGGGTACGCATTCTGCTGCTCGTCGTCACGGCCTTGGTCGTGTCGCTCTTGAAAATGCCGCTGTTGCTCGTGCTCGTCATCTTCGGCGGGACCGGAATCGTGCACGAGTACCTGCGCTCTCGCAGGAAGAGCCATGAGTAGTTCGCTTCCGACCGTCCTCCATCTGCTCTGGACATTCTCGCAGCTCTCGGTGCTGGGCTTCGGCGGCGGCAAAGGCATCATTCCGCAGATGCACGCCGACGCGGTCAACCAATACGGCTGGGTGACGTCGCAGCAATTCACGCAGTTCTACACCATCGGAAAGCTCGTGCCGGGACCGACCACGATCTTCGCAGCGCTCATCGGCTACGCAGCAACCCCCACGCAGCCGATTCTCGGCGCCGCGGCCGCTACGATCGGAATGTTCGTCCCCTCGAGCGCGATCATGGTTGCATTCGATGCGCTCTGGGAGCGTTTTCAGGGGTCGCCGTGGCGCACCACCATTGCCCGGGGTCTGGCGCCTGCAATCGTGGGTTTGGTCTGGTCGAGCGTCGTGACGATTGGTCGGGGCGCGCCGTCGAGCGTCGTGGCGTATGCCGTGACCGCCATCGTCGTGGTCTTGATGCTGCGAACGAAACTCAGTACGCCGTTGCTCATCGTACTCGCGGGAGGCGTAGGGGTCGCCGCGCTCCGATAAGCGAACGCAACGGCAATGCCCATCGAGCTTCACGAACTCCGGTCGCGTGCGTTTCACGGAACGAAACGGCGGATTTACCACCTGCTCGAGGAGATGGGCACCTCGGGCGATCAGATCTGGCCGTTCGCATCGCAGCCCTTCATGCGCTCTCCCGGACCGCTCGCACCCGGCCGAACGGAAGAGTGGCACCTCGGGATCCACGCCGTCCTGGATGAGGCGGTTTCCGAGGAACGCATCGTCTGGCGATTCCGCAACGATGGGTTCGATGGTACGCACGGCTTTCACCTGACCAGCGAAGGCAAGGAAACACTGCTCGAATACCGCGTCGAGGCCACGCTCTCCGACACCGACGGGCGGCTCCTCTGGCGCCGCTTCGAAGATCAGTTCGAACGTTCGACCGAGGCGCTCTTCGATAAGCTGGCGCGCGTTCTCAAGCGTTGACGGCCGTGGCCGTGCCAACCCCCGATGCCGTCGATTTCATAGATCTTACGGCGCTGTTTTCCGACGAAGAGCGGCTCGTCCGCGATACCGTGCGGTCGTACGTGCGTGCGCGCGTGCTCCCCGGCATTGCGGAGTGGTTTGAACAAGGAATACTCCCGCGCGAGCTGGGTCCGGAGCTCGGCAAGCTTGGCTTGCTTGGAATGCATCTCGACGGTTACGGCTGTCCAGGTTCGAGTGCGGTCGCATACGGCATCGCGTGCTTGGAGCTCGAAGCCGGCGATTCGGGCGTGCGCAGCTTCGCTTCAGTTCAAGGGTCGCTCGCGATGTATGCGATTCACCGCTGGGGCGACGAAACGCAGAAGCGGGCGTGGCTGCCCGCGATGGCGCGCGGCGAGCTCATCGGCTGCTTCGGTCTCACCGAACCGGACTTCGGCAGCAATCCCGCCGGCATGCGCACCTCCGCCCGGCGCGACGGTTCCGACTGGATCCTCAACGGCACCAAGATGTGGATCACCAACGGCTCGATCGCCGATCTCGCGATCGTCTGGGCGCAGACGCAGGAAGGGATTCGCGGCTTCATCGTTCCGCGTGATGCGAAGGGATTGACCGCCTCCGACATTCACCGAAAGCTTTCGCTCCGCGCCTCGGTAACGAGCGAACTCGTGCTTACCGATTGCCGCCTTCCGGCCGGCGCGCTCTTGCCGCAGGCAGAGGGTCTGGCTGGTCCGTTGGCATGTCTCAATGAAGCGCGCTATGGGATCGTGTGGGGAGCAATCGGCGCCGCGCGCAGCTGCTACGAGGCCGCCCTCGAGTACGGCAAGACGCGCGTGCAGTTCGGCAAGCCGATCGCTGCCTATCAAATGACGCAAGAGAAGCTGGTGAACATGCTCGTCGAGCTGAATAAGGGCGCGCTGCTCGCGCTGCACGTGGGTCGCGCGAAGGACCGCGGCGGGCTCCATCCGGCTCAGGTAAGCTTGGCGAAGCTCAATAACGTCCGCGAGGCGCTCGCGATTGCGCGAGAAGCCCGTACGATCCTGGGCGCAAACGGCGTGACGCTCGAGTACCCGGTGATTCGGCACATGAACAACCTCGAATCGGTGCTCACCTACGAAGGAACGAGTGAAATGCACACGCTGATCGTCGGCAAAGAGATCACCGGCATCTCCGCCTTCTAACTACACATAATCCGCTAAGGTCAAGGCTGCGTCGCGCTCGTGGCCGGCAGGCCCGCGGATATGGAGATGAACCGCGCTGCCGGCGGCCCCGGAAAGGAGCATGCGCACTCCCGCGAGGGACGTGCTCGCGGCCGGAGTGCCATTGATGGTGAGGATGACGTCGCCTTTCGCCAACCCGGCCGCCGCGGCCGGCGTACTTGCGAGCACCGAGATCACCGTAAATGCGCCGTTCACATCGATTAAGAAGAGACCCGACCGATCGTACGAAAACGGCGTGTCGAACTCGGGGCTCTTCGCCAGCAAAAGCTGGTCGTGCGCGTAATCGAAGGTCAGATCGAACCGGCGCCAGATCGCGCCGCCGAGGTTCGCGGGATTAAAAGGATCTGCGAGAGCGCCCTTGGTTTGAACGCCGAAGGCCGCAACGCTATTCGCGATGGTATAGGGGCCGATCTGCAGCGTGGGAACGCGCCCAAGTCGTGCATAGGATGCCCCACCGACGCCGAAGCCCTCGACGGCCGGCGCCGTTTTCGCCAACGCGGCGAGCGATGGATGAGCGGCAACGAACGGCGAGGAGAGCGTGAGGCCCGCGCGGCTGCCGGTATCGACTTCTGCGCTCGTCGTTACGCCGTCGACGCCAACCGAAATGCGCGGGATGCTCCCGTCGATAAAAAACGGAATCGCTGTCGCACTCGGTGCCGAAGCCGGCGCCGTGCTCGGCATCGCCAGCGTCAGTTTTGAGTTCGCGTAATCGATCGTGGTTAAGAAGCGTGCCAAGAACTGGTGTCCCACCATGCCATCGATGTGCAAACCCTCGGCCACGCCGAAGCCGGTCGCGATCGGCAAAACCAGCGTGTACTGATTGCGCACGATCGCGTTGCCGATTGCGATCGAGTCTATGTGAGCGAACGCAGCGCCTTCGGTCGCACTGCCGACCCCTTGAAGCTGCAGGCCTCCCGAGCTCTTCGCTTGGAGCGCGGCGGCGACCTCAGGCGTCACGATATAGTCGCCCCCGCTGTCGAGGACGAACGTAAATGGGCCGTGTCCGTTCAGCGTCGCCGTGAGGTAGATGTGGTTGTTCACGACCTGTATCGGAACGCTCGTCGTCTCGCCTGCGATCGAAAAGTCATGCAGGCTCGATTTGGGAACGCGTATCCGATTGGCGAGGTCGACGTTGAGCTCGAGTGACGAGAGCTGCGTCACGATCGAGTTGCCGCTCGACGTTCGGCTCACGGTGTCGAAGGGATACGTGACACCCTCGATACGGTGATAGTTCGAAAGTACCGTCGTCGCCGAAACGATGCCGAACGTTGCGGTCTCCCGGGCGATCAGGTGGGTGCGTGAATCGATCCACAGCTGCACCTCGCTGCCCCGTGGTGGGGTCAGCGCGAGCACGTCGTAGTTCTTGCCGCCGTCGCTGCGCCGACCGGCATAGATGACGGTTGCGCCTCCGGCGTCGGGTCGCAGATAGCAGAGATTATCGAGGTAGGCTTGGTCGATGGTTTGCGAGCGCCCGCCCATGCCGCCGTCGACCGTCACGAGCCCGGCGTAATCTTGGTTCCAGGCCAGCTTCCCATCCCATCCGAACGAGCCGCTCAGCGCACCGGCCTCGAGGGAACCGGTAAAGCGCGCGTCGCGGAGATCGTCCCATTCTTGCGCGGTTCCGCGGATGCCGACCAGTTCGATGCTCCCGGTGGTATGGATCGAAGTAATCGAGCTGAGGGGTCGCGCGAGCGTCGCCTTTCGCAATGCGTCCAGCAATACTTTTGTCGATGGGGACGACTCGGCGGCGGCGGGTCGCGCCCCGAACGAGAGTATGAGGACAAGAAGGGCCGTGACGAGGCGAGTGGCCATGCCTGCAAGTACCTTGACCTCCTCCTGCTGCCCTGGTACACTGCCGAAGTTGCGGTTCATGCTAGCAATACGCCTGGACCCGTGGCTCATACCAAAGACGACCGAAAGAGAAGTAATGAAGAACATCCTGGGCCGTAAAGTCGGGATGACCAACGTCTTCACGGCGGACGGGCGCTCTGTGCCCGTTACCGTGATTGCCGCCGGTCCCTGCACGGTCGTGGAACGCCGGACGAAAGAAAAGCACGGCTACGATGCCGTCTCTTTGGGTTTTGAGCCGGTCAAGCGCGCTCGGTTGACCCGCGCACTCGGCGGACACTTCAAAAAGCAGGGCGTAGAGCCCGCCCGCTTCGTGCGCGAATTTCGGACCGACATCGAGCAGGGCGAAGTCGGCGATAGCGTCACCGTCACGGGTTTTGAGCCGGGCGACCGCGTCGACGTCGTCGGCGTCTCGAAAGGCCACGGTTTCTCCGGCGGAATCAAGCGACACAACTTCAGCGGCGGGGGCGCGAGCCACGGCTCGATGATCCATCGCCAGCCCGCCTCAAACGGCGACACCAACGCCGGCCGCACGATCAAAGGAAGCCGCCGGCCCGGCCACTTCGGCGTCGATCGCACGACGATCCAGAACCTCGAGGTCGTGCGCGCGGACGGCGAGCGTAACCTTTTGCTCGTGCGCGGAGCGGTGCCGGGCGCCAAGAATGCGCTAGTCATCGTGCGCGAAAGCGTCAAGACCCGGAGAGCCGGTCGCTAAGTGCCCAACGTCATCGACGCGACGGGGAACGTCGTGGGGGAGCGCAAGGCGCCCGCGATCTTCGAACGGGACTTCGAAGGGAACCTCGACGTCGTCTATCGCGCCGTCCACCGTGAGTTCGCCAATCCCCGCGCGGGTACGGCCTCGACGCGAAAGCGCGATGAGGTTGCCGGTGGCGGGCGCAAACCATGGCGCCAGAAGGGTACCGGCCGCGCACGCCAGGGTTCGATCCGATCCCCGCAGTGGCGCCACGGCGGGGTTGTGTTTGGACCGCGGCCTCGCAGCTATGTGGAGGCACTCAATAAGAAGGAACGCCGGCTGGCGTTTCTTACGGCACTCGCCGATCGCTTCCGCAACGACGCCGTTACACTCTTCGAGGTGGGCGATTTCCGAATCGGCAAGACTGCGGAGTTTGCCAAAGTGCTCTTCGGCACTGCGAAAGGCGCGCGTAGCGGACCGATGACGTTGATCGTCTGCGATCGTGAGGAGGCTCACGGAGCGGCGATCGAGCGTGTCAGTCGCAACCTCCAGCGCGTCTCGGTCACCAACGATGGCGCGCTCGACGTGAAAGACGTGCTTCGCTTCGAGCGGCTCGTCTTTACGACTGCCGCATACGAGGCGTTGACTGCGCGACTGACGGGGGACCCGCGCGGCGATAGTCAGCGCGGGGGCGCGCAGCCGAGTCTCGGGGACAACGTTTCCGAGCCGAAAGCGAAGCTCCAAAGCGTTCCGCGAAGTGCAACGCGCACTTCAAAGGAGGGCCGCGATGGACGCCCGTGACGTAATCGTTGCGCCGCGGATCACCGAGAAAGCGATGGCCGATGCGCTCGGCCACCAATATACGTTCGTCGTGCATCCGCACGCCACCAAGACCCAGATCCGCCATGCCGTCGAAGAGATCTTTAAGGTCAACGTTCTGCGCGTCAACACCGTGAACGTTCGCGGCAAGGCGCGCAACTTCGCGCGCCGCGGCCTGCGCACGAGCGGCAAGCAGAGCGATTACAAGAAAGCCATCGTAACCATCAAGGCGGGTCAAAAGATCGAGCTTGGCGGAGTCAACTACTTTGAGCAATAGCCTGCAATGCCGGTAAAAAAATACCGCCCCACCTCCCCGGGAAAGCGATTCCTCACGACGCTCGACTTTTCGGAACTTTCGAAAGTCGCGCCGGAGCGGTCGCTGGTCGAGGTACGCAAAAAGCATTCCGGCCGCAATAACAATGGGCATATCACCGTGCGCCATCGAGGCGGGGGCACGCGGCGAATCTATCGCATCATCGACTTCAAGCGCGGAAAAGACGGCGTGCCGGCAAAGGTCGCGACGATCGAATACGATCCGAACCGGTCGTGCCGCATTGCGCTGCTTAACTATCGCGATGGAGAAAAACGCTATATTCTCGCGCCGCTCGGCTTACAAGTCGGCGACGTTGTCGAGTCGGGTCCGAATGCGGATATCAAGATCGGCAACGCGTTGCCAATTGCCAACATTCCGGTCGGCACCGTCATTCACAACATCGAGCTGCGGCCCGGACAAGGCGGCAAGCTCGTGCGGTCGGCCGGCGTGGCGGCGCAGCTGATGGCCAAAGAGGACGAGTACTCGCAGGTGCGCATGCCTTCGGGTGAGGTCCGCAAGATTCAGATCGTCTGCCGCGCGACGATCGGTCAGCTGGGCAACGTCGAGCATGAGAACCAAGTGATCGGCACGGCGGGCCGGTCGCGCCACCTCGGCAAACGCCCGGCAGTGCGCGGCATCGCTATGAATCCCGTCGACCATCCGCATGGCGGCGGCGAGGCGCGTTCCACCTCGGGACGTCCGCCGACCACGCCGTGGGGCGTAATGACGATGGGCAAAAAGACGCGCCGCAATAAGCGCACGGCAAAGATGATCGTTCGTCGCAGGGGTAGCAAGTAATGTCGCGCTCGTTGAAAAAAGGTCCGTACGTTGCCGATCATCTCGTGCAGAAGATCGAGCGCCTCAACGAAACGCGCGAGCGGCGCGTCATCAAGACCTGGAGCCGTGCGTCAACCGTGCTTCCGACGATGGTCGGCCACACGATCGGCGTGCATAACGGCAAGACGCACATTCCGATCTACATCAGCGAGAACATGGTCGGCCATAAACTCGGCGAGTTCGCGCCGACGCGGCACTTCCGCGGTCATAGCGGCGAGAAGGCGACGGTCAAGACGTGACGGAGCGCAATCCGCAAGCCGTCGCGCATCTGCGCTTCGTGCGCACCGCGCCGCGCAAGCTGCGGCGCGTCGCCGATGCGATTCGGGGCAAGAGCGTCCGCGAGGCGCTCGTGTTGTTAAAATTCGCTGAGGTTTTCGCCGCGGAGCCGATCGAGAAGCTCTTGCACAGCGCGGTTGCAAACGCCGGCAACAACCACGACATGAACGTTGACGAGCTCTACATCGCGCGCATCACCGTGGATGGCGGACCGGGCGGCCGCTTTACTAAGCGACTCGATCCGCGCGCGCAAGGGCGCGCGGCCTTTAAACGTAAGCGGCTCTCACACGTGACGGTCGTCGTAAGCGAAACGCCGCCGGCTAAGGCGCGCAGGAAGCTCGCCGGCGCATCCGTTCAGGCCGCGCGAACGACTCGTCGTGCCGCCGCGAGCGAGGCAGCGGCACCCAAGTCCCGGCGCAAGAAAAGCAGCGGCCGCAAACGCACGGCAAAGAAAGCATAATGGGACAGAAGATACATCCGGTCGGCATGCGGCTGGGCATCACGCGCACGTGGGATAGCCGCTGGTTCGAAAAGAAGCACTACGTCGACTGGCTGCACGAAGACGTCGCGATCCGCAAGTCGTTCGCCCGGTGGATGCGCGCCGCATCGATTAGCAAGATCGAGATAGAGCGGCGTGCCAATCAAGCTCGCGTGATCGTTAATACTGCCAAGCCCGGCATCATTATCGGCAAGCGCGGCGTCGGCATCGACGACATTCGCAAGAATCTCGAGCAGCTAACCGGCAAGAGCGTCGCCGTCAACGTGATGGAGATCCAGCATCCGGAGCTCGATGCCCGGCTGGTCGCGCAAAACATCGTCGATCAGCTCGAAAAGCGGATCGCATTCCGCCGCGCGATGAAGCAGGCGATCATGCGAACGATGCGGGCTGGCGCGCGCGGTATCAAGGTACAGGTTTCGGGGCGCTTGGGTGGCGCGGAGATCGCGCGCACGGAGCACAACGCCGATGGTAAGGTGCCGCTTCACACGCTGCGCGCCGACATCGACTACGCGCAAGTGGAAGCATTCACGACGTTCGGACGCATCGGCGTGAAGGTCTGGATCTACCGCGGCGAGGTCCTGCCCGATCAGCCACGCGGCGACGGAGCGTTCACGCGCACCGGCGATCGGGGGCGCGAACGGCGCGAGCGTGGTGGACGCGGACGCGGACGCGAGCCGCGCGTGGCGCCTGCCGTGGCAGTGCCACGGCCGGTAAGCGAACCCGCCGAGCCCGTTGTCGAGCCGGCTCAGGAGCCGGTTGCGGAGCCCGTGCAAGCCACGCCGGCGGAAGTCGCGGAACCCGTGCAAGCCACGCCGGCGGAGGTCGCGGAATAAAATGTTGACACCGAAACGAGTGAAGTGGCGTAAGGTGCAGCGTGGACGCATGTCAGGTTCGGCGACGCGCGGCAACGCGCTCAGCTTTGGCGACTACGGGCTGCAAGCGATGGAGCCGTGTTGGATGTCGAACCGGCAGATCGAAGCGGCTCGCATTGCGATGACGCGCTACATCAAGCGCGGCGGTAAGGTCTGGATCAAAGTCTTCCCCGATAAACCGGTTACGAAGAAGCCGGCCGAAGTCCGCATGGGATCGGGCAAGGGGAATCCCGAGGGGTGGGTCGCGGTCGTTCGCCCGGGACGGGTGCTTTTCGAGCTATCGGGCGTCGCACCGACGGTCGCGCGCGAAGCGCTGCGCAGGGCCGCCGCGAAACTTCCGATCGACACTAAGATTGTCGCGCGCGAGGACATATAAACGTGCAAAAAAAGGAGCTCGAGGGGCTGCGCGATCTGACCGTCAAGGAGCTGCAGCAGAAGGCCCGCGAGGTAAAGTCGGAACTCTTCAATTTGAGGTTTGCCTTGCGCACGGGC
This sequence comes from Vulcanimicrobiota bacterium, assembly GCA_963756635.1. Taxonomy (GTDB): domain Bacteria; phylum Vulcanimicrobiota; class Vulcanimicrobiia; order Vulcanimicrobiales; family Vulcanimicrobiaceae; genus Cybelea. Next base: position 89,032 of record CAVWOR010000008.1, read on the forward strand.
CATCTCACCGACTTCAGCAAGATTAGGGCGATGCGGCGGTCCTACGCGCAAATTCAAACGTTGATTTACGAGAAGCGCCTGGCGGAGGGAGAGCATGGAGCAGCCTAAATCCTCCTCGGGCCAGGTTTTTGACCAAAAGACGGCCCGAGGGAAGCGGCGGATTAAGCAAGGCCGAGTAGCCTCGAACAAGATGGAGAAGACGATCGTCGTCGTCTCCGAGACGCGCGTGCCGCACGCCACCTATGGGAAAATCGTCCGCAAGTCGACGCGCTTCAAAGCGCACGACGAGCGCAATGAGGCCAATGTCGGCGACGTCGTGCGCATCGTAGAGTGTCGCCCGCTCTCGCGCGAAAAGCGTTGGCGCCTCGTCGAGATCGTGGAACGAGCCAAATGATCCAACAAGAGACGCGGTTGAAGGTTGCCGATAACAGCGGCGCGCGCGAGTTGCTCGTCATTCACGTCAGCGGCGGCGGCCGGCACGTCTACGCGCACGTCGGTGACGTGGTCGTCGGGACGGTCAAGAGCGCGATTCCCGGCGCGGCGGTCAAGAAGGGCCAAGTCGTTAAAGCGGTTGTGGTGCGCACGAGCGCGCCGATCCGTCGCGTCGACGGGTCAGTCGTGCGCTGCGACGACAACGCGTGCGTGATCATTAAGGGCGAGAAAGACAATCTCGATCCCCGCGGGACGCGGGTCTTCGGGCCGGTGATGCGCGAGTTGCGCGAGCGCGGATTTCTGAAGATCGCCTCGCTCGCCCCCGAGGTGTTATAAAAAGCATGAAAGCGACGATTCTTAAGGGCGATACGGTCATGGTACGTCGGGGCAAGGAGCGCGGCAAGCACGGCACGGTCAAAGCCGTGCAAAACGCCGCCGGAACCGCGACCGTTGAAGGCGTTAACATCGTCAAGCGCCACTCGAAGCCGCAATCGCAGCAGCGTCAGTCCTCGATGGGCAAATCGATGCAGCAGGGAGGCATCATCGAAAAAGAAGGGGCGCTCCCATTGTCGGTGCTGCAATACGTCTGCGAGAAGTGCAAGGCGCCGACGCGGCTTCGTCGCGGCCGCACCTCCGACCGCGCGGTGCATCGCATCTGTGCGCGCTGCGGTGAGCCCGCGCGCGACGCTGCGAAGGGAGCGTAGGAGCGTGGCCGAGCGATTGAGAGAGCTGTACGAAAAGCAGATTCGCCCGCAGATGCAAGAGCGTTTTGGCTACAAGAACGTCAACCAGATCCCAAAGCTGGAGAAGGTCGTGGTGAACGTGAGCGTGGGCGAAGCGATTACCAATCCGAAAGCTCTCGATGCGGCGGTGAGCGAGTTGACTGCGATTACCGGCCAACGGCCGATCGTGACCAAGGCGAAGAAATCCATCGCGGCCTTTAAGCTGCGCGCCGGGACGAATATCGGCGCGAAGGTGACGCTTCGCGGCGACCGCATGTACATTTTCGTCGACAAGCTTTTCAATGTCGTGCTGCCGCGCATCCGAGACTTTCGCGGTTTGCCGGCGAAGTCGTTCGACGGACGCGGAAACTACAATTTGGGTTTACGCGAACAGCTCGTCTTTCCGGAAATTAATTTCGACAAGGTCGATAAAGCCCGTGGGATGGACGTGACCATCGTTACAACGGCGAAGAGCGACGAAGAGGCCTCGGAGTTCCTCGTAGCGATGGGACTGCCGTTACAGAAAGGGCGCGGCTAGTGGCTAAGACCAGTTTGATCATCAAGTCGCAACGCGATCCAAAGTTCGGCGTTCGCCGCCACAATCGCTGCAGGATCTGCGGGCGACCGCGCGGCTATCTTCGGAAGTTTGCGATGTGCCGGATTTGTTTTCGCGAGAACGCGCACGCGGGCGTCGTCCCGGGCGTAACCAAAGCATCGTGGTGAGGGGGCTAAATAGATGCCGGTAACCGATCCGATCGCAGACATGCTGACGCGCATTCGCAATGCCAACACCGCGAATCATAAGACCGTCGAGATGCCGGCCTCGCGCGTGAAGCACGCGATCGCGCAAATTTTGCAGGACGAGGGTTTCATCGACGGCTTCGAGCGCATCGACGGCGGCTCGCAGGGCACGATTCGGATCGCACTTCGGTACGGCCCGGAAAAAGAGAAAGTCATCACCGGATTGCGACGCATTTCGCGTCCGGGGCTGCGCGTCTATACGCGCAAGACTGAGATCCCGCGCGTGCTTGGCGGTCTCGGTCTGGTGATTATTTCGACGCCTCAAGGCATCATGTCCGGAAAGCGCGCGAAGAAGCAGGGCGTCGGAGGAGAGGTCCTCGCGTATGTGTGGTGAGTCGTGTCGCGTATAGGAAAACTGCCGGTGCCGGTTCCCTCGGGCGTCGAGATCAAGCTCGAGGCCGGCGAAGTCTTCGTCAGCGGCCCGAAGGGTCAGCTGCGGCAGCGTATTCTCTCCGATGTGGTCGAGGTCAGCATGAACGACGGCAACGTAGTCGTCGCTCGTAAGGGTGACGCGAAAGCGCATCGCAGCGCGCATGGTCTGACGCGCACGCTCATCGCCAACATGGTCGAAGGCGTCAGCAAAGGCTTCCGTAAGAGCCTCGAGATCACGGGCGTCGGCTATCGCGTTGCGAAATCCGGCGAGCGGCTGAACTTGAGCTTGGGTTTCTCGCATCCGGTCGCTTTCGAGGCGCCCAAGGGTGTCTCGCTCACGGTCGAGGGACAGAACAAGATTCACGTCGAGGGCATCGACAAACAGGCCGTCGGACAAGTTGCCGCCGAGATCCGGCGCTTGCGTGAACCCGAACCCTACAAGGGCAAAGGCATTCGGTACGAGGGCGAGCGGATTCGCAAGAAGCTCGGCAAGGCTGGAAAGGCTGCGAAGAAATGATGAGTAAGACCGAAGCTCGTCGCGAGCGCCACGCCCGCCTGCGCAAGAAGCTCTCCGGTACGCAGGAGCGTCCGCGCCTCTACGTCCGCCGGTCGCTCCATCATCTCTATGCGATCCTTGTCGACGACGCGCGCGGCCACACGCTCGTCGCCGTATCGACGCTCGATAAATCCGTCGCCGCCGGCTCGCCGTCGAAGACGAACCTTGCCGCGGCGAAAGCTGTGGGCAGCGCGATCGCGGCCAAGGCGAAGGCCGCCGGCATTTCCCAGGTCGTCTTCGATCGTGGCGGCTATAAGTACCATGGTCGCGTCCGGGCGCTCGCCGACGCGGCGCGCGAAGCGGGGTTACATTTCTAATGCAATATCGTGGACGCGAACGCGACGGCAGCGGGCTCGAAGAGACCGTCGTGCGCGTGAACCGCGTCGCCAAAGTCGTCAAGGGCGGCAAACGCTTCAGCTTCAGTGCGCTCGTCGTGGTTGGCGATCGGAAAGGAAAGGTCGGCTTCGCCATCGGCAAGGCCGGCGAAGTTCCGGAGGCGATCCGCAAAGCTGTCGAGCAGGCACGCAAGAGTCTCATTACCGTCGCAATGGTCGAGCGAACGATTCCGCATGAAGTGCGTCATGAAGTGGGCGCCGCTACCGTGCTGCTCAAGCCCGCTGCGCCGGGCACGGGTGTCATCGCGGGCGGCTCGATGCGAGCGGTGCTCGAGCTTGCCGGAATCCACGACATTCTCACCAAATGCCTCGGCACGACCAATCCGATCAACGTCGTGATGGCCACGGTCTCGGCTCTGAAGTCGCTGCGCACGGTAGAGCAAGTTGCGGCGATGCGCGGCAAGACCGTCAAGGAAATCTACGTGTCATAATGGCAAACGCAAAAATTCTCAAACTCGGAGCGCTCAAACCCGCGCCCGGCAGTCGTCCGAAGCGTCAGCGCATCGGCCGCGGTCACGGTTCGGGGATGGTCAAGACGGGCGGCGAAGGCGGCAAAGGTCAGACCGTGCGTTCCGGCGGCGGCAAGGGACCGGCGTTCGAAGGCGGTCAAACGGCCTGGGCGCGGCGTCTCCCACATCGCCGCGGCTACTCGCAGAAGGCGCGCGACCGCGGCCACTTCGGCTATCGCCTCGCCATCATCAACCTGCAGCGCTTGACGAAGTGGGATCCCGCGGTGGAGATCACGCCGGAATCGCTGCGGGAGCACGGGCTCATCAAGGCCGTGCTCGACGGGGTCAAGATTCTCGGCGCCGGCGCGGATGCAGCGCTTCCCGCCGGGTTGCGCATCCGCAACGTCGCCTTTTCGAAGAGCGCGCGTGAAGCGCTGCTGGCCGCCGGAGCAGTAGTCGACGATCTCACCCCGAGCGTCGTCGAAGGGGCGTAATGTTCAATAACCTACGGGCGGCGGTGCTCGTCCCGGAGATCCGTCAACGCATCCTCTTCGTCTTTTTCGCCTTCGCGTGGTTCGTCTTCATGATCCACGTGCAGCTGCCCAACGTCAATCAAGCGGCCTGGCAGCGCGTGCTGCAAAGCGGCGCTTTCTACAATCTGCTCGGGTTCCTATCGGGCGGCGCTCTGCAAAAGCTTTCGGTCATTGCGATGGGCATCACGCCGTACATCAACGCATCAATCATCATGCAGCTGATGACCGTGGTGATGCCGCAGCTCGAGGAGATGGCGAAGAAAGGCGGCGAGGAAGGTCGGAAGAAGATCAGCCAGTACACGCGCTGGCTCACGATCGTGCTCGGATCGATTCAAGCGACCTTTATGGCGATCTCCATGGAACGCTCGGGCGTCTTTTACGACACCAGCGTTTGGTATCTGCTCTACGCGATAATTGCGATGGTCGGCGGAACGCTCTTCCTCATGTGGCTCGGCGAGCAGATCAGCGACAAAGGTATCGGCAACGGCGTCTCGCTCATCATCTTCATCGGCATCGTCCTTCGTTATCCACAATACGTTTCTCAGACCTACGCGTCGGCAAGTCAGGGCGCAGAATCGCTGCTCAACCTGGTTCTCTATATAGCGATTGCGATCGTCATCATCGTTTCGATCGTCTTTCTCTATCAAGGACAGCGCAGGGTCCCGGTGCAACAGGCGCGTCGCGTCGTTGGCCGCAAAATGTTTGCGGGCCGCTCGACCTACATTCCGTTGCGCCTCAACAACGCCGGCGTCATCTCGATCATCTTTGCAATTTCGATCTTACTCTTGCCGCAGCAAGCGCTCTCGTGGTTCGGCCGCGGCCAAACCATCACGGGCACCGGTCTTTGGGCCGGGGTACAGCACGGGCTCGCGGCCTTTTCAACCTGGCTGAACGTCTGGTTCACGCCCAACGGCGTGCTCTACAACCTGGTCTACTTTCTACTCGTGGTTGTCTTTACGTTTTTCTACAGTTCGATCGTGCTCAACACGCGCGACGTGGCCGATAATCTCAAGAAGACCGGGGCCTTCGTTCCGGGCATACGGCCGGGCCAACCAACGGTGGATTACCTCAACAAGATTCTGATGCGGATCACCACGGCGGCAGCGATTTACCTGGGCATCCTTGCGGTCTTGCCCGGAGCGCTGCAGCGCGGTCTTTCGGTAACGACGTTTTACCTCGGCTCGACGTCATTGCTCATCGTCGTCGGCGTGGCGCTGGATACCATCACACAGATCGAAGCGCGGCTCGCGATGCGCGACTACCGCGGCTTCATCAAACGCTAGGATCGCAGCTCCTCGGTGCGCGTCATTTTTCTTGGACCCCCCGGCGCCGGCAAAGGTACGCAAGCGCGCCGGCTCCACGAGCACTTTGGGCTGGAGCAGATCTCGAGCGGCGATATTCTGCGCGATAACATCGTGCACGGAACCGAGCTCGGCACGCAGGCCGAGGGGTACATGCATGCAGGTCAGCTCGTTCCCGATGCACTCGTCATCGGTATGATAGAGCACGAACTGGAGCGCGCGCGCGACGGCTTTGTGATGGATGGCTTCCCTCGCACGGTGGCGCAGGCGCAGGCACTCGACGCGCTGCTCGCGCGTCGCGGCACGCCGCTCGAAGCAGCGGTCTACTTTAAGGGAGATCGTCCCGCATTGGTCGCACGGCTCGCCTCTCGCTGGACGAATCCGCGCAACGGACGGACGTACAACGCGCTCACGAATCCCCCGAAGGTCGCGGGGATCGACGACGAAGATGGCGGCGAGCTCGTTCAGCGCGAAGACGACCAGCCCGAGACCGTCGCCAAGCGCCTGGAAGTCTATGACCTGCAGACTCGGCCGCTCGTCGAATACTACAGCAAGGTCGGAAAGCTCGTCGAAGTCGACGCCCTCGCAAGCGTGAAGGCCGTCGCCGATCGCATCGCCGCCGCGCTCGGCGCGGAGCACGCGCGCAAGTAGCCATGGTCACGTTGAAGTCGGCGCGCGAAATTGACGCGATGCGTCGCAGCGGAGCGATCACCTCGCGGGTCCTCACCGGCTTAATGAAAGCCGCTCGGCCCGGCATGGCAACCAGTGAACTCGATGAGCGTGCCGAGCGTGAAATTCGCCAAGCCGGCGGTCTGCCCACGTTCAAAGGGTATAACGGTTTCCCCGGCTCGATCTGCGCTTCGATCAACGACGAGGTCGTCCACGGGATTCCCGGCTCGCGCGTCTTGCGTGAAGGCGATCTGCTCTCGATCGACATCGGGACGACGCTCGATGGATTCGTGAGCGACAGCGCGGTGACGATTCCTATCGGTAACATCGGCCAGGCCGCGCGCCGTTTGCTCGAGGTCACGCAAGCGTGCCTGACGATCGGCATCGCGCAAATGGAGCGCGGGAACCACGTGGGCGATATCGGGGCCGCGGTCCAAGCACACGCGGAGCGTCACGGGTACGGGGTGGTTCGCGAGCTCGTCGGCCACGGGGTGGGCCGGGCGATGCACGAGGAACCACAGGTCCCCAACTACGGCGAACGCGGAACCGGTCTGGAACTGCGCCCCGGCTTGGTGCTCGCGCTCGAGCCAATGATCACGCAGGGCGGCCCGAAGATACGGATTCTCGCCGACGGCTGGACAGTCGTCACGGCAGATGGTAAGCTCGCAGCGCATTTCGAACACACGATCGCCGTGACGGAGGAAGGGCCGAGGATCCTGACGCTGCGCGATTACGCGGAGCACTCCGAGATCGAACGATATCGTCCGAGCCGGGAAGCAATTGCGTAAATGGCGCGCAAACGTGGGGGGCGCCCTCCGCGCGGCAAAGCCACCGCGGAGAAAGCCGCAAAGACCGCCGCCCCGAAAGAAGCGGCCGTCGAGGCGGAGGGGACCATCGTCGAGCCGTTACCCAACGCGATGTTTCGGGTCGAGCTGGCAAACGGACACCGCGTGCTCGCCCACGTTTCGGGAAAAATCCGGATGAACTTCATCCGCATCCTTCCGGGAGATCGCGTTCTCGTAGAGTTATCGCCGTACGACCTCAGCCACGGCAGAATCACGTATAGGTACAAGTAATGGTCCGCGTCAGTCGAAGGATGACTCGAATCAAAGGTAAGGAAGAAAATGAAAGTTAGACCGTCGGTCAAGAAAATATGCGAAAAATGCAAGATCATTCGTCGCCGTGGCAAGGTGCGCGTGATCTGCGAAGTCAATCCCAAGCACAAGCAGGTCCAGGGATAAAATGCCCTTCGACAGGCTCAGGACTAAAAAGGAAGTTTAAGGATGGCTCGTATTGCCGGTATCGATCTGCCGCGCGAGAAGCGCGTAGAGGTTGCGCTAACCTATATCTTCGGCATCGGCGCACCCACTGCGCGCAAGCTACTCGCATTTGCGGGCGTAGATCCGAATCTGCGTGTTAAAGCTCTCAGTGAAGAAGACGAAAAGAAATTGCGCGATGCGATCGATTCGCTGCAGCTTCGCGTCGAGGGCGACCTGCGCCGGGAGGTGCAAGGCAACATCAAGCGTCTCATGGACATCGGTTGCTACCGCGGCCTGCGCCATCGGCGCGGCCTGCCGGTGCGCGGCCAGCGCACCAAAACCAATGCGCGTACGCGCAAGGGTCCCAAGCGCACAGTCGCCGGCAAGAAAAAAGTTATCGCAAAGAAATAGCCAAATCGGAGCTTCACTCCAGTGAAGGCCGTCGTCACAGCCGGAGGCCGAATCGAAGGTCCGTTCGCAGAGCTCGCCGGCACGCAGGTGAAAGCGCTCGCGCAGGTTCGCGGCACGACCATGCTCCAGCGAACGATCGAGGCGCTGCGTGGCGCCGGTACGACGCGGCTCGCGGTCGTCGGCGGTGACGAAGTGCGCGCGGCATGCGGAGCTCTCGTCGACCGATTCGTCGACGAAAGCGTTTCGGGAAGCGAAAACATGATGCGCGCCCTGCGCGCGTGGCCCGACGACGCCGAGCCGCTGGTCTATGCGACGAGCGACTTGCCCTACGTAAACGCCGATGCGATCCGTGATTTTCTCAATCGCGTCGCGCCCGGAACGCTGGCGATTCCGCTTGCCGAATCTGGGCGCTATGCCGCGCGCTTTCCCTCTGCGCCGGCATCGGGCATCAGGCTTGCCGGCGAGCGCGTTGTCAACGGAGGCGTCTTTGCAATCCCCGGCGGAAGCGGCGAGATGCTGGCTGGAATTGCTCGCGGCTTTTTCGATCTGCGCAAACGGCCGTGGCGGATGGCAAGCCTTATTGGGCCGATCACGCTGGTCCGCTTTTTCCTCGGGCGCCTGAGCGTCGCGCATCTGGAAGGCATAGCAGCGCGCGCGCTCCGCGTCCCCGCCCTGGGCGTCCGCGACTGCGCGCCCGAGCTCGCCTTCGACGTCGACACGCTGGAAGAATATCATTATGCCTGCGCGCAGTCCTAGCCCGTTTCGGCTCGCGCTCTTCTGGCTCGGCATCCAAGCGGTATGGGGTGCGCTCTTGGGCATTTCGCTCCAGTCGCGCACGATCGAACTCGCCACCGGCAATGCGGTCCTTGCCTACGGCGGGCTCGCCACCGCGGGTGCGGCAATGGCCGCGGTCGTGCAGATCCTCGTCGGCCTCTGGTCCGACGCGCGCCGGCGCGGCGGGAGCCGTCGTATCGAGTTCTATCTCGCGGGTGGCATCGGCGGCGCTGCCTCGATCGTCTGCTTTTACGACGCGCGCACGTTCTTCGCGTTGACGATTGCGTTTATCGCGATACAAGCGATGTTGAACCTCGCGATCGGTCCGTATCAGGCAATCATCCCCGATTTCGTCGAGCGCGTGCGCATCGGAACCGCATCGTCGTGGATGGCGGCGCTGCAATCGGCGGGCAACGCGATCGGCGCGCTGGCGGCGAGTTTCATCGCGAGCGCGAGGGTGCTCGGAACGTCGGTCGCTGCGCTGCTCCTCATCACGTGCGCCGTGACGTCGGCGCACGCGCGCGGCTTACCGTTGCGCGATTCCGCCGAGCCTAGCGGGGGTCTGCGACTAACGCGCCCGTTCGTAGATTTGTTTATCTCGCGAGCGCTCATTTACGTCGGCTTCTACACGCTGCTTGGATATTTGCTCTTTTACGTCGAGGCAGTGCTCGGAACGACGGCGCTTGCGGATGCAAAACGGCAGACCGGCATTCTCCTCGTGAGCTTCACGATCGTCGGTGCGCTCGGTGCGGCGATCGCGTCGCGGCCGAGCGATCGTCTCGACAAGCGGCTCGTTGCGACGATTGGCGCGGCCGCCTTCATCGTCGCACTCGCGCTCTTCATCGCGGCGCATGGCTTCGCGGGCGCCGTCGCAGCAACGCTGGTCGCCGGAGTAGGCTGGGGCGTCTTCCTGGTGGCGGACTGGGCGATCGCGTGCCGCGTGCTCCCGTCGGGCGCGATGGCCACCGCAATGGGTCTCTGGAACCTGGCGGTCGTGCTACCGCAGATCGTCGCCCCGGCGCTGACGACCTTGGTCCTTGCGCATTTTGCTCTTACGGGCGGTTCCTTGGCGCCCCGGGTCGCCTTTGCATTGGCTCTCGGTGAGACTTTGGTCGGGATAGCCTGGTTGTGGCGTTTATCACGTTGCGCAATCGGGGAATAACGGGTATCGTGTGTTTGTGCGAGCAGCGACGCATCAGGCGGCCGCTCGTCTTATAGGGCTGGCGGGGAGGCAGCTCCCGTGCCGGCATGGACTTTTTTCATAAGGAGGCACTCGTGAAACGACTGAGCACCGGAGTTCTCGCAGCGTTGATCGTAACGCTTTTCAGCTTGAACGCGGTTGCAGCTCCGTCAAACGCGACGTTAGGAAACAATGGAAACAGCGTCGCGCAGATGGGCTCAGCGCCGCCGGCAGATTTCGGATCGCCGCCGTCCGGCCAGATTCCTATTCTTTATAACGATCACCACGTTTACAGCAAACCAGACATCCTCAAACAAGGGCGCGTTTTAGCCGCGCTCGTTAAGGGCGGTACGCTCTTGATTCCATTGCGCTCGATGTTCGAACAGATGGGCGCGACGGTTTCATGGGATCCAGGGAGCAAGACCGCGACGGTTTCAAAGGCCGGCGCCGAGGTCAAGGTGACCGTCGGCAAGCCGGAGGTCGTGATCAACGGCGAGTCCCGTCCGCTGGACGTGCCGCCGATGGTCTACCAGGGCGTCGTCCTCGTGCCGGTCCGCGTAATTTCGGAAGGCATGGGCGCGTACGTTCAGTGGGTTCCGGATAGGCATATCGTCGTCGTGCGGTACATCCCCGCGACGCCGCCTCCGAGCCCGGCCCCGCCGCCGCCGGCACCCCCGCCCCCGCCGCCGCCACCACCGCCGCCTACGCCCAAGCCGCTGCTTGGAGAGGCGTTTGTGGCCGGCGACTACATCTTCTCGCCAAGCGTCTACAACGAGTTCAATCCCGGCAGCCATAGCAATGGCGGCAACGGCGGATATGCGATCCGCGGCGGAGGCGAGTTCAGCCTCGGAAACATTCCGTTCATGCTCGAAGGCTCGTACGAGCGCTGGCCGTATCCGCACAACTGTACGGTGACCCCAGGCGGCGGCCTCGCTTCAAACTGCTACGTCACCATCATCGGCGGCGGTGGGAGTTCGCCGGTTACAACCAACACCAACCTGTACGACCAGGACGTTGACGCTCGCTTTGCGGTGCGCGTCCTGCAACCGCGGGTTTACGTTGGCGTTGGATACATCTGGGTCGCGAACAACTACGGCTACCCGAATCTCAACGGCGTCGGTTTCGGCGGCGAGAAGCTTCCGGATCTCAACCACGTGTTCTCGTTCTTCGGGAGCATTTGGTACTATCCAAGCGTCAACGGAACGGCGACCTACAACATCGAGAACCCGTTTCCGAGCACGGGCTTCACGCAGCATTCCTCGGCGCTTCAGTACAACATCCTGAAGTATCAGGTTGGCGTCACCATAGCTCTTGGAAACACGCCGGTCTTCTTCGAAGGTGGCTGGCTGGGTGACAGCTGGACAAACAAAGAGAACGCCCCAATCAACCGTACCTACAACGGACCGTTCGCAGGCCTCGGGCTGAGGTTCCTATATCCGTAGGGGTCAAGGGAAGCTAGGTAGCGAGGGCTCGGCCATCGGCCGGGCCCTTGCCTTTGGCGGCCCTCTCCAGGTAAGATATCTCGTCGGCGCCCTTCCGGCGCCCGCGGGTTATTCTCACTCAACCTGTCTGACCGGAGAAATGTTTGGCTGCCAAAAAGCAAGCTAAGACGCGTCGCAAGCGCGAGGTAAAGAACGTCCAGGCCGGCGTCGCGCACGTGCACGCCTCCTTCAATAACACGATCGTCACGATCAGCGACCCGCATGGGGGGGTCATCTCGTGGGCGTCAGCCGGCAACCTCGGCTTTAAGGGATCGAAAAAGTCGACGCCGTTCGCGGCCCAGATGGCCGCCGAAGCGGCGGCACGCAAGGCGATGGAGCACGGGATGAGATCGACCGAGGTGCTGGTCAAAGGCCCGGGTGCCGGCCGAGAGGCCGCAATCCGCTCGCTCCAAGCCGCCGGTCTTGAGATCACGATGATCAAGGATGTCACCCCAATCCCGCACAACGGCTGCCGCCCGCCGAAGCGGCGACGGGTTTAGCGAGGGAGCATGTCGCGTTATATTGGGCCGGTCTGCCGCCTTTGCCGCCGGGAAACGGCGGCGAGCAAGACGGGCGAGAAGATCAAGCTCTTTCTCAAGGGCGACCGGTGCCTCTCGCGCAACTGCGCGGTCGAGCGGCGTGGCACTGCTCCGGGGCAGAAGACGGCGGGCAAATCCCGAACGAAAGTCTCGGAATACGGCCGCCAGCTGCGCGAAAAGCAGAAGATGCGCCGGTACTACGGCGTGCACGAAACGCAGTTCGAGAACTATTTCCGGGATGCCGCGCGGGTCCCGGGTCAAACCGGTCGCACCTTCTTGCAGCTTCTCGAGCGCCGTCTCGATAACGTCGTCTATCGTTTGAACTTGGCGACCAGCCGCGCGCAGGCGCGTCAGCTCGTTACGCATCGCCACTTTCGCGTGAACGGTCGCCTCGTGAATATCCCATCGTACATCGTGCGGGCGGGCGACGCGATATCGATCGCGCCCGGCAGTTTGAAATCACCGGTCTTCGAGTCGAACTTGGAGGTCGCGCAGAGCCGCCGGCCGCCGGAGTGGCTCGAATGGAACGATCAAGAAAAGACCGCCAAGGTACTGCAAGCGCCGCCGCGCGAGCAGATCGATACGCCGGTCGACGAACAACTGATCGTGGAGTACTACTCCCGATAGTTCTAACCACACGCTGCTGTTAGGCGTACGATCGTTGCGGCCACGGGCTAGCGGCGGATAACGTAAACGGCGATAAAGGACGAAAAACCAGATGACCACCATGTTGGAAACGCCGGTCGGCGCAACCATCGAAGTTCGCGAGCGTCGCGATAACTACGCAAAGTTTGTAATCGAGCCACTCGAGCGCGGCTTTGGAATCACGCTCGGTAACGCGCTGCGACGCGTGCTGCTCAGTTCGATCCCCGGTGCGGCTGTGACGTACATGAAGATCGACGGCGTTCTTCACGAGTTTTCGACGATTCCGGGAATGGTCGAAGATACGATCGCACTCATGCTCAACCTCAAGGGCTTGCCGGTCAAGCTCAGCACCGACGAACCTAAGGTGTTGACGCTTTCGGTCAGCGGCGCGCGGGACGTGACCGCGGCCGACATCGTGCCGGATGCGGACGTAGAAATTCTCGACCCTGCGTATCGTCTTTGCACGCTTTCTTCAAAGGATGCGAAGCTGACGATGGAGATCGGCGTGGAGCGAGGACGCGGATACGTAATGGCGGATCGTCAGCGCAACGTCGAGCACATGATCGGCCTGATTCCCCTCGACTCGATCTTCTCGCCGATTCGCAAGGTGAATTTCACAGTCGACGATACGCGCGTCGGCCAGAGCGTGGATTACGACCGGCTGACGATTGAGCTCGAGACGAACGGCTCGATCACGCCCGACGACGCGCTTTCGACCGCGGCGTCGACCATGCAGGAGGAGCTCGACCTCTTCGTATCGTTTACGAATCGGGCCGAACCCCTGCCCGAAACTCCTCCGAACGAGTGGGACATACCGGTCGAAACGCTCAACCTTTCGGTGCGCTCGTTCAACTGCCTCAAACGCGCGGGCATCTCGAAGGTCTCGGAGTTACTCGACTTGACCGAGGACGAAATCATGAAGATGCGCAACTTCGGCAAAAAGTCACTCGACGAAATCAAGCAGGTCTTAGCAGAGAGGGGGCTCTCGCTGCGCCAAGCGTAGGTGAGACAACCATGCCACATTCGATTGCTTACAAACGGCTTTCCCGGACCGACGGCCATCGCAAGGCTCTGCTGCGCAACCTTGCGACCTCGCTCTTCAAACACGGGAAGATCGAGACGACCTCGGCAAAAGCCAAAGAGATCACGCGCGTCGCCGATCGGCTGATCACCACGGCGATGAGCGGCGATCTCGCCGCGCGGCGCCGCCTCGCCGAGTTCATCACCGAGCCCGCCGTCGTTAAGAAGCTCGTCGAGCAGATCGCGCCGGCCCAGCGCGGCCGCACCGGCGGCTATACGCGCATCACGAAGACGCGCGTGCGCCCCGGCGACGCCGCCGAACTCTCGGTCATCGAGCTGGTCTCTTAGCGTCGACTCGCATGTGCTGGACGCCGAAATCCTCGGCGTCATCGAAGCCTGGCGCTGCGGGAGCGAGGCACTCGACGAAGGTTCGTTCAACGATCTAGCACTGCGACTTTTCGCCTATCAGGTACGTTATAACGAGCCGTACGCGCGTTACTGTGCGCGGCTCGGCATAACGAAGGCGCCGCACTCGTGGGACCAGATTCCGGCCGTCCCCGCTACGGCGTTCAAAGAGGCGGCGTTGACGACATGCGATCCCGCCAAGGCTGAACTCGTCTTCGAAACCAGTGGAACGACGCGCGGCACGGCGGGACGCCATTACATGGAAACATCGGCCTTATACGACTCCGCATTGCTCGCCGGTTTCGACCGGTTCGTTCTCTCTGGCGGGGCTCGCCTGCGCCATTTCAATCTCGTGCCAAACCCGGCAGAACGGCCGCTCTCCTCGCTCGGGTACATGATGGCGCGCGTCGCGCAATCGCGCGGCGAAGGCGAGAGCGGCTGGTATCTACGCGGAGATGATTTGCTCGTTGATGCCTTTGTAAGCGATCTCCGTGACGCGATCGCCGCGAGTCAGCCGGTCTGTATCGCTGCAACTGCGTTCGCGCTCGTGCATCTTCTCGACGCAATGAACGAACGGGGCCTTCAGTTCTCTGTGCCCGCGGGATCGCGGATCATGGAGACCGGCGGTTTCAAGGGCCGCACTCGCGACGTAAGCCGCGACGATCTCTACGCCCAGATTGGCGAGGGCTTCGGCATCGAGCAGCACGCAATCGTCTCCGAGTACGGCATGACCGAACTGACGTCGCAATATTATAGCTCGGCGCAAAGCGGTCGATACCAGTCGCCACCGTGGCTGCGTACGCGCGTGGTTGGTCCCGAACGTACCACACTTCCCGACGGTGAAGTCGGCTCGCTGCTGCACGTGGACCTCGCCAACCGCTCCTCGTGCATCGCGATCCAAACCGAAGACCTCGGCGTGGAGACCCCAGGCGGACTGGTTCTCATGGGGCGCGACTCGGAGGCGCCCCCGCGAGGCTGTTCGCTCGACGCCGAGGACGTAACGGTTACCAGGAGATGACGATCCGGCCGTCGCCAAGCCCTCCTCCCTGACGGTTATCGACGTGCGTCGCTTTCGGCTCGATGTACGACGACGCGCCGCCGCCACCACCGCCGCCGCCTACGCCGCTGGTGCTCTGCGAGCCCCCGCCGCCGCCGCCCCCCCCGTAATACCCGCCGCCACCGCCGCCCCCGCCGGAGCCGCCGTAGGTCGTGTCGCCTCCTGACCCGCCGATGGCGAATGCGCCAGGATTCCCCGCACTCCCCTGATGATATCCGGACCGGCTACCGCCTTGGCCCCCTGCTCCGCCTGCGCTCTGGGTACCCCCGCCTCCGCCGCAACCGTCGGGGCCGCCGTCGTAGCAGTACCCGGCGCCAATGCCGCCAACAATTCCGCCACCGGATCCGCCATCGCCCGCGCTGTAAAAACCGTACGTGGTGCCGCCGGCGCCGCCACCTCCCCCCGCCACGATGACGCGGTTAGCCAATCCGCTACCGCCCTGGCGCACATCCGAGGCGCCTCCGCCTCCAGCTCCGCCGCCGCCGCTCCCGGCGGCCTGGGCGCCCGACCCGCCGCCGTTGAAGCCGCCGCGCCCGTAAGAGGTGCTGCCAGATGCACCTTCTCCGCCGACGAAGAGAACTAATTTCTCTCCGGGCTTGACTGGTATCTTGGCCCGAACCAACCCGCCGAAACCGCCTTCCACCTTCGAGCCGTGGCTGCCCATGGAGCCGCCGCCGCTGGCACCAAACGCGCTAATCTTGATCGTCGTCACGCCATCGGGTACTTTGAACGTTTGCCGGTGCCCCGTATACGAAAACGTTTGGTGGTGTCGAAGATCGTTCCCGGCGCCGCCGCCAGGCGGCACTATATCGCCGCCGGCGCGACCCCCGCAACCCGAGAGTACGGCGACGGCCGCAAGCGCGACCGGTCTCCATCGGCAAAAACCCAAGGCTTCCATTGCGTCTCTCCCCCGTGGTGCCTTCAGAGCGGCTGATGTCGCGACGTAATCAAACCACTGTTGAATCCACTCGTCGAGAGTCCGCCGCAAAAGCGCGCGTGTTCGACCTTCATGCAGCGGTCCACGACGATGGTCATGCCGCTCGCGTCGGCAAACGCGGTTGCTTCCTGATTGACGACGCCATACTGAAACCAGATTGCCTTCGCACCTGCGGCGATCGCATCGTTGACGACGCCAAGAAGCTCGCTGGGCTTGCGGAAGACGTCGACGACGTCCGGCGCGCCATGCACCGCGGCGTAGGCGGTCAGCGACGGGAAGGCTTCGATTCCGTCGATGCTCTCGACGTTGGGATTGATCGGCGTCACCGCATAGCCGGGTTGCCTACGTAAGTAAGAAAAAACCGTGTAGCTCGGTCGCACCGGGTTATTCGATGCGCCCACGATTGCAATCGTTGCAACGCGGTCGAGCAGCGCGCGGCGCTGCGATGGCGTCGTCAGGATCATCCGGCAGCGCGCAAAGCGTTATCTAGGTCCCAGATGAGATCGTCGGCGTCCTCGAGCCCGACTGAAAGCCGGACCGACTCGGGTTGGACGCCGGCTTTGCGAAGCTCGTCATCGGAGAGCTGTGAATGGGTGGTCGAGGCTGGATGGATGACGAGGCTTTTGGAGTCGCCCACGTTGGCGAGATGGCTCCACAGTTCGAGTGCATCGATGAAGCGGCGCGCGCCATCGCGACCGCCGCGCAGACCGAAGCTGAAGACCGAGCCGAGTTGCGGCTCGCGAATCCACGCCACCTCGCTGCGCGTCCTCAAAAAAGCCGCGACTTCCCGTGCATTGCTGATATGGCGTTCCATGCGCACGGCGAGCGTCTCTAGGCCGAGCAAGAGAAGCCACGCGTCCATCGGCGCCATCTGTGCGCCGACGTCGCGCAGGACTTCGGCCCGCGTTCGCATCAGAAAAGCGTACTCTCCAAACGTTTCGGTAAATATTTTTTGGTGATAACCGGGGCTGGGCTGCGAGAGCAGCGGAAAGCGGCCACTCTCCCACGGAAATTTCCCGGACTCGACCAGCACGCCGCCGATGGAGGTGCCATGGCCGTTAATAAACTTCGTTGCGGAGTGCACGACGATATCCGCGCCGTGCTCGATCGGCCGGCAAAGATACGGCGTTGCGAAGGTGTTGTCGACGACCAGGGGTATGCCCGCGTGGTGCGCGAGCTCGGCAAGCCCACGTAGGTCGGCAACAACGCCCGACGGATTGCCGACCGTTTCGACGAAAAGCAGTCTCGTCTCGGGCTGGATGGCGGCGCGGACTGCGTCGAGATCCTCGACGGCCACGAACGTCGTTGCGATTCCCATGCGTTTGACCGTCACGGTGAGCTGCGTAACGGTCCCGCCGTAGACGTTTTGCGTGCACAGCAGATGATCGCCGGCTTCTGCCAGCGCGAGAACCAGGCAAAGCTGAGCCGCCAAGCCGCTGGAGAATGCGATTGCCCCGAGACCGCCCTCGAGACTTGCCATCCGTTCCTCGAACGCGGCGACCGTGGGGTTGCTGATGCGGCTGTAGATGTGACCGTAGCTGCGCAGCGCGAAGAGCTCCGCCGCCTGCTCGGTCGAGCCGAAGACGTACGCGGCCGTTTGGTAGATCGGTACGGCGCGCGACCCCGTCGCCGGATCGGGCGGCGTGCCCGCGTGGAGCGCGCGAGTGGAAAAGCCGAATTCTCGCTCGTGCTGCATCATCGGTAGGTTCCGGGCCTTACTTCGCCTTATAATCCTCTTATCATGGGGATGACATTGACCGAGAAGATTCTGGCGCGTCACTCAGGTCGCGAGCGTGTCGAGCCGGGCCAGATCATCAACGCGAAGGTTGACCTCGTTCTCGCCAACGAGCTCTCCGCGGCCGTCGCAATCGGAGTGATGCGCAAGATTAAGGGCGCCAAACTCGTTTTCGACCCCAGCAAGATCGCGCTGGTAGCCGATCATTTCGTCCCGGCAAAGGACGCGCAGTCGGCGGGCCTGGCCAAGCTGATGAAAGACTTTGCGAACGAACAACACATCGCGAATTTCTTCGACGTTGGGCGCGGCGGCATCGAGCACGTCGTGCTTCCCGAAGAGGGTCTCGTGGCGCCCGGCGAGTTGATCGTCGGAGGCGACTCGCACACCTGTACGTATGGCGCGTTCGGTGCCTTTGCTACCGGCATGGGCTCGACCGACATCGCGGCGGCGTTTGTACTGGGTGAAGTATGGATGAAGGTGCCTGGCTCGATCAAACTGGTGTATAGCGGCATGCCCGGACCGATGGTGTACGCAAAGGACATCATGCTGCGCACCGTCGGCGAACTTGGCATCGACGGCGCGACCTACCGTGCGATCGAGTATCACGGCACCACCGTCGACCAGCTTTCGATCACCGGTCGAATCACGATGGCAAACATGGCGATCGAAGCGGGTGCAAAAAACGGGATCTTCCACGCCGACGCAAAAACCGTAGCCTACGTCGAGGAGCGTACGGATCGCCCCTTCATCGTAGAGAGCTCCGACCCCGACGCCGTCTACGAGCAAGTCATTTCGATCGACATAAGCGCGTTGGAGCCGCAGATCGCATGCCCGCATACGCCCGACAATGTCCACCCGATCTCCGATGTCACGCGCGACGACATTGCGGTCGATCAGGTATTCATTGGTTCGTGCACGAACGGCTACATCGAAGACTTGCGGGTCGTCGCGAAGGTCCTGGAAGGTAAGCAAATCTCGCCAAACGTGCGCGTCATCGTCAATCCTGGTTCGCAGAAGGTCTGGATGCGCGCGGCTGAAGAGGGCATTCTGGCAACTCTCGCGGGCGCCGGTTGCGCGGTGAATACGCCGGGGTGCGGGGCCTGCTTCGGTGGCCACATGGGGACGCTCGGCGACGGGGAGCGCGCGATCTCGACCACCAACCGCAACTACGTTGGGCGGATGGGATCGCCCAAGGCCGAGATCTACCTGGCCTCGCCGGCCACCTGCGCTGCATCCGCGCTCACCGGGCGCATCACCGACCCTCGCGTACTCGAAATGGCGAACGTGTAGCATGGAATCAAAGTTGCGCGGCCACGCGCACAAATACGGAAAGAACGTCGATACCGACGTCATCATCCCCGGGAAGTATTGCAACATCGTTGACCACGCAGAGCTCGGAAAGCATGCGCTCGAAGGACTCGACGCGGAGTATACCGCGCGAATGAAGCCTGGAGACATCATCGTTGCCGGCACAAATTTCGGTTGCGGGTCGAGCCGCGAGGTCGCACCGATCGCAATCAAAGCCTCGGGTACGTCAGCGGTTATCGCCAAAAGTTTCGCACGGATATTCTATCGCAACGCCCTCAACATCGGCCTGCCGATCTTCGAGTCTTCGCAAGCCGTGGATGGTATCGAGTCTGGCGATGAAATCGAGGTCGAGCCGGCGAGCGGGATCGTCCGGAACGTCACGCGCGGAACGCAGTATCAAGCGGCGGAGTTTCCGCCGTTTATGCGCGCGTTGATCGATGCCGGCGGCCTCGTTCCCTACGTCGAGGAACGGCTCTCCAAGGCTTAGGGCGGTGTGTAACCGCCCGGCTGCGACACGCCGCCCGGCGACGGGTTAATGTTTTCGATCCATTTCTCTTTGGCTCGATACGACGCGGTAAAGGGCAGCTGGCCATCGGGCATCGTCAACATCCCGACCATATCGGTCGTGCCGTCGAGTTTGCCCTCGAGCAAGAGCGTGGTGCCGTTGGGCATAGTAACGATCAGACGGATGGCTTGACCGTCGACGCTCCCCGCAAGCGGATACCTTTTGCCCTTCGAGTCGAGGTAGGTTCCGGTGAGCGTGTCGCCCTGCTGCGTCAGCCGAAAATGCGTGTAATCCGTAATGGTGGGATGCTGAATCTGGACTTCCCAGACTCCCTCTAGCCCTTTACGAGCGTTGGGTGGCGGCGTCGGCGTCGGCTTAACTTTGGCCGCCGGCGTCGGCGTTACCGCGGGAAGTGAAATGACGCTTGCGTTTGGCTGCGGCGATGGGTATGCGGGCGTGCCGATCGGCGGAGGCGTCGGAGGCGGGGTTGCCGCGACGGCCGTAAAGCGCGCCGCCGCCCCGGCGAAAAGCATGGTCGCGACGGCGATGGTCGCCGTGGCACCCGACAAAAAAGAAGACGGTCTCACGGCCTCTGCTTTTTGGAGCGGCAGGAGCGCCTCCTTTTTGACACTGCTGCTATAATCCAAAGGCTGTGAAGACCAAGATTCATCCAAAATGGTACCCCGAGGCGAGAGTGCACTGCGCGTGCGGCAATAGCTTCGTGACGGGCTCGACGCTGCCCGAGATTTCGGTCGAGATCTGTGCTGCCTGCCACCCGCTCTTTACCGGCCAGCAAAAGCTCGTCGATACGGCCGGGCGTGTCGACAAGTTTAACCAGCGCTCGGCCGCTGCGCGCCGCAAGCAGGAGGAGGCCGCAGCTCGCAAGAGCGCACGCGAGGCGAAGAAGGCGGCAGCCGCGCTCTGATCGAGCGTTTACATTCGATGGCACGGCGCTTCGACGAGATCGACGCGCAGCTTGCCAACCCCTCGGGTGCTTTCGATCAGTCGCGCTATACCGCGCTGGTCAAGGAGCGCGCGCTTTTGGAAGCGCCGGTTGAAACCTACCGTCGGCTCTGTGACGTGCGCGCGCAGATCGAAGTCAACGATGCGCTCGTTCGCCAAGCCGACCGCGACCTTCGCGCACTCGCCGAAGAGGAAAACGCCGGCCTGCGCGATCGCGAGGCCGAGCTGCAGCAAGAGTTATCGCGGCTGATGCTGCCTCGCGACGTCAACGACTCCAAGGACGTCTTCGTCGAAGTACGCGCCGGCACGGGTGGTGACGAGGCGGCGATCTTCGCAGGCGATTTGGCGCGCATGTACATGCGCTTCGCCGAATCGAAGGGCATGAAGACGGAGCTCGTTTCGGAGAGCCCCAGCGAGGCCGGCGGTTACAAAGAGATCGTCTTTGCCGTCAAGGGAAATGAGCCGTACCGCTTCCTGAAACACGAATCGGGCGTGCACCGCGTGCAGCGCGTTCCGGCAACCGAGGCACAGGGCCGCATTCATACGAGTACCGCGACCGTCGCCGTGCTTCCCCAAGTCGAAGACGATGTCGAGGTTGAGATCAGGCCTGCCGAGTTGCAGGTCGACACGTATAAGGCCTCAGGCGCCGGCGGCCAGTACGTCAACAAAACGGAGTCCGCAATACGCATCACGCATCTGCCGACCGGCATCGTCGTCGCTTCGCAACAAGAGCGTTCCCAACAGCAGAATCGAGAGAAAGCGATGCAAATGCTTCGCGCCACCATCTACGATCGGAAACGCCGCGAGCAGGAGGAGGCCGTCGGCTCGATGCGCCGATCGCAAGTCGGTACCGGCGAGCGCGCCGAGAAAATTCGCACGTATAACTTTCCTCAAGATCGCATCACCGATCATCGGATCAACCGAAGCTTCGGAAACATTCGCGGAATCATGGACGGCAATCTCGGCCACATTAGTGAGGAGCTGATCGCCGACGAGCGGGCCCGCGTGCTCGCGGGCGAACCTGCCGTTTGAAGACGCTTTCGGCTTTGCTCAGCGGCGCAACGAGCGGCTTGGCGGAATCGAGCCCTTCGGCTCGCGCCGACGCGACGCTCCTGCTTGCAAACGTCCTCGGACGCAACCGTGCATGGGTCGTTGCGCACGGCGATGCCGTCGCGTCGGGAGAAGAAGCCGCAAGATTTGAAACGTTCTGCGCCCAACGCCGCAGGGGAGTCCCGGTCGCCTATCTCCTGGGCAGCACCGGGTTTTGCGGCCGCGCATTTCTCGTAAACGAAACCGTGCTCGTGCCGCGGCCGGAGACGGAGCATCTGGTAGAAGAAGCGCTTCGATTCATTCGCGGATCGATGCGCGCGCTCGACGTTGGGTCGGGGTGCGGTGCCATTGCCTGCACGATTGCCGCGGAAACTTGCGCAACCGTCGATGCGACCGACACGTCGGCTGCGGCGATCGAAATCGCCAGAAAAAACGCTGAGCGGCTCGGCGTGGCGGATCGCTGCAACTTCTATCGCGGGGATCTCGCGGGGCCGGTTCGCCATAATCACTACGACGTCGTCGTCGCAAACTTGCCGTATATCCCGACGGCCGAACTGCCGAAACCGCCCGAACCCGCCTCATTCGAACCCCGTGAAGCGCTCGACGGCGGCCCGGATGGCCTGACGCTCTATCGCGAACTGCTCCCCCAACTGCCACCGCTCCTCAACGAAAACGCCCTCGTCTTACTCGAGTCCGCCCCGCCCACCATCAATCAACTGATGGCCTTAGTCCGCTCCACTTTCCCCAACTTCGCCGTTGAAGTGGGCAACGATTACGCCGGCCTCGCTCGTTATATAAGGGCAGAAGGCCGGCGCTCCTAGGGGATACGTGCCGCTTCGGCGGCGTGTGAATCCGCCGCGGAGCCATGGATGGCGGGAGCGGCGGAGAGGCGAGCGCAGGCGAGCGCCGGATGCGCGAGACAAGCGGCCGCAGGAGCGGCACGTATGCCCCTAGGAGCGCTAGTCCGCTCGCTCCAGGTTTGCGGCCCGCAGAAGGCGAATCAGAACCACCCGAGATGGCGAAGTATATCTTCTTCACCGGGGGCGTCGTGAGTTCGCTCGGCAAGGGCATCACCGCCGCCTCGCTCGGGAGACTCCTCAAAGCCCGCGGCGTGAGCGTTTCGATCCAGAAGCTGGACCCCTACATCAACGTAGACGCCGGCACGATGAATCCGTATCAGCACGGCGAGGTTTTCGTTACCGAAGACGGCGCCGAAACGGATCTCGATCTCGGTCATTACGAGCGTTTTATCGACGAGAATCTGCAGCGAGCGAACAACGTGACCACCGGCCAGATCTACGACTCGGTGATCGAAAAGGAGCGGCGCGGCGAATACCTCGGGGCGACCGTTCAGGTTATTCCGCATATTACGAACGAGATCAAGGCGCATATCAAGCGCGTCGCCGAAGCGAGCCATGCCGAAGTCTGTATCGTCGAAGTCGGCGGAACTGTTGGCGATATCGAGGGGCTGCCGTTCCTCGAGGCGATCCGCCAGATGCGCTACGACGTCGGCGACGAGAACGTGATGTACGTGCACTTGACGCTCGTGCCGCATCTGGGAGCCGCCGATGAATTGAAAACGAAGCCGACGCAGCACTCCGTGCGCGAGCTGCGCGGGATCGGGATCGCACCCGATGCGATCGTCTGCCGGACACAGTCGGCGCTACCGATGCCGATCGAGCTGAAGGAGAAGATAGCGCTCTTTTGCGACGTGCCGCCGACCGCGGTCGTGCAGAACATCGATGCGCGCACGATCTATCAGGTCCCGCTCAATCTCGAGGCCGAAGGCCTAGCCCAAGCCGCGGTCCGAAAACTGAATTTGCCGCCGGCCGCGCCCAGACTTGACGAGTGGGTCGGAGTTGCGGAACGCTTGCTCCATCCGCGTCGCCGCGTGACCATCGCGCTGGTCGGCAAGTACGTGGAGCTCAAGGATGCGTACATCTCGATCAACGAGGCCCTCGCGCACGCCGGTATTTTCCACCACGCAGCGGTCGAGATCAAGCGAATAGATTCCGAGCTCGTTGAAAACGATGGCATCGAGGTGCTGCGCGGCGCGCACGGCGTCGTGGTCGCGCCGGGTTTCGGCGCTCGCGGGGTCAAAGGCAAGCTCCGCGCAATTCAGTACGTGCGCGAGCGCAAGATTCCGTTTCTAGGCATCTGCTATGGGATGCAGCTTGCCTGCGTCGAGTTTGCGCGCAACGTCTGCGAGCTGCCCGACGCGATGACGAGCGAGGTGGACGAGACGAGCGTCGATCCGGTGATCGACTTCATGCCGGATCAGCGCAACCTTGAGATCCTTGGAGGCACGATGCGGCTCGGGACGTACACCTGCACGCTCGAGCCGGGCAGCCTCGCCGCTCAGGCATACGGCGAGCTCGAGATCAGCGAGCGCCATCGCCACCGCTATGAGTTCAACAACCGGTATCGCCCGATCTTTGAAGAGCACGGCATGCGTTTCACCGGTCATCACACGATCGATAAGACGCGGCTCGTTGAGGTAGTCGAGCTGCCTGTCGACCTGCATCCGTGGTTCGTTGCGACGCAGGCGCACCCGGAGTTCAAGTCGCGGCCGAATCGTTCCGCTCCGCTCTATCGCGACTTTATCGGTGCCGCGCTCGCGCACGAAGAACGTATCAACGGCCGCGCCGGCGTTGCTGAGGCGACGTCCTGGACGCAAGTGTAATTACCGCGGTCGTTCTCACACGCGACGAAGAGCGTAATCTGCCGCGCGCCCTCACGAGTCTACCTCGCGGAGTTCAGCTCTTCGTGCTCGATGCGGGGTCGCGCGATCATACGGTGCAATTCGCGCGCAGCGCGGGCGCGCGCGTCGTGCAGCGGCAATGGACCAATTTTGTCGAGGCGCGGCGCTTTGCGCTCTCGCAGGTGGAGACCCCGTGGACGCTGATGATCGATGCCGACGAAGCGCTCGACGACGTGCTCTGCCAGGCGATTCTCGAAGCTTCAGACGACGCCGACGCGTACCGCGTCAAGCGTACGACGTATTTCTGCGGCAAGCCGATGCGGATATGGCGCAACGAATGGCTGCTGCGTCTCTTTCGCACCGATCGCGCGATCCTGGAGGCGCACCCCGCTGCCGCCAAAGCGGCGCCGCTGCACGAAGCGTGGTCGTCGGACGGCCGCGTCGCCGATCTTCCCGGCACGTTGTTGCACTATTCGTATCCGGACTTTGCTTCGTACCGAACCAAATACGAGCGCTATACGGCATTGGAAGCGCAGAGTATGACAAGCTCGGCGCTCGGCTTGCTCTCCGCGGCTTGCGCGAGCGTCCTGCGGCTGGGATGGTTGCTCTTTGCGCGCGGCGCGCTCCTGGATGGGCCGCGGGGCTGGTACGTCGCGTACCGTTCCGCGACGTATCCGGCGGTAGCGGCGCGAAAAGCGCTCTGGCGGTGAGCGCGGCGCGCGTCGGGCTGGATGCCCGCTTGACGCGTCAGCTATCGGCCGGAATGAAGACGTACGCGCGCGAACTCGTCGAGCGCCTGCCGCGGGTGGCGCCGGAGTATGCCTACGCGCTCTTTATGCAAGGCGGCAACTTCAGTTGGAGCGAGCAAGTACGCCTCCCGTTAGCGATCCGGCGCGCGAAGCTCGACCTCGTGCACTTTCTTTCGCAGTACGTACCGCTGATCTTGCCGCGGCGCTTCGTCGTCACGATCCACGACCTTATCCACTTGCGCTTTCCGCAGTACTTCAAGGCAAAAGTGCGTCCGTATTACGCTACCGTGGTCCGCTCGGCGTGCAAGCGCGCAAAACGAGTGATAACCGACGACGAACGCACCGTCGACGATCTTGTGGAGTTACTCGGCGTCGCGCGCGCGAAGATCAGGGTCGTCCCCCTCGGGGTTGGAGAGATTTTTGCGAAGCCTGTCGTCCCGTACGCTGCCGCCCGACCTTACCTGCTCTTCGTCGGAAATCACCGCGAGCACAAGGATCTTGCGACACTTTTCGAAGCGTGGTCGGCCCTGCCCGAAGGGTTGCACGTCGATCTCTATCTCACCGGTCCCGATGATTTTGGGGGCGAGTTGCAGCGGCGCAGTGGGCCGGCCCGCGCAATCGAGGCCCTTGGCGACGTGACAATCGAGCGTCTCGCGGCCTATTACGGGGGCGCAGCCGCGCTGGTGCAGCCGGCGCTGCGCGAGGGGTTTGGATTGCCGATCCTCGAGGCGATGTCGGTAGGCTGCGCGGTCGTCGCGTGCGAAGACGCAGTACCTCGCCCACTGGCGACTGCGGCGCTTACGTTTGCCCCGCACGACGTGCGTGGCTTGCGGGCCTTGCTCGAACAACTGCTTGGCGAGCCGGAGCGACGACTGCGGGCAATCGAGCAGGGCCGGCAGGCTGCGCGGGAGCTAACGTGGGATCGTTGTGCGCGCGCGACTGCGGACGTCTATCGAGAGGTCTTGGAAGAAATTTGAAACGTTTTCTCGCCGTGCTGGGGCTGCTGATCCTTACGGCCCAGCCGCGATCGAGCATTGCCGCAGCGCGGCCGATTGCGATCGTCATCAACGGCGACACGCTCGCATTGAATCCGCCGCCCCGCTTCGAGGGGAATCTGCTCTTCGTTCCGGTCCGCCGTACGATCGAGGCACTCGGGCTTTCGTTCGAGCGCAGCGGAAATCGGATCACGACTCAGATCGGATCGAAGACCGTGACGCTCACGGTCGGCAGCCGCATCGCTCAAGTCGACGACGAACGCCTCGCGCTGGAAGCGCCGCCGCTCGAGATCCACGACGTTCTCTACGTTACGCTGCGCTTTTTCACCGACATACTGGGCGCGCAGGCGCGATTCGATCGGCGCACCCGCACGGTCACGATCGTCGCGCAGCTGGTCGGACGATCCTCGAACGGTTTCGTGGCGGTGGGCAGCGGCTTTGAGCGGTTTGGTACGGTCGCCGCGGTCGACGTGCTCTCCGATCCGCCGACCGTCACGCTGGGCTCGAATGGCGGCGTAAAAACTATTCCTGTGGCTGCCAATGCGACGATCGACGTACAAGACGTTAATCTCAATGTGACGTCACCCGGGGAGCTCGGCGACGTGCGCCCGGGCGACTTTGCGCGCGTTGAGATGCGAAAGGACGGGCGCGTCGTCCGTATCGTCGACGAGTACGGCTCCCGCAACGGTCACATCGTTGCGATCGCGGGCAATGAGTTTGTGCTGGGCGACGGTCAAGTAATCGCGCCCGGCCGCTTAACCGAAATCTCGCTCAACGGCAAAGCGGCGTCGTTCAACGATCTCCGTCCCGGCGACGAAATCAGCGTCCGGTACAACGTGGAGACCAACGAAGTCCGCGAGATTCTGGCGAGCCGCAGCGTCGCGGCTGGACCGTCTGCCACCGGCGCGAGCGTGCAGATTGCGGGCGTGGAGAGCGATGCGAATCACCCGCTGCGCGCGGGCGATACGATTCACGTAATGCTGCACGGCACCGCGGGTGGATCGGCAACTTTCGATATCGGCTCCGACGTCGTCGATCAAGCCATGCAGCAGCGATCGCCGGGCCTCTATGTCGGCAGCTATACCATTCCACGCGGTGCGAACTTCGACGACGTCGCCTTGATCGGACGGCTTGCGATCGGCAACGCCACGGCGCAAGCGCCCGCATCTCAGGCGGTCTCGGCCTCGAGCATTGGCCCGGGCGTCGCCGACTTCGCACCCGACGCCGGCGCGACGATCAACACGAGCCGGCCCGCAGTCTATGCAAGTTTTGCCGCCGACGCAGTGCCCGTCAGCGCGGCGAGTGCGCTGCTTTGGATCAATGGGCGCGACGTTACATCGGAATGCCTGCGTACCGCGGCGTTTATCCAGTACCTGCCATCCTACAGCTACCCCGACGGTCCGGTTCACGTAACGGTGCGGGTGGCGGATGAAGCCGGCAACACAACGATGAAGTCATGGAACTTCACGATTCGTACGCACTGATGGACGACTGCGTTTTCTGCAAGATCGGCGCCGGAAAAATACCGGCGAAGGAACTCTATCGCGACGATGAGGTCGTGGCGATCGAGGACCTCAACCCGCAAGCGCCGGTTCACCTGCTCGTGATGCCGGTAAAGCATTATGGAACGCTCGGAGATGCTGTCCGTGCGAGGCAAGGAGACGAAATGCTCGCGTCGCGTTTGATTGAAATTGCATCCCGGCTCGGCACGGGACGCGGCGGCGAGCGAGGTTTCCGGCTGGTTATCAATAGCGGGCCCGACGGCGGTCAAACCGTCGGGCACGTTCACGTGCACGTACTGGCGGGTCGGCGGATGACCTGGCCGCCCGGCTAATGTGTCATCCTGAGCCTGTCGAAGGACGGTTTGACGCTCAAGTCGCGACTATGTTAGTCTAGGAACGGGCCTAATGGGGCCTAATTTTTCGTGCTTCAAATTTTGTCATCCTGAGCGAAGGCGCGCAGCGCCGGAGTCGAAGGGGGCGCCGAAAGGGGGGTCGTCAACATGGAAGTCCGCATCGCTCCGGGCGAGACAATCGAGAGCGCGCTGCGCCGGTTTAAAAAGGCCACCCAAAAGGCGGGGATTCTCGCGGAGGCGCGCAAGCACGAGCACTACGAAAAGCCGAGCGTTCGCCGCAAGAAGAAGTCCGCTGCGGCGCGCAAACGCCGCGCCTAGACCGACAACGTGGGCACGCTTAAAGATCGCATCGCCTCGGATCTCAAAGAGGCGATGAGGGCTCGCGACCAGCTGCGTCTTGACACCCTGCGCTCGGCACTCTCCGGGTTCATCTACAAGCGTACCGAAAGCGGTCACGAGCTCTCGGACGCCGACGAGCTCGACGTAGTTCGGCGCTTGGTAAAGCAGCGAGGCGATTCGCTTGCGGAATTTGAGAAAGCCGGTCGCACCGATCTCGCCGAGAAAGAGCGTGCCGAGCGCGAGATGTTGCTCGCGTATCTTCCCGCCCAACGATCGGCCACGGAGGTGCGCGAGATCGTGCAGAGCGTGCTCGCCGAGCTGCCCCCCGAATCGCGCAATACCGGCGCCGTCATGAAGGTGGTCATGCCGCAGCTGCGCGGTCAGGCCGACGGCAATCTGGTCCGTCAAATCGTCACCGAAGAACTCGCCTCCTAGGCCCGTAACCTTCGGGCTTCGGCCACGGTAGCTAGTCACATGAGAGGATTGCGGTTGCGGGCCTGGCTCTGGCCGTTTCTGCTGCTCTACGGCCTTACGGCAGAAGTTGCGGGCGTACCCATTGAGCGGCCGATCGTCATCGTGCCTATCACCGGAACCGTCGACGATGGCATGGCGCACGTGGTCGAGCGTTCGGTAGATGAGGCCAATCAGGATCATGCGCGCGCGATCGTGCTCGAGGTCAATAGCCCAGGCGGTCTGGTCGAGGCCGCGTTTCGAATTCGCGATGCGCTCTTTTCCGCTCAAGAACCAGTCGTCGCGTACGTCGGCGAGCGCGCCTATTCCGCGGCAGCCCTTATCACGTTGACGGCAAGCCAAATCGTCATGACGCCCGGCGCCTCGATCGGCGCTGCCGAACCGATTCCGGCAACCGTCAAGACGATATCGGCCCTGCGCGCCGAGTTCGAATCGACCGCCCAGCGTAACCATTACAACTCAAAACTTGCCGGCGCGATGGTCGATAAGAACGTCGATCTGCCGCAATATAAGCGTTCCGGAACGATTCTGACGCTCAACACCGATGATGCGCTGCGCGCTGGCATCGCGCGTTCAACCGCGCCGACGCTCGACGCGGCGCTGGCCCAGCTGCACTTAGCCGACGCGCCGCGGATTTCCGAATCGTTCTCCTGGGGGGAGCAGATCGCGCGTTTTGCAACCGACCCGGTCGTGAGCGGACTGCTGCTGACGCTGGGTATGCTCGGGCTGCTTATTGAGATGCAGACGCTGCACGGAATCGCCGGCGTCATCGGCATCGGGGCGCTCGCGCTCTTCTTTGGCAGCCACGTCTACGCGGGATTCTCCAACGGCTTCGTCGTGGTGCTTGCGATTCTCGGGCTTTTAGGAATTCTGTGGGAACTGCACGTCGTTCCGGGGCACGGTCTGCCGGGCATACTCGGTGCTGCCGCGCTCTTTGTGGCGGTGCTCTGGGCCTTCGGCCTGCCGTTTTTCTTCGTCGGGATCGAGACGATCGCGACCGCGATCGTCTTGACCGTCATCGCCTTTACGCTGACGGTACGCGCGGTACCGCAGAACGCGTGGGCGCATCGGCTCGCGCTTGCGTCCGCGCAAGGTCCCGAGTACGTCGCAAGCGGCGATTACCGCGATTTGCGGGGACGCAGCGGCACGGCCGTTAGCTACCTTCGCCCGGCCGGTATCGCATCGATCGACGGCCGGCGAATTGACGTGCTCACCGAGGGTGAGTTCATAGCGCAGGGAACCCCAATCCGCGTCGTGCGCGTCGAGGGCGCACGCATCTTCGTCGAGCCCGTCTCTGGATAGGAGCAGACCATGATTGCCGTCAGCGGCGCGATCATCATCCTGATCGCCGTTATTGCGTTCTTCGCGTTTCTCTATTACTTTCCGATTGGATTGTGGATCCGAACGATCGCGGCCGGCGTCCCGCTCGGAATCATCGCGCTCGTGCGCATGCGCTTGATCGGGATTCCGCCGGGCGTTATCGTGACGAACTACGTTCGAGCGCGCAAGGCGGGCTTAAATCTCAGCGTCGATCAGATGCAGTCGCACTACCTCGCGGGAGGTAACGTTGAAAACGTGACGTTGGCGCTGATTGCGGCGCAACGCGCGCAGATTCCACTGGAATGGCAGCGCGCCGCGGCGATCGATTTGGCCGGGCGCAACGTGCTCGAGGCACTGCAAACCTCGGTCAACCCCAAGGTCATCGAGACGCCGATCTTCCAAGGCGTCGCGCAGAATGGCATTCAGCTCAACGTCAAGGCGCGCATCACGGTGCGCAGCAACCTCGATCGTTACGTCGGCGGCGCGGGCGAGCCCACCATCGTCGCGCGTGTCGGCGAAGGTGTCGTCTCCGCCGTCGGCGCCGCCGTCGATCACAAGGAAGTCCTAGAGTATCCGGACCGCATCAGTAAAGCTGTTCTAGCAAAAGGGCTCGATGCGGGAACGGCCTTCGAGATCGTCTCGATCGACATTGCCGACGTTGACGTCGGAAAGAATATCGGCGCCGAGCTGCAGACCAGTCAAGCCGAAGCCGACCGCCGCATCGCACAGGCAAAGGCGGCGGAGCGGCAGTACGCGGCGCTGGCGGCGGAGCAAGAACAGAAGGCAGAGACGCAGGCGATGCGCGCGAAAGTCGTCGAGGCTGAAGCATCGATCCCGCAAGCCATAGCGCAGGCATTCCTGCGTGGCAATCTGGGCGTGATGGACTATTACCGCCTCAAAAACATACAGGCCGATACGGAGATGCGCGGATCGATTGGCGCGTCGACCGAGGCCTCCACCGAATCGCAGCAGCAGCAGCCGCCGCTCACGGGTCCCGGCCCGAAGTAACGCGCTGGCATGCGTGACGTCGGCATCCTCGTCTGGGTGGGACTCCTGATCGTTGGCGTGGTCGGAAGCATGATCTCGAGCCTTCGCAAGGGGACGCGGGCCCAGCTACAGCAGCAGCCCCTCCCGCCGGGTCAACCGGGGCCCTCCGCCGTGCTGCGCCGGGTGCTCCCGCAGCTCCCGCAATCCGCGGCGCCGGCCCCCAAGCCGCGGCCGGCTGTGGGGGCCCCTAGCGTGCCGCCGCGGCCCGTTGTGGAGCATCCGCTGCCGCACCCCGGGCTTACGGCGCGTCAGCGGCTCTTCGGGGAGCGACGCAGCCTCGTCCGGGCGGTGATCGCCGCTGAGGTGCTCGGAAAGCCCCGAGCGCTGAGCGACGAATACTTCAGGAGTTGACGGCACAACGATCCATCGATCTCGGGGAACTTTCCGACCGGGTCCGTCTCTTCGGAGAGTACGATCGGAATCTCTCTGCGATCGAATCCTCGCTTGACGTTGCAGTTCACGCCGACGGCGACCGCCTGCTTTTGGCCGGGGAGGATTCTGCGGTCGCGCGAGCCGAGGAGGTCGTCCGAAGGGTCCTTGAAGCCGCCGTAGGCGGCGCCCACATAACACCCGACGACGTGGCACTCGCGCTCTCGGACGCCCGCGTCGAACGCGCGTCGGCTCTGCCAAGCACGCTATTGCGAACGCATCGCGGGCGCGAAGTCCGTCCGCGTACTGCCGGACAGCGACGTTTGGTAACCTCAATCGAAGACTCAACCCTGACCTTTGGTATCGGCCCGGCGGGCACGGGCAAGACGTATTTGGCCGTCGTGATGGCGGTGCGCGCACTCAAGCGTCACGATGTCGCGCGCGTGATCCTCTCGCGGCCCGCCGTTGAGGCCGGCGAGCGACTCGGTTTTCTTCCGGGTGATTTGCGGGAAAAGTTCGATCCGTACATGCGGCCGCTCTTCGATGCACTCGCGGAGCTCGTCGACGAGCCACTCGTCAACAAGTACATGGAGCGCGGAACGCTCGAGGTCGCTCCGCTTGCGTTTATGCGCGGGCGCACGCTTTCCGATTGCTTTGCCATTCTCGATGAGGCGCAGAACGCGACCGAGGATCAGCTCAAGATGTTTTTGACGCGGCTCGGAAGCGGATCGAAAATGGTGGTTACCGGCGACGTCACGCAGATCGACCTTCCCAGCGGTCAGCGCAGCGGTCTGCGAACCGCGGCCGCGCGCCTTGGTTCGATCGACGATGTGGGCGTTGTCGAGCTCGACGAGAGCGATGTCGTCCGCCACCCGCTCGTGGCGAAGATCGTTCGGGCATATGCGGCCGGCGCGTCACCGACGCCGTGATTCATTATCGGAACGACGTGCGTGCAAGCGGGGTCGACGGACGCGCGCTGGTGGCAACCGCGAAACGATTGCTGGCCGCCATCGGTGAGGGCGCTTCGGGCCTCTCGCTCCTACTCGTCGGCGACGATGCGATTCGCGCTCTCAACCGGAAGTACCGGAGGCGAGACTGCGCGACCGACGTCCTCAGCTTCCAGCTCGATGAAACGCCACAGGCCGTTCCGGAACCACTGTTGGGCGACATCGTGATCTCGGTTGAAACCGCTCGACGCCAGGCCGCCGCGTATGACGCGCCGCTCCAGCGCGAAATCTATCGCCTGCTGATTCACGGCCTTCTCCACCTCAAGGGTCACGACCACCTGGCCGTTGCGCAACGGCGGACGATGCAACGCGAGGAACGACGACTCGCCGACGCCATCGCGCTTCCCTGGCCGTACGCGAGCTTACGCTAATGCATCACCCCGTCGACGACCGCGGTAAACGTTCGTCGACGCCGCCGCGGACAGGGCCGCCGCACTTTCTTCCAATCGAACAGAGCCGATTGCTTCGGTCGTTCCACCATGCGTTCGAAGGGATCATTTACGCCACGCGCACCGAGCCGAACATGCGCGTCCATTTTATCGTCGCCGCGCTGGTGCTGCTGGCAACGCTCATACTGCGTCTCGATCGGTACTACGTCATTGCCACGATCGCGCTCGTGGCGCTGGTTTTGAGTTTGGAACTGATGAACACCGCGATCGAAGCGATCGTAGATCTGCTCACGGTCGCTCACCATCCGCTTGCGAAGAGCGCGAAGGATGCCGCTGCCGGTGCCGTGCTCGTTGCTGCGGTTGGCGCGGCGCTCTGCGCGTATCTGATATTTTATCAAGGAATTATGAGCGGTGGCGCGCGGGTCTTTCAGGCAGTCCAATCGGTGCCGGCCAACGTGGCGCTCATCGCGCTCGCCGTCGTGGCGATCGCAACGGTCTTCGCCAAGGCCTGGGTCGGTCGAGGATCGGCTTTGCAGGGGGGCGCCGTTTCGGGACACGCCGCGCTCGCCTTCGCGGTGGCGACGATGCTGGCGTTCTTCTACCAGAAGCCGCTCGCCGCGATCTTAGCCTATTTCGTGGCGTTTCTGGTAGCTCAAAGCCGGGTCGAGGCCCGCATCCACCGTCCCTTCGAGGTCTTCTGGGGGGCGGTGCTCGGGACGCTGGTCGCCCTGGCGATTTACGTGCTGGTGCGCCCGCACGTTATGTTATAATGGCGCCGACTTGAATACGGATCCCTCGCCAAGTATCCCCGAAGGCCTACCGTACCAGATCGCCGCACTCGTCGTGCTCGTGCTGCTGGCGGGGTTCTTCGCCGCCTCGGAGGCCGCGCTGGTTTCGATCTCGCGGCTACGCGCACGAGCGATCGCCGAGCGCCACGTGCGCGGCGCGCGCAATCTGCAACACCTCGTCGACGACAAGATGCGCTTTCTCACTTCGATCTTGGTCGGGAACACGATCGTCTTGCTGGCGGCCGATTCGCTCGCGACCTACATCGCGATATCGCTGCGGGTACCCTCGGGCGCAATTCTTTCGACCCTCGTCATGACGGTGGTCTTTTTGCTTTTCGGTGAAATCGTCCCGAAGACCGTGGCGACGGGCGATAGCGACCGCTGGGCGCTTCGCCTCGCGCTGCCGATGCGCTACGCGACCTACGTCCTGATGCCGATTGCGCGGGCCTTTCAAGTCATAACCGATCTCATTCTGCGCCTATTCGGGATCAAGCACGCCCACCGGCCGTACATTACGGAAGAAGATATCCGCGCGCTCGTCAATGTCGGGGCAGAGCAACGAGTGATCGAGGAGCAAGAGCGAGAGCTGATTCACTCCGTGATGGAGTTCGGCGACACCATCGTCCGGGAGGTGATGAAACCGCGTCCGGAGATGGTCGCCGTCTCGGTGGACGATTCGCCGCGCCGCGTGCTCGACGTCGTTATCGCCGAAGGTTACTCGAAGCTCCCCGTCTACCAGGAGTCGAAAGACGACATCATCGGCGTCGTCCACGATCGGGAGCTCTTAGTCGCGCTCGCGAACGGGACGATCGCGCACGCCAGCGTTCGCGCGCTCATGCGCACGGCGGTACACGTTCCGGAAACGAAGAAGATCTCCGATCTGCTGCGTGAGATGCAGCGCGATAAGTTTTCGCTGGCGATCGTCGTGGACGAATACGGCGGCACGGCCGGCCTGGTCACGATGGAAGACCTGCTCGAGGAGATCGTCGGCGAGATTCGAGACGAGCACGATGTAGACGAGCAAGAGCCGATTTCGGTCGTCTCCGTTTGCGAAGCGGTCGTTGAGGCCGGAACGAACATCGAAGACGTCAATGCCAAGCTCGGGACGCAGCTTCCGACTGAAGATTTCGAGACGATCGGCGGCTACACAGTCGGGCTCTTCGGGCGGCTTCCAAACGAAGGCGAAGAGATCGACGCGGCCGATCACACGCGTTTGCGGGTCGATCGGACCCGGGGCCGTCGAATCCTCGCCGTTCGCATCTACACCAACGGCAGCATCAACAGAGAACAGGAATCGGAGGACCCTGACGCAGCCGCGCGCCTATAAGACGCGAGGCGTGGTCTTGCGCGGACGGCAGCTCGGCGAAGCCGACCGCATCCTCACCCTCTTCACGCTCGAGCGTGGCAAACTCGATGCCGTTGCCAAAGGCGTCCGCCGCCCGCGCAGCCACTTGGGAGGACGCGTTGAGTTTCTTAACGAGTGCGACTTCCTCATGCATCGCGGCCGTTCGCTCGAGGTGATCGTCTCGGCCGAGATCGTGCGCGCGCCGTGGACGCGTTTGGTCGAACCGCAGCGGTACGCCGTCGCGGCCGTTGTCGCCGAGCTAATCGACGCGTTCTGCGAGCCGGACCTCGCATTGCCGGAGGTGTACGAGTTGCTCGTCGGCGCGATCGGAGCGATTGCCGCGTCAGCGTCAGGGCGGGCGCTGTTACCCCGCTTCTCGCTGCGGCTGCTCGAGATGCTCGGCTTGGCTCCGGCGCTAACCACGTGCGTGCGCTGCGGCGCATCGTTGCCGCCCGGGCCGGTCTGGCTCGACGCTCAGGGGGGAGGCCTCATCGACGGGGCCTGCCGCGAGCGCTGGCAAGATCTTCCGGAGCTCCAAGAGCGTGACGTACAGAACCTTCGCGGGCTCGCGCGTCCGAGAGGCGGCGCCGCCGCGGCGCTGCTCGCTACGCCCAAAGCGGCGGCTGCCGTTGAGGAGCTGGTCGCACACCATCTCGGCAAACGTCCGAAGGCGGTCGCTCAACTCGGCAGCCTAGGAGCCTGAACGTTGCTGATGGCCCTCGATGTCGGCAGCAAACGCATCGGCATCGCGGTCGCCGACCCCAGCGGCACGTTCGCGCTGCCGATTGCGACGCTGACACGCACCAATCGGCGCGCCGACCTTGGGTCCCTCAAAGAGTATTTGGAATCGTATGACGTTGACGAGCTCGTCGTTGGCGATCCTCTCACGTTGGGCGGCGACCGCGGGATCGCGGCTCACGCGATGGATGCGTTCGTCGAGAGCTTACGCGAGATCTTCGGTGGCACGATTCATCGCGTGGACGAGCGAATGACGACGGCGCAGGCGACCAAAACGCTCATCGCGGCCGACGTCTCGCGGGAGAAGCGGCGCGCAATCGTCGATCGGATGGCCGCCGCGCTGATCTTGGAATCATTCCTGGCTCGCCGCCGCAACGATTCGGGCGCGTGAGGGCGGCTCGATCTGCCGCGCTTGCGGCAATCGCCGTCGTTCTCATTGTGGTCGGTGCGGCGGGATTGCTTGCATATGTGATCTACGGAGATCGCTCTCGTCCACTGGTGCCCAGTCAAGTGGTGATCGACCGTGGCGCACCCTTAGCGGAAGTTGCCCGCCGGCTCGTCGCCGCCGGCGTCATTAGTAACGTGACGACATTCCGCATTTTGGCTCGGGCACGGGGCCGGGAGGCCGACGTGCGCGCGGGCGAGTATCGCTTTGAGCCTCATCGGACGCAAAGCGAAGTTCTCGATGCGCTGGTTACGGGGGGTGCGCAGGTCGCCGCTTGGGTGACCTTTCCGGAAGGGTTCACCATCGCGCAGATTGCCGAACGCCTCCAACGAAACGGGGTCGGGCCGTCGCGGCCATTCCTGCGCGACTTCACGCAGCAGCGCCTCGTCGTCTACGGGACGAGGACGAAAAGCCTCGAGGGATTTCTGTTCCCGAGCACCTATTTGGTGCCGCTCGGCGCGTCACCGCAGGAAGTTGCCGCCCCGATGCTCGCCGAGTTTTTCAAAGAGCTCCCGCCTGACGCGCAAGCTCGAGCGCGCAGGCTGCACGTGAGCGTGCCGCAGGGGGTGACCGTGGCCTCGCTGGTCGAGCGCGAGGCCAAGAGCGAGATCGATCGCCCAAGGATTGCCGAGGTGATCTACAATCGTTTGCGGTTCGGGATGCCGCTGCAAGTCGATGCTACAATCGAATACGCCCTGCCGCAGCATAAGAGCCAACTCTCATTTGCGGACCTTAAGATCGATTCGCCGTACAACACGTATGCGCACGCCGGTCTTCCCCCCACCCCGATAGCAAATCCCGGGCGACCTTCGCTGGAAGCGGCCTTCCATCCGTCGAAGGGCGACGACCTCTACTACGTTTACTGCGGAAACGGGCGCCACGTTTTCGCCACGACGCTCGCCGAACACCAAGCCAACGTCGCTCGTTGTTTGGGCTCTTAGAAGGGAGATTTCCAATGTCGACCTCGAACGGCGGGAGCGAAAAGCCTCACGTCCCGCTTGAGTTGAGCGACGTGCTCTCCATCGAGACGACTGAGGGCTCGTTGCTTTCGTTCGAGGTCGTCGGCATTCTGGAAGACCCGCAAGACGGAGCCTTCTACGCAGTGCTTCGCCACGAATCCACGAACGACGACGGCGAGGAGTTCATCGTCACCGACCTTGAAGGCAACCTTCTCGAGGAGGAACAGCTCGCGCAAGAGATTCTCGATGACTTCTTGGCATTCGCCGAGGACGAGGACGATAATCGCAGCGCTCACAACGGGGAGACGAGCTGATTCGCGTTCTCTTCCTCTCGGCAAGCGTCGGCGTCGGACACCTTGCTGCAGCCAATGCCGTTGCGGCCGCCCTACGCACGCTCGAACCGGGAGCGTATACGCCGGTGGTCGATTCGTATAAGTACGCCGCGCTGGTCGTGTCACGCGTCGTCTCGGACGGCTACCTCCGCATGGTCAAGACAATTCCGCAGATGTATCGGTACATTTACGATCGTGCCGAGCGAGCGACGGAAGTGGGTCCGTTTCGCACCTGGGCGCATCAGTTTACGGCCGCGAATTTGCGGCCGCTGATATTGCGCGAGCGGCCGGACGCAGTCGTTTGTACGCACGCCTTTCCGTGCGGCGCGATGGCTGAATATAAGAACGAGTTTGCCGACGCTCCACCGATCGTGGCGATCGTCACCGATTTCGCCGTCCATGGCTTCTGGATCCACAAGAACATCGACCGGTACGTCGTCGCGACTGAGGCCATGCGCAACGCTTTACTCGCGCGGCGCGTGGCCCGCGATGCGATCTCGGTCAGCGGCATTCCGGTGCGGCGCGAGTTCTCGCTCCCGGCGGACAAGGGGGCGTTGCGCGAACGGCTCGACTTGCCTGGGGACCGCGACGTCGTGCTCTTGATGGGGGGCGGATTGGGAATCGCTCCGGTCGAGCGCATGCTTTCTGCGCTGAAATCGGTTCGGGTGCCGCTTGCGGCAGCCGTCCTTGCGGGGAAGAATGCTCGTATGGGACGACGTCTGGCGGAGACGGCCGAAAACGTGAATTTCCCGGTCCGCACTTTACCGTTTATCGAGAATGTCTACGACTATATGCACGCGGCCGACCTCCTCGTAACCAAACCGGGCGGCCTCACGACGGCCGAAGCTTTGGTGGCGCAGGTTCCGTTGGTGCTCTGCAAACCGTTGCCCGGCCAAGAAGAGCGCAATGCACGCGTTCTGGTTGAGGCCGGTGCCGCCGTCCGGACTCGCCGCGTCGAGAATCTCCCCGAGGTCGTTGAAGCGCTACTCGCCGACCGCACTCGCCGCGAACGCATGCTCGCGGCCGCTCGGCGTTTGGGGCGGCCGGACGCGGCGCGGGAGGCCGCCGCGATGATTGCACGTCTCGTTCAAAGAAAGGAAGTCGTTGCATGAAGCTGCCTTCTGCGCGAACGTACGGCGGATGGTTGGCGCTGGTGCGCATTCTCACCGGGGTCATCTGGCTGATCCACGCGGTACCGAAGTTCCTCGATGGGGCCGCATTCTTGCCGCCCGGCGGCTTTTTCGCAACCTATCTGCAACAAGGCATTGCAACGACGGTTGGGCCGTTTCATGATTTCCTCGCCAATGTGGTTGCACCCAACGCTGGCGTTTTTGCCGAGCTCGTGCGCTTCGGCGAACTCCTCGTTGGGATCTCGCTCGTGCTCGGCTTGTTTTCGCGCCTTGGCGCGTTCTTTGGAATCGTGCTTCCGCTCTGCTACATGGGCGCCCGCGGCGCTCTCGGGACGGTCAACGGCTGGGGCTCAGCCGATGCAGCGCTTGCGCTGCTCTCGGCAATAAGCTTGTTCTTGCCGACCGGACGTATTGCGGGCATTGACGGGCCGCGCGCGGCGCGAGCGCGTCGCAAGCCAACCATCGTCGCGGAAGTCGTTTCGGAGCGCCCGCTCGACCGGCCGACCGCGCCGCCGTAAGGGACGGCGGACGACGCACGGCGCTGTGGAACCTACCGGCATGAACCGTCTACTTCTCAACCGCAGTGGGATAGCATGGCTGGGCCTTCTACTCGCTCAGCCGTATCTTGCGACGCCGGCGATCGCAGCAAACGCCGTTGTCTTCAAGATTTATAATGACACGGCAGTCCCGATTACACAGCTGTACGACAAGGACTCGCGACAAGATTTCTGGGGTATCAATGACCTCCAGCAACCGCTGGCGCCCGGGCGTTTCTTCTATATCAAGTTCGAGCAGACGTCGTACGCGCACTGCCCCACTATGTTGCACGACGTGAAACTCGTATTCTCAACCGGAGCCGTGAAAGTCCTAAGCAAGGTCGCCGTTTGCAAGGTCGACGTCCACATAAATCGGCCTTAAGCCTCTTCTATCATCGCGAGCGCGCGAGCCGCGCCGGCTTAGGGTTGATAGACTTGGACTTTGTTGTAAAAGGTCGTGCTGCCGTTGGGATAGCCCGCGTTGGCACCGCCGAAGCAATAGAGCAGACCGCCGACCGTCGCTGAGGCGGGGCCGATGACCGCTTGCGGCATGGAAGCCTTCGCAGACCACCGATTCGCCTTTACGGTATATGCGTCGAGAACGCTGATTGGGCCGCTCGAGCCTTCACCGCCGGCCGCGTACAGCGTTCCACCCACTGCAGCCGAACAGGGCGCCGCCATCGCCGTGGGATCCGGCGCTTTAGGTTTCCAGTGGTTCTTCTTTGCGATATAGGCTTCGTTGTCGGTCGTATACCCCGACGTAACGACGCCGCCTGCAACAACAATCGACTTCACGATCGTGCCGACGGCCGGATTCGAACGCGCGACCTTCATCGGTCGACGAGTCGCCCATGCATTTGTTTTAGTATTGTACGCGTAGACGCTTGCCAATCGCTCCCCCGAAGCGGCGCTGTACCCGCCGATCGCGTAAATCAAGGTGCCGACGGCGGCGGCCGCCGGCCCGTTTGAGATCGGCATCGTCACCTCTTTCGTCCAAGAGTCGTGCGCCGGATCGTATGCTTCAACCTCGTTCGATGCCGTACTGAGCGACGTGTAGCCGCCAATGGTGTAGAGGACGCCGTTGACGACGGCCGATCCTAGATCCCAGCGCGGCGTCGGCATCGGGGCGCCTTTCGACCACTTATTGGTCGTCGTGTCGTAAATCTGCGTGTCACCCGTCGGAGTCAGCGTACTGTCGATTCCGCCCGCAACGTAAATCTTCGTCCCGATGGCGCCTGCGGCTGCGCCGAGCACGGGGTGCGGTAACGCCTTCTTGAGACCCCACGCGTCGTGTTTCGTAGCGCCCACCAAACGCGCGGCTTGTGAGGCCGGCATCGGCAGGTCCGCTCCCGATTGGGTACATCCCTGGACTCCGGTACAAGTGAAACCAACGAGCAACGTGAGAACGAGACTTCTCATATGTATGCACGCCTCCGAGTGAAGCGTGCCGTTCGTTGCCCCAGTGGACACGGCCTCCGCGTGAGGCCTTGCGGGAGGATTCGAAGTTGCAGCCGAGCTCGGAGGTAGGGGGACTCCGCTAGCTAACCGTTAGAGGAAGCGCGGAGAGATGGCCGAGCGGCTGAAGGCGGCGGTTTGCTAAACAGCGCAGGCCGTCACGAGACGACTTCACTAACCGCGATTAAGCACGAAAACTCGACGAGTCTGGACGCATCAGTACGCGTCAGGACCTAGGGCGTTAGCAGATCGGTTAGCAAGCCAACGGGCGCCGATGCCCCCAGCGAAATACGAAAAAGGCGCCACTTGCGACCATCGTCGAACAGATATCCATGGCCGTCCAGCGATCGTACACCGCGGAGCCCGAGGTTGGAGGATTCAGCGTTTCGGTGCCCGCGCTACCTGAAATCGCTACTCAAGGCACAGCGCCGAGAGCAGATGCAATAGCGCATCGAGCATAAGCCCCTGACACAGACGTACGATCTGATTGCGATTGGTGCTGGACCTGCCGGCGAGAGTGCCACCGAGCTGGCGTCTTTCTTCGGGCTGCGCTGTGCCGTCGTTGAAAAGGATCGTCCGGGAGGAACCGTCACGACGACCGGCGGTGCACCGACCAAGACGCTACGCGAAGCGGCGCTCTTCGTCTCCGGATTCAGCGATGCCGACGTCTATGGTTTGCGCATGACGGTTCCACCCGAATTGGCGATGGACGTCATTCGTACGCGAACCTGGGGCGTTTGTTCGCAGCTTCAGGACCTTACGAAAAAGAACATCCTCGCACGTAACGTTGACTACGTCGAGGGAGAGGCGCGTCTCGACTGCGACGGCACCGTTTGCGTTTCTCGCGAGGGGCGCGCGCTGGCAACCCTGCACGCGAAGTTCGTCCTGATTGCGACTGGATCTCGCCCGCAGCGGCCGAAGGGTAGCGCTTTCGAATTACCCGGCGTCTTCGATACCGATACAATTCTGTATCGAGAGCGTGGTGCGCCGAAGGAGATGGTCATCGTCGGTGGCGGTCCGGTCGGAATCGAGTTTGCGACTATCTGCCGAGCGTTGGGAGCCAAGGTCACGATAGTCGATCGCGGTGAGCGCGTAGCAACGATGATGGACGGCGAAATCTCGGCGCGCATCGAGGAACTCTTTCGCGAGTGGGGCGTCGACATGAAGTTCGGTTGTACGGTGGAAGACGTCGCCGCCACAGGCGATGCTCTGCACGTCACGCTTTCGACGCACGAACATGTCCGAGCCGACACGGTGCTGATCGCGGCCGGGCGCACTGCCAATACCGAAAATCTAGGACTCGAATCGGCCGGCGTTCGTGTCGACGCACGCGGCCGCATTGAAGTGGACGGTAAGTTTCGAACATCGGCCGATCGTATCTACGCGGCCGGCGACGTCCTCAAACCGACTCTCGCCTCGATTGCGATGGAACAGGGGCGCGCGGCGGTCTGTTCCGCTTTTGGAATCCCGTTCGAAGGAAACGTCGATCCCACGCCCGTCTCCGCCATCTACGGTATGCCGGAGCTGTCGGGTGCAGGCCTTACCGAGGAGGCGTGCCGCGAGCGCGGATTGAGCTATGAGGTCGGGCGCGCCGACTTGGCGCTCACGCCGCGCGGCGCCATTGCCGGGAGGGGGGGCATGCTGAAGCTAATCTTTCAAAGGGGTGACCGCAAGCTCGTCGGCGTTCATTGCATTGGTGAGATTGCATCGGAAATCGTCGGAATAGGCCAGATGGCGATTCGCTGCGACGGCACGCTCAATACCTTAGCGACGATGTCGTTTAACACGCCGACGTACAGCTACGCGTATAAATACGCAGCACTTGACGGACTGCGGCGCCTTGCCGCACGAAGATGAAAACATGACGACGACTCGACCATTGGGAGGCAAGTCCGCGAGCGAGTGAAGTGTTGTTGGGTCGGGCGACTTCTTGACATCATTTCTACTTTCACACTCCGTTTATGATGTTTCGCTCGCTCTGTTAAGCTGCTGCTTAAGGCTCGTCGCTCGCGCGCTTGGCGAAGAAGGGCTCGATGTCGGTGTACCCCAGGACCTTCACGTTCGGCTCCTTGTGAGCGCTTGTTCGGATACGCATCCGGCCGATCTCGCAGCTTGTGCGAACACAGGCCTCAGAGCAGTTTTGACGTAAATCGACCGCATAACGTAAATCGACCGCATACGCAGTCATACCGAATCTCAAAGCATCATAGTTTACAAGGGTTTTCCACCTGGTCGAATCCTACCAGGTCCTAGCGTTTCCTATAGCTCCGCACCAAGTGCGTGACCAAGATGTGACCAAGGCCCGCGACTCTTACGCGCTTAGCACTTCGGCCTCGCACACCTCAGCGCACCAAGCGTCAATCTGTGCGCGTATTTGGTCTCGAACGAGTCGCGCCTTTGCGAGTCGCTCAGCCCATGAGCCTTCAAGTCCCGCCGGGTCGGCAAAGCTCCAATGCAAACGTCGAGCGCCTCCGGGGAAGACCGGGCAGCGTTCCGCGCTAGTCTCGTCGCAGACTGTGACGACATACGAGAAGTGTTTTCCCGCCTTGAAAAGATCGAAGGCGCTCTTGGTTTGGTTGTTCGATATGTCGAGGCCAACCTCACGCATCGTGGCAACGGCCAAGGGATTGAGCGTCCCAGGTTCAAGCCCAGCGCTTTCAGCAACGAAGTCGTTAGGGCAGCGTTCGCTGAGAAATGCCTCGGCCATTTGGCTGCGGGCTGAGTTGTGGACGCAAACGAACAGTACTGAACGCTTCATGCCATTTGGGCTCCGTTTTGAAGAGTTGTGAGGAACGACAACGGCCTTCGGTGACAGATCGCCGGAGTAGAGCCACGCAAAGAGCGCGGTCGCAGCCAGCGCTC
Organism: Vulcanimicrobiota bacterium; assembly: GCA_963756635.1. Lineage (GTDB taxonomy): Bacteria > Vulcanimicrobiota > Vulcanimicrobiia > Vulcanimicrobiales > Vulcanimicrobiaceae > Cybelea. Next base: position 132,363 of record CAVWOR010000008.1, read on the forward strand.
CGAAGACTTCGGCGACGATAAAGCCGGGCACGTCCGCAGGTGCGATACCAGCAAACGTGTCGCTTAGAGAGCGGGCGATTGTCACGGCAGGATTCGCGAACGACGTTGACGCGGTGAACCAGTACGCGCCGACGATGTATGCTGCGACCGCGAATGCGGTAAGCTTAGACCGATAGCGAGAGCAACCCCAGATGACGGCAAGTAGGCCGAAGGTGGCAACGAACTCGCTAAGCAGAATGGCTGGACCATGCCGGGCGCGGTGCGAGAAGAAGAAGATCGGCTCCCCGAACATCGCGTTCGCTAAGGCGACTCCGGTGATTGCGCCAACAAGCTGGGCCAGAATGTAGGCTGGCACCTCAGGCCATTTGAGGCCGCCTCGCAGAGCGTCCGATAATGTCACGACCGGATTAAGGTGTGCGCCTGAAATCGGACCGAAAGCCAAGATCACAGCGACAAGAACTCCGCCGGTTGCCAGCGTGTTGGCGAGTAGTGCAATCGCTGCGTTGCCGCCTGCGAGGCGGTCGGCCATTATGCCAGAGCCAATAATCCCGGCGAGCAGGATTGCCGAGCCCACCGCTTCGGAGGCAGCGCGTCTTGGCAAAGTCATCGCAGTAGTCGCTCCATCGCGATTAAGCGACGCAGCACGTCCGAGTTTCTGCGTCGGCGGTCGCGCAGCACGTCGTATCGGCTTTGTCGCGCTCAGTAGTGTCCTGGTGGACGGTGTAGACCTCCCACCTGCGCCCATCTGGGTCAAGCGCCCATACTTTGGTTTGATTGGCGTAGCAGCACGTCTCCTCGCGCTCGATGGAAGAAGCTAGGCCAGACGCTTCGAGGCGTTCGATGGCACATTGCACGGCGTCTTCGGTGTCCACGAAAATGCCGTAATGAGCGTCCTTTGTCGGTGTGACGCTAACCGCTAGATCGAGTGCAAGCTCAAGGCCCGGTTGCTCAGTGACGAACAGCGCGTAGTCAGGAAGCACTTTAATGGGCTTCGCGTCGAGCAACACGGAATAGAACACGACGCTTGTGTTAAGGTCACTTGTGGAAAGGTTAAGATGAGTCTTCATGCAAGCACTTTCTTTTTGAAGGTATCGCTCAGCGCATCGGTTAGCCGTTTTCGCGCACCGGAGGCGAGTCGGTAATAGACCCACGTCGCACGCCGCTCGCAAGTCACCAAACCGGCCTCGCGCAGGATGCGTAGATGGTGCGAGACAGTCGGCTGATTTAGGGGCAGCGCATCAGTGAAGTCGCAAACGCAAACTTCTTCCGGTGCAACGGCCAGTGTCGCAAGCATCGTGAGGCGGTACGGGTCAGCGACCGCTTTGAGAAGCGCGGCGGCGGGCCCAAAGTTCATCTCAACGACTTCTGCCTGAGGGCAACATCGTTCAGTAAGCACGGCTTCATGCTATCCGTTGTATCGACGATTGTCAATATAAAACATTTAGGGCGGCGCACCCAGTATGGGCAGGCTGTGCGAATCGGGACTAGCTTAAGATCGCGATACTCATGCGAGGAGTGACGCGCAGCAATCTCGCGATTTTGAAGTTACATCCCCCGGCGGCCTGCGTGTGCTCAGCCGCGCCCGCTGGAATCCGGGACGTGCAGTCCGCGCAAAGGCGGCCGAAGCCTACAACAACGCCGACCTGGTCTTCCCGAACTTTGACGGCTCTCCGGGGCCGCCTGACAGTTTCTCAGTGCAGTTCGGCAGGCTCGCGCGAGCGACTGGGTGCAAAGGCTTCCGACTCCACGACCTGCGTCATGCCTTCGCCACCCTGACGCTCGCTAACGGCGTCAGCATTCGCGAGGTGTCCGACTTGCTTGGTCACTCATCGAAGGCGCTGACACTCTCTACGTATGCTCACGCACTGCCCGGCGTCGGCCGAGCGGCCGTGAGCGACCTGGCGCGGTCCTTGCTTTCGGCAGAGGTAGCGGCCTCGCCGTGAGCAAATCGTGAGCAAGTTGCTCTAGCAGGTCCTGTTAGACTAGAGCAACGTGCGGAAAAAGCCCGCAAAATAAGCACTTGCGGGGATGTGGAGAGATGGCCGAGCGGCTGAAGGCGGCGGTTTGCTAAACAGCACAGGCCGTCACGAAACGACTTCACTAACCGCGATTAAGCACGAAAGTTCGAACAGTTCGGACGCAATAGTACGCATCAGGACTTAAAGCGTTAGCAGATTCGTTAGCATTTGAATCTGCCGTTTAATCGCCCGGGGTCGTCGCCGATAACCTCGTCTGCTTGCCGCAGCTCACGCGGTTTTAAAACCGCCGATGAAGGTTGTCGGGCGCGGCGAGCACGACAATAGCGGTGCGCCACGTGATGCTTGAAGAGCTTGCGTTCCGGGCAGGGACTCCTAAGCCGAAGGTTGTCAGTTCGATTCTGGCCGGGTGCACAAACCTTCGACACGCCCAGCGTGACACAGTCTTCTCATTGCGTTTTCGGGCTGACGACGACGCCGAAGGGAAGGTCGACCCCGTGCGTGATTGTGAAAAGTTCATTGCCGCCCCCCGGGTAGCCGAACGCTTGGACAGCGGAGTAGCTGCCTTCGGTTTCCGTGCCCCCGAGGATCTCAACAGGTTCGCTCTTTGAGCTGGGGACGTAGATCCAATACGGACCTGACTCGCCGCCATCGATCAATTCGGTCTCACCGATATAGTACGCAAGTCCGTGGATGACGCTTACGCGAAAAACGCCCTGCCCGCGGTCTAATACGAAGAAGTGTCCGTCCCACTGGATGCCGTAGATGAAATTCCACTCCCAGCTGGGGTATGGACCAGGCATCGCGATCGTCGTCAACTTCGATCCGCCGTGCGGCAGCCACGCGAACGCGGTTGCGTAGCCTTGGCGAACACCGTTCGTCGTCAGAAGGTTTCCGCGAGCGTCGTAGGCGCATCCCTCGAAGTATATGAGCGCGGAATCGGTGTACCGGGTTGGCTTACCGCTAGCTTTAGGCCAAATGGCGATGTTGCCCGACGAGTCGCTGTCGTCGTTTGCGACAGCGAGATTGCCGGTTGCCGAGTCGACGGCGCACGTGTATGGCGAGTCGGGCGAGTCGTTCAAGGTCTTTATCGGCCTCGAGCCGCCGTGAGCGTACTCGTAAATTTTTTTCGCACCTGAGTCGGCGATATAGATGTTCCCATTACTATCTACGCACTCGCCCATCGGCTGCGTAAACTTGGTCAAAACGCCGACGAGCGCTTGCGTCGCAAGGTCGTAGACCGTTACCTCAGCATTGCTATTCGTAACGTAGATCAAGTCTTCTTTGCCCAGTCTAGCGTTCTGCGATGAGAGAGTGCGCAGTGTCGCGGGCCCGGCGGCAGGAACCTGCATGCCCGAGCATGCGCTGAACAGCAGTGCGGCTGGGCAGGGCCAAAGGATGGTCGTTCTTACGTTCATTGGCTGATCGCCGCTCCGATTGGCTCAGAATCAGTGGATTTGTTGTATTTCGTCGGCGCACCGCCGGCTGGGTAAGGCCAGATATACGTCGTGCTGGGTGCCGATCTGCAGATATCGTTATCCGAACCGGCCAACTCGCCGTTATAGATGACGCCTTGGACGAGGTCGCAGAGCTTTCCGCCCCTGTAGTTTTGCAGATCGGTGGTCCCCTCGATCGTGCCGCTCTTGTCCCCGATTTTGACCGTATACAGGCAGCTGGCGTACGCGTTGCCGCATGATTGGTCACCAACCACCAGCTCGCTCCGCGTCGGATCCCATTGCACCATACCGGGGAAGTAAATCGTTCCTCCGCTTAGCCGGACCATGTATGGGGCTTTGCCGCCTTTAGGCAGCTCGGAAAGCATGAAGGTACCGTTCTTTGTGCGGCCGTCGAAGAATAAATTGTCGCTCGCGTCATAGCCACCGAAATTGTAATAATATTGTTTTGGAGTCGTGTAACTCCGGGGACTCCCCGATCCCTTTGGATAAATCGTGACGTCGCCTTGCGAGCCACCAGATCCGTAGAGGCTCATGACCGCAAGGGCGCCCGTCTTCGGATCCCACGCGCAGCCGACGGGATATCCAAGGCTTAGGGTGTTTTCCAACCGACCTTGGTGGGATAGCTCGTAGATTGCGTCGGCGCCGGCGTCGGTTACCCAAACGTTGCCTTTATCGTCCGAACACTCGCCCTGGGGTTGCGTCAGTCCCGTTACGGTGCCGACGACCTTTAGCGTTGAGACTTGATAGATGTAAACCTCGGCAGTTGCAGCGTCCGAGACGAATAAGAGCGGGCCTTTGCTTTTGGCTGCAGGTGAGATCAACGATGTGTGCAGCATGCTATGAAGCTGCTCGGGCGTGCCGAATGAACCGCCGCCGGCGCTGCACGCGCAGAGCAAAACAATCAACAGGAATGGTGCTTTGTTCACGATTTCAAACTCACTGCGACGCCGTAAGGCTCGTAGAGGTCTTTCGACGTTTGATAGATGGGACTGCCGCCCGCCGGGTACTTCCAGTAGGTGACGTATCCACTGCCGGAAAATTCGTCGCTGGTCCCGACGATTTGCGTCGCGGCGGAGTGCGGGGTTTTGCGGTAGAGCCACACCGGCCCGAGGGTTCCTTCACCCGAGAGCGAGACCGTATCGACGTACTGGGCTTTGATGTTTATGCTGTAGCGGTACAAACCGTAGCTGTCTACGAGCCAATATTTGCCGTCCCACCCGACCGCTGGTGACTCGCCCCAGTACCAACTGGACTCTGGCCCCGGGAGCGTGATCTCCGCGAAGTTCTTGCTCTTCGCGGGCATATAGTCGAATTCGCCGGAGTAATTGCCGCTGTAACCATCAATACTCGCAGCCAGGAGGTCCCCATACTTGTCGTACGCGCAAGCGCTGAAATGTTGAAATCTGGTGCCGTAGTAAATCGGTTGACCCTTAGCGTGAACGTAAATGGCGAGGTTTCCTTCGCCCACGTAAGCGGATCGCAGGCCGGCCTCGTAGGTCTCGCCGAAGTTGGCGACCGCGAGGTCTCCAGTCTTGGGGTCGACTGCGCAGCCGTACGGCTTATAGGAATCGGAGATCGCGCGAAGCTGCTTCGTGCTTCCGTGCGCGTATTCGTCAATCGTTTGCGCTTGGTAGTCGGTGATGTAAACGTCTCCCGCGCCGTCCACGCACTCGCCCATCGGATCGGTGAAATCCGTGAGCACGCCCACGAGCTTGTGCTGCTGGTAGAGGTAGACGTTCACCAGGCCGTTGCCGTTAGAGCCGTAGAGTAGGTCCTGGTTTTTAAGGCCGGCGGCCATCCAGGAGGCGCCGAGGTGGGTGCTCCTCGCTCCCAGCGGGACAACCGTTTGGGTCACAGCACACCCGACGAGTGCGAGCGTCATCACCGCTGCTAGCACGACGATTCTGACCACAGTTGCTCCTTCGCCGGCGACGCTTGCCGGCCGCAAAACTTTCGGCGTTCGGCGAAGAACGTTCTTCGGCTTCGCCATTTCGCGCCCCCGCTCAGGGGTGGCAGCTTGCCGTCGTGCGGCTTCGCTCCCTCCGGTCGCTGAGTTTACTCGGTTTCATCTGGGCGATCGGACAGGTTGTCGAGATCCTGCATCAGCGATTTTGCGTTGGTGCGAGAAATCTTATTTCAGATATTTTTTGCCTCGAGAATCTTTGCGTCTCGTGCGACGACGCACTGAAAGGGCAGCCACCACTCTGGTGGAGGCAAGGAGACTCGAACTCGATCGGGGATCATCCCGTCGAGTAACGCCCGATATCGACGAGTGACGTTTAGCCTTATGGCGTAACGCTTTTCGTTGAACCGATCGTGCCGCGCCGTGCTGTCCCAGACTGTCCGATGACGTTCGCTATTGCACCCTATGGCAAGCGAATGGCAACCGCCCGGTGAAGGGGGCGAGGAGCTTAGCAACTAGCGTGCATTTTTCACCCGGTCCTGGCAGGCTTCAAAAAGAATCGGTGTATGGCGATTCCGAGCGCCGGGTCTAATCTGGCTCGCAAAACGGGAATGCCTATACGGCCGTTGTGCTGTTGTAGAGTGGACGGCGTACCGGGTCTACCATTCATGGAATACGTCGAGAGAATGGTCCTCGTGAAATGGGGATTCTTCTCTTCCTTACTCGACGAGCTTGTCCATCGGGCTGCCGTTGATCGCTTTTTCTCTGCAGTGACGCCTGCCCGAGCGGGGTGCCGCGCCGATAAGCAAGAGCATGCTAAGAAGAACATCACGCGCATTCGCCAGGCTACCTAGCGCCCGCAATCGCGTCGTCGTGAGCGCCATGGAATGTAACGAGAGCGTCGAATACGTCCAGCGCCGAGCCGTGCGGCCTTCAGGAGGACAGAACTATGGGGCTCCGAGAGTACGGTCGTTGCGCCCTTAGCACCGGAGCCGCCGCCGTATTGCTTGCAGGCTGCAGTGGGAGTGCGGGCAGCGGCGTCGAGCCGCTAGCAAGAGGCGTTCCAGATGCACTGCCCCATCACCATACCTTCTTTTACATCGACAAAAAGCAGACGTTCAAGGTACCGGCCGGCGTGACGAGCGTACACGTCGTCGCGCTCGGTGCCGTTGGCGGGGGCGGGGCTCGCGGCGGTCGCGTTCTTGCCGTCGTTCCGGTAACGCCGGGAGAAAAGCTCTACGTTTTCGTCGGCGGTGCAGGCGGCGTGCGCACAGGTGGATTTAATGGCGGCGCGAGCGGCGGCGACGAGCGCCGCTTCTCAGGATACGGCGGCGGAGGCGCGACCGATTTGCGCGAGGGCGGCGAACAGCTCGCCAACCGCATTATCGTAGCGGGCGGCGCAGGCGGCGCAGGCGGTGCCGGCTACGACACCGGGGGTGCCGGCGGAAGGGGCGGCGGCACGATCGGCGGCTCGGGAAGCGCTGGCGGAAATGGCTCGCAATACTATCAGGGCGGGGGCGGAACGGGCGGTACGCAATCGACGGGCGGAAGTGGTGGATCCAGCGGCGGGGGATCCGAGGGCTACGGTGATCCGGGTAGCGCCGGATCGCTGGGCGCTGGTGGGGCCGGCGGCGCGGGGAACTACGCAGGCGGCGGCGGCGGCGGCGGTGGCGGCGGATATTACGGCGGCGGAGGCGGCGGCTCCGGCGGTTTAGGATCGAGCGAGATTGGTGGCGGCGGCGGCGGTGGCGGAGGATCGTCGTTCGTTGAAGCGAGCGCCACGCGGTATCGGATGTGGCAAGGGTGGAAGACCGCGACCAGAGGCGGCCTGGTCGTCATCAGTTGGTAACGCCGATGAAACGTTTAGACATGCACGGCGTCGTGCTAATACTTGTCGGCGTTCTCACCGTCTCCGGGTGCGGCGGACAACGGGCGATCGGCGTGACGGCGATACCCGGGGCGAACGCAAAACTCGGCCCGCAGTTGAGCAAAAATTGGGTCTTTGTTTCGGATCCAGGGACGTCGCAGGTCTACGTTTACGAACTCCCTAGGCTTAAACTGATTCAAATTGTTACGGGATTTACTCAGCCGCAAGGCGAGTGCGCCGACAACAAGGGTGACGTCTGGGTAACCGATGGCTCCGGCGAAGTGATTTACAAGCTGCTGCACTCCGGCAGGACGGTCAGGAAGTTGAGTGATACGTACGGCGTTCCCGAGGGCTGCGCGTGGGATCCAAAGACCGGAAACCTCGCGGTGATGAATCTGTTTGGGATGACCAGTCAGCCGGGCGCGGTATTGGTCTATCGTCATGCAACCGGCGTTCCGAACGTCTACACGAATCCAAAACAATATAGTTATAATTTTGGCGGTTACGATAGTTCGGGAAACCTGTTCTTCGACGGGCGCACAACACGGAACAAGTTCATTCTTTCGGAGCTGCCGGTCAACGCATACCAAGCGAAAACCATCACCATCTCTGGTGGAAAGATCTACACTCCGGGAATGGTGCAGTGGGATGCAGCGACGAGCCAACTCGTCGTCGGCGATCAGAACTGTAAAAATGCTACGGTAAGCTGCATCTACCAACTGGCGATCGCCAACAACGCGGGTACGATCAAGGGGCAAATCAACCTCGAGAATGCGTCGGGTGGCCAAGCCTGCGACGTCATTCAAGCGGTGCTGTGGAAGAAATCGATCATTGGCTCCGATTTCGATTTGTGCGGCTCGGCCGCGAGCGCGACGTACGTGTGGCCGTATCCCGGCGGCGGCCAGCCGACCGCACAGAACAACCGCATTGATTCCGAGCCCTTCGGCACCGCGGTCAGTGATCAGATGGGAGGCGACCAATGAGACGGGCATTGCTCGCGAGCGTGGTTTTGACGCTGGTTGGCTGCAGCCAGGCAGCGGCACCATACATCGCGCAGCAAACGCCGCAGACGTCGCACCGCGCTTGGATGGACTCCATCGCCAAGAAAGTCGATCTGCTTTACATCTCCGACGGCAATGGCGAGGTGACGGTCTATACCTACTGGCAAAAATCGCTCGTCGGGCAACTAACCGGTTTTACCCAGCCGCTGGGCGAGTGTGTCGATAAGGCCGACGACGTTTTCATCACCGACTACGGCGCGCAGAAAATCATCGAATACGCGCACGCCGGGAAGAAACCAATCGCGACCATCGACGATTCGCCGTACGCCCCATACTCGTGCTCGGTCGATTTGGCGACGGGCACGCTCGCCGTTGCGAATGAGGCCGGCGGATCGACCCATGGCAACATCGCCGTGTATGCCAACGTCAAGGCGACCCCGAAGCTCTACACCGATAAGAACATCCCTGACTTCCAAGCGTGCGCCTACGACAACCGCGGCAACCTGCTGGGCTCCAATGGTCAAGACGAAAGTCGCTACGCGAACTTTGCGTGGCTTCCAAAAGGGGGCAGTAGACTGCTCGACGTCACGCTGCCCGGCCCGGAAAAATCGTGGGCGTGGGAGGGCGTCGACGGAATTCAATGGGACGGGCGCTATTTCGTCATCGACGATTATTCGCTCTACCGCGAAAGCGTATCCAACGGGCAAGGTTACTACATCGGCGAGACCGATCTTCAAATCTTCGGCGGCCAGGCCGGACCGTTCTGGATCTACAATATTCATCCGAACAAGCAAGGCACGCAGGTCGTCGGCGTCTACAACGATTTCAGTTACCCCTATGTTTACTATTGGAACTATCCGGCCGGCGGCGATTCGGTGGCCTCCATCTCGAAAGGCCTCGATAAGCCCGTTGCCGTCACGGTTAGCTTGGGGAAGATCCATGAATAAATGCTCGTTCGCAACGCTCGTCGTTGCAGCGGCGCTCGCGGGATGCAATGGTCAGGCGCCGGTCGCAGGTTCCGGCGCTCTGCCGCCGCAAAATCAGGCGATCGCGCAGCATCCCGGTCGCGGCCGTTCGTGGATGCTCGAAGCAGCGGCAAGCCAGACACTCGTCTACGTCTCCGAGAACGGCGAGTACAATAATCCCGGCGTGTACGTCTATTCGTACCCGCAAGGAAAGCAAGTTGGTTTTTTGCAGGAGTTTTCGGGCGGCCCGTACCAGGGGCTCTGTTCCGACACGCATGGCAATGTTTGGGCTCTCGCTTGGGACACCAACGGCCAGGCCTTTTACATGGAATACGCGCATGGCGGTTCGCAGCCGATCCAGGACATTATTTCTTCGGGGGAGCCGGCGGGGTGTTCCGTCGATGCTAAAACCGGAAATTTGGCCATAGCAAACTACATCGACGTTGGCCATCGCGGCGACGTCGCGATTTGGAAGCCGGGATCTAACGAGCCGACGAAGTACTCCGATAACAGCATCACTTACTACTATTGGTGCGCTTACGACGACAAAGGCAACCTCTACGCAGACGGCAACACCAACTACATCAACGTTCTGGATAAGAACAGCAATACGCTGCGGCACGTCTACTTCAACAAGACGATCACGCCGGGCAGCCTCCAGTGGAACGCTGGATCGCTCGCGGTTACGCAGGTTGGCGGCGCGAAGGGTCCGGTGCATGTCGATCGCGTGACGGTGCAGGGCTCCGGTGCGCACATCATCGGAACGACGAATCTGCGGACAAGTCCTAGCTGGAGTAACTACCTCAACGTCCAATTCTGGATCGAAGGTAAGATCATTGCCGGCGTGGGCCCCGGCAGCGGAGGGCCAGTGCGCGCGCTCTACTTTTGGCCGTACCCGGTCGGCGGGAAAGCTTCGAAGACCATCGCGGCGCCGGATAACGGCAACTTCTACGGCGTTGCGATCAGCCCCTGATCGCGGGAGATTGGGATTATGAACCGCCCCGGATTGTTTGCGCCCGGTGCCGTGGCAGCAGTGGTGATGCTCGCCGCGTGCGCCGGCTCCGGCGTTCAAACGCAGCCGCTCGCCCCACAAGGCCGCGCCGCCACGCATGGGTTGTCGTGGATGACGCCGGATGCTGGCGGCAAGAAGCTGCTCTACGTCTCTTACTACAGCTCGGTGCTGGTCTACGATTATGGGACGAGCAACCAGGTCGGTCAGCTCAGCTATTTCTCGCGTGCAGCCGGCTCCTGTACCGATCCATCGGGCGACGTCTACGTCACGAACTATGGTGCCGCCGACATCATCGAATTTGCGCACGGTGGCAGCAAGCCGATCAAGACGCTTATCGACCCAAGTCCCTATCCGACCGACTGCGCTTTCGACTGGAGCACCGGCAATCTCGCCGTCATCAATAAGTACGGCCAGAGTGAGTACTCTCCGGGAAACCTCGCTATCTACACCAAGGCGAAAGGTAACCCGAAGACCTATAAGATCAAGGGGTTCACGACCTACGTTTCCGGCAGTTACGACGCAAGCGGCAACCTTCTGGTCAGCGGAGCGCCGTCGTCGTCCTACGTCGTGGAGTTCGCCATGCTGGAGCACGGGAGCAACACCTTCAAGGCGGCGACATTGCAGCGGAGCAGTAATTTTAAGTATCCCGGCTACGTGCGTTGGGACGGCGAGTACTTCGATGTCGAGTGGGAGTACTTCGGCGTCAGCCTTTTTGAATGGTATACGATTAAGAACTACAAGGGCACGTACGAGGGCTACATGCTAACTGAAGAGTCCGGCGAAGGCGGCGGTCCCTTCTGGCTCGGCCGCGTCGGCGGACCCAAATCAGTGACGCGCGCGAACCAGCTCGTCGCGGCGATGTCGAGCGTTATGGGCTGGAACTATCCGCGCGGCGGATCGTACATCTTCCAGATATACGACGATTACCAGGCCGGCGGCGTCAGCGCCAGCGTGGTCCGGTAGTAATTGACAGGCGTCACACGGCGGCTACGCACCGTGTCGTTGGTCGTCAGTCTAGGCGCAATCCTCAAGTTCGTTGAGAGAGAATTCCTCTTACGCTCAAAGTAGCAGCTGTGCCGCAAAAACGACGGGGGAGGCAACCTTCTTATCTGCGCCTTGGCTGGACCGTCGCAAAGGTAGTCCTTTGCACGAGTGCCCTCGTCCGATGCTCTGCGGCAAGCAACACTATCCCACCGCCGCGACAGGCGGCGCACCTGAGCTCATCTGGCTTTAGAGTTTTGCTAGACTTTGGGAGCAAGTCGACCTACGGGTCTGGGCCGAGCGCCTTGATCGCCGTCAACGGCACCTTATACGGAACGACGGGTGTCGGCGCCCAGTCGACGAGCGGCTCGTGTTGCGGAACCGTCTTCGCATTAACTCCCCGCGGCGCCATAACCATACTACATACCTTTGCCGGCGGAGCCGACGGCGGATTTCCTGAGGCACCTCTGACCGCGGTCGGCGATACGTTGTACGGTACGACCTTCGGAGACGGCTTCTACGCGGCTTCAACGCTCTTCAGCATGAGAACGGACGGAAGCCACTACCGCATTTTGCACACGTTCACCGGCTATTCCGACGGGCTCGGGCCGGACGCTCAACTACTTGCCCTTAACGGCGTGCTCTACGGGGCCACCGAATTCGGCGGAACTTCGACAAACGGCGGGACTGTTTTTCGTCTTCGCATCAGCGATAGTCGCGAGAAGATCCTTCACTATTTCGTCGGAGGTACCGACGGTGAATCACCCAGGGGGCCCCTTATTGTCGTCGGCAGTCTGCTGTACGGGACGACGGTGAGCGGCGGATCTACCCAGTCCGTGTCCGGCGCCGGCACGATCTATAGCCTTACGAAGGATGGAACCGAGAAGGTGCTTTTTGCTTTCAACGATGGCGACGGTGAGTTCCCTTACTCCGGACTCACCGCAGCTAACGGCAGGTTCTATGGCACGACGCTCATCGGCGGCTCGTCGAACGACGGCGTAATCTATCGCATTGGCAAGAACGGAGACCACCAGCGCGTCTTGCACGACTTTTCGACAAATGACACGGCCGGGTACACGCCGTTTAACGGACTGCAGCTCATAAGCGGACAGTTATACGGCACGACTGCGGCAGGTGGGTCTGGAGGTCACGGAACGCTCTTTAGCATGGGTCTACAGGGTGGTCCATTAAGCATTCTGCATCCCTTTAGCGGTTCGAGCGATGGCGGCGGTCCTGTCGGTATCGTTCCCCTCGACGGCTCGTTCTACGGAACGGCCGGCAACGGCGGAACGCAAGACGCCGGTACGGCTTTTTCGATTTCCTCTGAACAGCTCAGCTTGCATGGCCGCTAATCCTGACGGGATGAGTCATCTAGTGAGCCTCACCCGGTTAGTAGACCGGCGCGATCGTTGGGAAATCGGTTTCTAGATTGAGCCTCTCCGAAAGCACCATGGGCGACCTGCGAATGGATCGCAGGATACCACCGTTGCGATCAGCACTGTTAGCGCTCGGGTTGCTCGTTGCAAGGCCCGCGGAGGAAGCGCTTTGTTGTGTCCGCGAGCTGAGCGGCGCCGAAGGCGGCGCGACCTCGCTCTCGTAGGTTGGGCGTACGACGCCGGAGGCGTTGTGCGCACAACCACCGGCTTGCGTTTTGAAAAGTGGACGATCGCAGAAAGCGTAGATGCTAAGGCCCAAAACTCCGAATCGCTATCGGCAGCCCATCGAAAAAGTATAGCGGTAAGCTTGCGCGGTGAAAAGAGAACGGTCGCAGAAAGCCGAGATGCTAACGGGTAGACTCTTCAATCCGCTGCACGTGAAAAAAGCCTAGCGATAACCTTGCATCTGTGGTATACTTGAGGTAACAAAGCACGCCCGACTTTCGCCCGCATAATAATGCGGGTGAAACTATCAAGCCCCAGCGTCAGCAGTTTGCGCGGGGCTTTTTCTTTTGCGGAGGTGAGGTCATGATTACGAAGGCGGTGCCGGCGCGCGCTCATACCCGTACCTTCGCGATCGGGGTCGACTACATCACTGAGCACACGCATCAGCGCGCCGTCGCAGCCGCGGGTCACTCGTTTGAAGGCGGCGTTGCCTATGCCAGCGCACCGGAGAAAGCGGAGTGGGTGCATCTGCGCGGCGTTATGTCGGTGGATACGGCCGCGATCGAGATGGAAGCGGTCGCGGCGTTGTCCAAGCGCTGCCGCGATCCGGTCTATCATCTGATTATCGCCTATGCCAAGAACGAACGCCCGACGCGCGAGCAAGTGGTTAGCGATGCCGAACGGCTACTCAAGGCGATCGGCATGGAGAAGAGTCAGTACGTGCTCGCCGCGCACAAAGATACCGACGACTTCCACGCCCATGTAATCGCCAACCGCATCGGACCGGATGGCAAGGCGAATGACCTCTGGCACGAGCGGATCAAACGCGAGCGGGTGTGCGCCGAGATTGCGGCCGAACGCGGCTGGGCGATCGTGGTCGGCCATCACAACCGGGACATCGTTCAGCGCGTTGAGCATCTGTATACGCCCCCACCCGATCCAGAGCGCCGGCTGAGTGATGGTGCGTATCGCCGGCTGCACGAGCGCGGCGAGCTGCCGTGGCAAGAGAGTGCGCGCCCCTACGTGCTCGATGCGGTCGACCGCGCGAAGGATTGGAACGACCTGCATCAGCGCCTGCGTGCGCACGGCGTCGTGGTGAAGCTGGTTCGGCGCGGTGAACGGGTGCAGGGCCTTGCATTCTCAGAAGGGTTGGATCGCAGAGCGCCGGGCTGCGCGGCGTCACGGATCGATCCACAGTGCGCACTGCGGGCGATGGAGTCGCGGTTCGGTTCGTTCACCCCTGCGCGCGAACCTATCGCTGAGATTGCGCGCTCCGCGCCATGGGCTGATACGGTCCGCCCAACGATACTTGCAGCGGTGAATAGCGCGAAGACGTGGCAGGACCTCGAGCAGCGCCTCGGCCGCGACGGCATCGTCGTCAAGCTGATCCAGCGGGGTGCGCGCGTGCAGGGCCTCGCGTTTGTCGCGGGCAGAGGTCCCGAAGCGCCAGGCTGTGGCGCGTCGCGGATCCATCCGCGTTGCAAGAAAGCCGTACTCGAGCAGCGCTTTGGCCCGTGTCCGTATCCACCGGAGCAGCCACCGAAGCGCAGCCGCAGCGCCATTGGCGATCGCGCGGAACGCGAAGCACGCAGCGACCCACGGCGGGCGCTGCGCGACGCCGAACGCATCGCCGACCATGCCAGGCTGCGGTCAGAGTACCGAGCGCATCGCGAGCTTTTCTTCAGTGAACGTGCACAGGCGATGGGCGCGCGCCGGGATGCAGCCTGGGAGCGCGAGCGTGCGCAACGGCAGCGCGATGCCCAGAAGCGCCGCGAAGCGCGCCTGCTCTTGCGCGCACTGGCGCGGCTGGGCACGCGCGGTGTAATCGCCCGGCAGCTCGCGTACTGGTCGATCGACGCCGTCATGGGCCGCCGGCGCGCGAAAGAATATGACGCCGCGAGGCTGCGCTGGGAGGCGACGAAAATCGTGCTGGCGTCAGAGCGGAGGCTGGCGCGTGAGGAGAAGCCGCTCGACTATCGATCGTTCGTCAACGAACGGGCACGTGCCGGCGATCTCGGAGCGCAGCGGGTACTCGACGCGCTCGTTGCTCCGATGCGCCACTGGAACGAGCATGTACCCCACCGTGAATTGCGTCCCGCGACACTGACGGAGGTGCGCCTGCGGCTCAACGTCATCCGTGCGGAAGAAGAGGGGCGCTATCAGCGTGCTCGCCTCGCGCGGCAGCATCTGCAGCACGTCGAGCGTCCGCCCACACTCGACGAAGCTCTGGTTGCTGAGCGGCGACGAATTCAAGAGCATGCGGCCGAGGTTACCCGCTACACGGACGCTGAGCGCGCTCGGCTGGCGCAGCTCGCCAGAGAGAAGCGATCGTGGAACCCACTGGCACGCCGCGCCGCGACAAAGGAAGAAGAGCGTTTATGCGGCGAGCAACGCTCGCGCTACGAAAAAGCGCTGGCGGATGCAACGCATGAGTTCGAGCAACGTGACCTGCCGCAGCTTGAAAAAGATATAGCCGGCCACGAACGCGCCTACCGTCAATACGTCGCCGCGTCGCTGGGCCTAGAGCGGGAAAGGAATGACGCGCGTGACGCTCGCGACCGGATACCGAAGATCGAGCAGCAACTGAATGTCCTCGAGCGGGCCAGCGTCGTGCACGTCGACTGCCACGATGCGATACCGAACGCGGGCCTCGACGAACTCGCGGCCGTGATCGAGCATCAGTACCGAGCTCTGCCTCACGATCGTACGTCGAGACGTTGAGTACAGCATTCGTAAAGAACAGCGTGCGCGCGAATCGATGACGATAGACCGATAGGAGATGGTTGTACCTTGAGGGGCAAGCAGAAGAAGCCGCTGTCGTGGGATACCGCCCCCGACATTCTAACTGTCGAGGAGGCGGCCTGTCTGGTTCGGATTCCGCGGAATAGCGCATACGAGGCGATACGGTTGGGGCTTCTGCCTGCAGCCAACTTCGGCCGGCGCCGGCTCCGCGTTTCGAAGGCTGTTTTGCAGGAGGTCTTTGGCCTTCGCTCGGAGAGTGGGCCGACCGCCGCCTTCAGCCTTCCGGAGGCATATAAAAATGGAAGGTCATCTATACAAACGCGGCAAGAGCAAGACGTGGTATCTGCTCTACGATCTGCCGAAGCCGCACGGTGATAAGCGTAAGCAGTGCAGCGTGCGGATCGGCAAAATGCCGAAGTCGCACGCAGTGGCGCGTAAACGAGAAATTCTGCGGCGCGTCGATCAAGGAACGTGGCAGTCGGCACCGTCGCTGACAGTCGAGACATTTCTTACGGTTTGGCTCGACGCAACGCGGCCCCGTTTGGCGGCAAAAACGCACGAGCGGTACTCATCGCTCGTCCGCCTCTACGTTCTCCCGGTAATCGGGCAGCTGCGGCTCGCCAAGGTTGAGCCCAAACATGTCCGCCAGATCTATCACTCGATGATCGAAAAGGGCCTGTCGAAGCAGACCGCCCTCCACGTTCATCGGGCGCTTCACACTGCGTTCGCGTATGCCGTACGTGAGGAGCGGATCCTAGGAGAGAACGTCGTGAGCCGCGTCAAGGCCCCGCGGCCGGACGCGCGGACTCAGATGAACATTAGTCGCGAACAGGTGCGCGCTGTCATAGTTGCCGCAAAGGGCGGCCGGCTGGAAATTCCGGTGATGCTTGCGGCAACGACGGGGCTGCGGCGCGGCGAGCTGCTCGCGTTGCGTTGGTCCGATGTCGATCTTGATCACGCCTCGCTCCACGTTCTTCAAGCGTTGGAGCAGACCCGAACCAATGGCGTGAAAGTGAAGTCTCCCAAATCGCAGTCGTCCAGGCGTCTTGTGCCGATCGCACCGGAATGCGTCGAAATGCTGCGCAAACACAGAGCCGAACAAGACGTCGTCCGAACTCCCGAGTACTCCGACAACGATCTCGTCATGCCAAATACGGACGGAAGTCCATGGCCCCCCGATAATTTCGAGCGCGCAGTTCAGTAAGCTCGCTCGGACGGTCGGCTCTCGTGGGTTTCGGTTCCACGACCTTCGGCACGCCTTCGCCACGCTCAGCCTCTCGAGCGGTACCTCGATTAAGGACGTGCAGAGTCTACTCGGGCACAGTTCAGCCTCTCTGACGCTCTCGACCTATGCGCACGTGTTGGAGGGAGCTGGGCGCGCAGCCGTAAATAGCCTCGGCTCATCGTTGCTTGGGAGCTCGGAGGTAGAGCGACCCCGTTAGCAAACGGTTAGCAAGTCGCCTCCGCCGGCTCAACGTCGTCGGAGCGATAAGCGGAAAAACCGCAAAAAATCGTGGTTACTGAAGCGTGGAGAGATGGCCGAGCGGCTGAAGGCGGCGGTTTGCTAAACCGTTATACGGTGTAAAGTCGTATCGAGGGTTCGAATCCCTCTCTCTCCGAAGTTTGCGCGTTCTCTTGAGAGAAAGCGAGTCGCAATGTATACGTGGCGTCGAGGAAATACCACCATAGCAGCACTTCTCGTCACGGTGCTCGCGGGATGCGCCGGCACGTCGCAGAGCCTGCCGCCCGCGTCGTCTGGCACACTCCCCTTGGGTGTGCTGCCTCACGTCGAGTTCAATCCCAAGGCGAAAGTTGCTATATGGGCCCTCAGCGCGGCCTATGGCTATGATATTTTCGGGCTGAACTCGAAGGGTAACAAAACCGTGACTGCCATCGACACCATGAGTAACGATTGCGTGGGGCCGAACACGCTCAAGGTCGAC
Organism: Vulcanimicrobiota bacterium; assembly: GCA_963756635.1. GTDB lineage: Bacteria > Vulcanimicrobiota > Vulcanimicrobiia > Vulcanimicrobiales > Vulcanimicrobiaceae > Cybelea. Next base: position 149,811 of record CAVWOR010000008.1, read on the forward strand.
CACGCGGAGAATTTATGGGTGTCGTGCGGCGCTTCAACCGCCGGGCCGGGATCGGTCCAAGAGTATGCGCCAGGTTCTCGCAAGCCGTCGGTAACCTTTGCGGATACGTTTAGCTGTGGCAGCAACTGCGTTTTCACCGGCAACCCGTCTGATATGGCGTTCGACTCGAATGGACACGCGTTCGGGGCCAACGTCACGCAGCAGTGCAATCCCGGCTGCAACTCGGCGAGCTATCCCGCGGTTTGGTGGAGCATAAAGTCACCCAGCTCGCCGCCCACGGGAATATCCGATCCCGACTTTAGGAACGCCGACTACACGGATGTCGATTCTTTCGGGAATCTCTATGTCGAAGGTTACGGATGCGTCGGCACCGCGTGCGGCGCGCTGCTCGACGAGATCGCTAACCCTACGGCCAAATCGCCCGCGATCACGAACCTCATCGCTCCGAGCTCGAGCACGAATGTGGGCGGAGTCTACGTGAGCAACGGCGGCCGCGTGCTGAACCTCGTGAATTCCGACGCCCGCACGATGGCGCAGTACGCGTTGCCGTGGAAGTCCGGCGAGAGTCCTTTCAGAATTCTGGGTCCAACGGGGACGAACTACTATGGGGGCGGTTACCCTATTTCCGGCGGCTTTAATCGTGGCGATAAGCTGGTGGTCCTCGGCGATGCCTACGGTTGGCTTGACGTTGGGAAAGTCGCTACCAATCACTGGGCGGTGGTTGCCAACGTTAACCTCTACCAAGGCGTGCTGAGTGCTGCTTACGTGCCTTCAGATAAGTAAAGGCGCCCCGCGCAGGGACAGAAGGCTGCCCTGCGAAGCTACCAACGTGGATCCACGCTTTAGACGCAAAGCGGTACTTCTCATGGGCGTCGCACTGCTTGCCGGGTGCGGCGGATTGCAGCCTCCGATTGGAACGCCAGGTGCTCTGGTTGGAAGCCCAGCGCGGATGGGACCGAAAGCGAAGGGCGGCGACTTACTCTACATCTCCGACCTGGGCGCAAACACGGTCGACGTGTACACGTATCCGCAAGGGAAAGCTGTCGGCAAGCTAGCCGGCTTTGGAGACGTCGCGACGTTGTGCGCCAATCGATCTGGCGACGTTTTTGTCGTCGACGGGGATGGGCCAATCGACGTCTATGCGCATGGTGGAGCGAGTCCGATCAGGACCTTGCAAGATTCGGGCCTCCCGAACGGCTGCTCCGTCGATCCCGTCACGGGCGACCTTGCCGTTACGAATGAATCGTCATATCTGTACGGCACGATTGCGATTTACAAGAACGCCCAAGGCAACGCCAAAAAATACTTCAACCCGCAGGTCGATGCGACGTTCTTTTGCGGCTACGATAAGAACGGCAACCTTTTCATGGACGGGTGGAACAGGTCCGGAATTGTTATTTTCTTGGAGCTTCCTAAGGGCGGCAAGACCATCAGGATCATGAAGCTGGGGCGTAGCGTCAAAAATCCTGGGGGTGTCCAATGGGATGGGAAATACATTGCGCTCAGCGATCAGGGGGCCGGCTTAATCTATCGCACCAACCCAGACGGGACGGTCGCGCAAACGGTGAAACTGCATAACGGAGACGACGTAGATCAATTCTGGATCCAGAACTCGGTGCTTATTGGACCGAACGCGGCGAGCAATGGAACGGTGCCGTTCTGGCATTACCCCGCGGGTGGCTCTCCCACCATGACGATCAAAGGATCGATCTATCCCATTGGCGCGACGGTCAGTCTAGCTCATCGCTCGCTTTGAACCGCAGGGGTTCCACCGGAAAGCGCATAACGGGAGAAGCCGCGCGCGGTCGTAGCTCAATTGGATAGAGCAACAGGCTACGAACTTGTAGGTTGGGGGTTCGAGTCCCTCCGACCGCGATTTGCTCCTACTGTTCGTCGACGGACTCGTTTGAGTCGGGCTCGTTGATGAACGTCGACGCCGGATACTTCGACCCGAAGGGTGTGAAGGGGCGGGGAGTTTGCAGGAAGTTGAAGCTGTCGGTGAGGCTATTGGCGCGCGCGTCCGTATAGCCGGCCGCCGCCGTCCCAATATTGCCCCGGGGTTATTGGAATTCGTATGGGTGGGCGTCACCCAGCTGACGGCCGCGAGGTTTCCGTTTGGGATGTCCTCTAAAATTGTTTTGTCACGCTCGACAAGGTCAAATGACGCGCTAAGCCGGCGCCCAAGCCCTTCTTGAGACCGGCCGGTTGTCGGACGGGCGGGGTACTGCTATACTGCGGTCTCGAACGGCCGCGAAGCAACTGTGGCTCGGTAGCTCAGTGGTAGAGCAGGGGACTCATAAGCCCTTGGTCGTAGGTTCAAGTCCTACCCGAGCCAGAACTTATAAAGGCCAGGTGGTAGCTCATGTCGACGATTCCGTGCGATTTCTGCCCTCATCCAGTCGATCGTGGTCAAATGGAAGAGATCGAGATCTCGCATTACGTGCCGGATAGTTCCGGCGAAGATCTTGCATACGCGCGCACGTACTTTTTCGGTCACCCCGATTGCGTGCGAAAGTTTTATCGTACGCTGGTCGATCATAAACTCGATCTCTTCAAACACATTCCGAGCACGGGGTCGCCGCCCGAGGCACCCCGTTGAGACCGGCCCCGTGCGCCCGTAGCGTAGCTGGATAACGCACAGCCCTCCGAAGGCTGGGATCGGGGGTTCGAATCCCTCCGGGCGCGCATCTTGGCGCACTATGACTGAAGACGAAACGCGTTTGCGCCGGGCGCTCGAGCTCGCCGACGAGGCGGCGCGCAATGGCGACGTTCCGATCGGCGCGGTACTCGTTAGCGGCGATCTCGTGCTCGAGGCAAAGAACGAGAAGGAAGCTCGCGCGGATCCGACGGCGCACGCCGAGATTCTGCTCTTGCGCGAAGCGGCACGGCGCCTGGGCGCGTGGCGTCTTTCGGAAGCGACGATGTACGTGACCAAGGAGCCATGTCTCATGTGCGCGGGCGCGATCCTCGCTGCACGGATTAAGCGTCTGGTCTATGGAGCGCGCGATCCCAAAGGGGGTGCGGATGGAAGCGCGTTTGACGTCTTGCGTTCGCCGAAAACGAATCACCGGCTCGATGTAACGCCGGGCGTTTTGGAAGAAGAAGCCGCCGTACAGCTTGCGCGATTCTTTCGCGAGCGGCGTAGCTGAGCGGAAGAAGGTATAAAGACTGCCTCGTCCCAACCCACAGCCTCGGAGAGGTGGTCGAGTGGTTGAAGGCACCCGCCTCGAAAGCGGGCGAACGTGTTGAGCGTTCCGTGAGTTCGAATCTCACCCTCTCCGCCAGTATAGTTGCTCGGCGCCTATGTTGAGGCAAGTGGGAGCTTGACGATGAAACGCGAGCCGCTCGGACTGCTCTCGAGCGAGACCGTACCCCGAGCCCGCTCGACCGCACGCTTCACGATTGCAAGACCGAGGCCCGAGCCTGAAACGTCGCGTTGCGCGCCGCGATAGAAACGATCGAAAACGCGTATCGCATCGGTCGATGGGATGCCTGGACCATGATCGGCGACTTCGATAACCGCCGTCGAGTCGTGCGCGTGAACGCGCACCGCGATCTCGCCGAGGCCATATTTCACCGCGTTGTCCGTTAGATTCGTGACGACGTAGCCCAACTCCGTCGGATCGATCGCCGCAAGTATTCCGGCATTCGTCGAGACGGCAAAGCGTCGATCGGGATGCGCGTCGGCGATCGGTGCGACGAGATCGGCGACGAGCGTTCCAACGTCGATCGGCGCGGCGGAAACGGCCGCTTCGGGACTCTCCCAACGCTCGAGTAAAATGAGCTTGTCGATCAAGGAGCCCATGATCCGGCTCTGATCGTTCATCGTGTCGAGGATATGCTCTCGGTCGGCCGCGCTCTCGAAGCCGCCCCGGCGCAGAATTGCGATAAAGCCCTGCACGACGGTCAGCGGGGTGCGCAGTTGATGACCTGCATCGGCGATGAACTGCCGCATCGAAGCGTTCGCACGGTCGCGCGCCGCAAAGGCTCGCTCCATCTGTTCGATCGCGCCGTTGTAGGCAACGGCGAGCGTACCGAGCTCGTGGCGTTCGTCGGCTGCAATCAGTTGAGGTGTCAGGTCGCCGGAGGCAAAACGCCGCAGCGCCCGCGTCACGTCGTCGAGCGGTCGCAGCGCCTGTCGGGTCAGAACGCGGGCAATGAGAATGCCGCACGCGATCGCGAGTAGGAGCGCGACGAGCAACGGGATAAGGAAGGCGCGCACGGTCGAGGTTAGCGTCGCGTCGTTGCTCTTGACGATGATGTAGAGATTGCCAACGTGCGTGTAAAGCGACTGAAGTCCGAACGCCGTTGCGAGTCCGAGGATCACGCGACCCAGCGGCCCGGCTGGGTGCGGATCGCCGGAGAGATCGCCGCGTCGGCGCATGGTTACGACCGGCCGAGCATCGGCGCGGTGCAGGCGATAGACCGTCACCCGGGTGTTCGCGTCGAGGAAAACGATTTCGCTGCCGGTGCCCAGCAGCAGCGAAGCGGCGAAGCTACCGCCGGCGCGGGGGTTCGGCACGGCCCTCTGCGCCAGAGAGGCTTGCAGTTGCGACATCGTACCGCTGAGCTCGTTGGTGAGCGAGCGTATGTAAAAGCCAAATGCGAGCAGCGCGCCGGCAAGGAGCACTGCGACGAGCACGAGAGCAATTTCGACCGCCGCCAGCGTCTGAATGCGACGGGCAAGCCGCGTGGTCATGACGTCGTGGCCCTCAACTGATATCCGGCCCCGCGCAAAGTCTGAATAAGCTTGACGCGCTCGCCGCTATCGATTTTTGCCCGCAGGAACGAGACGTACGTTTCGACGGTGTTGGGAATGACATCCCGGTCGATCCCCCACACGAGGTCGAGGAGCTGGGAGCGGGTCAGTACCTCCTCGGCGTGCTCGGCGAAGACGCGCAGCAAGTCGAACTCCCGAGGCGAGAGCTCGACGCGCCGGTTGCCGCGATAGACGGTTCTGCTTGCCGGGTCGATGCTGAGATCGCCATACGTAAACGTCTCGCGTTGCTCGATTCGCGGCCGGCGCAGTAGGGTGCGAAGACGCGCGACCAGCTCTTCGAGGTCGAATGGTTTTGCCACATAATCGTCGGCGCCGGCGGAGAAACCGGCGATCTTTTCCGCCATCTCGGTACGCGCGGTCAGCATGACGACGGGGGCCGTCGTCAGCTGCCGAATTTCGGGCAGAAGCGTGAGGCCGTCTCGGCCGGGTAACATAACGTCGAGCACGATCACGTCCGGCGACCAGGTCTGCAGTAACGGGAAAGCGGCCGATCCCTCGGCGACGCTGCGCACTGAAAAGCCCGCTTGCTCGAGCCCGTACTGCAGCAGTTCTCGGAGGGCGCGCTCGTCATCAACCACCAGCACGCGTGCCGGCTGGGCCGCTGAGGTCATTCTCAGACTCACTCCAGGATTAAGAACGGATGCTTTCGTTACAATCGGACCAGTCAATGAAACGCAGGAACAACCTTTCGCGAAGAGGCTTCGGTACTGTTTTCGCTATCCTGGTCGCAAGTGGCTGCGCGGGGCGCCAGGCTCCTCCGGCAACTCCGCCTCCGTACGTCCAAACGACCCTCACGAGCTATGGCTCCATCCAGCCTGCCCGAAAACTTGCGGGTGTGATCGCCCCCTACCAAAACGTCGCGATTCAGAGCACGCTGGCCGAGCCCGCCAACGCCGTTTACGTGAGCGAAGGCGACCGCGTGCACGCCGGCCAGCTGCTGGTGCAACTCGACACGTCCGACCTGCAGGCTCAGCTGCAATCGGATCTCGCAACGGCTAACAGCAACCACGCCAATACGATCCACACGGTCTACCAAGGCTCGCTTTCGATCGCGCAAGGTGTGGATACGCTCCAAACCGACGAAGCCGCAGTGCGTCAGGCGCAGCAGACCCTCAACAATGACGAACACAATCTCGAGCGCGATCAGAACTTGTTAGCGCAAGGGTATGTCTCCCAACAATCCGTCGACGCCCAGGCAACGCTTGTCAAAAACGATCAACAGGCGTTGAGTTCGGCTAACGCAAACCTGGCTTCCGCGCGGTCTACCGTGCAGGCGAACGGAAGCCTTTCGGGACAAGGCTTACAGTCGTCGTCCATACAGCAGTCGGCCGCACAAGAGAAGGTCGCCCTCGCTCAGGCCGATCAAGTTCGAGTCCAAATCGCCAAAGCTGCGATCGTATCCCCGCTCGACGGCGTTGTCGTGAATCGCAACATCAATCCGGGCGAATATCCGGGCAATCGCGAGATCTTCACGCTGCAGCAAATCAGTCCGATATACGCGGTCCTTCATGCGTCGGGAGAAGAGGTCGCGCGCATAGAAAACGGAGCCCCGGCCAGCATAATCGCGGAGGATCTGAGCGGGACGCAGCGCTTTAGCGGGCGCGTCACCGGCGTGCTCAACGAGATTAATCCCGGTTCGACCGACTTTCAGGTGAAGGTTCTGCTCGCAAACTCCCAGCAGCAACTGCGCCCCGGAATGGTCGTTCAAGGCAGCATCGCAACCCTGCCCCTCGCGGGCGTGCGCGTTCCGGTCGCTGCGTTCACCGACGACAACCACGATGCGTTGATGACCGTCCAGCCGGGCGGCACGATTAAGACGGTCAAAGTGGCCGAAGTCGGGAGCGACGCCACCACGTCGGTCGTCACCGGCATCCCGGTTGGAGCACGCATCGTCAATAACGGTCAAATGAGCCTCGGCGACGGCGAAAAGGTCTCTTACCAGCAGTGAAGTTCAGCCTGACTCGGCTCTTCATCAAGCGACCAACCCTCGTTTTCGTCATCGTGGCGTTGATGATGTTCGCCGGTATCCTCTCGACGATCACGATCGTCAAAGAGCTCTACCCCGATATCTCGCAGCCGACCGTGACCATTCAAGTCGCATACAGCGGCGCGTCGGTGACCGAAATGCGCGACAATATCGTCCAGCCGATCGAACAGAGTCTCGCCGGTACGGCCGACCTGCAGACGGTTAACTCGGTAGTGCAGCAAGGATTTGCATCGATCACCGCGATCTTCGACATCAATTCAGATACGGCGACCGATCTCGCGCTCTCGAATAAGGCGATTCAAGCCGCGGAGAAATATCTTCCGACAAACATCACGCCGCCAACCGTCAACCTCTACGATCCGACGCAATCGGTCGTCGTAACGCTTGCGATCTACTCGCAGAAGCTCTCCCTTTCGCGGCTCGCGTTATACGCCCAGAACGTCATCGCGCCGCAGCTCGAGCAAGTTCCAGGGATATCTTTCGTCAATGTGGGAGGCCTAGTGACGCCGGCCTACGAGGTCGTGGTCGATCCGGTCCGGCTCGCGGCGGCGAACCTCACGCTCAACGATGTCATCAACACGCTGCAGACCAATAATCAGCGCGTCCCCGGCGGCTTCGCCTACGAACCGAACCGGCAGACCACGATCGACGTTCGCGGCGACATCCAGAGCTTAGACACGGTTCGTAACCTCGCGATCATTCCCGCGGGAAGCACCACCGCGGCTTCGGCGATCGCAAACTCGACTGGAGCTCAAGTCCAAAACTATTTGAGTGGCCTTTCGGGTCTTGCGGGCGTCGTCAATCCGTGGACGGCGACCAACGCCATCGTGCGCGTCGGAGACGTTGCAACGGTAACCGAAGCATACGAGCCGCGCTTGCAGTACGCGCAAATCAGCGGCAGACCCGGCCTCTTCATGCAAGTCCAGAAATCTGCAACCGGCAGCGAAGTCGAGGCTTCGAACAACGTGCTGCGAGCGCTACCGCAGGTCGAGCGCCAATTCCCCGAGATTAGTTTCCGCGTCATCAACGTGCAATCGAAATTTACGGAACAGCAGATCGCAATCGTGACGCGAACCCTGATGCTTGCGATTCTGCTGACCGGCATCGCGATGATCTTTTTCCTGCGCTCCTGGCGCAGCGCGATCGTGGTCTGCATTTCGATCCCGACCTCGCTTGCGATCGCAATGACCGTCATGAAGATGATGCACCTCACGATTGACACGATTTCGCTGCTGGGTATGTCGCTGGTCATCGGCATACTCGTCGACGACTCGACGGTCGTGCTCGAAAACATCGAGCGCCATTTTACCGAGCTCAAGCAGCCGCCCGAAGAAGCGGCGGTGCGGGGTCGCGAAGAAATCGGCGCGGCTGCCGTGGTCATCACGCTGGTCGACGTGGTCGTCTTTCTCCCGATCGCCTTCATTCAAGGGCAGGTGGGGCGGCAGATCGCCGAATTCGCAATCGTGGTCGTCATCGCGACGCTCACCTCGCTTTTCGTATCGTTCACGATCACTCCGACGCTCGCCGGCCTCTGGGCTCTGCGCTCCCACTGGAAGCCGTGGCGAGTGGTCACATGGTTCGGGCAAAAATTCGACGATGTGCGAACGTGGTACACGCAGCGTGCGTTGCCCTGGAGCCTGGATCACGGCAGGCTCGTCGGGCTCTTCTGCGCCGGCACGTTCGTCTTGGCCCTCGCGATGGTGGGGTTGGGCGCGGTTGGCGAAGAGTTCATTCCGCCGGTCGATCGCGGCGAGATCTTCATTCAGCTGGTCTATCCAATCGGCACGCCGATTCAAACGGTCGAGAACGGCGTCTTCGGACTCCAGCAAAAAGTCCTCGCGACGCCGGACGTTTTCGCAAACACGGCCGTGGCGGGAGCATACGCGGCCTCGTTCGGCGGGTTCGTCTCGCAAAGCAATGTCGGCCAGGTCCACGTCTGGCTCAAGGACAAGGCTTCGCATCCTACAAGCTATTGGGTAACGCAGTTCGGCAAAATCGCCCGGCAGTATCTGCCTTCGTACGTTCAGGCAGTCGCGGTCCCGTCGACGTCAACGTCGGGCGGAAACGCGCAGCCGATCGACTTTCTCGTGACCGATGTCACCGGTGGAGATCCGACGCCCTACGCTCAACAAGTCGCGGCGCTGTTGCAGAAGGTCAAGAGTGCGACGAGTGTCAACAGCACCGGCACGCAGCTCGGTCCGGAAATTTCCGTCGAGTTCGACCGCAATAAGGCCCAAGCGCTGGGGGTCGACCTGGGCCAGGCCGCCCAAGCCGTGGGTGCGGCTTTCGGCGGGAACGTCGCGACCCAGTTCGAAACGACGGCGGGTCTCGAACAGGTGCAAGTCATTTATCCGCAGTCGTATCAAACGAGCATCGAGGGGCTCAAGTCCGTTACCGTTCGCTCGTCGAGCGGAGCGATCGTTTATCTCGGCGACATCGCTCGATTCGTTTCAACGCCCACCGCGCCACTGATCACGCGCACCAATCGCACCAACGTCATTCACGTCAATGCCAACTATCTTCCAGGCTCGTCGCTTTCAGCGGTCGAAAAAGGCTTGCTCAAACGCTTACCGTCGTTGCGCCTACCGCCGAATATCGTCGTGCGCCCCGCACCGCTCGGGCAGCAGGACTTCATGCACCAGACGCTTGTCGGGATGGGTTTATCGATGATCGTATCGGTGATCCTCGTCTATCTGCTGATGGTCGCACTCTATAACAGTTACCTATCGCCATTCATCATCATATTCTCGGTTCCCGTCGCCGCGATCGGCGCGATCGGCGCGCTCTTCCTGACGTATCGTACGCTCAATCTCTTCTCGCTCATCGGGACGATCCTGTTGATCGGTATCGCAACGAAGAACGGCATTCTTTTGGTCGACTACGCCAACACGCTGCGCTCCCGTGGATTGGACAAGCTCTCGGCGATCAAAGAGAGCGCACACACGCGATTCCGTCCGATCATCATGACCAGCTTCTCGGTAGTAGCCGGCAACATTCCGCTCGCGCTCGCGTTCGATCCCGGGGCGTCGTCACGCTCGAGCCTGGGCATCGTTGTGATCGGCGGCGTCTTAAGTTCGCTCGTCCTGACGCTGCTGCTCATTCCGAACGTCTACATGTGGGTCGCTCCGCAGGATCACCCCTCGCCCAACGGAGCGGGGCGGCCTGGACCCGAGCAGCTCTCGCTCACGGCTGCGGAGCCCCAGAAGCTTCCGGCATAGGCGTTCCAGCCAGCCGCGGGTCGGGTGGGTCGACCGGGAACGTGATGTTGCTAAACGTTATATCGGCAATAATTTTGTACGTGAGAAATGCGACGTGCATCGTTTGGCTAAACGTGCCGTGCACGATCACCCAGTGCCCGTCGATGACCGCGTAGTCGAGCGAAATCGTTTCATCGTTTCCGCCGGCGACGCGCATTTCGATGTGCGAGGGCAAAGCAGTGGAGGCGTCCTCGACGATTTCGGACGGGTAGATCCCTTGCGGTACGCGCGGTGTAGGTTCGATCAAGAGATGGAGCGCCGCATCGGTCGAATCCGGCGCGAAGCGCGCGGCCCAGTAGCTGTTGTACGGAACGACGGCGTTGACGTTTGGATCGGGGTCGGGGATTTTAAGGTAAAACGGCGCACCGCGCTGCAACGTGATGTCGACGCGTTTCAGATTGGCGAAATAGCCGAACTTGAAGTTCGCAAGGGGGTCGAAGTAGGCGACGATTGGAAACGCCTGGCCGGTTCGCTGGCCGCCGTTGGGCAAGTCTTTCATCACCGCGAAATCGTCTGCCACGCGAACCGCAATCGAGCGGTCGATGTCCTGCGCCCGCCCCAGCGTCGGAGCGCTCACGTGGGTGTGCTCGACGTACGTCATATAGAGGGGAGGATGAGCCTGATAGAACGCGCTGGTCCGATTGATCAGCATCGCAAAGGCAAGATCGGCGGTCATCATCTGGGCGATTGGGATTCGTCGGCGGGAAGGAAAGTACCGGTGCGTTAACTCCGCTTGACATGGTCATCAACGTAAACGAACCGCTGGCCGCGCGGGTGGTCGAACTGCGCCGCACGATTCACCGGCGGCCGGAGCTCGGCTTCGACGAGCATGAGACGGCCGCGCTCGTCGAGCACGAGCTCGATTCGCTCGGCATCGAGCACCGGCGCGTCGCGAAAACGGGAATCCTTGCGCGCATCGATGGGGACTCGCCTGGACGCGTGGTCGCATTGCGCGCCGACATGGATGCGTTGCCCATTGGAGAGCGCAGCGGCGTGTCGTTTTCATCGGAAATCGAGGGCAAGATGCACGCTTGCGGACACGATGCGCACACCGCCATGTTGCTGGGAGCCGCGCACCTGCTCGTCGACATAAAGGAGAAGCTGGCGGGCACCGTGGTGCTGATTTTTCAACCCGCCGAAGAAGGCCCCGGCGGCGCGCTGCCGATGATCGAGGAAGGCGCGCTCGAGAATCCGCGGGTCGAAGCGATCGCGATGTTGCACGTCGATTCACGGTTGGACGTCGGAACGGTCGGCATCACGCCGGGCGCCGTGAGCGCGTCGGCCGACGAGTTCTATATTACGATTCGAGGAAGCGGGGGCCATGGAGGCTATCCGCATGCGGCCGTCGATGCGATTCCCGCGTCGGCAGCGATCGTTCTCGCGTTGCAGAACGTCGTGGCGCGGGAGACTGACCCTTTGGCGACCGCCGTGGTTACCGTTGGAACGATAGTCGGTGGCTATCGGCACAACATTATCGCCGACGAAGTTACGCTCAGCGGCACTCTTCGCGCCCACGATTCGAACGTACGCGACGAGCTGGAGTCGCGTGTGCGCCGCATCGTCGGCGGCGTGGCGACAGCCTATAACGTGCGGTCGGACGTCCGCGTCGTGCGAAGCTATCCGCCCGTGCATAACGACGTTGCGCTCGCCCAGCAGTTCTCGCGATATCTGCGCGAACAAAGCTCCTTGCGCGTCGAGGAACCCGCTGCGACGATGGGGGCCGAAGACTTCGCGTACTTTGCGCAGCGCGTTCCGGGGCTTTTGATTCGTCTCGGCGTGCGCAGCGATGCGTCGGGGGCCGTTCATCCCGGCCACAGCGCACAGTTTCGAATCGACGAAGCCGCCTTGCAACTCGGAGTGACGACGCTCGTGCTCTTTGCAATCGCGGTAACGGCTGGTAAAACCCGGTCATAAATATCCACATCGTTGTGGATATTTTAGGAAAGGATAGGAGCGCGCCCGCCGCAGAATAAACACATCTATGATTGCCACCGATGACGTAATTACGCGCGGTTTGCAAACGCATAGCGCCAGCGTTGACGTCGATTGTTCGGCCGAGGATGCGTTCGCGCTGCTCTGCGCTGTCGAAAAATGGCCGGTTTGGCTTTCGTTCTTGCGCAGCGTGCGCCGCGCCAATCTGGAGCCGGAACTGAGCCTGGGAAGCGAAGTCGTGGTCCGATCCTGGCTGCCCGGCGACGAAGAAGAACTCTACGAAGTCGATGGCTTGATCGCCAACTACCGGCTTTCGTTAGTGGGCGCGTATTCATTGCGGCGCCGGCTCGAGTTTCGAATCGAGCGCCGGAGGACGTGCTCCAAGCTCCACGTTCGGCTCGCTTATCCGGCCTATCACGGCCGGCTCGGGACCTTCTTGGATCGCTGGCAGCGAGGTCGCCGCGTCGCAAACGCCCTCGACGATTCGCTGGTGCACTTCAAGGGTCTGGTCGAATACAAGCGGGACGACGCCGTTCTTGCGGATTTCTAAGGTGAGGGCCCTGGGCTAGCAGTCATTGACCGGGACTGCTAGCGGGGGCTATACTCGGACCATGCCGCTTTACGACTACGCCTGCACCAAGTGCGGCCGAGTATGCGAAGTACGCCACGGGTTTGACGAGAACTACGCGAAGCCGTGCGAAGCGTGCGGCGCTCCGGTCCGGCGGGTCTTCAACCCGGCGCCGGTGCTCTTTAAAGGCTCGGGTTTTTACGTAACCGATTCGCGGCCTTCGGCCGGTTCGCACAAAACCGACAAGCCCAAAGAAGAGCCGAGCTCGACGGCCTCATCGAAACCCGATGCGCCCGCAACCAAGGATTCCAAAGGCGGTTCCAAGAGCTCCGATTCGGCCGCCTAGGCGGGCCGCAGCCCTGCGAGCGCTCCGAGAAAACCCGGAAAGCTCACGTCAAGGCTCTCGTCGCTGTCGATGGCCAACGGGCCGGCGGCGCACCCCAGTACCGCGCCCGCCATTGCCGTCCGATGATCGTCGCGGGTCTCTATTCTAACGCCCCGTGCGGCGGGGATGCCGCCGGTGACCCGCAGCACTCCCCGCTCGTAGATGGCCTCGATGCCGACGGCAGCCAGCATCCGCTCGATGGCCGCGATGCGATCCGATTCCTTCGATCGTAGGTCTCCGACCCCGGCAATGGTTGTTGTCCCCGACGCAAACGCGGCGGCAATTGCCAAGAGTGGAATTTCGTCGATCGCCCGCAAGGCAACGTTCGGACCGATGCTGGCTGCCCGAAGCGTTCTAGGCGTGACCGCCAAGTCTGCGACCGGTTCCCCGCATACGGTTCGAGGGTTCCGTAGCTCGACCGCCGCTCCCATCGCTCCCAACGCCTCGAGCAGTCCGATACGCGTGGGATTGACGCCAACATCGCGGATGACCAGTCCGCTGCCGGGCGTTACCGTCGCAGCCGTAATGAAGAAGGCTGCAGCGGAAAAGTCACCTGCAACTTCGACCCTCTTGGAAGCCAGCGTCGAGCGGCCCAGGTGAATGCTGCGCTCCGACCACTCGATATCGGCGTCCAGGAACCGCAGCAGCCGTTCGGTGTGATCGCGTGAGCCGCGGTCGCCGTCGACTGAGACGGCAACCCCGGCAAAGAGTCCGGCGAAGAGCAGCGCGGACTTCACTTGCGCCGAGGGCGTCAGCAAAATAAAGTGCCGCGTCTCCACCTCGGGCGTTCCGGAGAGCTGGAGCGGAAGATAGCCCTCCGCGGTCTCGATCTTGGCGCCGAAAGCGCGAAGCTGAGCGGCGACCGGCTCCATTGGCCGGCCCCGCAGCGAGTCGTCGCCATCGAAGCGCGCGCGAACGCCCGCGCCCGCGCAGGCCCCGAGCAGCATCCTGACTGTCGAGCCCGAGTTCATGCAGTCGAGGGTCCCTGCGGGCGAGACGAGGCGGCCGCCCGTCACCACGACCTCGACCCCTTCGGTGTAGATATCGGTTCCCAAGGTCGCCAACGCCTCGCGCGTCGCTCGCACGTCGCGACCAGGGTTGAGATGCGCGATTCGAAACGGCCCGGCGCTGCACGCGCCGGCAATCAATGCCCGGTGCGAGATCGACTTGTCGCCTGGGACGCCGACGCTCCCGCACAGCGGTCCGGGTTGAAAGGTCACGAGCTTGCCGGGCATAAGCATTTGATTTCAGACAAGGAGTCCATCATCATTTCGTAGCAAGCAGCGCGAAGTATTTCGTAGAATAGCATCTGCTTTTCCACACGAAAGGAACCGATGAATAAAGTAGATTTGATACGCTGCGCGGTCGATCGCCTCGAGCTCTCGCGCAAGGATGCCGTTGCGCTCATCGACGGCGTCTTCGATGACATTCAAGCGGCGGTTGTTGCGGGTGAGCCGGTGAAGATTCCGGGATTCGGCCAGTTCAAAGTGCGCGATCGCGCGGCCCGCATGGCGCGCAATCCGGCGACGGGCGAGCAGGTGAAAGTCCCGGCAAAGCGCGTCTTTAAGTTTCTTCCCGCGAAGGCCTTGAAAGAAGCGGTGATGTCAAAACGCGGTTCGCGCGCAGGGGCAGGTCGCAAGAAGGCTGGACCGAAGGCATCCGCGCGCAAAGCGCCCGCGCGCAAAACGCCCGCGCGCAAAGCGCCCGCGCGCAAGACGAGTAGCCGCAAGCGACGGTAATCCAGAGGCCGCCCAGGAGTTACATTATTGATCGGGCCTGCCGGTGCGCCGGCAGGCAGGTATCCCATCTCTCATCATTTCCCGCGCCAGGAGGTCCTAATGCGACGTTTAGCCTTTGCTCTGTCCATGCTTGTGCCGATAGTTTTCGTGGTCGGCTGCAGCGGCAACGGTGCCGCCCCGGGCGAGAACGCGTCCGCTCCATCGACCGTTCCACTCGTGCGCTCTTCCGGCGGCGTGGGAAACGCTGCACGGACGCTGCATCTCAAGCACACGCCCCTCCCGCTGCGTCATCACCGCCACGCGACGGCGGCCGAGCGCGAGCGGGCGCTCGCGGGCGGATGGACACCGGTTACAAATACGGTACCCTGGACGAACGGTGCCGATACGGAGCTATTGATGACCAACGGTACCGTCATGGTGCACGATTACTGCACTCCAGATTGGTATGCCCTCGCACCGGATCAAAATGGAAATTACGTCACTGGTACGTGGACGAAAATGGCGTCGATGTCCTCGGGATACGGGCCTTTGTATCACGCGTCGGCGGTCCTGGCCGACGGCAAGCTGATCGTCAACGGCGGCGAGTACAACTTCTGTCACGAAGACGAAACGAATCTAGGCGCCATCTACGATCCCGTTGCCAACACCTGGACAGCCGTTTCTGCGCCGAGCGGATGGGGTCAAATTGGCGACGGGCAGAGTGCAGTGCTGAGCAACGGGACCTACATGCTAGGGAACTGTTGCACGAGCGATCAAGCGCTCTTGAACGAAACGTCAATGACCTGGACGCAAATAGGCACGGGCAAATATGATGCGAACAGTGAGGAAGGCTGGACGCTCTTGCGTAACGGCAACGTTCTGGTGGCGGACGTTTTCGGCGAGCCGAATTCCGAGGTTTACGTTCCTTCGTCAAACATGTGGCAATCGGCCGGAACGATTCCAGTGGATCTTAGCGACTCCGCTTTTGAGATCGGTCCGCAAACGATGCGACCCAATAACACCGTCTTCGTCGCCGGAGCAAGCGGCCTCACGGCAATCTACAACGCCAAGACGCGTACGTGGGTTCAGGGCCCAACCTTCCCCGTGATCGGCGGCCAGCAAATCGACACCGCGGACGCCCCGTCGTCTTTGCTGACCGACGGAACGGTGATGGTCGTCGGAAGCCCCGGCGCGTATAACCCCCCCTCGACGTTTTACATCTTTAATGGTAAGAAACTCAAGAGCATTGCGACGCCGCCCAACGCGCCGCAGGACCCGAGTTATCAGGTTCGGCTGTTGGTGCTTCCAACCGGCCAGGTGATGGAAACTGACGACTCCGGCGATGTCGAGGTCTACAACGGAAACGGGAGAATTTACGGCGGGATTGCACCGCAGATCACATCGGTCCCGACGACGCTCTCGCCAGGGACGACCTACACTATCCATGGTAAGCGTTTCAACGGCGCGTCGCAGGCAAACTTCTACGGCGACGACGACCAGCAGGCGACGAACTATCCGCTGGTGCGCATCACCAATAACTCAACTGGTCACATCTTTTATGCCAAGACACACAACCACAGCTACATGGGCATCGGATCGAACCGTAACGTCTCGACGATGTTCGATGTGCCTTCCAGCATCGAAGCGGGCGCAAGCAGCTTGGTCGTCGTGACGAACGGCATTCCGTCGGCGCCGAAAAGCGTCACGGTCGGAAGCAGGTAGAGTACCCGGGCTTAATTACGCGATTCGAGAACGAGCCCGCTTTGGCGGGCTCGTTTTTGTTATACCGCGCGCGTCTCCTTGGAGACGGTGGCGCCATTGGATGACTTGCCGGACGAACTCTGAGCGCGCGCCAGGGCCGAAGCTTGTTCGGCAATGCGTTGCGCGAGATTCTGGACCTCGCCGGCACCGTTTTGCATTTTTGTCGCCAGCTGTTGTGTTCGAGCCGCGGCGCGTTGTTCGGCGGCTTTAGCCTCCTTTGCAGCAACTTCACATACAGTTTGGGATTCGACGACCCGCGCATCGGCCTCGGTCGCTTCGCGTTGCGCTGCAGCTTCTTGTTGCGCGCACTCCTTGGCGCGGGCTTCGTGCAGCCCAATGCTAGAAGCTTGTTGTTCTGCGACTTGTCGAGCTTCGCGCAACTGCTCTTGAAGCTCCGCGATCTTGGCTTTGGCGGCTTCGGCGTCGGCCCGCGCTTTCACGGCGACGTCTTCGGCCGATTTCCGCCCGTCAGCGAGCGCGCGATGACGCTCAGAGGCAGCTTGAGCTAACTCCTTGGCGTGCTGCACGAGGATTGCCGCACCCTCCGCCTTTTCATTTGCGGCGCGGAGTTCACCAAGAGCATTCTTCTCAAGCGCTTCAGCGTTGAGCCGCTCCTCGAGGGCGCACACTTCACTGAGGAGCGCCTCTGCTGCCTTACGCTGCTCCGCCATGAGCCGTTGCGCCGTGCTCAGCGCTTCGTCACTCGCATTCACCGTCGCACGACCGTCATCGGGCATTATAGTCTCCACTTTCACTATACTGTTATCGGCAGCCGCCGACGCGTTAACGCTGGGGGCCTGGGCTTCGGCCTTTTCATCGGTCTCTGCCTTTGCAGCTACGACCGCTGTCGCAGCGGCGACCACCTTTTCGGCGGCCTCCGCGTTTACCGTTATCGTTTCAGGGGCTGCCTCGACATCCTGAGAGGGGGCCGCAGAGAGCTCGGCTTCTCTTGCGTCTTGTTGCATTTTGCTCGCCTTGAGGTCGGCGATCGACCGCCTCAGACGCGACACATCGGAGTTGCCGTCAAGCGGCGCAGGGGACTGCGATCCTAGCTCTTCTATATCCGAAGAGTTTTCGTCGCTCTGCTGGTCGCCAGCGGCACCCGCTAAAGACCGAAACCGGGTCCAGAAGCCGGACATGCTATACGCTCCTATGCGTGGCCGAAAGTCGACCCGCAACGCTCGCTCGCGTTACGGCTATACTGGCGAAAGCCACGCTGTTGCCCAGGCATATCTTACATCGGCGGCGACCCGGAAGGCAACTCAACCTGACGCCGGGACTCCCCCGCCGAGTGGAGCCCCGCGAGGCTCTGTCCAATCCCGGGCGGAAAAGCCGGTGAACCGCCGCAAGCGCAAGGGGAATGACCTACATAATGGCCATGAGCAACGACCTTAAGAGCCTCGGCTTCCAGGAAGCCTACGAAGTCGCCCGCGGCCGGCTTTAGGAGCTTGTCGCCCCGATGAAGAATAGCGGCAATAAGCATCGCCTGAGTTGAGTATGTTTTCAGGTTTTTTTCGGGTGGTCTTCGTTCTCGCCGGTCTAACTCTGGCGCTGTTGTTCGTTTACAACGAGTGGCAGTTGGTCCGGTTTAACATCTACCTGTTGACCGATCCATCGCGGCAGCTGAGTGTGTTCAACCAGGTCTTATCCAACCCGATCGCGTGGATTTTGTTCTTGGTTGCGGTTGTTAGTTTCTTTATTGGCGAGCGTCTGGAACCGAAAGTCTGAATTGATACTTGGCAGCGCGCACGAGCGCGGCCAGGTGGGCCCGGGTCACGGAATCGTGGTTGACGCGCATGGCGGTCGTGGCATCACGCGCGACCCGCAAGAGTTCGGCCTGCGCGAGCGCCTGTGCGTCCGGCGGCGTGCCTTTGGGAGCGGCCGTCGCGAGGATCGCCAGCCGTTCGACGAATTCGCTTTGCAAATTGCGTGACACTAGGGGGATTGTGGCGTCGTGCAAATCGCGAAAGATGCCCGCATGGAGCCAATCGAAGAGATTCGCAATCGTCATCGTCGGCCGCGTCGACTCGGTTGGGTTTTCGTCGATCCGCTGCAGCACGAGTGGTTTGAACAGATAATCAATGGCTGCAAGCTGCGCGGCGTTGATCTGCTCGACGAGCGCAAAATCGTGCCGCGCCGGCGGGTCGTACGCCCACTTCGGAAGATTCCCGTAGCCTTCCCAACTGGTGTAGCCGTAGCCCGACCACTCCGTGTAGCGCAGCCGATTCAAGACCGAAGGCGGGACCGCCAGGGCGCTTGGGTTAAAGAGCGCCGCGTCCAGTGCGGCCATCGCACGACGCTCGGTCTGCAGGCTTACCGGCACAATCGGTGCTTGCGCATCGGGATCGCCCGCGTGCGCCCAAGAGAGATACTGGCCGCCGAGATAATGGGCGGCCACAATCGCGCACGTGTCGTAACGTCGCAAGAGCAAGGCAAAAACGTCGCGTTCTTGCTCGTATTCGTTCCCGTCGGAGGGCCAGTACCTGTTGAGCGACGCGATTTGATCGCGATCCATTTTCATCTGTACGTTGCACCATGAGAGCGGATCGTCGGTCAACATGCCTTGCTCCACGCGGGGATCGGCGGCATGCCCCGTTTCATAATCAACGTCTTCATCGGAAGCATAACGAGTCCACGGACTTGTCCACCCTGAAGCCCACCGTCGCAGTGTCGCAACCTCTTGCTCGGGCGTCTGCGCACCAGGAATGGTTGCGTAGCCGAACTTGATCGCGTAATAGTCGTATGGCCCAATGGTCGTTTGAAAGAACTCGCCTTGTTTGAACGGCTGCGGCCAGAGGTTGAGCGGCGCGTACTCCATGACGCTCGAAGCGATGCCGTATTTGCGCGTAAACGCGGTGCTTTGGATCTCCGCGGCGGTGTAGGCTTCATGCCCGATGAAATTATGCTGCATGCCCAGATTGTGGCCCATCTCGTGGACGAGCGTTGAAAAAAGCGAATCGTGAAGAAATGCCGCTGGCATTGAGTCGGTTGTCCGGCCGTACCGCACCGGATCGACCAGGTATTTCCATGCCAGGTGCGGATACATACCCTCGCCGGCGGAGACGAGAACGCCGGTACGGATCTCCTCGCCGGTGAGCGGATTGAAAAGCGTTTGTGAATCCGCGCCGAAGCTGGGTTTTGTTTCGTCGAGCCAGCGGATCACGCTGTAGCGAACGTCGTCCGGATCCCAATTGGGGTCGTTTGGCTGGTCGCGGACAACGATCGCGTCGAGGATGCCGATCCTTTCAAAAGCCTTGTTCCACTCCAGACAAGCATCGCGGATCGCTCCCCGGTACGCCGGCGGAACCGTGTTACTCAAATACATGACCATGGGATGGCGCGCCTTTGAGGGACTGCCGGGATCGGCCGGATCGAAATTCCAGCGGACGATGTAGGGCAGCTGGCGTCGGGCCCGACTATCGTTAGAGAAATCGATATAGATGTCGTCGTAAAGCCCGATGCGATCATCCATCAACCGCGGCCTGTAATCGTCGCGTGGTATCTGGACAAAGTTGTAGACGACGCGCATGAGAATACGGCGAGCATCAGGCGCAGTGTCGATCACGTGACTCGCGTCGGTTGTCCACGTCTGAGCTACGGTGACCACGTCATTCTCGGGAAAGGCCTTGACGGTGTCAAAATAGGAGAGCGTAGGATCGAGCCGGTACGCTTTGTCGGCCGGGATGCCTCCGTTGATGACGTTGCGCAGATCGATATTGTCGGCAAGCAGCGACGAAAGATCGAAAATTACATTTCCGTTTGAAGGGTTTTCGGCGGCAATTTTGCCGATGCCGACGACGGAGTCGGGGAAACTAGCTTCGGTCGCAAGTCGTGCCGAAGCGTTCGCTCCCGCGTGCGCGTACCAGTTCCGCCACACTAAGACGACGCTGTCGCCACGCCGCTGGAAGCGAACGATCTGGGTCGGAAGGTAATCGGTGTCGCCCCACCAGACCGGATCCCGGCCGATCCCGTTGCCCGGCGCAACCGTCTCCAGGAAGTCCGCCTCGAGCTGGTCGGGCGTCAGCTCGAGATACGTCCCTCCGTCTTTTTGCCAGATCGTAAAGAGACCCCGATGCGCCTGCGCCCCCACCACGAACTCGGCGTACGACTGCGCGGCGCGAGCGTTTCCCTCCAGTAAAGCGAAGAGCAACACGGCGAAAAGCGTTGCTGTCAATAACGTCCGCTTCATGGCGGGATCTTCGAAGCATCTAAGCCGAAACTCTTCGAGCCCTCCCCAACTTCGTCGCTCGCCAATGCCGGAAACGAGGACCTGCCGTCGAAACGCTCGACTGCCTACTGACCAAGCCGTGGACCGTTGCGGTCCGCACAAAGTGAGGATTTCTATGAGAACAGTTCTGGCGCTAATCGTCTTGGCACTTGCCTTTGCAGCCCCGGCCAGCGCACAGCCGGCGACAGGGATGGCGGCGATGCAGTATTACGTCGGGACGTGGGCCTGTCAGGCCGGACCGCCCGGAAGCCCGCCCAGCACAGCGACGGCAACCTTCACGCTCGATTCCGGCATTCTGCGCCAGTGGGTCGTCGTGCCGCCCCAGGGTAAGATGACGACGGCCTACGTGATCAGCTTCGCAACCACGTACGACGCAAAGAATGGTCGATACGTCCAAACCGAGATTGATAACCAGGGCGGCTGGTCTATCTCGTACGCAATGCCATGGACCGGAAATACCGAACAATGGACCGATCAGGCTACCATGGATGGCAAACCGGGCCACGGTCAAACTGTCCGGACTGATCAGAATAGCTTCGCTTTTACCGGCTATCCTACGACGACCTCAATGCAACCAGATTTTCAGGGGTCGTGCAACCGCTCGTCGTAACGACAGCTCATTAGCCGAATCCGATTTGTGCGGGCGCCGCTCTTGGCAGCGCCCCTTGTCCCGGGGTAAACATCGACGTAATCCGCTCGCTATTGTGGGGTAGCTACTGCGGACGAATGAGACCGATGTGCGTCGAGATGGAGGCAGACCGATGAGCTCAACGAGCCTTGCGAACCGCGTCGAGGGAGTAACGCTGCGCCAGGCCGCGTTGATCGCCGGCTTTGCGTACTTGCTCAATCCCGTAAGCTATGCCGAGTTTACTCTTTACCCAAAGCTCGTCATCCCAGGTAACATCGAACAGACGGTGCAGAACATCTCGGCCCACGAGGGAATGTTCGTCGCCGTTATTCTTTGTTATTTAATCAATTTTATTGAAGACATCGTCATGGCGTGGGCGCTCTACATCTTGCTCGCGCCGGTGAACAAAGCCCTGTCGCTGCTGGCGGCGCTGTTCCAGCTCGTTTATGCGGCCGTCA
The DNA here is from genome assembly GCA_963756635.1 of Vulcanimicrobiota bacterium. Taxonomy (GTDB): domain Bacteria; phylum Vulcanimicrobiota; class Vulcanimicrobiia; order Vulcanimicrobiales; family Vulcanimicrobiaceae; genus Cybelea. Next base: position 171,513 of record CAVWOR010000008.1, read on the forward strand.
CAATTTCAGGCACGCTTCATTTAGCGGCCGTCTATCGCATGCTGACGACACCAGAGTACCTCAACGCTTTTGGGCCGCGTCCGTTGCACGCGCAGGCGTTGCTGTTTCTGCATGCGTTTCGATACGACTACTCGCTGGCTCTGTTGCTCTTCGGAATTCATCTTTGCCTGATAGGCTACCTCATCTTTCGCTCAAAATACATTCCGTGGATATTGGGAATCGTACTGGCGATCGACGGGCTCGGTTGGATCGTGAATAGCCTGCAGCCGTATCTCTATCCTAACGCCGACCTGCATTTCGTTTTCGTGACGTTCTTCGGCGAATTGATCTTCATGTTGTGGCTGCTGATCGCAGGCTGGCGAATTCGGGATCCGGCATGAACGCAGCCGCCGTGTCTCAGGGATGTAGACCGATATAAGGGTGCGTCCGAGCTGCTAGGGAGCAAAATCGACGCGAAAGAGATACGCGCGGACGATCGGCGTGCAAAGAAACGTTGCAGGTTTGTATTGCGACCGCAGTGCGCTGGCTCTGGCCAACGCATCCGCGTCGTCCATCCCGCTCGATTTGTAAATCCACGTATCGACGGGATTCCCTTCGGAGTCGATGAAGACTCCGACCTGCACCGTGTGGGTTTTGTTAACCCTGATACCGGGCGGTTGAAAAGCGCGCGTCACTTGCGCGTCCGTGTAGGTTTTACCGCAGGGAAGTGGCGGCAGCGGCCCATTCAGAACGGCGGCAAACCGCGCGGCAGCTTAGCTCGCAGCAGCCTCGAACGGCGTCATTTGTGTTGGATTGCCGGGCAATTTGTGTGTGGTTGCCGCCTCCGAGCCGCGGTACCATCATCTTGTCGCTGGGTGAGCGCGGAGCGGCGGGGTCTCGCCGCTAGGCCACACGGTCTAAGCCGAAGGAGCAACGCAAATGAAGATTTCAACTGTGAGCCGCTATGCGCTAAGTGTTTGCGCCGCGGCTATGCTGCTTGCAGGGTGCGGAGGGGCGCAGTCGCCGATCGGAGCGCCAGGAGCGATGCCGCAAAGTCGTACGACGGCGACGCAGGTTGAGCAGAGCCAGTCGTGGATGCTGCCGGGCGCGAAGAGCGAGAACTTACTGTACGTCGCCTCAACCTACGGCGGCGGCGTCTCATCCGCAGGATATCAGGATGCCGTGGTCAGCGTTTACACGTATCCGAGGGGTGAAAATAGGGGAAGTTGGACTGAGAAGCATTCGAGTACCTGGGGCGAGTGCGCCGACACGGCGGGCGATGTCTTCGTTACGCTGGATGCGAAGTCCGGGAAGATAGTCGAGTTCGCACACGGCGGCAGACGCCCAATTAAGACGTTGCCTGATCCGAGCGGCGTTCCATTTGCGTGCTCGGTCGATCCAACGACTGGTAACCTCGCCGTCGTCAACGACCCTTACCGGAGCCACCACACGGGTGTTCTGTTAATCTATCATGGCGCTTCCGGGACCCCACAACGTACAGCGAGCGAAACTTCTCCTTTTACAACGTCGGTTACGACAACAAAGGCAACATTTTCGTCGCCGACGCTCCGGAGAGGTCGGAGTCGTGGAGCTTCCCAGCGGTGGCAGCTTTTTCAAAAATATCACGCTGGACAAGACCATCAAATCTCCCGGTAGCGTCCAGTGGGACGGTACCTACATGACGATAATGACGGTCACGAAGGCGGGAGATAACTACGTGATCTACAGGTTCACCGTAAGCGGAAGACGTGGAACCGTATTCGGCTCTACGCAGCTCCTCGTACCTCACTACCTGTGTCCGCTGTGCGGTTGGTTTCTCCCGACAACCTGGATTCAAGGCGACGTAGTCGTTGGGCCGCTGATATATGACCTTGCGGGCCTTCCTCCCGGTGGAAACGTTTGTTTTTGGCATTACCCGGCAGGTGGGCGGCTTTTCAAGGATATCAACGATATCGGCGCTCATTCGACTGGCGTTGCCGTCGGCCTCGCACCGAAGTAAGCGCGGCGGTCGCTCCGGTTACTGATCCAGAATTCTTTTGCCGGCCGTACCGCTCAAGCGCGCAGTTTCTTAACGCGCCATATCTGCTCAGCTGGCCACGCACGTGCCCACGAAATCGGGGCGTAATCCATATAAGTCGTTTGCGCATCCTCCGGGGGGCGCAACTCAATCAAATCCTCGATGGTAAATCCATTGCGGCGAAATAGCGCGATCCACTCGCCGTAGGGTAGCGAGAAGCTGACGCTTGATGCATCCTCAAAGCGACGCTGATCGAAGTAGTTCGCGTGTAGGTGGTCGTCGACGCGATCTTCGGACTCGTTCCAACAGACATTCAAAATCGGTGTTGCGGCGGAAAAGGCCAGCAGGCCGCCCTGACGTAACATCCGCCCCGCTTCGGGCACCGTGCGGCACGGGTCACAGTAAGTCATTGCACCGTGGTCGCAAAAGACGATGTCAAATGAGGCATCCGTCAACGGAACCGCTTCTGCGCTGGCATGAAGGAGCGGAAAATCAACACCGGCATCGTGCATATTCCGTCGCGCGTGCTCGAGCTGGCTCGCTGAAACGTCGAGTCCCACGACGCGCGCGCCGCGCTTCGCGAGCGCGATGCCCCAACGCGCTGCCCCGCAGCCGAATTCGAGCACATCTTTTCCGCTGACGTCCCCAAGCACATGGAGCTGCGACTCCGGAACCGACCAACAGCCCCAAGCCATCGGATTACGCGTTAGCTGTTCCGAGTGTTGCGCCTCATAGTCGTCGCTTTGTCCGTCCCAGTGCTTGAGATTCTTGCGTGCGTGGTCCGTTAGCCCATCCATAAATAAACCTTCGGCACCATAGGTCTAGTCGTCCGTTTTGCTCGCCTCTGCGAGTCCAAAGCCGAGTCCGCTAGCCGCCGCGCGCTGTGACTCGGCGGTGGCGGTGGCTACTACGGTGGCGGCGGGGGCGGCGGCGGCGCCGGGGGCGGCGGCTCGGGTTACGCGGAGCCCACCGCGAGCAACGTGTCCTCGAAAAAGGGCGTGAATAGCGGCAACGGATCGGCCCTCATCTGGTGGGAATACAACAATGGAAAATGCGGATCGCGGCAACGGCTGTAATCGCTTAGCGTAACGGTTGGGGCACTGGAACAACGGCTTCGGGATTCGCGAGGCCGTTGTGCTATCCGGCTTTGATTCGCAGCGACGCGGCGCACACCGATTCGCGTTTCGTAGATTGCCTAGATCGCTGCCCCTCGGCCCGGCGCGGCGGTCTAGACGTTGGGGTCAGATGCGTGTGAGTAAACGACCCCCTGCGGCGTGGCGGCGGCTAGCCAAGCTTAAATAAAGAGAGGCGATTCGCTTGGAGCGGATCGCCCCCGAACGCTCTGACTAGGATTTGTTGCACGTTCCCTTCAGAGTGACCGTTCTGCCAGCGCTCTCCTTGAACGAGCCGGTGTACGTGTACTTCGAGCCGGAGACCTTCGTGACCGTGGTAGTCCCGCCGCTCACGACGTTGCCCGACGAAACCGACGTCGTGCTGACGGGATGCCACACGATCGTGTTGCCGTTCCATCCGCTGGAAGTTGACATGCCGTAGTTGCCCTCATCGTCGGTCAATACATCGACCCAGCGCGAATTCGCCGCATCGTATGTGGTCTTATCGATGGCGACGCCCGGATACCGGTCCCACGCCGTGGCGTGGGAGATCGTCTTTGTATTCATCCAAAAACCGGATGGGTCCATTGTATTTGTCAACGTGCTCCCGTACGCCGTGGCACGACGTGTGTTTGTTTCGACGCAGTTCCATGTCCCGATCATGAATTGCATCGAACTGAAGTTGGGCTTTGCTGGTCTCGGAATCGGCGTTGTCTCTACCTGTGCGATCGCCGCAGTTCCGACAAGAAGGGTCGTCACACATGCGAAGACGGCCAAAGCGAAGCTCCTGTTCATTATCGCCTCCTTTGCGCGTTGTGCGCTGCTAAGGTTCTCTGGTCCAAAAGGATCGTTCGGATTGGTTCCCTACCAATGGAGGCCCGTGGGGTTCCATGGCGTTAGGTGGTTGACCTGTGGGCGCAATTGAGGCAGCTGATAACTACGGGTCTGAGCCCATTTGTTAGGCCGCCGGTTTTTCTTCGTGAAAAGCATGGGGGGATAGGGGATACCGTGCGCGATTCTGACCCCCCTCTGGCGTAACGCGTTAAAGGTGAGGGTCTCAGCGCAACGCTCCGCGATCGCGAAGCCGTGCAGAGGGGCAGAGGCGCGAGGCGAGGAGATGCTTCGGCGAACCACGCATTGTGGTTACGACCGTGTCTACTTTCGGCAAAGAGCTCTTTAAGTTTATAACAACAGTCGTCCCTTATTGGCGCGTTTGCGATGAAGGGTGGCCTCTCGCGGACGATTACCTGACTGGTATCGGCGTCCTGCGTAGCTATGGAGGGCAAGTCATGGTGCTAGCATGGAACGAAGACGCTCGACGCCAGCTCACACGCTTTCGTGAACTGCTTGAACCTCTCTTGGAGCGGATCGTTGTCGTGGTTGATGATCGCGAGCCGGAAGAGTTGGAAGCGATTTCTGCTATGCTTACTCCGATCGTGGTGCTGCCATGGTCCCGTCGAGCCGAACTTGCTAGCTTTGTAATTAAAGACGCCTCCGATTAGGCTAAGCTGCTGCGAGGTAACCCCGCTCAGCCGCGATGCGAACGAATGCGCACTGATCGAAGCTGCTACGCCGCTAAGCGCAGCCGCCTCGCGAGCGCGTAGCCGTGCATAGAGGGGGGCGCAACGCTACGAGCCATCGATGTAGTCGGACCTAAACAACTCCTTACCGTCAGGCTTCCTGCATGAGCCGTACAGTACGATTCCTTTGAAAGTTTTTGCTACGGAGTTTAATGCCTCGTCTACCGTAACATTCTTCATGACCGGCGGAAGATGGGGCGCTCCCTTAGCGGGCCCTCGCTCAATGACGTCTAGAACAGTCTCGGATATGCCAAAATTAAGTCTATGTTCCTTCGCATAGTTATTGGCTGTCATTGCGATCGCGTAAACCGCATCCCGTGGCGTGTATTGCGCAGGAGGACTCAGCGTGAGAGACGGTATCCTTGTTTGCAGTACGGTGGTTGAGACAGTCCCGATTGTAATCCTAAGCATTCCGGACTGGTCTTGCATCTCCGTGACCCGCGGATCGTTGCGAAAGATGTACCTGACCGCCGTTGTCCCTGTGGTCCCTTGCGGAGCTCGCTGCACAGCTACATCAGGTAAAAGAAGTTTGTCTGATCCTGGGCATACGCCCTCATAGTCCACTCGGGCGGCTCCGCCGACGTACTTGAGGACCGGGCGCAGGTAATTGACGAGCGCCAGGCCGAGCAAACGGCTCCCGGCCTGGTAACCCGGCCCAGACCATACCGCTTCGCGAAGTGGCCCGTCTCCAGGACCTTCAAACGTAACGGTGACGACGGAGCCATCGTTAAGCTCGTACGCGGAATCACTCCCACTAACCGAAGCGCATTGGCTCTGCTCAAGGGCAACGCCAAAATTTACATGTGAATCCTGGATCAGGAACTGGCCGATGCACGGGAGATCGATCGAGTCGTCTTTGCTGTCGTCCGCGCTGAAGTCGATTCGAGTGATCCTGCCGGTTGCACTGATCGAAGCGGTAACGGCACCTTCCGGCCTTCGCCACGTCAGGATCAGTCCTTGGCTGGTCTGACCTTGTTTAGCCTCAGGGTGCGCTGCGATAACTGCGTCGAGGGTATCTCCCATACTGACCCCAGCAAGAGTAGTCGCCGTTGCACCCGTTTTCTGCACGTGCGGGGAAGGTGTCGCATTGCCGGTTGCATCCGCCGATGAACCATAAATCTCCCCATGAGCGGCCTCTTCCCAGCGCACTGTAAACGCAGGCAATACGAAGTGCAAGACGTTGTTTTTTAACGCTCCGGGAACACCGTCAATGTCCGGAGTGACATTGCTTATGCTCAAGACGTAATGCTCTTGCTTTGCGAGAACGTAGGGAAACCAAACATCGATAGTCGAGTTTCGTCTGAACGCGAGCGTCGGCGGCGGCGTCGGGAGAAGCGAATCAAAGAGGGGCTTAAAAGCCGAATGCACCAGATGCTGCATGCCTTCTTCGCTGTTGTTGCGGCTGGCTGTTAAGGTAAAAGAGTAATCTGCACCCGAACTGGGACTAGTTTCGCCTTCTTGATCGGGCGTTCGCCCGATCCAAGTGAACCACGTAGGGAGATATTCTTCGTTATGAAAAAAGGTGGCCTCGGATCCGCCTGTCGTGCTGACGAGATACTGGGGAGAGGGATTGCAGGTTGAGCCGCCTGCAATATTCGACGTGTGGGTAGCCGGGAGCCGACCAGATAGTTCGCGCGCTAACGCCTTGCCGATGAAGCCTTCTGCAAGCAAACTATTCGCCGAGGGGGGATCGGGGAATGTCAACATGTCACAGTCTTCTAGGTCAATACCGGGCGTCCGCATGCGTGTCCAAGGCGCCTCCGAGTTGTACGTTGTTTTCACGGCAGCGGCGCGCCACCACCAACGGGCAGAGCGCAGGCGCAAGTTAACTATACCGTGTCGTTCTGCTGCGTGCCAGGTTGCTATAGCATCGTGACCGTCGGTTACGATCCAGTCGACGGTCGGCTTCGTATGCATATCCATATCCTGGAACGGAGCGGCCAGCAGTAACGGGAGATCGTGCCGAATCGTCACAACCGATGTGGCAGGACCGATGTCGCTCGCGAGCGTGGGAGCCGGTCGCGTTACAACGGCGAGAAAGCCAGCGAATAAGAGTGCCGATACAGGCGTTCGCAATTCCTACAGGGTCCCTTGGATATCGCACGCTTCTAGAGACGCCACGGCCCTGCTCTTGCCAGCGAGTTGCCTCTTATCCTCTTACGAAGCGACGAGCTTTCCGAGGCTGGCCTAATGCCTGCGATGCGGTACCTTCGCACCGACCCGTATGCGCGAGCACCCTGCGAGCGATACCCCCGTAGCGGTCGCGATCTCCTTGAGCGAGAAGGCGTCGAGCCTCGGCGCGATCTCGCGCTTGAACCACGCTTCGTCTCGCTGGCCAGGATTCTCGCGCGACCAGCTGCGATTTCGGCGATGCCCCTCACTGATCGCCCCGCCTCAGTTTAAGGGCTTGGGCGCTACTTCGCGGAAGCTGCGGCTTTGCCCGGTGTCCAGCATGGCCCGGATTTCCTTGGTGCGCCGTTCGCAAAATCTTCGGGCACCTGCCGCATCGAGAACATCATTAGCTGTGGCCCATGCCAGCAGTGTCGCTTTGCGCGCTGCCCATCGGTGGCGCTCTTCCTCGTCGTCACCTGAATAATCTGGCGAGCCCGTCAATTGCCAACTTTCAAAGCCTTGTTGTGATATCTGGAATTTGTCTTGCGCGAGCGCTTGCTCTTTCCAGTCGTCGTCGGTTAAGTCGGGCATTGATTGGATGTGCTTTGCAAGTTCGGTGGCAGCTTCGTCCGCATCACTGGTCGATTGAAGGACGCTCGCCCAGTCCGCGCCTAGGAAATCTCTAAGATGCTGCCCTTGATAGGGAGTGATAAAGGTGCCAACGGGCGGATTCAAACCGAACTTTTCGTCGATTGGAGTAACCTGAAGAGCGATCGGATACTTTAAGACGTGTAAAGCCGCAATGTAGCGGACGGCGCGATGCGCGTGATAGACAACTGCAGTCAGCGCCTTGTCAGAAAAAGCTCGTACGTTCGTCTCGTTTAAGGCTCTGGCAGAATGGCGAGCCCCCCGAACGTGGACGAAGGCATTCAGGCGGTCGTACTGCCTCAGCACATCGTGCTGAAAGGCGAAGCGGCTAAAAAAGTCGTTGAAATTGGGGAGCACCTTAAGTCGAGCGAGCATCATCTTGGGATGCGGTGTGAGCCCACCGGCTAGCCAAGGCGTAATCTCCAGGTGCGACTGATCTGCGGCATCGAGGTAAACACTAAACAAGCCAAGTTCAAGCACAACGCGAAGCGTTGCGAATGCCTGACGATAGAATCCGCGAAAAGCGAGTTGGATCGCGTCTTCGAGTTCGCCCGCAGCTTCTGAAATAGGGAACGCATGGCCGCTCATGAGACGGTCTAAGTCTTCCGGTATGAGATCAAAGAGCATCCTCATAACGCTAGTTGATCCTTCCAGCTTGTCGAATAGGTCGGGGCGTGAATCAAGGTGCGAAAGGCTTGTGGCTAGAGTGTCCGCAATCCGTTTATCGTCACTAAGGAAGTGTAGGCGCTTCGGCATTCGTTGAGGCTCTTCCGCGCGACGCTTTTGGAGCCCCGTTGGCCAGCGCGTCGGATGCTTCAAAGGCCCAATAACGCGATCGCTGCGCTTATGGAACCGTCGTACTTAGCTGCAATCTTAGCTCGCGCTGCGATAATCGCCCTTTCGGGAGGACGCGGCCGGCGGGATACTGCTGAGGCGCACGCGCGAATCTCCCCTGCGATACCGGCCGGATCAAGTTGCTCAACCGTCTCGAACGTGGGAAGCGCGTGATCCGAGAAGTAGCTGACAATCGCCCTTAGAAGACGTTGCTGGTTCCCGGGCTGGGGGAGCGTTCGCCCCTGACGTGCCATCTTGATAGTCCCGGGAGACAGCTTCGTGAGACCTATCAGGTCGCGTCGGGGAATTGCCCGAAGGAGTACGCGATAGCGATCGAATGACACGTCGCTGCGGTCGCGATAGACCTGGACCACCTCATCCTCGTCTTGGGAAAGTCCCGGCGTCTGTCTCAGTTCGTTGGACTCTTTTCCGACGTTCTCAATGAGACCGCGCGGAATAAACGCGGCCCGTCTCGTCAAAACACCCGTGGAATTCCGGTGGTCTTCGTCACACGGGAGACCGTCGCAGAGACTTTTTGCCTCCGGGTGAAGACGAAAGTCTCGTAAGGCGGCCTCGTACGTCTCGATGAGCGCGAGACTTGGATTGTAGACGCGTCGCTGCCGATCGGTCGTCACCCGATAGACGTCCTTGCTGTGAGCGTCTCTCCAGCGTAGCTTAAGCCAGCGCTGCGGGTCCCGTTGGTACGGTGCGACGAGCAGAAACCGCGACTTGTCAGCGCCGAGCGGAAAGCCGCCGGGCGCGATGTGCGCCGCGAGCAGGAAGTTAAACGGCTTGATGCGCTCGCGGTATGGCAGGCGACCGTCATCGACCTCGAAGGGGCGACGCATGTAGGGAGTCGAGATCGAGAGCTGCGTGAGTGCCGGTCGCGTGAGCCACGATGGCTTCTCGATCGGCAGGCCGAGATGCTCTCGCGCGATCGTCTCCCACGATTGGACGATCCATTGGCGATCGTCGCTGTCGATGTTCGTGGGATTGAGTAAGTGGCCCAGGCCGTGCTCCGAGCAGTGCGCTTCGCCTTTGCTGTTGCGCGCGACGCGCGGCTCGCCAAGCTCGTCGAGCGTAAACAGGGCGTATCGTTTGGATGAGATCGCGTAGCACCACAACTGACGCGATTGGTCATCGGCCAAGTTGATGCCCTCGATCTTGAGAATCGATCCCTCGACCGCGGCGCGAGCGTACGGGTTGAGCGATTTGAACCGGCCGGCTATTTTGTCAACGTCGTCAAACGAGAGCGCCCGCACGGCCTCACTAACGGCGCGAGCGTTTGGTCCGTCGTAGCCTGCGGCATCCTCGCCCGTCCACGCATGCGGGCCTCCCGAGCACGGAACGAGTCCGCCGTCGCGCGTCGCGATGATCGCCATCGAGTCGGTGTCTTCCATCGCGTAGGTCCCGCCTGCATCGGTCACGCATCGCTCCAACATCGCTAGCATGCACCTTGCAGCGGCCGTGATGAGCGCGGCGATCGGCGGAAAGAAATACGGACCCGGCCGTTCCGGCTTGGCCGTTGTGGTCGGGAATGTGCCGAGCGCGCCGTACACCTCGACGGCTGCCGTCTCGCGCCCGGGCAGATCGGAGGGGTCCATCTGCGCGAGGATGCCGTAGCTGCTGGCATTGGCGATAACCTTGAGGCCCAAGTCGCGCCGATCGCGCTCGGCATCGCTCAGCTCTTTGTCCTTCTTGGCAAGCTGGCGCGCTTCGATCACGCGCGTGAAGAAGTTCTCGCGCCGCGGATCGATTGCGATCGCGTCGAGCAGCTTCACCGGCTGCATCCCTCTGCTGCGTAAGATGCGCCCCGACTTACCGCGTTTGGGCACGATTGCAAAGGCCTCATCGATCTGCGGCACCCTTCCGCTTAAGAGGACCGATGCGGCGAGGTCGGGCCCTGCGTACCAGACCGCGTCCTCGGTCGTCAGCGGGTTGATGCCGATCTGTCGCGCGTCCCCCAGATTCCACTTCGTACGCACGGGGAGGATGTCGCCGTTCGGAGTCAGCTTCGCAAAGAAGCTCAGCTCGGGCCAGGTCGCGGGATCGAAGAGACGGTCGAGCGAGAGCGACGCCAGCAGCTCTCGCGCGCGGTCGGTCACGTCGTCAATCTGGTAATCGGCCGCCGTCAGCAAGTCCCACGTCCGCAGCAAGGCATTGCACGTCGGATACATCGACGTAAAGTCGTAATACCGAACCGGAACGAGAAACCGTCGAATGCGTGCGCTCGTTCTGCCCCCGTAAAAGGTGCTCATCGTAATCCCCAGCTCGGACTTGGGAAACCGCGGCCACCGCTTGAGCGGCGCCTTGACATTCATCGCATTCAAATAGCCGCGACCGATCGTCGCCGGGGAGAACACCTCGACGGCATGGACGCTAATCGGATGGCGGGCGTATTCGCGCAGCATTGCCGCCGTCAACTCGCCCGTGATGCGCACATCGCGCCGGTTGTAGTCGATATATTCGGGTGTGAAGTCCCAGCCGGGATGCATGCCGGGATCGCCTTTTCGCTCGACACCGAACGCCTCGCAGGCAGAGTCGAGCGTATGGCCGCGATCGGTGAGCGCGAATGCCAGTGTCCGAAGGTCGAGAAAGTTGCCCGGGGGATAGAACCCTTTAACCGGCTTACGGCGTTCATCTGGCGTGCGATCGGGCGGATCGGGGTTATTGGGGTGAGTCAGGCTTTTGAGGGATCGTTTGGAATCGATGCTTTTGATCGTGATGCGCGGCCGGTAGCGATTCTCACAAATGACGCGATTTTCATCACGGTATGTCGAGAGAACGAATGAGAATCCGCCGCGTGCGCCCTTCTTTGCTTCCTTTGCGTCGAAGGCAAGGCGCGACAGATCAAAAGGCAGATTAAACGCCACGATGAGCGCCCGCACCCGCACCGCTGCAGTGAACAGCTCTTCAACGACCACCGAAAGCGGTAGCACGCGCAACGTGCGCGGACCTAAGCCGACCGTTTCGGCCTCACGCGTGCGCGCGTACGCGTGAAGCCGGTCGATCGCATCGGCCGGCGCGTCGTCCGCGTGGAAGAGCACCTCTTCGATGCAGTCGTACGTGAAGGGCTCGGCATCCGGATTGCGCGCGAGAAAACGGTACGATCCGAATGTTAGCTCCTGCTCGGCATCGGGTACAGTCTCGGTATCGAGGATGAAAGCGTATGCCCGTGGCGCGAGGGATCGTTTAAAGCGCTTCCGGCGCTTCTTTTGCTTGACGAGGACCGGATAGCATCGCAGTGCGAGTGAGAAGCACGCGCGATCATCGGGATTGCTTGCAGCTGCATCCCTTCGCGCAGCTTGCCCGGAAGTCGACTTTGAGTGCTTCATTCCTCTCGCGGAATCGCTCGGCGCAGGCGGTATTGGCATCAAGCAAGAGCTGCCTCTCGATGAGCTCCGCTAGAATGGGGCAGTTATCCGGATTGCTGCGCAGGTCCTCAGGCCAGGCCGCTCGCAGCTCGGCCACGCGCTCCCGCAGCTCGGCCCGGTCGCTACGGCCATCAGGCGGCATAGCCGCAGCCCGTACGCAGCGCGAAGTAGGCGGTGAGGTCGGTGAGTGCAGAGCGCAGGGCTTGGGCCCGCACCGACTCCAAGCCCAGGGGGTTGTCTAGGACACCGCGCGGCCAATCGTATTGCCGATCGCTGAAGAACCGATGCGTCGAGAGGCGTAACGGTACTGTCAACGGATCGTTGGATTCGCCGAGCGGATGATGCTCCTCGACGATCGGCCAGCCCGATCGGCGCGCCTCACAATCACAGCAGATCGGAGGCTCGGACGTTTGCACCATCGCGATGCGGTCCGTCGTCTTGCACACGGTGCATGCTGCATCGGGCGCAAAACGGCGCTGCCGGATCGCGGCGCGAGCCGCAGAGCGAATGGCGCTTCTCACCTTAGCCCCTTGGCATAGAGGGACTCAAACGACAAGCGCCCCTCTTTAAATAACCGAGTTAAGACATGCGGGTCAGTGATCAGCGGAACCTCGACGCCTTCGACGTTAATGGTCTGGCCTTCGAACGGCGCGAGGAACTCTGGGATGCCCCAGTCTCGAAAGTTATGCGCCGCTGCCCAATAGGCACTTAGCAGGTGGCGCGACCGTGATCCGATGACGAGCATGAACTTACTGCCCGTGCCTGTTGGCACTTCCATGTAGGCTGCCATCCGATCGCTGCGCGACGCGATAATTCGGCCGCCGTCTCCTTTGCGCAGCGCGGTTGCTACGTATCGTTTGACCGTTGCGATCGTCGTATCAGACTCGCGAGCTGCCATGCCGATCGATGCGCCTTTGCGCATCCGGCTCAGGGCATCGAGCGCGCGCACGCGGGAGGGCCGCGCGAGGGCTTTGATACCGGCCTTCGCGCCGACGCGCTGCGGCGTGGCCAGCCGCTTTGCGGCAGATCCGAAGCCCTTTGCTTTGGCATGCGCGTTCTGATAAGCGCGGTAGCTCTTGAACGTCTGTCCGGCGAATGCGCCGCGGGACGGGCTGTACGGTCCGGACCGGCTGCTCGGGTGGACGTACCCCTTGCGCGCCATCAGCCGCCGCTCCGTTTCCTCGCAACACAGCCTTTGACGCGGCAGCTGGTGCTGCACCAACGCACCTCTTGATGCGATCGTCGAGCCGATGCGACGCGACTTTCTGAGATGACCGATCCGCAGTACTGGCAGCGGTACTCTAACGCGTTAACAGGAGCATCGCGACGCGTTAAGGAGGCCGAGGCCTGTGTCTCGGCCCGCGCGACCGCCTCCGGAAGCCCTGGAGCCCTCCAAACGCCGCAATCGGAGTTCGCGCAGGGCGGCGCACCGCGCGTCAACATGGCTCCGTGCCCGCGGGATTACCACCGAGGCGGTCGGCGAGCAGCGCCTCTTCGACCAACTGCCGCACGATTGCGGAGGGTGTTACGCCGAGCTTAGCGGCAGCGCTATCGAGATAGTCGAGGTGAGCGCGGCCGAGAACGACCCACTCGCGCCGCCAACGGGGCCCGGCCAGATTTTGTGTGCGATCCATACGGGCAGAAACCCGAGGCCCGGAAGAGGCCCGTGCCACCTAATCGCCTGTGGGGGAGGTTCAGGGCAGAGCTAACGGTTCGCGATCGGCGTAGAAAAGAGTAACGACAATCTTTTCCGGCATTGAGATTGATGGGTGAATCAATGAACAAGTTGCCTGACGAAATATGCGAAGAAGAGTTTATCGAAAGACTTCGTCAACGCGACGTAGTTACGACGCGAACGCAGTTGCGCCACCTCAAACGGAAGCGGGAGATTCGTGGCGCTGTACAGCGTCGCGTTCGCGGCCGGCGGGGCTCGATCTCCATGTACCTCGCCTCCGAGCTTGATCGAGTCGCGGCGCTTCTCACGGTAGAGGTTCATGGGCGAAAGACCGTTGAACGCGCATCTCGGGAGGCGTGGCTGCAAATGGGCGACTCCGCGCTGCCTCCTGGAATAACTTCGCGATCGTACATTGTGAGTGTGCTGGATCAAAAGCGGGCCGATCTTGCATCAGTCCCTGAAGGCGAACAGTTCCTTGAGCTTGTTCGCAATCCGGTCGACGTTGAGGCGGACGAGGACGGAGCGCAAAGCGAAAAGGCGTTTGGACTCGTCGAGACGGTCCTACCATCAACGCAACAGCCGCCGGAGCTGCCCCTAGTAGAACTCGCGGTGCATGCCATGGTTATCAAAGACTACGCTGCCGAAAGCGAACTCGCCGACGTCGAATCTGTGGCGCAGCTCCTGGGACCGATTTCGACACCTCAGGGCAACCGCGAGGTGTGGGGCGAGGACGAGTTTCGACGACCCGTATCGCAAATGTTACTGAATCCCAGCGAATATCTCGCCGACGTTAGTGACGAAACCATCGAGCGCGCAAGACAGATAGCCGCCCCTTTTATCGAATCACTCCGCGCTTTTGTAGACCTGCCGAATCAACTTGAACGGTTGAAACAACCAGCCGGACCGAATGCGGAAAGCTTAGCCACACTTGGCAAAGTGTTTTCAGGTCGCCTTGCCAGCGATCCAGCCGTTGTTGTCGCGTATCTCGCAAAAAAGCTCTCAACTGGCGATGAAACTGCGAAACAGTTTCTCAAGCAATTGTATACGATTACAGAAGGCTTAGCCAACATCAAAAAGGTGGAGGAGCTGGTCGCAGTCGACCCATCCATTTTGAAGAAACTCGAAGAATTCGCGGCCTCGCAGCGAAACAAAAAGGCATAAAAGGTGTCCCCGGCTCGCGCAAACGGGCCGGGGACATGCAACCGGAGGGGTGAGCTCCAGATGCGCAACGACCATACCATGGCCCGAGCGGCCGTGCCAATCCGGGACGGGATCGCCGTCCTGTCAGGATACAACCTACGAATCCGCATTGATCGGCGGCACCTCGCGGTCGAGGACGGCTGCGGGCTCGATCGGCGCGAAGCACGTTTCTCGAAAGCCCCATCCCGCCTACGACGACTCGTCGTGCTCGGGCATACGGGCTTCGTGTCACTCGAAGCCCTGCGGTGGCTTTCCGATGCGAAGGCTGCGCTCGTCGTGATTGACGCCGACGGAACAGTCATCGCGTCAACGGCGCCCCAGCGAATCAATGATCCGCGGCTGCGTCGGCTTCAGGCCTTGGCGATCGGCACGCCGGTCGGCGTCGAGGTTACGCGCGAGTTGCTTGGCCGTAAGCTCGAAGGGCAACGCCGTGTCCTGGCAACGATCGGCGCGCTCGATTCGGTGAAAGCGCCCGCGTTCGACGAGTTTCTTGGACGTATCGCCGCGGCTCGTTCGATTGAGGAGTGCCTTGGCGCAGAGTCGGTCATCGCGGCGCACTACTTTCGCGCGTGGGAGAGCCGCGTGACGGCGCAGTTCGTAAAGCGCGATGCCGCCGCGGTTCCCGAGCACTGGCGTACATTCGGTGGCCGCAGCTCGCATATTACCGGCAACCCACGTACGGCAACCGATCCGGTCAACGCGATGCTAAATTACCTGTACGCCTTGCTTGAGGCCGAGACGCGGATCGCGCTGCTGACTTTCGGAATTGATCCGGGGCTTGGCTTCGCGCATGCAGATGTTTCGAACCGCGACGCTTTGGCGCTTGACGTGATGGAGGCTGCAAGGCCCGCGGTTGACGCATGGCTGCTGGACCTACTGGCGGCTCGCCCGTTCAAAGCGCGCGAGTTTATCGAGGGGCGTGACGGGCGCTGCCGCCTCACGCCACCGCTTGCCCACGAGCTTGCTGCTTCCATCGGGCGCTGGCGATCGGTAGTGGCACCGATCGTCGAGAGCCTTGTGGACCTCATCGGAGGTGCCGATCGCGACCTAGCGCCGCTCGTTGGCCTCGCGGCGCGCAAGGCGAAGCCTCGGCTTGCTGGCATCGCCGAGCACGTACCACGCGCACGGATCGCGACGACAGTCGATCGCCGCCGCAAATACGCGAGTGACGCGCAACCCGATCGCCGTTGCCAGAACTGCGGCGAGCTGTATCGCGGAAAGCGCTGCAAGGACTGTGGCTTCGCGCCATTATCGGTTGACGACGCTGGCGCCGATCGGCAGCGGGTCGCGGCAATGGCTCAGGCGCGAGCGAACCGCGACTGGACCGGACCCGTTGACGACCGCGATTTCAGGCGGGATATTCTGCCCGGACTGCAGGCCGTTACCTTGCGCCGGATTATGGAGGCGACGGGACTCTCGAAGCGATTCGCCTCGCAGATTCGAAACGGGTTAGCCGTGCCTCACCAGAGGCATTGGAAGGCCCTGTCTGCGCTCTAAAGACTCAATCCCGCGGTACAATCGGCTCATCCCAAGCTTCGGGCGGCGCGAATCCCCAATCCCCGTTATCGTCGAACCATATTTCGACAGGGTATTCTGCATCCCAGCGAACGCGCATCGAGATCGGCTCGACCGCGTCCGTTTCCCGGTCATAATTCCAAAGCGTAACTCGGCCCTCGGAAGCCAAATCGAGAACGGTCTCCGCATACAAGTGCCGTAGCTCTGATACGTGAACAAGCACCGTGCCAATAAGACCCCGGTACGCAAACGCATTTCCTTCGCCGCCTGGCACGATCACCACTCCCGGGTTGCCCGCGGGCGGAAAGCGACGCGTATCGAGGAAATCGCGATCATGCGTTACTAGAATTCTGCCCTGCCGCTTTGCCTCCGCTAAGACGTCCTCGTCGTCGCGCGCACGAAGAGCAACCGGCAAAGGGACGACGCTAAGGCCGAGATTGCCTTGGAGAAAGGGCAAGATAACCGTGAGGTCCACGTCATTATCCAGCAAGAATCCAACATCGCCGCGACTCTCGTCGAAGACGGCGCCATCAGCATTAAATGGGATCCAAGGCATTAAGACAACTCCACGGGTCGGCTACGCTCCTTATAACACGTTGGATGCGAAGTCCCATAGATCAGCGACGGACACCACCGCAATCATCGCTGGGCGCGCGAGCATCCGGGCCAGCGCGACGATGCGTGGTTCAAGCGCTAGGTCGTGCCGAAGCTCGACGCATTCTCGCTCAAAGAGCTCGCGGATGCGACGGGTTTATCGCTCGCGGCTTGCTCGCGCATCAGGGCGGGAGCGCAGCTTCCTCATCCTCGGCATTGGGATGCCTTGCAGGCACTAGTCAAAGCTGGAAACGAGGTACCATGCAGAACGTAGCCAGGCACTGAGGCGCTCACGGAACATGGAGCAAGGTATGGGATGAATCGGAGTTTCGCGCTTGTCGCCGTAGTTGGATTAGCCGCGATTGCGAGCGCCGGGTGCTCAAAGCATTCAAAGCTACCAACCTCCCCAGTGGTTGTTGAAGCATGTATCGCGCCTCATCACAGTTCACCCGGGCTGTATCACACAACGCTTGTTACGTTCAAAAACGTCTCGAAAAAGGCTGTTACCCGCGTCAGGTTCCGTATCGACCCTTCCAATTTCGATGCTCCATTGCGGATACCGATCGGCGCCACGCGAACGTACTCGGAATCGGCCATCGCAATGAGCGCACGGCCGGAGTGCGAACCTTGGCAGGTATTCTTTGAGGATGGGAGTCGATGGGATGCGCCGCCCCACGAGTTTTGGTTTCCATGATTTTAAAGGTGAACGCGATTTCGTGTTGACACGAAGCCCAAGGAGCCGAGCAGATGAATTGCGGAGCATGCTTACCGCAAGCACGCCGTGAGCGGGGACTGCGAGCCATCGAGGCAGCTCGCAAGCGGCAACTGGAGGTTGGTGTGAGGATAAGAACTCGGTATTCGCCATCGCTTGGGGGTCGGCTTGGGATCGCAGGACTGCTCGCAGCAACTCTCGCTTTGGCGGTGACGGATCGAGCGCTTGCGACCTTGCCTCCGCCCCAGCAGTTTGTCGCTGCGCGCGGGGGCGAGGGTAAGACTCAAGGGGCTTTGGTTATAAACGCGTACAACAGCGCGCTAAGCCCTAGAGGCGCCGCTGAGCGAACGGGGTCCGAGTTCGATACACGGTTATTTTGCCGAGCGGTGCTAGATATCATAGCGGACGTTGGCGCGCGAGGCATTTTTAGCATCCGCGGTTTGGCCACACCGAT
The DNA here is from genome assembly GCA_963756635.1 of Vulcanimicrobiota bacterium. Classification (GTDB taxonomy): domain Bacteria; phylum Vulcanimicrobiota; class Vulcanimicrobiia; order Vulcanimicrobiales; family Vulcanimicrobiaceae; genus Cybelea. The sequence goes on from CAVWOR010000008.1 coordinate 189,319, forward strand.
CGGGACCCTCCCGGGCTCTGTAGAAATGGACGAAGTTCAACCGTTGCACATCAACGTAACCGGCGCGGACCTGCGGAAGATAATAATCGTTCCACTTAGGCACGACGCCACGTTCTTCGATTGGGAACCATCGAAGGATTCGACGGGTTCCATGACAGTCTGGGCAACGGCTCTACCATGCAACATGGGTACGAGCGGATTCGAGGTGACACCCTAAACGAAGGGCCGCCGATCAGCACCGTTGGCGCGGAGCCCTGGGCCGAGGTGGCTTTGCCTCTGGCCGCCTGGCGGCTGCGATGGAACTGATCGGCAGAGGCTGAACATGGTAGCAAGCCGACATGACGTTAGATGAATCGCAAGAGCAGCTCCGACGCCTTTCTGGCTCGGTGTCGGATGCAGTCTTACGATGGCACCTTTCGCAGCTAGTGGCCGCTAGTGAAGTCGCGGCGCGGCATAGCGCGAGCGGTAACTACTTCAACGCAAAATCTGTTGCCGCGGCTATGAACCAACACGTGCGTAAGCTTCGATCAGATCCACGCATCAGCGATGAAGCTCGAAGAGCCTTAGAAACGATGGATCGCTTCGCGGATGATGTTATGAATCTCCCCGACGCAACGCGCCCCGCTCCAGGCCCATATTCGGAACGATATCCAGTCGGCTCAGCCGTGAGAATCGCTTCTTCAGAGCAACTACAGGAGTTCCTCAAAACGTGGAAGTTCCACCATGCACTAGTCCCGGAGCAATTGAAGTACGCTGGGATGGTTACCGTCGTCCAAGCGGTGGGATACTATCACGGCGGCGATGTGGTGTATACTTTGAGAGATACTCGGGATTTTGCGTGGCTAGAGCCTTGCCTGAGGGACGTGGACGGAAGCATCGATAAACAGTCGTGAGCGAGGAGCAAGGCAGATGAAGAGCTTGGATTTTAGGTGCTATGCACTATGCGTTAGCACAGCGCTCAATATGGTCGCAGGCTGCGGCGGATCGCAACCGCCAATCGGCGCGCCGGGCGCGATGCCGCAGCGCCACGCAGGCATGCAGCAAGCGTGTAACATACTTGCATAAAGTTACGTGTCCCCGCCATGCAATGAACCGCTCAGAAAAACCGGTAGGGCTATAGCAATGAGGCCTGTCCCGACAGGTGTTCCAGCCTGGGTTCTAATCGTCGTTCCCTCGGTGATTGTGCTGGGACTTGCGATCTGCGTCGTCATCTATGCCCTCCTGCATGTCTAGGGCAGCATACTAAAATCGCGATGGGTTATGTCCGTGCTGTGGCATAGACAGTTCCTCACGGGAGATGAGCGAAACAGGACGTTGCGCCGTTCACAGAGCGAGGAGCAAGGTAAATGAAGATTTTAGCCGTTGCCGACAAGCGCGTCGCACCGGTACCCGTCATGGCAACGACTCTGATCTGCATCGCCACCCTCGCGGAAGTTGTAGTACTGACATTCGGTAAGTCGCCAGTGACATACCTGAGCGCTTTTGTGATAGCTGTAGTGTTTGTTATTTTCGTAGCGCTGAAAGGAAAGACCAGCCACGAGCGTTTGCAAATCGCAGTAAAGCTTGCGGCGTATGGCCTCACCGCGAGTTGGTTGTTGATTACGGCGGTTGAGCTTCTTGGGATTGTTTGGATTTATGCGCCCTCGCTCAGGCACTTTCCATGGACTCTTATGTTCGCGGGGCCGCTACTGTCATTGGCCACAAGCTGGTGCGTGTGGCATTATTATCAGCGCTCCGGAGCGCCAGCACTACCCGCGTACGTTTGGGGCGCACTGGCTTGCAGTTTAGTTGCAGCCGTTATCGCAACGTTGCAGTAGCGTAAGCCCCTTCACTCGCTAGCTGGCGCCCCGGCGCCCGGCGTTTGCGATCCGCGAGGCCGTTGTTTCTTAGCGGCTTAGACGTGCACGCAGCTTCGCTCGCATTGCGGCTGCGAGCGCCTCGCAGCGCGGCAGATTAGCTCGCAGCGTGCTCGCAGTCTTGGCTTAGCTTAGCGGCTTAGATCGCGGCGCTTAGATCGCGTAGCCTTGATGGCTTAGAGCCGGGTGGCCAGGGGGGCGCACAATTTTAGGGGTCCAACTCCTTGTATGATTGCGGTAGGGCAGGTCACGCTGGTTGAACTCCTTGGGTTGTAACCCCGCGGGATAGATAGGCGGCCTGCCCGTTGGCGCCCACGGAGATCGGACGGTATCGTGAGCACCGCATCGCCGGTTAGCTCGAATGCACAAGGTCGATCGCGAAGGGCGCCGTTAGCGGAGGTATGCTCGATGGCATCGTTCTTGGGAATCGATTTGTCGAAAGAAACCTTTCACGCGTGTCTCTTAGGCGATCATACTGAGGCAAAGAAAGCGTTTCCGAACACGTCCAAAGGGTTCGAGCAGTTGACCGCGTGGCTGAAGAATCGTCACGCCATCGATGTGCACATCTGCATGGAAGCGACCGGCGCGTATTGGGAAGCGCTTGCGTCGTATCTGCATGGCCTCGAGCAGCGGGTCAGCGTCGTCAACCCGGCTCGCATCAAAGCGTTCGCGCAGAGTGAGCTGCTACGGACCAAGACCGACGAGGTTGACGCGGCTTTGATCGCGCGGTTCTGCAAGAGCCAGAGCCCCGAGCCGTGGCTTCCGCCGCCAGCGGAAATCCGTATCCTACAAGCGCTGATGCGCCATTACGAGCATCTGAAGACGACCCGCGCGCAGCAATCGGTGTACGCGCAATCCTCGGAGGCAGCCATCGTCACGGCTTCCATTGCGGAGGTCATTGCTACGCTCGATGAGCAGATCGTGCAGGTCGAGCGGCAGATCCGCCAACACTTCGACGATCATCCCGATCTCAAGCGCCGGCGCGACCTTTTGACGTCGATTCCCGGAATCGGCGAGACAACTGCGGGATCCATTCTCTCGGAAATTCCGCATCTCGACCGATTCCAATCTGCCAAGGCCGTCGCCGCATTTGCCGGTCTATCGCCGCGGGAGCGGCGCTCTGGAACATCCATTCACGGGCGTACCCGGCTCTGCAAGACCGGCAATGCTCGCATTCGTAAGGCGCTTTACATGCCGGCGATGGTTGCCCTTCGCTTCAACCCGACTCTCCGTATCTTCGCAGAACGGCTGCTGGCGGCTGGAAAGCACAAGCGGCTGGTCATCGGTGCCGTCATGCGTAAACTCTTGGTTCTCGCCTACGGCATTCTTCGGTCCGGGATCGCTTTTGATGCGAATTACGCTTGACGCGCAATACGGTATCTATCCCACAATGCTGCGTGATGGGAAAGGAGTTGGCGAGGCTAAAATGAGGCCCCCCTCCGCTAAGCGGTCAGGCCGCCAAGCTCCATGCGAATCGAAACCGCCGCGCAGCTAAGCTGCTAGACTGCGAGCACGCTGCGAGCTAAGCCGCTGCGCTGCGAGGCGCTCGCAGCTGCAATGCGAGCAATGCTGCAAAGCGACGGACGGCCTCGCGATCGCGAACGCCGGGCGCGGGGCGGCGGGGCGGCAGGGTGCGAGCAACCGCGGAGCTTCGGGTGAAACTCACGAACTGGCTTTTGCAATGCCCCGTGTTCTGACAACCATGCCCGTCCTGCTGTCCGTGTTGGGCGAACCTGATCACTATGTTGACCGAGACGCGCTTCCAAAGCGTCTTCGGCAAGATATTACGGGTTTGGTCTGGTCGTGTGGTTGTCGCTCAAAGCCCCATTGGGGCTCGCAGCGCTTGTACCCGTGCTCCGAGCAGCATGCAACTGCCGTTGAACGCGCTGGGCAATAACGGACTAGCCACAGCCGCCAAGCCGAGACACCCCCCCCAGCCCGGCGCGGCGATCTAAGCGAGCTTAGCCAGCTACGCGATCGACGCCGCTATGCCGCGCAGTTGCAATGCCATCAAAGCGCAATGGTCGCGATGCAGCACGGCCTCGCGATCGCGAATGCGGGGCGCGGGGCGGCGGGGGTTAGTGTGGCGCGAGCGCTACCACAAGTGACGGTTGAACGCGAAATTAACCAAACCAACGATGATAAAGACAATCCCAGCAAAGAAGGGTCTGCCGGAATCGTCCGGTCCGCTAAAGCCATTGCTTAAGAGCAAGCGAATTTTGGCTCGAACCCCTGGCACCCCCTTAATGGATTGAGACTCAAACGCCCAAAAAATGAGCAGGAGCCCGAAGAAGATGCAACCGATCCCGACTAGCATCGGTCGCCCTTATGCCAGACTATCGACTGAGTACGCCGTTTCGAATCGTTCAACGCGACGTATCCGCGGCGTGCGCTGCGATCGCGCTGCTTTGCTGCACCGCACCAGGCGCACCGATCGGCGGCTACGATCCGCCGCAGCCTGCGAGCAATGCAGCTGCGCAAATGAGAAGCGCGTAGCGGCTGAAATCTGAACGTTCATTTGTTGCGCCAGTCTACCAAGCGATGACAATAACTCCGTCGCCCTTCGCCGTCTTCGCACCGCCCGTCATCTTCACGTGCTTCGCACCGCTCTCGACGTACGACGAGCCCCCGCCGCCACCGCCGCCCGCACCTGGGTAGTTGTCGGTTTGGGTTCCGAAGCCGCTCGAACCCCCGCCACCGCCTCCATAGTAACCGCCACCGCCACCGCCACCGCTTTCGCCGCACCCGCCGTAATAGCGACCACCGGTTCCTCCAGCGCCGAGTTCTCCGTCGGAGCCGCCGCAGGTACTACCGCCGCCGCCATAACCACCGGCGCCACCTCGCGCTTGGGTACCGCCTGCGCCGCCACCCCCATCAAACGGGCCCTCTCCATCCTGGCCAGCTTCGCCGGTGCTTCCGCCGCCCGCTCCGCCGGCACCCCCGGTCTGTGAGCCGGAGATCGCAACATAGCCGGCGCTTCCGGAGCCTCCGCCACCCGCTGCCACAATGACGCGGTCGGCTAACGAGTGACCCCCTTGGCGCACATCGGAAGCACCTCCGCCAAAGCCAGCACAACAACCCGGCCCTCCACCCGCGCCGCCGCCATTAAATCCCCCCGCACGTCCGCCACCGCGCCGCCGCCATTAAATCCCCCCGCACGTCCGCCACCGCCAACAAAGATCGCCAACCGTTCTCGGGGAGTGACCGAAATTGTCGCTATCACGATGCCGCCGAGGCCACCCGGGGGCGGAGTTGCAAACAGAAAACCGTAGCCACGAGCGCCGCTCGCGCCACGTGCAGTGATCGTAAGGTGGGTTACGCCGGCTGGAACTTTGAACGTTTGCTCTGAGCCCGTGAAACTGAACGTTTGCGAGTGCTTTTCGCTGCGAGCATCAGCCGCGCCCGGCGTGCCGATCGGCGGCTGCGATCCGCCGCAGCCCGCGAGCATAGCTGCGGCTGTGCAAATGCAAAGCGCGTAGCGGCAAACACTGCGACTGTTCATCATGGAGCCTTCTGAGATTGAGCGACGGAGACCGTCACGCCGGAGACCTCGGGAGCGCGTACATTTCCCACCTTCTTTATCTGGCTACGTGGGGCGCCACCCGCAGGGTACCGCCACAGGAAAGCGTTCTCATTGCCTCGCTTGGCGTAGCCAGTGCCGACGATCGTATTGCCCTGAATCCAGGTCTGACCATTGTAGTTGTTTTTTGAACTGCTTACTTCTGTCGTGCCGACGATAGTCGCGGCGCTTCCGGAAATATGTAACCGGTAGATAAGTAGTGGCTTTCGGTCGGGGTTGGAGGTTACCGTCATATGTTTTCCGTCCCATTGCACTGACGGCCAGAGAGTGTTCGTGTAGAGTTTGGCATTTAGGCTGATCTGCTCGAAATCGCTGCTAGCCCTCGATAAGCGGAGCAATACAACCTGCTGCCTATATAGGTTGCTCCCGCTCAAAAGATAGAGATTTCCTCGGTTATCGTATCCGCAGGACCGAAAATTTTGTACTGCGAACTGTAGTACATTGTTGGGCTACCCGTCGCGTGCTGGTAGATCGCAACGCCGTCGCCGGACACTGCAAGGTTGCCGCTCACCGGATCGATAGCACAGGCAACGCCTGCGCTCGGATCGCTGAGCATAGCTATTGGAGTCGTGCCGCCGTGCGCGTACTCGTAGATCGTGCTCGACGAGCTGGACGACGTATTCGAGAACGCGACAATGAACACGTCGCCTGCGGAGTCGGTACACTCGCCAAAGGGTTCAGCGAAGCCCGTCAACGTCCCAACGAAGCGACCTCTCGGGTAAGTATAAACGTAGACCGCTCCATCGACCAATCCAGCCGCAATGTAAAGCAAGTCCTCGCTCTTTGCTTCGGGCAGCATCCACGATCCGCCGCGCGTGGCGTGAGTTGCGAGTGCGGAGGTTTGCGGCATCGCACCCGGCGCGCCGATCGGCCGCTGCGATCCGCCGCAGCCTCCGAGCATTGCCGTAGCCACGCAGCCCGTTAGCGCGTAGCGGACGAAATCTGGAGCCTTCATTTCCCCTGACCCTTCGCGATCAATGTGAGCTTAGCGACGTTCTCCCGATTCGGCGTGCTTCCCGCCCGGATGCGCTGCAGCTGCGCGCGCGACATACCGCTAAGCTCCATCAGAACCCGCAGCGGTATGACTTTGAGCTTGGGTAGGACCGTCGATGCCCACCGCCGCGGATCGGGATACTCTGTATAAACGTCGACGGCGTCCGAGACGTTTTGCTCCTCGACCTCTTCGAGCTTATTTGACTCCTTGCCGATGAAATGTAACTCCTCGATCGTCACGTGCCGCCGGCTCAATAGCCCAACGCTCCGCTCCCGGCACGGCGCGCCCGTCGAATCGGCGCATTTAGCCTCTTCATGGA
>CAVWOR010000009.1:0-391114 GCA_963756635.1 Vulcanimicrobiota bacterium
TCGGCGACGGCCGACAGCGCTTCGGCGGCGAGCGGCGCGCGCCCCAGGTTCGTATGGAGAATGATGCCCGTCGCGTTGATAACTGGGAGCAGCATCTGCCCGCGTAAGTTCTCAAGCCGTCGCGTGAGGTCCGCGACGATCGTTTCGTACGCGCCATCACCGCAAGCTCGCGCGCGGCCAAATACGTCTTCGGCCGCGCGCTTCACTTGATTTCTTCCTAGCAAAATATCGTACGGAAGTATGCGTTCGTCCGACAACACCCGGTGCATCGCCGGGATCGATTTCACGCCACGTGTTTGCCGAGCATCGACGTCACGACGTTCTCGGGAACGTAGCCCACGATGCGGTCGACCGGCTGACCGTCTTTGAACAAAATCAAGCACGGAATGCCGGAGACCTGATACTGGCCGGCCAGGGTGGGGTTATCGTCGGTGTTCAGTTTGACGAACTTGGCCTTGCCGACGTGCGCGGCTGCGACTTTTTCAACGATCGGCGAAAGCATTCGGCACGGGCCGCACCAGGGCGCCCAAAAATCTACCAGCACCGGCTGCGTGCTCTTGAGCACCTCAGCGTCGAAGTTTGTCTGCGTAACGTCTGGTAATGCACTCATGGTCCTACTCTAACACTCCTAAAGCTCGGTTTGTTGCGGTTCGCCGGTGATCTCGGTGATCTGTTTGGCCTGCTTGCCGAGGTTGGTGATCGCGATGACCTCGTCGCCCTCGCCTAACCGCTGGAGACGAACGCCCTTGGCGTCGCGCCCGGTCTTGCGAATGTCGCGAACTTTGAGGCGAATGACCTGATTACCCGACGTGATCATGAGGATCTGGTCGTCGGGCGCAACGAGAATTTGGTCAATCACCTGCCCGATGTCGTCGCGCTGCCGCGCAAATGCCTTGACGCCCTTGCCGCCGCGCGCGGTGTGGCGGTACTCCTGGATCGGCGTGCGCTTCCCAAAAGCGCGTGACGTTACGAGCAATACCTCGCGTCGCTCGTCTTCGATGACGTCCATCGCCACGACCGTGTCGCCCTTTTCGAGCGTCATCGCCTTGACGCCCCGCGCCACGCGCCCCATCGGCCGCACGTCCTTCTCGTTGAAGTGGACGGCCATGCCGCGCGTTGAGGCCAGAATGATGTCGCGCGAACCGTTGGAGAGATCGACCGCCAAAAGCTCGTCGCCCTCATCGAGATTGATGGCGATGAGCCCATTGCGGCGCACGTTGGCGAACCCGTCGAGCTTCGTCTTCTTGATGACCCCCTGCTTGGTCACCATAACCAGATACCTCTCGCCTTCGAACCGATCGATTGGGAAGGCAGCTGTCACTTCCTCGCCCGGCGGCAGCGTGAGCAAGTTAACCAGCGCCGTGCCGCGGGCCTGGCGCGTCGTATCGGGAATTTCGTAGCCGCGCAGCCGGTAGACGCGCCCCATGTTCGTGAAGAAGAGCACGTGATCGTGCGTCTTGGTGACGAAGAAGTTGCTCACGACGTCTTCGCGCTTGAGATTCGAGATGCCGGTCACCCCGCGTCCGCCGCGGCTCTGCGTGCGGAAGGTATCCACGGAGACGCGCTTGATGTAGCCGCCGACGGTATAGGTAACGACGACGTCGATGTTGGGCGTCATTTGCTCGATCGAGATCTCGTCTTCGGCCGGCTCAATCGCAGTACGGCGCTCGTCGCCAAAGCGTTTCTTGAGGTCGAGCGCCTCGCTCTTGACGATCTGCGCGATGCGACGCGGACTACGAAGAATGTCGTTCAGCTCCGCGATCGTCTTGATCAGCGCGCCGTATTCGTCTTCGATCTTCTGACGCTCGAGCCCGACCAGCGTCCGCAGACGCATATCGACGATCGCCTGCGCTTGTACCTCACTGAGATCGAACCGCTTCGAAAGGCGCTCTTTGGCTTCGTCGGTCGTTTGGCTCCCGCGTACGATCTCGATGACTTCGTCGATGTTGTCGAGCGCGATCCGGTAGCCTTCGAGCAGGTGCGCGCGCTCTTCGGCTTTCCGAAGATCGTAAGCCGTGCGTCGCGTGATGACGTCCTTGCGATGCACGATGAAGTGCTCGAGCAGTTGCTTGAGCGTCAGCACCTGAGGCTCGATAGCGACCGTCCCGTTGGAACGCCGCTCGCCAAACGGCACCAGTGCGAGCATGTTGAAACCGAAGCTTGCCTGCAGCGGCGTATGTTTGAAGAGCTGGTTGAGCACGATCTTGGGAGTCGCACTCCGTTGCAGCTCGATCACGACGCGCATCCCTTTGCGATTCGACTCGTCGTCCATTCGAGCGATTCCGACGATGCGTTTCTCAGAGTATGCCTCCGAGATGGCCTCGATAATTCGCCCTTTGTAGACTTGGTAGGGAATCTCCGAGATGACGATCTTATGCTTGCCGCGCTCTTCGATGATCTCGGCCTTGCCGCGAATCGCGATCGAACCCCGGCCCGTCTTGTAGGCTTCGCGGATTGCCTCGTGGCCGAGGATCGTCCCACCGGTTGGAAAATCAGGGCCTTTGACGATGTCGCAGATATCGTCGTCGCTGGCCCCAGGATCGTCGATTAAAGCGGCGATTGCGTCCGTGATCTCGTTGAGATTGTGCGGCGGAATATTGGTCGCCATGCCGACGGCGATGCCGCTCGATCCGTTGAGAAGAAGTTGCGGAAAGCGGCCCGGAAGCACGCTCGGCTCGACCCCCTGGTTGTCGAAGGTTGAAACGAACCCGACGGTTTCCTTATCGATGTCGGCCAAGACATCGAGCGCCATGCGCGCCAGTCTGGCCTCGGTGTACCGGTAGGCGGCGGGCGGATCCGGGTCGATCGATCCGAAGTTCCCGTGGCCGTCGACGAGGGGATAGCGCAGTGTAAAATCCTGCGCCATGCGCACGAGCGCATCGTATACCGAACTGTCGCCGTGAGGATGGTAACTCTTGAGCACTTCGCCGATGATGCCGGCGCACTTGCGATGTTGTTTACTCGGATCGAGCCCCATCTCGCGCATCGCGTAAAGAATCCGCCGCTGCACCGGCTTGAGGCCATCGCGGACGTCGGGGAGTGCCCGTGAGGCAATGACCGACATCGCATAGGAGAGATAACTCTCCCGCATTTCATCTTCGACGTTGACCTGCGACACCATATCGTTGTTCAATGATCACCTGCACTCATGAAGGATCGCCCTTCGACTCCGCCGCGGACCGCCCCGCTGCGCCTGACTCTTCCCACCGAAGAAGATCTCGTCGCATTTGCCGCGGGTTTTGCACGCAATCTGCGCCCCGGCGACGTCGTCGCGCTCTCGGGTGCGCTCGGTTCCGGCAAGACCGCTTTCGTCCGGGCGGTCGTGCGAACGCTCCACGGCGTCGACCAGGGCTGCAGTCCGAGCTTTACCTTCCGGCACCGCTACGGCGGTGAACCCCCGATCGAGCACATCGACTTCTTTCGAATCGACGATCCGTACGAACTCACCGAACTCGGCCTCGAGGAGGCGTTTGACGGCCGTTCGATCGCGCTGATCGAGTGGTGGCGCAACGCGCCGGACGCTATTCCGTCGCGGCGCTATGAAATCGAAATCGAAGGCGCCGGAGACGAACCACGTACGCTCTGTCTTCGTCCGCCGCGATGAACGTTCTTGCCGTGGACGGAGCGCTCGGAGCGTTTTCGGCCGCGATTGCAAGCGACGACCGGATCGCAGCGTCCCGTTGCGAGGCCGGCGCCGTCGCGCTCGAGCGGGGCCTTGCAATGATCCAGGCAGTGCTCGACGAGGCGCGACTCGCGCCGCAGCAGATCGACCGCTTGGCGGTTGGAGTTGGTCCCGGCAGTTTTACCGGCTTGCGCATCGCCATTTCCTATGCCAAATCCCTGGCTGCGGTCTGGGAACGCCCGCTGGTACCGCTTGCATCGTTCGATCTTCTCGAGTTTGGCGGCCATTTCGAGCGAGTTCTCGCCGTAGTCGTCGGGCGTACGGGCATCATCTCGGCACGCTTGCGCACTGACGGCGCGATGCGCCGGGCTTCGGGCCCAACTGCGGCCGTGCTCGACGAGGTCCTGGCACCCGTCGACTCCGCTCAGGGTGAGACGGAACCGCTAGCCGTCGTAGGGGCTCCGAAGGACGTTCTCCACGCGCTCGCCGAACGCCGGATGATCGTGCGTTCCTTCGAACCCACCGTAACGCCCGCTGCAGCGGCCGCCGCTTTGGCGGCGACATCGCGCACGCCTCCGGCAAGCCTGCATGAAGTGCGCGCCGATTATGGCGAGCTTCCCGCCGCCCAGCTCCCGAAGTTCTAGCGAGTACCATTTCGATGAAAATGGAACTCGAGCGGCCGGCCGGGCACCCCAGCCGTTTCTCGATTAGGCCGATGGCGACATCGGATATCGCCGCAGTAGCCCGCATCGAGCGCAGCTGCTTCTCGACCGTCTGGCCATCGGATGCGTTCTTCAATGAATTGAGCACGAATAAGCTCGCGCACTACTTTGTCGGACTCTTCGACGACCGCGTCGTCGCTTATGGCGGCGTCTGGGTGATTCTCGAAGATTCGCACGTCACGACGCTTGCGGTCGATCCCGAGTATCGCCGGCGGCGTTTCGGCGAAGTGCTGCTCTTGCGCCTGATCGACGAGGCGATCGAACGCGGCGCGGCTTGGATGACACTGGAGGTGCGCGAAAGCAACGCGGTTGCCCAGCGGCTCTATCGTAAGTACGGATTTACGACCGTAACGATGCGCTCCGGTTACTATAGCGACGATAACGAAAGCGCGCTCATCATGTGGGCCGGCAGTCTGCGCAGCGAACTCTATCGCAATCGGGTGCGAGTCTTGCGCGCACGCGTCGAGCAGGGTACTCTGTAGCTGCCGGTGACATTTACGTGGTTGGCACGCAGAGTTCGCGAACATCTCGGTCAGGAGCATCGCTACGAGCATAGCGTGCGCGTCGCCCGCTGCGCCGACGTACTCGCCCAGCGCCATGGCCTCGCGTCGCATAAGGCACGTCTCGCCGGAATGCTACACGATCTCGCGCGCCTCTATTCGCCGGAGCGGTTGCTCGCGGAATGCGAGGCCCGCGGGTTCACGATCGACCCGGTCGAACGGGAGCGGCCGATGCTGCTCCACGCGCGCCTCGGCGCCGCGATTGCGCGCGAGCGATTCGGGGTAGAGGATGGCGAAGTGCTCTCCGCGATCGAAAAGCACACGAACGGCGCTCCCGATATGTCGCCGCTCGACTGCGCGGTCTATCTCGCCGACTCGCTCGAACCGGCTCGCAGCTTTCCCGAACGAGCAGAGCTCTGGCAGCTCGCGCTGCGCGACCTTGCGGGCGCGACGCGCGAAACCCTAAAAGTGACCTCCTTGCATCACGCACGTAAGGTTGCCGTTGCGGAGGCTCGGGCATCGGCGAGCTGATCGACGTCGTTCGCGATAGCGCGCTCGACAAAAAGGGTGAAGCCTTCACCGCGCTCGACGTAAGCGGCCGTACGATACTTGCCGATACGTTCGCGATCGTGACCGGGCGCTCGAAGGTCCAGACCCGCGCGATCGCCGACGCCGTCGTCGAAGCGGTTCGCCGAGATGGATACGGCGTCTCGCGAATTGAAGGCTACGCGGATGGATCCTGGATTCTCATCGATCTCGGCAACGTGATCGTCCACGTGTTCACGCCCGAGCAGCGCGTCTTCTACAATCTGGAGCGGTTGTGGTCCACGGTGGCCGAACGCGCAGCGCACGGCTCGTGAAAAGAGGCCGGCCCACGCACCACACAAAAGCGGCACGCGCCCGGCGCGAGTCGTTGAAACGCCTCGGCGTATGGATATTTATCGTCTTCTTCGCGCTCAGCGTCGCGGGCGGCTTGATCATCTTCATCGTGCGGTGAATCGCGTTCGAAAACGCAAGAGCCAGCCAACCGCGAGAAAGGCCAAGAAGTAGTAACCGAACCAGCGTTGCGGCGGCGCGGGAACCGAATCGAACAGCCATATCGCCGCGAGAACGAGCAGCGCAAGCGCGGCCACCGAAACTCCAAGGTCGACGACGCTCGTGCTCCTTAGCCGCCTCGAGTAAACGGCGGCGGCTATTGCGATCAGCATGTAGACGAGCATGAAGCCGAACGAGCTGAGCGTGCCGCAGTTGTCGAAAATATCGATCGGCGCTACGCGCGCGGCCAAAGCGCCGACGGCAACGGCGAGCGTCACCGCGGTCACTGCCGTGACCGCCACGTTCGGCGTATCGTGTCGGCGCTCGACGCGTGCAAAGAACGGCGGTAAGATCCCAGCGGTCGCCATAGCGTAGGCGATGCGGCCGGCCGTCGTGATGCAGGCAAGGCAAACCGAAAAGGCGCTGGAGAGCGCACCGATTAGAATAGGAATCCGCAGATATCCGACGCCGTACAGCTCGGCCAGCGTTCCGAGCGGAAACGTCTGTCGATCGAGGGGTTTGGCAGCATGAGTGAATCCGACGATCTCTGCGTACGTCGCGACGACGAAGAATGCGGTGGCAAAGAGTACGCTGCCGATCACCGCGCGAGGGATCGTCACGAGCGGCCGCTTCGCTTCGGCACCGAACGCCGTGGCGCTCTCAAAGCCAACGTAGCTGAAGACCGCTAAGGCGATTGCCAAGCCGATACCTCCGGGGAACGCCCCCTTGAGCTTTACTTGACTCGCGTCGAGCGATGGACCGTGTGCGTGTAAGACAATCGCCACGAGCACGCAGATGATCGTAACGGAGATCAGTTCCAGGACGAGCATCACGATCGCCGAGACTTGCACGCCACGATATGCAGCTTGCCACGCTACGAATGCGAGCACGATTGCGATCGCGATTTCGGATGGATGCAGACCGACGCCCCCCAGCATCAGCTCGACGAAAAGCGCCATCGCGCCGAGCACCGCAGTCGCGACGAAACCGTACGCCCAGAGCAGCGCCCAGCCGCCGATAGCACCGACCGTGGGCCCGAGGTGATCGGCAACGTATCCATACATCGAACCGGCCGCGCTCGAGCGCCGGGCGAACTGATTGACGCAGAGCGCGACGAAGATCAACATGATCCCGCCGAATAGGTAAGCGAGCCACGTGCCGTTTCCAGCCAGCGCATACATATACGGCGCAATCAAGATCGGGGTCATGCTCGGTCCGATCAGTGCGATGGACGTCGCCAGGACCTCGATAAAGCTCAGCGATCCGGCTTTCATAGGGCGAAACTTCGCTTTGGCGCTCCGGTAGGACTCCGCATGAACGCCAACGGAGTTCATATCTCAATGTTCTGGTGGATCGTCCTCGCAATCGGCGGCTTTTTGATCCTGCGCTCGATTCTTCGCGCGTTCTCCGCGCCGCGCTACTACGGCGGAGCGCCCCCGGCTGGTACGCCGCCACCAGGGCCCGGCTACGGACCGGGCGATGGTTACGGCGGAATTGGGAACGGCGGCAGCTTTTGGAGCGGATTGCTCGGGGGGCTCGGCGGCGCTTGGCTCGGCAACGAACTATTCCGAGAAGGCGGAGATGGCGGGGGCGCGCCCAGCGGCACAGACTCCGCCGGATGGCAGAGCGACGCCGGGCAAGCCGATCCCGGCGACGCGAGCAGCGGGGATGCCGGCGGGGGAGGCGGCGATAGCGGCGGCGGATGGTAGGCGTTTATGGGACGTCTCGTCGCCTTGCTCTTCGTCTGCATCTTCGCCGCACCGATCGCAGCGGTCGCGGCGCGCTCCGATGGTAGCATCGAGCCTTCATATTTCACTGCGCTCGACTGGCGGTTGATCGGACCGTTTCGCGGCGGTCGCGCCCTGGCGGTTACCGGCGTACCAGGCGAACCGAATCACTTTTACTTCGGTGCCGTCGACGGCGGCGTCTGGGAGAGCCTCGATGCCGGACGCACGTGGCATCCCACCTTCGACGATCAAGACGTCGGCTCTATCGGTTCGATTGCGGTAGCGCCAAGTGCGCCGCGCACGGTCTACGTCGGCACCGGAGAAGCCGACATGCGTTCGGACATCGCCTACGGCGATGGAATGTACAAATCGACCGACGGCGGCACGAGCTGGACGCACCTCGGGCTCGCCGACACCAAGCAGATCGGAGCAATCGTCGTCAATCCCCGCAATGCGAACGTGGTCTACGTCGCGGCACTTGGCCATCCGTACGGACCAAATGCCGAGCGCGGCGTCTTCAAAACGACCGATGGCGGAAAGACGTGGGCGAAGATTCTCTATAAGAATCCCGACACCGGCGCGACGGCGCTTGCAATGGCTCCCGATGATCCCAACGTCGTCTACGCGGCGCTCTGGCAGACCCGCCGTCCGCCGTGGAACGTGTATCCGCCGTCGAACGGACCCAGCAGCGGTCTCTATAAATCGACCGACGCCGGCGCGACGTGGACGCAACTCACTGGGGGTCTGCCGGCGCACGTCGGACGCATTGGCCTAGCGATATCGGCCGCAGCGCCGCGCCGTATTTACGCCAACGTCGACAGCGGCCCGGGGCTTGGTGGCGTCTATCGGTCCGACGACGCGGGTGCAAGCTGGACGCATGCCGACAACGAGCAGCGCATTTGGCAGCGGGGCTGGTATTTCAGCGGTATCACGGCCGATCCGCGTAACGCCGACGTCGTCTACGTCATGAACACCTCGACGTATCGCTCGACGAACGGCGGTACAACCTTCGATGCGATCTTGGGCGATCCGAGCGGCCAAGATCATCACGCCCTTTGGATAGATCCGAGCGATTCGAACCGAATGATCCTCGGCACCGATCAGGGCGTCGTCGTCACGCTCAACGGCGCGAAGACGTGGAGCTCCTGGTACAATCAACCGACGGCGCAATTCTATCACGTGATCACCGACAACGCGTTCCCATATAACGTGTACGGGGCGCAACAAGATTCCGGGGCGGACGTGCAAACAAGTCAGGGGCGATACGGAACGATTTCTAATCAGGATTTTCGGCCGCTCGACGTCGGTGGTGAAAGCGGCACGCTTGCGCCGGATCCGCGCCATCCGGGCCTCGTCTACGGCTCGGGGTTTACTCCGACGCGTGAGATTCAGGCGACCGGCTGGGAACAAAACATCGACCCGACGATTGGCGACCCGCAAACCGTCTGGCGTAACACGTGGACGCTACCGATTGCGTTCTCGCCGGCCGATCGCACGTCGCTCTATCTGGGTCATCAAAACGTTTTTCGATCGCGTGATGGTGGCCTGACGTGGCAGATCGTTAGCCCAGACCTCTCGCGCGCTAATGAAGGTACCCCCCCAAACCTCGATCTTCCAACTCTCGCGGATACCAACAACATTCAGCGGCACGGCGTCGTCTATGCGATTGCACCTTCGCCGCTCCGCGCGAACGTCGTTTGGGCCGGCACCGACGACGGCTCCATTTGGCTGACGCGAAATGCGACAAGCTCGGCACGGGCCGTTCGTTGGCGGAACGTTACACCGCCGCAACTGACATCGTGGAGCAAGGTCGGGATCATCGAAGCTTCACACTTCGACGTGGCGACGGCGTATGCGGCGATCGACCGGCACCGCCTCGACGACTACCGGCCGTACATCTACCGCACGTACGACGGCGGCGCGAGCTGGACGCCGACCGCCAACGGAATTCCAAACGGTTCCTTCGTCAACGTCGTTCGCGAGGACCCTGTTGTGCACGGCCTCCTTTACGCCGGCACCGAGCGCGGCGTTTACGTATCGTTCGATGATGGCGCCGCGTGGCAGCCGTTGCAGCTGAACCTACCGATTAGCTCGATCCGCGACATTGCCGTCCATGGCGACGATCTCGTCGTTGCTACCCATGGGCGATCCTTTTGGGTGATGGACGATATCTGGCCGCTTCGTGAGATGATCTTAAGAGGGGTTCACCAAGGCAGCGTGGAGCTCTCCGCACCTCCGAGTGTTTATCGCGTCCGTCCAACGAATCAGGAAGGGACGCCGCTTCCGCTGGACGAGCCTCAAGTGCAGAACGCAGCCGTTGGTCTCTATATCGATTACTACCTTCCCGACGTGCCGCACACGCCGGTCGTGCTCGAAATTTGGAGCGGCGCCAAGATCGTTCGGAGCTGGTCGAGTGCAAATCCGCCCAAGCCGCCGAATCCAAAGTCGTTCGATTTCATGACGAAGTGGCTTCCCGAGCATCCGGTTCCGGTCGCCGAAGCGGGAGCGCATCGCTTCGTTTGGGATTTCCACGAAGGCTCGCCGGACGGACCGCTCGTCCCGCCGGGGACCTACGCGATACAGTTGACTGCTAACGGTCGCACGTACGTCCAGCCGGGAGTCCGCGTGTTGCGCGATCCGCGCATCGACGCAAGCGATGCCGACTTGCGCGCGCAGTACGACCTCGCTCGCCAAGTCGCCGCACTGCGTGCCGACGTCGGCGAAGCCCGAAGCAAGGCCGAGGCGACGGCGAAGCGGCTTTCGGGCGAGCGCGCGGCGGCCTATCGCCGCGACGTCATCGGCGAGCCGCTTCCGGCGAATCCCGACGATTCGGAAGGCGTGTACTCGCACGATTTCACCAGCTTCCTCTATCTCGAGACCGCACTCGACAATCTCGAAGCCGCCATCGAAAGCGCCGACGCAGCACCGACGCCGACCATGCGCACTGCCTACGCGAAGCTCACTGCAATCTACCGCCAAACGCTGGCGCGCTCCCACGCGGGGGCGCTATAGAAGGCTAGCGGGCGCCTAAGACCCGCGAGTACCAGCCTTCGAGGTCATCGTGGAACTGCGCCAGCGCTTGCGGATGCAGATAGACCATGTGCCCCGACTCGTAAAAGCCGTAGCTGATGTTCTTCTGCAGCTCGGGCGGCAGCATCAAATGGTCGAGCGTATAGACCGTCGCCCAGAAAGGCGTCGCAAAATCGTAGTACCCGTTTGCCGAGAAGATCTGCAGGTTCGGATCGAAGGCCATCGCCGCGGCGAGATCCTGCGCGGTGTTCGTCGGCAGCGCGCCGTTGTGCTTCCAATCCCACTGCCGGAAGACGTTCATCGTCGGACGGTAGATAAGCGTCGTTTGGTACCCGAGCACCTGACGCATGTAGTAGTTCCCCGTTCCGACAAAGGCTGCGTCGATCGCCGAGTCGACCGGATCGAAATCCGGCCGGTCGTTGACGCGATCGAGGTTGAAGGAAGTGTATCGCGAGTCGTAACGACCGAGCATGACGCCGCTATCGCGGAATAGTTCCGTTTCGTATCTCCAGTACGGAATCCGCAGATTCGACAAGCGAATGTAGTGCTCGGAAAGGCCCGTGTACTGGTGCAGCTTCGCCACGACGTCGTCGTACGTGCTCGGCGCGAGCTTCGAGCCTTGCGCGAGCGCTCTGAGATACTCGTGCATCGCAAAATCTTCGACCTGCGGCAGGAGTGCGGACAAGGTCGTCGGTGGTCCGGGGAGCATGTGATGATACCATCCCGCAGCCGCTTCGGTTGGAAGATAGAGCGGGAAGGCCCAGTCGCCCCCGCCGATTGCCGTCGGCGAAAAATTAATATCCCAGTCGAGCGAGAAGTCCAGGACTGAAGAGAGCAGAACCACGCCATTAATGCCGATGCCCTGTCGCTGCAAGGAGTTGACCAGCATAGCCGAGCGTGGCGTTCCATACGATTCACCGAAGAGGAACTTGGGCGAATTCCAGCGGCCGAACGTCGTGATGTAACGCGAAACGAATTGGCCAAACGCGCGCACGTCGGGATCGGATCCAAAGAAGTCGCTCGGCTTTCCCGCGCTGAGAATTCGGCTAAAGCCCGTGTCGGGAGCATCGATAAAAACGAGGTCGGTGCGATCGAGCAGTGAGTATTGATTCTCGACCAAATCGAACGGCGCGTCGCGCGTTGGCGCGGCATCGCCGACTCGGACGCGCACCGGGCCGAAGGAACCCATCCGCAGCCAAATCGTAGAGCTGCCGGGCCCTCCGTTGTAGAGGAAGGTTACCGGACGCATGCGCGGATCGGCCCCGTCCACGGTAAAAGCGGTGTAGAAGATCCGCGCCGTACTCTCGCCCTTCGCATTCTCCAGCGCGATCGTTCCGGCGCGCGCGGTATAGGGGTACGTCTTGCCTCCGAGTGAGATCGTATGCTGCGTGACGGCATCGGCCGCGTTTGGTCCCGACGTCGCCGTGGGCTGGGGCGCCGCAGCGCCGATCAACGCCGCGGCCGCAACGATCCAAATCAAATCACGCATGCGCAAGCACACCCGCGTACCAACGTTCTAGATCGTCGTGGAAACGCGCCAGCGATTGGGGCTGAAGATAGACCATATGCCCCGATTGGTAAAACCCGTAGGTGATGTTGGCGCGCAGGGCCGGCGCCAGATAGAGGTGATCGAGGGCATAGACCGTCGCAAAGAACGGAGTGGCGAAATCGAAATAACCGTTCGCCGAAAATATCTTTAGGTATGGATTGTAGGTCATCGCTTGCGCCAGGTCGGGCGTGACGTTAAGCGTCTGAACGTTTGGGCCATGCTTAAAGTTCCAACTTTCGTCGTCGGAATAGATGAGGTCGTAGATATTCGGCCGGTAGAGCAACGGAGTATTATACCGGAGTACTTGACGCAAATAATAATTACTCGTCGTCGTGAAGGCCGAATCGATGGCCGCGTCCGTCGCGTCCCAATCGGGCGAGACCTCCGGGCGGTCGAGCACGTAAGTTTGGAAACGCGAATCGATCCGCCCGACGGTGACGCTGCGTTCGCGCAGCAGCTCGTTCTC
The DNA here is from genome assembly GCA_963756635.1 of Vulcanimicrobiota bacterium. Taxonomy (GTDB): domain Bacteria; phylum Vulcanimicrobiota; class Vulcanimicrobiia; order Vulcanimicrobiales; family Vulcanimicrobiaceae; genus Cybelea. The sequence continues at coordinate 12,652 of CAVWOR010000009.1, forward strand.
GAAGCGGTCGTAGGGAACGCGAAGGTTCGAGTTGCGGATGTATTGCTCGGAGAGGCCGGTGTATTCGTGCAGCTTCGCGACGACGTCGCGGTAACGCTCCGGTGCGAGCAGGCTGCCTTGCCCAAGGGCGTCCAGATACTCGGTGAGAGCGAAGTTTTCGACTTGCGGCAGCAAGACCGAGAGTGCGGGAGCGCCTGGGAGCGCGTGATGGTACCACGCGGTCGCGGTCTCAGTCGGTAAGTAAAGAATGTATCCCCAATCTCCACCGCCGGCCGGCGCGCCGTCGTTGTAATCGATATTGGAGTTCAAGAACGACGAGAGCAGGACGACGCCGTTGAGGCCGAGGCCCTTATCCTGCAAGTACTTCGCGAGCACGCACGAACGCGTCGTGCCGTAGGATTCGCCGAAGAGAAACCGGGGCGAGTTCCATCGGTTGAAGTTGGTAATGTATCGCTCGATGAACTGCCCGAAGCCGGCGGCGTCTTCGTCGACGCCCCAAAGATCTTTGCGCGTTCCCGCGCCGATGAGGCGTCCGAATCCGCTTCCGGGCATGTCGATGAACACCATGTCGGTCCGATCCAGCAACGAATATCGATTTGCGACGAGCCGGTACGGCGGCGGCCCGGCGATTCTTCCGTCGCGAGTGACGACGCGCACCGGTCCGAACGACCCCATGCGCAGCCACATCGTCGAGCTGCCGGGTCCGCCATTGTAGAGGAAGGTGAGAGCGCGTTTGGCCGGATCGGCGCCGTCGAGCGTATAGGCCGTGTAGAAAACTCGCGCGACCGGCTCGTCTCGGTCGTTGCGCAGGGTAATCGTGGCCGCCCGCGCCGTGTACGCCAGGGCGCGGCCGCCGAGCACAAGCCGATGGTGCGTCACGGCGTCGGGGGTTTGCGGCGGAATCGCAGGCGGTTTCGCCGCCACCTGAGTGGGCGAGGCCAGCGCAAGAACGGCAAAAAGCAGCCCAGGGCCGGCTTTCATTCGTACAGCTCCGCCTTGAGCCGGTCGATTGCGCCGGCGATCGAGTCGAGATACGGTAACATCAAGCCCTTGATGCGCTTCAGGCGTTCTTCTCCCTGCTCGGTAATCGTGTAGACGCGGCGCGAGCGCTTTGTCGGGTGTTCCCAGGATGAGGTAACGAAGCCGCGCTCCTCGAGCCGGCGCAGCAACGGGTAGATCTTATTGGTGTTGACGGCGACGAGGTCGCCGCAGAGTTCGTGGATGCGCTGCATCAAACCATACCCGTGATCCGGCCGCCGTTCGATCAGATGCAGAATCAATGCAGGAAAGACGGTCTTGCTCTTGACCGGCCCGCGAACGACCTCGTCGACGCGATGAATCACGCGCGTCGGGTCTTACAGCGCCGCATGCGCCGGTGCTTGCGGCCGATACGCGTCCTCAATCTCGCGCGCGTAGCGCTGCTCCACCACGCGACGCTTGATTTTCATCGAGGGCGAAAGCTCACCGCTTTCGACGCTGAACTCGTGCGGGATCGTGATCACGCGCCGTATCTGTTCGTAGCTCGCCAATCCGTGCGTTTGCTTGTGAACCTCGCGGGTGATGAAAGCGTGCACGCCGTCGCGCCGAGCTAACACCTCGGAGGGCGCGTCCTTTGGCAGGTCCGGCAGTTTCTGGCGCACCAGCGACCAGTTTGGAGCAATCAGGGCGATCGGGTACGGCCGCCCGTTTCCAATGACCACGGCGTGCGACACATAGATCGAGCGTTTTACATTCGCCTCGATGCGCGCCGGTGAGACCCACTTACCGGTCCCGGTCTTAAATATTTCACCCTTTCGATCGGTGATGCGCAAGAATCCGGCAGCGTCGATTTCGCCAACGTCGCCAGTGTACAGCCAGCCGTCGACGATCGCCGCGGCGGTCGCTTGCGCGTTATGATAGTAGCCCCGCATGACGTTGCGTCCGCGAACCAAGACCTCGCCATCCTCGGCGACGCGCACGTCTACGCCGGTGATCGGACGGCCGACCGAACCGTACTCGTTCGCGGAGAGCCGGCTGACTGAGGTAACGGGCGACGTTTCCGTTAGCCCGTATCCCTGCATGATCGGGATGCCGATTCCGAGGAAGGTCATCGCCGTATCGATATGCAGCGGGGCGCTTCCGCTGGTGAGGAAGTCGACACGATCGAGACCGAGCGAGCGCCGTATTTTGTCGAGCACGAGCCTTCGCGCGATGCCGTACTGCAAAAGGAGCCAGGGTGTGGCCTTTCGGCCGAAGGCCTTGGCAAACGCATATCGCCGTCCAACGTTCAGCGACCATGGCACGAGCTTGGCGCGCACTCCGCCGGCGGCATGCGCCTGCCCCTTGATGCCGGTCAGAACGCGGTCGAAGATGCGCGGAACCGCGGTCATTTCCGCCGGTCGCACGTCGCGCAAATCGCGGAGCAGCTCGTTGGGATCGTGACAGATGAAGTAACGCAGCTTCGCAAGCAAATAAATGTAGATCACGGTGTGCTCGTAGATGTGGGAATAGGGCAGAACCGAGAGCACGTCGCGCCCATTTTCGATTCCCTCGAACCCGCACGCGAGCGAAACCTGCGCGTCAAATCCCAGGTTGTCGTGCGAAAGCATCACGCCTTTCGGGGAACCAGTCGTCCCCGACGTGTAGATCAGCACGGCGAGATCGTCGGGCAGCAGCGTCGCCTCGTGCGCACTGGGAAACTCCGGGTGCGCCGCGCGAATCTCGGCTCCGCGCGCTTCGAAGTGCGCGAGCCCGCCCGGACCGGCGGCGTCGAATATGACGACGCTCGGAAGCGCCACGCCTGATTCTTGCAGGTGGGCGGCAGTCGCTTGCGAGTCGACGAAGACGAGCCGCGCACCGGAATGCTCGAGGATGTATCTCGTATGATCCAGCGCTTGCGTCGGATAGATCGGCACGACGACACAGCCGGCAAAAAGCGTCGCGAAATCGCAGACGATCCAATCGATGCTATTGTGCGAAATCAGTGCGACGCGATCGCCCGCGACGAGGCCCGCATCGCGGATCGCGCAGGCAACGCACTCGACGCGCTCGAGCAATCGCCCGCTCGAAGTCGGCGTCCAGACGTCCGCGATGCGCTCGACGAGCACTTCGTCGCGCGGCTGCGCCAGCGCTCGTCGAATTAGGTTCGGGAGCGTTTCTTTTTCAGGAAGCGCCAAGGCAATCACAGCCTTGCGCCCAATGCGCGTCGCGCTTAGAGCTCCCCTTTGTCTTCCAGCTCCCCGCTGGGTCGTTAGGGTTCGCGAAGATAGGGTCGCGCGCGCTCCAAGCGACTCTGCGTCATTCCGGCTACGTCGAGCAACTCGTCGAGCGACGAAAAATTGCCTTCGCGTTCGCGCAGCTCGACGATCCGTTGCGCGATTGCGTGTCCGATCCCCGGAACGGCAGCGAGTTCGGCCGCATCCGATTGGTTGACGTCGACGCTGCCGCTTCGGGGCGCCGCCGCACGATGCCGGCGGCTGCGCCGCTCGGGGGAGCGGCGGTGCTGCGCTTCGCCTGCCACCGGTACGTAGACTTCGTCGCCGTCGTTCGCGCGTTGCGCGAGATTGACGGCGCCCGCATCGGCGGACGCGCTCGGCCCCCCTGCCAGGGCGACCGCCTGCGCGTTGCGGTCGCCCGGCCGCAGATGGTAGAGGCCTGGGCGTTTGACTGCCCCGGCGACATAGACGACCAGTTCGTCGTCGTGTGAATACTGACGACTGCCGCGATGATGCGGCCGGGCGCCGGCATCGCCGGCGAAGGAGGGCAGCGCGGCCGGTGCTGCGGCGCCGGTGAGCACCGCCGGCGGACGTGCCGGACGCCAGAGGGCCAGGGCGGCGAGCGCGAGCACCGCGCCAATCAAAGCAATTCTCGGTATCATGACGCTCTATCACGCGCGTTCGTCCATCGAAAAGGGTGGCGCGGGGAGCGAGCAGCGTGTACGATGCTGCTCATGTACGACTTTTCCGCAGTCGAGCGGAAGTGGCAGGCGCGCTGGGAGCGCGACCAGCTCTATCGCGCGGCGGACGAGAGCGCGAGGCCGAAATACTACGCGATGGAGATGTTGCCATATCCATCGGGCGATCTTCACGTGGGCCATGCCAAGAATTACGCGCTCGGCGATACCGTTGCTCGCATGATGCGCATGCTCGGCTACAACGTGCTGCATCCGATGGGCTGGGATGCATTCGGACTGCCGGCCGAAAACGCCGCGATCGATCGAGGGATCGATCCGGCGGTCTGGACCACCGAGAATATCCTGCGCATGCGGCGCCAAATCCGCTTGATGGGAGCGAGCTATGACTGGTCGCGCGAGCTTGCCACCTGCGAGCCCGAGTACTACCGCTGGAATCAGTGGCTCTTCCTGCGCCTCTTCGAGCGCGGCCTCGCGTACAAGCGCGAGGCGCCGGTGAACTGGTGCCCGCACGATCGGACCGTGCTTGCGAACGAACAGGTCATCGACGGGCGCTGCTGGCGTTGCGCGCACCTCGTCGAGCGGCGCAACCTTTCGCAATGGTTCTTGCGGATCACGGCGTATGCCGATCGGCTCTTGAACGATCTCGCGAAGCTCTCCGGCTGGCCGGAAGCGACGCGCACCATGCAACGCAACTGGATCGGGCGCAGCGAGGGCGCGACCGTAGCCTTTCGCATCGAAGGGCTCGATGACGGTGTGGAAGTCTTTACGACCCGCGTCGATACGCTCTACGGCGTCACGTTTGTGGCCTTGTCGCCCGAACATCCAATCGTCGGTTCGCTGCAACGGATCGTTACTCGCGAGGACTCGGCTGCGATCGACGCCTTCGTCCAAGAGCTCAAGTCAAAGTCCGAGCTGGAGCGCACCAGTCTCATGGTAAAGCAGGGCATCTTTACCGGCGCCTACTCGATCCACCCGCTATCGCGCGCGCGCGTTCCTATCTGGCTAACAAACTACGTGCTCGCCGAGTACGGCAGCGGGGCGGTCATGGGCGTTCCAGCCCATGACGAACGCGACTTCGACTTCGCAAAGCGGCACGGCTTGCCGATCGCGCAAGTAATCGCGCCGCTCGCAGGCCCTCCCGGCGAACCGCTCGCCGCTGCCTTCGTGGAAGACGGGCGATTGATCGCAAGCGACGAGTTCAGCGGCATGTCGAGCGCGCGCGCTCGCGAAGCGCTGCCCGATCGTCTCGCCGCAATCGGCGCAGGCGGAACTAGCGTCAACTATAAGCTGCGGGACTGGCTGATCTCACGCCAACGGTATTGGGGCACGCCGATCCCGATCATCTACTGTGAAGCCTGCGGCGAGGTGCCCGTCCCGGATGACGAGCTTCCGATTCTGTTGCCGTCGCGCGAGCGGGTCTCGGGTGAAGGCTCGCCGCTCGCCTCGATTCCCGAATTTGTCGAGACCGTCTGCCCTTCGTGCGGTGGGCCGGCTCGGCGCGAGAGCGACACGATGGATACCTTTTTCGAATCGTCGTGGTACTATCTGCGCTACCTCGATCCCCACAACGATCGCCGTGCCTGGGATTTGGAACGCGCGGCGAAGTGGATGAACGTCGACCAGTACATCGGCGGCGCCGAGCACGCGGTGTTGCATTTGCTTTACTCGCGCTTCTTCTACAAATTCTTTCACGATCAGGGTTGGGTTCGCGGACCAGACGAGCCTTTCGAACGACTCTTTCACCAGGGACTGCTGCTCCACGACGGCGAGAAGATGTCGAAATCGCGCGGCAACGTCGTCGGTATCGACGAGACGGCCGAAAAGAACGGCGTCGACGCGATGCGCCTCTTTCTGCTCTACGTAACCCCGCCGGAAGAGACGAGTAATTGGACCGACGAGGGCATCAGCGGACGAGTGCGGCTCCTCAACCGGATCTGGCGCGCCTGCGAACCCCATTTTGAAACGGCGCGCGCCTCCGAAAGCATACCTGTGGTCGCAAACTCGGCCGAAAAGGCGCTCCTGAGGGCCGTGCACGTTGCCGCGAAATCAGCCACCGACGAGACCCTCTCTCGGCGATTTCACTACAATACGACCATCGCGAAGCTCGACGAACTCGTGAATCACATGACCGCCTCGTCGGCAACGCCCGCGTCGCCGGCGCTGCTCTACGCCGTCCGCACGCTTCCGATTCTCATCGCTCCGTTTGCGCCCCACATCGCCGAAGAACTGTGGGCGCGTCTGGGTCATGCAAGCTCCGTGCACGTGGAGCCCTACCTCGAGCCCGACGCGGGCGCCCTATCCGTCGAAGCGATCACCCTCGTCGTGCAAGTCAACGGCAAGGTCCGCGCTCGGATATCCGCGACCCCCGGTGTGAGCGAAGAGGATGCGGTCGCCCTCGCGCTGGCCGAGCCGAACGTCCGCGCTTACCTCGACGGCAAAGACCTTCGAAAGCGGATCTACGTTCCCGACAAGCTGCTCAATCTGGTAGCGGCATGAGCGCGCCGCAACAGCTCTCGACCGGCGTCTGCATCGTCGGAGGAGGCCCGTGCGGGATGATGCTCGGCGTTCTGCTGGCACGCGCCGGCATCGACGTAACCGTGCTGGAAAAATATCCGGACTTCTTTCGAGACTTCCGCGGCGACACCGTCCATCCGTCGACGCTCGAGTTGCTGTTAGAGCTAGGATGGCTGGACGAGTTTCTCGCGCTTCCGCACAACGAGATCAGAACCATCAGCGCGAGCATCGCCGGCGAGACCGTTGGGATCGCCGACGTCACGCACCTTCCCACCCACTGCAAGTTCGTAGTCCTCATGCCGCAATGGGACTTCTTGAACTTCCTCGCCGAGCGAGGCCGCCGATATCCGACGTTTCATCTGATGATGCAAACCGAAGGGGTCGGCCTCATCGAGAGCGAGGGACGCGTGACCGGCGTACGCGCGAAGAGCACGAGCGGCGACGTCACGATCGCGGCCAAGCTGGTAGTGGGGGCCGACGGACGTCACTCGACCATCCGCACGCTGGCCGGTTTTGCGGTCGAAGACCTGGGCGCGCCGATGGACGTTCTGTGGATGCGCATTCCCAAACATCCCGGCGACCCCGTGCAGCAGCTGGGTACGATTCGAACCGGCCATATGCTCGTCACGCTCGACCGGGGCGATTACTGGCAGTGCGCCTACCTGATTCGCAAGGGCGGTTTCGATGAGCTCAAAGCGGGGGGAATCGGCGCCTTGCAGCGCGAGCTGGTCGAGACCGCGCCCGCGCTGGCCGACCGCGTGAGCGTGCTCGACGATTGGTCGAAGGTCTCGATGTTGCAGGTCTGCGTCGACCGGCTGGAGCGATGGCATCGGCCCGGCCTGCTCTGCATCGGCGACTCCGCGCACGCGATGTCGCCGATCGGCGGGATCGGGATCAATCTCGCGATTCAAGACGCCGTCGCCGCCGCCAACATTCTTTGGGCTCCGCTGTGCAACGGAGCTACGCCAACCGACGCCGATCTCCAGCGCGTGCAAGATCGCCGGATGTTTCCGACCAAAGTAACCCAAGCGTTTCAAATCTTCGTGCAGGATCGCGCGATCGATCCGATCCTCAAAGGCGCCCACATCGATGCGCCGCCGCTTGCGATGCGCCTGCTCGACGAGTTTCCGGCCCTGCGCCGGCTGCCGGCGCGCCTGATCGGGATGGGCGTGCGGCCCGAGCACGTTCGGACGCCCGACGCATTCGCCAATCAGTAGTACGTGATCGTTCGAAACAAAATGTCGGTCGGCTGGATCGTGTCGATCTTGTGGTCTGGATCGTTGCCGGAATTGTACTCTTTGATCCAGTTACCGCGCTTGTCGAACTCGTAGCGGCTCGTCTGAATCTGGGATCGCCCGTCGCCAAAGTGAACGACTTGGCGAACGACGTGTCCGCCGGCGTCACGGGTGAACGTCGTAAAGTCGTAGGGCTTTCCCGCACTATCGAGCCAATCGATTCGAACGACGCGACCGTTGCCGTCGTACTCGTACAGCGAACCGTCCACGAACTCGCCTTTCCCACGGGTCGTGCGCGATTCGACTCGACGCCCCGCCTCGTCGTAACGGTCCCGTACGGTCCGGTCGCCCATGTTCGAATGCACGATGACGGTCGTCGCATCGACGCGCTCAAAGTGCTGATCGTCGACGAAGTCCCCTTTGTATTCTTTGCTCTCCACCAATGTGCACGTGCGGTCATACGTCTCTTCGGCAACGAGCATTCGCGAGGTATCGGGCCTGCCGTCGGCACCGTTTTGAACGATTTGCTGCGTCGTCACGATGGTGTGCACCGGGCCGGTCAGCTCGTCGAACGCGCAGTCGCTGGGTCGCGTGGAGGCCGAAGCGCCGGAGACCGCCGCAAGCAAGAGCGCCGCCAAGGTCCTACCCACTTCCCGAAACTTCTCGCATCGTCGGCCCGCTCCCCGGTTGAGAGCGCCTGCGCAGTCTAGCCCTCTTCGCGCTCGAGCATCTCGCGATAGATCTCGCGCACGCGGTCGAGCGTATCGATCTCTTCGGGCGGCTTGTCGTCGCGGATTCGTACGATGCGCGGAAAGCGCAGCGAAAACCCGCTCTCGTGGAGATTACTCTCTTGGATAACGTCGAAGGCGACTTCTAAGACGATCTTCGGCTCGACGGGAATCTCTCGCGCGCGCGCCTTCTCCCGCCGGCGTTCGAGCGGAAGACGATGGTCGAGGAACCATGGCGTCAACGCGGCGATCTCGGCGTCGGTCAAGCCGGAGTATGCCTTTCCAACGGTCTGCAGGCGGCCGTCGTCGCCACGCACGGCGAAGGTGTAGTCGGAGAGAACTCCGGCGCGCTTGCCGTTTCCCCACTCGACCGCGACGACGACGGCATCAAGCGTCGATAGCTCGCGCTTGAGTTTGAGCCACCACTTCCCGCGGCGTCCCGGCGCGTACGGGGAGTCGGCGCGTTTGAGCATCAGGCCCTCATTGCCACGCGCGCGAGCGGCCTCAAATCGCGCGTTCACATCTGGCGCGGCCAAGGCGATGGCGTTCTCAAACGGCGCGTGCACGAGTTGTGCGCTTGGAGGAAAGAGATCCACTAATCGTTGGCGGCGCGCAGCCAGCGGCTGGTCGAGGAGTAGCTCGCTGCCAAGCGCCAGCAGGTCGAAGACCACATACGCGATCGGGACGTCGCGTAAGATCGCTTCGTCGAGGCTCTTGCGCTGCAGACGCCCCTGCAGAACGCGAAAAGGAAGCACGCGACCATCGCGCATCGCGACGATCTCGCCATCCACGATCGCGTCGCTGCTCGCCGTCGCGAGCGCTTGCGCGAGTTCCGGATAGGATGCCGTGACGTCGTTGAGCCGGCGGGAAAATAGTCGCGCCTTTCCGCCGTGAACGTGAGCTTGCGCGCGGATGCCGTCGTACTTGTCTTCAATATGCCAGACGCCCGCGGCGAGCTCGGCGTAGACCTCGCCGTACGCGACCGGCGCTGCGAGCATGAAACCGATCGCCGCTCCATAATCAACGCGCGGTTCGGCCAAGGTACGGTGTCTGGCGGCAAGCGCGACGACGCCGACGTCGCCGGAGAACATCGCCGCGCGCCGAATCGCCGCCGGTTCGGCGTCGAACGCGCGCGCGATCGCCTCGAGTACCAGCCCCTCACGCAATCCCAGGCGCAGATCGCCGGTGATAATCTTGACGACGTACGTCGCGACGAGGGGATTCTCACAAGCGCGTAGGATTCGCTCGAGCAGCGCCTCGCGGCGGCGATTCGCATGCGTGCCCGACGCTTGCGCGATCTCTCCAAAGAAAACCTCGAGCGTCGCAGGCGTGAGGCGATCGCGAAAGAGCATCGCATCGCGGGGCGCGCTCACGAGCGAACCGAGCGCCGCGCCAAGATCGCCGGTCGCGCGATAACCCCGTTCGAGTGCCGCATCGTCGAATCCCCAAACGCGCCGCGCCACCTCGACGATCGTTCGTCCGCCGATCGAGAGCGTACGGCGATCGCGCGCGGCGAACGGAGCGCCGCTCAAGAACCGCGCGGCTGCGGGGAGATCCGCGTCGTCAAGCGTCTGAAGGTACGCTGCGAGGAGCGCGATTTTCTCCAGCTTGGCGGGACGCGATGCGATCTGCTCGGCTGCCGCCGCAAAGCGCTCCATCGCCGATTTAGAGGCCGGTGGAACGTCGTTCGAAGGACTCGTAAGTCGCTGCAATACCATCGGCGAGCGGAGTCGACGCCACCCAGCCAAGTTCTGCGTGCGCCCGGGCGGCATCGAATTGCGCGTCCCGCGCGTCTCCAGGACGCTGCGGCGCGCGTTCGATGCGGGCTTCGAACCCGCTGATTGCCACTAGCGCTCGATAGATGTCGTTGACGCTCGTCCGTATGCCGGTGCCGATCACGTACGATTCGCCCGAGCCGCGCTCGAGCGCGGCGAGATTGGCGCGCGCAACGTCGTCCGCGAAGACGTAGTCGCGAGTTTGCTCACCGTCCCAGTCGATGCGCACCGCTTCTCGCGCCAGGAATTTACCGATGAAGATCGCGATCACGCCGGCTTCGCCGTTGGGATCCTGACGTGGCCCGTAGACGTTTCCGTAGCGCAGGGCGGTAAAATCGAGATTCTTACTCTCTCGGTAAAAACGCAGGTACTGCTCGCCGACCATCTTGCTGATGCCGTACGGCGAAGTCGGGCGCTGGGGGGTCGCCTCGGTGATCGGAAAATGCTCGGGCGTGCCGTAGGTTGCACCGCTGGATGCGAAGATTACCTTGCGCGCGCCACTGCGGCTTGCGTGTTCGAGCACGTTGAGCAGCCCCACGACGTTGACCGCGGCGTCGTAGACGGGATCGCGAACGGAAATGGCGACGGAGTGCTGCGCCGCATGATGGTTGACGATCTCCGGCTTGAATTCCGCAAAAACTCGGCCGATCGCTTCGTCGCGTACGTCCATGTGAACGAGCGAAACGCCATTGGGCACGTTCGCACGGCGGCCTCCGCCGTGCTCCCAAAGCGAATCCACGACGAGCAGTTCGTGGCCGCCTGCGGCGTACGCATCGGCGACGTGCGACCCGATAAAGCCGGCCCCGCCGGTAACGATGATCCGCACTACGCTTTCCTTCTCGCTGTCGGTTGTTGTGGACGCCGCCCCGGCTCGTCGCAGGAGAACGGCGATGCCCTCGTTCGCGCTCCTTCTCTGCTCGATGGCAGCAGTACTCGGAACGCTGGCCGCGACACCGGTTCGACCCGACCTGCGCCTCGTGGTCGATGCCGGCCTCGCCACGCTCGGGGTCGGCGCAGCCTGGGGTCGCCTGCCGTCGCGGCTCGCCATGATCTCGGGAATCGCTCTGGTTGCCGCCGGAATCAACGCCGAGTTGCAGCAACGCGTTGCGACCGTCGTCGTCGAACAGCGCACGGCTCGCTATGGCGCAACGCTTCTGGAAGCGTCGAGCTCCGGCGACGGCTCGGCCGAAGTGACTCTCGCGCTGGATATTGGATTGCACGTCCTGGCGCGCGTGCGCGAATCCGTGCCGGCCGCGGGCGCGCATCTGATCGTGCGCGGCAGGCTCGAACCGTTCGACGACGCGCGCAATCCCGACGAGCCGAGCGAACGCGAGGTCGAGCGCGAGCGCGGTCTTGACGGCCGACTCGAGGGCGCACAGATACTCGCCGCCGGCGGCGAATCCGCGTGGGACGTACGAACCTGGCTCGCGCGGGCGCATCTATGGGCACACGCGCAGCTGCGCGATCGCCTCGGCGAGCCCGCCGCGTCGGTCGTGGCCGGAGAACTCTGGGGAGAGCGCTCCGCATTACCGCCGGCGTTGCGAACCGAGTTTCAAGAGACCGGAACCGTGCACGTCTTGGTCACCGCGGGTTTGCATTTGGGTGCGGTCGCCGCGCTCTGCGTTGCGCTTCTGACGCTGTTTGCATTGCCGCGTTGGGTGACGTGTATCGTCGCGATCTCCTTGGTCTGGGGATTCGTTTGGTGGAGCGGAGCGCAGCTGCCGGCCGTGCGCGCCGCCACGATGGCGACGGCTGCGCTCGTCGCGCGCGCCTGCGGACGCGCGACGTTTTCATGGAATGCGTTGGCGATCGCGGCGATCGTCGTGACGTTCTTACGTCCGCAGAGCGTCGGTACGCTCTCTTTCGCGCTCTCTTTCTCTTGCGTCGGTTCGATTTTTGCATGCGCCGGGCACTTGGAACGCTGGATCGGCGCGCGAATCGCGCTGCCCGACCGTGTGCGCGAAGCACTCGTCCTTTCGCTGGCGACGCAGCTTGGCGTGTGGCCGCTGGGTGCAGCGGCCTTCCTGCAGTTTACGCCGTATGCCGTCGCCGCAAATCTTGCGGTCGTTCCGTGCGTCGCCGCGACGATGGCGCTGGGGGCCGCGCAACTCGCATCGGCGGGGTGGGGACCACTCGCGCAAGCGTTTGCAAATTGCAACTCGTGGCTGCTTGCGTGGATGCTTGCCGCGGTACAAACCATAAGCGCGCTTCCCGGCGCGGCGATCGCAATGACCCCGGCGCCGGCGTGGTGCATCGCGGCGTACGATGCCGCATTGCTTGCGGCGCCGCTGCTCTGGCGGCGTGGCGCACCGACCTTGGCGGTGGCGGCAATCCTGCTCGCGACACTCTACGTGCTTTGGCCACCGCGCATCGCGGACCAACGGCTGCGCGTCACCGTGCTCGATGTCGGCCAGGCCGATGCCATCGTGATTGCGACGCCGCGCGGTCACACGTTGCTCGTCGACGCCGGCGGTCGCCTCGAGCGTGGCCCACAGAGCAGCGGTTCCGCCGCCGAAGAAGTTGGCGAACGAATCGTCGTACCGTTCCTGTTACGGCACGGAGTTCACTCACTCGACGCAGTCATCATCTCGCATCCGCACGGCGATCACGCGGGAGGCGTCGCGCCGGTGCTTCGCCGGCTTCGCGTCGATGCGGTCGCCGACGGCGGCCAACGCTATGGAGGGCACGCGTATCAAGATGCAATTGCCGTCGCGCGCGGTCAGGGAGTTCTGATGCGCTATCCGCGCGCCGGGATGGTCTGGCAGACGGAGGACGGGGTGGTGTTGCATTTCCTGGGGCCCTCGTTGCCATTCATTGCCAACTCACGCAACGACATCAATGAGAATTCGATCGCGTTTACGCTGCGTTACCGTTCCTTTTGCATGCTCTTCACGGGCGATGCCGGCGCTGCGGCCGAAGAACGCATCCTCGCACAAAACGTCGATTTGCGATGCGCCATCCTTAAGGTCGGCCATCATGGCTCAGCGTACGGCTCGACGGCCGCGTTCATCGCCGCGGTTCGGCCAACCTACGCGATCGTATCGGTTGGACGGCACAATATGTTCGGCCATCCGGCTCCGACGACGTTAGCGACGCTGCACCGCTTCGGCGCGACCGTCTACCGAACGGATCGAAACGGGGCAGTTTCCGTGACTACGGACGGCTCGTCGATCGCAATCAGTCCGTTTTTGCAACCCTAACCTGGCTGCTCTGGATGCTAACTCGACGACGATACCAGCGAACGACACGTGCCAAAAAGCATTCCCAGCGCTAGGAAAAAGACGATCGCGCCTATGACATTTGCCGCCGGTGCGAACGCGTCGCCGAAGAGACCGAGCGGGGCAGCCTTGCCGCTAAAGACGATCAAACCCGCAAGCACCACTCCGAAGAGACTCTCGCCGACGATCAGCCCGGAAGCGACGAGAACGCCGAGCTGTTTTGCGCGGTCGGCGTCGGGCTGGCGTGCAGCCCAACGATTGTAGGCCCAACCCAGAACGGCGCCGAGCACTACCGGCGCTGTCGTCGAGGCGGGAAGATAGATCCCCAGACCGACGGCGAGCGGCGGCAACGCGAGCCGCCGTTTTCCGGCGCGCAACGTTTCATCGATCCCAACCATGACCGCACCGACGAGCGCTCCACTTCCTATCAGATGCCAGTCGAGTTGTCCGCTGATGACGCCTTTGGCCAGAGCCGAGATGAGGGTTGCCTGCGGCGCCGGGAGGGGCTGCGCGGCTGCGCCGTGTACCGCGACCGCTCCCGCAAAGCCATAGGCACGATTGAGCAAGTCGAGTATCGGCGGAATTACCAACGACCCGACGACGACTCCGGCGACGAGCGCAACCTGCTGGCGCCACGGCGTGGCGTCGACGAGTTGTCCGGTTTTGAGATCTTGAAGGTTGTCGTTTGAAATGGTCGCCACGCAGAGCAGCACCGCGGTAACCAGGAGTGCATATGCAATCATCGGCAACGCAGCGACCCCAACGAAGCCACGCCCAATTCCCAGCACAACCAACGCGGCGCCGATCACGGATAGAATCGCCAACCCGGAAACGGGGCTATTCGACGACCCGATCAGACCCGCCATATAGCCGCATGCAGCGGCCACGAAAAATCCGGCAACTACGACATATGCGACCCCGGCCAGCGTCAGAACGGCGGCCAGCGGTGCGAGACGGCCGCCCGAAAGAAACGACCAAAAAAGCATCGCTAGCGGAATGAGGCAAAGAAAGCTGATGAGCGCGACGAGCCCGATCGGTAAGTCTCGCTCGGTCCTGGGCAGCTGTGCGGTGCTCTCCCGCCGCCGGCGGGAGGCCATCAACGCCGAGCTCACGCCGAGCACGACGGGACGGGCGAGTCTGCCAAGCGACCACAACGCCGCAACGCCGATTGCGCCGGCCCCAATAAAACGCACTTGATGTGACCAGACGGCGGTAGCGACGTCGGCAGCGGCCCCGGCCGCGGGATGCAGCGCAGTGAGGATCGGCGTCGCAATGCCCCAGGCAATGAACAATCCCACGAAGATCGCCGCGCCGACCGAGATGCCGATCAGTTGACCGGCGCCGACGAGCGCCAACGAGAGCGCAAAACCAGTGCCCGTCGTCGCGTTGCCGAAGCGGAAATACCCCCCGATCTCAGCGGCGAAGAGCCGCGTTGCTACAACGGCCGCGAAAGCCGCTGACGAGAGCGTTCCCACGAGCAGCGCGAGCAGTCCGGCTCGATTGCGTTCGGCTGCGGTACCTGCGCCGGTACCGACCTTGAGCACCTCGGCGGCCGCCACGCCTTCGGGATAGGGCAAATCAGAGCCCGTGACCAGCGCGCGACGCAGCGGTACGCTATACATCACTCCGAGAACGCCGCCGATGACGCAAACTCCAAACGATTCGCCGAACGGGAAGCCGCTCCACCAACCGATCATCACCAGCCCCGGCAAGACGAAGATGATCGCCGAAAGGGTTCCTGCGGCCGAGGCGATCGTTTGAACGATATTATTTTCGTAGATGGTGACGTTGCGAAACGCGCGCAGGACCGCCATTGAGATCACGGCGGCGGGAATGGAGGACGCGAACGTGAGGCCAACTTTCAGACCGAGATAGATGTTTGCGGCGGTGAAGACGAGCGTAATCCCGGCACCCAGGATGAACCCGCGCAGGGTAAGCTCCGCCCGGTTTTCCATGAGCCGCCTTTTGCGCTCTCACGCGCGGACTCGCCTTCACGAAATACAAAGCCCGCGGCTTGACGCTGCGGGCTTTGCCGTATCACCGGTCATTCTCGCCTGTTTGGAGCCGTTGAAAGCTCCCCACCGACGTTTCGATCCGGTTTCGATCGGTTGCACTCGGATTTGTCGCTTACGCGCCGCGTCGTCGACGTGCCCGATCGCGGTTCGATACGATCCGCGCTTCGTTATTGGCGAAGTATTTGCATGCTATCAAAGGCGCTGTCGCGAGTGCAAGCCGCTCGACGTCGAGTCCACAACGCTTCCACAAGAAAATTTCGTTACCCACAGCTTATCGACACGCGGGACGCAAGCTCTCTGTCGTGCGAAGCGCTTCGCTCTTAAGGCTTCATGGTCGTCATCGGTGTCGGCGAAGGGGAGACCATCGGCGACATGGTGGGTACCGGCTGCGCCTTGGCGGCGATCGTCGTCGCGCCCGCGATGAACGCTCCGGCGAGAACGATGCCTGCGAACCATCGTTTCATGAAACTGTCCTCCTTTGGTGAGTGCGAATGCCTAAGCGCCTCGTACCCGCGGCTGCCGCCCTTAAACTGGGCGAGCGTTGGCTCGCAGCTGAGCAAGGCCCGAAATGCAAACCAGCGCCAACCCGGCGGGTAATAAGAAAGGGGAGAAGCGGCGCGAGGGCCCGCAATCACCCAATCCAACCATGGGCGTCATCGAGCTACCCTATACCGGCAGCGTCGCGGCTGAAACCGATCCGGTCTTCAGCAGGCTGGAACGCGTCATTCCTCGCGTCGAGTGGCCCCTGCACGCCCCATACGTCTCGGCAATCAATCGCCTCAAGCGCGAACGGAACGCCGTCATCCTGGCCCACAACTATCAGGTGCCCGAAATCTACTACACGGTCGCCGATATTGTCGGGGACTCGCTCGCTTTGGCGATGCAGGCGGCGAAGACGGATGCGGACGTCATCGTGCTTTGCGGCGTGCATTTCATGGCGGAAACGGCGAAGCTCGTCAACCCTTCCAAAACCGTCCTCGTTCCCGATCTGCGGGCCGGCTGCTCGCTTGCCGAGTCTATTACTGCCGCGGACGTGCGCCTCCTGAGAGAACGATATCCCGACACGCCGATCGTCACCTACGTGAACACTTCGGCGGAGGTCAAAGCCGAATCCGACGTCTGCGTAACAAGCGGCAATGCGGTACAGATCGTCGAAGCGTTAGGAGTTCCGCGTGTCGTTTTTCTACCCGACGAGTACCTCGCCAAGTACGTCGCATCAAAGACCGACGTCGAGGTCGTTGCATGGAAGGGACACTGCGAGGTACACGAGCGTTTCAGTAGTAAGGACATTCGCCGTTTTCGTGAAGGCGATCCGTCGCTCGTCGTGCTCGCTCATCCCGAGTGTCCGCCCGACGTACTCGCGGAAGCGGATTACGTCGGCTCGACCCAAGGCATGAGCGAATACGTCGGTCAGCTCAGCGAGGCGCAGCGTGCACCACGGGTCTTACTAATGACGGAATGCTCGATGGCCGACAACGTTTCGGGTCGTTATCCAAACGTCGAGTTCGTGCGCCCGTGCAACCTCTGTCCGCATATGAAGCGCAACACGCTTCCTAAAGTGCTCCATTGCCTCGAAGCGATGGAATACGAGGTAACCGTCGCGCCCGAGATTGCGCAACGGGCTCGCCGCGCCGTCGAGCGAATGCTCGAATATAGCCGCCAGCCGCGAGACTAAGGCGACCTTATGGAAACGCATCGCAGCGACGTGCTCGTCGTGGGCGCCGGTATCGCCGGCCTGATTGCGGCGCTCAAGCTTGCGCCCGCAAAAGTAACCGTGCTCTGTAAGACGCGCCTGGGCAAAGGCGCTGCGACCGACTGGGCGCAGGGCGGGATTGCCGCCGCAATCGGCAAGGACGATTCCCCTCGCCTGCATGCGATCGACACGCAGCGTGCCGGAGCCGGCATCAGCCAGCGCGAGATCGTAGAAATCCTCACGCGCGACGCACCGGCGCGCGTGGAAGAACTCTTGGAGTTGGGCGCGGTCTTCGACCGCACGGAGGCGGGCGAGCTTGCACTGGGACGCGAGGCCGCCCACCAGCGCCGCCGGATCGTTAAGGCCGGGGGCGATGCGACCGGCCACGAGATCCTCAAAACGCTGATCGAGGCAGTGCGCGTCCAGCCGTCGATCGAGATCGCAGAGGTTACCGCCACCGACCTGATCGTCGAAGAGAACCGCGTCGGCGGCGTCTATGCGTGCGACAACGCCACGAATGCGCGGCTCGCCTTCCGTGCCAGGGCCATCGTGCTTGCAACCGGCGGGGTCGGACGGCTCTACCGCTCCACGACCAATCCGGTAGAAGCGACCGGCGACGGAATCGCGATGGCAGCACGCGCCGGCGCGCTGCTCGCCGACATGGAGTTCGTCCAGTTTCATCCGACCGCGCTCGCGATTGGGCGCGATCCGATGCCGTTGGTCACCGAAGCAGTTCGCGGCGAAGGAGCGACGCTCGTCAACGATCTCGGTGAGCGCTTCATGGTCGGTCTTCATCCGGATGCCGAGCTCGCACCGCGCGATGTCGTGGCGCGCGCAATTTTCGAACAGCAGCAGCGCGGGCGCACCGTCGGCCTCGACGCCCGCAGGGCGATCGGTGCAGAATTTCCCCAAGCCTTTCCAACGGTGTTCGGTTTTTGCATCGCTGCCAGGATCGATCCGCGCGTGCAGAACATACCGGTCGCTCCGGCCGCGCACTATCATATGGGCGGAATTGCCGTCGATGAGTGGGGCCGCGCGTCGCTCGAGAATCTTTGGGCCTGCGGCGAGACGAGCGCAACCGGCGTGCATGGTGCGAACCGGCTCGCCAGCAACTCGCTGCTCGAAGCGCTCGTCTACGGTTCGCGCGCGGCGACCGACATTGCGAATGCACGCCCTGCCGGGCCGATCGCTCGCAACGCAAGAGCGGCGCGGCCGCCGCAACCGCCTCGACGCGACGCGAGCACGACCGTCGCACAGGCACTCAGCGACGTACGCAACGTCATGTACTCCAACGTCGGGTTGGTTCGCAACGAGTCGGGATTGCGCGAGGCACTCGCGCGCATCGGCGAGCTCTCCGCAGCGTTCGCCGACGCACCCGAGCTGCGCAACCTTCTCGTCGTCGGCGAATTGATCGCTGAAGCGGCGCTGGCGCGCCGCGAGAGCCGCGGCAGCCATTACCGAAGCGACTATCCGCAAGCCGATGAAGCCTTCGCGAAGCGTTCCTTCACCCGGTTACGCAGCGTCGCTTGAGTTCGCCGCCGAGCCGATCGTTCGAGCAGCACTGCTCGAAGATATCGGTCACGGCGGCGATCTCACGACCGACTCAATCGTCGACTCGAATCGCTCGGCGACGGCACGCATCGTCGCGCGTCGAGGCGGGACCATCGCAGGGGTACCAATAGCGATGCTCGCCTTTCGCTTGCTCGACGATCGCATCGAAGCCAACGCCCGCATCGGCGAGGGCGAACGCGCGGAGCCGGGCGCGATCGTGGCCGAGATATCCGGCAGCGCACGTGCGATCCTCACCGGCGAACGCACCGCGCTGAACCTGATCTGCCGGCTCTCCGGCGTTGCGACCGCGACGCGTACCCTCGTCGACCTCGTGGCCGGCACGCACGCGCAGATTACCGATACGCGTAAGACGACGCCCGGCTTGCGCATGCTGGAGCGCTACGCCGTCGCCTGCGGGGGTGGGAGCAATCACCGTTTCGGATTGGATGGCGGCGTGCTGATCAAAGACAACCATCTCGCGCTTGCAGGTTCGATCCGCAACGCCGTTGCCGCCGCACGAGCGCGCGTTGGGCACATGGTCAAGATCGAAGTTGAGGTCGAGAACGTCGAACAGCTGCACGAAGCGCTCGCCGAAGCGGTC
Organism: Vulcanimicrobiota bacterium; assembly: GCA_963756635.1. Classification (GTDB taxonomy): domain Bacteria; phylum Vulcanimicrobiota; class Vulcanimicrobiia; order Vulcanimicrobiales; family Vulcanimicrobiaceae; genus Cybelea. The sequence continues at coordinate 31,874 of CAVWOR010000009.1, forward strand.
GACGCCGTGTTGCTCGACAACATGACGCCGGCCGCGCTCGCCGAAGCGGTCCGCATCGCCAATGGGCGCGTCGTCACCGAAGCGAGCGGCGGCGTGACGCAGGAGAACGTTACGGAATTTGCGCGCACCGGCGTCGACGTCATCAGTGTCGGGTGGCTAACGCACAGCGCCCCCGCACTCGACTTGAGCTTGGACGTCGTCGTCGAGCGCCCTAATTAGCGATACGAAATTAGCGCGAACGCGACGACCGCGCCGATCGCGACGACGAAGAGCGAGATCGCGTATCCGGTCAGACCCGAGAGCGCCAGGACCTTTCCGGCACGCAGAGCGCGATCGGTTACCGCGTAACGCCACGCTCCGAGCAGCGCAACGAAGATGCCGAAAACCGCCATTGCCGTGCCGAACGTCGTAGAAAGACCAGCTTCGGGGTTCGGGCTATGAACGAGCGTCGAAAACTCGCGGGCAAAGAGCGAGAAGCGCGCGATGACGAAGCCGAAGGCTATGAAGGCAAGTGCGGTTCGTATATAGGCCAGGTAGGTGCGTTCGTTGGCAAGCGTATCGGTGGCGCGAACCGGCTCCAGCATGACCCATGAGGCCTTAGGCGAATCTTAAGTCGAACCATGTCTACCGAACGAAACGCCTCTATCCCACTCGATCCAGCCCGAGCCAGCCACGACTTCGTCCCGCCTCAGGCGCTGATAGATTTCATGACAGGCGGTTGGATCGATCGTCCCGCGGCGCGGCGGACAGATCCGCAGGCCGCTCGATTTGCGCAACGGCGCGAGGCACTCTCCAAAACCTATCCGGGGACATATCTCGTCGTTCCCGCGGGGCGCGAGCGCATCCGCGCCAACGACACGTTCTTCCGGTTTCGGCCCTCGAGCGACTTCGCATACTTGACGGGCGGCGGCGAGCCGGGGACGGTGCTCGTGTTCGAGCCCGAGGGCGCGCGCCACCGCATGCTGCTCTTCGTGCCGGAGCACAACCGCGGCAAAGCCGAATTCTTCACCGATCGCGTCTCCGGCGAACTCTGGGTCGGCCGTCACCGCGGTGTCGAGGAGAGCGCTACGTACTATGGGGTCAACGAATGTCGTCCGTCGCAATCGCTAGGCGCGTATCTCGACGAGCTGCGCGACGCGAAGCATCCGATGCGACTGGTGCGGACCCACGACGACGAGGTAGACCAGCGCTTGGAACCGACCGACGCCGACGGCGAGCTCGCCGAGCATCTCTCGGAGATGCGCTTGATCAAGGACGAGTACGAGCTCGACGAGCTGCGCATAGCCTGCGCACTCTCGAAGCTCGGTTTTGAAGAGGTCATCCGCACGATGCGCACGGCAAAGAGCGAACGCGAGATAGAAGCGGCCTTCGACGGCCGCGCGCGCATCGACGCGAACGATACCGGTTATCAGACGATCGCAGCGGCCGGGGAACACGCGTGCACCTTGCACTGGACTCGCAACGACGGCTCGCTCCGCGCGGGCGAGCTGCTTCTGCTCGACGCCGGCGTGGAGCGCAACTCCCTCTACACCGCCGACATCACGCGCACGCTGCCGATCTCGGGACGGTTCTCGGCGGAGCAACGAACCATCTACGATCTGGTTTGGGAGGCTCAACGAGCGGGCATCGAAGCGGCCGTTCCTGGAAACGACTTTCTCGAGCCGCATCGCCGCGCGGTGCACGTACTCGCGCAAGGCCTCATCGATTTAGGAGTTCTTCGCACCTCGCTCGAGGAGGCGCTGGATCCGGATCGCCTCTTTCACCGGCGTTATACCCTCCACGGCGTCAGCCACATGCTCGGGCTCGACGTGCACGATTGCGCGCACGCGCGAACGCAGGAGTACCGCTACGGGCGTCTGCGCGAAGGAATGGTCCTGACCGTCGAGCCGGGCCTTTACTTTCAGCCCGACGATGCAACCGTGCCGGAGGGCTTCCGCGGCATCGGCGTGCGCATCGAAGACGACGTCGCCATCACGAGCGCGGGCCCGGAGAATCTCTCGGCGAGTCTGCCGTCGCGTGGCGAAGAGGTCGAAGGCTGGATCGCCGAGCTTTGGAAGGAGTGACCCTTACTCGATCGGCATCACCGACGCGCCCGGTGCGGTTGGGGGCGCGGGCGGCACGGGCGGCACGCCCGGCTGACCTTGTAAAACGGCGAGCTGATCCTCTATCGGCCATCGGCCGAAGGCAAGAATGATGATGCAGATCAACTGGCCGGCGCCCGGAATAAGGTTGAGCAATGCGATCGCGCCGTTATATCCGGCCTTGGTGAAGATTCGCCAATAGATCCAAATCGTGACCGCCACGATTGCGAGAAGCACGACGCCGTAGACGAGGACAAGCGTCGCTACGACGCCGGCCGCGGCCGCTGAATGGTCGTCCATTTCCAAGCCTCCGGTTCAGAGCAAGTAGGAGCCTCCACGCTTCTTCGCCTCCCGGCCCCTCCACCATTTTACGCGCCGACCGGCGCGCTAGTGAATCGTTCAACCGCGAGGTGGTGAGCCCCACCCCGACTGCACGTACGTGTCCTCGACGACGATAACCGGAACCGTCGGGTCGCCGTGGCTGTAAAGCAACATTCGCTCGCGCGCGTTGGGATCGTTTTGGGCGTCGTAACGGGTATACGGCGTGCCGATTGCGTCGTAGTGGGCCATCGCGCGTTTGCAGTACGGACAACTTGGCGAGATGTAGAGGTCGATTTTTGCTCCCGGAGGTATGTGCTCCACGTCGAAGCTTCGTGCCATGCCGCTGGTTTTCGTACCCACGCCGCTTGGCAACCTGCGTGACGTCACGCTTCGCGCGTTGGACGCACTGCGCGAGGCCGAGCTGGTCGTTGCCGAAGACACGCGGGTGGCGCGAAAACTGCTTCGCGCTCTTGGACTGCGTGGTCGCGAAATCTGGAGCTATCGCGAAGCGAATGCCCGGCGTACTACAGCCGCCATCGTCGAGCGGGCCCGAACCGCGCTGGTCGCCGTTACGACCGATGCGGGGATGCCGGGAATCTCCGATCCGGGGAGCGAGTTGATTGCCGCAGCGCGCGATGGCGCCGTGTGCGTGGAGGTGCTTCCAGGGCCGAGCGCGGCGCTCGGGGTGGCGTTGCTTTCGGGCTTTCCGCTGCGCCGGTTCACGTTCGAAGGCTTTCCGCCGCGTACGGCTGCGGCGCGGCGCGAGCATTTCGCGCGCGCTCTGCAAGCCGGCGTGACGACGATCTGGTACGAGTCGCCGCAGCGAATTCGCGCCGCGCTCGTCGACCTCGCGGCAGTCGCGCCCGATGCGCGCATGTTCCTCGTACGGGAATACACGAAACTGCACGAGCAGCATCTCCTGGGAACGCCGGAGCGCGTGATCGCGCAGCTGCCCGATCCCTTGCGCGGCGAGGTTGCCTTTGCGATCGCGCCGCACGCTACCGTTCCGGCGGCGCCGCCCGCAAGCGAAGCGACGAACGCCGAAATCGACGCGCTGCTCGCCGGTGGACGGCACGTCGGTGAGATCGCGAAACTGCTCGCGGCGCGCGGCTTCGGCGAGCGCCGAGAGCTCTATGCCCGCGCCGCAGCGCGGAAGGCAAGCCGGAAAAGCCCGCTTAAGACCCGTTAGCAAACGATGGAACGCGCTTACTACGTCACGACGCCGATTTACTACATCAACGGCAATCCGCACATCGGCCACGCCTATACGTCGATTGCTGCCGACGTCGTCGCGCGCACCGCACGTACGTTCCGCCCAGCCTTCTTCTTGACCGGAAGCGACGAGCACGGGCAAAAAGTGGCGAACGCCGCTGCTGCCGCCGGCAAAACGCCGCAGGAATGGTGCGACGAGCTCGTCCCGCGCTGGAAGGCGCTTTTACAAGCCTATCACGTCACGTACGACGATTTCATCCGAACCACCGAGCCTCGTCACACGGAAATAGTCGCCCGCGTCTTCGAACGGCTGCGTGAAACGGGCGACGTTTACCGCGGCAGGTACGAAGGCTGGTACTGCGTCGACGACGAGACGTTCTGGCCCGAAAAGAAGATCCTGGAAGGGCGTTGCCCGACGTGCGACCGCCCGGTGGAGTGGATTTCGGAAGAGGATTGGTTCTTTCGGCTTTCGGCCTATCGCGATCGTTTAATCGAACATTACGAACGTTTTCCTGAGTGGGTGCGGCCGCGCAGCGTCTACAACGAGATGATGGCGTTCTTGCGGGAGGGGCTCGACGATCTGTCGATCTCGCGAACGAACCTCGATTGGGGCGTACCGATCCCGGACGGCGGAGTCGTCTACGTCTGGCTGGACGCGCTCCTCAACTACATCACTGCGATCGGCTGGAGCAAAGACGAGGCGCGCTTTCACAAGTACTGGCCGGCACAGGTGCAGCTCATGGCTAAAGACATCGCGCGATTTCACGCGATCATCTGGCCGGCGATTCTGTGGGCACTCGGCGAGGCTGCGCCGGAGCTCGTCTTCGCGCACGGTTGGATCACGGTCGACGGTCAGAAGATGAGCAAGAGCATCGGCAACACGGTCGACCCGTTCCTGCTCGCGGAGCGTTTCGGTGCCGATTCGATTCGCTACTTTCTGCTGCGCGAGGCGACCTTCGGAAGCGACTTCTCGTACTCAGAAGAGAAGATCGCCCAGCGCCGCAACAGCGATCTCGCCAACGACCTCGGCAACCTCTTACAACGCACCCTCGCGATGCTGGCACGTTATCGTGACGGCATCGTGCCCGAACGCCCTCAAGCGCCGAGTGCGCTCTCGCAGCGCTTTGCACCGTTGCCGGCGGCCGTGCGCGAGCGCATCCTCGACCTTCGCCTGCGGGAAGCGCTCGAGGAGATTTGGGAGCTCGTGACCGCGCTCAACCGCGCGATCGACGAGCGAAGACCCTGGGAGCTTCACAAACTCGGCCAAACGACGGAGCTCGACGCGGTCCTCTACGATCTCGCCGAAGGGCTGCGATGGCTGGCAATTCTTCTGCACCCGGTAATGCCGGAGCGAATGAGCGAGATGTGGGAGCAGATCGGCGCTCCGGGCCGGATCGATGAAGACTGGTCGTCATCGCTGGGTGCGTGGGGAGGTCTGCCGCCGCTCACACGGACCGCGCCGGGCGCGTCGCTCTTTCCAAAAATCGAGCTCGTTCCGCAACCGTGATCGATAGTCACTGCCATCTTCACGATCGCAAGTTCGACGGCGATCGCGACGAGGTCGTCGCGCGCGCGCACACTGCCGGCGTTTCCGCGATGCTTACGATCGGCGAAGACATCGATGACAGCCGCGAAGCGATCGCGACCGGCGAGCGATACGGCCTCTACGTAGCGGTCGGCATCCACCCGCACCAGGCCAAAAAGGCTCCGCCGGACGTGGCCGGCGATTTGCGGCCGCTCTTAGGCGCGCGTGGAGTCGTAGCAATCGGCGAAGCGGGGCTCGATTATTATTACGACCACAGCCCGCGCGAGAGACAAGCTGCGGTGCTGCGCGCACAGCTTCGGCTTGCGCGCGAGGTGGTACTTCCGGTCGTTTTTCACCAGCGCGATGCGTTTGACGATTTTACAGCGATCCTGCGTGAGGAATGGCGGCCGGGAATGCGCGGCGTCGTGCATTGCTTTACCGGAACTCCCCGCGAGGCTCGAACCTACGTCGAGGAGTTCGATCTTTTGTTGGGAATCGGCGGAGTCCTGACGTTCCCCAACGCCGAGCCGCTGCGAGAGGCAGCGCGCGAGATCGGTCCCGCGAAGCTCGTGCTTGAAACCGATTGCCCCTATCTCGCCCCCGCGCCGATGCGTGGACGGCGTAACGAGCCGGCGTTCGTGGTGCACATCGCGGCGAAGCTCGCCGAAGTGCTCGGCCTGCCGCTCGACGAGCTGGTCGAGACGACCGATGCGAACGCCCGTCGGCTATTTAACCTCTAGCGCTACGTTGCCGCCGCGATGGCGGCGCCGACGATCTGCTGGAGAAAGGCGCTCCAAACGGGATACTGGTTATAGTTCCCGGCCGTAATCATCACGGCCATGTCGAGCTTCGGAACGACCGCGATGATTTGCCCGCCGTTGCCTCCGGCACTGACGACATCGTACCGCCGCCCCTTGATCACGAGGGTCGCAAGATGCCATCCATACCCATAGCGATCTCCTTCGCCGGCAGCATCTTCATTCATGACCGTCCGCGCGACGACCGATTCGCGAAGCCAGGCGTCGTCGACGACCTGACGGCCGTTCCAGGCTCCGCGGCTTAAGAAAAGCTGGCCGAACTTCAAAAAGTCGCGCGGTCTGAAATAGTCGCCGCCTCCCATATAGGCGCCGTCGATCGGAGCCGGCATCAGCCACATGGCGTACTGCCGAAATTGCATCGGCACGGCAAAACGTTCGTAGAAATACTTTTCTAGCGGCAGAGCGGTAGCCCGCGAAACGATCGCGCCGAGAAGATTGATCCCCGCACTGCAATAGACAGCGCGGCTCCCGGGATCGTACTGCATTGGCAGGTCGAGGGTGTACTTGTACCTATCAGGCTGCTCGGTCTGCGCCTGCATGGTGTCCTCGTTCCCGGGCGAGTTGTCGTCGTTGTCGTCGCATGCCAATCCGGAAGACATGGTCATGAGATTCCCAACCGTCATGCGCCGCTTGCGCGGATCGTCGTGCGCGACCGGCAGATAATTCGGAAGGAACGAAAGGACCGTCGTTTGGGGCGTGAAGCGCGCAGTATCTTCAATCGCACGGCCGACCATCAGCGTCGTCACGCTCTTACCCGCGGAGCGGACGTCGTGGGGAGTCGACTGCGTAAATCCGTAGAAATACTCGTCGAGCACGAGCCGGCCGTGGCGAGCGATGGCCACGCTCTGGACGTTCGGCGAACGAAGCGCCGGCGATCGCAGCGATACGATCCCTTGCATTACTTCGTCAATCGGCGATTCGCGAATACCGACGTCGGCCAGCGTGCCCACGGACCATCCGTCATCGCCCCGGATCGGCGGTCGATACGTCCAAGTGCCGGTAGGCCGCGGATAGTACCACTTCAACTCCTTCGGCGAGGGCCTATGAAAGACGAGCGCCGTCTCTTGCGAAGGAAACGTACCAATCGTAACAGTGACGTCGGAGGCCGAACCGACCACATCCGGCTTACCGGGAGAGCGGAGAAGAAGCTTACCGTCGTCCACGAACAAATTGCGGGTTCCCAGCGAGGAGCCGGCGTTGCTCTCAGGATTACGAATGAACGCTTGCAGGGTGCCGTCGGGCTTTTTTCTGACGACAAGGAAGTAGTGCATGGTCTCGTCGAGCGGCGTCAGGTGAATCACAAATCGAGGCCACGGACCATTTTGCGGCTGTAGCCATGGGCTCGTTACCGGCAGCGGCGACGCCGTAACCGCCCAAAGACCGACAAGCGCCGCGGGAACCATGATGGTTTGCCCACTTCGCTCAATGCCTCGACTCCCCGGCTTCTTACGTGACGCGGCCCGATCCAGATTCCGGTCTCAATTCCTTCGACGTTTTCCACTCTGATTCGAGGCGAGTGCGGACCGCGTTTACGATCTCGGAGTTGCGGGTGCGCAGCCCCCAATCCGGCATGTCGGCTTCGCCGAACGTCACGGTCGCATTCGCCGAACCTAGCCAAGCCCAGTCGCCGGCGATGGCGAGTTTTGCCGAGTCATGGCAAACACGCACTCGAACGCCGTCGCGCTCGAGATTCTCGAGGATGTGCCGTTCGCGTCCGTTGCCGCTCAGGACGCGCTCGCTAACGAGGAGCCGCGGGCCTGCGCCGGTCCGGCCGAGTGCCTTCAGCGCAGAGTAAGTCGCGTTGCCCGGTCCAAACGACTCGCTCTCAACGACCGCCCCATCGCGGCGGCACGCGTGCGCGAGAAGCTGCGCTTCTTGCTCGAGCGCTTGGTGCTTTGTCATCGGAATCGTGCCGGGGTGTGGTGCGTCGTCGCGCACGACGATATCGTCCGAGCGCCAGTTCTTCTCGTCGAGGTAGAGCGTACCGTCGACATTGATCTCTTTGGCGTGAAGCGGATGATCGAGCGTGGCTTCGGCACCCGCCCCGCGCAGTTCGAAGACAAGCTTCGCGTTCTCTCTTGCGAGGCGCCCATGTGAATCGTTGTACGGAGTGCCTTCGAGTTTGACCGCGACGCGCGCGCCGCGCCGCGCCGCACACTCAAGGGCGTTTACGACAAGAGAAGGCAGCGTGTACGCCTCGACGGCGATCTCCTTTGCGCGTCCAAGCCTCGCGATTACCTCGCTCGTGGAACTGAGCTCGAGCATGACGCATGCCATCACGACAAAGGCAGGCAACGGCTAGTGGCCCGTTACAGGCCACGAGTCTTTCGGGGATCCGGGGGGAGTGGGGGGCGGCATTGGGAAGCCTCTCGTCAGCCATGACGTCGACATCGACCGAGAACCGCGCGCACGGCGAGAGGGGCGCCTTCGTACGCGAGATGTTCGCGCGCATCGCGCCGCGTTACGATCTGGCTAACCGCATGCTGACGGGCGGCCTCGACGAGCGCTGGAGGCGCCGGGCGATTCGGCTGCTCGCTCCCCCACGCCGAGGACAGATTCTGGACTGCTGCTGCGGCACGGGCGACCTCGTCTTGGGCCTCTTGCGCAGCGATCCGACCCTTGATGTGACCGGGATCGATTTCTGCCCGCCAATGCTCGAGCGCGCGCGGCAGCGCGCTCGCCGGCAAACCCGCGGCGAGGCACGCTTCGTGGAGGGGGACGTTATGGCGATGCCGTTCGAGCAGTCGAGCTTCGACGGAGCCACGATGGGATTTTCGTTGCGAAACGTCGTCGATGTCGACGCAACCTTGGACGAAATCCATCGAGTGCTTCGCCCCGGCGCGCGCTTTGTAAGCCTCGACGTGACCAAAGCGCCGAACCGTACGTTTAGGCGACTCTTTAACCTCTATTTCTACGGACTCGTGCCGTTGGTCGGCGGAATCATCGGTGGCTCGAGGGCGGCGTACGCGTACCTGCCCAATTCTCTCACGCACCACCCCCGAGCCCCGGAGTTGCGCGAGCGATTCGCGCGCGCCGGTTTCAGCCAGGCCGGCTACGTTTCGATGATGGGCGGTGCGATCGCCGTCCACTACGGTACCAAGCCTGCGCGCAGCGGAGTCGAAGCGTCCTGAGTACCGTCGATTCCGCGCGCGGAACTTCCGACGATCTCCACGCTCTCGTCGAGCGGTTTTTTCGCGCGACTTTTACGACCGATAATCCCGTCATTACCGAGGCCATCAAACGCATGCTGGCCGCCGGCGGGAAACGTCTCCGACCGCGCATCACTCTGCTCGCCGCCGAGGCCTGCGGTGGAAAAGCCATCGAGCATCTTCACCTCGCGGCGTACATGGAGCTCATTCACGTCGCGACCCTCGTCCACGACGACGTCGTCGACAACGCGCGAACGAGGCGCGGTGTCAATGCCACCGCAGTCGATTACGGCAACCGCGTGAGCGTGCTCGCCGGAGATTATCTTTTCGCTTGGATATTCAAGAACGTGACGCTCAACTATCCGCACCCTATTCCCAACGTGCTCTCGTCGACGCTCGCCGAGATCTGCGATGGCGAAGTGCTGCAGCTACAGGCGCTCGGCAACCTCGACCTTCCGCTCGAAACGTACGTTGAGATCGCGCGTAAGAAGACCGCATCGCTCTTTGCGGCCTCGGCGCAGTGCGGGGCGATCATGGGCGCCGGCACTCCCGCCGAAATTGCGGCGCTTCGCGAGTTCGGCGAATGCTTTGGCATCGCGTTTCAGATGAAAGACGACCTACTGGACATGATCGCCGACGAACGCTCGCTCGGCAAGCCGGCCGGAAACGATCTCACGGAACGAAAGACGACCATTCCGCTGATTGCGGCACTCGCCACCGGCAATGGAGGATTTCGCGCTGAGGTGCGGCGTTTTTACGACGATGGATCGAACGACGCCATTCCGGCGATCGTAAACGGGATCGAACGCGAAGGTGGCCTGGCGGCAACCCGCGCACAGATCGGCCGCTTCGTCGAAAGAGCCAAGAGCGCTTTGGAGCCGATTGCGGACGGCCCGGCGAAAAAGGAGCTGATCAAACTTACAGACGCCCTGGCGGCGTAGGGGCATAAAGGGGACCAACCATCATGACCGCACATCCGCTTCTCGCAATCATCGATGCTCCGATTATCATCGGCATCCTTATCATCGGTGCGCTGCTCTTTGGAGCGGACAAGCTGCCAAAGCTCGCGCGTAGCGCCGGCCAGGCAAAGAAAGAGTTCCTCGTGGGACAGGCCGAGGCCGACGAGGCGGCGGCGAAGGCGCGCGAGGAAGCGCGCCAGCGCGCCGCCGCACAACATGCCGACATCATGGATAACGTCGAGGCGGCCTCGATCGGTGGTGAAGCCGTGCCACCGCCGACGCCTGGCCACGGAACCCCATCATCTTAAGCGACGTCCCCGCGCCCGAAGAGGGGGCGACGTGGGATCAAAAAGAGATGCCCTTTACGGAGCACCTGCGGGAGCTCCGTAACCGTCTGATGATCTCCCTGGCAACCGTCGGCGGAATCGCCGTGCTGCTCTTCTGGCCATCCCAATTCGTCATTCGGTGGATGATGCGCGAGTATTTCGCCGGAATCGAGCTGCACGCGTTCGGTCCGGCCGACGTTATCTTCACCGAATTCAAATTTTCGGTCATCGGCGGAATCGTCATCGGGCTACCCCTACTGCTTCAGCAGCTGTGGCTCTTCGTCGTGCCGGCGATCCATCCGCGCACTCGCCGCATGGTCTACGCGTTCATCCTTCCGTCGCTCGTCCTGGCGGCGCTTGGACTCGCTTTCGCGCACTTCGTCGTGATTCCGCGCGTTGTCGCCGCGCTGCTGCACATCACCGATGCGGTTGCAACGCCAACCTTCGGCGTCGCAACGACGTTGAACTTCGTTATGGTCCTGCTGGCGCTCTTCGCCGTCATCTTTCAGACGCCGATCGTGCTTGTCGGCATGGCCCGGCTCGGTATCGTCAACGCGAACTCGTTAATGCGATATCGCCGTCACGCGATCTTCGCCTTTTTTGTGGCCGGCGGCTTCGCCGCGCCCGACGGCAACCCGCTCACGATGGCGCTGCTGGCGGTGCCGATGTATGCACTGTACGAGATCTCGATCTGGGTGATTCTGCTCCTCGAGCGAGGGTGGTCCCTTCGACAAGCTCAGAACGGGCTCGCGCGGTGACCCTTGCGGCCCGTTCGCTCTACATCGAGTTCGTTCGCACGTTCGGCAACGTGCTCTTTGCCGTCTCCCTCTTCGTCGCGTGGGGTCTGCTGACGCTCGTCGGCGTCGTCGTCGATCAGGGGCAAGACCCCAATCTTTACTTCCAAAGCTATGCGGCGCCGATCGCGCGAGCCATCCTGCGCCTGCGCTTCGACGACGTCTATCACTCCCCGTGGTACGTCGGCATCATCGGATTGATCTTACTCTCGCTGGCGGTCTGCACGTTCAAGCGCGTCATTCCGGCCCGCCTCCCGCCCCTGCGCCCGGTGAGCGTCGAGAAAATCCCACTTCACGACAGTTTCGATGCTGACGGTGAACCGCCCGACGTTCGCCGCCGCGTCGCCAAGTTGCTGAGCAAGCGCGGCTGGCGAATGCGCGAGCGAACCCTCGGTGGAATCGAGTGGAGCTTCGCCGACAAACACAACTGGGCACGGCGCGGCGTCTTGGTCGCGCACGCCGGCTTCGTCATTATCGCGGCAGGCACGACGCTCTACTGGGCGCGCGGTTTTTCGGGTGAACTCGCGTTGCTCACGGGGCAGACGTCGCAGATCCAGCGGACGCACGCCATCATCCGTCTGGACGACTTTGCGTACAAGATTGCGCCGATCATGACCAAGAGCGGGATGGTCTACCAACCCATCGATTACGTCTCGCGCGTAACCGTGACGGGGAACGACGGAGTGCCGAGGCATTTGACCGTCCGCGTGAACCATCCAATCGATGTCGATGGGACGCTTTATTACCAAGCCAGCTACGGTTTCGGGATGCAATTTCTGGTCAGCCGGGACGGCCGCCGCGATGCAGCCCTTTCCACCCGCACGCTGCTGGAGGGTGATTCGTTCGATCTCCCCGGAACGCAGCGAAGCGTTCTCTACGAGCGTTTTGCGCCTACGGTCGACAAGCAGAGCGGATTGCCGACCGCCGACCCCCGCGTCAATGACCCCGCCGTCGCTCTCGCCGTTTCCCAAGCCGGAAGTACGCTCGGCGAGGCTCTCGTGCCGCTTGGAACGTCGATCGACTTGGGCGGCGGCTGGCGTGCGGTCCCGAAGCGGTACGTTCTCTACAGCGGTTTCCAGTATCGTAACGATCCCGGAGTTCCGCTCGTTGGGATCGGGGCGTTCGTTCTGCTCGCGGGACTGGTGATCTCCTTTTACTTTCTGCCGGCCCGGCTCTACGTTCGGGTGGACGAAGTCGCGCCGGGCCGCTCGCGGGTCGGAGCCGCCGCGACAACGGTCAAGGGATACGACGTTTTTTCGAGCGAGTTTGGACGCCTGGCTGCGACGTTACGCCGGGAAATCGGCTGTCGCGCCGACGTACAATAGGGCTGATGCGGGTTCCACTCGACGAGCTCTTGATCGCAGTCGCGCTGGCCGCGTACACGCTGGGCGCGCTGGCGCTGCTACTCTATTTCTTTTCCCGCCTAGCGTGGCTTCGCAGCCTCGGCGTACCGCTGGCAATCCTCGGCTGCGTCGCACAGTTCGTGCAACTCGCCGCCCGCTTCGAGTCGACGCACGTCTGGCCGCTGTTGAATCTCTATGGTTCGCTCTCGCTCTTTTCCGCGATGTCGGTTGCGATCTACATCGGCTTCGCGTTTCGATACCGGCTTTGGTTTGCCGGTGGCTTCGTGCTGGCACTCGCGGCGATTTTTCTGGCGTATGGCGTGACGTGGTACGAGGGAACGATGCCGCCGGTGCCTTCCCTGCAGTCGTACTGGGCAAAGATTCACGTACCGATCGTCGTCTCGTCGTATGCAGCCTTCTTGGTTGCCTTCGTCTTCTCGTCCATCTACTTGGTGAAATACTACGGGGAACGCACTCTCACCGGCAGCGCACAGCCCGGTGGCGCGCTCGCGCGATGGCTGGCCGGACTTCCCAGCCTTCCGCAGCTCGACATCATCGTCTACCGCGCCGTTGCGATCGGCTTGCCGTTGATCTCGGTCGGCATCATCACCGGGGCGATGTGGGCGAAGGAGGCGTGGGGCGCGTATTGGCAATGGGACCCGAAGGAAACGGCGGCGCTCTTCTCGTGGATCATCTACCTCGCGTACATGCACCTGCACACGCGACACGCGTGGCGCGGCTTGCGCACGAACTGGGTTAGTGTCATCGGCTTCGTTTCCATCATTTTCTGTTACCTCGGCGTCAATATCTGGATATCGGGGCTGCACAGCTACAAGGTGTGACACGCGATACCGCCAAATGAGCCTGCGATCCGTACCTGGCGCCTTCTGTGGAGAAAGATCTTGCCCGACTCGGATGCCGACGCATCTCAAAGCGTTCAGCGTAAAATCTTGAGCGCGCACGACGTGCCTCAAACGGACGACGAGGTCACCCGCCGCACCTTCATGGCGAATGCGACGGTCGCGATCGGCGGCATCGTCGGCGTCGTGCTCGCGGTGCCCATCGTCGGCTCGCTGCTGCCGCCGAAGAATGCCTCGGGCGGGAGCTGGGCGCCATTGAGCGCGCAAGAGCTCGATCTGCTGCAAAAGGCGACGGCCAAGCCGGTGAAGCTGACCTTCACGCTCAAATTTGTCGACGGGTATCTCCCCGAACAATCGAACCCGGAGTACGTCTGGGGCATCAAAGTAGACCCCGCGAAGTTCCAAAAGGCGCGCACCGACATCTTCAATCAGCCCGGCGGGAAGGCCGACCTTCCGTACGACGTCGTCAACATGGGCTTCGTCGTTTTCAGCCCGATCTGTCCGCATCTGGGCTGTTACTACGGTTGGAACGACGCCCAGAACCGGTTCATGTGCCCGTGCCACGGATCGCAATATACCTTCGACGGCACGCATATCGCGGGTCCGGCGCCGCGCGGGCTCGATCCGTTGCCGTTGCGCGAGCAAAGCGGGACCGCCGAGGTAACGTGGATCGTCTACCAGTCGAATACACCTTCACGCATCGTCGTCTCTTATCAGGCATAAGGAAAACGCTGATGCTGAACTGGATCGAGAAGCGCACCGGTTTCATTTCGCTGACCAAAGATTTTCTCACCGAAGACGTTCCGGGCGGCGCCAAATATTGGTACGTCTTTGGAAGCGCGACGCTCTTTGCGATGATGGTGCAGATCGTCACCGGCATCTTTTTGACGTTCTTCTACGCGCCGTCGGCCGCGACGGCCTGGGAATCGACGCGGGCGATCTATCTCAACCCCTACACGCATTTCCTAATCTCGGTGCACTATTGGGGCTCTTCGGCGATGATCGCGCTGGTTTTCCTGCACTTGCTGCAAGTGCTGGTCTGGGGAGCGTACAAGTCCCCGCGCGAGTTGCAGTGGGTCGTCGGCGTGCTCTTACTGCTCGTCACGCTGGTGCTTGGGCTCACCGGGTATCTGCTGCCTTGGGACATGGACGCCTATTTCGCGTCGCAAGTCTCGCTCAACATCGTCGGCCTGGCGCCGATCGCCGGTCCGTTCTTACAGCACGTCGCGCAGGGCGGCGGCGGGATGGGAACGGCGACGATCAACCGCTTCTTCGGTCTGCACGTCTGGTTGATGCCGGCGATTTTGGTTTCGCTGGTTGCGGCGCACTTGGCGATCTTCCGCCACAACGGCTCCGCCGGACCGGCCGTCGACGATCGGCGCACATTGAGGCCCGGACGTTTTTGGCCGGATCAGTTTTTTATGGACGGCGCGTTTTCGCTGATCGTCTTCATCGTTATCTGCTTCCTAGCGCTGGTCGCGCCGCCGTATCTCGACGCCAAAGCCGACCCGACCAAGTTCTTCGTGCCGTATCCGGCCTGGTATTTCTTGTCGCTCTTCGGGCTGCTCGCGCTGGTGCCGCCGGAGATCCATCTCGGCCCGCTAACGATCAGCACGGAACTCATCGCGACGATCGTCGTTCCGACGCTCTTCCTGCTCGTCATCCTCTTTATTCCATGGCTCGATCGCAGCACGACGCGCAGCCTCGGCGCACGCTCCGGCATCTTGTGGGGTGCGGCGGTCGTCATTTGCACGATCGTCGGCCTTACGATCTACGCGCAGATTACGACGATGGCCAAACAGGCCGCCGCGCCGCCCTCACCCCCCGAATCGGTGGTGCTCAGCGCTGCCGCTGCAGCGATACCGAGTGCCGGAGAGCCGGCGACCGTAACCGCCGCCGCTGCGGGCGGCGGCGCCGGCGCACCGACGAGTACCGACAGCAATGGGGCGAAGGTCTTTGCCGACAACTGCTCGACGTGTCACGGGGCGACGGGGCAAGGCGTCCCCGGCTCCTTCCCGCCGCTTGCTAACAATCCGGTCGTGACCGGCGATCCAAACAAGGTGATCGGAATCGTGTTCGGCGGCTTGCACGAACCGATCACGGTCAACGGTCAGAGCTACAGCGGACAAATGCCTCCCTGGAAGGGCACGCTCTCCAATAAGGACGTTGCCGACGTCATTACCTACATTCGCGGCTCTCTCGGAAACAACAAAGCCTCGGGGGTGACCGAGGCGCAAGTCGCAGGCTACAAACCCTAAGCAATCCCTGACGCGTCGATTCAGCGGCAGCGCGTCCCATAGTACAGTAAGAGCGCGGCTTTATGGTCCACCGCCACGACGCGCCGCAAGCGTCCGTAGGATGGGTCGTAAGACGAAGAAACCGCCGGAACGATGACCCACGCGCGCGGCGCCGTGCAGAGGAACGAACGGGGATCGATTCCATCATTTTGAGGATCTCCGTCGCCGGCCGCCGCAAGAACGCGTACGATGGGGTGCGTATAGAAGAGCAGCGCATTTCCGCCCGATACGTTTTGAATCGCAACGACGTCCCCCGGCTTGCGCGCCGCCTCGATGAGCGCGGCCAATCGGGGCACCGGCTTGAAAGCTTCGGCGCGCGGTAGGACGCTCACGGCAAGTACGTCAGTCGCGATCGTCGCGGCGAGCGCAAGTGCATACGGCGCCAGCTGCGCGCTCTTCGCGCGCGCGACGAGCAGCGCAGTCATCAACGAGCCGGCGAAGATTGCAATCGCCATCGCAAGCAGCGGAGGGACGGCGCCGGCGATCTCGGCCGTAAGACGATTGTTGCTGGAAAAGACCGCAATGGCGAGCGCGAGGGCGCCAATTGTTACCGGCACGGTCGCCGCCGAAATGACGGCGGAACGCGTCCCTCCTTGGCGAACGACGGCTTCGAAGTAGAGCGCGGTGATCAGCGCGAGCGCCGGTAATTCGAGCGCGATGTAGTTCGGAAGTTTCGTGCCGGCGAAGCTGAAGAAGAGCAACGGCATGGCGATCCAGGCGAAGGCGAGGCGCACGAGCCGCGCGAGCTGCGGTTGCGCAGAAGCATCGCGCAGCTGCCGGGCGCCGTAGACGATCGCCATCGGCAGAAACGCGATCCACGGGAAGAATCCCAAAATGATGGAGGGTACGTAATACCAAACCGGACCGGACTGGTTCTCGATCACGCCGGTATATCGGCCAATCGTGTACTCGCCGATCAGCTTCTCGAGCGGCAAAAGATGGTAGTGCAACACCAGCGCAATCGGCCAGGGAGCGACGATTACCAGAAAAGCGAGCGCGCCGGCGATCCAGCCGCGCAGCGACGGCGGCTTCATCGCTTCATAGCGGCTATTCCAAAGATAGAATGGTATGATTACCAAGAGCGCGATGACGGGCGCGACCAAACCCTTGGCTAAGAACCCGCCGCCCGCGGCGATCCATCCGTAGATCGCGTACCGAGCACGCCCCGTTTCGAGCGCTCGAAACCACCAAAAGATCGTCATCGCAACCGCCAAGTCGAGCAGCGCGTCCATGATCGCGAGTCGTCCTATGACCGCCTGCATCAAACACGTCGAGAGAATCACCGCGGCGTAGACGCCGACCCGCGTTCCCGCCTGGCGCGCGACGGCCCAGCCCGTGAATGCTCCCAGCGCGATCGTCGCGAGCGCTGACGGAAGCCTCAATGCCAACGCCGTCGGACCCAGGATGAGCGCGAATGCGGCGCCCAGCCAGAAATAGAGCGGCGGCTGAACGAAGTACGGCACGCTGTTGAAATGCATGACGACCCAATCGTGCGTCAGCAGAATCTCGCGCGCCACCTCGCCGTAGGCCGTTTCGCTATTATCCCAGAGCGTGCCGACCCAGAGGCCCGGCAAGGTAATGAGCGCCGCAACGATCGCGCCGATCCAGGCCGCTTGGGTAGGTCCCTTCCGGGGTCTCGTCACCGATCGCGACCCGTCACGAGGCGGTTTTTAGCTGCCGGACGCGGAACTCTTTGTGCGTTCGTATGCTCCCAATCTCTCTCCGGCCAAATAGACGCCGAGCCGTAATCGTCGGTGGAGGCAATGTCGCGGCGCGAAAGGCTGAATCGATTGCCGCTGGCGGGTTTACAATCTTCGTCGTTTCCGAACGGATCGACGATCGCATGCGTTCCATTCTGAACGATAACGGTTGCGCGTACGCGCAACGCCGGTACGAGCCGCGCGATCTGGACGATGCGGCGCTCGTCGTCGCGGCAACGAACGATGCGCAGGTCAATGCGCAAGTCGTTGCCGATGCTCGAGCCGCGCACGCGCTGGCCTGCGATGCGGTCGATCCCGATCGCGGCGACTTTACGATGGCGGCAACGCAACGAATAGGGGAGTTGACGATCGCGGTTGATTCGGGGGGCAGCTCGCCGGCATTTTCGCGGCGGGTCGCTCGCGAACTCGCCGAGCGCTTGGGTACGCCGTACGCCGATGCCGTGCGCACGCTCGCGCGCATGCGAAAGTACGTTAAGGACACGTTTCCCGCGCAGGAGCGGGCTCCCATTCTTGCGGCGCTTGCTGCGCTGCCGATTTCCGAGCTTGCGGGCGTCCCCGCAGCGGTCGTCTGCGCAACGCGGCAGAGCGCTCTTGCGACGATTCAGAGTCGAACCGTCGCCGCACGCCTGGCCGAACGAGGGATCGCGACGACGCTGCTGGGCGTGACGACAACCGGGGATCGCGATCAACGCACTCCCATCGATCGGCTGGGAGAAGCCAATGTGTTCGTCAAGGAACTCGAGAACGCGCTTCGCGAGCGGCGCGCCGACTATGCCGTTCACTCCGCGAAGGACCTTGCCGGTTCGTTAGTGGACGACATGCGCATCGTCGCCATATCGCGACGCGAAGATGCGCGCGACGCATTTTGCAGCGAGCGCTATCCAAACCTCGAATCGCTCCCGCCTGGTTCGGTAGTTGGAACGTCGAGCCCCCGCCGGCAAACGCAACTCGCAGCGCTCCGTCCAGACCTGCGATACGCGGCGTTGCGGGGCAACGTCGACACGCGGCTGCGCAAGCTGGCCGCCGGAGAATACGACGCCATCGTGCTTGCGATGGCTGGATTGAACCGCCTGCGCGCGAGCGCTGCGCACGTCGTGCCGTTTGCGATCGAGCGTGTCGTTCCGGCCGTCGGCCAGGGGGCGCTTGCGATAGAAACGCGTGCGGACGACGAGCGCCTTGGCAGTTTGTTGCGCGAGGCGGTCAACGATCTCGAGAGCGAGTTATGCGTGAGCTGCGAACGAGCGGCGCTGCGAGGGATGCGCGCAGGCTGCAGTGCGCCACTCGGAGTCCACGCCTATCTTTCGGCAGAAAAAATGATCGTCGAAGGAGCCTACGCACCCCAGCCCGGGGCACTCGCGCGGGCTCGAATCGAGCGTCGCATTTCGACGACCGCCCAGGCGGAAGCATTAGGCACCGAACTGGCGGAATGTTTGAAGGCATCGAACGCGGCGCCCTCGGGAGTAAGAAGCTGATCGCCTTACGTCCGCGGCGCTTGCGCCGCAGCGAGGTCGTGCGCGCTCTGGTCCGCGAGCACCGCGTTCATGTCGAACAACTCGTGCAACCACTCTTCGTCGCAGAGCGCCGCAGCGACGCCGGCCCGATCGTTGCGATGCCTGGCATCGCGCGTCACGAGCTCGACGGCGCGGTCGCCGAAGCGCGCGAACTCTTTGCGCTCGGCGTCAAGAGCGTCCTGCTCTTCGGAATTCCCGCGCACAAAGATGCGACCGCGTCGAGCGCGTACGACCGTGACGGCATCGTCCAGCGCACGATGCATGCGCTTAAAGCAGCGCTACCGGAGATGCTCGTCGTTGCCGACCTCTGTTGTTGCGAATATACGGACCACGGCCATTGCGGCGTCGTCGATTTGCACGGCGAGGTCGATAACGATGCAACTATCGAGCTGCTCTGCCGGATTGCGACCAGCTATGCCGAGGCAGGCGTCGATATCATCGCTCCCTC
Organism: Vulcanimicrobiota bacterium; assembly: GCA_963756635.1. Lineage (GTDB taxonomy): Bacteria > Vulcanimicrobiota > Vulcanimicrobiia > Vulcanimicrobiales > Vulcanimicrobiaceae > Cybelea. The sequence continues at coordinate 51,239 of CAVWOR010000009.1, forward strand.
GGACATGATGGACGGACGGATCGAAGCGATTCGCGCCGCGCTGGACGCCGGCGGCGCCAAGGACGTCGCGATCATGGCGTACAGCGCGAAGTATGCCTCGGCATTTTACGGTCCGTTTCGCGAAGCCGCCGGCTCGGCGCCCCTCTTCGGCGACCGGCGCGGCTACCAGATGGATCCCCCGAACGCACGCGAAGCGCTTCGGGAGATCGCACTCGACGTCGCGCAAGGCGCCGATATCGTGATGGTCAAACCCGGGCTACCCTATCTCGACGTGCTCCGCGCGGCGCGCGAGCGCTTTGACGTGCCGCTCGCCGTATACAACGTTAGCGGGGAATATGCGATGCTCCACGCCGCGATCGCGAACGGTTGGCTCGACGGCGACCGCGCGGTGGACGAGATCCTGACGTCGTTCGTGCGCGCCGGCGCCGATATCGTGATCACGTACTTCGCCAAAGAGTACGCCAAACGCCATGGCTAATGCACCGCTTCAACCTGAGGGCGGTACGGCGATCGTCGTGATGGCGGGAGGCCAAGCGTCACGATTTCCGGGGAAGCTGGAACACGCCATCGAGGGTCTTCCGATGCTTGCGCGTTGCTACGACCGCGTGCGCGCCGCAGGCTGGCCGGTTTACATCGCCGGCAAAGGATCGTTCTCGCGCGAACTCGACGCTCGGCTCGAGGCGCCGCTCCTCATCGATCGGCATCCCGGCGGCGGCCCGCTTACCGCCCTTCTCTCCGCCTGCGCGACGATTGGAGCCGAGCGCATCTTCGCCGTCGCCGCGGACCAACCACGGCTCGACGCGCGGGTGCTGCTGCGGCTCTTCGCCTCGTGGCAACCCGGCGACGAAGCCGTCGTGCCCGAGCACGACGGAACGATCGAGCCGCTCGCTGCGCTTTACGCGCGCCGCGCAGTTCTTCGCGAGGGTTCCACCCTATGCCGAACAGGCAAGAGCGCGATGCGCGACCTCATCACGGGCCTTGCGACCCGCCGAGTGGCGTTCGACGCCGACTATTTTCGTAACGTTAATAGCTTCGAGGATCTCCCGTGAAGCTCGAACGGTCGATCGCTGCATTTGCACGAGCGCGACGCGTCATCGCGGGCGGAGTCAATTCACCGGTGCGCGCGTTCGGCGCGGTTGGGCTCTCCCCAGTCTTCATAAAAAGCGGCTCGGGCGCAATGCTCTACGATCTCGACGGTCACGAATACATCGACTACGTCATGTCGTGGGGCGCGTTGCTTCTGGGACACGCGCATCCTGCCGTGGGCCGCGCGGTTGCCAATGCCCTTCCCCGTGGGACCTCTTTTGGCACGCCGACCGAGCTGGAGAGCGAACTTGCCGAGCTCATCGTATCCTTGATGCCATCGATCGAGCGTTTGCGATTCGTCTCGAGCGGCACAGAAGCGACGATGGCCGCGATTCGGCTCGCGCGGGGCTTCACGAACCGTTCCAAGATCGTCAAGTTTGCCGGCTGCTATCACGGTCACGGCGACTCGTTCCTGATCGCCGCGGGATCGGGCGCGCTCACCCACGGCACGCCGGACTCGCCCGGCATCACGGAAGGCACCGCCCGCGATACGCTCGTGCTGCCTTTCAACGACACCGCGGCGGTGGAGCGCGCTTTCGAAGCGCACTCCGGCGCGATCGCAGCCGTCATCGTCGAACCGTATCCCGGAAACATGGGACTCATTCTTCCGCGACCCGGCTATCTGCAGCGCCTGCGCGAGCTGTGCAGCGACTCCGGCGCGCTGCTCATTTTCGACGAAGTGATGAGCGGCTTTCGCGTCGCGCGTGGCGGGGCGCAAGCGCGCGAGGGCATCGTCCCGGATCTTACGACGCTGGGAAAGATCATTGGCGGGGGGCTCCCCGTGGCGGCCTTCGGCGGCCGGGCCGATGTGATGGCGCACCTCTCGCCGGACGGACCGGTCTATCAGGCCGGGACGCTCTCGGGCAATCCCCTTGGGATGGCCGCGGGCTTGGCGGCTCTTACGGTCATCGCGTCGGATGCGGGACTCTACGAGCGGCTCGAGGAGAGGACCGGCCAGCTCGCGGAGGGTCTGGATGACGTCATGAGCAGATACGGGGTTGCCCATTCCTGCAACCGCGCCGGCTCCATGTTCTCGATCTTTTTTACGGCCGATCCGGTAACCGATCTCGAAGGCGCGCGAAAGTCCGATCGCGGCCTCTTCGCGAAGTACTTTTCGGCCATGCTCGATCGCGGCGTCTACTTCGCACCCTCACCCTTCGAAGCGAACTTTCTCTCGGCCGCCCATAGCGAGCGCGACGTGGCCTGGACCGTCGCCGCAGCCGACGCCTCGCTGGCTGCGGTTTTGGCAACTGCATGATCGATCGCAAACTCGCGGCCAACCGTCTGCCCGCCGGCGAACCGCTCGGCGAGGTTTCGATCCCGCGGCTCTACGCCTACCATCGGGCATTGCGACAAGCCCAGGCCGACGGCAAGAGAACGATCACATCGCATGGGCTTGCTGCGCTGCTCGGCCACACAATCGCCAGCACGCAGATTCGCAAAGATCTCTGCGCCCTCGGCCCGCTCGGCCGCCGCGGTCAGGGCTATGCGATCGAACCGCTTGTCGAGCAGCTTGGATGGGTTCTAGGATTGGAGCATGACTGGCGCATCGCGATCGTCGGATTCGGTTATCTGGGGCGCGCTTTTGCCTCCTTCATCACCGCCCGCGAGAAGCGCTTTCACGTTACGGCAATCTTCGACCGATCGCCGGCGGTCGTCGGTCAAAGCTGGCAGGGCATCGTCGTGCAGGACGTTGCGGAGATGGAGCGCACGCTTGCGCGGGAGGGTTGCAACATCGCCGTCATCTCGGTTCCCGCGCAAGCCGCGCAGGAGAGCGCGCAGCGCGCTGCCGATCTCGGCATTCGCGCGATCCTCAACTTCGCTCCGATGCCGCTCGACCTGCGCGGGCCGGTCATCGTGCGCAACATCGACCTTGCCGGCGAGATGGCAATCTTGACCCATCGGTTGAGCGTAGAATAGTACGCCGTGCCAATCACGTGCATCGGGCTTTCGCACCGTACCGCGCCCATCGAAGTGCGCGAACGCCACGCCTTTCCCGCATCCCGCATGGCCGAGGCGCTCGTGGCACTGCGCGACTATGAAGCGGTGCGTGAAGCGGTCATGCTTCAAACCTGCGGACGTTTGGAAATCTACGCCGAGCTCGACGATTACGAGCGTGGCGTAGGACAGATCAAATCGTTTCTCGCGAACTTCCGCCACGGCACGACCGGCTACGATATCGAATCGTACCTCTATACGCGGCTCGGCCGTCAGGCGGTAGCGCATCTCTTCCGAGTCTGCACCGGGCTCGATTCGATGCTCATTGGGGAAGCCGAAATTCTCGGGCAAGTCAAGGACGCGTACGTCGCGGCGACGCGCGCAAACTCGCTCGGCCGCTCGCTGCACCGGCTCTTTCGGGAAGCCCTGGCGGCCGGCAAGACGGCTCGCGCGCAAACCCAGATCGGCGGAGAATCGGTTTCGATGGCAACCGCCGCGGTCGAGGCGGCACGGTTACGGCTGGGCACCCTCGCGCGCACGTCCATCCTCGTCGTCGGTGCCGGTAAGATGGGACGGACTGCGGTCAAGCGCTTGCGTCAGGAGGGCGCCGATCGGGTTATCGTCGCGAATCGAACGATGTCGCGCTCCCGCGGACTCGTTACCGAGGCGGGTTTCGGGGAAGCCGTCGAGATGCAGGAGCTCGCAGAAGCGCTCGCGGTCGCCGACGTCGTGGTCGCATCGACGGGCGCCTCGCATTTCGTAATCGATGAAGGGTGCGTACGCGCGGCGATGGCCCGGCGTCCCGATCGCCCGCTTTTCATCGTCGACATCGCCGTCCCGCGCGACGTCGATCCCTCGGTCACAAACGTCGCAAACGTGTCGCTCGTCGACATCGACGGGCTCAAGTCGGTCGTCAACGAACGTCTCGATCTGCGCCGCGAAGCAATTCCGGCAGTCGAAGCAATCATAGACCACTGCGTTGAGCGTTTCGAAAAATGGTATCGTTCCCGCGTCACCGTTCCGGTCATCGCACGATTGACGCAAAAAGCCGAGGCAATCCGCGTCGCGGAGCTCGAACGGCTGCTGGCCCGCTGCCCAGACCTGGACGAACGCGAACGCACACTCGTGACCGGCATGACGTTGACGATTGTCTCGAAGCTCTTGCACTCCGCCATTTTGAAGATCCAAGAGAAAGCCACGCTCGATCGCGACGAGGCGCTTTCGAGCGCGCGCGTGCTGGAAGATCTCTTCGAGCTCAACCGCGCCGATGGCGGAAAGTAGCCGCGAAGGTCGCGTCTTTCTCGTCGGCGCAGGCCCGGGTGATCCGGGCCTGCTGACGTTACGAGCGGCCGAGCTCCTACGCAACGCCGAGGTGTTGCTCTACGATGCGCTTGCGAGCGATGCGATCGTCGGGCTCGCGCCGCCGACGTGCGAACGGATCTTCGTGGGCAAACGCGGCCGCGACCACGCAATGCCACAAGACGAGATCGAAGCACTCATGATTGCGAAGGCCCGCGAGCGGCGGCAGGTCGTTCGTTTGAAGGGCGGCGACCCGTTTGTCTTTGGACGCGGCGGCGAAGAGGCCGAAAGGCTGCGCGCCGCCGGAATAGCCTTTGAAATCGTTCCCGGAGTCAGCTCGGCCTTGGCGGTCCCGGCGTATGCCGGAATCCCGGTAACGCACCGCGAGCACGCCGCATCCTTTACCGTTCTTACCGGACACGAAGATCCGTCCAAGACTGCTTCAACGCTGGACTGGGGAAAGCTCGCCGATCCGCAGCGCACGTTGGTTCTCTTGATGGCCACCGCCACGTTGCCCGAGATCGCGCAGCGGCTCGTCACCCACGGGCTCGCCGGCACGACGCCCGTCGCCGTCGTGCAAGACGGCACGCGTCCCAGCCAACGCACCGTGCTCGGAACGCTCGCTACGATCGCCGACGACGTCGCTCGTGCAAAGATCGAGGCGCCAGCGGTGGTTGTCGTCGGCGGCGTCGCGCGCTTGCGCGACCGGCTGCGCTGGTTCGACACCGGCGCGCTCTTCGGCAAACGCGTCGCGATAACGCGCACCGGCGAGCAATCCGAGACCTTCGCGCGCGCGTTGCTCAGCCGCGGCGCCGAGCCGCTTTTTGCCCCGGCGATCGGGATAGAGCCGCCCGACGACTCGAACGCCGCCGAAAACGCAATCGACGCACTCGCGTCCTTCACCTGGCTCGTCTTTACTTCGCAGAACGGCGTGGCTGCGTTCTTCGCCGCATTGAGCGCGCGAAACGCCGATGCGCGCGCGATCGGTAAAGCGAAGGTCGCGGCTATCGGCGAAAGCACTGCGCAGCGCCTGCACGACTATGGCGTGCGCGCCGATCTCGTTGCCGGCACCTCGATCGGCGAGGAGGTGGCGCGCGCGGTGATCGAGCGCTCGCACGCCGGAGATCGCGTGCTCGTCTATCGAGCGCAAGCAGCGCGCGACGTGCTTCCGCGAATGCTCGAAGAAGCGGGATTGGTCGCCACCGTCGTGCCTGCCTATAAGACCGTCGTTGCGCACGATCCCGAGTTTCATGAAAAAGTCGAACGGGCCGACGTCCTAACGTTTACGAGCGCAAGCACCGTTGCGGGCTTTGCGGCATTGCTCGGCGGCGATGCTGCCGCCGCGCAGGCTGCGGCGGGAAAGTGCGTCGCCTGCATCGGTCCGATCACCGCCCGCGCCGCAACCGAGACGGGCCTTCACGTCGACGTCGTTGCGAGCCGGTACACCGCCGCGGGCCTGGTCGATGCACTCGATGCGTTCTTCGCGTCGAAAACGTAGTGCAGGCTGCTCTCGGTGCGGGCTTGGCGGCAGTCGTCGCAACGCTCGCCTATCGCGCTCAAACACTTTCGGCGAGCGGCGCGGCGGCGGCCTTTGCGGTCGGCGCAGCCGTCTTCGGGAGTGGTGGATGGGCGGCAGCAGCCGTCCTCTTCGCCTTCTTCTTGCCGTCAACGCTTCTCTCACGCATCGGCAGAGAACGCAAGTCCGCGATTGTCGGGGGCGACCGCGACACTCTGCGCAGCGGATGGCAAGTACTCGCAAACGGCGGCGTTGCGGCCGTCTGCGCGCTTGCGGCCGCCCGCGGCAGCGCACCGTTGGCCGCTGCCTTCGCCGGAGCTTTTGCGGCAGCTTCGGCCGATACGTGGGGGACCGAGATCGGCACGCTTTCGCGAAGATCGCCGGTTTCGATTCTCACGCTGCGCCCGCAGCGGGCGGGACGTTCTGGTGGTGTTACCACACTTGGAATCGCTGCGACTCTGGCGGGAGCACTCTGTGTCGCATGCACGGCGTCGCTCGTCCGCATCGCACCCCTGTCGAGCGTGGCGCTCGGCGGCGTCGCCGGCGCCGTCCTCGATTCAATTTTGGGCGCGAGCCTTCAGGCGCTGCGGTGGTGCCCCGTTTGCGCGTGCGACTGCGAAACCCGGCGCCATCGTTGCGGCGCAACCACGCTAGCGCGGCGCGGCGTGAGCTGGATCGAAAACGACGCGGTCAACGTTGCAGCGACGCTCTGCGGCGCGATCGTCGCATTCGTTGCGGTGAGTTTGTAGCTTCGCGAGGAAGATGCGACGCCGGCAACATATCGTAATGCTAGGATGTCAAAGAGTCAGGAGCATCTCAGACGCTTAGCTCAACGCAACGTGGCGGATCGGCATAAAAATTTGCCGTCCTTTCCAACAAAAACCTACGACATCGTCTATGCCGACCCCCCGTGGTTCTACTACGGAAGCCAGATCAAGGATGCTGCCGCGGCGAAACACTATCCGCTCATGGCTCAAGGGGAACTGGCGAAGCTGCCGGTCCGCGCGATTATGAATAAGCGCTCTGTGCTTTTTTTGTGGTCCACAGGCCCGCGCCTGAATTTCGCAATCGACCTCATCGGGAGCTGGGATTTGCACTATCGCGGTGTAGCCTACGTGTGGGTCAAGACGAATGGCAAAGGGAAGCCGATTTGCGGGCAAGGGGTGCCTCCTACGTTTACGAAGCCCACCACGGAGTTCGTGCTTGCGGCCACTACAACGCCCACCGGAAGACCTTTCCCGATTCTCGACCTGCGTCAGGGCCAAGTGATTATGGAGCCGCGCGCCGAGCACAGCCGAAAGCCGGCCATATTCCGCAGACGTATCGAGGAGTTGTGCGGTCAACGCTCGCGCATCGAGCTGTTCTCCCGCGAATCCGCGGCCGGCTGGGACACCTGGGGGGCCGAGGCCGGAAAGCTCGACGAAACGCCGCGCTCTTCGTAGCATCGTAAGAGCTCAGAGGTCACGCCCGGGGACGCTCGCGCGCTCGAATCGAAGGAAACCACGAGATGACGGCAGCAGTCGACGGTCGCGTGCGAATGGAGCGGGCAACGCTTGCTTCGGTGGGGATTCACATCCTCGTCGCCCTCGCTATTCCGGCATTAGCCTGGACCGCTTCGACCTCTGCACCGGTCGAAACCGTCAGCTTCACGCACGTCATCCACGTCGAAATCACCCGTCCGCGAGTTCCGCAACCCCCACCCCGCGCGGTCGCGCGGCACCGCGACGCGAAGCGGGCCGTCAACTTCGTGACTCACGTTCGGCTCGTCGCCGCCGCACCGAATCGCCACGCGCCCCCCGAGCCCGCGAATGCTTCGAACGCGCCGGCTGCGCCCGCCGTCGGCTCGCTCCAACGCCCCGGCGCCGGGCGCTCCGATTCCATCGGGACGGTGAATGCAACGCCGTCACCGGCCGTTCGTGCCGTTGCAAGCCTCGGCACTCGAAAGGCCGGCGGGTACTTGCCCTTTGGGGCCGAGCAACCCGATCCGGTGCTCGATCCCGCAGTACGCAAGCAACTCGACGCGCTCGGCGCGCACGTGACGCTGGTCGTCACCGTGGGCGACGACGGCCGCACTCAGGACGTTGCCTTCGATCCGCCGATCGACCCGCAACTCGAGAGCCGGATACGCGCGCTCCTCGCCGATGCGAGCTGGGATCCAGCAGTCTGCGGCGGCGGCGTTTCCTGCCAAGCGCAAACGACGATCAAACTCTAGCGACCCCCAAGCTCCCAGATTCTAGAGAATAGATTTACCGAGCGCCGAGCAAATCAGTCCGACTGCAAGCAACGCCGTTTGATTACGGTAGTCGAGAATCGGATTGATCTCGACCATTTCGATCGAGCCGAGCTGCCCGCTATCGTAGAGCATCTCCATCACCAGATGCGCTTCGCGATAGCTTAAGCCGCCCTTGACCGGCGTTCCGGTGCCCGGCGCCTCGCTCGGGTCGAGAGCGTCCATGTCAAACGAAACGTGGATGGGCCGGCCCTGACCGCCCGCAATCGCGCGCGCCTCTTCCATGACGTGCACCATTCCCAGTTTGTCGACGTCGGTCATCGTAAACGTCTTCACGCCGAACTCGCGCAACAGACGTTTCTCGTTGGGGTCGACGTCACGCAATCCGATCTGCACCGTCTGGTCGGCTCGTGCAAAGCCCTTCTGCAGTGCGAAGTAGAGCGGCATACCGTGCACGTTTCCCGTCGACGAGCTTCCCGGACTATTGATGTCGGCGTGCGCGTCGATCCAGACGAGCCCGGGGGGCGCGCCGCGCGCCCGCGTGAGACCGTCAAGCGTTCCGATGGCGATCGAATGATCGCCGCCAAGCACGATCGGCAAGCCGCCCGCGCGCACGGCTTCTTCGACGAGCAGCGCCAAGTCGTTGCAGACGTCGGTGATGACGGTTAGGAACTTCGCCGAAGCATCGTTTGCATCGGCCGACTCGCGGATCGGCACTTGCAGGTCGCCGCGATCGACGATCGTCTGAATGCCAAGTCTGCCGAGTGCGTCGTGCAGCTTCGCGTACCGCACCGCCGAGGGACCCATATCGACTCCGCGCCGGCTTGCGCCCAGGTCCATAGGGACGCCGACGATATCGACGCGCTGCACCGGCGAATGCGTCGTGCTCACGCCGGGCCTTTCGATTTCGCGGCTGTAAGCACCCGCAGCGCTACAACCCGCAACACGCCGGTGATCGGTAGCGCGACGAGCGCGGGCGAGCGAGGCCCGTGCTCGTAGGCAGGAGCCGCAGTGCGAGAGAATCGAAGCGACGATAATGTTGCGACGTGCTGCGTCACTTTTGGCGTTTGCTTTCTGGACTGGCATCACGTCGACGGCACCCGCACGAGCATATCTTCCCCCGCCGCTCGAACGGCTCACTCATGACGTTCGCAGCCTCGCGCGCGGCGTACCGGCGGCGATCACCCTCGACGTGCTCGACCTCAATACCGGCTACAACGCCGGCTTCAATGCCGCCAAGAGCATGCCGGCGGCATCGACGATTAAACTTCCCGTCATGGTCGAAGTCTTTGAACAGCTCGAGGCCGGGCGCTTTGACCTGCAGCGCCGCGTCACGCTCGAAGCCGCCGATAAAGACTTTGGATCGGGGGTCCTTGCCGACGCGCCCGTAGGCACAACCTACCCAGTTTCCGATCTCGTCGAAAAGATGATCGACATTAGCGACAACACCGCAACAAACATGCTGATTCGTCTCGTCGGCCGGCGCAATATCAATCGCCAAATGGGAGAACTCGGTTTGGCCCGCACGCGTCTCGCGGGCGACGTGCGCACCGACGGATGGTCGATCCGTCAGACGCTGCGGACCTCTGCCGCCGATCTCGTTCGTCTGCTGACGCTGATGGCGCGACGCGAATTGGTCGACGAATGGTCGTCAAACGAGATGATCGACATTTTGGAAGCCGATCGGTACAACACCCTGTTGCCCGAACCGCTCCCGGATGACGTCCCGATCGCGCATAAGACCGGCTCGCTGTACGATACGCTCAACGATGCTGGAATCGTTTTCGCGGCCGATGCGCCATACGTGATCGCGGTAATGACCACCGCTTTGCCCTCACAAGACCTCGGGCGCTCCTTCATTCACAGCGTTTCGCGTCTCACCTACGCCGACGAGCTGCGGTTCGCGCGCTGGCGGGAAGCGACTGGGTACCAGCGGCGCACCGGCTCTTCGGCCGACGCATCCTACTGGAACGACGGCCTCTCCCCGCCTTAGGCGCTAATCTTCGCCGATGCGTAGGCTCGCGTGAGCCACCCTTCGTAGCGGGGCTCGCCCCCCGTTACGATCCGCTCGTACAGCGCGCGCAGTCGCTGCGTAATCGGCCCCATCGTTCCGTCGCCGACCATTCGGCGATCGATTGACGAAACGTAGCAGATCCCAACGGCCGTACCCGTAAAGAAGACTTCGTCCGCGGAGTAAAGTTCGCCACGATCGATCGCTCGCTCGACGATCTGCAGGCCCAGCTCGTCGCGCGCGAGATCCATGATTGCCTTTCGGGTGACGCCCTCGAGCACGTTTTGCGCCGGATCCGGCGTGTACAGCACGTTCCGCCGCACCAGGAAGATGTTCTCGGCGGAACCTTCGGCGACGTGCCCGTCGTGCGACAAGAGAATCGCTTCGTCGTAGCCATTCTGAACCGCTTCGCTCTTGGCAAGCGCGGAGTTAACGTAAAGCCCGGTGATCTTCGCGCGCGGCGGCGCCATCGTATCGTCCGTGCGGCGCCAAGAGCTCACGCAAACGTGGAGTCCGCGGCTGTTGTCGAGGTACTGCGTGAACGGAATCGGAACGATGGCAAACGCATCGGGCACGCCGTGCAGCCGTACGCCGACATCTTCTGCGGCCTTGTATGCGAACGGGCGAACGTAGACGTGCGCTTCGTAGCGATTACGCAGGCAAAGCTCGACGGTAATTTCGGCCAGCTCGTCGACGGTTTTTGGCAGCTCCATCGTGAGGATCTTCGCCGACGTGGCGAGGCGTTCGAAGTGATCGCGAATGAGGACGAGGAAGAGCTCGCGTTCTTCCGGCACCCAGTAGCCTCGAATACCTTCGAAGCATCCGGTACCGTATTGGAGCCCGTGTGTGAGCAATCCAACCTTTGCATCTTCGTAGCGCTGGAATCGACCGTCCGCGTAGACGGTTATCGACGAAAGATCCACGCTCGTACCTCCTCCTGTGAAGGCCGGTCTTGCCTTCCCCGCTGCGAAGCTCCTTTGGCCAAAGGTCGCGCGGCAGCCGGCCACCCGATGCGGATAGCGTGGGCACGGTGGGAGGGCGCGGACCGCGCGCGAATTACCCAACCGTGAGCAAACCCTATCTTCGATTGACGCACCCGTTGGTACGCGATGGCGAGCTGCGCCGCGCGACCTGGGACGAGGCGCTCGAGCGCGCAGCATCGGGGCTGCGCGACGCTCGGAACCGCGGGGCTACCCGCACGTTCGGCATGTTCAGCTGTTCGAAGGCGACCAACGAGATGAATTACATCGCCCAGAAGTTCGCTCGCTTGGTCATCGGCAGCAACAACATCGATAGCTGCAATCGAACTTGACACGCTCCGAGCGTCGTCGGTCTGACGACGGTATTCGGGGCGGGCGGCGGCACGAGCTCCTACGAGGAGGTCGAGCGGACCGACCTGATCGTGCTCTGGGGATCGAATGCGCGCGAGACGCACCCGATCTTCTTTCATCACGTTCTGCGCGCACTACGCAACGGCGCCAAACTGTACGTGGTCGATCCGCGCCGCACGTCGAGCGCTCGGTGGGCCGATGGATGGCTGGGGCTCGACGTGGGATCGGATATCGCACTTGCCAACGCGATCGGCCGCGAAATTCTTGCCGCGGGCTTGGAGAATCGGGAGTTCGTTACCCGTGCGACGAGCGGCTTCGACGCGTATCGCGCTGTGGTCGAGCCATACACGCTCGAGTATGCACAGGAAACGACCGGCGTTCCCGCCGGACTGATTCGTGAGCTCGCGCATGCCTATGCGCGCGCGCCGCGCGCCGAACTCTGCTGGACGCTGGGGATCACCGAACACCACAATGCCGTCGACAACGTGCGTGCGCTCATCAACCTCGCGTTGCTCTGCGGTCACGTCGGGCGGTACGGTTCCGGGCTCAATCCCCTGCGCGGACAGAACAACGTCCAGGGCGGCGGCGATATGGGTGCGATCCCGAATAAGTTTCCCGGCGGCCAGGACGTCGAGGATCCCGCCTCGATCGACAAGTTCGAAAGGGCGTGGGGCGGTACGCTGCCACGAAAACGCGGCTGGAATCTCACCGAGATCTTCCATGCCATCGAGGACGGCGCGCTCGATACGCTCTACGTCATCGGCGAGAATCCGGCCCAATCCGAAGCCGATCAAGATCATGCAATCCAGCTGCTGCGAAGCCTGAAGACCCTGATCGTGCAAGACATCTTTCTCACGAAGACCGGCGAGCTCGCCGACGTCGTCTTTCCCGCGACGGCGAGCTGGTGCGAGTCGGAAGGCACCGTGACGAGCAGCGAACGCCGCGTCCAGCGCTGCCGCAAAGCACTCGATCCGCCCGGCGAGGCGCGCGACGACATCGCGATCATGTGCGCGCTGGCGCGCGGCCTCGGCCACGACTGGCCGGATTATAGTGCGGAAAGGGCGTGGGATGAATGCCGTTCGCTTTCACCCTGGCATGCCGGCATGAGCTACGCGCGGCTCGCCAAGCTGGACGGCATTGCGTGGCCCTGCTACGACGAGGATCACCCCGGCGAACGGTTCTTACACGCGCGACTTTGGGAGGAACCCATGAGGAGCGAGCGCGCGCCCTTCGCAGCCGTCGACCACGATCCGCCGGTCGAGGCGCTCGACGAGGAGTATCCGCTGCGCTTGACGACCGGCCGGCGATTGGACTCATTCAATACCGGCGTCCAGAGCGGCGGTTATACGTCACCGCTGCGCCGCGGCGAGACGCTCGATCTCTCACCCGAGGATGCGCGAAGCTACGGCGTCTCCGAAGGCGATCGCGTACGCGTCACGTCGCGCCGCGGATCGATCGTGGCGCCCGTTCGCATCGATGCGGGACTGCGCCCGGGATTGGTCTTCACCACGTTCCATTTCAACGACGCCATCGCGACGAATCTGTTGACAATTGATGCGACCGATCCAAAGTCGGGCACCGCGGAGTTCAAAGCCTGCGCGGTGCGCGTCGAAAAATACGCATAATGGATCTGCATTTTACTGCGGACGCCGCGACGGTTACCGAGCGAGCCGCGATTGACGTTGCGCTCGAGCGTGAGCGCGGCGTGACGGGCGCCGAGGCCCGCGCTCGCCGGCATCTTTTGCTGCCGGTCCTGCACGCCGTGCAAGACCGCATCGGTTGGATTAGTGCCGGTGCGCTCAACTACGTCGGCGAGCGACTGGACGTGGCACCGGCCGAGGTCTACGGCGTCGCGACCTTTTACGCGCTCTTTTCGACGGCCCCCCGTGCGCCGCGCGTCATACACGTCTGTGACGACATCGCCTGCATCTGCGCGGGTGCGGGGGCGCTTTGCGCAAGGCTCGAATCCGTTTTTGGAGCGCCCGGCGAATTTTTTCACGACGCGACGACGACCTGGCTTCGCAGTCCGTGCTTGGGGCTGTGCGATCGCGCTCCGGCTGCGCTCGTCACCACGGCCGGCGATCGCCCATCGGCACGCCAGCTCGCGCCAGTCGACGCAGAGACGCTGATCGCTGCGATGACGACCGATGCGCAGTGCAACGATGCAGTGCCTGCACCCTATGTCGGCGGCGCCGACCTTCGATTGCTGGGCCGCGTCGGCAAGGTCAATCCCGAGAGGCTTGACGATTTTCGCGCAAACGGCGGCTATCTCGCCCTGCGCCAAGCCTTCGCCCTTTCGCCCCAGCAGGTCGTCGCCCAAATCGTCGCCTCAAATCTTTTAGGCCGCGGCGGCGCCGCATTCCCGATGGGACGGAAAATGGAGGCCGTCGCGGCAGCACCGCGTCCGCACTATCTCGTCTGCAATGCCGACGAATCGGAGCCCGGCACTTTCAAGGATCGCGTGATCATGGAACAGGATCCATTTGCGCTCCTAGAGGCGATCACGATTGCGGCGTATGCGACCGGCTGCGAGCGCGCCTTTATGTATATCCGGGGCGAATATCCGCTCGCGGCGGGACGCATCGCCAACGCAATCGCCCAGGCTCGCGCAGCGGGATTGCTCGGCGAGAACGTGATGGGCAAAGGGATGCGTTTGGAAGTCGAGGTTCGGCGCGGCGCCGGCGCCTATATCTGCGGGGAAGAGACCGCGCTCTTCAATTCGATCGAGGGAAAGCGCGGCGAGCCCCGCGCCAAGCCGCCTTTCCCGGTGGAAGCCGGCCTCTTCGGTAAGCCAACGCTCGTGAACAACGTCGAAACTCTCGTAAATCTTCCGCTAATTCTGCTCGAAGGTGGGGCAGCGTACGCGCGCGTCGGAACGCCGAGCTCGACGGGCACGCGGCTCTTCTGCCTTTCCGGCAGCGTCGTGCGCGCGGGAATCTACGAAGTCCCGCATGGCGCGACGCTCGGTGCGCTGATCGAGCTGGCCGGAGGAGTAACGCCCGGACGACGCTTGCAGGCGATTCTGCTGGGGGGTGCGGCCGGCACCTTCGTAACGCCCAGTGCGCTGTCGATGCGTCTGACTTTTGAGGACGCACGGGCTGCAGGCGCGACGCTGGGTTCGGGCGTCGTCATGCTCTTCGACGAGAGCGTCGACATGATGGCGATCTTGCGGCGCGTTGCGCGATTCTTCCGCGACGAGTCGTGTGGCCAATGCGTGCCATGCCGAGTCGGAACCGTGCGTCAGGAAGAAGCGCTGCATCGCCTCGAGCAATCCGGTGGCGGGGGAGTCGATCGCTCGCGCGATCTCGCGCTCCTGCGCGAGATAGGCGCGGCCATGCGGGACGCGTCGATTTGCGGGCTCGGTCAGACGGCAGCCAATGCGATCGAATCGGCGCGGACGAACCTGCGCCTTTTCGAAGTGGGCAACTCGGCGTGAACACGATCGAACTCACGATAGACGGCACTTCCGTCACGGTCCCCGATGGTGCGACGATTCTCGACGCCTGCGAGCGGGCTGGAATCGATACGCCCACGCTCTGCTTCCTCGAATCCCTCACGCCGGTGAACGCCTGCCGCGTCTGCGTCGTCGAGCTGGAGGGTTCCCGAGTCCTCGTTCCCGCGTGCGCGCGCCGCGCCGAACGCGGTATGGTGATTCACACCGATTCGCCACGCGTGCGGCATAGCCGCAAGATGGTGCTCGAGTTTCTTGCCTCCACGGTCGACCTCTCGACCGCGGCCGACGCGCAACGTTACTGCGAGCGATACGCCGCCGATCCCCGACGATATGGCACGGAACCGGCGACGATGGAGCAGCCGGTAAAGATCGACAACGCGCTCTACGTGCGTGACTACTCCAAATGCATTCTTTGCTACAAGTGCGTCGAAGCCTGCGGCATCGATGCGCAAAACACGTTCGCGATCGCCGTCGCCGGACGCGGTTTCGACGCGCGCATTTCGACCGAGTACGATGTAGCCCTCCCCGAATCCGCGTGCGTCTACTGCGGAAACTGCATCGGCGTTTGTCCTACCGGCGCGCTGATGTTTTCATCCGAATACGAGCTGCGCCGGCGCGGCGAGTGGTACGAGAACGAGCAAACCAAAACTGACACGATTTGCTCGTATTGTGGCGTTGGCTGCACGCTGACTCTGCACGTCCAGGACAACGACATCGTGAAGGTCACGTCTCCGATCGAAAACAGCGTCACCAGCGGCCACCTCTGCATCAAAGGGCGCTTCGGGTATCAATACGTACAGAACCGCCCAGACGACAATGGAAACCACTAGGCCCGGACGGTCCGTCGAGACCGACGTGCTCGCGCTGGAGGGCGAGGCGCGAACCCGAAAGCGCGACGAAGTCGCCGGCGAGGAACCGCTGGAGCTGCGACTCGTCACGGATGGACAGACGCGCACGCTCGCGGTCACGATGCGCACGCCCGGGAACGATTTCGAGCTCGCCGCCGGCTTCGTTTATGGAGAGAACATCGTCGCAAGCCGCGACGAGATCGCCCAACTCACGTACTGCATCGATCCGGCCATCGATCCCGAACAGCGTTACAACATCGTCAATATCGAGCTGCGCTCTGCGGGGCGGCCACGCGATCTGGCGCGTTTCGAGCGGCACTTCACGATGAGCAGTTCCTGCGGCGTCTGCGGACGCGCGCAGCTCGACTCGCTGCGCGAGCTTGGCGCCGCGCCGATTGAAGACGCCGTGCGCTTGGAGGCGCGCCTGCTCTACGAGCTGCCGGAGCGCATGCGCAAAGCGCAGCGGATTTTCGCGGCGACCGGCGGACTGCACGCCGCCGCCCTTTTCGACGTCCACGGCGAGACGATCGCCGTGCGCGAGGACATCGGCCGCCACAATGCCCTCGATAAGCTGGTCGGGTGGGCACTGCTCAACGCACACCTGCCACTGTGCAACCGCGCGCTCGTGGTCAGCGGCCGCGCGAGCTACGAGATCCTGCAGAAAGCCGTCATGGCGCGCGTCCCAATCGTCGCTTCGGTCTCGGCGCCGAGCAGTCTCGCGGTCGAGCTCGCGCGCGAGTTCAACATTACGCTTGCAGGCTTCGTGCGCGACGACCGCGCCAATCTCTACGCCGCGCCCGAGCGCGTCGTCGCGCCATGAACGATCGGGCCTTTCGCCTGGACTTCTTCATCGCGATGGGCGCTTTGCTGGTCAGCGCGCTCACGGCAGGGACGTTGATCTATCAGACGCGCGTCATCGGCGATCAATTCGCTGCCACGATCTGGCCCTACTTGAGCGTTGGAACGACCTACGACGCTCAGGGTGAAACGATTGAAGTCACCAACGATGGCGTTGGGCCTGCTCTGGTCCGATCGGCTCAACTCCGCGTCGACGGCCTCGTCGAGCCGGCGTGGGACGACTACGTCAGAACCCTAGTTCGGGATCCGCAACTTGGAAGAATCTTCCTGCGCACGCACTACGCCGTTCTGGCCGGCTCGGCACCTCGCGCCACGATATCGACGAGCTCAATCGATCCGTCCACGACACTGCGCCCCGGCGAGTCGCATACGCTGCTGAGGATCGAGCTCGCGGGCACCGTTCCGACTTCGCTCCTCATGAAACACTCCGTTGCCATCGACTTTTGCTATTGCTCGCTCAACGGCAGTTGCTGGATCCTGCATGCGATAGCAGGCCGAATCAGCCCCGACCCGCAGTCGGTTTCGCGGTGTGCGACCAGCGCCGCGATCCAATCGAAGGCGCTGATAATTCCCCTTCTCATGCGACCCGCTCGCGCCCATCTTCCTACCGTCGAGCGTTCACAAAAAAGCGCAGCAACGCGTTGAACGCCGAGGGCTCGTCGGCGTTGGCAACGTGGCCGGCGCCGGAAATCATCGCCAGCTCGGCCCCGGCGATGCCTGACGCGATCTCCTCGGAAAGTGTACGTGGTGCAAGCGCATCGTGCTCTCCGTACGCGACCAGCACCGGCACGTGGATGGAGGGCAGCAGCGCCGCGTAGTCGCCGGTCCATGTGGCTTGCGTCGCCGCCAGAAAGCATTCCACCGATTTACACGCGAACTGCTCGATCGTCTCGCGCAAACGGGCTGGCGACAATCCGAGCTTCGCCGCGCGCAGTTCGCCGAACGCGCGCATGCTGCCCGCTTCGCGCACTTGCCCAGCGATCTGCTGCGCGTAACGCTCGCCGTCGGGATAGCGAGCAAAGGTACCGAGCAGGACGAGCGCAGCGACGCGTTGCGGCGCCCGTTGCCAGAGCTCAAAAGCAACGACCCCTCCAAGACTGCAACCGACGAGCGTGAACCGATCGGCGCGCAGTGCGTCGGCGACCGTGAGCACGTCCTCCGCATATCCGGCGCGCGTTACGGTCCTGGGATCGGGATCGGGCTTCTGCGTGCCGTTGCCGCGCAGCTCGATCGCCGCGCAGAGACGATCGCCGCCGAACGCCTCGAGCTGCGCGTCCCATATTGCGGCCGTCGATCCGACCCCGTGCACGAAGAGCAGCGGCGAGCGCCGGCCATCGGAGTTGGCGAAATCGGGTCGAGCGAGTCGCACGCCCGCAATCATGCCGCTTCGCGTTTGCGCGCGACGAAGGCGCGAACGTACTCCAGCGGCTGGGCGTTCAAGACGTCGCTTTTTGTCAAGCCGGCGCGCCGGGCCTGACCGACTGCGAATTCGATCGCGCTCAAATCGCGCGTGCGATGCGCGTCGCTATCGAGGGCAAACGTTACGCCAAACGTTTTCGCTTTGCGCGCCAGTGGCGCGGGAAGGTCGAGACGCGCCGCTTGCCCGTCGATCTCCATCGCGGTACCGGTGCGCGCAGCCGCTGCAAAAACGGCGTCGTAATCGAACTCGTACCCGGCAGCCTGTGCTGAGCCTGTCGAAGCATCGAAGCGACGCCCAGTTGGGTGTCCGACGATGGTCACGTACGGGTTCTCGCAGGCCGCGATGAGGCGCGCCGTCATCTCGTCTCGCGATTGATTTGTCGCGGTGTGCACCGAACCGATGACGAGGTCGAGCTTCGCAAGCACGGCATCCTCGAAGTCGAGCGAACCATCCGGCAGGATGTCGACTTCGCTCGCACAGAGCGTGCTGATTCCGTAACGCACGCCGAGCTCTTCGATAAGCCCTCGCTGTTCGATCAGCTTGCTCGGATCGAGACCGAAGCGGCGTCCTCGCCCTTGCGAGTGGTCGCTGATCGCGTGGTACTCGTAGCCGCGCCCCGCGGCCGCTGCGATCATCGCGTCAAGGCTGTCGTCGCCATCGCTCCAGACGGTGTGCATGTGGAAATCGCCGCGAAGTTCGCCGGCTTCGATAAGCTCGGGAATCGCGCCGCCACGAGCGAGCTCGATCTCGTCGAGTCCGCTGCGCAGTTCCGGGGGGATGTACTGCATACCCAGCGCGGCGTAAACGCCCGCTTCCTCGGTGCAGGTCGTTACCTCGCCATTTTCGAGGTTTAAGATACCGTTCTCGCTGACGCGCAGGCCGGCGCGCACGGCGTACTCGCGCAGTTTGATGTTGTGCTCGCGCGATCCGGTGAAGTGTTGCAACAGGTTCCCATAGAGATGGTCCGGGAGCACGCGCAGATCGATTTGCAACCCGCCTGGGAGCCAGATGCTCGCCTTCGTCGGTCCTTCGGCAAGCACGGCCTGCGCGCGCGTCCAGCCGGTGAAGTGCGCGATGACGCCGGCGGCATCGTGCGACGTGCAAACCAGGTCGATGTCGCCGACGGTGATCTCGGCGCGGCGGAGACTGCCCGCACAAACGAGGCGCTCGGGCGGCGGTCCTTCGCGCACGTACGCGATTGCCTCGCGCGCGATCGCCAGCGCCTGCGGCAGCGGCGTACGCCGTTGCCGCCCTCGATAGGCAAGAATGCCGCGCCGCCAATTTTCGATCGTCTTGCTTCCTAAACGCGGCACCCCAGCGAGCGTTCCGGCGGCGATCGCGCCCTCAAGGTCGGCCACCGAGGCAATGCCGTATTGCGCGAAGAGCATGGCCGTGGTTTTCGTTCCAATGCCGCTTACGCCCAGCACCTCCAAGAGCGTCGCTGGAAAGCGCTGGTAGAGCAGCTCGAGTTGTTCGGTTTTTCCGGTAAGCACGAGCTGTTCGATCGCGGCACCGATCGACTTCCCGACGCCGGGGAGTTTGAGATGCTCGCCGGCAACAACCAGATCGGCTAAGGGCGGCGCGTTCTCGACCGACGCGGCTGCCTTTTCGTAGGCCATGTACTTATAGAACGACTCGCCCGCCATCTCCATGAGCGTGCGGAGTTCGAGAAGTTTCTGCGCGACTTCGGTATTTGAGAGCATGGCTTCCTAGTGAAGTTGGCGCAAGGCGCCGAATCATACTGCTCGATGCCTCTTTTGCGTATGCGAAACGCTGCCTTTGCGGGCGCCACCGCGTCGGTCGGCCCGGTAACGCTCGACCTGCTTGCCGGCGAGCGCGCCGCGCTGCACTATACGTCGGGCGCCGAAGCCGCCACGGTCGCGTTGCTCGCCGCCGGCATCGTCAAGGTATCGAGCGGGTGCGTGCTGATCGACGATTACGATCCGCGCGTGCAGTCGGTCGCGTGCAAACGCGTCGCGGCTTTGGTGCCGCACGAGGCGTTTCCGCTCGAGGAGGGTGAGTTTCTTCGGTACATCGATTATCGTGCCGCTCTTTGGAAAATAGAGCCGCGACGCGCGCACGCGCATGCCGGACTCTTGCGCAAACGTCTGGCAGGCATGCACGAAGCCTTCGCATATCCGCTGATCGGCGCGTTGATTGGAATGCCGAAATTGATCGTGCTCGACCGGCCGCAGCCGGTCTACGCGCCGCTTATCCTCAACCTGGTGGCGGGACGCGCGCTGCTTTCGACCCACGTAGACGCCGCGGCCTCGCGAGCCTTCGCGCCCCGGGATGCCGGCCTGCGACACGCTGCGCAAACGTGACGGTTCGCACGCTCGCGGCCGTTCTTCGAGCCCGCCTTTACGCGCAACGACGCGTCGTGTTTTACTCTTGTGCAGCCGCTTTTGTCGCCGGACTCGTTCAGCCGGCCGGCATCGCCGCTCCGCTCTTTCTCTGCTCGTTGCTCGGCATCGCTCTGGCGCTCGCGCAGAGCCCGGGGCTCCACCCCCATCTCGACCGGTGCGAGCAAAGCGCTCCGCTCTTCGGGCGCGAGCTCGCGCGTGCGAAAGCACTCGTTCCGTGCGTCGCCGCGGCGCTCGCCGCACTCGTCTACGCGGGCGCGCAGCTTCTGCGCGGTGCTCCCGACGTATCGCTCAATCTACCGATCGCGCTGGCTGCCGTCATCGCCGCCACGTTGATCGCCTTATCCGCAACAATTCGTCGGGGCCTTGCGCGCGCGCTCTACGTCCTGCTTGCCGCCGCGGCCGTCGGCGCGGCTTATGCCCTTGCTTTCGAAACACGATCGCCGCTCGCCGAAATCGCGTTTTGCGCGATCGTCGCGTTTTTCGCCCTGCGCCAATACGGCGAGGCGCTAGCGCGCTACGATCCTATTTGAGCCGGTATAGCGGTTGCGAGCTTTTCCAACATCGCGCGGTTGAACTGCGGAAGATCGTCGCCGCCGCGGGTCGAGACCCAGTTGGAATCGGTCACCGTCGGCTGATCTCGATACAGGCCGCCGGCATTGCGAATGTCATCGGCGATCGAATGGACGCCCGTTACCTGCCGGCCGCGCACGATTTGCGAAGATATAAGAACCTGCGCGCCGTGGCCGATCGAGAACATCGGTTTCTTGAGGGTGTCGAACTCGCGCACGAAGCGGTGTACTTCGCGATCGGTTCGAATTCGGTCCGGCGACGTTCCTCCGGGGATGAGAAGTGCATCGAAGTCTTCGGCGGTGCAATCGGTCACGAGCTCTTCGGCACGCAAGCTCTGCCCGTCATCGAGCCCACGCTTGCCACGAATGCGTTGACGCGACCGCTCGTCGGTGCCGACGACCGTCACGATCGCGCCGGCCTCTTCGAGAGCCCGCCGGGGCTCCGCCAGCTCGATCTCCTCGAATCCGTCGCCTACCAGAGCGGCGACGCGCTTTCCATCTAGTCCCTGCATATCGGCCCGGTGATTCGCGCCGGTCCCTAGCGCACCTTTGCTCCCGCTCGGTAGTATAGGCGCTCAGCCGAACAGCCCGCGCGTGAGCCCACCGTCGACCGAGATCGTTTGGCCGGTAACGTAGCGGGCCGGCTCGCTGCACAGAAATGCGGCCATCGGGGCAAACTCTGCCGGCGTTGCGACGTAGCCGACCGGCACGTCGTTGGCAGCCTCTTGAAGCTTGCGATCGTCGTTATCGTAGAGCTCGCGCAGGCGGCCGGTTTCCACGCGGCCGGTCGCGATGCAATTGACGGTCACGCCATCGCGCGCGACTTCGACGGCAAGCGTTCGCAACGCCGAGACCAGCGCGGTGCGAAATGCGTTTGAGAGCACGAGCGTATCGATCGGCTGCTTCACCGACGTCGAGGTTAATGCCACAATGCGTCCCCATCCGCGCGCGCGCATCGCCGGTACGAGCGTTTCGACCACGCAAAGCATGCTGCGCATCAACAACCGGTAGCCGGCATCCCAATCGGCCAACGCCATCTGGGTGAATCGGCCGGCCTTTGGGCCGCCGCCATTGAGGATCGCGATATCGACCTCGCCATACGCGCTGCGCACCGCGGCCAGCATCGTCGAAATCGAGTCCGGATCTTGCAAATCCAGGGCAAAACCGCGCGCATCCTCGGCGCCGAGCCGCTTCGCCTCGCCCGCGACGGCCTCGAGCCGGCCGACGTCGCGAGCGCCCAGCGCCAGCTTGACGCCTTCGGCTGCGAGGGCCAGGGCAACCGCCTCGCCGATCCCCGCGCTGCCGCCCGCGACGAGCGCCGTGCGCCCACGTATTCCAAACTCCACGCGCGGGCGATTCTGCGCGGCGATTCCGCCGCACCTTGCGCGGCAGCGCTCGCCTTTGATATCCTAAGCCGGTCGCCGGGACGGTGAAACAAACTGTACCCGAGCGAGACAATCCTGCTCAAGGAGTTTCACTCGTGCCGCTCAGCAAAGAACAAAAGGCGGAAATCGCCGGTAAGTACGGCCGCGGATCGCAAGATACGGGGTCGGCCGAAGTGCAGATCGCGATGCTCACAGCGTCGATTAATCAGCTTACCGAGCATCTCAAAATTCACAAGAAAGATCATCACAGCCGGCGCGGCTTGCTGCTGCAGGTCGGGCAGCGGCGGCGCCTGCTGAACTACCTGCATGCAACAGATCTCGACCGCTATCGCACGCTCATCTCAGAACTCGGCTTAAGGCGCTAAATCAAAGCTTTCTTTTGCGGGCGCGGCGCACGGCATCTTCGATCGCCGTGACGCCCATGCCGTAATACTCGATCAACTCGCCGGGATCGCCCGATTGCCCGAAACGATCATCGACGCCGACGAGTTCGATCGGCGTCGGATGGCGTTGCGCGAGGATTTCGGCAACCCGCGAGCCCATGCCGGCCTGTTTTTGATGCTCTTCGACCGTCACGATCGCACCGCAGCTTCGTGCGGCATCGACGACGGCGTCCTCGTCCATCGGTTTGACGGTATGATTGTTGACGACGCGGCATTCGATGCCGTCTTCTCGCGCGAGGCGGTCGGCCGCCAGGAGCGCGTTGTAGACCAAGATGCCGCAGGCAATGATGGCGACGTCGCCCCCGGCGCGAAACGTTTGGGCTTTGCCGATTTCGAACGGCGTCGCGCCGGTCGTGACCACCGCGGACTTTTCACGCCCGAAACGCAGATAGGCGGGGCCCCACATCCCCGAGAGCGCCAGCGTGGCTTTCTTCGTCTGCGCCGCATCGCACGGTACGACGACGGTCATGTGCGGAATAACGCGCATGATCGCGATGTCTTCGATCGCTTGATGCGTGGCTCCGTCGGGGCCGACCGAGACGCCTGCGTGCGCGCCGGCGATCTTGACGTTCGTCTCGTTGAGCGCCATGATGGTCCGAACTTGCTCCCACGAGCGCCCCGGATTGAACATCGCATAGCTGGCGATCCAAGGGATCTTCCCGACCGCCGCCAGGCCGCCCGCCATCGCGACGAGCATCTGTTCGGAAACTCCAATCTCGACGTACTGCTGGGGATGCGCCTTTCGGAAGCCCTCGAAGCGCGTTGATTCGGAAAGATCCGCGCAGATACCGACGACGTTGCGGTCGCGAGCACCGGCTTCGATCAGGCCTTCGCCGAATCCGTTGCGCGTGGGAACTTGTGCGATTTCTCCGCTACGGTAATCGACTAAGTGCATCGCAGCGGCGTCGCCGGAGACGCGCGCGCTAGCCATCGGCAGCGATCCTGATTCGCTGTTCTGCAAGCTCCGCAAGCGCTTGCTCCGCCTGTTGGGCATTGGGCGGCTTGCCGTGCCAGGTATAGTCGCCTTCCATAAACGAAACGCCCTTGCCCGGCACGGTCCGCGCAATGATGACTTGCGGTCTGCCGACGGATCGAGTCGCGCGCTGCGCCGTTTCGATGAACGCGGCGATGTCGTTCCCGTCGCACTCCAAAACCTCCCAGTTGAAGGCCCGATACTTGTCGGCGAGCGGCTCGAGCGGCATCACGTCTTCGGTGCTGCCGTCGATTTGAATGAAGTTGCGATCGACGATAACGGTGACGTTGTCCAGCTTGAATTTCGCGCCGGTCAGTACCGCCTCCCAATGCAGCCCGCATTGATGTTCGGCGTCCGACGTGACGACCCAGATGCGAAAGTCTCTGCCGTCCATCTTGGCGCCCAACGCCATTCCGACTCCCTGCGCGAGACCCTCGCCCAGCGGACCGGAGGTCGTTTCAACCGCCGGCAAGCGCACTCGCTCGGGGTGCCCCTGCAGGCGAGTGCCGAACTTGCGCAGCGTCAGCAATTCGTCGAGCGGAAAGTATCCGAAATTCGCCATGGCAGAATAACGCACGGGCGCGATGTGGCCGCAGGAAAGAACGAGGCGATCGCGCTCGGGCCACTCGGGGTTCGCCGGGTCGTGGCGCATCAGGTAGCCATACAGCGCGGTGAAGACGTCGGACATGTCGAGCGGACCGGCGGAATGTCCGGACCCAGCCGCGAGCAGCGATCGAATGATTCCCTGCCGCACGTCGTTGGCCTTAAGCTTGAGATCGGTCAATCCCGCGGGCGTGAGGGTTGGCATGGGTGGCCGTTTAGGGCAGGTCGCGGCTCGGCCCTGCCGAATGTCGATAAGTCATTAAGAGAAATAAAATAGTTAAAATTTAGGAGATATTGTGCCCGAATCCGTAAGTTTAACGGTCGGCGGGCGCACGATGATCATCGAGACCGGCGAACTGGCGAAGCAAGCAAACGGCTCCGCGTTGGTTCGTTATGGCGATCAAAATGTCGTGCTCTGCGCCGTTACTGCCTCCGAGAAAGCTCGCGAAGGCATCGACTTTTTTCCACTCACCTGCGATTTCGAAGAAAAAATGTACGCGGCCGGGAAAATCCCCGGCGGCTTTATCAAGCGCGAAGGGCGCCCGTCCGAGCACGCCGTGATCAGTTCGCGTCAAATCGACCGGCCGATTCGCCCGCTCTTTCCCGATGGTTTTCGCAACGACGTTCAGATCGTTGCGACCGTGCTTTCGATCGATCCGGAACTCGACGCCGACGTGCTGGCCATCTGCGCGGCGGGCGCCGCGCTCGCGCTCAGCGACATTCCATTCGACAAGACGATTGCCGCCGTACGCGTCGGGCGCGACGAGCAGGGCGAATATATTTGCAATCCGACATTGCCGCAGTACGAGAGCGGCGGTATGGACATCGTCATCGCCGGCACCGCCGACGCCGTCATGATGGTCGAGGGCGGCGGAAACGAAATCACTGAAGACGACTTCCTGGGCGCCGTCGAGTTCGCTCACGGCGAGATTCGCAAAATCATCACGGCGATCGAACAACTCGCCTCCAAGGCGGCCAAAGCGAAACGCGAGTATCCGGTGGCGAAGGTCGACCCCGAACTCGAACGCTGGGTACGCAAGACGTTTGCGAAAGACGTTGCCAAAGCGATGCGTACGGTCGACAAACAGAAGCGCGAAGCGGCCTTCAATGCGCTGAGTGTGGATGAAGCGCTGTCGCGTTGCGGTAAGAAAGACGACTCCATTAAAGGGCTGCTCGAGTTCCCCGCTACCGGCAAAGAGTTCCATAAGATCATCAAGACCATGGAGGAAGACGAGCTTCGCACGATGGTCGTCGACGAGAAAGTTCGCCCCGACGGTCGCAAAGCCGACGAAGTTCGTCCGATCTGGTGCAAGGTGCACTACGTGCCGCGGGTGCACGGGTCGGGCATCTTTACGCGCGGCCAGACTCAGGTCTTCACCGCCGCAACGCTCGGCTCGACCAGCGACGCCCAGCGTCTCGACGGCATCGTCGCTCTCGAAAACAAGCGCTACATGCACTTTTACAACTTTCCGCCATATTCGGTCGGTGAGACGCGGCCGATGCGCGGCCCGGGTCGTCGGGAAATCGGTCACGGTCATCTCGCCGAACGCGCGCTCGTTCCCGTCCTTCCGCTGAAGGACGAGTTTCCGTACACGCTTCGCCTGATGAGTGAGGTACTCGAGTCGAACGGATCCTCTTCGATGGCCTCAGTCTGCGGATCGACCCTCGCGCTGATGGATGCCGGCGTTCCCATCCGCGAGCACGTCGCCGGCGTAGCGATGGGCTTGATTCTCAAAGGCAGCAAGTACGCGATCCTCACCGACATTCAGGGTCTCGAAGATGCGCTGGGGGAGATGGACTTCAAAGTCGCGGGTACCAAGAAGGGCATTACCGCGATTCAGATGGACATCAAAGTCCAAGGCGTCACGATCGAAATCATGCGCGAGGCGATGACGCAGGCGCGCAGCTCGCGTCACGCGATCATCGATAAACTCGCCGAAACCATCGCCGCGCCGCGCGAGCAGCTCTCACCGTACGCTCCGCGCATGATCGTGGTCAAGATCGATCCCGCCAAGATCAAAGACGTGATCGGTCCCGGCGGTAAGATCATCAATAAAATCATTGCCGATACCGGTGTGGAGAAGATCGACATCGAGGACGACGGCAGCGTCTATATCACGTCGCTCGACGGCGCCTCCGGCGATAAGGCCAAACAGATCGTCGAAAATCTCACGAAGGAAGTCGTCGTCGGTGAAACCTATCGCGGCACCGTCACGCGAATCATCACCATCGGCGCTTTCGTGCAGATCCTACCTGGTAAGGAGGGACTCGTCCACATCAGTCAACTTGCGCCGACGCGGGTAGAAAAGGTGGAAGACGTCGTCAAGCTGGGTGACGAGATTATGGTCAAGGTCATGGAGATCGACGGCCAAGGACGTATCAACCTCTCCCGCAAGGCGCTTTTGGGCGGCGTTTCGGGCAACGGCGATTATAGTTCGCGCGGGCCGCGCGCCCCGCGCGAGCAGCATGACTCCGGAATAGGTGCCGGGAGTCCCGCTGCACCGCCGACGCGCCGGCGGCGGCGGCCGCCTCACGGCCGTCACGAAGAGGAGTAGCGCTCCAGGCTAACGGCCGGCAAAACGAAGACCGAGATCGAGAAAAGTTCGGTGCATTCGGTCTTCGACGCCGGCGTACCAGCGCAACCGGTTCGCGATCGGCCCGGAGATCGCGCCGTCGACATGGTAGAAGGGCATTGCGTTGAGCAAGTCTCGACGATAGATGAGGTCGGCTCGCACCGCGCTTCCGGTGTCGTAGGTTAGCCAGAAAGCATTCACGGTCGGCGCAACCCCGTCGTATGGGATCGCTCCCGCGTAGAGCGGCGCGGTATCGGTCACGTGCATCGTCCAAGCTCGCAGCGAAATCGCCGGTGCGACCTGCCAGATCGCCGCGAAACCCGTCGAGGTAATCCTGCCCGACGAGGCGCCGCTAACATCCTCTAATGCCTGCTCGAACGAAATGCGAACGCGCGCGTCGTCCGTGTAGGTCAATGCTGCTGCCTGTAAGGCATTGCGCTGGATCAAAACGGGCATCGTCTGACCATCGGCGTAAAGATATTGATCAACGAACGTGGGCAACGTAAAGGAGCCGCTCCCCTGGAGATTCACGCTCCACTTGCCGTTTGGAAAGAGCTGCGCCTCGAGTGACGGCACGGCAAGCGCGCTTCTTGCCGGCTGCGTGACGCCGTAGGTGCCGCCGGCGTAGTCGAACCAAAAGGCGCCGACTCCCGCGGTCAGAGCATAATCGGTCCCGCTCGCCTCGAGCCCGGCGTCGGCGCGCGTTTGGTCGAGCATCGCACCGACGCGCGGTAAACCGTATGGCAACGCTTGCGGGTCGTAGAAGCCCGTCGACGAGCGCAGGCCAACCTCGACAAATCCGACGACGGGTCCACTCGAGTGAATGGCTGCATCGAAGCCCGCATCGGACCATGCCGCGCTGGCCGGTAGTTGGTAGGCGCTAAATGGATCGCTGCTCGTTTCGTAATCGCCGCGATCCATCACTCCGGTTAGGGTTAAATTGAGCGCCTGGGGATCGCTAAACGCCGCATCGGCAAAGGAAAAGCTGCCGGCAAATGCCGATCCCGGCGACTCGTACTCTCGTCCTTGCTCGCTGCCGCCGGCTACCGTCAGCGATTCTTGCGCCCCTAACGGCCAGGTCGCGAAAAGGTCGCCGCGCTGACGCGACTCTTGGTCGTTGCTAAACGAACCGACCGCGATGGCTGACGAATCCGACCCGACTTGCGCCCGTGCGATTGCGTCGCTTCCGATCGTCGCGATCTCCGCACTCGATCCGTCGGCGAAAGGAGTGAGTTCCACGATACCACCACCTGCTTGATCCCCGTACGCATAGGCGTTCGTTGCGTCGCGCACGAGGGCGCTTTGTTCGTAGTGCGCAGGTATGAAGGCGTACGGTGATTCGCCGGTGACGATATCGTAGTCGGCCGCTCCGTCATCGATCAAGAGCGAACCGCTCGACGAGAGACCGCGATCGCTCAAAATCGAGCCGGGGTAGGGGGCGCTGCTCTGCGCCAAGAGCGTGAAGGGACGCAGGGCGACCGACGACTCCACGTGGGCGTACGGCAGATTCTCCAAATCGGCGGGTGACGGAGCATCGTCGGCGAGCGCGTCGTAGCGCCGGATGATTGCCACCACAGGCTCGCCGGGCCTCACCGGCAGGAGTGCACTCGTGCAGTACCGGCAGGTAATGCGAATCGCAACGATACCGTCGGCGTGAAGGGCAAAGGTACCGACCGCATCGGTCGTGGCGATCGGGTAGATGCCTTGCAGCGTCTGACCCGCGACCACCGCCCCGACGATCGCGGCACCGTGCTGGTCCCGCACCGATCCGACCACTAAGGGAGCCTGCCCGAGCGCCGGCGCCGCCACGAGCATAAACAAAAGCAGCGTCGCGGCGCAATCGAGCATGCGATTCACGGATTCTTTAGACTTTCGGCTATGATGTAAGGAGTGTCAATAACCCGTGTCCTACGCTTCCTAGCGGCCGCTCTTCTGGCCGGCGTCTTCTTCGGCTCCGGCCGCCTTGCGCTGGCCGGAGCAGCCTCGCTTGAGAATATGCTCTCCGGGGCGCTCACGGCCTCGGCCGCTCCGGCGCTTTTCGGCCCGATTACATCGGCCGGAAGAATTGGATGGGCCTGCAAGCCAGAACGGGCCGCCGCGGCCGCACCGTGGCGCCAAGCCGAGCTTCCCCCTGACCCGAGCACGCCGTGACCGATGCGGGTTCTGCTTCTCGTCGCCCTGCTTACCCAACTCACGGCGACCTTCGGAGTAGCGCAAACCTATTCGACGCCGAGCCCGGCGCCGCGGACGACCAACCTGCCCGCGCTGCGAGCGTTGGCCGTGCGGCGGGAAATCGAAGAGCGGTTCACGCTTGGGCTCGACGCCGAAGCGCGAGGCGATTGGAAAGCTGCGGCTGACGAATTCGAGCGCGTGGTCGCACTCCATCCTTCCGAGCCGCAGGGTTCTACGGCCTATTACGATCTCGCGATCGCGTATGCGAATCTGCAACGCAACGATGATGCGGCGCGGGAGTTGCGCAGCGCGATAACGCTCGATTCGGGTTTTCTTGCGGCGATGGCAAACCTCGTCTCGGTTGACCTCGCGCGGGGCGATCTGCAAGAAGCGCGAAGAATTGCCGATCGTTACGTGACGCTCGCGCCGGAGTCGGCGCGTGCCCTTTATTCGCGCGGAATCGTTGCGCTGCGCAGTGGCGATGCCGCGACCGCGCGCGAAGATTTCGGAAAACTACTTCACGTCAATCCGTCGTATGCCGTCGCGCATTACGATCTCGCGCTCGCCGAAGAAGGCTTGGGACGCTACGATGC
Organism: Vulcanimicrobiota bacterium; assembly: GCA_963756635.1. Lineage (GTDB taxonomy): Bacteria > Vulcanimicrobiota > Vulcanimicrobiia > Vulcanimicrobiales > Vulcanimicrobiaceae > Cybelea. The sequence continues at coordinate 80,907 of CAVWOR010000009.1, forward strand.
GGCCGAACGCGAGCTTCGCGGTGCGCTCTTGCTCGCACCGGGGTACGCCCGCGCCAGATTCGCGCTCGGCGTCGTTCTCCTTCGAAAAGGAGCCCACGCGGAGGCGCGCGATGAATTTGCTCGGGCGACGCTCGACGCTACTGGAGATCCGGCGCTGCAGAACATCGCCTCGGCGATGCGCGATTCGATCAAAGGCCCCTCAGAGCCGTAACGCCGCTCGGGACTTTACACTTTCTTCATCCCCGAGCGCTAGGCTAAGAGCAACGCGAGCTCTCTGGAGGTTCCATGTTGAGAAAATTAGCGGCTCAAGCCACCGCCGCTCCGGCACGATGAACCTGCGCGTAGCTTTGGCCTGGTTCGGCGCCTTTTTCGTTCTCGCCGTCGCGGCGTGCACCAATGGCGGCGGATTGGGCAGCATCGGCGGAAGCGGCGGTGGCAGCTCCCCATCGCCGCTTCCTTCATCCGCAATCGGCGTCGCGGTACCGACCGGAAAGATCGGCGTCGAGTCCGATCCGGTGTGGGGAACGGTGAGCGGATACACGCAGCAGCAAACCTCGCAAGTACTGGCATATGCTCCCGGCGCAAAAATTACGATTCAGAATCTCTCTTCGACGACGCCGCATACGCTCAACGTGCTCGCAGAGACCAACGGGCCGCCGCCCCACTGGCCAAAAAATCCGAGCCTCTCATTCTCTCCCAGTGGAAACGGCGTGTTGGGGACGGGCTATGCAAGCGGCTCGCTCAATCCGGGTGCGTCGGTGACGGTAACGCTTTCGAAGCCCGGCATCTATCTCATTGGTTGTGCGTATCACTACATTGAATTCAAAATGCGTGACGTGATCCAAGTCGTGGCAGGTGCGACGCCGGGACCGACTGCGTCACCCGGACCGGGTGGATACGCCGTCATGCACGCGCCGAGCATTCCCACAGCGCAGCGGCAGACCCGTCTGATCGATCAGCGCGGGCACTCGTTCACGCTCGCTAGGCTGCGCGGAAAACCACTCGTCGTGACGTTCGTCTCGGCGCACTGCACCGACGCGTGCCCGCTGATCAACGCGCAGTTCGCGGACGCGGCGCGCCGAATCGAGCGCGCGCACCTCACCGCGCGATTGCTGACGATCACGCTCGATCCCGAACACGATTCGCCGAGCACGATGCGCGAGCTCGCGCAACGGTTCCAGGCAAATCCCGAATACTGGCTTCTCGCGGGAGGCCGCGTCTCCGACGTCCATGCGATCATGCGTCGCTTCGGCGCGGTTTCGGTCGAAGGACGCCACGGCTACCGCGACGAGCACACCACCTACGTTTACGTCCTCAACGCAACCGGTGAGCTGACGCAAACGATGCTCGCGTCGAGCGCTCTCGGCGACACCATTGTTGACGCCGTGCGCGACCGCCAAGTGGTCGCAGAGCGATGATCCGCCGCGTCTTTACTGTCATCGCGCTCCTGCTCGGCGCCTGCACCGCGGGCGGCATTCCGACCTCTTCGGGCGGAAGCGGCGGAGTGACCATCGATGTAAGCCTCACCCAGTTCGCGGCAACCCAGACGCCGTACGGTCAAGCTGGTGGCTACTCACCCGCCGTCACGACCGTCGCCGTGGGCACGCAGATTCATTTCGTCAATCTCGATGACTTCGCGAACACGGCCACCGCGATTCCAGGCGCAACGGCCTTTCCGGCCGGCTCGCCATTCAACGGCTCCGCGCTCCAGCAGAAGGGCACTACGCTTTCGGGCGGATTTACCAGCGGCGCACTGCAACCGAACGGCGCGTCGCAGACGATTACCGCCGATCGATCCGGTACCTATCTCTACGGCTGTTTCTTCCATTACGGCGCACCAATGCGAGCCGCAATCGTTGCGCAGTAAGCTCGGCGCGACCGCGATTGCACTCCTCTTCTTCGCATTAGGGTCGGCCCCGGCGCGCGCAATTCCCGTCTTCGCGCAACGCTACCATTTCAAGTGCGGCCAGTGCCACAGCGTGCTTCCGGAGCTCAATGCGTTCGGTAACTATTTCCGGTCGCACGGCTATCGCTTGCCGCTACCCGAGCACGGCACGACGGTTTTCGCGATCCGCTATCAGTTAGAGTACGACGAGCATCCCGCGCCGGATACGCGCGAGTTCACCCCCGGCGGCGTCCTGCTGGGGAGCGGAAACATTGGTCCCATCACCGCTTATCTTCATTATAATTTCGGCGCCGGCGGGGGACCGGCGGCGACCTATTTGCTTTTTGGCGCCGGGTATGACGAGCATACGCAGACGCTCTACCGCGGCGGCCTCTTCGAGCTTCCGCTCGCGCAGTCGCCGGGCCAACGCCTCGACGACCTCGAGCAGTATGGATACTACGGCGCGCACGTTGGTTTGAACACCCTGCCGCTCTCGTCGCCGCGCTGGGGCGTCATGGCGGAGCGCACGTTCGGCAAACTACGCGCGGACGTCGTCGTGGACTTTGGCTTTTATGCAGGTTCGGCGTACGGCGGCAAACCCGTTCCGACGGGCGAGTTCACCTGGATGAAAAGCCCCGAGACAAGCGTATGGCTGCGCGACACGCTGGCGCAGACCAACAAGACCGAGTTCGACCTGGGCGCCACGGCACTCGGCGGAACGCTTGGGGTTTTGCCGACCGGACGCCTCCCGTTCGCAGACCTCTACGAGCGCTATGGCCTGCTCGCACACGCAAGCTACGGCGACCTCGACTTTCAGGCCGAGCAATGGTACGGCGACGATCACGACGCCGACGGGTTTTTGACGAATCAGCATTCCAGCGGAGGGTACGCCCGGCTGAAATACTATCCAATCCCACACGCATATTTCGGCATACGCTACGACGCCTACGCGAATCCATTCATCAACCGCGATTTCGTTTACTATGCCGCGGTGCAAATCGCGCCCGTTCGGGTCCTCATGCAAGAGGTGCAGCCGCCTGGCGAGCATCCGTACCTCAGCGGAGCCCTGACGATAGCATTCCCCGGCCCGTTGAAGAACTAGGTACCCATGCGAGTTCTGGTGGTCGAGGACAGCGAGCCGGTGGCGCAATCGATTCGAGCGATGCTCGAGGCGAGAAAGTACGCTGCCAACGTCGTCACGGACGGCGAGTCGGGGCTCGATCATCTCCTGCGCCGCTGTTACGACGCCGCCGTGATTGACGTCGGCTTGCCGGGCATGGACGGCTTCACCCTGGCGCGCAGCGCCCGTGCCGAGGGTGTGCAGACCCCGATCCTCATGCTCACCGCGCGCGATGCCGTGGAGGATCGCGTCGCAGGGCTCGATTGCGGCGCCGACGATTATCTGGTCAAGCCGTTCGTCGAGGAGGAGCTCGTCGCGCGAATTGCAGCGATCCTGCGCCGCGCCGACCGGCCAATGCTCGGAGTCGTCGAGGCGGGCACGCTGCGCATCGATCTCGCCGCGCGCGACGTTAGGTACGACGGCAAACCGGTCATCTTGGGCGCGACCGAGTTTCGCCTACTGGAGTTCCTCGCCCGCAATGCGGGGTTGGCGCTCTCGCGGGCGCAAATCGTCGAGCGCATCTGGGATTACGACTTCGAGGGTTCGAGCAACATCGTCGACGTGTACGTAAGCCAGCTTCGACGAAAGCTCAAGGCGCTGGGAGCGACCGGAGTTATAGAAACGGTCTGGGGTATCGGATATCGCTTAAAGACGGGTTGATTTCCCGCACGGCGGGACTCTATCTCGGTATCTTCGTCTGCGTGCTCCTTGCGCTCAACGCGGGCGCATATGCCTTCATGGCTCGCGAGTACAGCTCGCTGCTCGCTCCGGCACTTGATACTCCTGAAGGAGCGGTAGCACTAGCTACGGCGATGCGGCACGTCCTTCTGACGCTCGCTGCCATCGACGCTCCGCTCGTCGCAATCGTCGCGCTGGCTTCATATGTTCTGGCACGCAGAACGATCGCGCCGCTCGAGGCGGCGCGCGAACGCGAACGCATCTTTGCAGCCGACGCCGCCCACGAGTTGCGCTCGCCGCTGGCCGCGATCTCGACGATTGCGCAGGCCGCGCGCGCCGGCGCCTCGGCGGAAGGACGAAGCGCCTTCGAGGCGATCGCGCGCAGCGCACTCGAAGCTTCGGCCGTCGTTACGGACCTGCTGACGCTCGCCCGCGGTCCCGCGCGCCGCGCGCTGCTCTGCGAACCCGTCGATCTTGCCGCAGTCGTCGCAAGCTCTTCGCGCGAGTCGGAGCCGGTCGCGGCGGCGCGCGGGATACGCCTGAAGAGCTCGCCGGTGAGCGCGATCGTCGATGGCGACGAGCGGCGTCTGCGCGAACTCGCGCGCAATCTCCTCGACAACGCGATTCGCCACGCTCGCGCAAACGTCTCGATCGCGTCGCGGCGGAGCGGCCGCTTCTGTGAAATCGTCGTCGACGACGACGGCGACGGTATTCCGTCGCAAGAACGCGAACGCATTTTCGAACGCTTCTATCGGCGATCGAATGACGGCGCCGGAACCGGGTTAGGCCTTGCGATCGTGCGCTGGATCGCGAGCGCGCACGACGGCACCGTGACGGTCGGTGCGGCGCCCTCGGGCGGCGCACGCTTCGTCGCCGTGATTCCCGCCCACAAAGAGTGACGGGCGGGGGTCTCTCGCTCCCTTAACGCGTAAGTCAGCACGCCATGCCCTTTGCGTCGCTATCGGAGTTCATCGATGCATTGCGCAAGGCCGGCGAGCTTCACGTCGTCGGCGCGAGCGTCGATCCCCGGCTGGAGATTAGCGAGGTCACCGACCGGGTCGTCAAGGCGGGTGGACCAGCCCTGCTTTTCAACAACGTTAAGGGCTCGAGCTTTCCCGTTCTGACCAATCAGTTCGGCACGCACCGCAGGATGGCAATGGCGCTGGAGGCTGCGAACCTCGACGAGGTCGGCGACCGAGTCCGCAAGCTGATCGATATCTCCCCGCCGGCGGGATCGCTCGTCGGCAAGCTTCGCGGAGCGTTACGATTCGCTCCGCTCACGCACGCCATCCCGAAGGTCGTTCGTGAAGGCAGCGTTCACGACGTTATCGTAAGACCGCCGGATCTCGCACAGCTTCCCATCCTCACGACCTGGCCGCTCGACGCGGGACCCTTCATCACGCTGCCGCTGGTGATCACGAAAGACCCGCGCACGCATCGATTCAACGTCGGAATGTACCGAATGCAGGTTTTCAATGCGACGGAAACGGCGATGCATTGGCAACGTCACAAACAAGGCCGTGCGCACGCCCAGGCCTGGGGCGCGAAGATCCCCGCAGCCGTGGCGATCGGCACCGAACCGGTGCTTACCTATGCTGCCACTGCGCCGCTGCCTCCGCTGCTCGACGAGTTCGCCTTCGCGGGGCTGTTGCGCGGGAAGCCCGTCGAGCTCGTGCGGGCAAAGACCGTCGATCTTCTGGTGCCCGCAGAGGCGGAGTTCGTGCTCGAAGGTTTCGTCGACAACGACGACCTTCGCATCGAGGGGCCGTTCGGCGATCACACCGGGGTCTACACTCCGGCGGATCGCTACCCAACCTTTCACGTTACCTGCATCACGCACCGGCGCAATCCCGTCTACCCCGCAACCGTGGTCGGCAAACCGCCGATGGAAGATGCATGGCTCGGAAAGGCGACGGAACGCATTTTCTTACCGATCTTGCAAGCGATGCTGCCCGAAGTCGTCGATATGAACCTGCCGGTCGAAGGCGGGTTTCATAATCTCGCGCTCGTCTCGATCCGTAAATCCTATCCGGGTCATGCGAAAAAAGTAATGAACGCGCTTTGGGGACTCGGTCACATGATGATGCTGACGCGCGTCTTGGTCGTCGTCGATTCCGACGTTGACGTAGCGGATCCGCGTGCAGTAGCGTGGTTCGTCCTGAACAACTTGGCCCCCGAGCGCGATGTCGTTACGATGCCGGGGCCTGTCGACGATCTCGATCACGGTTCGTACCACGTTGCGTACGGAACGAAGATCGGTATCGACGCGACGCGCAAAGACGCGTCGGAAGGTTACACGCGCGAGTGGCCGCCGGAGATGCTTATGGACGGCGCGACTCGTCGTTTGGTTAGCGAGCGCTGGCAGACGTACGGGCTCGATCGAATCGAACGCGCATTGCGCCCGGACGACTGGTCGGGACAGGGACCGCAGGCGTACGCTCGACTCTTGCGCACGAACGAACGCGATCGGTGAGGTTCCTCGCCCTCTTTCTGCGCGAGATTCGCATCGAACACACGCTTTTCGCGCTGCCGTTCGCGTACGTCGGTGCGATAGTAGCGGCACGCGGAATCCCCGCGCCGGCGGCCCTCGGATGGATCACGCTGGCCGTGCTGGGGGCGCGGACGGCCGCGATGGCGGCCAATCGTTTTCTGGATCGCGAGATCGACGCGCGCAATCCCCGAACCGCGCGGCGCGCACTCGCGACCGGCGCGCTCTCGCCCGCGACGATGCTCTGGGCGAGCGCCGCCGGACTGGCGCTGCTCCTTTGGGCCGCTTGGATGCTCAATCCGCTCTGTCTCAAACTGATGCCGCTCGCGGCGCTGCTCTTGCTGGCCTACCCCCTCTGCAAGCGCTTTACCTGGATGACGCACTTCGTGCTTGGTGCGGTCGACGGGCTCGCGCCTCTGGGGGCCTACATCGGCATCGCGGGAAGAATCACGCTGCCCGCACTCCTGCTCTTTGCCGCGGTGACGATGTGGGTCGCGGGGTTCGACATTATCTACGCGCTTATGGATCTGGGGGTCGACACGGCGCAAGGCATTCGGTCGCTCCCGGTACGGTTCGGCGAGGCGAGCGGGCGCGTGCTGCCGATCCTGCTTCACCTCGGAATGCTGGTGCTCTTAGCCGGCGTTGGGATGCTTGCCGCCGCCGGACCGGTCTACTTTCTCGGCGTGCTCTCAGTCGCGGTTCTCATCATGTACGAACAGCATCTCTTTCGAAGCGGGGCCAATCTCTTTGTGGTCAACGAACGCGTCTTCATCTCGAACATGACGTTCTCGGTCTTTTTCCTCATCACGACCGTCGGCGGCTACGTGTGAAGCGGAGCGGCTTCATCGCCGCCGCTGCAGCAGCGGCCGCCAGCGGCATCGCGACGCCATCGCGCGCCCAAGTGATCCCGATTCAGCCGATCCAGGGTCCCCAACAATACTTGCAGCAGCTGACGATCGCCGTCAACGTTACGCTCTCCGGGCCGCTCGGAAAATACGGTCAAGAAGTCGTTAAGGGCGTGCAGGCCGCCGTCGACGAGACCAATCGCTTCAACGCTCCTATCTCGCACGTGTGGGGCCTGCGGCCACTCGACGATCGCAACGATCCGGGACTTGCTGCCTCGAATGCCAGCGTCGCCGCCGCCGATTTCACCGTCATAGGAATGATCGGAAACCTGACGGCTCCGATGACGCTGGCCGCGCTCTCACGGTACGCGAACGTGGGTTTCGCCGTGATCGTTCCCACCGTTACCGCGGACGCCGTCACGAAGCGTGGCTATCACAACGTGTACCGGCTGCCGGCAAAAGATAGCTCGTCCGGACGGCTTTTCGCGAGCGCCGCACTCGAGGGCAAGCGCGGCGTGTCGGCGATCGCGATCGCGTTCGACGGCGACTATGGTTTCGAGGTTGCGAGCGGCTTCGTGCAACAGGCCATGGCCGATCGTCACCCCGCCGACGTTTTGCTTTTTCCGATCGACCGCACCGATCCGGCACAGGCCGCGCGGACGGTGCTCGATCGCTCGCCGGGCTATGTGTTTCTTGCCGGTAAGACCGCCGAGATGGGGCCGGTTGCCGACGCGCTGCGGGTAGCCGGCTACAGCGGCGATTTCGGAGCCGCCGATGGCTTCTATAACTCGGAGACGATCGCGACCTATGCGAAGACGCTTGGCGACGCCTACGTCGCGTCTCCGATGCCTCCGATTAACAGAGTCGCCAGCGCAGTCCAACTGGTCACGGATTTCGAGCGCGAGGTCACGCAAGTCACAACGCAATCTGCCTATGGTTACGCCGCCGGACAACTGCTCATCGCCGCCGCGCAACGCGGCAACGCTACCTCGCGCTCCTCGTTGCTTCTATCGTTGCAGGAGGGCGGCACGTTCACGACGCTGGTCGGTCAGTTTGCCTTCAATATCAGCGGCGATCCGCTCATTCCGAACATTTACCTGTACACCGTCGGAGCCGACGGCTTCAAGTTCGCCCGTCCGGCGATTCGCACGGGATTCGTGTTTTAGAACATCGTTGAACGTGGGCACGCCGCATATCGCCTTGGCGGCCGCTTGCTCCACGCGTCCTGCGCTCCGCAGCGCTCGCCTCTGCGCTGCTCCCGTCATCCTGGCTTCGCAGCGCATTCACACGCCGCCTCGCCGACATGCGGCGTGCCGACGTTCAACTACCTCACGTATTCGTCTTCCGGGGCGACCCGCAGCCGATGCGGCACGCGGACCTTCTCTTTCGGACGCTCGTCGTTCTCTTCGATCGCTAGGACGAACCGCAACCGCCACGCGCCGAGCGAAAGAGTAAAGTTCGTTCCCATGATTTCCACGATTACGCCTCCACACGCTGCCACTGCCAGATGGCAAAGGCCCCGTAGACTACGAAGAACAAGACTTCCGCCGACATTCGCCATCCGAAACTGTCGCCCGCATACGAGACCGTACCGTTGTCGACGGGCGTGGCGATCGAAACGTAGCTCAGCGGATCGAGCCGCGAGAGTGTCCACGCCACGTCGTGGACGAAGAGCGCGACGACGTTGCCCGGCGGGATCAACGTAAGAACGCCGATCAAAAGAGCGACCGGCCACGCGAACCCGAGCACGGCGATGTAGGAGCGATTGAGCCACGTCGTCGCGGCGCATAGCATCGCATACCAGGCCAACGGCAGCGCGACACCCATCGCGATCGCGCGCGCGTTGATGCCGCTAAAATCGAGCCGCGGCGACTCGAAGAGCACCTGGCAGAGATAAAACGCAACGATCGTTATGACGGAAACGGCAAGGATTCCGATCACGTCCACGCCGATGACCCCGAGCGCATATCGCAGACGCGAGCATGGCTTCGTCAGCGTGACCTCGAGATGCCCGTCGATCTCGCGCGCCAGCGGTGCGGCTAAGATAGTTGCTACGATGAGCGCCATGACGTCAGCCAGCGCCATGTAGTAGATCATGGGGACGGACCCGTTCGTGTCGATCACGGTCGTCGTCATCGAGCCATCACGCGATTCGACGACGTGAATGCTGCCGATTGCAACGTTTGACTTCTCCTCGTGCGCGCGGCGCGTCGGCTCGGTTACGACGATGTGTCTCCCGGCGTAGCCGTGATCGTCGACGACGATGCGAGTCTGCTCGTCGGGGTCGTCGATAATCATGCGCTTTGTCCCGTCCGCAAGAACCGTGTGAGTCTCCTTGGCATCTTTGTGCATCGCCAAATGCGCAATCCAGGCCTCCGACGACATATACCTGTTGGCCGAGATTCGCAGGATGACCGCCAACGCGACGAGGATCGCAAGCGCGATTGCGACGACGCGCAGGCAGTTGCGTATGCGCAGCCACTCAACGTAATTCATGAGGCGTTTTCCTTTGTCACAACGTCGGCTCTCGCCGTGGACGGCGAAACCGCGTATAAGAAGATGTCTTCGAGGCTCAGATCGAGTACGCGAACGCCCATCGCACCGGCGCCTGAAAGCCGCGCCGCGATCTCGTTCGCACCGCCAGTGACGAGCAGCCTGACGATTCGCTCGGTGCGATCGGCACTCGCGACACGCGAATCGTTGACGATGCCGTCGAGGGTAAAGTTTACGTCGGGGAAGATACCTTCAACGACCTTACGATCGCCCTTTAAGTCGTCTACCAGACCTTGGAGCACGACCCGCCCGCGGTCCATGACGGCGATGTGCTCGGCCGCGCGCTCTACTTGGCCGATCTGATGCGACGAAAAGATCACCGAGTTGCCCTTTGCCGCCTCGTTGATCATGAGGCTGAGTACGTACCGCTGGTTGATCGGATCGAGTCCGCCGGTCGGCTCGTCGAGAATGAAAACCTCGGCGTTCTGAGCGAATGCGAGCGCAACCATGACGGCGGTCTTCATGCCTTTCGAGAGCACGCGCGCGCGCCGGCGCCGGTCGATATTGAAGGTTTCGAGCAGCTCGAAGGCGCGCGCCCTGTTGAAGCTGCTATAAGAGCGGCGGTTCATCTCGACGTGCTCGTCGACCGTCATCCAGTCGTAGAGCACGCTGCGCTCGGGGACGTACGCGATGCGCTCCAACGTCGCCGGCACCAGCGATCTTCCGTCGTAGCGAATCTCTCCGCTCGTTGGGCGCGCCAGCCCCAGCATGCATTTGAACGTCGTCGTCTTACCGGCGCCGTTTGGACCGAGTAGCCCGAAGACGCTTCCTCCCGGAATTTCGAGCGAGAAATCGTCAACGGCAGCAATCGGGCCATAGAGTTTACGCAAATTCGAAATCGTGATAGTGCTCATGCTCGCTCATTTCTCAAGGGATCGCCAAACCAGCGTTCCAAGGCTGCGTCGAAGAGCTCTCGAACCTGCTCGCGCTCGAGGCCAACGGATTTGGCCTCACGCAGTGCTGCATCGAGGGCGCTACCGCCGATCTCCGAAGCGACTTTCGGCGCCTCCGCAATTCCGTTGGCGCGCACGAACGATCCCCGCCCGGGAGCGGTTTCGATCACTTGCTCGCGCTCTAATTCGCGGTAGGCGCGCGCGACGGTGTTGGGATTGACGGTGAGGTCGATCGCGAGCTGCTTGACCGTTGGAAGCTGCTCGCCCGTCTGCAAGACTCCGAGTGCGACGGATCGCTTGATCTGCTCGATGATTTGCAGGTAGATCGGTACGCCGCTGCGTGGATCGACCGTCAGTACGGCCGGCATGGCAGCGAACCTAAAACTTCGGGCCCCAGCCAGGGAAGAGCCCGACCGGTTTACGGTCGGGAAGCCGTACGGGGGTACGCGTTACGCGAACCGTTTCGGAGTTGGGGGCGAAGGTCGTGTGAATCATGGTGGGGTCCTTTCAGGCGGCTAGTACTATCAAGCTGTTGTACTAGTACACTAGTACGTTAGCTTATTAGTACGCAGCTGTCAAGCCCCGGATTTGGCCGTTCGCCGAAAACCCGCGAAACGGGGGTCGTTCGCAATTTCCGTGGCGGCGTAGTCGCTGTTGCTCCGCCATCGCCGAAGCCAAGTCAGGGCAGCCTCGCGGTCGCCAACAGCCTCGAACGCGACGGCCAAGTCCTCGGGCGCTACCTCGCTCGCGTGTTCCCGGGCGATGGTGAGCTCCGCACGCGCCCGCGCGAGCTGGTTGCCGCGCGCGTAGAGGGCCGTGAGGAGCGCCGCCGCTTCGGCCCCGCAGGAAGCACAGGCGTGTCCGAGCCGCCGGAACGTCTGGCCGGCTCGCGGTTGGTCTCCAAGCGCTTCGTAGGCGAGGCCGAGCGTCTCATAGGCATCCGCCCGTTGCGGCGAAAGGTCGAGCGTCTCGCGCGAATAGGAGATGGCATCGCCGTAGCGGCGCTCCAGATAGGCCGTCATCCCGAGCCAGGCGGTCGTCGCAACGGAAAGCGGATCGAGCTGCGCTGCTTGGGCTAATTCGGCATAGGCCTCGCGAACGTGCCCTTGCCGCAAAAGCGCCGTGCCATACCATTCGTGCGCCGTTCCGCTGGCTGGATCGAGTAGGATCGCGCGCCGGAGGTCCCTCAACGCATCATCGAGCGCGGGCGCGCCGCCTCTCATCGTTTCGGACGCGATCAGACCGAGGACCGCATAGGCTTCGCCGCTGTTAGGATCGATTGAGAGCGCCTCGCGCGCATCAGCACGCGCACGCGAGATATAGACCGCGGCAGGGGCAGCGCCGTATCCGTAGTCCGCCATCATGACGTTCGCCGTGGCGAGACCGGCGTAGCCTCGTGCGTCGCGGGGATCGTTCGCGGCGACGCGCGAGAAATATTCGAGGCTCTTTGCGATTCCCTGACGCGTCCGCAGGTTCCAGTAGTAGCGGCCGATCGCGTACAGCCGCGTGTCTTGCGCGGCGGCATCGGGGCGCGCTTCGAGATGCGGCGCAATTCCCGGCGTCACTGCGGAACCGCCTAGGAGCACGAGCGCAAAGGCTGCCGCGAGCGCGAGTCCTCGGGCCCGAAGCGGAGGCACCGGCAGGGCGCAGGCCGGTTCCGGCCTGCGCAGGTCCTCTCTGAACTGGACCGGCGCGCTGAAACGATATCCTCGCCGCGGGATCGTTTCGATCGCTTCAACCTCCCAGCGGCCGCGCAGCGCTTTACGCAAAACGTACACGTTCTGCGCGAGGTTCGCTTCGTCGACGTAGCCGTCGGGCCAAATGCGGGCGAGCAACTCGTTCTTCGGAAAGACTTCGCCCGGGTGCTCGATCAACGCCAAGAGCGTCGCGACGACCTTCGGCCCGATCGGGAGCGGCGCCCCGCGATGAAGTAAGAGCAAACGCGTCGCGTCGAGCTGAAATGGTCCAAATTCGTAAACGCTCATGCCGGTACTCCCCGAGAACGTCGCTGCTCGTCTGAATCGTATATACGCGATTACGCCGGAAAAGTTTTCGCGCTCGGTTGCTTATGAACGCAGCGTTACGGCGAAAAGATTCGCAGGGCTTTGGGCAGGACTTCGAAGCGCGCCGGAGTGGTACCGGCGGGTTCCCCGTCGGCGCTGATATGGTGCCGGTGACGCGTCCATACTTCGAACGCCGTCGACCGAGCCGTGCGCAGTCCCTTAGCCGATCGCCGTCTCCCTGTGGCAATCGCACCGGCCACCGAGAAAAACTGCGCGAGGTTGTCGATCTCGACGGAGTAAAGGTCGAGCCAGCCGTCATCAATTGCGGCATCGGTGACGGTGATGAAGCCGCCGAAGCGCTGACTATTTGCAACCGTGAGCTGGACCGCCTTCAATCGTACCCGGGTGCCATCGTAGGCGATCTCGGCCAGAAAAGGGCGCGCATAGCGCGCCGTCTCAAAAACACGCGCGACGACTGCGAGTAGGCCGAAGCGCTGTTTTTCCTCCGGTCTTTGCAGCCGCGCGAGCCGGCTCGAGACCCCGATACTCGCTTCGGTTACGTAGTACACTCCGTTCACGCGCGCCACATCGATCGTCCGAGTCCGGCCTACCGCGATCACGGCGCAGGCGCCTTCTACGTCGAGCGGAATCGCAAGAGTGCGCGCGAGATCGTTGAAGGTTCCAAGCGGCACGAGGCCGATCGGAACGCGTAGCGCAAGCGCTTGCGGAATCACTCCCGCGAGGGTGCCGTCGCCTCCGGCCACGACGACGGCATCGATGCCGCGCGTACCAGCTTCGATCTCGACAACATCCACGCCCAGGCTCGCAAGCGTGCCGGCCACCACGCCGCCAAGCTGCCTTCCGCGCCGGGACTGCGGATTTACAATCAACAGGGCGCGCACGGTTACCGATCGCGCAGCACGAGGCGCACGTATGCGGCCGCCGACCAGACCGCAACGAGCGCAAGCACTAGCGAACCGCCGACCATGACCACGTATCCGAGATCGATGCCGACTTGCGTCATCGAATCGACGTAGCCCAGCGCTTTCTCCGAGGCGCTCAGGTTCTCGTACACGCCATGGAAGACGTACCAGACGATCGCAGCCGCGGGGGCTGCAAACAGGAAAATCGTCAAATAACGGTTGCGCTCCTCGCCGCGATCCACTCCTGCAGCTTCGCCGCCATCGGCCGAAGAAACCCTCATGACGATGGAGATGCAGAAGGCCCGGCCCCAACCCCACAACCCAATGCCCGAATCGCCCTACGAAGTGCTTGCGCTTTTCACCAGCGCGATGATCGGGGCCTCACTGTTCATCATGGCTACGGGAGCGCTGATGACGTTCTTCAAGTCGGCGCTCCATTTGGGACAGGCGCAGCTGGGCCTCATCCTCTCGATCGAAATCGCCGGATCGGTCGCGATGACGTCCGTCGCGGGGCTGCTCACCGATCGTTTCGGCGATAAAGCGGTGGTCTTCTGGAGCGGCGCGGTCATGAGCGCCTCGCTGATCGCTGCCTCCCTGATCGAAAACTTCGCGTGGCTCGCCGTCTGGCTTCTGATGTACGGCATCGGATACGCCGCGGTCACCCCGGCCGGCAGCCACGCCATCATATTTTTCTTCAAGAAGGCCGACCGCGGTCTCGCGATGGGCGTTCGCCAGTGCGGCGTCCCGGTGGCGGGCGTTGTCGCCTCGCTGTTGTTGCCTGCAATCGCGACGCACGTGGGGTACCGAGGCGCGCTGGTCGCCGCCGGTCTGCTGACGCTGATCGCGTGCTCCATCGCTTCGGCGCTCTATCGCGAACCGCGAGAGCTGCGGGGCGAGCGCGTCTCGATCGCCGTGATGCTGCTCGAGATGGCCCACATCGCGCGCGACGCGCGCCTGATCTTGCTAACGATCACGTCGATGATTTTGATTTGCGGTCAGTTTGCGTTGATGGGATTCTTGACCCTGACGTTCGTGCAAAACGCTCGCTACGCGCTGCCGTTGGCGGTAGCGCTCTTTACGCTGTCGCAGCTCGCGGCGATCGCCGGCAGGCTCGCATGGGGGTGGATGAGCGATCATCTTTTCGGGGGAAGCCGAGCGCTCCCGCTCGGCGCCGTCTGCCTACTCGTCGCGCTGGTTGCACTCGGTCTTTCGTGGGTTGGACCCACCACGGCGCCGTGGCTTGCCGGCGCGGTTGCGATCGCGCTTGGATTTACGGCCGAAGGGTGGCTTGGGCTGAGCATCATCGGATTCGCCGAGATCGGCGGCGAGGAACACTGCGGAAGCGCGCTGGGCGTCGGCCTGACGTGGACGCTCCTAGCCGCCGGGGTAACACCCGCGCTCTTCGGAGCATACGCAGAAGTGCATGGCTTTGAGGTTGCATGGCGATGGCTCGCAGCACTCCAGGCGATCGGAGTGATACCAGCACTGCTCGCTAGCTCCGTCGTCAGCGCGCTTTTGCGACGCGAGCGGCTCTCGTCGAGTTAGCTCGCCGGACCTGGCGCGCAATCTGCCCAGAAAGGGACTCGAACCCCCACGGTGTTGCCACCACTGGTACCTGAAACCAGCGCGTCTACCAATTCCGCCATCTGGGCGCGCAACTGCGATTCGTGGCAGCGCGCGCCGCGCCCCGCCGCGAAACCCGCCACGCCGCGCGACGGTTGGGAGAGGCCTCTATGGTTCTTCCTCTTTCCTCGATTGAAAACTCCGCGGCGCTCGATCCCTATTCGCAGGCAGTAACGACGGCGGCCGAACGCGTCAGTCCCTCGGTCGTTAGCATCGATGCGCGCAGCGGGCGGCGCGGCGGAAACGGCAGCGGCTTCATTCTTACGCCCGACGGTTTCGTCGTAACGAACAGTCACGTCGTGCACGACGCGCAGAGCATCGGCGTGGCGCTGCTCGATGGCCGCGAGTTGCCCGCTTCGCTCGTCGGCGACGACCCGCATTCGGATCTCGCGGTCCTGCGCGTTAACGCGCCAGAGCTTGCGTACGCGGCGCTCGGCGACTCAGCGGCATTACGCCCCGGTCAGCTCGTCATCGCGGTCGGGAATCCCTATGGGCTCGCCTATACCGTCACTGCCGGCGTCGTCAGCGCGCTCGGACGCTCGCTGCGCTCGCAATCGGGTCGCCTCATGGACAACATCATTCAGACCGACGCGCCCCTTAATCCCGGCAACTCCGGCGGCCCACTGGTTACTGCCGGGGGGGCCGTCATCGGTGTGAATACCGCGGTGCTTCCGGGCCAGGGCCTCTGCTTTGCGATCGCGATCAACACCGCCAAGCACATTGCCGGCCTTTTGATGCGCGACGGCCGAGTGCGGCGCGGTTTCCTTGGCGTCGCTGCCCAAGATATCGTGCTGGCGCCCTCCGCGGCTCGGCGCCTCGGTTTGGAGGATCGACGCGCGATCCTCATCGATTCGGTCGAGGCCGCTAGCCCCGCGGATACCGCGCGCCTGCAATCCGGCGACGTTCTGCTTTCGTTTGAAGGCGTTCGCTTAAGCAGCGTCGACGCGCTTCACAAACTCCTGACCAGCATCGACCTCACCCGCCCGTACAAGGTTGATGTCGTGCGCAAGAGCGAACGCTTTTCGCGGATCGTCTTGCCGGTAGAGTCGTCGCGATAGCGCACCTCGAATGACGGCTGGCGCATGATTCGCAAGCTCCTGCCGATTCTCGGCGTCACATTCATCGACATCGTCGGCTTCAGCATGCTGATCCCGATGCTGCCGTATTTCGTGACGCATTTCGGCGCCTCGCCCGTCATCGTTGGGGTGCTGGTGGCTACGTTCTCGTTCTGCCAGCTCGTCTCGGCGCCGCTTTGGGGCAACATTTCCGACAGGGTCGGACGCAAGATGGTGCTGATCATCAGCCAGATCGGCGCGACGATCGGCTGGGCGATGCTCGGCCTCGCGCCGAACATCGGCGCCGCCTTGGCCCTGGCGCCAATCGCGGTCGTCTTTGCGGCGCGCATCGTCGAAGGGGTTTCGGGTGGAAACATCAGCATCACGCAGGCGTATGTCGCCGATCTCGTAGCCCCTGGCGAGCGTGCGCGCGCGTTTGGCCTGATTGGTGCGATGTTTGCAGCCGGCATGGTTTTTGGACCGTTCGGCGGCGGCATTCTCTACGCTCACTTCGGTTTTGCGACACCATTTTTGGTCGCCGCGGGACTGCAGTTCGTGACGCTGCTGCTGACGATCACGATGCTTCCCGAGTCGCGTGCTCGGCGAAAGGGCGAGGAGCGTCTCGGCATGGATGCGATTCTGGGTAGTTTCCGAAAGCCGAGACTCGCACGCATTCTTTGGCAAAAACTCGCGATCGCGCTGGCGCTCTACGGCTGGTTCGCCGTCTTTGCTCTCTATCTCCAGCGCCAACTCGGATTTTCGCTGGCCCAAACGGACTATCTCTTCTCGGGTTTCGCCGTCTTCAGCGTTGCCATGAACGCCGTCGTAGTCGGACGCGTCTCGGTGCGCGTGGGCGATCGCTCAATGTCGAACCTCGGCCTCACATGCCTCACTGCGGGCTTCGCACTCATCCCCTTCGTTCACAACGTCTTCCCGCTCTTGGTGCTCGCGATGACCCTCTTCGGATTCGGAATGGCGTTGACGAACACGGGCATTACCGCGCTCATCAGCAACACTGCCTCCGACCGCGAGCAGGGCACGGTGCTCGGCGCGAGCTCCTCCCTGGACTCGCTCTCGGGAGTTTTGGCGCCTCCGGTTTCGACCGGCATGCTCGCCGCTTACGGCCCGCACTTTGCGGGCGTCGAATCGCTGACGCTCGCGGGGCTCGCGCTGGCAGTGGGTCTGCACAATGCGCGCAGCGAACACATGAGCGCCAAGGACGGCGACGGCACTCTCGCGTTAGCGCGCGACGTCGAGGCCGCGAAGATCGCCGACGGATAACTTCACGCTCGCGAGGGAGGCAACGCGATCGGGCGCGCACTCCACGTCGTAACCAGGCATTGCCTCTTACATCAGCCGATATCGCATCAGGCCCGGGATAACGATTAATGCTCCTGAAGCTTTGCATCGAGCATCGCATTGCGGATCGCTATGCAGAAGCCAGCTTGCGGATTCGATAGAGCACGTGGCGGCGCAAGGGATGGCCGGGTTCGATCTTGGGATGGTCGAAGTCGTCGGCGGGATCGTGCGTCATCCCCAGGCGCCGCATCACGCGACGCGAGCGAACGTTCGATACGGCGGTAAACGCAACGACCTCGTCCCAGTGCAACACGTTGAAAGCAAAATTGAGCGCTGCTCGCGCTCCCTCCGTCGCATACCCGCGACCCCAATTCTCGAAGGGAAAGCGCCAACCGATCTCCCACGCGGGAGTGAAAGGTGCTTGAAACGGAACGTCTTGCAAGGCAATAACGCCGGCGAATTGAGCGCTTCCGCGGCTCTCGACGGCCCACCATCCGAAGCCATTACGGTCGAGTTTCTCGCGCATCGTCTGGAGCGCCGCTTCAGAAAGAGCGCGGGTGTAGCTTCTTGCAAAAAACTCCGTGACCCGGGGATCGGCGTTCATTGCGACCCATGGCTCGACATCCTCATCGCGCCAGCCGCGCAGCAGCAAGCGAGGCGTCTCGATGATCGGAACCTCAGCCACAGAGCGAACTAGTGCGCTAGGCGGCGGTTTTCTTGCGCCGCCTCGTCGCCGCCGGCTTCCCGTTGCTGCCGGTGCGGCGTTTCTTGCTTTCCTCGAGGCTTTGCGCGAGAACGTCCATGAGGTTGACGACCTTCGATCGCGCCGGCGCCTTCTTCGCCTTCGGAAGTTCTTTGCCGGCAGCGCGCGCCTCGATCATCGTTAAGAGCTGATCGTGGTAGTTGTTCGCGAACTTTTCCGGTTCGAATTCTTCGACGCTCATCGTATCGACGAGCATACGCGCCATTTCCATCTCTTTGTCCGGCAGCTTCTCCCGGCCTGGAATCTCGAGCGTGTCGGAGGCCACGATTTCGCTCGCCCAGTGCATGAGTTCGAGGACGAGCGCACCGTCAATCGGTTTTACCGCTGCGATGTATTCCTTGGTGCGGATGACGACGCGAGCGATCGCGACGCGATTGCTTTGCTCGAGCGTCTCGCGCAAGAGCGCGTAGGCGTGGCGGCCCTGCTTGGTCGGCTCGAGGTAGTATGGCTTGTCGAAGAACATCGGGCTGATTTTGTCGAGCTCGACGAACTCCAAAATGTCGACCGATTGCGTCGCTTCGGGATTCACCTTGGTGAAATCTTCGTCGGTCAGTACGACGTACTGGCCCTTCTCGTATTCGTAGCCTTTGACGATCTCGTCCCACGGCACCGGCTTGCCGTCGACGCTGCAGATGCGCTCGTACTTGATGCGCCCTTCGTCCTTGGCATGAAGCAGGTTGAACGAGAGCTCATCCGTCTTGACCGCCGTGAAGAGCTTCACGGGGATCGTGACGAGCCCGAAGTTGATGGATCCCGACCATATTGCGTGCGCCATAGCCCGACTATTCTACCCATTGGGCACCCTTACCACAAGCGTCGCGCTTTATCGATCGCCGGTTCGAGCCGTTGCTTCTTCCAGTGCTTTGGCCCCCAGAGGTCGCCCTCCCGATCGAGGCGCCCGGGCGCCGTGGCGATCGTGTGCTTCGCAAACTCGTCGGCCGGCGCTACCGTTGCACGCCGCCGCGCGAAGGCCTCGACTTCCGCCCAGTGGAGTGGAGTCGAAACCGGGGCTGCGTCCCGGGCTCGCACGGAGTACGGTGCCACGATCGTCTTTCCGTGCCCGACTTGAACGTAATCGATATAGACCCCGGTTTGCGGCCGCTTCGCGATCGTTCGCTGGAGCGTGGCGAGTTCGCGCACCTCGTCGGCCGCGCGCCGAGCGACCAACTCGGCGAAAACCTTCGCGGTATCGTACGAGTAACCCGAGGCAAGCGGCACGATGACGTGGAGTCCGTAACCGCCGGTTGTCTTGACGAGCGGTTTCAATCCAATTGCTTCGAGCAAATTGCGAACCGCCAGTGTCACGATCGCAAGCGTCTTAAGCGTGCACTTCTCGCCCGGATCGAGATCGAAGATGACGAAATCCGGCTCTTCTAAGGCCGGCAGGCGCGAGGTCCAGATGTGGAGCACGATCGTCGCGAGATTCGTGAGATAGATGAGGCTCGGCAGATCGTTACAGACGACGAAGGCAACGTGGCTGCGCGAACCTCCGGGGGTGGCGACCGTCACGCGGTCGATCCAATCCGGGGTTCCTCGCGGCATTTGCTTTTCGAAGAACGCAGCCCCATCGATGCCGTTCGGATAGCGTTGCAGCGTAAGCGGCCGGCCTTTGAGGTGTGCGACTGCGGACGACGCTATGCGTTTGTAGTAGTCAATAAGGTCGCCTTTGGTATAGCCATCGCGGGGCCATAAGACTTTGTCGAGATTCGAAAGCGAGAGCGTGCGCGATCCGACGCGCGTCGCGACCCGGGACTCGGCCATCAGGCCGGAAACTCGGCGACGACGTCGTCGGCGGATTTGTCGGGACGCAGTCCCAAGTACGCGGGCTGGCGCAAGTAACCGTCGCGGGTCCATTCCGCAAACCGCACTTCGACGACCAACTCCGGCGACGTCCAGTGAACTGGCGCGTTTGCGACGACGTCGTTGACGAAGGGCGAGGTCTTACGCTCGATCGCCGCCAGTCGGGCGTAAAGTTGATGCAGTAATTTGGCTGTAAAACCCGTCCCGACGGACCCCACGAATCGAAGCGCCTTAGCGTGGTGGACGCCGAGCAGCAGCGCGCCGAAGCCTTTACGACTGCCTTTCGGCTCGGTCCAACCGCCGACGACAAACTCTTGCTCGTAGCCGGTTTTGATCTTGACCCAATCGCGACTGCGCCGTTCTTGATAGCTCGAGTCGCGCTTCTTGCCAATGATTCCCTCGAGCTTTTTCTTTCGCGCGTTGTCGTAGAGGCCCTTGCCGTTACCCAGAACGTGTTTGGAGTATAGGACGATCGAATCGTCGCGGATCAAGCGCTCGAGCAGCGCCTTTCGCTCCTCAAGCGGCATCGAGCGCAAATCGGTGCCGTCCGCGTAGAGCAAATCGAACGCTGCATACGTGAGGCCGGCCGGCTCTTTCTGGGATTCTTGAAGGCGCTGAAATTCGGAACGCCCTTTTGCGTCGAGGCTGACGATCTCGCCGTCGACGACAATCGGCACGCTTGCAAAAGCTCCGGAGAGCGCGCTCAGATCCGGAAAACGCCGCAACATGTCGAGGCCGTTGCGTGAAACGAGCGATAGTTTTTCTTTCTCTATCGTGCAGAGCGCCCGATAGCCGTCCCATTTGATCTCGAAAAGCCAGTGCGGATCGTCGAAGGGCTCGGCGACCAGCGTCGCGAGCATCAAGGATTTGGGATGGGGTAATGGATCGCGTTTGACGTTCGCGCGTCGCGCCGACGTCGTGGCGTGGCGGGCGCTTGGTTTCGACTGCCACGTCCGCGCGCGCGGGTCCGCAGCGACGTCGTCGAGCGTTTTGCCACTCTTGACCGATTCGGGATGTTCGGCCGGATCGTAGTGCGCCTCCGCGTGCTCGTCGCGGTCTTTGATGAGCAGCCACGGATCGCCATGCTCGCCCTCGCGCTGCTTGATTTTTACGAGGGTAAACTCTCCGCGCAGCTTCTTGCCGGCCAACACGAACTTGATCTTGCCGTTCGCAATCTCGTCGGCAGGGTCATCGCCTTCGGCAAGCGAGTAGGTCCCACGATCCCAAACGATCACGTTGCCCGCCCCGTACTGCCCTGAGGGAATGTTTCCCTCAAAGTCGCGATAGTCGAGCGGGTGATCCTCGACGTGCATGGCGAGGCGGCGGTCGCCCGGAGCGAGGGTCGGGCCCTTCGGAACCGCCCACGAGGCGAGCACGCCATCGGCTTCCAGGCGAAAGTCGTAATGCAGCCTCGTCGCACGATGCATCTGCACGACGAAACGCATTTTCCGGCTGCGGTTGGAAGCCGCGGATTTTTCCTTCCGACCGCTCGGCTCCGGCGTTTGACCGAAATCGCGTTTCTTATGATAGGTGTCAAGCGAACCGGGCCGCGTCGACTTCGTGCGAGACGGCATTTTCGTTGGCTTTCGACGCATTGCTGCGCTACTCTTAGAGCGGTGATATGGAGCTTGATCGGCTTGATCCTCGCGTTGGCGGTGGCAGCCGCGGCATCGCGATGCAGCCGCTCCACCGGCGGCTTCTACGATCGCGAAACATACGGAATGGATCCGTCCTCTCATCGGCGATACGCCGCGCTGAGCCTGGCTTTCGCGGTCTATTTTGCCGTGACGTACGCCGGCGGGCTGGGGCCGGCAGGCATCGCCGGATTGGCGCTGTATGCGGTGATCGCCCTCTTCTACGCAACCTCGTTCCTGCAGGGAGCCTCCGATGAGTGAGTTCCGTTTTTCACCGCGGCCAAACCGGGCCGGCGAGATCGCCTGGATGCCGTGGGGTGCGCAAGCATTCGAACGCGCGCGGTCGGAGGACAAGCCGATCTTGCTCTCGATTTCGGCCGTCTGGTGTCACTGGTGCCACGTCATGGATGAAACGTCATACTCCGACGCGGGTGTGATCGACGCCATCAACGCGGATTTCGTTCCGATTCGCGTCGATAACGACCGCCGCCCCGACGTCAACGCGCGTTACAACATGGGCGGCTGGCCAACGACCGCTTTTCTGGCGCCCGACGGTACGCCTTTGACGGGCGCAACCTACCTTCCGCCGCAACAGTTTCGGCGCGCGCTCGACGAGATCTCCGGCTATTACACCGCGCGCAAGGGTGAGATCGCGCAACGTGCATCCGAGTTGCGCGCGCGCGTGGAAGAGCACCCGTCGCAGTCGCACGAGGCTCTCACCGACGCGCCGGTCGTCGGCCTCCTTGAAGCGCTGGAGCGGGCCTACGACGACGAGTTTGGCGGCTTTGGTGAAGCGCCGAAGTTTCCGCAGCCGGGAATCCACGAATTTCTCCTTGGGGAATGGCGTCTTTCACGCGAGCAGCGTTGGTACGAGATGGTGGCGCGCACGATGCTTTGGATGGCGCGCGGAGGTATGTACGATCACGTCGAGGGGGGCTTCTTTCGCTATTCGACGACACGCGATTGGAGCGTTCCGCATTTTGAAAAGATGGCGGAAGACCATGCCGGACTCGTGCGAGTTCTAGCGGAACTCGTACTCTTTGCGCCGACCGACGAGTTTCGCGTCACGCTCGTCTCGGCAATGGGCTACGTTCGCCGCGTGTTGCGCGATCCGCAGACGGGATTCTTCGGCGGAAGTCAGGACGCCGATGAGGCGTACTACGAGTTACCGCTCGAGGATCGGGGTAAGCGCGGGGCTCCGTACGTCGACCGGACGTCATATACGAACTGGACCTGCGCGCTGGCGGGCGCGCAGTGCCTCGCGGCGCGCGCGCTCGACGACGATACGCTCTTGGACGAGGCGCTGCAGACGCTCGACAACGTTGACCGACGGCTCGTCGATCCCAGTGGCCTGCTCTACCACGTTCTCGCGCCCGGAGGTGCACCGGAGGTGCGCGGGCTGCTTGTCGACCAGGTCGCCTACGCACGTGCGCTCCTCGACGCTCACGAAATCTCCGGCGAAGCGCGCTTTCTCGAGCGTGCGCGTTCGATAATCGATGCGATTATCGAATATTTCGCCGCTACTGAAGGCGGATTCTACGATCGTCTCCAGAGCGACGAGGCCTTTGGGCGCCTCGCCCTCCCGGATCGGCCGATCGTCGAAAACGGCTTATTTGCCGACGTTCTGCAACGGTTTGCCGCGCTCACCGAAGATGCGCGCTATCGCGAACGCGCCAAAGAAGTTCTGCAGCACTACGTCGACGGCGCGCGCGCGGCCGGACCGTTTGCAGCGCCGTACGCTCGCGCGCTGCGCCGCTATCTGGTGCCGGAACTCTCGGTTCGCATCGTTGGAGAGCCTGCCGCGACCGATGAGTTTCGCGAAGCGGCGTTAGGCCTGCCCACGCCGTTCGTGTCGATTCGCACGCTCTCGCCCAGCGAGGCCGAGCAGCTCGCGATGCCCACGGACGAGGCGGCCTACGTCTGCGTTACCGGCGCGTGCGGCGCTCCGGCTCGTGAAGCCGGCGACCTTCGCGCCGCCTACGACGCGCTCGGCGGATAAGCGCGCACCGTCCATTTATTGACGTCGACGCCCATGACGAGCAGCCACAGCGTGAGACCTATCTCCCCGATACCGTCGAGAGCCAACATATATGGGTTCAGCGCGCTACCGGTCGCCGGCGAAAGAAAGAGCGCGAAACTATTGATGAGAAAGGCCACGCCTGCAAGCGTTACCAAAACGCCCAGCGTTCGAGGCAGAAACGTCGATGTGAAGATCAAATAGCCGAGCATCCCCTCGTAGAATCCGAAGAAGACCAGACAGATCAGGTACCCCTGCGCGTGGAGCTTGAGAGCTAGGAGCGCCAACGCCTGCAGATCGGCAGTACTGAAGACGTTGAGGTACTGCGCGCCATTTAAGAGGAGCAAAGGGGCGAGATGGCCGAGCGCCGCCACGGCTCCAATGGCAATCCCAACCAAACTAAAGAAGGCAGCCAGCAGTGATAGGCTTCTACTCACCGGCTTGAGCAATTCGTAGAGCAGAATCGTCACGACGGTGTAGGCCGCGCCGGCTACGATGTCGGCGGCAAAGCCCAAGCGATACAAGCTCTCCGAAGCCAGGATATTTCGCGCGGTAGCGGCAGCATCGCCGGAGACGATGACGTTTCCGCGTACGAACACCTCGGCGAAACCGCCGGTCAAGGAGGTTATCAAATAGAAGAGGCCGGCGAGTCTGGCCGTACGGCGGGGTGACGTCACGTTACCGGTACGACCCGACGGATATGATTGTTTCATCCGTTCAGGTTCGTACAAACGTTAGCCAATACCAGCAACCCCAGAAGCCGACTGCGATCGAGTAGCCGATGAGCGTGTGGCCCCACCGTGGAAAACGCTCGCGAACGGCGAGCATCATGAGCACGATCAAAAACGGCTCGAAGTCGAGTGCGTGGCGCATGCCGAACTGCGCGAAGCCGTTAACGTAGTAAAGAACGTTCGGTATGGCGGTGAGCAGTGCCGCAACCCAGAGTGCAACGACCCACGCAGCGGGCTTGCGCGCCAGGAGCGCGAGCACGAGCGCCGGCGACGTCCAGGTGAGCGCGACGCCCGAGAACTCGGGCCGCAACCACGGGAACGCCGGAAGCTGCGTCGGCATCTGCACGAAGAAGGACCAAAGCTGGTAGGGCAGATACGCAAGGCGAAACGGCGAACCGGTCGGCAGGCCGGCTTGATCCTGGTGGTACCAGGTCACGTAGCCGACGTCGCTCCACGTTCCCCACCGGGCGCGGTTGTAGAGCGCCCAGAGCACGCCGACTCCGATCAAGACCGCTGCAAACGACGCGACGCGCTTCGCACGCTCGCCCGGCGAGAGCGGCGAGATTAACAGATAGAGGTAGACTGGGATCGCCGCTATCATCGAAAACCGCGATTCGAACGCGCACGCGGCGAGCAGCGCGACCAGCCACCCGCGTCGCTTGCCCGCGAGTTCCACGAGTGCGAGCAGCGTAAAGCAGACGGCGGAGACGTGCGCGAGAAACCAGACGTCGCCGAGCATCGCACACCACAACAGATCGGTGCCGGCCAACAGGAACGCGCAGATCCACGCGTTGGCGACGGCGCGTAAGCCGAAACGCTCGCCAAGCTCCCAGGCCGCACCGACGGCGACGCCGGCCAGAACGAGTCCCAACGCGGTCTGATTCGTCTGCGTTCCGAATAGCGCGACGAACGGCATGAGCAAGAGCGCCGGCAGCGGCGCCTCAATCACGTAGTAGCGATCCCCACCATACCGTAAGGCGTCGATGTACGCGCCCGGCCATTCGATCCAGGCGTGTCCGTGCAACAGCCCCGCGGCAAGCAGAACGAAATTGTTATACGGCGTTGCACGGAAGTGCGAGAGGAGTGCCGTGATCGCGAAGGCGACGAGACCCGCGGCATACGCGGGTTTGAAGCGTTGTGTCACATCGGAGGTTGTGACGCCCGCGGCAACGGCTCGGGTGGCTGGAACGTCGAAGGCGGCAAACTCTCCGGGAAGCGGTAATCGCCCCAAGAAATTCGTTCGCGTGCCGGCTTGCCTTTCACGCGCGCTTGCGCGACTGCCACGACCGGCATCCAGTATTTTCCGAACGATCCAAACTCGATCTCGCCGCTTCCGTCCACGTCAAGAGCGCCGCTGTGAAAGTGTACGGCTCGCGGCAGAAAATTTACGCCGTCGATCGTGAGGCGGTCGATCCACGCGCCGGCGGCTCGACTCAGCGGGGTAGCCTCGTAGACGTAATCGAGATGCCGGCCGTCCTTTGCCGTTCCGAGAAAAAGCAGCTCGTACGCATCCGTGCGCGGAGCAAATCGCTCGACGTTATAGCGATCTTCATGGCGAGAAAACCGCACGATCTTTCGGCTCAAGGGAATCCCATCGACCGAGAGGGTTTCGTCGCGCACGTCCAGGTCGCTGCGGTAGATGCGGTGGCGCTGTTCGATATTGCTCGGTCCCACCTGCGAGATCGTATAGCTGTAAATGACCACCTTCGGCGGCTTTGCCGCTTGGAGTGCGAGCGCGTAACGTTGCAACACGTCCTGCGAGTCCAATGCCCTAGAGTTCGCACCAAGCAGAGCCGATATCGCCAGCGCGGCGCCGGCGGCGCGATGCGTCACGCTAAGACCGCATCGCGTATGGCGCGCACCGCCGCCTCGGCACCCGCGACGTCGGTTCCGCCGCCTTGGGCTTGGGCCGCTTGACCCCCGCCCTTACCTCCAACGAGCGGGGCCGCGAGTTTCACCAGACCGCCGGCGTGCACGCCCGCCTGCACCAGGTCATCGCTCGCGCTCACCAAAAGGCTGACGCTGCCGTTGTCGATACCGGCCAATGCGACGACGCCGCTGCGCAAGCGGCTGCGAATGGCGTTGCTGAGATGACGCAGCGCGTCGCCGTTCGCTTCGTGGACCACTGCGCCGACGAAGGCGCGATCGCCGCGACGCTCGGCCTTTTCCACATAGCTCTCCGCTTGGCTCGCGGCAAGCCGCGCCCGCAGCTGACCGAGTGCCGTTTGCAGGTCTTTCAGGTCGCGCTGCATTCGTTCGACGCGGTCGCGAAGTTCGTCCGGCGACGCGGCCAGCGACGAAGCAAGCGTCGCGATCAGATCGCTCTGCTTGCCCAGGTGCTCTTCGGCGGCCTCGGAAACGCACGACTCGATTCGGCGGATGCCGCTTCCGATCGAGAATTCCGAGAGCATGACGAACATGCCCAGTTCGCCGGTCGAATGCGAGTGAGTCCCGCCGCAAAACTCTATCGACGGACCGGCTTGCACGACCCGGATCAGTTCCCCGTAATTCTCACCCGCCATCCAGATCGCGCCCGTCTTCTTTGCCTCCTCGAGAGGCAGGACGCGCGTGAGAAGGTGAGCGTCCTCTCGAATCATCTCGTTCACGCGGCGAGTAACGGCGCGCTTCTGGTCGGCGCTCAGTGCGCCGCCGGGCCAGCGAAAATCGAAACGCATACGATCGATGCCGACCCACGAGCCGGCTTGATTGACCTCCTCGCCCAGCACGTCTTTGAGCGCGCGCTGCAGCAGATGGGCCGACGTATGGTGGCGCCGAATCTCGCGCCGCCATCGCCGCGAGACGCTCGTGTGGACGCGTGCGCCCAGCCCGATTTCACCTTCGGCCATGACGCCGTGATGCGCGATCGCGTCGCCCAAGTACTGAGTATCGCGCACCTCGAAGCGAGCCTGCACTGAGCCTGTCGAACTGCAAACGATCTCGCCGCGGTCGCCGATCTGGCCGCCGCGTTCGGCGTAGAACGACGTCCGATCGAGCACCAGCGTGCCCTCCTCGCCCGCCGCCAACGACGACACGGTACCGCCGTTTTTGAGAACCGCGAGAACTTCGCCGTCCGTTTCGAGCCCTTCATCGTATCCCGTGAACACGCTGCGGAGAGCGGGAAGGTCGGCGAGCGTGACGACCTCTCGCTTCGCCGCTGCGTCCCGGCGCGCGCGTTCGCGCTGTTCTTCCATGAGCCGGTCGAATGCGACCGCATCGACGATGGCGCCGCGCTCTGCCGCAATCTCACGCGTGAGCTCGACGGGGAAGCCGTACGTATCGTGCAGCGTAAACGCGGCTTCGCCGCCGATCACTCGGCCGTGATGCGCGATTGCATCCTCGATCAAGCCGTCCAGCATCGCCATTCCGCGCTCAAGCGTGCGTTCGAAGATCTGCTCTTCTCGGCGCAATGCGGACACGATGCGCGCCGCGCTCTGGGCTAGCTCGGGATATCCCGGTTCGAGCGAACGGACGACGGCCGGAACGAGCTCGGCGAGAAAACCGTCGGGATACCCCAGAAGTTTTCCATTGCGAATCGCGCGACGAATCAAAAATCGGAGCACGAAGCCGCGGTCAGTGTTGGACGGATGGACGCCGTCGTTGATCAAAAACGTTGCGGCACGCATGTGATCCGCGACGATGTTTTGGCGCGCCGCCTGCTCTTGCGGCGCCAGCGCCGTGCGGCCGATCGCCGGCTGCGCCGCAACCAAATCGGTGAAGAGATCCGTTTGATACATCGAAGCGACGCCGTTGCAGACCGCGAGCATCCGTTCCAGACCGGCGCCGGTATCGATCGCCTTGCGCGGCAGCTCGTCGAGTTTTCCGCCCGAAGAGCGATTATACTGCTGAAAGACGATGTTCCAAATTTCGACGTAGCGGTTTCCCCGGTTCGGGCCCGTGTCGTCCGGACCGCCGGCGTGTGCTGGGCCGGTATCGTAAAAGATCTCGCTGCACGGCCCGCATGGTCCGGTCGCGCCCATCGTCCAAAAATTCTCTTCATCGAACCGGCTTACGCGCGCGGCTTCGAGGCCGATTTCATCGATCCAGATACGCTCGGCTTCGTCGTCTCCCGTGTGCACCGTGACGTAGAGACGCGAAGGATCGAGATGCAGAACGTCGACGCAAAACTCCCACGCCCACGCAATCGCTTCGCGTTTGTAGTAATCGCCGAAGCTGAAATTCCCGAGCATCTCGAGGAACGTACCGTGGCGTCCCGTCCGGCCGACGCTCTCGATGTCGCTCTTCGCGCCGGCGACGCGCAGGCAGCGCTGAACCGTCACCACGCGCGGCGCGGGCGCCGGCTGCTCTCCGAGAAAGACGGGAACGAACTGCTCCATCCCCGCAATCGTAAAGAGCGTCGTCGACATCTCGTGCGGAACGAGGCTTGCCGGCGGGAGCAGCTTGTGCTGCTTGCCGACGAAGAAATCGATCCACGCCTGACGCAGTTCCTGGCTCTTCATTCGGTTAGATTATAACAGGAGAACCTAGAGCGTCGGTTTTTAGAGGCCGTGATGACCTCTGTAACCGACGAATCTACTCCGCTAGAACTATGCGGAGCTTCTCGAGGGCCTTCGCTTGGAGGCGGGATACGTGCATCTGCGAGACGTTGAGCCGCTTGGCAATCTCGGTCTGGGAGACCGATTCGTAGAAACGCAGATAGATGATCACGCGCTCGCGGCCGCTCAATGCGTGAAAAGCCTGCTCCAAGTTCGTACGATCTTCGAGTAGCTCCAAGCCGGCATCGGAGACGCCGACCGTGTCGGCCAGCGTTTGCGACTTCTTCTCAGTATCGCCCGAAACTTCGCTGTCGAGCGAGAGCAGGTTATAGGCTTGCCCGAGTTCTTGCGCTTCCAAAATTTCATCCTCGCCGGCTCGCAAGTGTTCGGCGAGTTCGGCGACCGTCGGGCCGCGGCCAAGCTCGATCGCAAGCTTATCGCTCGCGCGGTTCACGGCGAGATTGAGCTCCTGCAAGCGCCGCGGCACTTTTACGGCCCATCCCTTATCTCGAAAGTACCGCTTGATCTCACCAACGATGGTCGGGGTGGCGTACGTCGTGAATTCGACGCCCCGCTCCAAGTCGAAACGATCGATCGCTTTAAGCAATCCGACGGTGCCGACCTGCACGAGGTCGTCGAGCGGCTCGCCGCGATTCGCGAATCTCACCGCGAGAAAGCGCACGAGGTTCAGATGAACGACGACGAGCTCGTCGCGCAGCCGTTCGTACTCGCTGTCGGGCCGTTCCGGGCGTTGCTCGTGCCGCGCGCGCGCGCGAATGAAGCGCGCAAAAAGCGCGCGGGTTCGTTTGCGATTGGGGCGTGCCTCGTCCCGTTCGTACACTATGCGTCCAGGTTAGGGTTCACTATTGGGGCCGGCCGGCCAACCTCTTCACCATCAGCAGATCCGTCCCGCGTTGAGGATGGACGTCGTAGCTCACCTCGTCCATCAAGGTGCGGATCAGGAAGATTCCCAAACCGGCGACGCGCGCCTCTTCGAAATTCACGAGCACGGGGCCGGTCGCGCGCACGCCGTGACGACCGCTATCCTGCACGCGCACGCGCAGAGAATCAGCCAGCGCTTCGCACGTGAGCGCGATGAACTCGCCGTGGTTTTCGTGCTGGATGACGGCCGAGCACGCCTCCGCGACTGCAAGCTTCACATCTTCGATCTCTTCGAGCGAGAAGTGCAGACGGTTGGCGACGGTCGCTGCGGCGAGACGCGCGAGGGCGACCCATTCAGGCCGAGAGGGAATGCGTAATTCTACGATCTCGGGAGCGACCGGTTCGACGGCCTGCTTCATTCATACCAGCGCTTTCATCGCCGCATCCTCACTATCGAAGATGCCGAAGATCTTGACCAAACCAGTGATGTCGAAGATCTTCTTGATCTGCGGGTTGGTACAGACCAAGTTCACGGAACCTCCGTGTTCGCGGACGCGCTTGAGGCCGCCGATGAGCACGCCCAGGCCGGTCGAATCGATGTAGCGCACCTTCTCCAAGTTGATGACTAAGTGATACACTCCGCGATCGATAAGCGTGCCGATCGCGTCCTTCACTTTCGGCGACGTGTAAACGTCGATCTCTCCGCTGAGGTCGACGACGTAGCAGTCCCCCGGTGCCTCCCGCACGTTTACCTTGATATCCAAGGCTCTACCCTTCGGCTTTCCGCTGCAGATCGTCGGCCGTTTCGTCGGCGGCCGCTCTACCTTCGGAGACGGCGGCATCGATGTTGGCGCGCGCACTGTCGACGACTTGCCGTCCGCGTTCGTAAAGCTCCGAAACGCTGGACTGAAATTGCGAGGTGACGTCACTCACCTTTTCGCGAAGGTCATCCGTCGCGTCCATCGCAAAGCCCCCGGCTTCGCGCGCCTTTCCGGCGATCCGGTCGCGCGCCTCGTCTTGAGTCAAAAGCACGGCTGCGACGCCGCCGGCGACCGCTCCGATCAGAAAACCGACGAAGAACCCGCCGCCTCCGCCATTGCCCTTGTCCATATGTAACTACTCCCTGGCCTTTCGGTCTTTTCCAGTAACCAAACGTCGTAAGCCGGCGGTAACACCGCCGAGTGTCGCGCCGATATTGATAATCGCCGGCTGGACGGCGCTTCTCGTCAAGTCGGCGGTTCGCGAAAGCGTGCCTGCGGTACTCTCGAGCGACCTCGTCACCTCATCCACATGCGCGAGCGTATTCGACACCGGGGTACCGAGGTTTTCGAGTTGCCGGTCGACCCCGTCTAACGTCGTGCGAACGCGCGCGAGCGTCTTGGCCAGCGCCAGCGCCCCCACGAGAACGCCAATGCCGATGAGGAGGGCGCCTACGCCCCCGAGCACATCCAGTGTAAGGCTGCCGTACTCAGCACTGCTCAAGCTTCTGCCTCCAGCCGCGCGCCGTTCGTTTTGAGTCTACCCATTCCCCCTGAATGTGCCCCGTGGGCCGGCGCAACTCCGCGACCAGCGGCGGCAGAATGGCCAAGACCCTATCGACCTCGGCCAACGAGGTCGTGATCCCGAGCGAGAACCGTATCGCCCCCTTCTGCCAGCGGCCGTCGAGGCCGATGGCTGCCAGCACGTGGCTGGGTTCGAGGCTCCCCGAGGTGCACGCACTTCCCGCCGAAACGGCGACGCCCGCCAGATCGAGCGCGATGAGGAGCGCGGCGGCATCGACGGCCGCGAAACCCACGTTGCAGTTATTAGCAAGCCGTGGCTCGCCGCCATTGATGTGGACCTCGGGAACCGTCCGTCGGATGCCGGCTTCGAGGCGATCGCGCAGCGCACGCACGCGCGCGCTCTGGGCAGATCGCTCGATCGCGGCCAGCTCGAGTGCGCGCGCCATCCCGGCAATGCCCACGACGTTCTGCGTCCCCGGGCGGCGCCCAAACTCTTGACCGCCGCCGTGAAGGATTGAGGCGATGGAAACCCCCCGGCGGACGTAGAGCACCCCGACGCCTTTGGGGCCGTGGCACTTGTGTGCCGAGAGGGAGAGCAGGTCGACCCCGAGCTCGCGGACGTCGATCGGCAACCAGCTTGGCGCTTGCACCGCGTCGGTATGGAAGAGCACCCCGCGATGGCGCGCAATTGCGGCCAACTCAGCAATGGGCTGCACGGTGCCTATTTCGTTATTGGCGTACATCACGGAGGCGAGCAGCGTCGCCGGGCGAAGCGCCCCGGCGAACTCGGCTGGGTCGACTCGACCCTGCGCATCGACCGGCAGCACGGTCGTTTGCACGCCTTCGTCCCGCAGCCGATCCAGCGCTCCGATGACCGCGTGGTGTTCGATTGCACTCGCAACGACGTGAGTTCCGCCCGGCGCGGCGCGGGTGATGCCCACAAGGGCGAGGTTGTCCGCTTCCGTGCCACTCGACGTAAAGACGATCTCGTTTCGCGCGACCCCCAATACCGATGCCACGCGTTGGCGAGCGTCATCCAGTACCGCCCGCGCTCGGCGTCCCTCGGCGTGCAATGAACTTGAGTTATAATTCGCATCGGCAATGGCTTCACGCATCGCGTCGGCAACCTCGGCGCGCAGCGGTGTCGTGGCCGCATTGTCGAGATAAATTCGGTTTGAATTCACAGGTCGCTCACAGTATGCGGTTTTATTATCAGGTTGTGCGAAGCTCCAACGCACACTCCGAGAAGTAGCAACGGGAAACTGGCGGTCCGAGATTCACTCGGACCGCCTTTTTTTTTCGTAATAGCGGCGGCCGCTCAAGGCCGGCGGTACGTTCGACTGAACGACGTCGTAGTCGTCGTGGGCCCTTCGACTTCGCTCAGGATAAACTTCATGGTATCCTTTCCCGTAGCCGAGCTGCCGCATCAAGCCCGTCGGGGCATTGCGCAAATGCATCGGAACGGGATCGTTGCGCGTTTGTAACACATCCTCCATAGCGGCGCTAAATGCGCGTCCGACGGCGTTGCTCTTCGGCGCCGTCGCAAGATAGAGCGTGGCGTGAGCGAGCGGGAAAAACCCCTCGGGCATGCCGACGAAATGCACGGCCTGCTGCGCGGCCACCGCCACTTGCAATCCGTTCGAGTCGGCAAGACCGACATCTTCCGATGCCAGGATCACGAGTCGCCTCGCGATGAAGAGCGGATCTTCGCCGCCATCGATCATGCGCGCGAGCCAATAGAGGGATGCGTCGGCGTCGCTTGCGCGAACGGACTTGATGAACGCGCTGATGACATCGTAGTGCATCTCGCCGCCTTTGTCGTACTGCGAGCCGCGCCGCTGCATCGCTTCGCGAACCAGCGAGACGTCGATGGTGCGCTCGTCGCCGCGCGCCGCCGCCGCAGCAGCCGCGAACTCGAGGGCGTTTAAGGCCGCGCGCGCATCGCCATTGGCGAGCGAGATCAGCAGCCGTCGCGCGTCGTCTTCGAGTCGCACCTGGTGCGTTGCGAGACCGCGCTGGGGATCATCAAGCGCTCGGTCCAAGATCGTACCGATCTCGTCGTCCGAGAGCGCCTGCAGCACGAAAACGCGAGCCCGAGAGAGCAGAGCCGAGTTCACTTCGAAGGATGGATTTTCGGTCGTGGCCCCGATGAACGTTACCGTACCGTCCTCGACGTATGGAAGGACGGCGTCCTGTTGCCCTTTATTGAACCGGTGGATCTCGTCGACAAAAAGCACGGTCTGCTTGCCGACTCGCCGCCGAGCCCGCGCTTCACCGACAACCCGCCGCAAATCCGCAACCCCGGCGCTCACTGCCGACATGCCCTCGAAATGCGCTCCCGTCGAATGCGCCACGATTCGTGCCAGCGTCGTTTTCCCGGCGCCGGGCGGCCCCCAGAGGATCATGGATGGCGTCGCATCACGCTCGATTGCGGCCCGCAGCGCACGTCCTCTACCGAGGAGCGCTTCCTGTCCGACGAACTCGTCGAGCGTCTGCGGACGCATCCGCGCCGCCAGCGGCATTTCTTGACGAGCGAACCCAAGCATCGGAGACTTACGGAGCCGCGCTCGAGACGGGCTGCGTTAAAGCGTTCTTCGGAACTTTGATTGGCCGCGGCGTGGCTAGCTGGCGATGTAGTTCGCTCGGAAACTGCATCGTAACGTCGCCCTCGGCGTGGGCGGTCCCCGTCACTGTGTTGTACAGCACTTTGCGCGCAGTCATGCTGCGCGTGCCTGCAACGATGTGAACGGCGCCTTCGAGCAGAAGCGTGTGTGCTTCATCGTCGAGGGTCCCGGTCTCCGCGTTGACGACGGTGTCGGCCTGCACGTAGTGCACGTTTCCGACAGCCTTATACACCTTAGCGGCTCCGTCGATTTGCGCTTTGTCGGCGGTCAGCGTCGAAGGACTCGGCGCCCGCGGTGCAGCCCCGCCCGCGAGGCTTTGAACGTTCCCCTGCACATCGTGCATGACGACGTGCCCATTAAGATAGAGCACTTTTTTCTTATAGTTGCCATTGGCCCGATCCGCGGTGACGTCGCCGCCGGAGCGGGTCATCACGACCTTGTCCGGCGTGTTGAAGTCCCCGCTCTTGAAGTTTGCATCGAGTGAGCTTGCGTGCACGGTCCATACGCCGAGATCGAAGGACGCGGGCGCCGCACTTGACGACGGGCTAGCGACCGGCGACGGAGCGCGCAGCGTCGGTTGCGGATGAGGCGAGGCCGATGGCGCGGCGTGAGCAAATGACGTCACGAGCGCGATGACGCCTGCAAGCGTGAAGATGGAGCGGGTCATTCTCAAAGTTTATCCTGAACGGAGTCTCCAGTTGAGGCGAAGGAGGTTCGTACCTTTATCGTCGGGCGTTCGATCGGTCCGAGCAGCGCGGTAAGGCGCCCTTCTGAAACGGCGCCTTCACGCAGCAGACGCGCGTGGCTGCCCGAAAGGTCGACGATCGAAGATTCGCTATTATAGCGCGTTGGTCCGTGCTCCACCAGGAGATCCGCCGTTGGAAGCATCGACCGATCCGCGCCGCCGAGATAGCGGGGACCTCCTCGCGGATTCGCCGTCGTTCCGGCGATCGGACCGCAGCGGTCCAGAACACCCCGCGCAAATGGATCGTCCGGCACGCGAAATGCGAGCGTGTGCAAGCCGGCCGCTAATTCGTCGCTGACGAAGGGCGGCTTGCGTATGAGAAGGATCACCGGCGCCGGAAGCAACCGTTTGGCGGCATGAATTGCAAGCGGGTTATCGAGCGCGTACTCCAAGAACTCGCTCGCTGTTGCTACGTGCATGGTCAGCGGGCGGTTGTCGGGTCTGCCCAATGCGGTATAAACGCGGTCGATTGCCGCGTAGTCGTATGGGTCGCAACCGAGCAGATAGCTCGTGTCGTTCGGAAAGATGACGGTGCCGCCCGAAAAGACGACGCTTGCCACGGCTTCGGCGATCTCGTCGGCTTGCGTGGCGCTCGCATCGATGATGCGCCCAAAACGCTCGAGCGGCATCCCTACGGAAGCTCTCGGACCCTAAATTCGCACTCTGGAGCCGGTGCCGATCGCAACGCACGAGAGCGGATCGTCTGCGACAATCGCTGGAACCCCGGTGACCTCTGAGAGCAGCTTCTCGAAACCACGCAGCAGCGCGCCGCCGCCCGTCAGGATGATCCCGCGATCGATGATGTCCGCGGCGAGCTCGGGGGGAGTCTTTTCAAGCACCGCTTTCACCGCTTCGACGATCGCGCCGACCGGCTCGGAAAGAGCCTCGCGGATTTCTTCGCTGGTGATCTTCACGGTTTTCGGTAAGCCGTTAATCAAATCGCGGCCACGTATTTCCATCGCGAGCTCCTGCTCGAGCTTGTAGGCCGAACCGATTTTGATCTTGATCTCTTCCGCAGTCCTCTCGCCGATCATCAGGTTGTAGACACGCCGGATGTAGCGAACGATTGCTTCGTCCAATTTGTTTCCGGCAACGCGCAGCGATTGCGATACGACGATGCCGCCCAGCGAAATCACGGCCACATCGGTCGTGCCACCGCCGATGTCGACGACCATGCTGCCGGAAGGACCGCCGATCGGCAAACCGGCGCCAATCGCAGCGGCCATGGGCTCTTCGATGATCCCGACATCGCGCGCGCCGGCCAACTTGGCAGCGTCTTTAACGGCGCGTTCCTCGACGCTGGTGATCTCGGCCGGGACGCAGATCGTGACGTGAGGCTTCGGCTTCACGATGGAGGACCACCACGAACGATCTTTCATAACCTTCTTGATAAAGTAGGAGAGCATCGCTTCGGTCACTTCGAAATCCGCAATGACACCGTCGCGTAGCGGACGGATCGCTTGAATGTGCGAGGGCGTCCTGCCGAGCATTTGCCGCGCTTCTTCTCCGACCGCTAAGATTCTGCCGCTGTTGATGTCTTTGGCGACGACCGACGGCTCGCGAAGGACAATCCCTTTCCCTTTGACGTGAACGAGCACGTTCGCCGTGCCGAGGTCGATGCCGATATCCAACGATAACTCCTAGCTGAGAAAAACGCGCTATCCAGCGGAAACGCGCGGATATTCGCTCGTTTCGAAAAACCCGGTCGGCTCGACGAGCGGCGTCACGCCGCTGCTTCGCTGCACCTGACCTCCGAGCTCGGAGAGCAACTCCTCGAGACGCTCGTAGCCGCGGTCGACGTATTCGAGCCCGATGATCTCGGTTTCGCCGACTGCCGCGAGCCCGGCGACGACGAGGCCGGCGCCGGCGCGGATGTCGGGCGCCTCGACCGGTGCGCCGGAAAGCTGCTTGGGACCTTTGATGACGGCGGCGTTGCTTTCCATCGTGACTTTGACGTCCGCGCCCATGCGCGCCAACTCGTTGACGTACGAGAAGCGTGCGTTGAAGATCGATTCCTCGACGACGCTCGTTCCCGGGCACGTGCAAAGAAACCCGACTACTTGCGGCTGCAGGTCGGTGGGGAACCCCGGATAGGGGGCCGTGAGAATATCGGTCCCGCCGGTGATCCCGTCGGCCTTTACGCGAATCCAATCGTCGCCCGTCATCGTGACGACTCCGCATTCGACCAGCTTGTAGGTCAGCGCACCCAAATGATCGGGTCTGCATTTCGTTACGGTGACGTCGCCTCGCGTCACGGCCCCGGCCAGCAGCAGCGTTCCGGTGACGATGCGATCCGGAATGATCTCGTACTCCACGCCGTAGAGTTCCCTGACGCCCTCGATGACCATCGTGTCGGTACCTTGGCCGGCAATTTTTGCGCCCATCGCGACGAGAAAGTCGGCCAAATCGGCGACTTCCGGCTCCATAGCTACGTTGTTCAGCGTCGTCGTTCCATCGGCTAAGACCGCCGCGAGCATCGCGTTCTTCGTCGCGCCGACGCTCGGCATTCGAAAATCTATGCCCGCACCGCGCAGCCGCGCGGAACGGGATTGCGCGATCAGATAGCCGTGGGCGCTGTGGACGTCGCATCCGAGGGAGAGGAAAGCTTGTTCGTGCATGTCCGTCGCTCGGGTGCCCAACACGCAACCTCCAGGTAACGGCACTTCGGCGCGGCCGAATCGTCCAAGCAGCGCACCGACGACGTCGAACGAAGCGGCGAGCTTTCGTACGAGCGCGTACGGTGCGCGGTAGGATGCGACGTTGCTTGCATCGATCGTCACCGTGTTATCGCCCTCGTAACGGATGCGCGCGCCCAGGGCTTCGAGCAGCGACGACATCACCGAAACGTCCGTAATCCGGGGCACGCGGCGAAGTGTCACGGTGCCTTTCGCGAGAAGCGAAGCGGCCATAATCGGCAGCGCGGCATTCTTCGCGCCGTGGGTTGCGACCGAACCCTCTAAACGCGCGCCGCCTCGAATCCGCAGCGTCGTTTCAAGTCTATCGAGCATACTCTGCGATCTACCGTTCGATTATACTGCCCACTCGCCTACCTATGGCCGGTGAGCCTCAGTTTCGCGTTCGCGAAATCAACCACGGCTTGCTCGCGCGCGTTGAGCTCGCGGTTGTCGCCCGCGGCTTTTTGCCGCTCAATCGCTTCGCTGCGCTCTTGCGCAGCCTCGGCGACTACGACCTCTTCGAAGCGCATGGCCGCGTCGACGAGAATCGTAATCCGATCGGGGAGCGCCTGCATGAATCCCTCGCTGGTAGCGAGCTCGAGCCGTGAGCTGGCACCGTTGCGCACGACGTTCGCGCGCAGGAGCCCGGGCTTCAAGGCCGCCAGAAAGGGGGCGTGCCGCGGAAGAATTCCTTCTTCGCCTTCGGTCGTCACCGCGATGACCAGCTCGGCGTCACCCTCGAAGACAATCTCGGTCGGCGTGACGAGCTTGAACGGGACGGTGCTAGCCACGCGTCATCCGCTCGGCGTTCTCGCGAACCTCGTCGATGGTCCCCGCATAGAAGAACGCACCCTCCGGCAAGTCGTCGACTTTGCCTTCCAGGATTTCTTTGAACGAGGCGACCGTCTCCGCAAGCTTGACGTACTTTCCCGCGCGCCCCGTGAACTGCTCGGCGACGAAAAACGGTTGTGAGAAGAAGCGCTGGATGCGGCGCGCTCGCGCCACCGCAATCTTGTCGTCTTCCGAAAGCTCTTCGACCCCCAGAATCGCGATGATGTCTTGCAGATCGCGATAGCGCTGCAGCACCTCCTGCACGCCTCGCGCGACGGCATAATGTTCGTCGCCGATGACTTGCGGATCGAGAATACGCGAGGTCGAGGCGAGCGGATCGACTGCCGGATAGATACCGAGCTCCGAGATCGGACGCGAGAGTGCGGTCGTGGCGTCGAGGTGTGCAAAGGTCGTCGCGACTGCCGGGTCCGTATAGTCGTCGGCGGGGACATAGACCGCTTGCACTGACGTAATCGAACCTTTGCGCGTTGAAGTAATGCGTTCTTCGAGCACGCCCATATCGGTGCTGAGCGTCGGCTGATAACCGACCGCCGAGGGCATCCGCCCCATGAGGGCCGAGACTTCCGAACCGGCCTGCATGTAGCGAAAGATGTTATCGATGAAGAGCAGCACGTCCGCGCCGAGTTCGTCCCGAAAGTACTCGGCCATCGTGACGCCGGTCTGCGCGACGCGAAAGCGAACGCCGGGCGGTTCGTCCATCTGACCGAAAACGAGCGTCGTCTGCGCCAGTACGCCCGACTCTTTCATTTCAAGCCAGAGGTCGTTGCCCTCGCGCGTGCGCTCGCCGACGCCGGTAAAGACCGAGAAACCTTTGTGAACGTACGCGATGTTGCGAATCAACTCTTGAATGAGCACCGTCTTCCCGACGCCGGCACCCCCAAAGAGGCCGACTTTGCCGCCACGCGTGTATGGAGCCATCAAATCGACGACCTTGATGCCGGTCTCGAAGATGCGCGCCGTCGGCTCTTGGTACTTGAGCGCCGGCGCAGGGCGGTGGATCGGCCAGCGAGCAGCCGCCTTGACCGGCGCATCGCTATCGATCGTCTCGCCAAGTACGTTGAAGATCCGGCCGAGCGTGCCTTCCCCTACGGGCACCTCGATCGGGCCGCCGATGCTTCGCACCGACGCGCCGCGCACCAAGCCGTCGGTCGAGCCGAGTGCGAGACAGCGCACCTGGTTGTCACCGAGCTCGTCTTGAACCTCGAGCGTTAACTCGCGCGCTGCCATCGCCGTTCCGCCGAGCTCGCCATTGCCGGACGCGCGCGAATCCTCGTTCACGCCGACCTTGAGCGCATCGTTGATGTGCGGCAGCGTCTCGAGTGTAAATTCGACGTCCACGACGTTACCGAGCACTTGGACGACTTTACCGGTGCCTGTTGCTGTCATCTTTTGCTATCGTTTCCTTATTGACTTGTGGTTGTTGTGAGTCGCGTGATGGCGTACCCCGCGCCAACCGCATCGTACGACATCACTCGACTCCGAGCGCTTCCGCGCCCGCGACGATTTCCAAAAGTTCCTTGGTGATTGCGGCTTGGCGCGCGTTGTTCATCGCAATCGTCAGCTCGTCGATCAGCTTGGAGGCGTTATCGGTCGCATTGGTCATCGCGACGAGTTGAGCGGCGAAGAACGCGGCGTCGGTTTCGAGCATCGCCGAATAGATCGTGAACTCAAGATATTTCGGTAAGAGTTGCGAGAGCACGAATTCGGGAGATGGCGCGAACTCGATGGCGCCCCGCTGCAGCTCATTCTCGGTCGATGCCTCCCCGTGATCGGCGCCGAGGGCCTCGAGATCTTCCTTGAGAATTGGCACGAGCTTGCGCGTTTGCGGGCGTTGCGACATCATCGTCACGAGCTGCTGCGAGACAAGAACGATCTCGGAAATCGCCCCCTTGTTAAAGTCGTCGGTGGCTGCACGGGCGGCTTCGCGCGCCGTCTCGATCTTCGACGGCGCGCCGAGCGGCCAGGTTGCTCGATCCGGCAATCCTCGGCGGCGGACGGCGTTACGCCCTTTAATGCCGATGGTGTAGTACTGCACCTCGCTCTGCTTCCGAGCGAAGGCTTCGGCGGCGGCGATCACGTGCGAGTTGAAAGAACCGGCGAGCCCCTTGTCCGCCGTGATCAAAATGACGGCCGCGGGCGCGGCGG
Organism: Vulcanimicrobiota bacterium; assembly: GCA_963756635.1. Classification (GTDB taxonomy): domain Bacteria; phylum Vulcanimicrobiota; class Vulcanimicrobiia; order Vulcanimicrobiales; family Vulcanimicrobiaceae; genus Cybelea. Next base: position 121,135 of record CAVWOR010000009.1, read on the forward strand.
CGCTCCCGGGCTTCATAAAGGGGTGGTCCACACTCGTCACCGCCGCAATCAGCTCGGCAAGCATCTCGCCAAGCGCATCGGCGTACGGACGCGTACGCTTTCGAGCGATCTCCGCGCGGCGGATCTTCGCAGCGGCGACCTGCTTCATCGCCTTGGTGATCTGCTGCGTGTTCTTCAGCGATCTGATACGATCGCGAAGATCCCGAACGGTCGGCATTAAAAGCTCTTATTAAACTCGGTGAGCGCGGCGTCGAGCTGCTTTTTGGTTTCGTCGGAAAGCTGGCCGCTTTGCGCGATCGCCGCTGGAATCCCGGCGTACTTTGCGTGCAGGAAGTCGATCAGACCCCTCGCCCAACTCTGCAAGCGGACCGTCGGGATCTCGGTGACGAAGCCGCTGGTGGCGGCGTACAGGATCGCCACCTGGTCTTCGGTCGGTTGCGGCTGGTACTGCGGTTGCTTCAACAGTTCGGTGAGCTTCTCGCCTCGCATGAGCTGGTTTTGCGTCGCTTTGTCGAGGTCGCTCGATAATTTCGCAAAGGCAGCGAGGTCTCGGTACTGAGCGAGCTCGAGTTTGAGCTGACCCGCAACGGATTTCATCGCCTTGGTTTGAGCCGCACCGCCGACGCGGGAGACAGAGAGCCCGATGTCGACCGCCGGCCGGATTCCCTGAAAGAAGAGCTGCGGCGTCAAGTAGATTTGCCCGTCGGTGATCGAGATGACGTTGGTCGGAATGTATGCGGAGAAATCGCCGGCCTGCGTTTCGATCACCGGCAGCGCCGTCATCGAACCGGAGCCCATCGCCTCGGAGAGTTTCGCGGCGCGTTCGAGCAGCCGAGAGTGCAGATAGAAGACGTCCCCGGGATAAGCCTCGCGACCGGGTGGGCGCCGCAGAAGCAGCGACATTTCGCGATACGATTGCGCGTGCTTGGTCAAATCGTCGTAGACGATAAGAACGTCTTTGCCCGAATACATCAGTTCCTCGGCCATCGCGCAGCCGGCGAACGGCGCCAGCCAGCGAAGTGCCGCGGCTTCCGCCGGGCTCACCGCGACGATCGTCGTGTAGGCCATCGCGTCCTTCTGCTCGAGCATCTGGGCGAGCGCCGCGACCGTGGAGTTTTTCTGACCGATAGCGACGTAGACGCAAAAGACGTTGCGGCCTCGCTGGTTGATGATCGTATCCACGGCGATCGCGGTTTTTCCGGTCGATCGGTCGCCGATGATGAGTTCGCGCTGACCCTTGCCAATCGGAATGAGCGCGTCGATTGCGCGGATACCCGTCTGCAACGGCTGCTTGACCGGTTCGCGTTGCACGACGCTGGGCGCGGTATTCTCAATCGTGCGAAAGCGCGTCGTCGCGATCTCGCCTTTATCGTCGAGCGGTTCGCCCAAAGGGTTAACGACGCGTCCGAGCAGTGCACCACCGGTCGGAACCGAAGCGATACGTCCCGTTCGGCGGACGGTATCGCCCTCTTTGATCTCGACGTCTGGACCCATGATGACGACGCCAACGTTGTCCTCTTCGAGATTGAGCGCGACTCCTTGCAGACCATTGCCGAACTCCACCAGCTCGGACGAGCGAACGCCCCGCAATCCGTAAACGCGAGCCAGGTTCGCACCGACCTCGATGACGGTGCCGACCTCGTCTTCTTGGATGCCGGTCTTGAAGTGCTCTATTTGTTGCTTGAGCAGTCCGGCGATTTCGTCAGCGTTTATCATGAAAGATCGGCTTTCTATTCTTAGGTTTAGGTAGCTTGGAAGAGATCGCGCGAGAGAGAAGCGAGACGTCCAGAAATCGTGTCGTCGATGCGCCGGTCGCCCATCATGATGCGCAAACCGCCGATGAGCTCCGGATTGACCACCTCGGTAACGTCGAACTTCTTGCCATAGACCGCTTCGAGTCTGCCGAGCAGCCGTGAAAGCTCGTCACGATCGAGCTTTCTTGCCGACTCGACCTTGACCGTTTCCGCTCCGCGCGCCGCGCGTTCGAGCGCGAGGTACTCGGCGACGATCGCATTGAGTAGAATCTCCCGTCGCTTGCGAACCAGCAAGAGCAACGCGTGCAATGCAATCGGATGTACTTTTCCATCGAATGCCTCCGAAAGCACGCGTTCTTTGGAGGGGCGATCGACGACCGGTGACTCGAAGAAGTCGTTGACGACGCCGGACGTTCCGATCGCCCCAGCGAGCATCTGGAGATCGGCGTTCACCCGGTCGACGGCATTCTGCTCGCGCGCAAGATTTGCCACGGCGATCGCATAGCGGCGCGCAAGCGTCTGATTAACCATGCGCCATGCTTTCGAGAGAGTCGGCAAAACGATCGACTAATCGAGCGTCGAGCGCCGGACCGACGAGCCGTTGCGCATCGGCGCGCGCGCATTGGAGGGCCCGCGTCACGAGATCGTCGCGCAGTCGTGCACGCGCCGCGGCGCGCGCGCGATCGAGCTCGCGGTCCGCATCCGCCAACGAACGCTCACCGGCTTGGGTCGCCTCTTTGAGTAACAATCGGCGCTCGTGTTCGGCGTGTTCGCTCGCGCGTTGCTCGATCAGGGCGGCATCGTGGCGCGCGCTCTCGATCTCGGCGTTCAGGGCCTCGAGTGCACCCTTTACCTCGTCCCGATGCCGTTCGGCTTGCTCGATCTGTCGATTGCTGCGTTCCTGTGCGGCCATGACGACGGGAAGTATCCATCGGACCCACATGAATACCAGCACGCCGATGAAAACGATCGATGAAACGATCTGGCTCCAAAGCGCAATGTGAATGTAGAGCTGAGAATCGCTCATTGCGCCGCCTCCGGAATCAACCGAACGAGCATGACGTCCGCCAGCCGGCGCACGGCCCCGCCCTCGCCGCGACGCGACTGTTCGAGCTCCGCCTCGACGGTCTTCCGAGCGCCCTCGATGACGCTCTTCGCCTGCTCCGCGTATCGGCTCGACACGTCCGCGGCCTCGTTCGTTGCCGCCGCGCGCGCCGCGGCAACGTGGTGCTCGGCCTGACGGCGTGCGTCGGCGCGGATCGCCGCCGCCTCTTCGCGTAAGGCGCGCGCTTCATCCTGATACCGATCGTAATCCGAGACCAAGTTGTCGATGTATTCACGCCGTCTTGCAATGGCGCGCCCAACGGGTCGCAGAAAGACGACGTTGAGCAACGCGAAGAAGATCGCAAAGTTAATCAACTGCACAAACAGCGTCCCGTCGAGCTTGAGAAACATCGCGCGCTTTAGTGGCCCGTTACTTTAGCCATGAGCACGGCGAGCGGCGCCAAACCGAAGATCATGTAGAATGCCAAGCCCAGCGCGATGATTGGGAACGCCTCCAGCACGCCGACGCCAAGGAACATAAAAGTCATGATGTTCGGACGCGCTTCGGGTTGGCGCGCAATCGCTTCGACCGCCTTGCTTGCGACGATGCCGTCGCCGATTGCCGAACCAAATGCAACGCCGGCCACGATGATTCCGAATGCCAGCAAGGTAAATGCAGCAACTAACGCTTCAGGACTCACGGGTGTAACCTTTCCTAATGACTTTCGCCGATCGCCAGCGAGAAGTAGACGATCGCCAAGAGGGTAAAAACGAACGCTTGGACGGTGCCGACGAAAAAGTTGAAAAATTCTATGAAAAATGGAACGACCGCCGCCGCAAGCGAGAGATTGAGCACACCGATCGTGATGTGCGCTTCGATAACCGATGCGACGATCAGGAAAAGCAGCTCGCCGACGAAGATATTGAAGAACAAACGAGCCGCCAGCGTCAGCGGTCGAGAAAATTCCTCGATGAGGTTTATGGGAAGCAGCCACGCAAATGGTGCGACCAAATGCTTTGCATGCGTTTTCGGGAATAAGACCCAGGTCGCGAGCCAGACGGTAAGGGCCAACGGAACCGTCGTATTGAGGTCGGCGGTGGGAGAACCCCCGATCGGAAGGCCCAACGCCTTGAACGGAAGCATCCCAAACTGATTGAGTAAGAAAATGAAGACGAAGAGTGCGATGAAGAACGGTATGAACGGTTCGCCACGCTTTCCGAGCGTGCTGCTCGCGAGGTCGGCGACGTAGTTGATAACACCTTCGACGACGACTTGGCGTTTGGTCTGAGTCGGCCGGCGATAACTCGCGCCCACCCAGGCAAAGAATGCCAAAGAGAGCGCCATAACGAGCCACGTCGTCACGATCGTGTCCGCATGCACGGCCCCCAGCACCGGCACGTGCCACAGGATGTGCTCGCCCAAGTTCTCTTGCACGAAGGTGTTCTCGTTCTACTTTCGCTCGAATGCGCCCGGCGCGCCAATCGCAAAAAACGCTAACGTGAGAAAAAAACCGGCGAAGTACCACGCCATCGACCACCAGGGCCCGTGCACGGCAAACGCCACCGGGACTATACCGAAGACGCCGATTCGCAGGAAACTACTTAAGACGAAGAGCCCCACGGTCCGGTTCTTCAAGAGCAACTCGCCGCTGCTTCCGGCTAACTGGGCGTTGAGCACCCCACAGAGCCCACCGGATGTAAGTGCCAATGCTGGGACGGGAAGCCAGCGGACCACCAAAAGCGCCACGACGGCGACACTGACCAGCGAGCGGATCGAGGCTGCCCGTTTGAGCGCAATGTAAGCAGCCAGATCGGCCGCCGCGTCGGCGTCGCTGTAGCTACGCTCGCGGCGCTTATCCTCCTGCATCTCGGACCTACAGCGATCGAAGCAGCAGCCGATAGGCCGAATACCCGCCGACGATGAGTCCGGCGAAGAGGCCGGCAGCTACCAAAATAGGGGCTCGCAAGCGCCCGGCGAGCCATGCCCCTGCGAAGAGCCCCACCACGGCCGTGGCCGCGAACGTGCCACCTGCGGCCAGGACCGGCATGAGCGGCTTCATGCCGCAAAGGATTCGGGATAGGGGCCGCTGCGTAGGCGCGCTAGGAGCCATCCCCTGATTCGTTCCGCCGCGTGGCCGTCGCCATACGGATTCGTTGCCTGGGCCATGCGCGCGTAGGCGCCGGCGTCGGTTAGCAAGCGACGCGCGGCCGAAACGATTCGATCGCGATGGGGGCCGACCAGTTCCAGCGTGCCGGCCCGAAGCCCCTCCGGACGCTCGGTCTCGTCGCGCATGACGAGCACCGGTTTCCCGAGGCATGGCGCCTCCTCTTGGAGACCACCAGAGTCGGTCAAAACGAAGACGGAGCCTTTGACCGCCGCCACCATTGCGCCGTAGTCAATTGGATCGACGAGTACGACGCCGCGTATCCCATCGAGGACCGCATGGGCTATCGGAGCGACGCGCGGCGAGGGATGAACCGGCCAATAGAGTTGCGGGGCGACCGGCAGACCCGAGATGTCCCGCAGCGCTTCGCATATGCCGCGCATGTGCTCGTGGTTTTCGCGGCGGTGCGCGGTTACCACGATCGTCGGCCGGCTGGGATCGATTTCTCGCCAGCGCGGCGGCGCCGGGAGGTCGTCCCGCGCGGCGGTTTCGAGAAACGCATCGATGACGGTATTGCCCGTCACGAAGATGTCCTGGGGCGCGACGTTTTCGGCCAGCAGATGCTCGCGCGCGAGTGCGGTCGGTGCAAAGTGGTAGGTAGCGATGGCGCCCGTAATGCGGCGATTCATCTCTTCGGGATATGGCAGCCACCGGTTGGCCGTCCGAAGCCCCGCCTCGACGTGACCGACCGCGATCTTTTGATAAAAAGCGGCGAGAGCGGCTGCGGTGCTCGTCGTGGTATCGCCGTGCACCAGCACGATTTCGGGACGCGATTCGAGCAGAACGCGCTCCATGCCGGTCAGTACGCGGGTAGTGACTTCCGTCAGCGTTTGATCTTCCGTCATAACGTCCAGGTCGTAATCGGGCGAGATCGAGAAGAGGCGCAGCAGATCGTCGAGCATCTTACGGTGCTGAGCCGTGACGCAGACGGCGGCGTCGATCTCCGGATGGAGGCGCAGCGCGCGGACGACGGGCGCCATCTTGATGGTATCCGGGCGCGTCCCAAAGACGCTCATGACCTTCAGCCTGGCGTTCATCTGAGCTTGGAAACCCGGTTACGTGACGTGACGAAAGACGTGCGTGAACCCACCGGAAAAGGCGAGCGCGACCGCACCGAGCACGAAGCAGACCGCATAGAGCAACAAGACCGCTTGGCGAACGTTGAGCCCAAAGCGAAAGATCAGTTGATGGTGAAAATGACCGCGGTCGGCCTCGGTAATACGCTTGCCACTTCGGGCGCGCCGTACGATTACCGCGGCGGTATCGAGGATTGGAAGTGCCAGCACGAGCAATGGAACGACCACGCTGATCGCGATTGCGGTCTTGCTCGCGCCGATAATCGAAACGGTCGCGAAGACGTATCCGATGAAAAGCGATCCTGCATCCCCGAGAATGATCCGTGCCGGATTGAAGTTATAGGGAAGAAAGCCGAGCGCGGAGCCGGTCAAGGCGACCACGACTAGGGCGACGACGGGGTTTGAGTGGAGCACTGCAATCACGAACAAAAAGAGGCTCGAGATCGCTGCCACCCCCGCAAGAAGCCCGTCCAGGCCATCGAGAAAATTGATCGCGTTCATCATGCCGACGTACCAGAGAAGCGTAAGCGGCACGCCGATCCATACCGGAAAATCTATCCAGTTGGTTCCCGGGTTGCGATCGAACGGATTAGTGATACCGGGAATTACGAAGCCATAGAGCATCGAAATAAGCGCGACCACGATCTGAGCGACGAGCTTGTTTCGCGGACGCATCTGCATGACGTCGTCCCAGATGCCGACGCCAAGTATTAAGAGGCTTCCGAAGAGCAACCCCACCAACCGGTGGATCGCATCGAATTGATCGGCCGCGGGCAAGAGTCCTAAAGGCGAAGCCAGCGTGACGCCGAGCACCGCAAAGAGTGCAAACGCGAAACCAAAAAAGACCGCGATGCCGCCAACGCGCGGCTTGGGCAGAGGGTGCATGCGCCGGTCGTGACCGTCATCGTCGACGATCCCTAGATGCAGCGCAAGGCGTACGATCAGCGGCGTCGCCAAGGCGCTCACCGCAGCGGCGATGACAAACGCTGCAGCGTAAATGATGCCTGGGCTCACCGAATGCTGGCTCATCCGCGTGCTCCCTCGAGGGTCGCGTAATGGAGCAGAGCCACGCCGGCTTCAGCCAGCAGCTGGCTCGCGAAGACGTCGGGGTAGGCTTCGTCGTACACGATCTTCGTCACGCCCGCGCTAATGAGGAGTTTCGAACAGCCAACGCACGGTTGATGCGTGCAGTAGGCGGTAGCGCCCTGGAGGCTGACGCCGTGCAGCGCGCCCTGGACCACGGCATTTGCTTCGGCGTGGGTCGCACGTAAACAATGTTCGTTCACGAGCGTGCAGCCCACCTCGGCGCAGTGGGCCACCCCGCGAGGCGCACCGTTATACCCGGTCGTCAGAATCCGATGCTCGCGCACGAGCACGCAGCCGACCGACGCGCGCGGACAGGTCGCACGCGTGCCGACCTGATGCGCGATCTGCATGAAGTACTCGTCCCAACCGGGGCGCATGAGGCGCTTAAGGAACGTCGTAGCGGGAGGTCAGCTCTCGCACGCGCCCGCGAAGACGATCGATCTGGGCGCGGCGCTCGATGTCGGCAAGCCCATCGGCGATGATGCGCGCCACCTCGCGGCACTCTTCGGTCTTAAAACCCCTCGTGGTGATGGCCGGAGTTCCGATGCGAATGCCGCTGCCAATCATCGGCTTTTGCTGGTCGAAGGGAATCGTATTCTTATTGACGGTGATGCCGATCTCGTCGAGATAGGCCTGAACGGCCTTCCCCGTCAATCCTTTCACCGAGACGTCGACGAGCATGAGGTGCGTATCGGTTCCGCCCGCGACGAGCCGCAATCCGGCCGTCTGAAACTCTTGCGCCATCGCGCGTGCGTTCTCGACTACTTGGCGCTGATACGACCCGAACTCCGGCTGCAGGGCTTCGCCGAACGCAACCGCTTTCGCGGCGATCGTGTGCATGAGCGGCCCGCCTTGGATGCCGGGGAAGACGCTCTTATCGAGGGCCTGGGCCCAGCGCGCCGTGCAGAGTACGATGCCTCCGCGCGGACCGCGTAGCGTCTTATGCGTCGTCGACGTCACGAAATCGGCTATCGGTACGGGCGAGGGATGGAGTCCGGTCGCCACGAGCCCAGCGACGTGCGCGATGTCGACCATGAGTGCGGCCCCGATCTCCCCGGCGATCTCGCGAAACGGGCCGTATTCCATGATCCGCGGATACGCGGTCGCGCCGGCAACGATCAGCTTGGGCTTGTGCTCGCGCGCCAGCGCGCGCACCTCGTCGAAGTCGACGAGCTCCGTATCGCGCTTCACTCCGTACGCGACGGCATTGTAGAGTTTGCCCGAAAAACTCACCTTCGTTCCATGCGTGAGATGGCCGCCGTGAGCGAGCGACATGCCGAGCACCGTATCTCCGGGCTGGAGCACAGCCATGAAGACCGCCATGTTCGCTTGCGCTCCCGCGTGCGGCTGAACGTTCGCATGCTCGGCGCCAAACAGTTTTTTGCACCGGTCGATCGCGAGGGTCTCGGCGATATCGACCCACTCGCACCCGCCGTAGTATCGCTTTCCGGGATAGCCTTCGGCGTACTTGTTGGTCATCACGCAGCCGTTTGCTTCGCGAACCGCCCGGCTGGCATAGTTCTCCGACGCGATCAGCTCCAAGTTCTCTCGCTGGCGACGCTCTTCGCCGGCGATCGCGGCAAAGATCTCGGGATCCTGCGTCTCGATGCTGCTGCGCGCGAGAATATCCATTGCCGGCTTCTCTTCGCTACGGAGCTGCAAGCTGCTCTTTGGGCGTCTCTGCGCCGGTGACTTCGCCGTTTTCCAACGCCCGCAACGTGCGTGCACGCTGTGCGTCGCCAAACTCGAAAAGCTGCTCGATGCGATAGGTGTGCCGACCGCCATCGAACGGAGTTTCGAGGTAGATCTCGAGCATTCGCTCGATCATCTCCCAGCCGGTGAGCCGCTCCGAAAACGCGATGACGTTCGCGTCGTTGTGGCGGCGGGCGAGCTCGGTCGAGTACGGCTCGGCTACGGGCGCGCATCGTACCCCCGGGACTTTGTTCGCGGCCATAGCGATGCCCAAACTCGAGCCACACACAACGATGCCGCGATCCGCTTGGCCGGTAGCCACAGCTTCGCCGACGGCATATCCGTACTGCGGATAATCGACCGGCGTCGCATCGTGCGTTCCAAAATCGAGTGTCTCGTGACCGCGCTCGCGCAGCAGCTGCGCGATACGATCCTTGTATTCGAAGCCGGCATGATCGGCGCCAAGAGCAACTTTCATAGTTTCATGGATATCCAGAGCAAAGGGTGAAAAACGTTGTGCGGTCGAACATCCGACGCCGATGAAGCTTGCTTGCGCGAGCGGTTCGCTTCACCGCGCCATCGAGAACGGCGAGCTTACGCAACTCGAATTCCTGGACCTGTGCGCGCGGGAGCTGGACTGCGACGGCGTCGTCTTAGACATGCAGCATTTTCCGCGCAGCGACGACGACTACCTCGCCCAGGTCAAGAAGATGGCAACTGACCGGGGGCTCACCATCGCGGGACTTGCCGACTCAACTTTCTTCTCCGCAACGCAGGAGCACGTGGCCGACGTGTTCGGTCGAGCCGTTGCGCTCGGCGCGCCGCTCGTCGCGGCGCCGCTTGCGCGAGAGATCGAGTGCTCTTGGAGCGATCAGCTCGCACGTCTGGGCATCGCAACGGCGCTGGCGAAAGCCTGCAACGTTACCCTCGCGCTGCGAAACGCCCCCGCGACATTCGCCGCCAGCGCGCACGACTGCAAGCGCGTCGCAAAAGAGGCCGACTCGGCTTGGCTGCGCTTCGGCCCGGAGCCGCAGCGGCTCGATGCCGCCAGCGATCCGCGAACGCTGCAACCAAACACCGTCTTGCTGTGGAGCGACGCCGGCCTCGAGAACGAGCGTTCGACCGCCGAAGCGATTGCGGTCTTCGCGGGCTTTCGCGGCCATCTCGCAATCGACGACGCTTCCGGCACGTCGACTGCCGGCGCGCTTGCAGCGGCCATGCGCCGCTGGCGAACCGCATTGGCACGCACCGCATAAATGCTCAACCGCACATAGCGTCTTGCGCGCGGCGATCGAACCTGCATTCTCGCAGGTGGGTGCGGCCCGGGCGCCGGGCCGGCAGGCATATCGCCCAAGCCGATTCCGTCGTTTCCGGAGCTGATGCTCCCTGGGTCGTATAAGTCGGTTCGGTACCTACGCGCGCTGCGCGCTATACGCAGTCGAGCCTCTCTACCCTATCACTGGCAGTCAAGCGGCGAGCCGATGGGTGGCGAGGAAGGCTCGATGCCCGGTTGAAAGCGTGAGCGATGCTCTCGGTTTCCATCAAAGCGATCGAGCTGCCGCTCCTTCATCCTTTTAAGATCGCGCGCGGCGAAGAGCGCGTTGCGCATACGGCAATAGTTCGGGTTCGCGCTGACGGCCGCGAGGGTATCGGCGAGTCGACCCCAGTCGAGCGTTATGGCGAATCTATCGCGAGCGTCGCGGCCTACTTCGAATCGCATCCGCTCGCCGCCGACGATCCGTATTGCCTCCAAGCGCTTCTGCACTCCGGCATTCCGGCGGCTGCGCGCGCCGGTCTCGATCTCGCACTGCACGATCTCATAGGCAAGGACCTCGGCAAGCCGCTCTACGCACTGCTCGGCCTAGACCCGTCTGCGACGCCGGTGAGCTCCTTTACGATCGGAATCGCCGATTCCGAAACGATGCTTCGCAAATTGACGGAGGCCGGCGACCATCCGATTCTCAAAGTCAAGCTCGGCAGCGGCGCGCCCGCCGACCAGGTCGAAACGGTTGCGGCAATTCGAGCGCGATACGGCGGAACGATTCGCGTCGACGCCAACGAGGGCTGGGACGTCGAGACCGCGATCCGGATATTGCGCGAGCTCGAGCGCTACGAGATCGAATTCTGCGAGCAGCCGATTCCGGCCGGACATCCGCAAGAGCTTCGCGCGATCCGCGAGCGCGTTTCGATTCCGCTCGTCGCCGATGAAGACGCGCTCGTTGCCGGCGACCTACCGGCGCTGCGGGGTTGCGTCGACGGTGTCAACGTCAAACTTGCGAAGACTGGAGGCATCCGCGGCGCGCTGGCCATGATTCATACGGCCCGCGCATTGGGACTGAAGGTGATGATTGGGTGCATGATCGAGAGCGCCATCGCGGCAACGGCCGCGGCACATCTTTCGCCGCTGGTCGATTGGGCGGATCTCGATGGGCCACTTCTGACGGCGCGCGATCCGTTCGCCGGCGTCGAATACGTGCGCGGAAAGCTTCTGCTGCCCGACGCGCCCGGACTCGGCGTTCGCGAAAGGGCGCTCGCGTGAGCCGCAAGTACGCAATCCTCGCTCCGGACCGATTTAAAGGCGACGCGAAAACGGCGCACGGCGTGATTCGGTACGGAACCGACGAGGTCGTCGCGATCGTCGACCCTTCAAATGCCGGCCGGCGCGTGCGCGACGTGCTGGCGCATCTCGAGAGCGAGGCGCCGATCGTCGCAAGCGTCGCCGAAGCGCTGCAGTTTTCGCCGACCGCGCTACTTATTGGGACCGCCCCCAAAGGCGGCGGGCTGCCGCCGGAGTGGCGGGCTGCCGTACTCGAAGCGATTCACGCCCGATTGGAGATCGTCAGTGGGTTGCACGAACTGCTCGACGAGGACCCCGAGTTCCGCGCCGCCGCACGCACCTCCGGGACGAGTATTTGGGACGTCCGCGAGCCGCCCGACGTGCCGCTCTTTTCCGGCGACGTCTATGGCATCAAAGCGCCGGTCCTGTTGACCGTGGGCAACGATTGCGCGGTCGGCAAGATGACCGTTGCGCTCGAACTGGTGCGGGCCGCAAATGACGCTGGTACGAACGCGCGCTTCGTCCCAACCGGTCAGACCGGCGTTTTGATCGCCGGTTGGGGAATTTCCGTCGACCGCGTCATCGCGGACTTTGCAGCGGGAGCAGCAGAACAGCTCGTCCTCTATGCTGCCCACGAAGGCGCGGACCTCATCGTCGTTGAGGGACAAGGGGCGATCAATCACCCGGCATACGCCGCGGTAACGCTCGCGCTGATGACGGGCTGCGCGCCCGATGCGCTCGTCTTGGTCTGCGACCCTTGCCGCGGTCGAATCGACCCGTATCTGACGCCGACGCTTGGCTACGGCGAATCAATTGCGATCCACGAAAAGCTGCTCGCTACGTTCAAACCCGCGCACGTCGTCGCGATTGCGCTGAACACCCAGGGCTTGCACGAGGATGAGGCGCGCGCCGAGATCGCTCGCGCGCGAAAAGAAACCGGATTGCCGGCCGACGACCTCGTCCGCTTCGGAGCGGAGCATCTGTACGGAGCCATCGCGCATCGGATCGTTAAACGCCCGCCGCTGACGGCCGCGCCCGCGTGAACGCCGGGCGCCGCGTTGCAGCCGCGCTCGCGATCCTCCTTCTCAGCTACGGCTGCGCGCGACAACACGCACAGCGATCGGGCGGGGAACGCAATGCATGGACCGTTCCCGGCGTACTGCGGCTTGGAGAAGACGAAGAGCCCGATAGCCTCAATCTCATGTTTTCCCACACCGCGGCGGCCGATGCGATCGCAGGATTACTCTTCTCGTTCGTGCTGCGCTACGATGCACGAGGAAACTATGTCCCCGACCTCGCCGCGCAGGTTCCGACCCTCCGAAACGGCGGCATCAGCCCAGATGGTAAGCGCATCGTCGTGCATTTGCGCCGCGGCGTGGTCTGGGCCGACGGCACACCCCTGACGGCTGCCGATTGGCTCTTCACGTATCGCGCGGTCCGCAATCCGGCCAATACCGTCAAGACGCGCTACGGTTGGGATGACATTGCGTCCGCGACTGCACCCGATGCGCATACGATCGTCATTCGCCTCAAGCGGCCCAACGTCGCCGTGCTTGGGATCCTTGCGATCGGGGGGGCGGCGTATCCGCCGCTTCCAGCGCATCTGCTCGCAAAGCTGCCCAATCTGAACGCGGCCGCCTTTAACGAACGGCCGCTCTCGAGCGGACCGTATCTGCTCAAAGAATGGAACCACGGGTCGTCGCTCGTCTTCGTGCCGAACTCACGGTACTTTCGGGGCGCCCCGAAACTCAAGGAAGTGCTCTGGAAGGTCGTTCCAGACGTCAATACGATTTTCAACCAGCTGGCAACCCACGAAATCGACGTCTACCCCAACGTGAATCCGAACGCAGTGGGCCGCCTTTCCGGCATCGCCGGAATCACGGTCGACCGGCGCTTGATTGCCGACTGGCGTCACCTCGGGATCAACATGGGCCGGCCGGCGCTCTCCGATGTCCGCGTGCGCCGCGCGCTCGCGGAAGCGGTCGACTGGAAGCGCATCAACGATACCATCTTTCACGGAATCGACCGACTTGCCGTCTCCGACATCTTTCCCGAATCGTGGGCCGCACCGGCCCTTCCCCCGTATCGATACGATCCGGCCGACGCAAAGCGGCTTCTCGCGCAGGCCGGCTGGAAACCCGGCGAAGACGGCGTGCTCCACAAGGGGCCGCTGGGAATGCACCTCACCATCCTCGCGACCACCGGACACCAAGAGAACACGGAATCGCAGGTCTTGATCCAGTCGATGCTGCGTGAAGTCGGCTTTGACATCATCATTCGCAACTACCCCGGCAGCTATCTCTTTGCCACCGACGGCCCGCTCTACACCGGAAAGTACGATCTCGAATGGTCGATCGAAACGAACGGTCCCGATCCGGACAACTCCGGCGATTGGAACGGCGCGTTCATCCCGCCGCGCGGCGCGAACACCTCATGGCTTAACGACCCGATCGTCAACGCGACGAGCGCCGCAGCGGCAAGCACGTTCGACGCAGTCGCGCGCAAACGACTCTACCAGCGCGAAGAGGAGCGGATCCGCGAACTCGTACCCGCAATCTTTTTTAGCTGGCGGAACAATTACACCGCGATGAACGAGGACCTCAAGAACTACGTCCCCGCGGCGTTTATCGGCGACACTTGGAACGCGTGGCAATGGACCATTTGAATCTCCCGGCCTTCGCTCAGACGCTTGCGGCGCGCGAATCGGCGCGGCTGCTCTTCGAGCCGACGCGAAGCGGCGTGCTGAGCTGGAATACGCACGCGCAGAGCGGACGCGTCGCCTTTCGACTGCTGCGCGCGCGCCGGCCGTCCGGCGATTGGCTCGACTACGCGGAGTGGCGCCCGGCCGGCGCAAAATCGTTGAGTCCCGAGCACGACGGGGTTCGCGTCGACGTCGACGTCATCCGCGCCACCCAACCGTTCGACGGCATCGAAGTGCGGGCGCGCGATGTGGAGTTCGACCTCGTCGCTTTTTCGTCGGCGGTACGCGCGCGACCGTCACTGCCCTACGCGCGTGACGCGCTGATCCTCGACGTGCCGACTCGCTCGCAATATGCCGACGCGGCCAGCCAGCGCGGCTGGTGCAGTCCGGCCAGCCTTGCGATGATCCACGCTTTCCACGGCTTCAACTATTCCGTCGCGCAAACCGCGCGTGGCGTCTTCGATCGCGCCTACAACGGCACCGGCAACTGGGCGTTCAACGTTGCGTATAGCGGACGGCTCGGGCTGAGGGGCGTCGTGGCCCATCTCTGCAATCTCGATCACGCGCAGCGCTTGATCGAGCGCAACCTGCCGCTGGCGATCTCGTACTCGTGGGCCGAAGGCGAGCTTCCCGGCGCGCCGCTCGCGCATTCCGACGGACACCTCGTGGTGCTCTGCGGTTTCACGCGGGACGGAGATTGTGCGATCAACGACCCCGCCGCACGCAACGTGCGCGTCGTTTATCCGCGCGCCGCGCTAGAACGCATCTGGCAACGCAACGAAGGCGTCGCATACGTCGTTGCGCCGATCGGCATCGAATACGCCGACGTCCTGCAATGCGTCTAGATGAAATTCGGGCAGCCGTCGTTGCCTGTCAACGCTGCCCCGAGCTTCGCGCGTACACGGCGCGCATCGCACGCGAGCGCAAGCGCGCGCATCGTGATTGTACCTACTGGGGAAAGCCGGTTCCGTCGTTCGGCGATCCGCGGGCGCGCCTCATGCTCGTCGGTCTTGCTCCGGGAGCGCACGGCAGCAATCGCACCGGACGACCTTTCACCGGCGACAGCTCCGGCGCTTTTCTCTACCCCGCCCTCTATCGCGCGGGGTTCGCTTCACAACCCGAAGCAACCGGTCGAAACGACGGCTTGAGGCTTCGCGATTGTCTTATCACCGCGGCGGTGCGCTGCGCGCCGCCTCAGAACAAGCCGACCCCAAGCGAGCTGGCGAACTGTTTTCCATACTTGCTCGAAGAGTTCGACGCGCTGCCGCGGCTCCGCGTCATCGTCGGGCTCGGCGCCGTGGGCTTTGCGGCGATTCTCAAGATGCTGCGCGAACGCGGCTTCGCTCTCGATTCGGCCGCCCGCGCGTTCGGTCATGGCGCCGAGGTCGTCGCGACCGATGGGCATCGCACGATTGCGGTCATCGCGTCATATCATCCCAGCCGCCAGAACACAAATACCGGAAAGCTGACCGCTCCGATGTTCGACGCGATCTTCAACCGGGCGAATGAACTGTTAGAGTACGATCGTCGCGCCGTATTCGAAACCGGCGAATAGCTCCGGCGGCACGTAATCGCGCGAACTGTAGATATCAGCGCCATCATTTTTTGACGCACTGAGATAATACGTTCCAGGAAAGAGCGTTAGGAAGATAAACTGACCTTTCGAGTCCGAAACCGTGCGCGCATCAAAGGCAGTCGACGTCGCGTAGACGGTCGCTCCCGGCACGGCGCGGCCGGTGGCTCCTTCGACAACCGTCCCCCTTACCACGACGTTCTGCTGATTCATCTGCCAGTCTATCGGGGTTTGCCAGAAGAAAAACTGAGATAGGGCTACCAATACTGCGATGTGCATGCTTAACTCCTGATATCAATCAACGCTAAGTATAACGCTTGACGGTCTGAGACCGTGACGGTCAGCGTCGGCTATGCGCTGCGAACCAGATTCTGTCAATCAAGCGCAGGGAGGATCAGGTTGCGCAGGACGAGTCGCGGCTGCCAGGCGCCCGGGTAACCTATTCACAAGCAGCAGTTGCTCCCAAGGGCGAGCTCAACGCGCAGAGCGTTGCGGTTATTCAAGAGATCATCGAGAAGGCGTGCGCCGGCGGCCCGCGCAAGATCGTGATTGACCTGACGAACGTCACTTCCATGGACTCTGCGGCAGCCGATGCCATCTTACAATCGTGCCGTCATTTCAGCGACTCACGATTCACGATCGTTGCACCTCCCGGCAGCGCGGGCGAGCGAGCCCTCAAGCAGGTCGACCCGACCATTGCGGTCGAGCCGTCACTTCCCGCCGACGATCCACTCCACGATGCAATCGAACGAGCCGAGTCGCGTATCGAGGCGCAGGGGTCGGCCCCACCCTCCGATACGAACACGTGGAAAGGCTTTTGATCAGGGCTTTCCGAGGCGCAAATTCAAGTCGCGCAAGAGCTGTTCGGGGACCGGAGTCGGCGCGTCCATCATCACGTCGCGGGCGGCCTGGTTCTTCGGAAACGCAGTAATCTCGCGCACGTTCTCTTCGCCGCGCGCGATCATGACGATGCGGTCGATGCCCAACGCCATACCGCCGTGGGGCGGCGCACCGTACTCCAACGCGCGCACGAAAAACCCGAAACGCTCTTCGACCTGCTGCGCCGTCAGGCCGAGCATTGCAAAGATCTTACGCTGCTCCTGCGCTTTGTGAATTCGGATCGAGCCCGAGCCGAGCTCGTAGCCGTTGAGCACCATGTCGTAATGCTGCGCCCGCATCTCCATCGGAGCTTTATCGATCAATTCCCAGTCGCCGGGCGCGGGCGCCGTGAACGGATGGTGCGCGGGCACGGGCTGACCCGTCTTCTCGTCGATCTCGAGGTACGGAAATCCAAGTACCCACGCAAATGCGAAAGTCTTTGGATCCCGCAGGTTGCAGCGCTCGCCGACCTCGTTGCGCATCTTTCCGGCAACCGCGTACGCGAGCTGACGAGCGTCGGCAAAGAGCAGGACGGCGTCGCCCGTCTCGGCGGCCAACGCGCTGCGGACGCTCTCGATCTGCGCGTCGGTCAAAAAGCGCGCGGCCGAGGACTTTATTCCCTCGCTGCCGAGCGCAATCCAAACCATACCCTTGGCGCCAAGCTCTTTCGCCGTTTCCGTAAGCCCGTCGAAATCTCGGCGCGACAACCCCGCGCCGCCTGGATAGCGCAGCGCGACGACGGCGCCGCCGGCCTCGATCGCGGATCGAAAGACGGTGAACTCCGTGCCGGCAAAAATCGCCGTCGCGTCGGCCAGCTCGAGCCCGAAACGCAGGTCCGGTTTGTCGATCCCGTACTTCGCCAGCGCTTCCTGATGCGTGAGGCGCGGGAACGGAGGAAGCTCGATGCCTAGCGCGGTCCGCCAGACGTATCGCATGCACGATTCCATTGTCTCGAGGACCTCTTCTTGGGTGCAAAACGAGAGCTCGACGTCGAGCTGCACGAACTCCACCAGACGATCGGCGCGCGGGTCCTCGTCGCGCATGCAACGCGCGATCTGCATATACCGCCCGAAGCCCGCGATCATCAAGATCTGCTTGAGTAGCTGCGGCGACTGCGGCAATGCGTAGAAATTGCCCGGATAGAGCCGGCTGGGCACGAGGTAGTCGCGCGCGCCTTCCGGAGTCGACTTTATCAACATCGGCGTTTCGATTTCCAAAAAACCGCGCGCATCGAAGAAGTCGCGCATCGCCTTAACGATCCGGTGACGCAGCCGAATGTTCTCCTGCATGCGCGGACGCCGGAGGTCGAGATAACGATACTCGAGCCGAAGGTTTTCGTCGACCGCATCGTCGGCGTTCACTTGAAACGGGGGCACCTGCGAGCGATTGAGCACCTCGAGCGTCCCAATGGCGACCTCGACGGCGCCGGTCGCAAGGCGTGGGTTCTCGGTGCCCGGCGGCCGTCGCCGGACGGTGCCTTCAACGCGCACGACGTCCTCGTGACGCAGATGCTCGGCCTCGGCAAAACTCGGGTGCGCGGGATCGAAGACGATCTGCGTGATGCCTTCGTGGTCCCGGAGATCGACGAAGATCAGGCCCCCGTGATCGCGGCGGCGATTTATCCAGCCGTTGAGCTCGACCGTCGCGCCTTCGTCGTCCGCGCGCAACGCGCCGCACGACACTCTAGCGCTCACCGCGTGCTTCCTTAACACCTGAAACGTAATAGTATTGCAGTAGGAGCTCGCGTGCGAGTCGCGAGCGCGCGGCGCGACGATCGATGAAACCCAGCAGAATCGGCACGCGCGCGAGCGCCGAATGCGCGCCGAGGGAGAGCGGCGTCATGCCGAGCTTGAGCATAACCTCGAAGTGGGGATGCTTGCGATAAAAACGAGCGGTCGATCGTCCGGCCAGTCGCATCTTCTCCTTCAGATCGTCATAGGAAACGGCTTGACAATGATAGTTCACCGCACGCGGTTCGTAGAGAATGTCAATGCCGAGCCGCTGCAAGCGATAGCCGAGCTCCAAGTCCTCGTGACCGTATCCCGTGAAGCTTTCGTCAAAGCACCCGGCGCGCACGAGATCCGTGCGCCGTACCGAGGCGTTGCCCGTGAGGAAATAGAGCCACGAAAGCTTTTTTCGCGAGGGCGGATGAAGATGCCCGCGAGCTTCGGGACGATCGCGCTTGAAGACGTACTCTGCGAAATCTTTCACCTGGACTTCCAAGCCAACGACCGCGATGCCGGTGCGTTCGCGATGACGGCGCAAGTGCGTCGAGAGCAAGTCCGGCGAAGCCAGGATGTCGGCATCGTTAAAGAGCACGATTGCTCCGCGCGCTGCCATGATGCCGGCGTTGCGCGCGGCGGCCCGGCCGCTATACGCGGCGGGCAGGTGGCGGACCGTGTGGTGCTCCGTATGCAGCTCGGCCAGGTATTGCGCGGTACCGTCGGTAGAGTTGGAGTCGCAGACGAGCAGCTCGTACTGGCTGGACGGAAGATCCTGCGCCAGCAGCGTCGGCAGGACCGCAGCCAGCGTGTCCAGGCGGTTGTACGTTGGGATGACGACGGAGATATCCGGCATTACCCCTCCATCAGCCGCGTGACGCCATCAACGATCTCATCCGAAAAGCGTTCGATCGACGCGGCGTCGGCCTGCGCCGGCTTTCGAACCAGAACGTGCGGAACGCCGTAGGGCGACCACTCCTGCGAGTTCAGCCGGAAATAGCGGTGCTCGAAAGCAACTACCGTCGGTCTTCCGACCGCACTAGCGACGTGCGTCGCCCCGGTGTCAACGGTTACAACGACTCGACCGCGCTCGAAAACCGCCGCCCATTGGTGAAAGGGCAGGCCGCGCAAGATGGCAACGCCCCTATTCCCTTCGAACGCCGCGGCGAACGGCTCGCAATCGCGAGCACACGTAATCACGACCGGCCCAAGCGATGCGAGCCTTTCGACGATCGCAAGCGTTCCTTCCAGCGTGCTGCCATCGGAGAACCACCTGTTGCCGAGATGAAGCACGATCGGATCGCCGGGAAGATAGCGCACGGCGGCTCGGTCCTCGTCGGTCACGTCCAAGCGAAGCGTCGCAACGCGATCGCGCGCGCCGGCAAGGGCAACGAGATCGAGCAGTTGTACGACCTCATGCCGGACGATGCGACGGGGATCGCGATCGCAGAGATCGGGATCGGCCTCCGAAACCATGCTTCTATTGACGTACAGTCCGGCGGTGAGGCGAGCTAACCATCGCCGCTCGTAGGTGTACCCGACGCGTAAAGCGGCGCGCGTCGATCCGACCAGCCGCATATCGAGGGCCCGCGGTGCGAGCGCGATGGCGACGTCGTAATCGCGCAACTGCGAGCCGAGCGTTCCCGGCGCAACGCCGTTGCGCATCACGATGAGCTCGTCGACATCGTCGTTGCGTTCCATCACGACGCTGTTGTATTCGCTCGTCACGATCGCGAGGTGCGCGCCCGGAAAGGAAGCGCGAACCGTCGCAATTGCCGGAGTGGAAAGAACCAAATCGCCGATTCGGTCGGTGCGGGAGAGCAGAATTCTCACGATCGCAGCGCGCGTTCGAGCTCGCCGAAATAGGCTTCATTAGCCAGTGCCCGGGCCGTGCGCAACTCGCCGCGATCCATTTCCCGGTCGCCCGGCAGCGCGGCGAGGCGGCGCCGAAAGCGCGCCTCGAAATGCAGACCTCGAAGCACCGCGTGTAAACCTCGCTGTACGGGGTTGATGCCGGTCGCCAGATAGGCGCGCCAGTGCGGATGGCGCCGCACGAGCTGCACGGCGGTCCGGGCCTGCGCTCGCGCTTGAGCGATCATCTTCTCAACGCTGGTTCCCGGCGGGCGCGGCTTGAAATGGTAAACGAGCGCTCTCGGGTAAAAGACCCCCCGAATTCCAGAGAAGCGCAAGCGCAATCCGACGTCGATGTCCTCCCAGCCGTACTCCGAGAACGATTCGTCGAATCCGCCGATGGCGCGGATCGTCGCGAGCGGCACGGAAACGTTCGTCGTCCAAAAATAGTTGCCGCTGTAATTGGTAATGTTCCAGATCGGTGGCGGCAGATTGTCGAGATCGTCCACCTCGATCGCGCCGCCGCGAACGATCGCGCTGGGATGACGGTCGCCGCCGCAGAGATGCTCTTGGACGAAGTTCGGGAGCGGCAAGACGTCGTCGTCGATAAAGAGGATGCGCTGTCCCGAGGCTCGCGCGATGCCCGCATTGCGCGCCCGTGCCAACCCGGCATTCGCCTGGCTCACGACGATGAGCGCGCACGTCGCGCGCCGCCGCGCCTCTTCGATGACGCTACGCGTGTCGTCGGTCGATCCGTCGTCGACGAGAACGATTTCGTAGGCGTCGTCGTCGACGGTCTGATCGAAGCACGCATCGAGCACGCGCGCGAGCAATGCCGCGCGGTTATAGGTGCAGAGCTGAATCGTCGCTCGAATCACGAACGCAGCGACGCCGCCGCCGCGAGGATACGCGAGAGGTCGAGATGCGCGATGCAGGCGTAGTCACGGCAGCTTTCTTTGGTATCGCCGCGATGGCAGGGATACGAGGCACGCACGACTGCGGTGCGCGTTCCAAGCGGCGACCAGCGTTCGGGAAAGTCCGACTGAAACGGAAAGATGCCGACGGTCGGGCAGTCGACCGCGGCTGCGACATGCATCGAGCCGGTCGTGATACCGACGAAAGCATCAGCTCTGCGCGCGAGCGCTCCGAAGGTACCGACGCTCGTGCGGCCGGCAATCGAAACGACCGCGTCGTCGCGGCTGAGACGAACGATGCTCTCAGCGATCGGCGCGTCGCCCCGCGCTCCGCTCACGAGGATGCGCGCATCAAACCGCTCGCGCAGCGTGCTCGCAAGGCTCGCCCAACCCTCGAGCGGCCAGATTGGACGTCGCGAAGCGACGGCGTTGCATGGACTGAGAATGATGAAGCGGCCTGAGCCTTCGCTGAGCTCCTGCGCCTCTCGCTCGTCGGCGCCCGTGGGCACGAAGCGATACTTCCGGTCGTCGGCGTCGCAACCGATGGCGCGGGCATAATCGAGCAGGATCTCCGACCAGTGGGACGTCACGTCGCCATTTTCGCTGCGCACGACGACCCGGTCGGTAAAGCGAAACGAATAGATGCGGCGCGCTTGACCCACGCGCACCGGAATGGCCGCCATTTGCGCGATGCGAGCGGTTCGCGGTGTCGCCCAAGTTACGACGCACGCCTCGTAGCGGTTGCGAGCGAGACGCTCCGCCAGTTCGCGCTCGGCCCCCCCCTCGTCGACCAATACGTCGTCGATGTCGGGCACGCGCTCGAGGACTTCCCGATGCGCTCCGAGCGTCAGCGCGTCGACGCTCGCAAAACGCCGGCGGAGCGCCCTGGCAACAATCGACGCGACGAGCGAATCGCCGATGCCCCCGCCGGCGCAGTAGAGCAGCGCCCGGCTAGTCGTCATCCAGGGCTCGAACGAGTTCCCGCGCGTAGATCGCATCGAGAAACGCGGCTCGCACGATGGCGCTCATCCATCCCGGAAGACGCGTGCTCGTGGAAAACCCGGCGTAGAGCGCGAGCAGCCAATCGGGAAGCAGATACCGCGCGCGAAGCAGGTTGAGCGGATGTGCACCGGTCGCCAATCGGGCTCGCCGCGACGGATGCTTGGCGAGAAATCGGCGCGCCATGCGCGCCTTCTCGATTACTTTCCGGCTTGCCGCCGGCAGCGTGTTGTCCTCGGGCGGCTTGATATGCCAAAGGTAGGCGTCCCAAGCAAACTTCCACTGCAGCCCGCCTCGACGAAGTCGAACGCCGAGTTCGGTATCTTCCCAACCGTAGAGCTCGAAGGATTCGTCAAATCCGCCCGCATCGAGGAAGGCGTCGCGCGAAAGCGACGCATTGCACGTGCAGAGAAAGGCGCGCGAATAGTTTGCCGGCTTCGGTTTCGGGCGGTGTGCATACGAAGGAACGTTCAGGATCGGCCCGTTGACGACGCGTTCGCCGTGCCCCATATGGGCGGCGGCGTGTGCGGAGATCCAGCCTTGCGGCAACTGCACGTCGTCGTCGCAGAAGAGCACGTAACGGCCTTGCGCCACGTCGACGCCGCGGTTTCGCGCGTGGCCGCGATTGGGTTGCGGCGCCGCAACGTAGCGCACCGCCGAAAAACCGCGGGCATACTCTTGGGTGGCCTCCCTGGTCGCGTCCGACGAGCCATTATCCACGACGACTACCTCGAAGGAAGGCGCGCTGATTTGAGCCTGCAGCGAGGCCAGCGCACGTTCCAGATACGCGACGCGGTCCTTCGTGGCAATCACGACGGAAAATTCCACGTCGCTAGGAGCCCGTCGGGTTATGGTCGTGTGCGCTGTTGGGCACGCCGCCATTCGCCGAAAAGGATCGACGAGCGCGGAATGGCAGCGCCATTTGAGCGAGGAGAAACGCAGTCGGCGGGCGGCGCCATGCCCAACCCGAAGGGCTGAGGTCAGCATCACGCACGAGCATAATCCGACGGGCTCCTATGCCGCCAGGGCGAGCAACGAATCCGCCATTCGATCCGAGGCTCCGATGTGGTCGCGATAGAGCCGCGCGAGCCCTTCGCCAGCCGACGCCAGCCACGCTCGGTCGTCGTACGATTCGAGCGCGATGCGCGCGATCCGGCCGGGCGTGACCGTCCCATGGACTTCGCGAATGAGCGCGGCGCCGGCATCCATGTTCGGCTGCGTGTGGTGAGGGAAACGGCGCGAGACGCCAACGGCAACGGCGCGCTTGAGCGGAATTCCAACAAACGGAATACGATTCAGATAGGTCAGCGGACCGTTGATGGCAACGATTTCCGGCGCGTTGAAAGGGGTGATGGCGATCGCCGGCCTCCCGAGTGCTGCGAGCTCGATCGTTTTCGTTCCCGGGATCGTCAAGACGAGCCGCGCGCGCATCGCGGTTCCCAGCGCGTTGGTGCACACGGGAATCCGCACGTCGCCCGAGGCCGTCGTCAGATAGTCGCGGCCTTGGTCGGTGATCAGACGCCCAGTCTTACCAAACATGCGCGGGTGCCCGCCACGCTCGATCGCAGAGCGCAGTTGAGCGCGCGGGGTAAATGGTGAGATCGCAAATGCCATCGGAATGCCGGGACGCTCGCGTAGGATGCGTAGAGCGACCGCGAAGTAGAACGGAACCAGGTTTTCGATCTCATACGATCGCGAACCGGGCATGACGACGATGCCGTCGGCGGCCGCGTCGCAATCCAAAGGCAGACCCGATTCGAAGAGCGCGCCGTCGATTGCGAGATTGCCGACCTGCTCGATGCGATCGCTCGGAGTTCCCCACCCCGCGAGCTGCTCGGCGTTGCGGGAATCGACTGCAAAGGCGCGTTCGAAGACGTTGCGATAGGCTCGGCGCGAGAATTTGTAGGTCGTCGCGCGCCCCTTCAAGCGCGCGTGAACGCGCGCCGCGTGGAGCAGGTCGCCGCCGATATACTGCACGATGTCGACATTTTCCGGAACGCCTTCGAGACGTCCGCCAAGCGCAAACTTTACGTAACTCTTCGGCTCGTAAACCGTGGCTTGGGGAAAGGCGTCGCGCACCATCTGCGCTTCGAACCCGGTCGCGTAGTCGTCCGGTACCAAGAAGACCAATGCGAGAAGATCGGGACGGCGCTGATAGAGCGATCGCAGAAGCGGTCGCAGCCAGCCGGCGACCTCTCCCGGTCCGTTAGCGGTGAGCGCTATACGCATCGAGGATGCGCGCGATGAGATCGGTCGTGCTCGCGCGCCGGACGTGCGGGGCGAGCGCGATTCGGCCGCCGTTTTGCAGGACGACGCTTCGTTCCGGAAGCTCTTCTTCGCGGTATTGATCGCTCTTGACGTGCACGTCGGGACGGATCCCTTCGAGCAGCAGCTCGGGCGTGCGTTCGCCGAATTCCACCACGACGTCGACGCTGCGCAACGCGAGCAGCACCGCCGCGCGTTGCGCGAAAGGAACGATCGGCCTCGATTCGCCTTTGATGCGCCGCACCGAGGCGTCCCCGTTCAAACCGACGATCAACGCGTCGCCTTGAGCCCGCGCCCACGCGAGGTACTCGACGTGACCCGCATGCAGCAGATCGAAACAGCCGTTGGTGAAGACAACCCTCCGGCCTTTCTTGCGTAACTGCTCGCGCCACGCCTTCGCTTCGTCCACATTGAGAAGCTGCCCGAAAAACTTCTCCGCCTTCATGTCGCAGCATCGAGGAGCGCGAGGATCTCCTCGGGCGACGCCGTCGCCGTCCCTAACTTCGCGACGACCGCACCGGCTGCGAAGTTGGCCAACTCCATCGCCTGCTCGATCGGCGCGCCCGCGGCGAGCGCTAGGCCGAGCACGGCGATAACCGTGTCGCCGGCGCCGCTGACGTCGTAGACGGTGCGGGCGACCGAGGGGATTTGCAGACGCTCGCCGGCGCGGCCGAAAAGCGCCATGCCGTGCTCGCCCCGCGTAACGATCGCGTACCGGCAATCGAGCAGCTCGATCAAACGCACTCCCGCGCGCTCCAAGCCGGCTTCGTCGACGATCGGGATGCCGGTGATCGTCGAAGCTTCGGCGACGTTGGGTGCGACGCACGTGATTCCAGTGAAGAGCGCGATGTTGGCGGGTTTGGGGTCGGCGAGCACTAGGGGACAGACGCACGCCGCCTCGACGATCTCGCGGCAGAGTAGTCCCTTGGCATAATCGCTCAAGAGCACCGCGTCGCACTGTGAGGCACGCTCCCTCACGAACTGCGCAAGCCGCCGGCGATCGGTCGCCTTCAACG
This sequence comes from Vulcanimicrobiota bacterium, assembly GCA_963756635.1. Lineage (GTDB taxonomy): Bacteria > Vulcanimicrobiota > Vulcanimicrobiia > Vulcanimicrobiales > Vulcanimicrobiaceae > Cybelea. The sequence goes on from CAVWOR010000009.1 coordinate 146,428, forward strand.
CCGCCGTGGACTCCCAGTCGGCGCGAACCACCTGCTGATTGTGCGCGACGATGCGCGTCTTTCGCGTCGTCGGCCTCCCGACGATGGTAAAAACGCCCGAGTCGTCGACCTGCTCGGCGCGGAGAAGATCGCGGATCTGCGTTGCGAACGCATCGTCGCCAACCACTCCGGCAAAGACGACGTTGGCGTGCAGTGCTCGCAGGTTATTCGCGACGTTGCCGGCTCCGCCGAGCGTGAACGAGTGGTCGGCAACCGCGACCACCGGAACGGGCGCCTCCGGCGATATGCGCGTAACGGTCCCCCAGATCCACTCGTCGATCATGAGATCGCCGACGACCAGAATTCTACGCCCGTTCGCCCGTTTGAAGAGCGTGCGCGCATCGGGAACCATCAATGCCGGCGTCACGAACGAATCCCTCCGTCGAAGATGAGGCGCTGTTCGACGAGATCGCAGACGATGTGCGCCATCACCTGATGGACTTCCTGAACGATCGCAGCGTAGCCATCGGGACCGATCAACGAATGGTCGGCGATTTCGGCGACCTTCCCGCCGCCGTTGCCCGTAAACGCGACGGCGACCGCGCCTCGACTCTTTGCCGCTTCGAGAGCCAGGACGACGTTGCGCGAGCTTCCGCTCGTCGTCATGCCGATCACGACGTCGCCGGGCTGCGCGAAAGCCTCAACCTGGCGCGCGAAGACCTGATCGTACCCGTAATCGTTGCCGATGCAGGTCAGCGTCGACGAATTAACCGAGAGCGCTTCGCTGTGCAGCCCGGGCCGTTCGCGCAAAAAGCGTCCCGAAAGCTCGGCAGCCATATGCTGAGCCTCTGCCGCGCTTCCGCCGTTCCCGCACCACAGGATTTTTTTACCCGCTCGTAGCGCGGTCACGACCGCCTCGACAATCGTTTCCACTTGCGCGCGATAGCGGCGGCCGTCGAGCAGTCCCGTCCGGTCGCCGAGCAGTTCGTCGAAATCGCGCCGCCCGTGATAGTTCACGGCTCGATCCAGAAGAGTTCCTCGCCTTGCGAGACGAGCTCGCCGTTGCCCGGAACGATGCGCACGATTTTTCCCGCGTCGTCGCTCTGAATTTCATTGAACAGTTTCATCGCTTCCAAGACGCACAGTATGTCGCCGGGCTCGATGCGATCACCGACTTCGACGTATGCGGGCGTGTCCGGCGAAGCAGCACGATAGAAGACGCCGGTCAAAGGGGCCAGAACTTTCGTGACGTTTGCGCCGGCGGCCGGCGCGCCCGGCGGCTCGAGCGTGGAAGGCTGCGATGTCGAAGAATGAACGGGCTCGGATTGCCGACGGGAGAGCTCGTAGATTACATCGCCGAGCTTGACTTTGATGGTATCGAGATCGTGCTCGCGCATGATCGCAAGCAGCTCGCGCAACGTCTGCGTCTCCTCGGCATAGCGTTCGTCCATCAAAGGCCCGCTTCTACGAGAAGCTCCGCAACGACTCTTGGTTCGCCAAGAGGCAGCCGCCGGTCGCTTCGAAGCTCGAGGTCGCGCAGCACCAGTTCGCCCGAGGCGAGCTCTTCGCTGCCGACGATGAGCGCATAACGCGCGCGATTGCGATCCGCAATCTTCAGGTGAGCCAGAAGCTTGCGGTCGATATAGTCGGCGAAGGTAGGGACGTCGAGGCGTCGGCGCAACTCTGCCACGATCGGCACCACCACCGTCCGAGCTTGTGCGCCGAGCGCCACCGCTTGAACCCCGCGTCGCGCCGGTTCGTGCGGCTCGCGACGAGCGTCCAGCATCATCAGGAAACGCTCCATGCCCAGCGCAAAGCCGACGGCGGGCACTTGAGGTCCGCCAAGGGACGCCACTAAGCCGTCGTACCGGCCGCCGCCGCAAACGCTGCTTTGCGAGCCCAGCCCGCTCGACGTGATCTCGAAAACGGTTCGTTCGTAGTAATCGATTCCCCGGACGATTCTGGGGTTAACGACGAACGGAATCTTCGCCAAGTCGAGATATGCCATGAGCGCGTCGAAATGTTCGCGGCAAGCGGTACAGAGAAAGGACGCCAGAGCGGGCGCGCGTTCGATGTAGGGAGCATCCGCCGGATCTTTGCCGTCCAGCAAACGGAGTGGATTACGCTGCGCACGCTCGCGAGCATCCGCGCTCATCGCCGCAAGATGCGGGCGAAAGTGGTCGAGCAGCGCCTCGCGATAACGCGGGCGGCAACGCTCGTCGCCGAGCGAATTGAGATGAAGCGTTGCATCGACGCTGCCGTAACTTCGCACCAGCTCCCAGGCGAGCGCGATAACTTCTGCGTCTGCCTCAGGACCGGCGAAGCCGAAGCATTCGACGCCAAACTGATGCGACTGCCGATAGCGCCCTTTTTGCGGCCGCTCGTAGCGGAAAATCGGACCGATATAGTAGAGCCGCAGCGGACCCGACGCAAAGAGATGGTGTTCGAGCGCCGCCCGCACGACCGGCGCCGTCCACTCCGGGCGGAGCGTGAGCGAGCGTCCGCCGCGATCGGTAAACGTGTACATCTCCTTTTCGACGATATCGGTTTGCTCTCCGACGCCGCGCACGAAAAGTTCCGTGGATTCGAAGAGCGGCGTGCGAATCTCGCCGTAACCGAAACGAGACGCCAACGAGTGGATGCGCGCTTCCAGTTCCTTCCAGCGTTCCGATTCGGGTGGAAAGAAATCGGTCGTACCGCGCGGGGCGCTCAGCTTTTCAGACATCGCTCGAGTCACCTTCGCCCAAACGTCACGCTAGCCATTGCGCGCGTACGTGTGATTGGTTCTCGTGCGCAATCTCCTCTACGGAGTCGCCGGACTGGCGCTCGCAACGACATTTTCACCGGATACGATGCGCTCTGCGCTCGCCACGTCGGCGAGTGCGTTCTTCGAAGCGACGCCCTTCTTGTTCGCCGGCGTGCTTCTCTCGCGGCTACTGCGGCGACGTGCCGGCATCGTCCAGCATCTCGGCTGCGGCTGTGGTTGCGGACCCTCGGCGCGTTCGCTTCCGGCCGCGGCCGCTGCGTGGGTCGTCTTCGGACCGGCCGTCGCAATCGCTCGTTATTTGGCAGCGTCGCTCGTCGCTGCAATGCTACACCGGAGTCCGCAAAGGCGCGAGACCGGCAGCGCAGAGGAGTCGCATCTGCTCGCTGAACTCGCTGCCCTGCTTCCCGCGGCGGTGCTTGCGGGCGCCATGATGCAACTCTGCAGCCTCTTCGATCCCTCGCATCTCTCGACGTTTGAGAACTTGCTTCTGGGCGCGGGATTAGGATTCACCGCCGCACCGTGCGGGCTCGGCGCGGTCGCGCTCGCGGGTGCCCTGCGAGTACGCGCTCCGGTCGCTGCGCTGGCGTTTCTCTGCATCGCCGGGATCGTCGATCTGCGCGCGCTGCGGCGCGCGTCGCATTCCTGCTGCGGGCACGATGCGTTCGCCTACGCGCTGCTGGCGCTCGCGCTTGGCATCGTTGCGTGCCGCCATGGCGACGCGCTGGTCCATCCCGCGTTTACGGCGGCACTGGGCTGCTGCGCGGGCGCGGCGCTGCTCTGCCTTGCAGCGTACCGCCGCTGCCGTTCAGCCGCTGCTCGAGCGGCGCCGGCGCTGATGCTCCTCGGAGCGGTCGTCGGGGCTCCGCCTCCTCAATACTTTGCGACGGAAACGACGTTGAACGATCTCTTCCCGGGCGAACGCGTAACCTTCACCGGCGCGCTCGCGCGCGATGCAGGCACGAGCGCCGTCGTACGCTACGCAATCACGTGTTGCCGCGCCGATGCGGCTCCCATCGCGGTGCGGCTCGATCGATCTCTGCCCTATCCCGTAGGTACCTGGCTGCGCGTCGACGGCCCCATCCAAGGCGCGCCAGGTAATCTGCGCCTCGTCCCCCAGTTCGTCGAGCCCGTCGCCGCGCCGGCCGATCCGTTTATTTATCGGTGATGCCACCGGTTGCTACGTTTTCAACGGGGCTCCAGCAACTCGACGGGAATCCCGTTGGGATCCTCGACGAAGGCGATCGCGCGCGTGCCGCTCGGCGATTTGTAAACGTCCTTGAGGATTCGCACTCCCTTGGCTTTGAGCGCGTCCACGTACTCGCCGAGGTCTCCATCGGCTTCGATGGCGAGGTGTTCGTACCGGTTACCCAGCTCGTATGGCGGATGCGCTTCGAGGTCGTAGACGAGCTCGACGTACGCGTTCCAATCGCGGCCGACGAACGCCATGTCGGCGTTTCCCGGATAGTGGTGTGGACCGCCGAGCAGTTGCAACCCCAGCTTGTTTGTATAGAAGTCTATAGACTCGCGCATGTCGTTGACGAAGATCGAGGTGTGCAAGAATCGCGGCATGGAATCACTCTCCAAAAAATCAATGCAAGAAGTATCGGTACGTAGAAAAGAGCAAGGCGGCACCGGCGCGGTCGGCAGCGGCGATCACTTCTTGGTCGCGAATCGATCCGCCCGGCGCGATGATCGCCGTACAGCCGCTCTCGACGGCCGCCTCCAAACCATCGGCAAACGGAAAGAATCCGTCGCTGGCGCAGGCCGCACCGCGCGCCTGCGCGCCGGCGCGCTGCGCGGCGATTTGCACCGCGCTCACGCGATTGGTCTGCCCGGCACAGATCCCTCGCGTTGTGCCCTCTTTAACGATCACGATTCCGTTGCTCTTGACGTGCCGCACGACGTCCCAAGCGAACGCGAGGTCGTGCCATTCCTGCGGGTCGGGCTGCCGACGGCTGACGACACGCCACTGCTCTTCGGGCGCGTCGGGATCGTCGTTTTCGGCGAGCACGCCACCTAGCGCGCTTCGTAGACGGAGCGCGTGCGCTAGCTCGCCGGGTAGCGCGCCGTCGAATCGCATCACGCGCAGGTTTTTGCTCGTTGCGAGAACGGCGAGCGCTTCGTCGTCAAAATCGGGCGCCGCAACGATCTCCAGAAAATACTCGCGCAGCGAGCGCGCCGCGTTGCGATCGATCGGTGCGTCCGCAGCGACGATCCCCCCGTAGGCCGAAATAGGATCCGCCTGGAGCGCTTCGCGCACCGCCAACGCGACGCTCGACCGTTGCGCTACGCCGCAGGGGATCGTGTGCTTCACCACCGCGGCGCGCACGAAACGAGTACGATCGCTTTCAAACTGCGCGCCGAGCGCAGCGCGGGAAAGAAGCCGAAGCGTCGCATCGAGATCGAGGAGGTTGTTATACGAAAGCGTTTTTCCGTGCAGCTGATCCGGCAGCCGCTCGACGCGATCGAGGTAGAAGGCCGCCCGCTCTTGCGGGTTCGTGCCGTAACGCAGCCGTTTGGCGAGCGGGAGCGTCAGCGCGAGTGCGCCCGGCAACTCGCTAGGCAACACTTCACCGGCCGTGGCAAGGTAATGCGAGATCGCTACGTCGTACTCGGCGGTGCGTTCGAAGGCCGCAATCGCTAGCTTGCGCCGTAGTGACGCCGGAACGTCGTCAGCGTCGATCGCCGCGCGGTACTCCGCGTACTGCGACGGATGGGTCAGCACCGCAACGTGCTCGAAATTTTTTGCCGCGGCTCGCAGCAACGAAACCCCGCCGACGTCGATCTGTTCGATGGCTTCCTCGAGCGTCACGCCATCGCGCGCGACGGTCGCTTCAAACGGATAGAGGTTGACGGCAACGGTGACGATCTCCGGAATCGCATACTTCTCGGCTTGCGTCAGGTGCTCGAGATCGGCGCGGTCGTAGAGAATCGCGCCGAAAACCTTGGGATGGAGCGTCTTCACGCGGCCGCCGAAGAGCGCCGGAAAGCCGGTGAGATCTTCGACGTCTCGCGCCGGTATGCCACGATCCTCGAGGAAGGCTCGCGTTCCGCCGGTTGCGTAGATTTCGATGCGGTGGGCGTGCAGGGCTCGCGCCAATTCCGCGGCACCGGCTTTGTCGAAGAGCGAAACGAGCGCAGCCTTTCGCCGTAGCGGCGACGCTTCAGGCAAGCAGCGCCTCAGCTTCGCGCGCAAGCTCGGCGGAGATCACGGTGCTGACCCCCGCGTCGCGAGTCGTGACGCCGTAGATGCGATCGGCCATCTCCATCGTCTTCTTGTTATGCGTGACGATGAGCATCTGCGACCCCACCGCGAACTCTCTCACCATCGCACAGAACCGGTCGATGTTGGCATCGTCGAGCGCGGCATCGACTTCGTCCAGAAGGTAGAACGGCGCCGGTTTCGTCGCGATGAGAGCAAAGATCAAAGCGGCCGCCGTCATCGCGCGCTCGCCCCCGGAGAGCGCGGCGAGCGGCATCGCCTTTTTGCCGGGAGGACGCACCGCGATCTCGATGCCGGTCTCGGAAAGATTCTCGGGCTGCGTTTGCCACATCTTGGCTTCGCCGCCTGCGAAGAGCCGGCCGTACATTACCGCAAATGATTCCGAGACGCGAGCGAATGTCTCGTTGAACTGAATCTGCGTTTCACGCTCGATCTCGCGAATCGCTTCGAGCAGCGTTTCGCGCGCTTCCGTGAGGTCTGCGAGCTGCGTGCGCAAGGAGTGCTCGCGTTCCGCAACCTCGCCGCGCTCGGATTCGGCATTGAGGTTGACGTTCGATTGCAGCCGCGCGAGCTCGTCGCGAAGGCGCGGCAGCTCCTCCGCGACGGAGTCCGGCTCCTCCCGGTAACGATGCTCGACGTCGGCGCACTCGTCGTTCGTCGCCGGATTCTGAGCGAACTGCGAAACGAGCATTCCAAGTTCTGCTTCGACTTGAGCGAGACGCGTGCGATGCCGCTCGCCGCCGGCGACGATATCGCGTTCTTCCTGTTCGGCCGCGCGCAGCTCCGATTCGAGCTGCATCTGGCGTCCGGAGAGCTCTTCGCGTTCGTTCCGAGCCACGTTGAGCTGCGCGTCTAGGCCGGCAACGCCGCGACGAAGGCCCTCCACGTGCGCGTGGCCCGTACGGGTCTCTTGCACCAACGCCGCGATTTGGGCGAGCATCTCTTCGCGCGCGAGGCCGCCGCGTTGGTGGTCTTGATCGAGCATGGCGAGACGGGCTTTGGCCGCGTCGCGCTCGGCGCCGAGCGCCGCGGAGCGCTCGCGAAGTTCGGCGCCCTTGGCGTTCGTCGAGGTCTGCGCCGTTTCGGCGCTCGCGATCTCGTCGCGCACGTTTGCGAGCTTTGTTTCAAGCCGAACGCGCTCTTCGTCGCCGCGTTGTGCCTCAGGCTCCGCACGCTCGTACTCGCGCTCCAGCTCGCGCGATCGCACCGCGCGGGCGCGCAGATCCATCGCCGCTGCGCGAGCGATTTCCAAATCGCCGTGCGTGCGCTCGACCTCCGCCGCGAGCGCACCAGCTTCAGCCCGCAGCCCTACCAACTGCGATTCGATTCCGGCTTGGCGCTCGCGCGCGCCATCCCGCGCACCGATCGCAGCATCCGCACGGAGGTGAGCGGAGCGCAAGATGCGCTCGGCTTCATCGAGCTTTCCATGCGTTCCCACCAGCGCGTCGCGCAGGCTGGCCGCCTGAAATCGACGCGAAAGAATCGAGCGCTCGCGGGCAAAGCGTCCGCCGGTGATGGCGCCGCCGCCGGTGATCTGCTCGCCGCCCAGCGTCACGATCGTATCGCGCAGGCCGCGCCGGCGCACGAGTTCGATTCCGATCTCGAGCGTCGTAACGATGAGAACGTTTCCGACGAGAAAGTTGACGATGCCCGCGAAGCGCGGCGCGGTCCGCACGAGCGTGTGCGCATAGCCCAGCACGCCGGGTAACCCAGCGAGGTGTTCGTCGAGCCTACGGCCTTCCCGGCTCGCGAGCGTGTCGAGCGGGAGAAACGTGGCGCGCCCGGCCTCCTTTCTATTGAGAAACTCGACGCATCGTTCGGAGTCTTCCGACGTCGTCGTAACGACGTTGGAGAGTCTCGCTCCGAATGCCACGTCCATGGCCCGCGCGTATCGCTCGTCGGTCGTGATGAGATTCGAAACGATACCTTCGATGCCGCCAAGTTCACCGCGCTGCCACGCTTCGACGATGGCGCGCGTCCCGGGAACGTGACCCTCCAGCGAGTTTTCGAGTTCCTCGATCGTGTGAAGGCGCGATTCGGCGGCCTTGACTTCGACCGAGAGGTCGCGGTGCGCGGCGAGCGCGAGCGCGACTTCCTCCTGTGCGAGCGTCGCCTCGTGCTGGGCGTCTTCGGCGCGGCCGCGCGCATCGAGCGACTCCTCTTCGCCACTCTCGAGCTGACGGCGGCGCTCGCCATGGCGATGCAATGCGCCGCCCGCCGTGATCTCGATCTGCTCGGCGCGCTCGCGGGCAGCTCGTTCTTCAATCTCGAGACGCTCGGCCTCGGCGCGCAAACTCTGGGCGAGGACGCGGCGTTCCGCTTTGCGCGCCGCAAGCTCCGCTGCCCCCGACTCGAGCTCGCGCAGCTGGGTGAAGACGTTCTCGAGGTTCGTGTGCGCTCGCCCGAGCGCCGCCGCAGCTGCGAGTTCGCGCTCTCGCGACGTTTCGATCTCGCGCGCAAGCGGCCCGATTCGCCCTTCCAACTCTTCGATCGCCGCGACCAGCGAGGCGCGCTCCTGGCCGACGCGCGCCGCATCCTGCGTTGTCTGCGTCGATTGCCGCTCGAGCGCCTCCCTTCGCGCCAATGCGCCGGCGTACTGCGCCTCACGCGCCGCAAGATCGCTGCGCTCACTCTGCGCCTGCGAGCGCAGCTCCTCGAGTTGCAACTCGCAGCGATAGAGCTGCGTGCGCACTCGCGCAACCTCGTCGCCGGCCACGGCGGCCTTCCCCGCGGTCGCGCTTCGGAGTCCCTCGTTCTTCGCGATCTCCTCTCGCAGCGTAGAGCATTCGGCGCGCCGCGTCGCGCTGGCCCGCAAATATGCAAGGATTTCCAGGTCGCGCACGCGCGTACTGACGCGACGATATCGCCGCGCTCGACGCATCTGCGTTTCGAGCTCGGGGATACGCCGCTCGAGCTCGGCGATCAGATCGCTGATGCGAATCGCGTTTTGCTCGGTCCGTTCCAGCCGACGCATCGATTCGTTTTTGCGCGAGAGGAATTTTCCAATCCCGGCGGTCTCTTCGAATAGCGCGCGCCGTTCGACCGGTTTGCTCGTGAGAATAGCATCGATCTGCCCTTGCGAGACGATGGCATACGAACCCGGACCAAGACCGGTGCCCATCAAAAGGTCGAGAATGTCTCGCAGTCGCACCTGCGCTCGATTGATGAAGTATTCGCTCTCTCCGACCCGGTAGGCGCGCCGCGTTATCTCAACTTCGGCAAACTCGATTGGCAACTTGCCGTCGGCGTTGTCGAAGAGAATCGAGACCTCCGCCAAACCGAGTGGTTTGCGTACTTCGTTGCCTGAGAAAATCACGTCCTCGAGCGACCGTCCTCGTAAGCTCTTGCTCGACGTCTCACCCAAAACCCAACGAAACGCATCGACGAGGTTCGATTTGCCCGATCCGTTCGGGCCGACGACTGCGGTGACGCCGGCACCAAACTCGAGCACCGTCGGATCCGCAAACGTTTTGAAGCCAAACGACCGAATGTGCTTGAGCTTCATTGGCCGACCGCAGCTCGCGCTTCGGAGTTGCGCGCGATGGAAAGCAACGCCGCCTCCGCAGCGGCCTGCTGCGCGGCTTTCTTCGAGTAACCCTCGCCCTTACCCAAGACTTTGCCCTTGACGCTGACGCGCGATTTAAAGGCGGGACGCTGCGGCGTGCCGCGACTGGTCTCGCGATAAACCGGAGTGGCGGCGAGATGCTCTTGCGTGTAGTGCTGCAAGCGCGTCTTTGCGTCGAGCAAGGCATCGGACGAATGATCGAGCTGGTCGACGTGTTGCGAAATGACGAACCGCGTGGCCTTTTCGAGACCGCAACGAAGATAGAGCGCGCCGACAAACGCTTCAAACGCATCGGCGAGCACGGACGTGTTGTCGGTGCCCCCGGCGGCGCGCATTCCCGCACCCAGCCGCATCAGATCGCCTATTTCCAGGCGCCGCGCGGTCTGCGCGAGCTGCACGTCGTTGACGATCGCGGCCCTGCGAAGGGTCAGCAATCCCTCGGGTTCGTCGGGAAAGCGTTCGAAAAGCCAGCTCGCGGCGATGCAGCCGAGGACGGAATCGCCGAGAAATTCCATTCGATCGTTCGAGTCGCCCCCGCGCTCTCTCGCAAAGCTTTGATGCACGAAGGCGCGCTCGAACTCACTCAAATCGTCCGCTCTGCGGATGCCTGCAAGGCGAAGCAGGGCGCGCACGCGCCGGCGAAAGTTTTCCCCGCTCATCGTAGTCGAGGGGTCTCCTACGACCGAACCTTGCCGAAGACGATCACGCTGTTGTGGCCGCCAAAGCCGAACGAGTTGGAGAGGGCGATACGGATCGTCGCTCGCCGAGCGACGTTGGGGACATAATCGAGCGTACATTCGGGATCGGGAAACTCATAGTTCGTCGTGGGCGGCATGATGTCGCGAGCGACCGCGAGGGCGGTCGCGACACCTTCGATGCCGCCCGCGGCGCCGAGTGCGTGACCGTGCATCGACTTCGTCGAACTCACTCCGACTTTGTACGCGTGCTCGCCAAAGCTCTTTTCGATCGCGCGCGATTCGGCAGGATCGCCCACCGGTGTGGACGTCCCGTGCGCGTTGATGTAATCCACGTCGGTCGGGTCGATGCCTGCGCTGGCAAAGGCGCGCGCGAACGCCAGCCGCACGCCGTTGCCGCCCGGATCGGGTGCGACGATATCGTAGGCGTCGGAGGATTGGCCATAGCCGAGCAGCTCGCAATATATTGAAGCGCCGCGCGAGCGGGCGTGCTCGTACTCCTCGAGCACCAGAATGCCCGCGCCCTCGCCGAGCACGAAGCCGTCGCGTTCGCGATCGAAGGGGCGGCTTGCGCGCGTCGGATCGTCGTTGCGCGTCGACATCGCGCGCATCGAGCAGAAGCCGCCGATCGCCAGCGGCGAAACCGTCGCCTCGCTTCCGCCCGCAATCATCGCGATCGCGTCGCCGTAGACGATTGCGTTAAAGGCGGTGCAAATCGCGTCGTTCGCGCTCGCGCAAGCGCTCGCGGCGGCAAAGAATGGGCCCTGATACCCGTATGCCATCGAAATGTGCGCCGGCGCTGCGTTTGCCATCAGCATCGGGATGAAGAAGGGAGTGACCTTCGCCCACGTTCCGTTCTCGTTCGCCTTGTCGGAGTTCAACCAGAACGTAATGATCCCGCCGATACCCGTCCCGATCACGCCGCCGACGCGCTGCTTGAACTCGGCATCGTCGGGCAGACGCGCGTCTTCGATCGCCTCCCGTGCCGCGACGTAGGCGAACTGAGTGAAGCGATCCATCCGGCGTGCTTCCTTACGCCCAATCAGCTGCTCCGGATTGAAGTCTTTGACCTCGCCGGCGATGCGCGTATCAAAATCGCTCGCGTCGAAGGCGGTAATCGGGGCGATGCCGGACTCGCCGGCAACTAGGCGCCTCCAGAACTCATCGCGGGTGTTGCCGACCGGGGTGACCGCCCCCAGGCCCGTGACGACGACCCGTCGGCGGGCGGGCGGCTGCATACTCGAAGCGCTCAAAACTTCAGCAAGTTACGGCGGGGTCCGCGCCCATCCCCGCCTTAGGAATCGAGCCGTGACGCAAGGGTGCTTGCGCCCGCGCCGGGTCGCTGGCTATAATCAGGGGCTGTCTGCCACGAGGGTGTGGGGCAATTACTTGTCATCCTGAGCGAAGCGCCGTAGGCGCGGAGTTGAAGGACCGAAGGGACGTTTATGAAGCGGACGTATCAGCCGCATAATCGCCGCCGCAAACGCGTGCACGGCTTCTTAGAACGGATGCGCACCAAGAACGGGCGTAAGGTCCTTGCCCGTCGCCGGAAGAAGGGGCGTCATCGTCTCACAGTCTGATGCGCCGCTTCGCAAGCCTGCGCCGCCAAGCGGACTTCGCCCGCTTGCGCCGGCAAGGGCGGCGCGTTTCGACCAAAAGTCTCGTCATTTATCGCAGTGAGCCGCTTCCGAGCGACGATCGTTGCCTGGTCGGCATCACGGTGAGCAAGTCAATCGGAAAGGCCGTGATCCGCAACAAGCTGCGCCGCCGGCTGGCGGCCATCGTTCACGAAGCGCTCGCGCGGCATCGCGCGATGCGCCTGCTCGTCATCGCGCGTCCGATTGCAGCCGTGGCGGCCTGGCGCGATTTGCAAGCCGAAGTAACCTCGGCTCTGGGACGGGGGTAGCCACCCTCGTGCGCCTTTTGATCGTTGGCTTGATCCGGCTCTACCAACTGCTGGTTTCGCCACTTCTTCCGCCCGCCTGCCGCTTTTATCCAAGCTGCTCGCAGTACGCGCTCGTAGCCGTGAGGGATCACGGCATCTGGCGCGGCGCGTGGCTCGCCATCGCTCGCTTTGGCCGTTGCCATCCATGGAATCCGGGCGGCGTCGACCTCGTTCCCGAGCCTAGAGGAAGCCGTACGTGCAGCTGATTCTTGCCGTTTCGTGGCTCGATCCGATCGTCAACGCGCTCTCTGCAATCGTTATTGCGATCGACAAGCCGATTGGAAATCTGGGCTGGAGTCTCGTCATCCTTGCGGCGCTGATCCGACTCGTCTTTTGGCCGCTCAATACGGCGCAATTCAAAGCGTTTCTTTCGATGCAAAAGATTGCGCCCCAGCTCAAGCGGTTACAAGAGCGTTATAAAGAGGACAAGCAAAAACTACAAGCGGAGACTATGGCACTCTACAAAGAGCACCGGGTCAATCCGTTTGCCGGCTGCTGGCCGATGCTAGTGCAGTATCCGGTCATCATCAGCGTCTACTACGTGGTGATGAATCACAAGGCGCTCTTCGAGAATCAAACCTGGCTGTGGATCGGCAGCGCGATCTCACACGCAGCTACCGCGCCATCGCTCTTCGGCGTTCCGGTGCTCGCCGTCAGCCTGGCGCACGCCGATCTGATTTTGATTCTGCTGTACGCATTCTCGATGTACCTAAGCGTCCGCTACGTCAGCATGCCGGCGACGGATCCGCAACAAGCGCAAACGCAGCGCATGATGGCGGTGATATCGCCGGTGATGCTGGGCTTTCTCGGATGGAAATATCACTGGCCATCGGCGATGGTGCTCTATTGGTTCGCCTACAACGCGTTTACGATGGGTCAGCAATTCTACATGCTCAAACGGTATCACCAGCCCCTCGCCCTCATCGACAGCGAGCACGTCATCACCGATACGCTCTCCGGGGACGCTTCGGCAAAGGCGACTGCGGCGAAACCCGCACCGAGCGGCAACGGCGTCGCAAAGTCGAAACAGGCGAGATCCGGACGATCGAAGAGACGAAACAAGAGAGGCACATAAGAATTCTACTATGCTCTACGAAGACGATTTCGAATTTGAAGAACAGCCGGCCGACGTCCGCGACCGCACAATCGGCGGCAAATCGGGGGGCGGGCGCGGGGGACCCACCCGGCGCCGGCGAGAGCCTCGCCGCAGCCAATCCGACGTCCGTATCGGCGGCGAGGTCCCAGAGGATGCCAAGCCGGCGCGCGATCTTTTGCAGGAAATTCTCGAACGAATGGGCGCTGGCCCCGTCGAGATCGGCTACGTCGCTCGGCCGGAAGGCGAGTACCTCGAGATCGGCGGCCCTCGCTTAGCAATGCTGATTGGGCGCCACGGCAACACGCTCGAAGCGCTCAACCTCCTCTTCAACAACTCGTTTAATGCGGGCGTGCGCACCAATCGCCGCTATTACACCATCGACGCCGAGGGATATCGCGCCCATCGGGCCGATCAGCTCAAGAATCTCGCGCTGGCAACGCTGGAACGCTGCATGCGCGAAGGCACGGCTCAGAAGCTGGAACCGATGCTTCCGTCCGAGCGCAAGATCGTTCACCTCGCGCTGGCAACGTCGGAGCTGGTGCGCACCGAGTCCGAAGGGGAGGAGCCCGAGCGGCGCGTCGTCGTCTTTCCCCGTTGAGTACGCACTAACCTGAGTACACGCGTACGACAGAAGAGACGATAACCGCGATCGCAACGCCCCCCGGAAAGGGCGCCATCGCGATCGTGCGCGTAAGCGGACCGGGCGTCCCGGAACTCACCGATCGGCTGATTCGGACGAAGTCGCGATTACGCGCGCGCGTCGCGACCCGCGCGACCATTTGGGACGAGCAAAAACAACCGCTCGACGAGGGCTTGGCGATCCTTTTTCCCGCACCGCACAGCTACACGGGAGAGGAGATGCTCGAGCTGCATCTCCACGGCTCGCCGATCGTGGCCCGCGAGGTGGTGCGGTGTCTGCTGGCCTGCGGGGCGCGGCTCGCCGAGCCGGGCGAGTTCACCCGGCGCGCCTTCCTCAACGGAAAAATGGACCTGCACGCCGCGGCCGCCGTCGCCGACGTCATCGACGCCGAGACGCGTTCGGCCGCGCGTGCCGCGCTTGCGAATCTCGGGGGAGCGCTCGCAACCGAGGTTCGAGCCCTGCGGTGCTCGCTCGCCACCATGATCGAAGAGCTGGCGGGAGCAATCGATTTTCCCGACGAGGTTCCCGATCCGCAGCGTAAACCGCTGGAGAAGCAACTCGCGCCGGTGCTCTCGAGTTTGAAACGTCTGCGTCGCGACGGCGAGATCGGACGCTTGATCCGGGAAGGCCTGCCCGTCGCAATCGTCGGTCCTCCCAATGCGGGAAAATCGTCCCTGCTCAACGCCCTGCTTTGTGCAGATCGCGCGATCGTTTCGGAGCTCCCTGGAACGACCCGCGACACGATCGAAGAGAGCCTCATCATCGACGGCGTTCCCGTTCGCATCGTCGATACCGCCGGTATTCGGGCTCACGCCGATTGCCTCGAAGGGTTTGGCATCGAGCGCTCGGAGCGCGCGCTCGAGGGTGCCAGAATCGCGCTCGTGGTCATCGACGGGTCGCAACCGCTCGATGCCGACGCCCTCACGCTACTCGAACGAACGCGCGATCGCGAGCGAATTCTTTTTTTCAATAAAGCCGACCTGGGAACGCGCGGCGCGCGCGCGTTCTGCGATCCCGCCGCGATCGTCGGGAGCGTTCGCGAAGCTCAAACGCTCGAAACGTTGCGGCGCGCGATCGCGCAGATCGGGTGGGCGGGCGAGGAACTCGACGCCTCGCGGCCGCACCTCGCTGCGTTACACGAGTTCGAGGCCGTGAACTCGGCGATCGACTCCCTCGAACGGGCCTCCCAGACGCTGCACTCTCAAGAGGCTCTGGATTTCGTTGCGGTGGACCTCCAGCGCGCATTTTCAGCCCTCGGGCATGTAAGCGAGCAGGTAGCTGCCGAAGAGGTGATCGATGGGATTTTTTCCCGGTTTTGCATCGGTAAGTAGCGGCTTCCCCAACCCCCCATAACGCGAAAGGCACTACCATGCAGCGCCATCTCCTCATAGGGCTCGCGGCGATCTGCTGCGCAATGCCCGCTACCGTTCAGGCCAAAATCGTTTCAGCCTTCGGCGTCTCCATTGCGAGCTGCATCGTCAACTCGAACGGAGGCGGCCTGACGAACGGAATCAACGTCGCCTACTACAACGCGCATCCCTCGCCCGCAACGGAAGTCGATTTTCTCGTCGGCTATCACGGACGCAACTACGTGCTCGTCGACCGGGGAACGTTCTCGCAAGGCGCGCAGATCAATCACAATCTCAACAACACACTTGTCGGTCGGTCGTGGCAAGGGCCTCACGCAAACCTCTGCACCGTGCAACGCGTGATCCTGGCAAATGGCCGCATTTTGGAGTAGCGCAATGCAAAGTTCTTCGATGCTAGGGACTCTGACCCGCAACTGGTGGGCGTGGCTCATCCGTGGAATCGCGGCCATAATTTTCGGCATTCTCGCGTGGCTCTGGCCCGGCCTGACCTGGATAACGATCGCGATTTTCTTTGGCGCCTACGCACTGGTCGACGGCGTCTTCGCCATAGTCGCGACCATTCGGGCGGCCGAAACGCACCAGCGATGGTGGCCGTTTTTGATTGAAGGCATCATCGGAATCTTGATAGCGGCGATTGCCTTTTACGACATTCGAGTCGTAATTGCGGCGCTCTATCTCACGATTGCCGCCTGGGCTTTCCTGACGGGACTATTGGAGCTCGTCGCCGCCGTGCAGCTGCGCAAGCACATCGCAAACGAAATCTGGTTGATTCTCGGCGGCATCGCGTCGATCGCCTTCGGCGTCTTGATGATCCTTTATCCGATGATCGGGGCAGTGACGATCATCTACATAATTGCGGCGTACGCGATCATTTTCGGCTTCACCATGATTGGCTTCTCGCTGCGTCTGCGAGGACACGCGAGCACGCCGGCGGTAACTCCTTAGCAATGCGCGACGACGCCGGTACGATCGTCGTCGGCGGCGGTCATGCCGGCGTCGAAGCCGCGCTTGCGTCGGCCCGACTGGGCGTGCCGACGCTGCTCGTTACCGGCGATCCTCAAAAGATCTGCACGCTTCCCTGCAATCCATCGATCGGCGGCAGCGCAAAGGGACAACTCGTTCGAGAGATCGACGCGCTGGGTGGGGCGATGGCCGGCATTGCGGACCGTTGCAGCCTCCACGCGCGTTTTCTCAACGAGAGCAAAGGTCCGGCCGTGCGCGCGCTGCGCCAACAGATGGACAAGCCCAGCTATGCCCGCCTCGCCGTCGAACTTCTGACCGCTCAAGCGAACCTCGCGATCGTCCCTGGACTTGTGGAGGATCTGATCGTCGACGCCGGCGCGGTTCGCGGGGTCGTCTGCGCCGACGGCCGGCGGCTCTACGGGAGAAGGGTTGTCCTTGCCACGGGGACCTTTCTTGGAGGGAAGTCCTTCCGCGGCGACGTTGTTGTGGCCGAGGGCCGGTTCGGCGAGCCGCCCGCGACCGGCTTGGCCGCCGCATTACGCCGTCTCGGGTTTCCGACCGCACGATTGAAGACCGGCACGCCCCCGCGTATTGACAGGGAGAGCGTCGATTACACCGCGATGCTGGGCCAGCTGCCTAGCCCGCGGCCTCTCCTCTTTTCCTACGCGAGCGAAGCCCGTTTCGCCGGCCCTCAGCTGCCGTGCTACGTCACCCAGACAAACGCGCGAACGCACGCATTGGTCCGCGAAAATCTTAGATACTCACCGCTCTATGGGCTCGACTTGATCCGCGGTATCGGCCCGCGATACTGTCCTTCGATTGAGGACAAGGTCGTGAAGTTCGCCCACAACCCGGCCCACCAGATCTTTATCGAGCCGGAAGGATGGGACGAGCCCACCCTGTACGTCGGCGGTTTTTCGACCTCGTTGCCTGCCGAGATCCAGCTCGCGATGCTCAAGACGCTCCCCGGATTGGAAACCTGCAGGATGGTGCGCCCCGGCTATGCGGTCGAATACGATATGGTGCCGCCGACGGAACTGCGCGACACGCTCGAAACCCATCGGGTCACCGGCCTCTACCATTGCGGCCAGCTCAACGGAACGTCGGGATACGAGGAGGCCGCCGCGCAGGGGCTGCTCGCCGGCATCAACGCCGCGCGTGGCGCGCGCGGCGAAGAAGAACTTCGCTTAACTCGAGCGCAGGCGTATTTGGGCGTTCTCGTCGACGATCTCGTCACCAAGGGCGTCGACGAGCCGTACCGGATGCTCACCTCGCGCGCCGAGCACCGCGTCGTATTGCGTCATGATAATGCCGATCTACGTCTCACGCCGATCGGTCGCGCAATCGGACTCGTCGACGACGCCGCCTGGGAGGCGTTCGATCGGCGTCGCGCCGCTTTGCAGACGGCGATGGGGCGCGCCGAAGCGACCCGTCTCGGTGCTCGGACGATCGATGACGAGCACTTTGAAGCGGGCAGCGTACTGGCCGATGCGCTGAGGCGCCCGCGGCTCAGTTTCCACAAGGTCGCCGATCGCTTCGACCCGCCCCTCGACCCGGATATTGGTGAGCGACTCGAAGTCGAGATCAAATGCGAGGGGTACGTTCGGCGAGAGGAGTTGGCGATCGAAAAGGCCGCAAAGTCAGAACGTGCGACGATTCCCGCCGATTTCGACTACGAATCGATCCGTGCGCTTTCGCGCGAAGCGCGTGAAAAATTCGGGCTTCGGCGTCCCCGCACGTTGGGTATGGCCGGCCGGATACCCGGTATCACGCCCTCAGACGTCGCGATCGTTGGCCTCTTCCTTCACAAGAACGAGCGCCACGTCTCGGTCGTCTAGTGGCCTGCCGGATGACGCCGCTGGAATCGCTGCTCGAAGAAGCCGGCATCGAAGCGCGCCTCCGTACGCCGCTCGCGCGCTACGGTACGCTCGTCCTCGAGGGGAACCGGCGTTTCAACCTTACGGGAGCCAAATCGCCGGAGGAGCTTACCGATCACCTTCTTGACAGTCTGAGCGTCGTGCCGTACGTGCGTGACCCATACGTTGATGTCGGTTCCGGCGCGGGATTGCCGGCGATTCCCATCGCGATAGCAACCGGCGTGTCGCTCACGATGATCGAGGCCACCGCGAAGAAGGCCCACTATCTCGAATCGCTCCTCGAGGCACTCGGCATTCGCGGCTGGGTCGTAACCGAACGTGCCGAGGTCGCCGCGCACCGGCCCGATCTGCGCGAGCACTTCGCGAGCGGCACGGCCCGCGCTCTTGGAAGCGCCTCAACCGTCGCCGAGCTACTCCTTCCGCTCATCGAGCTGGGGGGAGTGGCGGTCCTGCAGCGCGGCGCGATCTCGACCGCGGAGCGTGTTGGGCTCGAGGATGCCTGCCTGATGCTGGGCGGTTTACTCGAAAGCGAATACGAGCTCGAGGGAGCGCGCCGCATCATCCTCGTTCGCAAGGTCCGCAGCACGCCGCCCCGCTTTCCCCGGCGCCCCGGAGTTCCCGCGAAGCGCCCGCTCTGTGCGTAAAGCGTTAGAGCGGTAACGCCCCGGAATGTTCCCCGTGGAACAATCGCTGCGGTACGATGAAGCGAATGTATCGCCCCCAACCCATCGATGCCCGCCTTGCGACGGCGCTCCCGAACGGCAGCCTCTACGCCGTCGGAGGGCGCGTGCGCGACGAGATCCGAGCCGAGGTCGAGCGCATCGACGCTCCGGCGGTCGATTCGGATTATGTCGTCGTCGGCATCACGGTCGACGAGCTGGTTGAGCGGCTTCGCCCGGTCGGGCGGGTCGACATGGTCGGAGCCTCGTTCTCGGTCCTCAAAGTAACCGTCGACGGCCAGACCGTCGACGTCGCCACTCCCCGGCGTGAACGCTCCTTTGGGGTCGGACACCGCGACTTTGCCGTCGAGAGCGGCTCCGGGGTGACCCTGGAGGAGGACCTCGGCCGGCGCGACTTCCGCATGAACATGCTCGCCCGAGCCATCCCTTCCGGCGCGATCGTCGACCCCTATGGAGGCGCATACGACATTCGGGCGCGCCGCATCGACATCGTAACGCCGGAAAGCTTCCGCGACGACCCGCTCCGCATGCTGCGCGCCGCTCAATTTGCGGCTCGATTCGAGTACGACGTGACGTCTGCGGTCCGCGAAGCCATGACTGCTGCCGCCCCGCTCGTCGGCAGCATTTCGGCCGAGCGCGTTCACGACGAGCTCCTCAAACTCTTCACAGCAAGTAAGCCATCAATTGGTTTGGTACTTCTTCAAGAGACCGACGTCCTCGCGCAGCTTTGGCCGGAGCTCGTCGAGGGCGTCGGGGTCGAGCAGAACGAGTGGCACGCGTACGACGTCTGGCGCCACAGCCTAGCAAGCCTTGACGCGACCCAGGCTGGCGATGTAACCCTGCGCCTGGCAGCCTTGCTTCACGATGTGGGCAAGCCGCGCACCAAGGACGGACCGCATTTTTATCGCCACGAGATCGTGGGCGCTGCGATGGCTCGCGCCATGCTCGAGCGCTTTCGCTTCCCGGCCGATATCGTCCAAGCAACCGAGCACTTGGTCCGTCAGCACATGTATTCGGCGGACCCGGAGTTGAGCGCTGCCGGGGTCCGCCGCTTCATCCACCGGGTAGGCCCTCTCAATATCGAACGTTTGTTCGCTCTGCGAGATGCCGATATTCGCGGGAGCGGGCTCCCAAAGCGCGACGGCGGGAACGAAGCTTTCGAGGCGCGCGTTCGCATCGAGCTCGCGGCCAAGCCGGCTTTCTCGGTCCGAGAGCTCGCCGTCGACGGTGCCGACGTGATCGCGGCGCTCGTCCGTCGCGGAGAGGCGCCCGCCGGCTTCAAAGGGGACGAGCGCGTAGGCACGGCGCTGCGCTGGCTTTTTGAGCAGGTCACCGACGAACCCGAACGTAACGAGCGCAGCTTGCTGCTGGGAATCCTCGAGCAGTACTTAACCGACCAAGACCCGACGGGCTCCTAAGCTATGGGTCGCATTATCGCGCTCGTCAACCAGAAGGGAGGGGTCGGAAAGAGCACGACCGCCGTCAACCTCGGCGCAGCGCTCGCGGTGCACGGCCAGCGAGTTCTGGTTGTCGACACCGATCCGCAGGGCAACACGACGACCGGTTTGGGTGTCGAGAAGGCGCGGCTTACTCACGACATCTATCACGTGCTGATGCACGAGATTCCGCTCGAGCGGGTCGTCGTGCAAACGGAGATCGAGAATCTCCGGCTCGTCCCCGCGACCATCAATCTCGCCGGTGCCGACGTCGAACTGGTCGCCGCCCTTTCGCGAGAGACGCGCTTGCGCCAAGCGCTTTCGCCCGTCGCCGCCGATTACGACTTCGTGCTGCTCGATTCGCCGCCATCGCTCGGTTTACTCACGATCAACGCGCTCACCGCCGCCGACGATTGCATCATTCCGGTACAAGCCGAATTTTATGCTCTCGAGGGGCTCGCGCAGCTTACCGGCGTCATTTGGCGCGTTCGCGACGCGCTCAATCCCACGTTGCACGTCAGTGGCGTGCTCGTCACGATGTTCGACGGACGCACGCGTTTGGCACTGGAAGTGATCCGCGAGCTCGAGAAATATTTTCCGCAGCAGATTTTCAAGACGCAGATTCCGCGCAACGTGCGCCTCTCCGAAGCGCCATCCTATGGCAAGCCGGCGATTCTGTTCGATTTAAAAAGCCGTGGCGCACAAGCCTATCTCGCACTCGCGCGCGAGATGCTCGAACCGGCGCGCGTGGAAAGCCTCTGAGCGTGAGTGCGCCGAAGCGTGGTTTGGGCCGAGGTTTAGGGGCGTTGCTCGGCGGCGCCGCGGTGCCGGTTTCGAGCTCGCACGAAGTGGTCCGCGAGATCCCTCTCACGGAAATAACACCCAATCCTTTCCAGCCCCGCAAGAGTTTTGATACGAGCGCCCTCGAGGAGCTCAAAACGTCGATTGCGGAGTATGGCGTGCTCGTTCCGATCATCGTGCGCCGCCGCGACGATGGCTACGAGCTGATCGCCGGCGAGCGGCGATGGCGCGCCTGTGCGGCGCTCTTGCGCCCGACCGTTCCCGCGATCGTCCGCGCGAGCGACGACCGTCAAACGCTCGAGTTTGCGATCGTCGAAAACCTGCAGCGCGAGAATCTCAATCCGCTCGAGGAAGCCGCCGGCTTTCAATATCTCGTCGACGAGTACGGCCTGACGCAAGAAGAACTCGCGCGGAGACTCGGCAAGAGCCGCCCGGGCGTCGCCAACACGCTGCGGCTGCTGGGATTGTCCGATGCAATCAAGGTAATGCTGGTCGACGGACGACTCTCCGCTGGGCACGCGCGAGCGTTGCTCGCCGTGCCGGAAGCCGGCCGCCACAGGTTGGCGCAGCGCGCGGTGGCCGAAGGCATGACGGTGCGCGCGCTCGAGCGGCTAACGGCGGCTGCGGCTCGACCGCTGGTGGTCCGGACCTCGCGAGCGATCTCCACCGAGGAGCGCGATTTCGAAGCGCGTCTACGCGAACGCTATGGCACCCACGCTTCGGTCGTGCGTCACGGGCGCGGCGGTCGCGTCGAGCTACGTTTTAGCAGCGACGAGGAACTGATGCGCCTCGGCGATCTCCTGCTCGGCGACACTTCCTGAATGTTCTTTCCGTTTTCGCGCATCCTCGCGCTCTTGATGGCCGGCGTCCTCTGTTTCGCGCTGCTGGTGCCGATGTCGCTCGCGCGCCACAACGCTGCGCTGGCGGTCTTCATCGTCGTCGTCTACTTCGCATACGTCGCCGCTAACGCCGTGCTGTGGCAACGCACGCGCCGGCGCGAATAACGCGTCAGCTGCGCGGCGAATTGCTGCGCGGCATCTACGTCATCCTCAACGAAGAGCCGCGCTTGCTCGACCTGGCGCGCGCGGTTCTCGATGCGGGCGTTCGCATCGTGCAGTATCGAGCAAAAGCCGGAATCGTGGCGCAACGCGTCGCCCGTTTACGCGCTCTCACCCGCGAACGCGACGCACTCCTCATCATGAATGACGACTGGCGTGCAGCGGATCGCTTTGATTGCGATGGCGTGCATCTTGGGCCCGGAGACGCCGGATTCGAGCGCGTCGCGCCGGTCCGCGAAGCGCTGCCGCAACGGCTCATCGGGCTCTCCTGCGCAACGATCGACGAGGTCCGCGCCGCCAATGCGAGCGGCGTCGATTACATCGGCATCGGTTCCGTTTACGCGACGCCGTCGAAGAGCGACGCGGGGGCGCCAATCGGAACGGCGGCCCTAGGCGCGCTCGTCAACGCGAGCGCGGTGCCCGCCGCCGCGGTCGGCGGCATCGCCGCTTCAACGCTTCCCGACGTACGGCGGACCGGAGCGGCTATGGCCGCGGTGATATCCGCGATCTCCGGCGCGCCCGAGCCGCGACGCGCGGCGCGCGCGCTGATCGAGGCGTGGAACCGTTTCGAGCAAGGCGGCAGATCGTGACCTCGATCGTTCTCTCGATCGGAACGACCCATCCGTGGAACGTCGCCGGAGTGGGGCGAGACCTTGTCGTCGGCGCCGATCTCGGCGTCCGTGTCTTCACCGCGGTCGCGGCCGTCAGCGCACAGGACGCGCGCGGCGTTACCGCGCTCCATGCAATTCCCGTCGACGCGTTGGTCGCGCAGCTCGCGGCGCTGCCCTGGGATTCCGCGGGGGCCGTCCGGATCGGCGCGCTGCCGACGCTTGCCGCGGTGCACGCCGTCTCGGAGCCGTTGCAATCGCGACCTTGGCTCCCGGCCGTGGTCGATCCGGTCTTTTCCGCAAGCCGCGGCGGCGAACTCGCCGATTTGTCCGCGCGTTATGGCGTCCGCGACGGGCTAGCGCATTTGGCCAACGTCGTGCTGACGCCCAATCTCGAGGAGGCCGCCTTTTTCCTGGGGATGCCGTCGATCGGACGCGACGCGCTCGGCGAGGCGGCAGGCGCATTGCGAGCCCGGGGCGCAGCCGCGGTTCTTCTCAAGGGCGGCCACCTGGACGGCGACCCGGCAGACGCGCTCGCAACTGCCGCCGGCGTCGAGATCTTCAGCGAACCGCGCATCGGCGGGGAAATGCACGGCACCGGCTGCACGCTCGCAATGGCCCTCGCCAGCGAGCTCGCCGGCGGAAGGCCGATCGCGCAGGCGGTGCGAGCGGCGCGCGCGTACGTGCGCGCCGCGCTCGCAAGGCATTGACTGCCGTTTGGTAACATTCACGCGCGGATGACTCCTACCGTTCCACGGCGCCCGCGCGTGATGGCCGGGATGCGGCCAACCGGATCCGTGCATCTGGGTCATCTGGTCGGCGTACTGACGCAGTGGGCGACGTATGCCGAAAACGCCGACGCGTTCTTCGAGATCGCAGACCTCCACGCGTACACGACGGATTTCCAGGAGCCTGTCAAGATCCGGGATGCGCGCCACGAGATGGTCGCCGCATGGCTTGCGGCGGGGGTCGACCCTGCAAAAGCGACGATTTTCTTGCAATCGGGCGTCCCGGAGATCGGCGAGCTGCAGACGCTGCTCGCAATGATTACGCCGGTTTCGTGGCTCGAGCGCGTTCCAAGCTATAAAGGCCAGATCGACGCGCTCGGGCAGAAGATTGCGACGTACGGATTTTTGGGGTATCCGCTGTTGCAGCTCTGCGACATCGCGATTTTTCGCGGCGAGTACGTACCGGTCGGGCGCGATCAGGTTGCCCATCTCGAGCTCGGCCGCGAGATCGTACGTCGCTTCAACTATCTCTACGGGGATGGCAAAACTGTCTTGATCGAGCCTCAGCCGACGCTTTCGGAGTTTCCCGAAGTTCCCGGAACCGACGGCCGCAAGATGAGCAAGTCGTACGATAACGCCATCTTCATTTCCGACGACGAAGAAACGACGACGCGTAAGGTGCGCGGCATGATCACCGATCCGCAGAAAATTCGCCGCGACGATCCGGGACGTCCCGAAATCTGTCCGCTCTTCGCACTCTGGCGCTTCGTCAATCCGCTCAAGCTCGATGGCGTCGCCGCGGAATGCCGTTCGGGCGCCTTGGGATGCGTACAAGACAAAACCGATTTTGCGGAACAGTTGAATGCCTACTTGCGGCCGGTTCGCGAGCGCTATGCGCTCTATGACGACGACCCGGGGCTCGTCGAGCAGATCGTCGCCGAGGGTACGTTGCGCGCGCGAGAGATCGCCGCCGGCGTGCTGGCCGACGTCAAACGCGCGATGCGGCTGGTCTAGCTGAACTTCGGCAGCGTCTTGGCAATCGATTCCAGCGCCCAGTCGATGTCTTCGAGCGACGCCGCGTACGAAAACCGGAGGTAGCCCTTACCCGCCGCGCCAAACGACGAGCCGCCGCCGCACGCCACGCCGCCCTCTTCCAACAGGAATTTCGCCAGCGCACGATCGTCGTCAGTGATCGCAGAGACGTTGGGAAACGCGTAAAACGCGCCCTCCGGCAGCAGACACGAGATGCCCGGAATTTGGTTGAGACCTTCGACGAGACGGTCGCGACGCGCACGGAAGATTTCGTTCATGCGCAGTACCGGCTCGTCCGAGCCTGTGAGCGCAGCAATGCCGGCCATTTGTACGAACGACGCGACGCAGCTGAAGGTGTTGTTGTTGAAGAGCGTGACCGTTGCGGCCAGCCGTTCCGGCATGAGCGCGTAGCCCAGACGCCATCCCGTCATCGCGTAGGCCTTCGAGAAACCGTCGACGACGATGGTGCGCTCTCGCATGCCCGGCAGCGACGCGATCGAAACGTAATCGGTTCCGAGGTAGAAGTTCCGGCTATAAATCTCGTCGGCGAGAACCAGAAAGTCGAACCGCTGGGCCAACTCGGCGATGCACTCGAGATCGCCTTGCGTCAGAACGCCGCCGGTCGGATTGTGCGGCGAGTTGATGACGACTACTTTCGTCTTGGACGATACGCGGCGCGCGAGCTCGTCGAGATCCATCCGCCAGTTGCGCGACTCGAGCAAGGGGATTGCGTGAACGGTCGCTTGGTGATAGCTCGCGCAGGAGGCGTAGGCAGGGTAAGCGGGATCGAAATAGACGAACTCATCGCCCGGGTTCAGCAGCGCACTCAACGCGTTCCAGATCACGGGCTTGGCGCCCGGTCCCACGACGACGTTTTCCGGACCCCACTCCGGCGTGACGTGGCGAAACCGGCTTGCGTATTGCGCGATCGCCCCTCGCAGGGACGGTAGCCCGGCCGACGGCGTGTAGTGCGTGTGGTTGTCATAGAGCGCCTCGACCGCCGCCTTTTTGATCGCCTCGGGCGTATCGAAATCGGGCTCGCCGATCTCCATGTGTACGACGCGCCGCCCGCACGCTTCAAGTTCGCGCGCCCGCGCTAAAATTTCAAACGCGTTCTCGGAGCCCAACCGCGTGACTGCACCCGCGAGACGATCTTCGTGAACTGCGAGCATGCAACCATCCTCTCTGTCGCGGGACACGGCTTCGCGGCGGCGAAACGTCCCCGCGTCATGCGCCCTCTGTCGGAAGTCTTCGCGCCGGGAGCACCGACGTTGCCCGAACGCCTCAGAACGCTCGTCGTTTCGCCCGAACGCGAGGTGGAACCTGGAATGACGGTGCGCGCGACGTTTGCCTTTCGCAACCATGGAGGCGCTCCGGCCACCGGCGTGCGTTTGCGCTTCAACGTTCCCGACGGACTCGTCTATCTCGTCGGCAGCGGCCGGCTCGACGGAGACGATCTTGACGACGAACTAGGAAACTCCCCGCTGCTCGCTCGCGGCGGCGCTCCTATCGGCGACGTCATGCCGAGCGAGGAGCGCCAGATCGAAATCGCCTATAGCGTCGCAGGCGCCATCGAAAACGGCACGACGATCGAACTGCAGGCGGCACTTTCCTCTTTCGAACTGGCGCCGGTTGGTTCAAACGTCGTGCGATTGATCGTGCGAAGCAAACCGCAGCTCCGCACCGCCTTGACGCGGATCGCCATCGAGGCGCATCAGGATCCGCTGCCGGGCTCGGAAGCGAACGTGACGATCCGGATTCATAACGCAGGCCAATCGAGCGCTCGGGATGTGGTCGTCGTTGCGCCGATCCCCGAGTATGCCGTTTACGTTGCGGGCTCGGTACGCGTCAACGGCCGCGAAACCGAACGCGAGCTGGCGTCCACCTTCGATCGAACGTACGCGCCGGTCGTCTTGCGGTCGCTACCGGCGAACGGTTCCGCCACGCTCGCCTATCGCATACGTATCGACAGGCCGCTCCCCGACGGCACGCAAATCGTCGCACAGGCCCAGATCGCGTCGCAAGAGACGCCGGCGTTTGCCCTCGAGCCGGCATCGCTGACGATCGTGGCCGCACCCGACTTCGGCGACGATCGCACGACGTTGCGCGCCGAACCGACGCACGACGTGCGTCCGGGCGAACGCGTAACGCTCACGTTGACGGCGCATAATGCCGGCACCGCCGACGCGCTACGTGTGAACGCCGACATCGAGTTGCCCGATGCTCTGGTGTTGGTGCGCGGCGCCTCGACCATCGACGGACGCGCCGCGCGCGAGCGCCGCAAAGAGCCCCTGCGCTTGCAGCTTGGGCGCATCGATGCCGGGGACGACGTGACGCTGCGTATCGAAGCAGTCGTGATCTCGCCGCTCGCCGACGGCATGGTCCTTACGCCGGGCGCTGCGCTCGAATGGGAGCCGTCGCCGCCCGATTCGCA
This sequence comes from Vulcanimicrobiota bacterium, assembly GCA_963756635.1. GTDB lineage: Bacteria > Vulcanimicrobiota > Vulcanimicrobiia > Vulcanimicrobiales > Vulcanimicrobiaceae > Cybelea. Next base: position 173,325 of record CAVWOR010000009.1, read on the forward strand.
GCGGAGACTCGAGTGCAGCGTCGTCGTGCGTTCGGAGCCGGCCTTTCCCGCGCGACACAACTTCATCGAGCGCCGAGGAAGCGAAGGCGTTCGCCCCGGCGATACACTCGAAGCGGCGATCGTGCTCGCCAATGAGGGCAGCGCCGCGGCGCACGACGGAGTGCTGCATCTGCGCGTCGACGCCGTACTCGAAGAGACCTCGATCTTCGAGGGCACTACCCGGCTGAGCCTCGAGCGCCCCTCCGCAGGGTCGCCGTACGCCGATACCGTCGATCTCGGAATGCTCGACGCCCACGCACCGCGCCGGCTGACGATCCGGGCCCGCGTCCCTTCGCCGTGTGCAGATCGCACCGAGCTACGTATCGGTGCCAGTCTCCATACCCGCGAGCTCGGCGAAACGCCGCTGCGCGAAGCGTTCTGGCGAGTCGATTCTCACCCGGCCTTTGGCGAACAGACGTCCCGCCTCGAACTCGCCGACGAGGCGGCCTTGCGTCCCAACCAACTCGCACAAATCGACGTACTCGTCACCAACGCCGGGACCGACGTCGCCCACAACGTCTGTTTACGTCTCTACATTTCACCCGAAGCCCGACTCGAGAGCGTTGACGGTGCGACGCGCGAAAAATCGTCGCTGCTCTTCGGCGAGATGGCGGCCGGAGCGCGCACCCGTGCGCGCCTTGGTTTGCGGCTCTTGCGCAGCCTCGCAAAGGAGTACCCGGTCACCGTGGACGGCGTGCTGACCGCCGACGCGGTACTTCCGGTGCCGCTCGCGCGTCTGACGATTGCGACGACCGCCGAGCCGGACTTCTCGGTGGGGACCTTTCGTAGCGATCCCGCCGATGTGGTCGATGTCGGCGAGACGGTCGAATGGGTGCTCCACCTCCGCAATGGCGGCGATGGAGTCGCGCACCACGTGCACGTTGCGATCACCGCTCCCGAATCGCTTATCTACGTTCCGAACTCGACCACCGTGAACGACGTGTCCGTGCGCGACGTCGGCGCGCTCGCGCCGTTCGCGGCTCCGGCCGGTCTTGCACTCAACGAAGTCGACCCCGCCGTCGAAGCGACGATTCGCTGGCGTACCGTCGTGCACAACGGCCTGCCGGCAGGCACCTCGATCGTGCACGTCGCGCACGTGCGCTATGACGGCGAGCGTCAAGACGAGATCGTTTCGACGGAGCTCACCGTGCGCGCGTCACCGGTCTTCGCCAACGCAATTCCCGGCCTGCCCTTCGGCTTGGATGGCCTGCTCGGACCCGCACTCGCCGGGGAGCCGCGAGCGCTGGCCGCAGATCGCTTCATGGAGCTGCCGCCCGCGACGCCGGTCGGCGATGGCAACGGGGCGCCGTACCTCGCGCAACTTTCCGCCGCTCCCGCGCGAGAACTCGAAAGTTCGCAAAGCGCGGGCACGGTCTCGGCGTTTAGCGCGGAGCGGCTCGTCCGCGCGTCGCGATTCTTGCGCGAGGCCCGGTTCGGCGCTTTGGTGACGCACCTCTTCGCGCTGCGGACGTTTCTCCCCGATGCGATCGGCGATGCGTACTGCGGCGCGCTTGCGCCCCTGCGCGAGTGCTTACGGGAAGAGCTCGATCGGCTCTTTATTAAGTTGCGCCTGCCCAACTACGTCATCGCGCCGCGCGACATCGAAACGCCTTCGCTGCGCTCGACGATCGAACGAGTTCTCCAAGAAGCCGCCGGCGCGCGCGGCCTGCCGGCCCAATCGGCAACCGCGTCGCTCGAGCTGCGCGGGAGCTTTCTTCGCGCCGAACTGCGCGAGCTCGCGGAGCGGATATCCTCAAGCGAGCTCGCGGGCGCGCTGCCGTGGGCCGCGCTTGCACGTCTCTTGCCCGACGATGCGCCGGTCTACGCCGATTACCGCACGCGGCTGATCGAGTCGCTCGACGCGTTGACCGACTCCGACGCAACGGAATTCATCGAGGCACTGCAGCATCGTCACGACGCCGCACTCGACGCCGCGCTCGACGGTATGTGCGCTTCCCTCCAGGCGATCGCATAGGAGCGGTCTTTACGCGCGTACTGCTCCCGGCCGTCGTTCTGCTCGTCCTGCTCGGCGTCGCGCTTGCCTTGGCGCTGCGGAGGCCGCTAACAAGACGGCCGAACGCGCCGCCGCCGGATAACTGGGCAGGAGCCGCCGGCCAAGAGTTTGCCGCGCTCTCGGAGGCTGAGCGGTGCGACCTCATCTTTGCGGTTGCGGCGCTCGACGACGCGCCTTCGGAACAACTGCTCGCGCGCGCCCTCGACGATCCGTCAGAGGCCGTAGCGCTGGCCGCCGCGTGCTCGCTCGCGCGGCTTGGCCACAGCGCGACGCTCGAACGATACCTCGCGCGGTGTTCGCGCGAACGCGCGCAAAGAATTTCGCAGACGCTCGAACTGCTTGCGTAAGGGCGCTTTGTCTAGGGTTTCTTGTTGAAATAATTGACGAGGATTTGGCGCGCGATCGGCGCGGCGACCGTCGCGCCGTACCCGCCGCTGCGATCGACGAAAACCGCAAGCGCAAGGCGCGGGTGAGCGGTGGGCGCCCAAGCGATGAACCAGGTCGTATTCGGACCATTGCCGCCGGCGGTTTCGACGGTCCCGGTTTTACCCGAGAAGGGTAATCCGTCGATCGCCAACCCGTAGGCGGTCCCGCCGGGATCGGTGACTTTTGCCATACCCAGGCGCACCGCGGCGAGTGCCGCTGCCGTTACCGGAACGCGGCGGATGACGCGCGGAGGGAATTGCGCGATCGTTGCGCCCGTCGCGCTTCGAATCTCTCGAACGATCTGGGGTCTGTAGAGGGTGCCGTCGTTGATCACCGCCGAGGCGACGTTGACCATCTGCAGCGGAGTCGCTTGCATCGCGCCTTGTCCGATCCCTAAGAAGCAGGCTTCGCTCGGCTCCATCGGGACGCCGAAGGTGCGCATCTCCCAGCCATTGGTCGGCCAATTTCCCTCGTTTTCGCCGGGCAGATCGATGCCGGTTTTCGCGTCTAAGCCGAACGCCAGTGCATATTTTCGCAAGCGCGCGTTGCCAAGCCACCACGCGAGGCGAAAAAAGTAGCCGTCGCTCGATGCGGCAAGCGCCGGAACGAATGTCGTATCGCCCAGACCTCCGGCAGCAATGTCGCGCGCGTAGTAGCCCCCGCAATCCCAGCCGCCCGTATCGTCGATTACTTGATCGACGCTCACGACGTGCTCTGTGAGCGCCGCCGATCCGGTGACCATCTTAAATGTCGAACCCGTCGGTGTCGCGGCCGCAATGGCGCGATTGAAGAGCGGCTGAGCGGCATCGGTGAGATCCAAAGCGACCGCCTTCCAGCGACTCGCTGCAAAGTCGTTCGGATCGTAGTTCGGATAACTCGCGAGCGCGAGAATGCCGCCGGTCCAGGGGTCTTCGGCAACGACCGCGCCAGAGAACCTCCGGCCGCGTCCGAGAACGCGAACTCCGTCGGCAAGCGCGTTTTCAACGATCTGCTGAAGTCTCCAATCGAGGTTGGTAACGAGCGTGTCGCCAGGAACCGCCGCCTTCGACGCAAGCTTCACGTTCGAAACGACCGCACCGGTTGCATCGACGACGACGCGTTGACCGCCGGGCGTGCCGCGCAAGTACCGATCGTACGTGAACTCCAAACCGTCTTTGCCGATCACGTCGTTTGGCGAATAGCCTTCGTCCTTGAGCCGTTCGTACTCGTCTTGCGTAATCGCGCCGACGTAACCGATCAGATGCGAGCCGGCCCGACCGTGCGGATAATCGCGAATCGGCTGCACCTCGAGGTCGACGCCGGGAAGATCGGTGAGCACTTCGGAGACCCGCGCTACGGTTGCTACCGGTAGATCCGTCGCGAGCGTGACCGGGCCGTACGGTTCGCTCTCAACCACTGACTGGAAGCTCGGGTAGACGACGCCGCGATGGTGCAGCAGGCGATACCATAACGGCCGCTCGTCGATGCCGAGAATGCTCGCGAGCACCGCAAGCTCGCGCGCGGCGTCGGTGACCTCCGAAGGAATGAGGCCGACGACAAACGAGGGACGACTTCGCGCAACGACGGTGCCATGACGATCGAAGATCATCCCGCGCGGTGCCGTAACCGGAATAAGGCGGACCTGGTTCGCTTGTGCCGCGGCTCGATATCGCGCACCGTCGACGAGCTGCACTTCGATCAGGCGGGCGAGCAGCGCGAGCAACGAAAGGCCGACCACCGCACAGAACGCGACAAAGCGCCAGGTTGGAAGCCGCCAAGGACCTGGCGCGTTGGGATGACGGGTCATCGAGCGGGCACGTCAAAGCGGCGAGCGACGAGCATCGCCGCCACAATCACCGCGGCATTGAGCGCCGCCTGTAGCAGCGCTTGATGGAAATGCATCGCCCCCAGGCCGGGCGGATAGCCCGAGAGTGCCATGACGATCCAAAAGAGCAGCGCGCGCAGCAAGGTGGCGACGCCGGTGATCGCGATCACGAGCGGAATTGAGTCCGCAAAGAAGCCTCGCGAGAGCCGGCTCGCAAGCAGCGCGCTCAAGCTCGTCGAAATCGTCCAGGCCGCGCCGGTCTGTACCGAGAGCGCATCTTCACAAAACCCGGCGAGCAGACCGAAGAGTGCGGCCCGGCGCGCATCGACGCGAATGGCATACCACACGACCACGACGAGGACGATGCTCGGAACGACGCTGCGGATCGCGAGAAAATGCACGAACGTGCCCTGAGCGATCGTCGCCGCGACCAGCCAGAGTGCCGCAACGTACCACGCCGGACCGACGAACGGCGCTACGTGCGGCTTACTGCGAAACGACGACAACGCGATCGAGCGCACCGAGATCGACGAACGTCTTCAGGACGACGGTCTGGTAGAGCGTCGCGTCGCCACGCTCGATGGACGTCACGGCGCCGATCGGCACTCCGGAGTGAAACGAACGCCCTTCGCCCGTCACCACGACGTCGCCGACGTGCAACGGCGCATCCTGCGGGATATACTCGACGACTACGCTCTCGAGATTGCCGCGCGCGATTCCCCACCAGCGGCCGCGGCGCACAATTGCCGGAATGCGGCTCGTATAATCGGTCGCAAGCACGATGGTACTCGAGAACGGTCCAACCGAGGCAATCCGTCCGACCACGCCGTCGGCCGCGAGCACGCCTTCGTCACGACGGACGCCCGCCCGAAACCCTTTGTCGATCGTGACCGAGCGGGAGTCGTTCTCCGGTGGAAACCCAATAACGCGCGCCTCGATGCCGTGGTAGAGATCGACCGCCGGACGCACCGATGATTCCGCGGCGAAAGCCGCTGCAAGCTCGTGAAGGCGCGCGTTCTCTTCGATCAGCCGTTGATTGCGCGCACGCAACGTGGCGTTTTCGCGTTCCAGACCGGGCAGCGCGAGGATCGTCGTCCCAAAGCTGCGCGTTCCACGAATCGTCGCAGCCATTGCCATCTCGGCGATGCCAAAGACCGAGCTGACGATTGTCGCAATGGGACTGACCGAGCCCGTGCGCTGCGCGCCGATTTGCAAAAGGGCCAGCAATGCCGCGGCGATGATAATGCCGATTAGCGCAAAGAGTCTGCGTTCGTCTCGATAGGTAAAGATGATTGACCCCGGATGGTTCGGATGCGTTGAGCCGTTCTAGCCCTGACGGGGCTCATTCGTTTCCGGAAGCGCGAATCCCAACCGCCGCAGGGCTCGAATGAAGCGGGCCAGCGGCAAGCCCATGACCGTATAGAAGTCGCCGTCGATCGCCTCGATCAGCGCCGCGGCGCGCCCTTGAATCCCGTAAGCTCCCGCTTTGTCGAGCGGCTCGGCCGTCGCCACGTACTCGGCGATCTCGTCGCTGCGCAGCGGATAGAAGCGAACCCGCGTCGTGGCCCGCTCCCCGATCCAATCGGGCCGCCCCGGAACGGCCAGCGCAAAAGCCGTGTGCACGAGATGATCGCGCCCGGAGAGCCGCTCGAGCATCGCAGCTGCCTCACGGGCATGGCGAGGCTTGCCAAGCGCGCAGCCATCGAGATCGACGACCGTGTCGGCGGCAAGAATAGGCACGCTCTTTGGGAGGTCGTGCCGATTTTGCACGACGGCGCGCAGCTTCTCCGTGGCGTGAAACGTCGCGAGATCGGCAGGAGCGAGGCTCGCCACCGGCGCTTCGTCGTAGCCGCTGGCCGCTACGTCGACAACAAAGCCGAGCGAGCGCAGCAGCTCGTGCCGGCGCGGCGACGTACTCGCCAGCACGATCCGCGTGAGCCGCACCTTGCTAGAAATACATTCGGCCGCCGGCCGCAACGTAACCGCCTTCATGGCGTCCACGAGGATCGCGATGTGTCCAGTGAATCACGCCGCCGAGCGGATAGTATTCGTACTCGCCCTTCACGAGCACTCGCTCCCCCCGCGCGAGCGGAATCGGACCGGTAAAATCCGTGTTCGCCTCGACTCGCAGGACGAGGCTGCAGCCCGAGCCGAGCCGGAAGAGAAAACCTTCGTGCGGGCTGATTCGCCCCGATTGCACGCCCAAGATTCGCGTCACCGTTCCGTCGGCAACGACTTCGACATGCGAACTCGTGCTCGAGTACGCCGCGCAGACCGCGCGATTGTCCGGGGATTGCGACGTCACGCAGGCGCACAACGCCGCCGCCAGCACGGCCAACAGCACGCAGCCCGCGTTACGCGCTGGGCGCATTGTCGTAGAAACCGTAGAGATCGTGAGCGAGGATATACCGCCACACCGGTTCAGGCACGAGATATCGAACGCTGCGCCCCTGCGAGAGCAAGTTTCGAACCAGGCTTGCCGATTCTGGAATCTCCGGAAGGTTGAGGGTCGTGACGCGCTCGCGCAGACCCGGCGGAACGGCGGCAATGACCCGAGCGAGCGCGTCCGCCGCGACCCCAACTCGAGGCGCGATCGCGAAACGCTCCAGCGCCTCGAGCACTTCGTCGAGACGTATCCAGTTCGCGCTGGCCAGCGAGTCGGCACCGATGATGAATGTAAAACGGTCGCCGGGATACTTGGCTTGCAGCCTCGGCAGAAGGTCGGCGGTGTAGCCGCTCGCGTTTTCGCGCAAGTCGGTTTGGTCCAAACCGAATGCAGCATTGGTTTCTATCGCGCCGAGAATCATCGCGCATCGATGCGCCGCATCGGCGTGCGGTTTGTCGCGATAGTGGTGATTGCCGGTGGGAACGAAGAGCACGCGGTCGAGCCGCTCGAGCAGGCGCGCCGATTCGGCGACGAAGCAATGCGCGTTGTGTATTGGATCGAAGGTACCGCCGAAGACGCCTATTCTCACGAATACGTGAACTCGTACGGTCCAATGCGCACCGTATCCCCTTCCTCCGCGCCCAGCTCCTGAAGTCTCTTCTCGACTCCCATCTTTCCCAACGCACGCTCGAAGCGCGCCAGCGCCTCGTCGGAATCGAAATTCGTCATTGCGGCGAGTCGCTCGACGCGCTCGCCCGAAACAACGAATGCGCCGTCGTCGTGGCGTTCGATTCGAAATGCGCCGGCGGCGGCGAGCTCGATTCGCGCCGGAGGCGGCACAACGACCTCCGGCATCGGTGCAGCCTCAATCGTTCGCGCGACCGCGAGCGTCAGATCGCGCACGCCCTCGCCGGTCGCCGCGCTGATACCACGGATCTCGGGAAAGCGCGGTCGCAACTCGCGCAGCGAGTCGCGAGCGTTCGGAAGATCGAGTTTATTGAGAACCAGGAGCGTCGGCTTTTCAAGGAGCCGCGGGTTCCAAGCGCTCAGCTCCGATTCGATCGTCGTTTTTTCGGCAAGGATTTCCACCAGCGGCTTTGCGCCGTCCAGCAAATGGACGAGCGCACGGGTGCGCTCGAGTTGACGCAAGAATTGATCCCCTAAACCGATTCCTTCATGCGCGCCCTCGACCAATCCCGGAACGTCGACCATGACGAAGGATTCGTCGTCGGAAACGCGCACGACGCCGAGCTGCGGTTCGAGGGTCGTGAACGGATAATCGGCGATCTTGGGATGGGCCGCAGATATCACGGAGAGCAGGGTCGATTTTCCCGCGTTTGGAACGCCGACGATGCCGCAATCTGCCAGAAGGCGCAGTTCCAGCCGTAGTGCGAAACGCTCGCCGGGTTCGCCGCGTTCGGCGAAGCGCGGCGCTTGCCGGACGCTCGTCGCAAAATGCTGATTGCCGAGGCCGCCGCGACCGCCTTTGGCCACGACGATGCGCGCACCGGCGTCTGTGAGATCCGCGACGAAATCTTCGCTGCCGTCGGCCCGCATTTTGAATGCCAGCGTCCCGACCGGAACGGGAATCGTCAAATCCTCGCCGCTGCGTCCCGACTTGCTCGAACTGCCGCCGGCCTTTCCCGCCTCGGCTACAAAGCTGCGCTTGAAACGAAACTCGACGAGCGTCGAGAGCTCCGCGGTTGCTTGAAGATAGATGCTTCCGCCATGGCCGCCGTCGCCGCCGGCCGGCCCGCCTTTGGGAACGTACTTCTCCCGGCGCCACGCGACGATGCCGTCACCGCCGTCTCCGGCAGCCACTGCGATCTCCGCTTCATCGATGAATTGCACCGCGTCTATCTTCGCCGGATAACAAAAAGGAGCCTAACGGCCCCGGGTCTCGCGCGCTGCCGCGGCTAAGCTGCGGGAACGACCGAAATCCGTTTGCGCTCGCTGTGGCTGCTGAACTCGACAACACCGTCGGTTAACGCGAAGAGCGTGTGGTCGCGCCCCATTCCTACATTCGCGCCCGGATAAAAGCGCGTGCCACGCTGGCGAATCAGAATGTTTCCGGCGAGCACGCGCTCGCCGCCGAAGCGCTTCACGCCGAGGCGCTGGGCGTTGGAATCGCGCCCGTTGCGGGTCGAACCGGCCCCTTTCTTCGAGGCAAAAAGCTGGAGATCGAAGTCAAACATCGCCGGCCCATTGTAGCAAAGCCGGCCAAAAATGCAACGCTAAAAGATCAAGAAAAACGCCGCTGACAACGGCGTTTTCGAAAACAACTGGCTACCCCGCTCCTTTGACACAGCGTTCACTCATGGAGAGGTGGCCAAGCACTCAAACGCGCTCGACTTTGATTCGATTCGGGGACTCCGGCGAAGGCTGCCCCCGGGCTCCGAATCCCACGCTCTCCGTTCCTCTACCACCCTCGGTGGCCTAGAATCTTCTGCCGACAGGGCCGGGTGCCTGCCTCCGGCCGGTCGATCGGGCGCCCCACCCGGCCTTAGGGCTTACCCCGAGGCGCGGCACCCACGGCGACGGCCATGACGACGAGGAGGACGGCCGCTATGTATCCCCCATACTGCCCAATCAGGCCCCTGAGCGACTCAAGGGCGCCGCCCACCGTATGCCACTGCACTTGGCCATTATAGCGCCCGCCCGGCAAACTGGGCCAGAACCCGATCTTCCTTTCCACACCTGTGGACAAGCTTGTGGAGAACGGGGTCCCGAAGTGCCGCATCGGCATCGGGCGGGCCTTATACGGCCTGGTAATTTAGGTACTTGGCCGGGTCACGTCGCCGGAGTTCATAAATCGGAAAAATCCCCGAAAAACCGTTCTTTAAAGCCTGTGGATAAGTGTATAAAGTCGTGCATAGAATCCGCAGGAGCAGCGCTTCATTAAGCCAAGTCGTGCGCCCTCACGGGGGTGGCGCAGCCGGATTCTTTCTTCATAAGGCCAGCTGCGTAGTGCTGTTTCTAGTCGCTGATCAAAGAGGACGCATAGGATGGCGCTTGCGACCAACTCAGACATCTCCAACGAGCTCTGGCAATCCGCGCTCGACACCTTGGAAAGAACCTTCTCCAAACCGGTCTTCGAGATGTGGATCAAACCGATCCGATTCATCTCGTTGCACGGCAACGAGCTGCATCTCGCAGTGCACAGTAAGTTTGCTCAAGACTGGGTAGGAAGCAAGCTCCGAGCGCAAATGATCGGCGTTTTAAGCGAGCTCTTTGGTACGAGCGTCGAGTTGCGCCTCTCCGTCGCCGAACCCAGCGATGGGCCTCGCACGGGGCCGGGATTCCCCGTCCGCCCGCTTGAGGAGTTCCGAACCGCAAACCTTAATGCGCGTTACACTTTTGAGGAGTTTGTCGTCGGCACTTCCAACCGGTTTGCGCACGCCGCAGCGCAAGCAGTCGCGGGCGCACCAGCTCACGCCTACAACCCGCTCTTTCTCTACGGAGGGGTCGGCTTAGGAAAGACACACCTGATGCACGCTATCGGTCATCGGGTCGTTCAAGACAACCTCGCCACCAACGTCGTCTACGTTACCTGCGAGAAGTTTACCAACGAGTTCATTATCGCGCTGCAAAATAATCGCACGCCCGAGTTCCGCAATCGCTACCGGCAGGTCGACGTTTTGCTCATCGACGACATTCAGTTCTTAGCCGGCAAAGAGACGACGCAAGAAGAATTTTTCCATACGTTCAACGCGCTTCACGAATCCGGCCGCCAACTCATTATCTCCTCGGACCGGCCGCCGAAAGAGATCCAAACCCTCGAGGCGAGGCTTCGCTCGCGCTTCGAATGGGGTTTGCTCACCGACATCCAGGCTCCCGACTTGGAAACGCGCGAAGCGATTCTGCGTAAGAAGGCGGGCAGCGAAAACATTCCGGTACCCGACGAAGTAACGTCGTTCATCGCCAAAGTCATCCCGTCAAATATCCGCGAGCTGGAGGGCGCCTTAATCCGCGTGATCGCCTACGCCTCGCTGACGAAGGCCCCGATCACTACCGACCTCGCCGCCGATGTCCTGAAAAGTGCGCTCGCCCAAGCGCCGTTGCATCGCATCACGATCGGTAAGATTAAGGAAACGGTCTCGGGCGCGCACGGTCTTACCGTGAAGGAAATGGACAATGGCCGGCGCGATCAGCGGCTCGCCGCTCCCCGGCAGATTGCCATGTACATCGCGACGGAGCTGACGAATTACTCGTTGCCCCAGATTGCGCGCGAGTTTGGGAAAAAGGACCACACTACGGTCATGTACGCGCGCGATAAGATCAAGGAACAGATGCAGCGGGACGAGGCCTATCGGAACAAGATTCGCCAGCTCATCGTGATGTGCCAGAATCCCTAAACAATTTACGCACAAGGTTAGGCCTCCCGGCCCGTTATGATGCTTTCAACTCCAGCTGAGTGGAAAGGTGTATGAACCGCCGTCAGCCACCCACAGCTTTATCCCACGGGAAATCCGCGTGGTTACAAGCAAAACCCGACTTTTCCGCAGAATGCACCGCCCTACTGCTGCTACGGCTTACGTTCTTTACTCCTAGGAAAACGCGCGTCCGCGACCAACGGTGGAAACGATGAGATTCACGTGCACGACAAAAGACATTGCCAGCGCTGTTGGAGCGGCAAGCAAGGTGGTCAACGCACACACGACCGTGCCGATCCTCTCCAACGTGCTGCTCGCAGCCGACGGCGGGAAGATAGCGGTGCGCGCGACCGATCTCGAGATGACGCTCGAACACGCCTTTCCGGCACAGGTTGCCGAAGGCGGATCGGTCACCGTCCCAGCCAAGCTGTTTGCAAGCTACCTTGGCAACCTCTCGCCCGGGACGCTCGAACTAACCGGTACGCCGACTCGCGCGAGCGTAAAGTGCGATCGTAGCAATTACGACTTTCACGCTTTGCCCGCCGATGAGTATCCCCCGTTACCGGCCGCGGCGCGCGGCTCGCAGTTCACCATCGCGGCAAAACGCTTCCGCGATGGGATCGAGTCGACGATTTTCGCGGCTTCGAGCGAGGAGGCTCGCGGAGCGGTCTTGATGGGCACGCTGCTCGAAGTGGAAGGCAACGCGCTCACGATGGTTGCGACCGACGGATACCGGCTCGCGAAGTTCGCAACGACGCTGGAGAACGGAGCGAGTACCGGCGAGAAGTTTATCGTGCCTTCCCGGGCGCTTTCTGAAGCGGCACGCAATCTCGGCAGCGGCGAGCAGATTTCGGTCAGCGCGCTCGGCGCACAGAGCAATCAGCTTCAAATGACCAGCGGTGACGTCGCCATTACGGTACGTCTCGTCGACGGTCAATATCCCAACTATCAGCAGGTCATTCCGGCAAAATTCGATCGCGCGGTCACGGTGAGCACGTCGCTTCTGATCGGAAGCCTGCGCCGGGCCGAGCTAGTAGCCGGCGATCGCGCCAGCATGGTGAAACTCGCAATCGCGAATCAAACGCTGGTCGTAACCGCAAGCTCCGACATTTCGGGGAACGCTTACGAAGAGCTCGAGATCGAGCAGAGTGGCGAAGACTTAACCATCGCCTTCAATGCGCGCTATTTGGTGGAGATCCTCAATCACGTCAAGAGCGAGAAGACCGTCATCGAATTCCTTGGGCCGCTCTCGCCGGCGGCGATACGTCCGGCCGAGGCACTAGAAACCGGACAACAGCTCTACGTCCTCATGCCGCTGCGACAATGATGTGTTGCTGCGGCGGCTGACGCTTTCCGATTTTAGAAATTATCCGGAACTGGACATCGAGCCCGCGGCGGGGCTCAATGTTTTCATCGGAGCCAACGCGCAGGGTAAGAGCAATCTCCTGGAAGGGATTGCGATGCTGGGAACGGGCAAGTCGTTTCGTACCGCGCGTGAGGCCGACGCAGTTCGCAAAGGCTGCGAGCGAGCCATACTGCGCGGCGAGGCCGCGCTCCAGGCCGGACGGATCGAGTTGGCATGCACGATCGAGCGCTCGAGCCGAGGAACGCGCAAAAACTACACGGTTAACTCGAGCAGCGTCCGCTATGCCGGTTATCTTGGCAGGATGCGCGTCGTAACGTTCGTACCGGCCGATCTGGGCTTGGCAAACGGCACACCCGCCGCGCGGCGCGCGTTCTTGAACGGCGCACTCGCGCAGAGCCAGCCGCGCTACTATTACGAGCTCGCGCGGTATCGCAAGGTCGTGCAACAGAAAAACGCGCTGCTCCGCGGCGCGATCGACGCCGATCCCCAACTGCTCGCGACCTATAACCGCACGCTGGTCGAGGCTGGAACGCACATCATGCTCGCGCGCGACGGCCTGATACGGGCGCTCGCGCAAAGCGCGCGGCGCGCGCACGAGCGCTTTGCCGGCAGCGAGCAGCTCGAATTACGATACGAGCCGAACGTCGCGTTCAATGCACCGGCGAGCGATGCCATCGCGCTCGCCCTCGAAGCGAAGCTCGCGCATTGCGCCGAGACGGAACGCGTGCGTAAGACTGCAATCGCTGGACCGCATCGCGACGATATGAGCTTTACGCTCGACGGCCTCTCCTTGGATGCGTATGGATCGCAAGGCCAACAACGTACGGCGGTCCTCGCGCTCAAGGTGGCTGAATACGCCGTGATGCGTGAGCGCTCGAACGAGACCCCCCTGCTGCTTCTCGACGACGTTCTTTCAGAGCTCGACGAAGAGCGCGCGGGCGCATTCTTGGCGGAGATCGGCGAGTACGAGCAGGCGTTCATTACGGCGACGCATCTTCCCGTCGGACTCCACGAACGCGCGCATCTCGCTCGCGTATCGAACGCCCAAGTGCAAACCTGCGCGATATGCTGAAGCTTTCAAAGGCAATCGCGGGATGGAAGCCCGCCGAGAAGGACGCGATGCGCGAGCCGATCGTGCTGCTGGAAGCGGGCTGGGAGGAGATCGTCGGTTCGGAAGTCGCGCAGCACTCGCACCCCGCGCAGGTGAGCGACGGAACGCTCACGATAACGACGCGCTCGAGCGCTTGGAGCCACCAGCTGAGCTTTCTCGCCGAGCATCTGCTGCGCGCCGTGGCGACCCGTCTTCCGGGCGCCCGCATCGAGCGTCTGCGGTTTCGCGTCGGGAGGGTCGTTGCGAGGCGCGGTGGGACCCGGCGGCGGGAGCGCGTCGACGGGCGAAGACCGCCGGACGAACGCCCGGAATCGGCCTCGCCTGCAGAAGCACTCGCCCGCTTCCGCAGGGACGTCGAGGAGCGCCGTAGGGCGCGCCGCGCGCAGGGCTGGAAAGAGTGCGCCGGCTGTGGGGCGCTGGTCGCGCCCGCCTCGGAAAGCCTCTGCGCGGCCTGCGGCGCCGCGCGAACGCAACAGCTTACCACCGCGACGGCGCAGCTGATGTTCGAGGCTCCTTGGCTGGGATATAGTGGAACGGCTTCCCTCGTTGATGGGTTACAGAGAGGGGAGTACGACCGCATCCGCACCCAGTTGCTTGCGCACTGGTGGGAGATGCTCGCGCGAGCTCGAGCCGCGAAAAAGCTCTCGCGCGACGGCCGCGAACGGCACATCGCGAGCTCGTACGTGCTTCTGCGCAGCAAACTTGCGCCCGAGGAAATCATGTTCGCGACCGTGCGGAGCATTCTCGGCGAGGAACTGCACGAATTGCTCTACGGCGAGCCGTCCCACGAAGGCGGCGCCGTGAAGAACCAAAAACGAAGAACGTAATGTCGACAAATTATACCGGCGAGCAGATTGAAGTCTTACGCGGGCTCGAAGCCGTGCGCAAGCGCCCGGGCATGTACATCGGCAACACCGCCGAGCGCGGTTTGCATCAGCTGGTCTACGAGGCCGTCGACAACGCCGTCGACGAGGCTCTGGCCGGATATGCGCACAACGTGCAAGTCGTTCTGCATAAGGACCTCTCGTGTTCGGTTGAGGACGACGGCCGCGGCATTCCGATCGATCTCCACGCAGAGGAACGGCTTCCGGCCGTTGAGGTCGTGATGACCATCTTGCACGCCGGCGCGAAGTTTGGTAAAGGCGGTTACAAGGTTTCGGGCGGTCTGCACGGCGTCGGCATTTCGGTCGTAAACGGACTCTCCGAGTGGATGGTGACTCAAGTCAAGCGTGACGGCTTCGTCTGGCAGATGAAATTCGAACGCGGCGCCACCGTGCAGAAGCTCAAGAAGATCGGCAAGTCCGAGGGAGCCGGTACGCTGCAGTGGTTCAAGCCCGACACCGAAATATTCGAAGTCACCGAATTCCATTGGGACATTCTGCAAAAGCGGTTGCGCGAGCTGGCGTTCCTCAACCGAGGCCTTACGATCACGCTTCGCGACGAACGTGGCGAGGCCGTGAGGGAGCGGAGCTACACCTTCGATGGCGGCATCGTTTCGTTCGTCGAGTGGCTCAACGAAAAGAAGGATCCGCTGCATCCGATTATCTCGACGCACGCCGAGCGCGATGGCGTCGACGTCG
Source organism: Vulcanimicrobiota bacterium (assembly GCA_963756635.1). GTDB lineage: Bacteria > Vulcanimicrobiota > Vulcanimicrobiia > Vulcanimicrobiales > Vulcanimicrobiaceae > Cybelea. The sequence continues at coordinate 188,424 of CAVWOR010000009.1, forward strand.
AGGTCGCGATGCAATATACCGACACCTACGCCGATCAAATCTTCTCCTACGCCAACAACATCGGAACGATCGAAGGCGGCATGCACCTCCAGGGGTTCCGGCAGGCCCTTACCAACGCCGTTAACGGCTACGCGCGCAAGCGAGGCATGCTCAAGGAATCCGATAATTCGCTCTCGACCGACGACATCGTTGAAGGGTTAACGGCGGTTGTATCCGTGAAGCTGCAAGACCCCCAGTTCGAAGGGCAGACGAAGACAAAACTTGGCAACGCGAGGGTTCGTAGCATCGTCGCCGGACTGGTCGGCGAGCGGTTGGAGTTTTTCTTAGAGGAGAACCCCAAGTACGCGCGCGCCATCGTCGACAAATGCATGCAGGCGCAGCGCGCGCGCGATGCCGCGAAGAAAGCCCGCGATCTTTCGCGCCGCAAAAACGCGCTCGAGGGCTCGGGGCTGCCCGGTAAGCTCGTCGACTGCAAGAACGGGAACCCCGCAGAGAGCGAACTCTTCCTGGTCGAAGGCGATTCGGCCGGCGGTACCGCGAAAGGCGGTAGAGATCCCAATACGCAAGCGATTCTCCCGCTGCGCGGCAAGATTCTCAACGTCGAGAAGGCGCGGCTCGATAAGGTGCTTGCCAACGAGGAGATTCGCACGATGATCACGGCGCTCGGGACCGGCTTCGGCGACGAGTTCAACGTGCAGAAGCTGCGCTACCATAAGATCATCATCATGACCGATGCCGACGTCGACGGTTCGCACATTCGGACGCTGCTCCTGACGTTTTTCTATCGGCAAATGCGCCCACTCGTCGAACAAGGCCACGTCTTCATCGCTCAGCCGCCGCTCTACGGGATCCGAAAGGGCAAAAAGCAGTGGTGGGCCTTTACCGACGCCGAGCTCAAATCGGTCGTCGGCGAAGACGGCAAAGACTTCGTCATTCAGCAGTACAAGGGACTTGGGGAGATGGACGCCGAGCAGCTCGCGGAGACGACGATGGAAGTCGGCCACAGGCGGCTCAAACAGATCACCGTCGAGGACGCCGTCGAAGCCGAACAGATATTTACCGATCTGATGGGCGACAAAGTCGAGCCGCGCAAGCAATATATCTTCGAGTACGCCAAGAGCGTCAAGAACTTGGACTTATAAGAGTTCCTTTAGAAGCGGCGTAGCCAAGCGGGGCCCTGCGCAGCGCAGGAGGTATACAAGTCCCAGAGCTTCACGTGCGCATACGCTTTGCAATCGGCCTGCTGGTCGCAATAATCGTTCTCTCCCTCGCGGTTGCAAGGCGCCACGAGCTGTTGCGCTTTGCCATCCAAGAGAGCGCCGGTCTCGCAAGCGGCTACGTCGTTGGGATCTCCGAGCTGCACGTCGGTTGGGATGGAGCCGCTTTTTCGGGCGTGCGCGTCGCTCGCGGCGACGCGCCGCTGCTCGACGCTAAACGAGTGGCCGTGCGGTATTCGCTGCGCGATCTCTGGCCCGGCAGCAGCCATCGCTTTGGCTTGCTCGGCATTGAGGTCGACGGCGCCAAGCTGACGCTTACCAGGTTTAAGGACGGAAGTTTCAATATCAACTTCCCGCACGCCGCACCGCGCGTCGTTCCGCAGCGGTTCAACTCGGTGCCGCTCCGCTTTTGGGTGCGCGTACGCGACGCACAGATCGAACTGCAAGAACCGTCGGCGTTCGACCCTAGCGCGAAGGACCTGCGCGTGCGCGGCGTTACGATGCACGCATCGATCGATACGGCGGCGCTAACTCAGTATCGGCTCCGGGGCGCGTTTGAAGGCAGCCGGCCCGAACCGTTCGCGGTCGTGGGCAGAATCGATGCAGTCGACGGCTACGCGATCCATCACGCGCAAGCGCCGTACTTCCCGGTGCGCGCGTTGGCGAACTACTTCGCCGATACGCCCGCGGTGCGAATACTCGCGGGCGAGGCGCGAAACTTCGACGCTCGAGCCTACGCGCTCGGCGTCGTGCCGGAAGTGCCGCCGATCTATCACGTTAGCTTGCGGGTCGACGTCGAGGGAGGGCGCCTGGCATTGAGTTCGATCGCGGCGCCTATCGAGAACGCTCGCGCGCGACTCGAAGTCATCGATAATGCCTTCTTCGTGCGCGGCGCGGAGGCGACGCTAGCGGGGATCCCGTTGCGCATCAGCGGCGGAGCGTTCGACTTCACCGGCGCGCTCACCGGTGGTGCACAGCTGCGTTTGGGCGTGTCGGGGACGGGCGATCTCTCCGCGTTGCGTCGAGCGTTTACATTCGCGAGCGCTCAGCCGATTTCCGGAACGGCGCGCCTCGGCGTGCTCGTGCAAGGCGCGATAGCCGATCCTGTGATAGTCGCCAGAGTTAGCGCTCCGCACGCTTGGTATGGGGCGATTCCTTTCGACTCGCTCGCCGCGGGCGTCGTCTATCATGCTAACGTCGTTGCGCTCGCACCGCTGCGCGTAAGGTATACTGGAATTGCACTGCGCGTTGACGGAACGATGCAGATCGCCAAGCGCGTTCGCTCGCAGTTCGCCTTGCACGTCGAGGGACCGGCGAATCACCTTCCTTACCTCGACGAAATGTTGGGAGACGAGCCGATCGTCATCGACGCATCGGCAACCGGAAACGATTTACTCTTTCGGGTCGCCGGCAGCGCCGCCTCGGCGCGCGGCGTTTCACGCGTGGCGGCGCTAGTCGCAACGAATCCCAACGGCACCATCGCCGTCGATCCGTTCTGGTTCCACACGGAGCGGGGCGATTTCGACGGCGGCTATCTGCTCGACCGGCCGAACGATACGAGCGCGTTTTGGATGCTCTCGAGCGGCTTGAAGATGCGCGCGCCCAACGATGCAGCGTTCCCCGGCATCACGCTGCCTCGGATGCCGCCGGTGAACGGACGCGCCGTGAGCATGACGGTCGCCGGAGGCGGGTCCGGCAAGAAGATCGTGCTTGCGGGCCTCGTTACCGCGGCCGGGACCAGCATTGCGGGCGTACGGTTCGCGCAGGTCAAGGCGGCGTTCGGCGGCACGCTGCAAAACGTCGCGGTCAATCTGCTTCGCGCCGCAGGGCCGTGGGGGACCTTCGCCGGACACGGCGGATTCTCAGCGCAGCGGTTCGTCGCTTACGGAACGTATCGGGGAACGTTCGAGGGCCTGCAGCCGTTGATCGGAAACGCAATCGCAGGTCACGGTGGCATCGCCGGCACGGTCGGCATTGGGATCGAACCGCGGCGCATTCTCGTGCAGGGCTCCAATTTGGTAATGCAAGGCGCGACGTTGCGCGGGGTTCCCGTAGACCGCGCCAGTTTGACGCTCGGGATCGAAGGCAATCGTTTGCGGATCTACTCGGCGGTCGCACACGCGGCCGGCGGCGATCTCGTTGCCGCCGGCACGCTCGCGCTCGCACCCAGTGCCGAACGTGCGGGCTCCAATGGGCTCGCGCTCGTCGGCAGGCGCCTGGTGGCGGCGCAGCTTCACGGCATCGGCTTACCGCTCGAGAGCGGGACGCTCTCGGCTGCCGGAAAGCTGGCCGCGGGAACGCCGTTGCCGACCTTCGACGGCGGCGTCGCCGTCGAGGGTGGCGCCATCGCGCATTTTGCGCTCACCGGAAACGGGGACGTACGGGTCGCCGGCGATGCGATCTCGCTTCGCCGGATTCTGGGTGCGCTTGGGACCACGTACGCGCGCGTCGACGGCAGCATCGTCGCGCTTACTTCGGGTTCGCCGCAATACGCGCTCGATGCGTACGTTCCCGCGGCGCGCATCGCGCCGGCGTTGCATTCATTCGGTCTCTCGAACTATATGACCGACGGTTCGTTCAACGCACGGCTTCACATTGCCGGAGCGAGCCTTGCGCCCAAGGTCAGCGGGCACGTCGGCGTACCGGCCGGCGAGGTCAATGGCCTCCCGTTCGTCGACGGCAGTGCCCTACTCTCGGCGGATCCTCGAGGTGTCGCGATTCGCGACGGATCCGTGCTTGTTGGTACGACGGCCACGTACTTTACCGCCGTAGCATGGCCGAACCACAACGCAGTCGACCTGAGCGCGCCACGCGCCGATCTCTCTGACTTCAACAATTTTTTTGATACCGGCGACACGCTCGACGGCAACGGCAGCGTAAAACTTGCGGCGGCTTCGCACGACGCGCGCATTTCCTCCAGCGGAGACGTGGACGTGCGCGGATTTCGATACCGAAACCTGCCGATCGGCGATACGAAGGCCGTATGGTCGAGCGCTCGCAATGCGATCGCGGGAGCGCTCGCCGTCGGCGGGAGCGAAGGCATGTTGCGCGCGCGGGGCTCGATCGCATTGACGCCGGAGCGTGCATGGCAGGCGACCTTGATGCGTTCGCGATTCGATCTGGACGCCGGCGTTAACGACCTCGATCTCTCGCTCTGGTTGCCTGCGCTGGGCATGCAAAGCGTTCCGATCACGGGACGCGCTTCCGGAACGGCCACCGTGCATGGCCGCTTTCCTCTCGTCGATCTTCGCGGGAACGCTCGGATCGTCGGCGGAACGATCGGCCCGCTCACGCTCGACCGCGCCGAACTCGCGCTCCACAGCGCTCGCCGCCGGATCGTCATCGACAGCGCCGAGATGGCGACGCCCGCGCTTTCGGCGTCGGCGTCCGGAACGCTCGGATGGGGACCCAACGAGCCGCTTGACGTTCAAGTTCACGCGGCGACCGACCAGGTCGCCCAGCTCGTCTACGACGTCTCGCGCGTCAAGGTCCCGGTCCGCGGAACGTTTGAATCGACGCTGCGGGTTGGTGGCACCTACCGAGCGCCGACATTTCTCGCCGGGTTCGATGGGAGCAACGTGGTTGCATACGGTATACCGATTGCGTCGCTTTTTGGCGAAGTGCGCGTAGAGCGGCGGGCGTTGGTGATCTCGAACGCCGGCGCGACGTTTGTGCGCGGCGAGGCTACCTTAGCGGGCTCCCTTCCGTTGCAGCTCGCGCCGCTGCGTTTGGCGGCTCCCGACGAACCAATCAATTTCGATCTCGACGTGGTCGGTCTCGACCCTGCGATATTCGACGCAACGCTGGGCAACAACACCAAGCTTGCCGGACTTATCGACGGTCATCTCGGCCTCTCCGGGAGCGTACGCCAACCGGCGATCGTCGGCCGCGTTTCGCTGGCGCGCGGATCGTACGTGAGCGATCTCGAGCGGGTTCCCATCGAGCAAATTGCCGCCGAACTCGTCTTCAATCACACGCTTGCTACGATCCGGCGCGCTTCGGCACGTTTTGGAAGCGGTACGATCCAAGGTTCGGGAAGCATCGGATTCTCTAACGGCCTTTCGGCCGGCGGCACGAGCCTTGCGCTCAAGGCTTCGGCTCGCGAGGCGCAACTCGACCTGCCGGCCTATGGCAGCGGAACGCTCGACGCACAAATCGCCCTGGCGAAGAAACCGGATTCCGATGCACTTTTCTCCGGAAAGGTTACCCTAAGCAATGCCACGCTTCCGTTTGCTTCCTTCGTCAGGGCCGCGCAGCAGTCGGGTTCGCTGACGGCGCAACCGCTGCCGCTCGCCTTCGACCTTGAGGCAATCGCAGGAAAGAACGTGCGCGTACGCGGGAATGGCTATGGTGCCGGCCTCGACATCGGCGTGGCCGGATCGGCGAAACTCGCAGGCACGCTGAAGGCGCCTACGCTCGCCGGTACGTTTGAATCCACCAACGGCACGCTCACCTATTTCGATCGAGCCTTTCGAGTGCAACAGGGCAGCGTTCGTTTTAATGCGGCGGACGGGGTGCTCCCCACGCTTCACGCCGTTGCGACAGCGAATGTCGTCAATCCCGATCCCGACCGCGCCCGCAATCCGTACGGAAGCGCCGACATCACGATTCGCGTCGACGGCCCGATCGCCGGACTTACGGTCGGGGTCACGTCGAATCCACCCGGTTACACGCAGGATCAGATCCTCGCGCTGATCGCGCCGTTTGGCGGCTTCGTCAACGGCATCGGCTTTAGTCGCCAGGGGATGCTCGCTCGCCAGCAACCGAATGGAATAACGCCGTTGGGGACGCTTTCACCGATTCCGGAGGTGGGCGTGCAGCAGCGGAGCTCGATAACCGTCGGCCAGGAGGCCTTCAACCTCCTTAACGCCCAGTTTACCGCCGGCTTGTTGTCGCCGCTGGAGACGACGCTCGGTCAAGGCTTGGGCCTTTCGAGCATCAACCTCACGCTCGGCTACTATGGCAACGTCGGTTTTAGCGCGACCCGGCTTCTCGGCAAGGCGGTGAGCGCCGTCTATGCCGTGACGTTCGGGATTCCCCAGACTCAATCGTTCGGACTCATGGTAGAGCCCAACCCGGAAACGTCGGCCGCGCTGAACTTTTTCTTGCTCAGTGGGCCCACCAAGCTCTTACAGCTTCCGAACGCGCCGGTTGGATATAGCGGCAGCTATCTCGCGACCGAGCCGCTGATCGGAAATACCGGCTTCAGTCTCACCTTTCAACGGCATTTCTGGTGATCGGATTAGACACGTCTTCAGGCTTCGGGCACGCGCAAGGACACGGAGGAAGCCGGGCGGAACAGGCGTCCCGGGCCGCGCGCGATGCGCTTTGCGCGCCGGCCATGCTGAGGCCGTCAAAGGACCTCGAGGTAAATTGAGGACGACTTTTTCACATGACCTGTGATCCCATGCGGCACGTGAAGCCGTCACAACGGTACGTGGCGATGTTGTCGCTCCTCGCGATGACTGCTTTAAGCATTGGTCCGGTAAGCGCAGCGCCGGCCGAGCCGAAGATCGTCTCGGTCGACGTGACCGGCAACCTTCACGTGCCGACGCAGACGATCATGGGCGTCATCGCGGTACGACCGGGACAGCCATACGACCCGAAGGTGGTGCAGGAAGACCTCGCCCGCATTAACGCGCTCGGCTACTTCGCGGACATTGCGCCGCCCTTAGTGCGCCAGCGTCCCCGCGGCATCGCGATCACCTATCGGGTCGTCGAGAATCCCGTCCTTACCAAGATCGCCTTTACCGGAAACCAGAAGGTTCCCAGCGACACGCTGCTGGCGTTGATGGACCTTTCGGTGGGCCAGGTCTTTAACACGAACACGTTCCGGCAAGACGTGCTCAAGATCAATAATTACTACGAACGCATCGGCTATGGCGGACAGGTGCCGACCCACGTCAAGGACATCAATCTCGATTCGCAGACCGGCGCGCTCACGCTGGTCATTCAAGAGGGATTAGTCGTCAAGCACATCATTATCGGCGGCGATCCCGTGCTTCCGCCACCCTTTATTCTCCCGCATCTCACCTTGAAGCCGGGTAGCGTTTACTCCGACTCCGTCCGCGACGCCGATTATAAAGCGCTGCAAAAACTCTACGAAGACAAGTTCCACGTCGAGCTTGGCAACTTCGAGGGCGGCATCGTTCCTTCGTCGATCAACCTGCAGGCCGGCACGGCAGACGTCAAGTACGATATCTACGTCGCGCGCATCGCCGTCGTCGAGGTCACGGGCAATACCAGAACGAAAGACCAAGTGATCCGGCGCGAGCTGCGGGAACGCCCCGGCATGGTCGTCAACACCGATGCAATCAAGCGAGACTATCAACGGCTCAACGCACTCAACTTTTTCTCTAAGGTCGAGCCTGACATCAAGCCGGGTCCGGATCCGAAAAAGCCGCAGGACGTTACGCTCGTCTGGCACGTTACCGAGCAGCGCACGGCGACCGCGTCGGTCGGCTTCGGCTACTCGGGGGGCTTGACCGGACTGGGCCTTTACGCGACGCTTGGTCTTTCCGACAACAACCTGCACGGAACCGGCAACTCCGCCGGCCTCCAGTTTGAAGAGGGCGCGCGAGCCGGTATCGCGCAGCTCACGATGTCGGTGCCGTACCTCGGCAACACCCCGCAAGGCCAAAAGTACACGGCCGGGGGCTCGATCTTCACGAACCACACGACGTATTACTATCCCATCTACGCCATCGCGGGCTCCGGAACATCGGTGAGGAGCAGCTCGACGATTCCCATTCCGGTCACGCTCTATTCGAGCACCAACTCTCAATTGGTATCCGGTGCCGACGCCACGAGCATCTCCAGCTCAAACGGTGCCACCGCCAACGTCGGCCGGCGCCTGAGCGACTATACGATCCTCTCGCTCAACCTCAGCGGACAGAAGATCCGCTACAACACGACCGTGCCGTCGCCGTATTACTTCCAAGGGAACCAGCCCAACATTTTCGTCGGACCGACGCCAAGCCCAATCAACTCCTCGCCGAATGCCTACGGCGGCTCTTTCGGCATTTCGGCGTCGTCCATTGCCAACGTGAACACCGGCTCTCCGTACAATCTCGTCACGACCGGCCTCAGCTTGCAGACGATCACGCTCGACGACCCGTTCAATCCGCGTGACGGCATCAAGGCGCTGCTGAGCGAGACCGTCTCGGCATCGGTGATCGGGTCCAACTTTTCGTACACGCAGGGCACGCTGGATCTCGCAAAGTTCTTCCCCGTGCTCAAGGACGCCACGCTCGGAATTCACGGCGCAGCTTACAACTCGACTGGGGTGATTCCGCCGAGTTCGCTCTTCACGTTTTCGGACCAGCAGATGCGCGGTTACAATCAGGTCTTTTACGCGACGAATGCGTACCTGGGGCAGATCGAGTTGCGTCAACCGGTAGCACTCGACCGGCGCATCACGCTCGCCGTCTTCGTCGACGAGCTGGACTATCACATCCGCGGGGCGTACCCGCTGCTCGATCCGTATACCAATCGCATCACGGGGTATCCCGCGGATTGGGCGCTCTACGGGGATGCCGGTTTCGGGATTCGTTTCGACGTACCGCAGCTAGGCCTTCGTACCGTACGCATCGATTTTGCAAAAGGAGTAAATGGGACGCACACGAGCTTTGGAATCGGCCAGAGTTTTTAGTTGCAGACCACTCGTCCTGGAGACCAATAGAACGATATGAACATTCGGTCAGCGGTATTTTTCGCGGGCGCCGTTTCGGTCGCCATGTGGGCGGGACGCGGCGCAATTGCTGCGGACCTCACCGACGTCGGGTACATCGATCAGGCAGAACTGGCAAATTTGCCGGTCTTCGTTGCGGGGAACCGTCAGCTCGCGAACGAGAAAGCACGGCTCGATGCGCAGTTCAACGCGCAAGTGAAGCGGGCGCGAACCGACGCCGAGAAGCAGCAGATAGCCATGCAGTTCCAGCAACTGTTCAATGACAAGCAGCGGGAGGTCGTGGGACCTCTCTTTCAGCGAGCACAGCTCGCGATTGCCGCCGTAGGCGCGTCGCGCAACCTTTCGATCGTCGTCGACAAGCGAGTCGTAATCTACGGCGGTCAAGACATTACCCGAGACGTAGAGGCGGTCTTCACCAGCCCGCAGGCCATCCAGCCTCCGGCAGCGACGCCGCCGCCATCCGAGATCGGGTTCGTCGATCAGACCGCACTCGACGCCGTACCGAAGGTGCAAACCGCGAACAGTACGATGCAGCAGTTCGAGACCACGCAACGACAGGTCTACTCCGCGCGAATTGCACAAGCGCGCAGCCCGAGCGAAAAGCAACAACTTCTGCAAGAGTACAACAAGACGGTCGCCGACCGGCAAGACCAGCTCCTCAAACCCCTTGTAGATCAAACGCGGGCCGCAACTACCGACGTCGCGCGCAAGAAGAATCTGTTGCTGGTCATCGATAAGGCCGACGTGATCTACGGAGGGACGGACATCACGACGGATGTCCAAAATGAGCTTACGAAATAGAATCCTGAGCTGCATCGCAACCGTTGCAGTGGCCGGCTGCGCGCCCAACGTACACTCCTCCGCGATTCGCGGAACGGGTTACGTGCGGGTCGATGAGGTCGTGAAGCACCACCCTCTCTACGGGCAACTCTCGCAACTCGACAACGCAATCGCGGCAATAAATCTTCAATCCGTAGCGCCGCAGGTGCCGCTTGGGGCCGCCCAAATTGCGGCACAAACGGCCGAGCTGAACCGCGAGCTCCAAGCCGCGCAAGTGAGGGCCAACAAAATTCTCGCGCAGAAGCAACACGGGTACGTCCAGCGCGAACAGCAGGCGGTCCAAGCTGCGCTCTCCGCAGCCGGCATTCGGGGCTCGGGAGCGCTGGCCGCCGAGCAAATGAGCGGCACTTCTTCGCAGCAGGTCGCGCAAGCGGCGCGAGCGGCCAACTCCGACCTCATGGCGTATCAACAGAACGTCGTCGCACAAGACAACGCGGCCAGTTCTTCCGTATCGAAGCAGCTCGAAGTGCAAGCGGCGCAAAAGTATCGAGCCAAGGCCGAAGAGCTTACTCAGAACGAAACGGATCTCTCGCTGCGTTTAACTCAGCAAGATGCGGCCTCGCGATTGGCGATCAAGATGCGCCTCTCCAACCTCGCGCTGGACCCCACCGCGCGCAAGCAGGCGCAGGATCAGCTCGCTGCGATCGGTGCCAAAGAAGCTGCGCAGCTCGACGCCCAGCGTAATGCCGACGCCGCGATGCTGCGTGCCTACCGCGCCGAGCTAGATCGCCAGACCGGCAACACGATTCGCACCCAAGTAGGTGCGATCCAAGAGCAGACCAGAGCCAAGCTCGAGGAGCGCCGCGACGAGGTGGGCTCCCAATTGCGCAGCCTCGGGCCGCCTTCGCTACCGACGAATCTCCCGCCCAACGTCCAGGCGCGAATCGCCGCGATCCACCACCAGTTCGTCGGTCAGTTCCAGGCCGATGCCGCGAAGACGATTCAAGATTACAACGCGACGAAGAGCGATCTCGATCGCCAGTTTGCCGCGCTGCATGGGGCCGACGTGGGAGCGACGGGCGCCGCAGGCAAGGAACTCGAGGCACTCCAGAAGCGACGCGCCGAGCTCTACCGGCAGATCGTCACGCAGGTGGAACGTGACGCTTCGCGCATTGCCAAGGATCGGGGGTTCAGCATCGTCTTCGTCGACATTTGGTCTGCCGCGGGCGGCTACGACCTAACCAACGAAATTATCAAGGACGTCGAAAGTCAACACGAGTGAAAAAACACAAACAAATTCTTCTTTTTTGCGCCGCAGCTGCGCTCGCGGGTTGCGGCACCCACAGCCCAATCGGGCTCGTGGACGTGCAGCGGATCGTCACGAACTGGCCAGAGTATCAGGGCTATCAGACTCAGCTGTACGCCGAGGAGCGTTCGATTCAGTCTCGGCGCGAGAGCACGGCACGCAAGGAACGCGCGGCCTTTGAATTGCAGCGGAAGTATTCGAACGTGACCGATCAACTCTCGCGGCAGATTCGCGACGCGGCCGGAAAAATTGCATCGCAGCGCCAGCTCAAACTGGTTTTGACGCGCGAGGGAATAGGTTACGGCGGAGTCGACATCACCAGCGACGTCGAGAAGGCGCTTAATATCACGGAGAAAGCGACGCCGACGCCGGGCACGTAGCGACCGCAGGAGGTTCGATGCTGGGCACGCTCGAGGAATTGGCCGCGCGAGTACGCGGGCGCGTTGTCGGCGACGGGAGCGTTCGTATTGGCCGGGTCACTACGATCGAAGAGGCAGGCAGCGACGCACTGACCTTCGCAACCAACGAAGCGTATCTCGCCGCCGCGCTGGCGAGCGCGGCGGCCGCGATCTTGGTCGAGGCGTCACTTGAGAACGTTTCGGCCGGCAAGCCGTTGCTGGTCGTTCCGAACGCCCGTCGGGCTTTGGCACTGTTGCTGCGGGCCTTACAGCCGAGCAAACCTTGCGGTCCCTTCCGGCATCCGAGCGCAGTGATCGAGACCGAAGCGCAACTCGCCGGCGACGTGTACGTCGGCGCGCACGCCTATATCGGAAATCGTGCGGTCATCGGCGCCGGAAGCGTCATCGGCGCCGGCGCCTACGTGGCCGACGACGTCTCGATCGGCGAGTCGGCGTGGGTTCACGCGCGCGCCTGTATCATGTCGGGCACGCGCATTGGCGATCGCGTCGTCCTGCATGCGGGATGCGTTATCGGCAGCGACGGCTTTGGATGGGCGTTCGCCGACGAGCGCGCGGAGCGAATCCCGCAAATCGGAAACGTCGTCCTTGAAGACGACGTGGAGGTCGGTGCGAACACGTGCATCGACCGCGCCCAGACCGGAAGCACCCGAATCGGGGCCGGCACGAAGATCGACAATCTCGTCCAAATCGGGCACAACTGTCGCATCGGAAAGCACTGCGTCATCGCGGCATTGTGCGGTTTGGCAGGCTCGACGGTAATCGGCGATGGCGTCAAAGTCGGCGGCCAGGTTGGGTTTAAGGGCCACGTGACGGTCGGCTCGGGCGTAACCATTGCGGGTCAGTCCGGCATTTGGGGCGATATTGCCGACGGAGCGACGGTTTCCGGAAGCCCGGCGCGCGATCATCGCGCGGATCTCCGACAAGAGGTCATGATTCGCAACCTGCCAAAGCTGTTTGACCGTGTTGAGGCTCTGGAGCGATCGCGCTCGGCCGAGTGATGCCGTATGATGCAGGCGACGCTCCGCGACACCCTTCGCTTCGAGGGGATCGGCCTTCATACCGGAGAGCCCGGAGCAGTTGAGGTTCGTCCGGCGCAAGCCGACGACGGAATATCCTTCGTTCTCGGAAGAACGCGCGTGCCGGCCGGGGTCGAATACGTGGTCGACACGTCACGCGCTACCATGCTGGGGCGAGACGGCTCGAGCGTTTCCACGACCGAGCATTTGCTCTCCGCGCTCTTCGCCATGGGCGTGAGCAACGCCGAGATCCACGTCGATGGCCCGGAGGTCCCGGCAGGCGACGGCAGCTCCGCCGAGTTCGTGGCTGCGATCGCAGCATGTGGTCTTCAATCGCAGGCACGTGCGCGCAAGGTGTTGGAGATCGAAGAACCGTTCTGGCTTCGTTCCGGCGATCGAATGATCGCGGCGTTCCCGGCCCCAGCTTTTCGCGTGCGCTTCGTTGCGGATTTTCCCGCACCGATCGGCACGCAGTACTTCGACGGCGAGATCGACTCGGAGCGATACCAAGAGGAGATTGCGGGCGCGCGTACCTTTGCGTACCTCCACGAAATCGAGGCATTATGGGCGCGCGGCCTGGGGCGCGGCGGAAGTCTCGAAAACGCGCTCGTCTTCACGCCCGACGGACCGATGCAGCCGTTACGCTGGACGAACGAGGCAGTGCGCCACAAGGTGCTCGATCTGATCGGCGACCTCGCGTTGCTGGGAGCTTGGCCGCAATGCGAGTTCGTGGCGATCAAGAGCGGCCACGAGCTTCACGCCTCAATAACGCGCATCTTGCGTACGCGATTGCGCGTACCGTCTGGGAGGTAGAGTTGGCCGAGCTGGATATTCGCGCGATTTTCGAGATCTTGCCGCACCGCTATCCGCTGCTGCTGGTCGATCGGATTCTCGAATTCGAACACATGGTGCGCGCTCGCGGCTACAAGAACATCACCTACAACGAGCAAATTTTTGCCGGACACTTTCCCAATAATCCGGTCTTGCCCGGCGTCTATATGGTCGAGGCGCTGGCGCAGCTCGGCGGGGCGATGATTCTCGAGCCGGGTGAGTTCTCGCGCAAAACCCCGTACCTCGCGGGCATCGAAAAGGCGAAGTTTCGGCGCCCGGTGATTCCAGGCGATCGGCTCGACATGGAAGTGAAGATGTTGCGCCACAAACGCAACATCGGATGGGTGAGCGGCGAAGCTACGGTCGACGGGCAGTTCGCGTGCTATGCCGAGCTGATGTTCTCGATCTCTTCCGACCCGCGCATGTTCGGCGCGGATTCAAGTGTGCTCCACGGCTAAGCGGCAAGCCTAATGCTGCACCCGACGGCCATCGTCCATCCGGGTGCCGAGATTGGGAAGAGCGTCGAAGTCGGGCCGTACTGCATCATCGGCGATCATGTCTCGATCGGCGCGCGCACGATTCTACAGGCGCACGTGGTCGTTAACGGCTGGACCGAGATCGGAGAAGATTGCCTGCTCTATCCGTTCTCGACGGTCGGAGCGGCCTCGCAAGATCGGAAGTATGCCGGCGAGCGCGCCTTCACCCGAATCGGAAACCGCACGATTCTGCGCGAGTACGTCAGCATTCAGCGAGCGACCGGACAGGACGAAGTGACGGCGGTCGGCGACGACTGCCTCTTCCTGGCCTACGTGCACATCGCGCACAATTGTATTCTTCGCAACGGCATTACGATGAGCAATTTGGCTCAGCTGGCGGGACACGTTCACATCGACGACTACGTTACCATAGGTGGCCAGACGGGCGTTCATCAGTTCACGCGGGTGGGGCGCCACGCGATGCTGGGCGGCATGAGCAAGGTCACCAAGGACGTGCCCCCCTTCTTTCTGGTCGAGGGAAATCCGTGCGAGCCCTACGGTCTCAACAGCGTCGGATTGCGTCGCGCCGCCTTCTCGGTCGAAGAACGAAACGAGATCAAGCGTTTCTACAAATTGCTCTACAATCCGAAGCTTAACGTGTCGCAAGCGATTGAGGCGATGAAAGCGCAAGTGACGACGGAGCCAGGCCGCGAGATCATCGCGTTCCTCGAAGCGCCCTCTCAGCGAGGTGTGCTCAAGTGATGTCGGTTGCTTTGTGCCGGCCCCTGCGTGCTCTGGAGGGGATTCCGACGCGAGCGCCATTCACAAGGATGTGATAATTGTCCTCAGCAGGTGGCGCGAGCGCGGCATAGCAGGAGCCCGCAGGACGCGGGCGACGAGCGACCCGACGGAGTATGCAGGGGCCGGCACAAAGCAACTGAGTGGAAATAGTGATTGATCCGTGAGGTATTTTTTTTCGACGGGGGAGCCATCGGGTGAGGCGATGGCAATTTTCTTGGCCGACGAGATTCGGAAATTAGATCCCGAGGCGCAATTTGAAGGGATCGGCAGTGCGCGGATGCGGCAGGCGGGATTTCGGCTTTGGCGCGATCACACCGGTTGGGCGAGCATGGGACCGTTGGCGGCGATTCCGAGAATTCCCAAGCTTTTGAATGCGATGCTGCGCACGGCGTTTCACATCGTAGCGTCGAAGCCGGACCTGGTCGTGCTCGTCGATTTCGGCGTCTTCAATTTGCGCCTGGCCAATACGTTGCGGCGTCGTCTTCGCTACGCAAGGCCGATCTTGGATCTTTTTCCGCCCGGAACGTGGCTCGATAACGAACCCAAAGCGCGCAACGTCAGCGCGGTTGCAGCTCCGGTAACCGCGTTCGCGCACCAATACAAATTCTATCGAAGCCTTGGGTTTCGTATCGAATATTTCGGCCATCCGATTGCGAGCCGATATCGGATGCGCGCGTTGCGGGCCGCGCCGCCGAACGACGGCGGCGTGGTGGCGATGCTGCCCGGCAGTCGTGCCGGCGAGTTGCGTCGTCACATTCCGGCTCTCCTGGCCGCGTATCGTACTCTAAAACGACGGCGCCCGCGGCTGAGCGGCATCGTTGCTGCAGCCGACGAGCGTGCCGAGGCAACGATTCGCCGCGCGCTTGCGAGCAGCAACGACGACGTCGAGATCGTACGCGGGGTGGCCCCGGCGCTTTCGAATGCCGATGCCGCATGGGTGGCATCGGGGACGGCCGTCCTGGAAAGCGCGCTCCTCGGAGTGCCGGCGATTGGCATTTATATTATTCCCCCGATTCTCATCCGGTACGGTCATCGGATGATCAAGCACCGATTCATCACGCTGCCGAACTTGGTGCTGCAACGCGAGATCGTTCCGGAACTGCTGCAGGAACGAGCCACGCCGGAGAGGCTCGCCGACGCGATCGAAACGCTGATGAACGACCCATCAAAACAATACGGGGAGTTTGTGGAACTGCGCCGGGCGCTCGGTCCGACCGACGCGCTCGAGCGCTGCGCACGTTATGCAATCGAGCTGGCGCGCGCGGGCTCCGCATGATCCGTATCTATCATACGTCCGATCTCCACGACCGGCGCGACATCGCCGCGCGACTGCGCGAGCTGCGCGCCGAGCGCCCGGGGCTGCTCTTCGATTGCGGCGACTCGCTGAAAGGAAGTCAAAGCCTCTACTATCGCGACGAGCCGATCGTCGCGGAGATGGACGCCGCCGGCTACGACGCACAAGCTATCGGGAACCGTGAGTTCCACTACCTCTTTGCACTGTTAAAAGCTCGAGCTTCGCGCATGCGTCACCCGCTGGTATGCACGAATCTGCTGGATATCAGAGGCCGAGCGTTGCCGTTTGTGCCGGCGCTGCGTTTCGAAAGTACGAACGACGCAGGCGCTGCGGTGCGAATTCACGTGCTCGGGCTCTTGATCATGCAGTACCGGATGGGCAGCCCGTGGGAACGCGTCTTCGGGTGGCGCTTCCTCGAGCCGTGGAACGCTTTGGCGCCTTACGCGGGCGGCATCCCCGAGGGCGATATGCTCGTCGTTCTCTCGCACCTCGGTCTTTCGCTCGATCGCGAGCTGGCGGCTCGGGTACCGCGCATCGATTTGCTGCTCGGCGGCCATAGCCACGACACGCTCGAACAGCCCGACTACGTCGGCGCGGTTCCGATCGTCCACGCCGGCCCATACGGACGCTTCGTTTCTCGCAGCGAGCTCGAGTATGATGCGTCGAGCCGTCGCTTTGCGCTGACCGAATTCACGCTGGTTCCGCTCGCGGATGCTTCGGTAGCGTGAACCGAGTGCTCTTCGTAACCAACGGTCACGGGGA
Organism: Vulcanimicrobiota bacterium; assembly: GCA_963756635.1. Lineage (GTDB taxonomy): Bacteria > Vulcanimicrobiota > Vulcanimicrobiia > Vulcanimicrobiales > Vulcanimicrobiaceae > Cybelea. Next base: position 205,016 of record CAVWOR010000009.1, read on the forward strand.
AGCATCCATCGCGGAACGCCTCTCGCTCGAGCTTCGTTCGCTCGTTGCCGACGCCTCGGTCGACCATCTCGCGCTCGTTGGAGACGCGATGTCCGATGCGATGAAGGAGGTTGGACCGCGGCACGTGATGCCCAGCGGCGGCTTGATCGCGATGGGAAACGCGCGAAATCTTGCGCGCGATTTGCGAGCCGGCCTCCTCGCGCTGACCTGGAACCAGGCGCGGTTTCTGCGCCGGGCTCGCGGCAACTATGAAGTCGCCGTTGCGGTGGGCGACGTCTACGCGCTCGTGATGACGCTGCTCGCGCGAACTCGTACGGTTTTCGTAGGAAGCGCGAAAAGCGTGGCGGTGGCCCCCTACGGCGCGTTCGAAGAGCGCATGCTCGCGCGAGCCGAGTCTTGCTTCGTACGCGACCAGGCGACCGCGCACGCGTTGCGGCGGCACGGCGTGCGGGCCGAGGCCGCCAATGCCATCGTTGATTTGTTCGCGCGCACCGACGATTGTGCGGTCGAGCCCGTGGTCGCGGGTTTTGTGCCGCTGTTGGCCCTTTTTCCGGGAAGCCGCGCTCGGGCGTACGAGGATGCCGAATTTCTGCTCGAGGTCACGCGCGAACTTGCGGCCCAGCGACCGGCCCTTGGTGCGGTGCTTTCAATCGCGCGCGGACTCGATGCGGAGCGTTTTGCCGCCGATGCGCAGCGTGCCGGCTGGCAGATCGAGGCGACCGTGCACGAGCGCGTCCCATTCGTTTTGCGTCGCGACGATCGGGAAATCGTACGGAGCTGGCGCGGGCCGCTTGGGCCCATCCTCGCGCGCGCTGCCCTCGTGTTGGGACAGGCGGGGACGGCCAACGAAGCCGCGGCCGCTGCCTCCGTCCCGGTCGTGGCATTCGAACGAGATCGCGATCGCAAGGTGCGGTGGTACCGCGAGCGCCAGCGAGGATTGCTGGGCGATGCCCTGGCGGTTTTTCCAGGCGGGTTGACCGAAGCAGTCGCCGGCGTGAGCGCGGTCTTGGACGATCCAGTGCGTCGAAAACGCATGGGCGAGATCGGACGCGCGCGAATGGGCGAGGCCGGCGGAGCGCGGCGCATCGCCGAGCGGATCGCGTCGGTGCTGGGCGAATCGTGATGCGGCGCCTCATGCCCGCCGCACTCGGGTTGATGTTTGCGATCGTACCGCTTTTACCAAGCTTCATCGCGCTGACGGGCGTCGGTTTTCCCGGCATCTCGCTCGTTCCCCGCGGGCTCGTTCTCACGATTCTTGCGAGCTGCGCGGTTCTGGCGGTCTACGCGCTCGCAACATTGGCGCGATATCGCCAACCAGCTTCGCAGCCGTTGCTTCTCCCATTGCTCGCCGTTTTCGGTGCCGGATTGCTGGCCGGCTGCGCCGGCTTTAATCCGGCTGCCGGGTTGCTCTTCACGGGCATCGGCGGACTCGGCATTGTATGGCACTGTTCCGTCGTGCGCTTCTACGCGGACCGATACGCCGCGGTAACGATGTTGTCGGCCTACCTCCTCTCGGGCGCGCTCGCCGCTGGGGCGGCGATCGCAATGGTCGCGGCGCGCGTTCCGGCAGCGCAGTACGCCATCCAGCACGCACGCGCGACTGGTACGTTCATTCTGCCCGGCGAGCTTGCCGGTTATCTCATCGTCCTCTTGCCGATCGCGTATGCGCTCGGGTGCATCGGCCGGCACGGCTCGCTACGCGTTTTGGCATGGACCACACTTGCGCTCGGTCTCGCCGCGCTCGGCCTAACCTACTCGCGTGCAGGCTGGATGGGTTGTGCGGCGGCCTTCGCGTTTTTGCTCGCGGCTCGCACGCGACACGGCATCGGCGCAGCCGCCCTTGTCGTCCTGGCCGGCGTCATCGCCGTGCTGTTGCTCTTCAACGCCCACCATAATCCAAGCGAAGATTACACGCGCTTGTCGATCTGGCAAGCAGCGGCGCAAATCGCCGACCGATTTCCGCTGACCGGCGTTGGGCCATTCAATTTCTCTCGTCTCTACCCGCTGGTGCGCTCGCCCGACGGCGACCCCAGCGCTTTCCACGCGCATAGTCTCTATCTGACCTTCTTCGTCGAGTTCGGGATCCTCGGGCTGGTCGCGGCGGTCTGGACGTTCTGGCGCTTCGCCGCCGAGCTGCGGCAACGCGTTTCCTTCGCGGAATCCTCGGTAGCGTTTTTGTCCTTGAGCGTTGCGGCGGGACTGGTCGGCGTCGCCGTGCAAGGGCTCATCGATACCGTGAGCGTGGTGATTTTCGGGTTATGGATGCCGATGATGGGTCTTGCCCTCGCGGCGGCAAAGGGCGGCAAGCCCAGCCCGACGATCGAGGGATAGGTGCGGTACGCTCCGGCCTTGGCCGCAGTTTGGCTCGTGGCGGCCGCCGGCTGCAATCCGGAGCGACCGAAAGCGCCGCCGCCCTCGGCTTCCGGAGCACGCACCGCGGCCTCGGCGACGCCGCTCGTGCTGAAAATCACCGGGCACGGCACGGTCGCGCGGCCGGTCCACGTCTTTAAGCAAGTTCACAACCGCATCGACTACGATCTGGTGGCAAGCTCGTACGAGAGCAGAGGTTCGCAGGGGCGAATGCGCTCGGTCTTCCAGAACGCGCGCGTGAAGTTCCGGGATCGGCAAGGGGCGACGATAACGGCGAGCGCACCGCAAGCCGTCGTCGACGAGAGTGCGGATACCGTGACGTTGTTGAACGGCGTTCACGCGCACACGTCCTCGGGAATGACGTTGGAGTGCACGCAGCTCGTATATCGGCGGCCCACTGGGATGCTCCACGGCACCGGGAACGTGGTCGTCACCGACCCCAAGGGCTTTCGGGCGACTGGTTCGAGCTTTGACTCGGATGTTTCCCTCACTCACATGCGGATGAAATGAGCCACATACCAGCGATCAAACTACGCGGACTCGTCAAGCGCTACGGCGAGCGGACCGTCGTCAACGGAGTTACCGCCGAGGTCGAGACCGGCGAGATCGTCGGCTTACTCGGGCCTAACGGCGCGGGGAAGACGACGACTTTCTACATGGTCGTTGGATTGGTGAAGCCCGATGGGGGCACCGTTCTCCTGGCTAACGCCGATCGTGAGATCGATCTCACGGGGGCGCCGATGTATGCGCGGGCCCGCAACGGAATCGGTTATCTCGCCCAGGAGAACTCGATCTTCCGCAAACTCTCGGTTGGCGACAACATCAGGCTCATTTGGGAACAGAACGGCGTCCCGCACGAAGAGCGCGAACGCCGCCTGCCGGCGCTTCTCGAAGAGTTCGGATTACGAGCCTTTGTGAATGCGCGAGGCGATAGTCTCTCGGGGGGCGAGCGCCGACGCGTCGAGATCGCGCGGGCGCTCGCGATTCAACCCGCCTTTCTGCTTCTCGACGAACCGTTCACGGGAATCGATCCGATCGCCGTCGCCGACATCCAGGCGATGATTCGCCAACTCCGCGATCGAGGGCTGGGCATCCTCATCACCGATCACCAGGTTCGTGAAACGCTCGCAATCGTCGATCGTGCGTATATCTTGAACAACGGACGGATCGAGGTTTCTGGCACAGCGCAAGAAGTTCTCGACTCGCCGATCGCCCGCCAATTCTACCTCGGTGAAGGCTTTAGGTTATAAGGCTGTAGACTAGCTGTAGAATGGGCAAAGCGACCGGGCGATGAGATTTACGATTCTCGATCGGTATATGCTTGCGGAGTTGGGGGGACCGTTCGTCTTCGGATTATCGGCATTCACGCTGATCTTTGCGGCGACCGAGCTTCTCAATATCGGCAAGCTCGTGAGCAACGAGCACGCGCCGCTTTGGGCGGCGCTGCTCGTCTTCGGTTGGTCGCTTCCGGCCGACATCGTTCTGGTGATACCGATGGCGCTGCTCCTCGGAACGCTCCTTGCGGTACAGCGGCTCTCCGGTGAGAGCGAGATCACCGCCCTCAAGGCGTCCGGCGTAACGTTTGCGCGTATCGTCGCGCCCCTGCTTGCGGTCGGCATCGTCATGTCGTTCGTTACGCTCTATTTGCAAGAAGCAGTCGTGCCGTATGCGAACGATCAGCTCATCGAAATCGAAAATAACGTTATCAATCACGTGAGTGCGTTCAATCGCGATCTCACCGTCGCGGCGCCGCTCCCCGGGGGTGGGCGTCAGGTTACGATTGCGACTGCCTACGAACCCCACTCGCGTGCACTGCTCCACGTAACCTTGATTCAGTACGACAATCGCAACGATCCACGTCAGATCGTTTTTGCCGATCGCGCCGAATTCACCGCAGACAAATGGATTCTCCAGAACTCCAGCGTTTATCGCTTCAATCCGGACGGGACGACGTTAGACGAGCCGCGCGTGCCCCAGCAGGAGGTCGAAATCGGGGAGAATCCAACCGACTTGATGAAACGCATGAGCAACGACGATCCGGAGAATATGAGCCGAGCGGAGATCGCAGACGTCGTCGCGTCGCGACAATTGACCGAAATCGAGTATCGTAAATACGTGACCACGTACCAGGAAAAACTCGCGCGCCCCTTCGCCTGCTTCGTCTTCATCCTGATCGCCATCCCGTTCGGATTGCGTTCGATCCGCTCGAGCGGCAGCACGGGCTTGGGCTTTGGCCTTTCGCTCGCAATCGTCTTCGTCTATTACGTCGTCATGACGATCTGCTCGTTCGCCGCGGAGGCGTTGATTGCGTGGGCGGCGTTGTGGGCGTGGGTTCCGAACCTTATCTTTACCGCTATCGGATTGAACCGATTGCGGCGCGCGGCGCTGGCATGAACTTCGTCGAGATCGTACGTGGCATCGGCAATCTGGCGTTCGTGATGGCAATTGCCGGGGCCGTAGCGTACGTCGGCGACCGCGTCGGTCACCAGGTCGGCCGCCGGCGCTTAAGCCTCTTTGGGATTCGGCCGCGGTACACGTCGACGATCGTTGCGATCGCGACCGGGGTGATCATCGCCCTGGTCGTGTCGCTTACCGCAATCTTCGCTTCGCAAGAGGTGAAGACGGCGTTTTTCAAACTCAACTCGATCAATCAGCAGATCGGCGAGTTGCAGGCGCGCCAGCGCGATCTCGAGGCGAAGGTCAATAATGGCCGGCTCGTACTACCAGTCAATACCCTGATGGTGCCGTTCTATCGCATCATCCCCCAGTCGGCATCGGCGTCTCAGCGGCTGACGACGATCCGAAATTACTATTTCTTCGCCGTCAAGTACATCAACGCAAACTACCCGCGGCTGGGCCTGCGGCCCTACGCGATTCCGCCCGACGCCGATAAGAAACTCAAGGATCTGGCCACCGACCCTACGACGCTCGCGGAACTCTCACAGGCCAACGTCATGCTGACCGTCACCTCCGACCAGAACCTGTTCGAAAACGATCAAATCCATTTTGCGATCAACGTCACGCTCGATACGCGCTACTTCCAGAAGGGCCAGGTCATCGCGCAGCTCGTGATTCCCGGCAAGAGCGGAGCGAGCATCAACATCGCATTGATCCAACTCGAAAATTATGTATCGTTGACCGCGCGACGCCTTCACCTGCCGCCGTTTCTATCGGACATTCAACCGACGCAGCTCATCCCCGACACGGCGCAGATGCAGGAGCGCATTGCTCGGCCCGGCACCTACCTGCTCACGGCCTTTGCCGCCGACGATTTCTATCCTCACGTGGGAGGCATTCCGATCGTAATCGTGCTCACGCAGCAGCCGTGAACGGGGGAGCGGCGGTGCTGGGCGTCGACCCCGGCCGCTCAAAGGCCGGGTATGCACTGCTTGGGGTTTCAGGCGAGGTCGTCGTGGCGGGCATCGAGCCGATCGACCGCCTGCCTGAGTGCCTGCGCGGAATTCTTGCGGTCCGCTGGGTGACGGTCATCGCGTTGGGGCGCGGAACCAACGCGCGGCCGGTCAGGGCTGCCCTCGAGCCGCTCGGTCTACCCATTCATCTGATCGACGAATACGAAACGACTCGCGAGGCGCGCAGCCTGTACTTTACCGAGCACCCGCCCCGAGGGTGGCGCCGTCTGGTGCCGATCGGTCTTCAGCTGCCGGACCGTCCCATCGACGACTACGCCGCGATCTTGATCGCCCGGCGCTTTCTCGCAAGGGGAGCAGAGGCTCGAGCTCCAAACTAATAGACCCGTATTGGCAGCCGTGGTAGGTCACGCGCCTCGCGGGTAACTGTTTGTAGGGAGACGGAGGACAGGTGCGTCGGCTCGTTGGGGTCGTGGTAGGGGCAGCGCTAGTGCTCGCGCTGAGTTCTGCTATGGCCGCTCTCGCGGGACTTCCGCAGGGAGCGGAGCGATTCGACCTTGGGTCGCAGCTGATGCTGCGTCTCTTCGGGGAGACCTCCGACTCCAGCGCCTCTTTTGCAGCCGCGCACGGGGATCGGACCAGCGAATCGCTCTTACGCGAACTCGCATTGCAAGTTCAACCGGCCGACGCGAAGCCCGAACTCGCCGCCGGGGCCGTCGAGTCATTTGCGGCCGACCGTCTCGCGCTGCGCGATCTTTCGAGCGACCAGAGCGCCTCATTCACGCAGGCGGCGCAGTTCGACGCGGGTCCCAGCATCGTTCACTTCTCAGCGCCGTCACTTTCGGAGAATGATCAAGCGCTCGAGCCGTCAAGCGCGCACTTCACCGCCGCCTATCAGCCCGTTCCAGTCGAACCGCCCGTTTCGCCCGCACCGGGGACGCTGGCGTTCGGGCCGCCGCAAGTCGAGGGGCCGGAACCTCTTCCCTTGACGGCTAAGCTCGGGCCGGTACGGTTCGAGGGTCATGCCCAAGGCGTTTCGACGCAAACGCCGCAGTTTTCATTACGCGACACGTCAGGCGATACGTCCGACAGCGCGGGGGCCAACTTCGACGTACGGGCCGGAAAGCGGAGTTTCAACGTCAACCTATCGAGCGCGTACGAGCAAGTGCACAGTGACGCCGGCACGTTCTCGGTCTCGCCGTTCGACGCGGCGTCATCCTGGCAGCTGCCCGGACTCGGCGCGCCGTTCGTCGTTCCCAACTCGGCGGATCTGAACCGGTTTTCGCTCGGCGCCGGCCTTTCGGTGCCGGTCGTACGCGGATTGACCCTGAACTTGAACTACGATGCGCAACGGTTGTACGGTGGTTATGGGTTGCCGGGTCTCATGAATCTCGACGCGGTGAACAACTCCTATGGTGGAAAGCTGACGTTCACAATCCCGCAGAGTTCGAGCGCGCTTTCTATCGGCGCGTACCAAGATCGCTTCCAGGATAATATCCTTCCGATCAACGGATACACGCAGACCCGCGAGGACGTGAACTTTACCGTCAAGTTCTAGCGTGCGCGGGCCGCGGACATACACGTTTTTCCGATTCATGCTGGGCGCGATCGTTGCCGGCCTTATCGTTGCTTTCGGCGCCGTACAGCTCGCCTCGGATGCACTCAATTCCGGCGCCGCTGCGGCGGGGACGCTGCCGAGGAACGTACCGGCGCGCTTCGGGCTCGCGGTCTATCGCGCGCTCTATCGCATCGCCCCGGCACCGTACGTCGAGACGACCCTGGCCGAGGAGGCGCTCGCGCGGGCCGACGCCGACGCGGCGGAGCGTTACACTCTGCGGCTGCCCGGATCTCCGATACGCGACGAGCTCTTAGCGCGCGTCGCGTTGATGCGGGGCCAAACCGCACTGGCACGCGAGTATTTCCTTGCCGCACCCGATCCCGCTGCAATCGACGCGTCGGTTGGAGACCTGGCCGCCCACGATCCCGCCGGAGCTTACGTCCTCGAACGGCTGCTGCAAGTTCGTCTCGGCCGGGACGCGACCCATCCCGACGCCGTTGCGGAGGCCTATTGGCAGATGGGACGGCTCGCGAATCGTCAAGCTTGGCGGCAAGTTCCGGGCAGCGCTGGTCAGCGAAGGTGGCTGCGGCAGGGGTTGCGCGACTTCGAAGCCGCGGTCGGGCTCGCACCGCTCTCCGGGCGCTATCTCGTCGAGGCCGCAAATCAGGCCGATTTGGTGGGCGAGCGGCAGCGGGCCCACCAGCTCTTCGCTCACGCCGCCGACGTCGATCCGCAAAGCGCTGATGCGGTTGCGGGGCTGGGCGTTATTGCGTGCGAGAACGGCGATCGGCACGCCGCTGAGGGTTATTTGGCACGTGCGCGAGATCTCGATCCGCACGCGTTGATGGTTCGCGCTTTGGAACGCGATCTACGGTGAAGGTTGCGCTTGACGCGCAACTGACGGTCGGCACGGCAACGGGAATCGGCGAGTACGTTCGCGGTTTGGCGGACGCGCTTCGTCGCCGGGCCTTCGACGTGGTTGAATTGCGCGAGGCCGCCTTAGATCCGTGGCGATTCGATCGTCGCCTTTTATGGGACCAGGTCGTGCTGCCTTTTCGCGCCCGCTCCTCGGGCGCGCAACTGCTTCACTGTGCTGCGGGGACAATGCCGGGCATCCTTGCCATGCCGATCGTCGTTACCGTGCACGACCTCGCATGGCACGAAGCGCAGGCGCACGCGCGCTCCTACGCCCGCTACTATTTTGGAGCGTTTTCGCTGCGGCGCTATCGCGCGGCGGCACGCGTCGTCGTGGATTCGGAATTCTCTCGAAACGCGCTGCTGCGGGTGCTGCGTAATTTCGACCCCGAGCGCGTCCACGTCGTCTATCCCGGCGTCGCCGCGGATTTCTGCCGAATCGTGCGGCGCAAGGGCGACGGCCGAACCATTCTGGCGGTCGGGACGGTCGAACGCCGCAAGAACCTCGAAGTCCTCATTCGTGCGCTCGCACATTTGCCGGACGCGCGCCTGGTCGCGATCGGTCCCAAAACGTCGTACGCGCGCGAATGCGCGCAGATCGCGGACCGGTTGAACGTGGCGGATCGCGTTGCGATGCCGGGCTACGTGTCGCGCGAGGAACTTCTGGCGCTCTACGGACGCTGCGCGGTTGCGGCCGTGCCGTCGCGCTATGAAGGCTTCGGATATGCAGCGGCGCAAGCGCTCTGCGCCGGTCTGCCGTGCGTGGTTTCGGATCGCACCTCGCTCCCCGAGGTCACGTGTGGCGACGCGAGGATCGTGGAGCCCGACGATGCTGCAGGATGGGCTGCGGCACTCGGCATCGCCCTAAACGGCAGCGACGACGCCCGCGCGGCAGAAGCCCGCGCCGGCGCTATTGCCCGCTTCTCCTGGGAGACGAGCGCGGAACGCGTCGAGCGGATCTACGCGGCGTCAATAGATCGGTGAGCCGGGCCCCCCAGGGGCGACGCTTCCGTCGTCGGGTGCGAAGACGAGACGCAACGGAAGGCTCGAACCGGCCTCGGGCATCGTGACGATGGTGACTCGTACGAATCCATGTGCCGGTACGATATACTGCCGGACCTTATAGCGGGAGTACGGGGGCACCTGATGCGACTGCACGAGGACGCCGTCGATCAAATACGTTCCGGTGGCGCGACCGCCGCGCGGGTTCTCATAGATCGCGATCGCCTGGGGCGTGCCCAGCGGGTTTTCAACGTTGACGACAAACGATTGCAAAACGCCGTAATCGCCCGCCAGCGCTTGACCTCGGAGGTAGTTCGGCAACGGAAGCTGACCGATCGGCAGCTCCAGATATTCGTCGTTGACCTTCCACTGCGTTGCAAAGTGAAACTCGGCAATTGGATAGATGCCGCGTGCGTGTTTGCGCGTGCTTTCGAGCAACTCCGGGCCTGCGATCGCTGCATCGGGGCTTTCGCCGGCGTTCTTTGCAACGAGCTTTAGCTGAACGTTGCCGCCGGAGAGTACTCGCAGCTGCAGCAGATTACAGACAATGCCTCCGGCCGGCAGCTCCTGCGCGGCAATCTCCGTCGAGCTGTTGGCAGGCAGCGTTAAGAGCCGGCCTTGGTTCTGCACGACATTGACGAGAAACCGTTTGGTGGCCGTATGACCGACATCCATCTCGTTTGACGACGGCCCGCTGCGCCCGCTGATGAACTGAACGATTGACGGTTCGGGCGAAACGTTCTCGGCGCGCAGAACGATCCGCCGGTCGGGTTGGCCGGGCGGGTTGTAGTGAAAGTAGAGAAAACGGGACGGCTGTTCGTAACGCAGATCGGCGGCGAAGAGCGTGCCGTTTTCGGTCAAGCGTTCGGGATAGTCGCTGACCATGAGCGAGTCGGGCGAAATCCGGGGCACGGCAACGTTTTGTACGTCGACGCGGGTCGATCCATCGACTTCAAAATAGTCCTTTCCTTGGATCAGCACCGGAACGTCAAAAGCGGCGACGTCATCCTGCTCGAGCGGACGTTGAAGCGGAACGTCGTCGGAGGTTACCAGAACCTGCGCACCGGCCCGCGGCTGCGCGGCCTCTTTGACGGCTTGTGCAACCTGCTCCCGAACGAACTCGGCCGATGCCGGATCGCCGGTCAGCGGCAGTGTGAGGTGGCCGGCGATGGTGCCCGCCTCATAGGCAACGCGTACCGGCACGTCGCTGCTCAACCCGCGCGCATCGCTGACCGTTACGATCGTCGTGCCCGGCGCTTTGCCGATGACGGTCACCCGCTGCGACGCTTGGTCCACGGCGACGGCGGCGATCGAGGGATCGCGAATCACCGCGGCGATGGGACTGATTGCCGAACCGACCGCGAGATCCACGGGTCGTCCGACCGGCACCGACGCGGTCTGCGGGGAGACGACGATTGGCGGCGCAGTTGGGTAGCCCGGAGCAGGTGCCGCCGGCGTCGGTGCGGGCACGGTCGGCGTTGAGGCCGTCGTGGGCGACGGCGACGGGCCGGGCGAGGGAGTTTGAACGGGTGTGGCGGCGTAGAGGGCGGCGCAAGCCGCGATGAGGAGCGCGACCCTATGCAATTTGAGGTTCGGCGTGCCTGACGGCTGAGGCCAGTAGTGTCTTATAGCCGAAGCTTGGGAAGAGTACGGTGACGAGATCTCGTTCGGCGCGCTCGACCGTGCCCAGGCCGAACTTGCTGTGGCGCACGACATCGGCAATTTTGAAGCCGCCGGTCGTGGCTTGCGCTCCGACGCCGCGCCGGAGTGCGCGCAGGCAACTGTCGCACGCGCCGCAGTTGACGACGTCGAAGTCCTCCCCGAAGTAGTTCAGGATGAAGCGCCGCCGGCACGAAGTCGTTTCGGCGTACTGCAACATCATGGCCAGCTTGCTCTGGTCGTACGACTTCTTCGTTTCATAGTTCGCAAGATTCAACATCAGGTCCCGATGCTTGCGAACTGCTTCGGTCAAACCGTAGGCGGATTTTCCGATATGTTCGATGTAGCCGGATTTCTTGAGCAGCGCGAGGATGACTTTGAGCTTCGTCAGCGGGAGCTGAAGGATCTTGCGAAGGTCGATCATCGAGACGCCCGCGGCCTGATTGCAGAAGACCTCGATCGTCCCAAAGACGCGCTGGACCTCTTCGACGTCGGGATACTTGCCGGTGAGGAAGTAGTTCTGCACCCGCGTGTCGCTCATCCGATAGATAAGAATGCAGCGGGAAGGCAAACCATCGCGGCCGGCGCGGCCGGCTTCCTGCGTGTATGCCTCCAGCGATCCGGGCAGATCGTAGTGCACGACGAAACGAATATTCGGCTTGTCGATGCCTAGACCAAATGCGTTGGTTGCAACGACCGCGCGAATCGACTCGTCCATGAACAAATTGTGAACGGAGGTGCGGTCCTCTTTGTGGAGTTTTGAGTGATAGACCGCGGCCGGTACGCCGAGCTCGCGGGTCAGGTACTCCTGCACTTCGAGCGCGTTCTTGATCGTCGCCGTATAGATGATTCCGGTGCCTTCCAGCGCGTCCTCGCCGGCGAATAACGCGGTGAGAATCCGCAGCTTGTCGACTTCCTTATCGGCTTTGCGCGCCTCGTAGATTAAATTCGGCCGATCGAACCCTCGAACGATCAGCTTGACTTGGTCGATGCCGAGCTGATGCAGGATATCTTCGCGCACCGACGGCGTTGCCGTCGCGGTCAAGGCCAGAACCGTCGGATGCCCGAGCTTCGCGATTACCGCGCCCAGGGCAAGGTACGCGGGCCGGAAATCGTGGCCCCATTGACTGATACAGTGCGCCTCGTCGACGACGAAAAGCGGCACGCGAATCGACTGGAGCAGGTTGAGGAATCCTTCGTCCTCCAGCTTCTCGGGCGTCGTGTACACGATGCGGATCGTGCCGGAGCGGACGCGCTCGCGAGCGCGGGCTTCCTGGTCCTCGGAGAGCGTGGAGTTGAGCGCGACGACGTCGGTGATGCCGCGATCGCGCAACATATCGAGCTGGTCTTTCATCAGGGCGATCAGCGGACTAACGACCACCGTCGTGCCGTCGAGCAAGAGCGCCGGGAGTTGGTACGTCAGACTCTTGCCCGCGCCGGTCGCAAGAATGGCCAGCGTGTCCTGGCCCTGCAGAACCCGGGAAACGACCTCTTCTTGGCCTGGGTAAAAACCGGCGAAGCCAAACTTTTCTTGGAGCGCTGCGCGCAGATCCACGGGTATCTTTTCTTATCCCATAATTAACCAAGCGCCGCCGCCTGGGAAGCAACTCTCATAACCGCTCACCCGGATGCTTCGTTGCAAGCATACCCCCTGGCAGGCGCTGCGAAACAGCCCGCTAAAGTTTGAGCGCCGTGTCTCTCTACCGAACCTGGCGCCCCCTGACATTCGCCGACCTCGTAGGTCAAGACGCGGTCGTGCGCACGCTGACCGCCGCGATCGAAAGCGGAAAACTTGCCCACGCGTACCTTTTCTCAGGGCCGCGGGGTTCCGGTAAGACCTCGGCTGCTAAGATTCTAGCACGTTGCATCAACTGCGAGAATGGGCCGACCGCGGTACCGGACAACAGCTGCGAGAATTGTCGCTCGATGCTGGTGGGGACGGCATTGGACGTTCTCGAGATCGACGCCGCCAGCAATCGCGGAATCGACGAGATTCGCTCGCTGCGCGAGGCCGTGAAGTTTGCGCCCGCGGCGATGCGAATGAAAATCTACATCATCGACGAGGCGCACATGCTCACCAAAGAGGGCGCGAACGCGTTTCTCAAGACGCTGGAAGAGCCGCCTCCGCACGCTGTTTTCGTCCTTGCGACGACCGAACCCGAGCGGCTTCCGGTCACGATCCTCTCACGCTGCCAGCGTTACGCTTTTCGTCGGATCGCCGTGCCGGTCATGATCGGAAAAATGAGGGAGATCGCGAAGGCCGAGCAGATTGCGGTCGATGACGACGCTTTAGCCGCAATTTCCTACCGCGCGGACGGTGGCCTGCGCGATGCATTGACGATGCTCGAGCAGCTGGCGGCGTTTTCCGGAGGACAACCGGCCACCGTAGCGACGCTCGACCTCGCCTTCGGATCGACGGGGCGCACGTTTACCGATGCACTTCTCGAGGCGATCCTTGCAAAAGACGCGACGGCGGCCTTGGGCGTTGTGGAAGAGGCGAGCGATTCCGGCGCCGACCTGCACGTCATGATACGTGCGCTGATTGCCGCCGTTCGCAACCTTTTGGTGGCGCGTATCGACCCGAGCCTGCTCTCGCGCGATCTGGCCGAGGAGGACGCCCAGCGGGCGGTCCGCCAAGCGGCGAGCCTTTCGCAGGCGATTCTTTTGCGCGCGGTGCGGACCTTCGGCGAAGCGCTCTCGCTGGCGCGAGCAGGCGGTAATGCACGGCTCGAACTGGAAACGGCGCTGCTGCGTTTCATCTTGGCTGGCGAAGATCCGAACTTCGAGGCGCTGTCCGCGCGTGTCGCTGCTCTGGAAGAACGTCCCGCTGCGGCGCCGAGCGTGCCGGTCGTACAAGCGATCGCGGATCCAAGCGAGTCCCAAGCGCCACCGAAAAACGCGCCCGCGCTTTCGTTGCAGAGAGTGCGCGCGGCCTGGCAAAGCATCCGCGGCAAAGTCGAAAGCGAGCGCCAGTCGCTTCGCGCCCCGCTCTCGCGCGCGGTGATCGAGGCCCTGGAAAGTAACGCCGTCGTACTCAAACTTCCGGACAGCTGGAGTGCCGACGCTTTGCGCGATCACGCCGCGCTCATCGAAAGGGCGATCGCCGACGTGCTTGGCGTCCCGTTGAAAGTACGCCTACGCGTCGACGGCAGCGCGCCCCGTTCGACGGCGGGTGAAGAAGATGCACCCGAGGCGCTCTTCAATTACGCTAACGAACGGATACGGTGATGAATCAAGCTCATTTGATGGCGCAGCTAAAAAAGATGCAGGCCGACATGCAGAAAGCGCAGGAGGAGCTTGCAGAGACCATCGTTACCGGAAGCGCCGCCAGCGGAACGGTTACGGTCGAAGTAAGCTGCGATCAGCGCGTGAAGCGCGTCAAGATCGGCAAAGACGCCGTCGATCCCGACGATGTCGAAACGCTCGAAGATCTGGTAGCGGTTGCGGTCAACGATGCGCTGAGCAAGGCGGCCGAAACGTCGCAGAAACGGATGGCTTCGGTGACCGGAGGCATGCGCGTGCCCGGGTTGATGTGACGTCGGTCGCAAGCCCGATCGCAGCCTTAATCAACCAGCTGAGTAAATTGCCGACGATCGGACCGAAGACCGCGGCGCGCTTGGTCTTTTACCTTTTGAACCGGCCGCGTCACGAAGCTCAAAGCCTCGCCGAAGCGATTCTCGCCGTCAAAGACAACGTCCGGTTCTGCTCCGTCTGCTATTCCCTGGCGGAGAACGACCCATGCGAGTTCTGCACCGACGACCGGCGCGACGGCGCAATCATCTGTGTCGTGGCCGAAGCGAAGGACGTCTACGCGATCGAACGCACCGGCGCGTTCAAGGGGCGCTATCACGTGCTGGGCGGCTTGATCTCGCCGATGGACGGGATCGGACCCGCTCAATTGCACGTCAAAGAGCTGATCGAACGCATCGGCCGCGAGAACCCGCAGGAAATCATCCTCGCGACGAATCCCAACGCGGAAGGTGAGGCGACCGCGCTCTATCTTTCGCGTTTGCTCCAACCGCTCGGCCCCGCAGTCACGCGCCTGGCCTACGGTCTTCCGATCGGCGGCGATCTCGATTACGCGGACGAGATGACGATCGCGAAAGCTTTGGAAGGCCGCCGCGCACTCTGACGCTCTCGGATGTCCATTTGGTGTTGCCGAACGGCAGTGACGATTGGTCTAGTTATTCTTGATTAGAGTGCGTCAACGCGCGGCGCGCTACACTACGCGCACCGGGTGTGGGGGAAAAGAGAGGCGCCGTTACTGCGGCGCTTCTCTTGCTTGCGGCTATCGCGCTCTATCGACGAACGACCGCATCGCCGACGCTCGCGATTCCGGGCTCGATTACGTCGCAGTAGATGCCCATCCATGCGTTGCGCCGTTGCGCGAGAAAGCGAAGAATGCGGGGGTCGCTCGGTTCGCCGCCGGGATGATATGTCACCGTGACGCAGCGCTCGATCGGCGATAGCACGCGAAGCCGCACGGTTCCAAGCTGCAGATCCGCATCGATGAGCTCGCTTTCGTCTTGCCCAAACGCAGTTGCCGCGCGCACGAAGAAGTTCGGCCGAAAACGCTCCCACTCGACGCAATAGCCAACGTGTTCGCTGACGCCCTCCAACCAGCGGTCGACCAGCAGCGAAATGGGAGCGTCGTCGAAAAAGCGTTGGCCGCTACGCACTTCCACGTCGACTCCGCGTTGCGCCGCTGCGACAATGGCGGCGTCGGTATCGGTAGCAGAGAGCAGGTGCAGCCGGTCGTGCTCTTTTCCGCGATACGTTTTCCCGACGCGAATGCTGCCGGTGCGGACAAGGAGGGCCCCGGCGCGATCCTGCGGGATGCCGGTGCGAGCAACCTCGATGCGGTTGAGTGCTTCGCCGCGCAGACTCTTGACCGGATAGCGCCGCATCGCGCCGAGCGCACCGATGAGCATCGTCTCGGTTTGTGGCTCGGGCCTTACGGCTACTTCCTCAGCTTCATGACGAGATCGCGGGCAAAGCGCAGCGCGTCGTTTTTGGCGCGGTCGTAAAGCGAGGCGGCTTGCCCCTTGGTCATGTGGCGCCCGTGTTCGTGAAAGAAGGTGACGCCCTCACCGACGACGATCGTTCCGGCGTACGCGATCGCGCCTTTGATCGCGATGCCCGCGACTGGAACGAACCCGACCAGCTCGCGCGCCAACGTGCGCCAGCCGAAGCCGCCGCCGATCACGGGTAGGAGTTGCCAGGTTCGCTGCAAGTCCGGATCGCGTCCGTAGACCGCTTCGATGTGAAGCATCAGCATCACCTGAATGCCGGTGATTGCGACCATGTCGCCGGCCGAGGCGAAGGCACCCAGTACGATGCCGACGAGCGGGATGTGGTCTATCGCTGCGCTGGCCAGCGCGACCTTGAGGGCGTTGTTTGCCGCGTCGCGCGTCAGCTTCGCGGCGACGCTGTCGCGCAACACTGGGAGATTCCGGCCTACGGCAATCTCGACGCCGGCGGCACATTCGACGAGATGAGGAAAGAACCGGCTGCGGAGCGCCTCGCGCGCAATTGCGGTCACGACGTACTCGCCCCACGCCCCGCGTTCCGGCGGCGCAGCGGGCGCGCTGGGCTGCGCTTGTGGGTCGACGGTTAACGCTAGGATCGGAACGCGCAAGATGGCAAGCGCACCGAGATCCGCGCTGGCCGCATCACCGGGTCGCCCGAGAAAGACGACCGCACGTACTTCGCTGGGATTGGTGACGAGCGGCGCCTGGAGACGGATCGTTTCCAAGCACGCAACGGCTTGCGGCGGCACGGTATCGTCGTGGCCGGAAAGCAACAGCCCGCGTAACTCGGCAATGAGTGCCGGGTCCCCGCAAAGCATGAAGCGAAACGGCTTGCGCACGTGCACGTGCACCGAGCGCGCGTCGATGCCTTTGCGGACGAGCGCGAAAATGTTGCGAGCGTCGGCTGTAGCGGCCACTTACAGACCTAGCTTGTCGAGATCGATCGCGAGGGTTCCGTCGGCTTTGCGCAACTCCTTGACCGGATCGTCCGTAAAGTCGAGATAGACGAGACCCATGAATATCTCCAAGGGCCACGCGTGCATCTTATGCGCGTTTGCCACGTCGACGATTGTTTGACCGGAGCTCTTCGCCTCCGCGATGACGCTCTCCGGAGTGCTCTTGATGTCGGCCGCGACGATCGTCGCCGCCGTGACGTCGCCGGGAGTCAATCCGTCACGCAGCATCGTGCGATAGTCGACGCCGCTCATTCCGAAGCGTTGTTGCAGGGCGTACTGGAGCGTGGAATAGAGCTCGGGAGACGTACCCACCCCCAGCAGCGTGATCCGCGTCGAGAGCTGACGCGAGCGCGCGAGGTTGAAGAGTTGCGTCCCCTGCGACGCCGCGGTCGCGGCGGCATCGAACTCCTCGACGCACTTGCGCATGAGCGGGGTGAGCGACGCGTACTCACCGGGGCTGATGTCGCCGCTGAAGCTGACCGACGCATGATCGAGTTCTTTGAGGAATTCGTCGAGATCTCCGAGGGATTGATCGACTTGCGTCAGCGCCGCTCGAGATGCATCGACGGAGCGAAGCATCTCGCTATCGGCTCGAGACAGCTCAGCGATCATCTGCGGGTACGAGGGAAAAATCGCCACCGATTCGGTAGGAACGGGTTTCATCGCAAACGGCGCAAGCATTTCTTTGTAAATATCGGCGCTCTCTTTAAGCAGGCCGCTCTCTTTATTTTTTTCGAGGGATCCGACGCCGCCAATCGGACTCGTGTCGCCGCCGGTGTCTTGCAGCGCGCTATTGAGCGAACGAGCCATTGACGTGAGGTTCTTTACGATCGCTTCGACGCGCGAGCCGCGGCGAATGTTGATTCGGCTGAGATCCGGTACCTCATACTGCAGCGTATCGAGCCGGCTCTGCACGGACTTGAGCTGATCCTTACCTTCGGCTGCCCGCGCCTTGATCTCGACTGCATTCTGGACCTGCGCCGCCGCAGCCGACGCGACGGTGTCCTGCAGATTGGGCGGATCGGGACGCGTCAGCGTCACTTGCTGCTCTTCCATCTTGCGCAGCGCGGCGATCCGCTGGTTTGCCGTCGCACGCGTCGCCGGCGAACCGAGCTGGGCCGCCTCTGCGAGTGTTTGTTCGCTCTTGTTCGGCAATCCGAGCGCGAGCTCCGATTGTCCCATCTCGAGAAGTGCCTCCGAGCTCTGCGGATCGGTTTTGAGCACTTGACCGAGACGCAGCCGCGCGAACGAATACCGTGCGCGCTCCTCGTCGCTGGAGGCCTGTACGAGTTCCTCGGCCGGGGTAACGGTGGTCGGATCGAGCTCCGGATAACCCATCAGGTGTGCGACGCGCGCTGCCGGATCCGGGTGATCCTCGAGGTATTTGCTCACGGCGTCGCTATGCTCGTTTTGCAAGACGCCCAGATGCGCCATCATCGTCACCATCGACTCGGGATCGTAGCCGGCCCGCGACATCAGCTGCAAGCCGTAACGATCGGCTTGAAGCTCGTCTCCGCGCTCGATTTTCGCCATCAAGCCCGCTTCCGCGAGGCTGCCGAACTCGTAGATGATCGGCGAGAATATAGATGCGAGTCCGAAGAGCAGGTTAATGATCTCGGCCTTTGAGTTGGTCGTGATGACGTGCCGGCGCTCGATGTGGCCGGTCTCATGGCCGATGACGCTTGCGAGTTCGTCGTCCGACTGAACGAAGTCGACGAGCCCCTCGTTGACGTAGACGAAGCCGCCCATCGTCGCGAACGAATTGATCTGGCTGTCCTTAAGGACCTTGACGTTGTAGGGGAGGTCCTTGCGCGCCACCTGATTCCAAAGATTCCCGGCGATGCCTTGGACGTAGGCATTGAGCAGCGG
Source organism: Vulcanimicrobiota bacterium (assembly GCA_963756635.1). GTDB lineage: Bacteria > Vulcanimicrobiota > Vulcanimicrobiia > Vulcanimicrobiales > Vulcanimicrobiaceae > Cybelea. Next base: position 223,743 of record CAVWOR010000009.1, read on the forward strand.
ATCGGTTTCGACCACGCTGCTCGCGACGATCTGCTGGTCTTCCGCTTGTCCGAGGGCGATCTCCGCTTGCGTGGACATTGCAAGGACGCGTGCCGGACAGGTGGCACAGAGCAGCGAGATGATCGCGAGGAGCGGAATCGTACGGCGGAGCATGCGTTTGAGTTCCTTTTCGTGGCGTATCCAGGTCGGCGTACGCCGGGTCTCTGTGTAGTATACCGGGGTCACTGTGTATTATGTGTGGAGAAACGTTAAGAAGTTGCGAGTCCTTTGTGGATGGCGAAGGGGATGCGCTGCACTCTTCTCGGAGAGCGTAGCGTGACACTCTTACGCGGGAGGCTGGACGGCCTTGAAGTGGCGCTCTTCGACCGCGACCTCGAGAAGGCGCTGGCGGAGCTCGAAGCTCGCCTCTCCGAGCAGCCGAGCTTCTATCGCGGGGCATCCGCCGTCGCCAATTTGGGTAAGAACGCGCTCTCGGCGGCGGATGTGACCCGGTTGCGCGGCGTGCTCGCTGCGGCCGGTATCGAGCTGCGCGCTCTTTGCGGATCCGGTGGTGGGCTTGCGGAACTGGCGCACGCGCACGGGCTTGCGTTTGAACCGGACGCGCCCCGTCTCTCCGACGGCGCCCGCTCGCTCGTCGCCGATTTCGCGGGCGCTCGCAGAGACATCGCGCAGCGGCGCAAACGGGGCGAGGCGAGCGTGCGCCGTGCGAAGGTCGAGCCGGAGATCGCTCGCCCCGTTGCCGAGCTGCGCCTCGTCGATGCGCCGGCGAGCACGCTCTACCATGCGGCGACGCTGCGGGGCGGCCAAACACTCCATCACACCGGGAACATCGTCGTGGTCGGCGACGTCAACCCGGGCGCCGAATTGATCGCGACCGGCGACATTGTGGTCTTCGGGCGGCTTGCCGGAATTGCACACGCGGGTGCGCAAGGGGACGAAGCGGCGCGTATCTACGCGCTCGATCTGGCCGCCACCCAGCTGCGGATCGCTACCTTCATTGCGGCTGAGGAGAGCGCGAAGCGGCACGGCGCGCTCGCGCCCGAAGCGGCGGTCGTCCGGGACGGCCATATCGCGATCCTATCGCTGGATGGTCTCAGCCAACTCGAAGCACCCGGAGCTTCGTTTGCATGAAAGCCCGCAAAATCGTGATCACCTCCGGAAAAGGCGGCGTCGGCAAGACGACGACCACTGCGAATCTTGGTGCGACCCTGGCAAAACGCGGCAAGCGCGTCATCCTGATCGATGCCGACATTGGGTTGCGTAATCTCGATTTAGTGATGGGGCTCGAAAAGCGCATCGTCTTCGATCTGATCGAAGTCGCCGAGGGGCGTTGCCAATTGCGTCAAGCGCTCATCAAGGACAAGCGCTTTGATGCACTTTCGATCCTGCCCGCCGCGCAAACGCGCGAAAAAGACGCGATTACGTCGCACCAGTTTGCGGCGATCACCGAGCTCGCCGCCGAGCAGGCCGACTACGTTCTGATCGACTCTCCGGCGGGCATTGAAACGGGCTTTCGCAACGCGGTTGCCGGGGCCAGCGAAGCGATTGTGGTTACGACACCCGAGGTCAGTTCGATTCGGGATGCCGATCGCGTCGTGGGAAAGATTGCCGAAGCTGGAAAACCGATTCGCTTGATCGTTAATCGGCTTCGTCCCGAGATGGTGCGCAGCGGCGACATGCTTTCGGTCGAGGACGTATGCGACGTCCTGTCGATCGAGCTTCTCGGCGTCGTACCCGACGACGAAGAGGTGATTGATACGACCAATCGCGGCGAACCGATCGTATTAAACGACGCAAACCGACTTTGCGCGATCTACGAGAAGATTGCGCGACGCCTCGAAGGCGAGCTCGTTCCTTTCACACGTTTCGATAACCAAACGTTCTTCGGGCGTCTCATCGACGCAATGAAAGCGGGGTAACCGTGCATCAGCTAGAGCCGGTCCAAGCCGAGCCGGCGTCGAGCGCCGCCGGACGGCTGGGCCGTGCGATCGTGCTCACATCCGGTAAAGGCGGTGTCGGCAAGACGACGACCACCGCAAATCTCGGCACCGCGCTAGCCGCACGCGGCGCGAGGGTCGTGCTCATCGACGCCGATATCGGCCTGCGCAACCTCGATATCGTTCTCGGACTCGAGAGCCGGGTGAAGTATCATTTGCTCGACGTGCTGGAGGATCGCGTCGATGCCGAGGATGCGTTGGTCGCCGACAAGCACACGGATCGGCTCTTCTTGCTGGCTGCAGCGCAGGCGCGCGAGAAGGACGAAGTAGTTACCGAAAAAATGCAAGCCCTCATTGCGAGGCTGCGCGAGCGATTCGATTACGTGCTGATCGATAGTCCGGCCGGTATCGAGCTGGGCTTCAGGAACGCGGTCGCCGGCGCCGACGAGGCGATCGTTATCTGCACACCGGAAGTCGCAGCGGTGCGAGATGTCGACCGTGTCGTCGGTTTGCTTGGCAACCGGTTTCGTCCGCAGCTCATCATCAATCGCCTTCGGCCCCAACTGGTGCGCAAGGGCAAGATGCTCTCGGTTGAAGACGTCAATGGGATTCTGCGCTTGCCGTTGCTCGGCGTGATCGCCGACGAGCCCGAGATCATCGTCACGACGAACCGAGGCGAGCCTCTTGCATTGCGCGCCGCGAGCCCGACCGGCGCAGCCTATCACGCCATCGCCGCGCGCGTAGCCGGAGACGACGTTCCCGTGCCGATGCCGGCCGCGGCAAAGTTCTCGGTCTTCGAGCGGCTCGGATCGATCTTGGGAGGGAGGCGCCGATGATCGAGTTCTTGAGGCGGTTCTTCGGCCAGCAAGGCTCGAGCGCGACGGCGAAAGAGCGCCTGCGCCTCGTCCTGATGACCGATCACCTCGAGCTCGCACCGGAGATGATCGAAACGATGAAGCGCGACCTCGTCGATGTGATCTCGCGGTATGTTGAAGTCGATCGTGAGAGGATCGACGTGAGCTTCGAGCGACAGGACCGCACGCTGGCAATGCTCGCAAACATTCCAATTCTCTCGGTTACGCGCCCGACCACCAATGGCGAACAGAAGCCGGAGGTGGCACGTCCGGGGATCGCGGCCGAGGCGTCCGGTGCAAAGCCGCCGGTTCGCAAGCGACGGCGGCGCAAAAAACTGCAGAGTCCGGCAGCCGCGCCCGCTAGCGCGGCGGCACAATGAAACGGAGCACCCTGCCGCGTATGCAGTAGGCCAATGGCGGCGGTCGCACTCGGTTCCGGCGCAAAGCGCTACCTGCGCAATTTTAACTGGCTGCTGGCGCTGGCCGGCGTTCTCATCACGCTCATCGGCATTGCATGCATTCGCTCGGCTGGACTGCACGCGCCCGAGGCTACCGGCGAATTCCAAAAACAGATTCTCTACCTGCTGCTCGGCATCGCGACGATGCTATGCCTCTCCCTCGTCGATTATCGTTCTTGGCAGCGCTGCGCGCCTGGACTCTACGTCGTCAATCTGCTCCTGTTGCTCTTCATCATGCGCGGCGGTCATAGTGCAATGGGCGCGCAGCGCTGGATCTCGCTGGGACCGTTAGGAACGTTTCAGCCGTCGGAGCCCGCAAAGCTCGTCGTGGCAATCGCACTCGCCTCGGTCCTCTGCCGCGGAAAGTACCAAAATCTGCAAGAGCTCTGGAAACCGTTGCTCGTTGTCGCGATCCCTTCGCTCCTGATTCTCAAACAGCCCGACCTAGGCACCTCGCTCGTGCTGCTCGCGATCATGACGGTGGAGCTTTTCTTCGCGCTGCCCAAGCTCGGCGATTTCGGCATCTACGCGCTCGGCGTGATGGTCGTCGCCGCCGCGGCGCTCGGCACCAATGCGCTGCTCAAGCCGTTCCAGCGCGCGCGCCTCTTCGTCTTTCTCAACCCCAAGGCCGATCCGCAGGGGGCCGGCTACAACCTCGACCAATCGAAGATCGCGGTCGGCAACGGCGAGTGGTTCGGGCGCGGGATCTACCACGGCACTCAAACGCAGCTCAACTTCGTTCCCGAACATTCCCGCGACTTTATCTTTACCGTTTTGGCCGAAGAGTGGGGCTTTGCCGGCGCTTTAGCGGTGCTCGCGCTCTACGGCGCGGTACTCTACGGAGGCATCCGCAGCATGCTTGCCGCCCGCGACCGGTTCGGCTTTCTCCTCGCCAGCGGTCTGGTCGGAATGCTCTTCTTTCACGTTCTGATCAACCTTGGCATGACGATCGGGATCATGCCGATCACCGGAATTCCTCTCCCGTTTATGTCGTACGGCGGCTCGGCGATGATCACCGACTTCGCGGCGATCGGCATACTGCTCAACATCTACTCCCAGAAGGACCGCGACGTCTTGGGCAACGCCTAGCCGATTCTTCCGAAAGCCCCGCAACCGGGCGCACGGCTGGCTGCCAGCGGGGCGCAGGTTCGCTCTTCGGGCGGCGGGAACACAGATGCAGCAATGCCGAGCGGCTCCGTCGACCGACGAAGGGCCGCGGGCAGAGGTTTTCAAAGATTTTTTTCCAGAGCTAGCCGTCGCGGCCGAAAGCGCCGCCCGCAAGCGCACCGGCAACCCGGAAGCGCGGCGAGAGGCAAGCTCTACTGATTTGAGGGTAATTTGTCGAGCGAGATATTGATCTCGAGCGACCCGTGGGAGAACCGGGTTGCCATACTCGAGGACGGCGGGTTAGCCGAACTCTACATCGAGCGAGAAGAAAAGGTCATCGGCTCGATCTACAAAGGGAAGGTGCAGAACGTGCTCCCTGGGATGGGAGCCGCGTTCGTTGACATCGGCCTTGGTCGCAATGCCTTTCTCTACGTCGACGACATCAACAAACAGCCGCTCAATATCGGCGACGTCGAGATTACGCAGGGACACAGCGGCTTTACCATCAGCGAGAAGGTCAAGCGCGGCGACGACGTGCTCGTGCAGATCGTCAAGGAACCGCGGGGTCTCAAAGGTGCGCGAATCTCCACGAACATCTCGCTTCCGGGCCGCTATCTGATCCTGATGCCGACCGGTAAGTACTCGGGCGTCTCGCGCAAGGTCGACTCCGCCGAGGAGCGCAACCGGCTCAAACTGGTGATGAAGCGTATTCGCCCGGAGGGCATGGCGACGGTCGTGCGTACCGCCGCGGCCGGGGCGAGCGAGGCCGAACTCATCGCCGACCTGGGCGTCCTCATCCGCATGTGGCACGGCATCCTGGAAACGTATAAGCGCGCTGCATCGGCGTCGCTGCTCCACAAGGACATGAACCTCGTCTACAAGGCGGCGCGGGACTTCATTACGGCCGACGTCGACCGGGTCTTGATCGACGACGAGGAGGAGTACCGCAAGATCCGCGATTTCCTGCAGCTTTTGGGGCCACAGTATATCGGACGCCTCGAGTATTACAACTCCGGCCGTTCGCTCTTCGACGACTACAAAATCGACGACGAGCTCGCGAAGCTCATGAAGCCGAAGATCAACCTCCCATCGGGAGCGTCGATCGTGATCGAGTCGACCGAAGCCCTAACGGTCATCGACGTCAATTCCGGCAAGTTCACCGGCGGCCGTAACCTCGAGGACACGATCCTCAAGACGAATATCGAGGCGGCGGAAGAGATCGCACGTCAGGTGCGCCTGCGCGACATCGGCGGCATCGTCGTGGTCGACTTCATCGACATGGCCTCGGAAGCGTCGCGCGATAAGGTGGTCAAGACGATGGAGGAGAGCCTGCGCCGCGATCGGACGCGCGCGACGATCCAATCGTTTTCGAACCTCGGGCTGCTCGAATTCACTCGCAAGCGAATCGGCAAAGATCTGGGCAGTCAACTTCGCGGCGCGTGCCCGACTTGCGCGGGAATGGGAAGCGTCATGTCCGCGCAGTCGGTGGCGATCGAAGCGTTCCGGCAAATTCGCAGCGAGACGCGCAATGGAGCCGCCGGAGACGTGGTCGTCCACGTCGCGCCTACGGTCGCGGTGCAGATGGATTACTGGTACGAAGGGGAGTGCGAGGCGTTGGCGCGCTCGATCGAACATCCGATTCACGTTCGCGTCGACCCCATGATCCATCCTGAAAAAGCGCGGATTGAAGTCATTCCGGGATTCAAAGACGGCAAGGTGCATGCCGTGCGCGTCGGCGACGAACACGAGGTAGAGCTCATTTCCGCACGCCTTCCGAACGCGACTTCTGCGGCTGCGGTCGTGGAAGGGCGCCTCGCCGAGATCGAAAACGCTGCGAACAATGCCGGCAACTTCGTGCGCATTCGCATCATCGACGTCGATGACAAAACGGATTACATTCTTGCCGAGCTCGTTACCGCCGATGCCAAAGCCCGACGGAAACGCCGTGGCCGCCGCGCAGAAATCTCGGCCGCGGAACAGACCCGCCAGCTGCGGGAGCTTGCCGAAGATGCCGCGCGCCAGTCCGCCTCGCGGCCGCCGATCGGTATCTCGGCAATCACCGAGGAGGAAGAGTCGCAGGACAAGGCACTCCGAGCCGAACGTAAAGGCGAAGCGCAGCCCGATGCCATCATCATCGCGCAGGGCGCGGTCCAGCATGCCGCAAGCGATGGCCGTCGTAAGCGCCGTCGGCGTGGGCGTCGCGGCCGTGGCCGCGACGAAGCCGTGGTTCGCGACGAAGCGGCACGGGTGCAAGAACCGGTTCCCCCGGCAGCACAAACCGAAGCGGCCATTTCGACCGACGGACAGCATCGCCGGCGGCGACGCCGCCGCCGTGGGCGGCGCGGGCGAGGGGGCGGCGAAGCTGCAAGCGCGGCGACGCCCGATCGCCAGATCTTCGAAGTCTCGCCCGACGGCGCGGCGCACCGGACCGGCGCTACGGCGCCTCCCGAACCCTCGCGAGCGATCGCGAGGATCACGGAAGCTCGGCCGCCAGCGGTCGAAGCTCCGCCTCCCAGCCTCGCCGCACCCGAGGAAGACCCGAAGCGGACCAAGCCGGCTCGCCGGCGCCGAACGCCGCGCGCGGAAGTGACGGGTGAGCTGGAGGGCAGCGCGAGCACGCTCGCGCTCGCGACGCCCGCTTCGAAAACGCGGCGAGCGCGCAAGCCGGCAGACGCCGTCGCCGAGTCGGGTGCGCTTGAAGCGCCGGCAAAACCCAAGGCCGCTCGCAAGCGAAAGGCCGCCACGACGGCGGCCTCTCGAAAGATGCCTTCCGGAACTCGCTAGCCGCCGTTCTCCTGAGTCAAATGCGCTAACTTATCGTCGAGGTACTGAATGGCGCGAGTGAGCTGTTCGTCTTTTGACGGCTGACCGAACTGAGGATGTTTGTTCTCGCTCACGACGATGTCCGGCGTGACGCCGAGATGGTTGATGTCGCGGTTTCGCGGCGTCAAATAGCGCGCAGTCGTGACCTTGATCGCGCTTTTGTCGGGTAGCGGAATGATCGTTTGCACGACGCCTTTGCCGAAGGTTTTCGTGCCGATGATCGTGCCCACGCTGCTGTCTTGGATCGCGCCCGACGTGATCTCGGAGGCCGATGCGGTGTAGCCGTTTACGAGAACGACCAGCGGCAGAGGATTGATCGCCGTATCGTCGGCGTCGAGCGTCGTGATGTTTGAGGCGCGCGATTCCACCGAGACGATCGGTCCGCTCGGAATGAATTTCGAGCTTACCGCGACGGCGGCTTCGAGATAACCTCCGCCATTGTCTCGCAGGTCGAGCACCAGCGCGCGAGCCCCTTGTTTTTGCAATCGGTCGAGCGCGGCGTTGAGCTCGTCGCCGGTATCCCGGCCGAAAACGGTGAGCGCGATGTACCCGATCTTGCCTGGAAGCATCTTCTCGTACACGCTCAATTGATGGATCTTCGCGCGCGTGATCGTGATCGCGGTGGGCAGCCCGGCGCTATCGCGCGCAATCGTCAGCGTGACTTTGGTGCCTTCCTTGCCGCGCAGCTTTCCGCTCGCCTGCGCGAGGCTCATTCCCTTGGTTGAGGTTCCGTCGATGGTGGTAATCAGATCGTCCTGTTCGATGCCGGCCTTATCGGCGGGTCCATCGGGCACGACGTTCTCAACCGAAATGTACTTCGTTTTATCGTCGACCTGAATGACGATGCCGGTTCCGCCGAAATCGCCGCCGTCGAGGCCCTGATTCAATCCGGCGAATTCCTTGGGCGTCATGAAGACGGTATACCGGTCGTTCACCGATCGCATCATCCCGTCAAGCGCGATGTACGCCAGCGCGTGTGACGTGAACTTTGCTTTCGATTCGGTCGCGGCAGCTTCGACTTCGCGATCGATCTCGCGGACGTTGGCGGTCGCCGCGTCGCTGGCGTGCATGACCGGGAGCTCGGCGCCCTTGACGCCGGCCGTGCGCATCGCCGAGAGCAATTGAGCTCGGATCGCGTCGAGGACGACCTGCGGATCGACCTTCTTGTAGAAATTATCGGTCAGATAGCCGTAGCTCGTAGCGATCTCGCCGGCGTCGAGTGCCGAGAGGTGTGCGGGCTGCGCCGCCGATGCGGCGGGCAGTTGGATGAGCGCGGCGCTCAGCGCCCCGGCCCAGAGAAGCGAAAAGAAGCGTTTCATGATCTCCAAATTAACGTAAGGCGGCATGTAATCGTGTCTTCGCCGCGGCAAGCTGTTTATCGGCGGGTGTATCGATGAGGGCAGGATTGGTATCTTGGTCGACGACGACGTCGGGCTCGATACCGTGGTGTTGGATATCGCGCCCGGCCGGCGTGAGGTACCGCGCCGTCGTAATTTTAAGCGCCCCCTGATCGGGTAGGGGGAAAATGCTCTGCACGACGCCCTTGCCGAACGTGCGTGTCCCCACCAGCGTCGCGAGGCGATAGTCTTGGAGCGCCCCGGCAGTAATCTCGGAGGCGCTCGCCGTGTATTTGTTCACGAGCACGGCAAGCGGGCGAAGACCCTCGATAGCATCTCCGATTGCCTCTTCGCTGGTTCGCTGGCCGTCGCGACGAATCGTCGAAACGATCGTTCCCTGCGGGATAAAGAAGCTCGATATCTCGACTGCCGCATCGAGCAGTCCTCCGCCGTTATCGCGAAGGTCGAGAACGTATCCACGTGCGCCGCGATCGCGTCCGTCGAGGAGTGCCTTTCGAATCTCGTCGGCTGACGTCGTACCAAAATCCGAAAGGCGGATGTAATCGAGTCCGCCCTCCATCTTGGCGCGCACCGTCGGCACGTGAATAATCTCGCGAACGATGTCGTAAGAATGTTCGGTCCGCGGCGCGTTGTACGCGTGCGACCTTAAACGGACGAGCGTTCCCGCCTCACCGCGGATCATTTCCTCCACCCGGTCGATGCTCAGGCCGTGCACGGGTTTGCCGTCAACCGTGTCGACGACTTCGCCCGGCTTCATTCCCGCGCGAGCGGCCGGCATCGCCTCGATCGGTTGGACGACGATTCTGCCGTCTTTGAGCTCGTAAATATAGACGCCGATGCCCCCGAAGTTGCCGCCGGAAAGCGATTCGTTCAACCCTCGGATCTCGCGAGGCGAGAGATAGACGGTGTACGGATCGCGCACCGAGTTCATGATGCCGCGCAGGGCCGCGTCGGTGAGATCCTCACGTCCGTTCGGTCCAACGTCCGCCGCGTAATGCTGCTCCGCGAATGCGAGCACTTCGGCGGCGCGGGCGCCATCTTGGCCGGGGTTTCCGATTGCCGATTCGCTCGGCAGCGTAAGATTGCCGATTTTCTTGGAGTTCAGCAAGCTCCGCAGTGCAGCAACCTCGCCGGTGATCGGCGTTTGCGGATCGATCGGCTTATAGTAATCGCTTTCGAGCTTACGCAGCGCCAAATTGGCGAGCACCGATTCGCCCGCCGCGGGCGGCGCAAAAAGATCGCCGAGGTCACCGGTCGTCGCGACCTCGAGCACGGACTCTCGCGCGATTGCGCCGGTTCGATAACCGATATAGACCGCGCTCGCCGTCGCAAGCGCGACGACGAGCAGTACTGTCAGCAGAAGGCGTGCAGAGCGGCTCATCTATCCCCTTATCAATACCCGGCTTAGCCGGCCGGAGGTTTCTCGATTCGTAGGTTACTCGCTAAGTCTTAATGGAGCCGGGGCGCCGGGTCAACGGGTTTGCCGGCAATTCGTACCTCAAAGTGAAGATGCGGCCCGGTCGATTGCCCGGTCGAGCCGACGGCGCCGATAGCTTGACCGCGCTGCACCGACTGTCCGGTCGAAACGTAGATTGCCGAGAGGTGACCGTATCCGGTCGAGTAGCCGCCCCCGTGATCGATCAGAATATAGTTTCCGTAACCGCCATACCACTGCGCCATGATAACGGTCCCGGAGGCGGCCGCGGTAACCGTCGTCCCCGAGGGCGCGGCAATATCGAGGCCTTGATGGAACTCAGGGCCGCCGCCAAACGGATTAGAGCGCCACCCGAAGGGTGACGTGATCGTCCCGGTGACCGGCCATGAAAAGCTACCGGGGCCGCCCTCGCTCTGGACGTACCCGGCAATCCCGGCTGCCCGGCGTCGTGCCGCGAGCTCGCGCTCGCGCTCGAGAATCAATTGTTCGAGCTGCGCCTCCTCCGCCGCGGAGAGGCTCTCCATCTCGGCGACCTCCGATGCGACGCTGCGCCGCCGCACCGCGGCGAGGGTGACCAAATTCTGCCGCTCGCCGGCGAGCGAACCAAGTTGGCTGCGTGCCTGAGCCTGGGCTTCCTCTTCCCCCAGGAGCTCCAGACGCGTCCGCTCGAGATCGGCTTCGATCGCAGCGACGCGCGCCTCTGCCGCTTTACGAGTCCGCACGGTGCGCTCGTTCGCCGCGATCAGGAGCCGGAGGTCCTCCCAGCGTTCGACGAATTCGCTGAACGAACGCGCTGCGATCAACGCATTGATATACGTGAGGTCGCCGTATTCGTAAATGTCGACTAAGCGGCGCTTAAGCAGCATGTCGTGGAGGCGCAACGACCGCCGTGCGGCGTCGAGTTGGGTTGCGTTCCAATCTATCCGCCGCTGAGTCGAATTCTGCTGGAACGTAAGCGATTCAATGCGACCGCTGACCACGCCGATCGCGGCGTTCGTCTCGTTCAGTTCCCGTTGCAGGTCGTCGTAGCGCAGCGTGACGGTATGAAGCTCCGCACGTTTGGCGTGCAGTCGCGCCTGAATTTGCGCGGCTTTCGCGCGTTCGTTCGTGATGCGCTGTTCGAGCGGCGATCCGCCCGCGAGCGCCGGCACGAATGCGAGCGCGAGCGCCAGGGCCGCGAAGCGAGAACGCACTATTGAGTTACGTACGGAGGTGGCGCCCGACGGAGAGCCACGATGCGACCGCGCCGATCGCCGCGCCGACCAAGATGAGCTCCGCTGCCAGCAGGCGCGCGTCCACGGGCACTGCCGTAAGCTGCGCCCACGGAAGGGCGTCGAGCAGGCGTGGCCAGAGCGCCGCGCGGGCAATCGCGAGCAATGCCACGGCGACCAGCGCGCCGACCACGCCATCCAGCAGCCCTTCACAGATGAACGGCAGGCGAATGTACGTACTGGTCGCACCGACCAGTTGCATGATCGCAATCTCGCGGCGCCGCGCATAGACGGTGAGGCGAATTGTATTCGAGATGATGATTCCCGCGACGGCAAAGAATACGACGATGACGGCGATACCGATGCGCCGGAGCACTGCGCCCAGCTGCAATAACCGCTGCACGATCTTCTGGCCGTAAACCACGTTCTGTACGCCGCTCAAGCGGCGAACGCTGGCCGCGAGTGCCGGGACGTCGTCGGGGTCGCGCGACTTGATGCGGAACTTGTCGGGCAATGGGTTTTCGGTAAGCAGCCCGGTATCGATCGTACCCTGGGTCCGCTCGCGCAGCTCCGCGAGCCCCTCTCGCTTCGGAACGAACTGGGCCGATGCAACGCGCGGGTCTTGGGCGACAAAGTGTGCGATTGCGGTGACCTGTGCCGGCGTGGCATCGGTGCGAAGGTAGGCGGAAACCTCGATTTGATCGAGGAGTTGCCGTCCTGCATCGGCGACCGCCGAGCGGATGAAGAGAAAGAGGCCCAGCAACACGATCGTGATCGCGACCGTTCCGATTGCCGTCATTTGCATTCCGGTGTTGCGCGAAAAGTTGCGCAACACCTCACCCAGAAAGAACTTGACCTTGCCCGAGTCCAAGATAGTAGTAACCTCGCTCTTCGTCGGCGGTGATTCGGCCGTCGTGGAGGCGCACGACGCGCCTGCGCATGCGGTCAACGACCGCTTGGTTGTGCGTCGCCACGACGACGGTCGTACCTTTGAGATTGATGCGCAGCAGCAGTGCGGTGATTTCGCTGGTATTCGCCGGATCCAGGTTCCCGGTCGGCTCGTCGCAGAGCAGGAGTTTAGGATTGTTGACGAGCGCGCGCGCGATCGCGGTTCGCTGCTGCTCGCCGCCGGAGAGCTCGCCGGGGTACATGCGGCTCTTATGAGAGAGACCGACGAGATCGAGCACCCGCGGTACCTGACGCATCACGTCGCGCGTGTGGGCGCCCGTGACTTGCATCGCAAAGGCGACGTTCTCCCAAACGGTCTTGTCGATTAGCAGTTTAAAATCTTGGAAGACGACCCCGAGATGACGCCGTAATGCGGGAATGCGGTTGCGCCGTAAGCGGTCGACGCGGATCCCGTCGACGATGATCTCGCCGGCGCTCGCCTTCGCTTCGCGGTAGAGCAAACGAAGCAAACTCGACTTTCCCGTTCCCGAGTCGCCCACTAGGAAGACGAAGTCGCCTTTCGCAATCTCGAGGGTGACGTTATCGAGGGCGCGTACACCGTTGGGATAGACAAGCGAAACGCCGCGGAGGGAGATCATCGCTGAGAGAGGAGTTTTCCTGAAGCTGCGGCCTATACCTCCGCCATGGACTTCGATTTAACCGACGAGCAAAGGGCTATCCAGAGCCTGGCGCGCGAGTTTGCGCGTGATGAGGTCAAGCCGCGCGCCGAAGAGATGGATCGCAACGAGCGGTTCCCATACGAGTTGATTGCGCAGATGGCCGAATTGGGTTTCATGGGTTTGCCATTTCCCGAAGAGTATGGCGGCGCGGGTGCAGATACCGTCAGTTACGCCTTGGCGGTTATGGAGATCGCGCGTGCCGACGCGTCCACCGCGATCACGATGGCGGCGCACGTCTCGCTTGGCGCCACACCGTTCTACCTGTTTGGGAGCGAGGCCCAGAAGCAAAAATATCTCGTGCCGCTTGCGCGTGGGGAGCGGCTGTGGGGCTTTGGCCTCACCGAACCAAATGCGGGAAGCGATGCCGGTAACGTGCAGACCACGGCGGAACTGCGCGACGGCAGCTGGGTGATTAACGGTACCAAAGCATTCATAACCAACTCGGGAACGGACATTACCGGCGGCACGACGATCACCGCCGTGACGGGGCGTCGCCCCGACGGCTCGCGCGAAATCTCGAACGTCATCGTTCCTCAAGAAACGCCTGGATTCACGCGCAGCCGAAAGTACGCCAAGATGGGTTGGCGCGCCTCGGATACGCGCGAGCTCTCGTTTGCCGATGCAGCCGTACCCGAAGAGAACCTGTTAGGGCCGCGGGGCGAGGGATACCGGCAGTTTCTCTCGATCCTCGATGGCGGACGCATCTCGGTAGCGGCTCTTTCGATCGGGCTCGCGATGGGGGCCTACGACGAAGCGCTCGCGTACGCGAAGGATCGCCAAGCCTTCGGAAAACCGATCAGCAAGTTCCAGGCAATTTCGTTCAAGCTCGTCGACATGCTCACCGAGATCGAGCACGCGAGGCTCATGATGCTTCGCGCTGCGTGGGAGAAGGATCACGGTCGCGACTACGTCCAGGCGGCGAGTTTCGCAAAGCTCTTTGCCGGCGAACTCTCGCACCGCGTCGTCAACGATGCGCTGCAGATTCATGGCGGCTACGGTTTCATGGATGAATATCCGATCTCGCGAATGTACCGGGATCAAAAGATCAACGAAATAGGGGAAGGCACGAACGAAGTCCAGCGCCTGATCCTGGCCCGTTTGATGGGGCTGTAAGGTCGGGCATGGGCACCGAGCAAGCATTTGCGGCCGCTTCGATCGTCGTATCGCTGATCGCGCTCGGGCTTTCGACCGTGTTGCTGACCCGGCAGAACAAACAGCTCGAGCACGAGCGCAACGCGATGGCCATACTCGACGCGATCGCCCGGCTGACGGATCCGGCAATCGTCGCCGCATTCGCCCAGCTCGAGGGAATCGGCGAGCGCTATCCCGACGACGAGAGCGTCCGCCGCAGCTTCGTTGGCTCGCCGGACGACCACGCCTTGGTGCTCGTAGCACAATACGTTGAGACCGTCGCGTGTCTCGCCCGGCGTCGCGTGCTCGATGCTTCGCTCCTGGTCGACGCGGTCGGCTTCATGCTACGGTCGCGCTGGTATACCGTACGGCCGTTCGTCGACCGATGGCGGCGCGTTCGCAACAACGCGTTTCTGTTCGAGAACTTTGAATGGATTGCGATGTATAGCGCTTGGTGGAAAGAGACGCCTCGACCGCCCAGCGATCCCAACTACGACCCCAAGCAATTCGGCAACGTCGAGTTTAAGGTGTAGAACTACCGAAACGCGATTGCGCCGACGACGGCTCCTCCGAAAATCAACAGCGCGGGGTTGAGGCGCGTCCGCATCGAAGCCGCGAATACAATCAATGCGACGGCGACGGTAACCCAATCGGTGACTGCGCTTTTTCCGAACGTGATAAGGCCACCAACGGCAAGGCCGATCGCTACCGGCCCGAGTCCTTTCTGAATCGAGGCTCGCCACGGCCAGTTTTCAAGGCGCTTCCAAAGGCCTCCGACCCCAAACGTCAAGATGCCGGTTGGGATGAAGAACGCAAATGCAGCGACCATTGCACCGGGGATTCCCGCAACGCGTTCTCCGATCGTCGCAACCATCATCATGTTCGGGCCGGGCGACATTTGTCCGACGCTATAGATATGGATGAGCTGCGGATAGGTGAGCCAATGATGGACTCCGACGACCAGGCTCTTCATCTCCGGGAAAGCCGCCATGCCGCCGCCGATCGTCAGCAGCGAAAGGTACGCAAAGACGCTGGCTATTGAAGGGATTTGATCCACTCGTCGTCCTCCTTAGGATGCGCTACCGGCTTACGCGGCCGGTAGGTGAAAATCGCAACGGCACCGACCGAGAGCAGCACGACCGGCACCGAGAGCTTGAAATAATTGATGCCGAGGACGGCCGCGAGAATAAAGAACCCCTCGTAGAAGCCCTTCACCGTTTTCTTTCCGATTTGGAACCACGTCGCCGCAATGAGCCCCGTTGCTGCCGCCGCTACGCCGCGGAGCGCCGCGGTGGCCAGTGGGCGACCGCCTTCCGCTCCGTAGGCGATCCCGGCGGCGGTCATGAGGATCAGAGACGGGAAGCACATGCCGGCCATCGCCGCGACGGCGCCAAACGGTCCGCGGAGACGCTGGCCCGCCAGAATTGACATGTTCGTTGCGTTCAATCCCGGCAGCGTGTTACTGAGCGACATTAATTCGAGAAACTCAACATCGGTCAGCCACTTCTTTTTCGCGACCAGCGCATTGCGCAAGTACGCCACCACCCCGCCTCCAAAGCTCGTCGCCCCGATTTGCAAAAAGACGGCGAAGAGCTCGAGTATGGATATGCCCGGCGCAGCCTTAACTCCAGCGGAGGGCGCCAGGGTGGGAGCGTCACTCATGGACTTGGGGCGGGTTGCCCTTCAATCGGTAGACGAGGCCCGTTTTCGTCGTACCCAGGAAGAGCCAACCGGTGGCGATCAGTTGCAGTTTGATAAAGAGCTCTTCGACGCGCTGCTTCACGAGGTCGTCTACGTCTTCGCGCCGATCGAATCGCGCTTGATAGGCGAACTCGCCGCACATGACCTGATGATCGCCCAGCGATCGCCAAAGGGAGATGTTCGATTTCGTTACCATGCCTTTGCCAAAGTCGATCGGTCCGAGATCCATGAGCACTTCTTCGACCAGCGTTGAGTTCACTAACTCGACTCTTTCTTCGAGGTCGCCGACGAGGCCGGCGATCGCCGGAAGTGCTTTCGCGATGACGCGGAGGCTCGTGCGGTCGCCCTCGTGGACGGAACTCACCGGGAAGATGCAATTGTGCGAGAACAACAGGCGAAAGCCGCCGGGAGTGTCGGTGAGCGGGAGCGCCTCGGATTTAAACTTCGTTCTATAGGGGCCGGCGATTCTTGGCCGGACGTCCACCGAGGCAGCCTTCTTGAAGTCCGGGTTGCGGAACTTAAAGACAACCTCCGGATCGCTTGTGGGAAAGCCGTCTTGATACTCGGTGCGCCGTCGCAAGATAAACGAGTTATTGTACAGGCGGAAGTCGGCGGTATCGAGGAACATGACCTCTCGAATGCGGGGCCTGGCTTTGGCGAGCGCGGCGGGCGTGTAGGTGACCCCCTTGACTTTACCGGCGGCCTCGGCGACAAGATCGCTGAACATCTTGAAGCCTCGAACCGTTCCGAAGAAATCCGGCTTGAGGATCAGTTTCGCGTCGAAGAACTGAACTTTATCCTGCGGATGGCCATCCGCATACGTAAAAGTTTGGCTCGGCGACTGATCGGCGACGTCCGCCGTCACATCTGCATGTACCATTATTTCCGGTATTCTCCGCCGTCTGTCGATATTCCGACGCCCGAGGCCGCGAGCGCATTCCAACCTCTGGAGACGCCAGGCAGGCGTGCAAGATGCCGCCGTAAGTTGCGGTTTTCGGATAGCCGCCCGCACTCCGGTTGCGGTACTCTAGTTGGTGTGGCCGCAAGCTGCGCCGGCCTTGCGCTGGCGCGCGGCTAGTCCTTGCCTGAGATAAAATAAGACACGAAGGGAAAGAGTATGAAACGTCTTGCTACGTCACTTTTTTGCGGATTCGCCATTGCGGCGCTGTCGATCGCGCCGGCGCTGGCGAGCCCGCCGAACCTTACCGGGACGTGGGCCGTTCAGCAGACCGGCTTGAACGGCACCACGACGGCTACCGTAACGATAAGCCAGTCGGGTATGGGCCTCACCGGCAGTAATCCGAAGAACGGAAACGGCTTTACCGGCACGTTTGTCAGCGATACGCAGATGAACGGAAAATGGCATGGCCCAGGCGGCGCCGGCTGGCTAACAGTCTACGTCACCCCCAACGGCCACAGCTTTAACGGCACCTGGGGCTACAACGGACGTCCTGCAAATGGGTCGTTCGTCGCGAACAAAGTCCTGCCGCCGTCGCCGATTACGGCGGCCGGAAAGTGGAAGCTGATCGGCGCAGGCAACGCCGGTGGTTTCATCGGGCCAATGTCGTGCACGGAGTCCGGTCCAACGGTCGTCTGTCACGTCGGGGCGGTGATCGTGATCAACGGGAAGTTCCGGGCGACGGACAAAGTCAGAGCCACGTGGGTCAGCCCGAGCGGCAAGGGATGGTTCTCATTCTGGTTCAACGGCGACAACAATAGCTTCAACGCCGTATGGGGCAACGGCGCGGACACGACACCCCCCGTGGGTCGCGTCGTCGGACAGCGCGTACTTCAGTAACGTAAACGCGGGCGCGCTCTCGAGCGCAGGTCTGCTTCGTCGGGCGAGCTAACAGCTCGCCCGACTTTCCTTCCGCCGATACTAGGAGATTCATGGACCGTCAGATTCTTCCGATTCCGGATAAGCAGTACGTCGGCGTCACCACGTACGACGCAAAAGATCCCGACACCAAGTTCCCGCCGATCGAGCAACTCCGTCCGCCAAAGGGCGCGCCCAATGTAATGATCGTGCTCGTCGACGATACGGGTTTCGGCGCCTCGAGTGCGTTCGGTGGCCCGGTGCACACCCCGACCGCGGAACGTCTGGCGAAGAACGGATTGAAGTACAATCGCTTTCACACGACGGCGCTCTGCTCGCCGACCCGACAAGCGCTGCTGACCGGGCGGAACCATCATTCGGTGGGCATGGGCGGAATCACCGAGCTCGCAACCTCGGCGCCGGGTTACAGCTCGATACGTCCAAAATCTGCCGCGCCGCTTGCCGAAGTTTTGAAGCTCAACGGGTACTCGACCGCGCAGTTCGGCAAGTGTCACGAGGTGCCGGTCTGGGAGACGAGTCCGATGGGGCCGTTCAATCAATGGCCGACCGGGAGTGGCTTCGAGCATTTCTATGGCTTCCTCGGAGGTGAAACGAACCAGTGGGCGCCGGCGATCTATCGCGATACCGTGCCCGTCGAGCCCCCCGACGATCCGCAGTATCATTTTACGGTCGACATGACCGATCGCGCGATGGAGTGGATCGGCCAGCAGAAGGCGCTGATGCCGGATAAGCCATTCTTCGTCTATTTCGCTCCCGGCGCCACCCATGCACCGCACCACGTGCCCAAAGAATGGGCCGACAAATACAAAGGCAAGTTCGATCAAGGCTGGGACGCGTTGCGCGAAGAGACGTTTGCGCGACAGAAGAAACTCGGCGTCATTCCTGCGGATGCGGAGCTGACGAAGCGTCCGGCCGAGATTTCCGCGTGGGCCGACATCCCGGCTGACATGAAGCCGATTCTTGCTCGCGAGATGGAAGTTTACGCCGGCTTTCTCGAGCATACCGACTATCATGTCGGCCGTCTTGTAGATACGCTCGACAGACTCAAAGAGCTCGACAATACCTTGATTTACTACATCATCGGCGACAACGGTGCTTCCGCGGAAGGGACGCCGAACGGATGCTTCAACGAACTCCTGATGCTCAACGGCATCACGGGCGTGGAAACGCCCGAATTTCTCAAGGCACACATCAATGAGTTCGGCGGCCCCCAAGCCTACAATCATTACGCGGTCGGCTGGGCGCACGCAATGGACACGCCATATCAGTGGACGAAGCAAGTCGCCTCGCACTGGGGTGGCACCCGCAACGGCACCATCGTGCACTGGCCGAAGGGCATAAAGTCGAAGGGCGAGATGCGCTCGCAGTTCCATCACGTGATCGACGTCGCGCCCACAATTCTCGAAATCGCGAACGTGCAACATCCAACGATCGTCAACGGCATCCAGCAACAGCCATTGGAAGGCTTCTCAATGCGGTACTCGTTCGATGACGCCAAGGCGACCGATAGGCACGAGACCCAATACTTCGAGATGTTCGTCAATCGCGGCATCTATCACAAAGGCTGGACGGCGGTCACGCGGCACAGCACGCCGTGGATAGTCGCCCCGCTGCCTCCCTACGACGACGACGTATGGGAACTCTATGGGCCCGGCGACTGGACGCAGTCGCACGACCTTGCTCAAGCGAATCCGCAGAAGCTCAAGGAGTTGCAGCGTCTCTTCTTGATCGAAGCCACCAAACATAACGTGCTGCCCCTCGACGATCGGCGAGTCGAACGCTTCAACTCGGATCTGGCAGGCCGCCCGACGCTGATAAAAGGAACGACGCAACTGCTCTTCGGGGGCATGGGGCGGCTTACCGAAAACGCCGTGCTCAACATTAAGAACAAGTCGCATTCGGTCAGCGCGCAACTCGACGTTCGCGATCCCGGCCCCGAGGGCGTCATCATCGAACAGGGCGGAAGGTTCGGAGGCTGGGCGCTCTACGTTAAGAACGGCAAGCCGGCATACTGTTACAATTTTGCAGGGATCAAGTCGTTCACGATTCATGGGGACGCCGTCATCCCAGCAGGCGAGCATCAAGTGCGGATGGAATTCAAGTACGACGGCGGCGGACTCGGTAAGGGCGGGACGGTGGCGCTCTACCTCGACGGAAAGAAGTGCGGCGAAGGCCGCGTCGACGTGACGATCCCGATGATGTTCTCAGCGGATGAAACCTGCGACGTAGGAGTAAGCACGAGTACGCCGGTGAGCACCGACTTTTCCGCGCGTGGAAACGAGTTTTCCGGCAAGGTGAAATGGGTGCAGATCGACATCGGTAAGGAGGACGAAAGCCACCTCGTTACCGTCGACGATCTCTATCGCATCGCCATGGCGCGGCAGTAACGGAATCGTTCAGCAGTTAGCGCAAAATATTGATCGCTCGCGCCGCCGCGATAGCGAGCGCCATCAACGAAACCGTCGATTCGACCATCATCATGACGCGCGCGCGCGTGGTCAGCGGCAGCGTATCGGTCGGGCTGAAGGCCGTGGCCGTGTTGAACGCCAGAAAAAGATACTCCGCGTAGCGCGGCTGTCGCAGATCGGCCGGAAAGGCGAAGTCGCGAACGCCCTCTGGATCGCGCAAACGCCGCTCGGGTCCGCCGCCGTCGACGGCCCAGTAGAGCAGAGCGAAGGTCAGCACGTTGGTGAGCCAGATCGATACCGCCGATGCGAGCAGGCGCGGCCCCTCGATCTCCGGCCGGTTCGCGGTGGGAAAGATTAAAAAGACGATGAGATCCCATAGGGCCAATGCGTTATATACCGACATCAGGCCGACGACCGCCAAAATCGATGCGTTCCTTACTCGGCCGGGAGCGTGGACGAGATTCGTTGCGACCGATGCAAGAAAGATCGCGAACAGCGTCGCTATGAACGCCGCGTTATCCCATGGCGGGCCGAATTCGTAGCGCCGGGGAAACGCAAAAATGACCGCGATGAGCAAAAGAATTCCAAACGTTCCATCCCACGGCGCCGCCGGTTTGGGCGCCTTCATACGATGTGTTCGGTGGATTCAACACTTGCCGACGTGACGCCGGCAAGCCGAGAGAGCTCGTCTCGCATGCTTTCAGCGATTCCGTCGTCGCGGCCGGGTCTGCTCAGCTTCGCCACGACGTCGACGGATCCGTCCTTTACTTCCGATAAATTGAACTCTTCCAATGTAAGCGACGTCTTTCGCTCGTTTTTATAGACAGACTCGCGTACCGCGTTTCGTGCCGAAACCGCGCACTGGGCGCGCAGAGTGTACGCGGTCGCGAACTGCTCCGCCGATGGGCGAGGTATCCGCGAAATCGCGATTGCCAGCGGCTGACAGACGGTATTAACCGCAACGATAACCGCTGCACCGACCGCACCCTGCATTTCGAAACCGCTGCCCACCATCGCCCCAACTGCGGCGGTCGACCACAGCGTGGCAGCCGTAATAAGCCCGCGGACGTTGAGCCCTTGGCGCAAAATCACGCCGCCGGCCAAGAAACCTACGCCGGAAACAACCTGCGCCGCGACGCGCCACGGGTCGGATACCGTACCGCCTAGCCCGGGGATCTCGCAAAAGAGAGCCGCGCCTACGGCGACGAGCGTCATCGTGTGCAACCCAGCCGACCGCTGGCGCCATTGCCGCTCGAAGCCAATCGCCAAACCGAGGACGGTGGCAATCGCTAACCGCGCAAAAAAGACGCCGTTCGGCAATCCGTGTATCCAAGTCTGCATTAATCTTTACTCACCCATGCGGTCTCCACAGAGCAGTAGTTTCGGAATTGTATCATTCCTACCGCGGCAGCGTCCACTTGAGCAACGTGCGAATCGTCCAAGACGGCGCGCCTTTGACGTCGGCGAGATTTTGTTCCATTTCGAGTGAGGCTTCGAGCGGACGAACGGCACCGCCCAAGCGTTTGGCGACGCGCAAGCCTACCGGAACTTCGGTCCAATCGTTGCGAACCCAATTGTAGGTAACCGTCATGCTCGATAGCCCCACGCTCCAGCCTCTCGGAAGCGCGTACGCGAGCACGGGCTCGAGCTTCGACTGCCCGACCGGCGAACGCGATGCCGGTCCGATGACCGAAAAAAAGTCCTGCTGGAAGAAGCCGAGCGTCCAAAGCCCGGTCTGGGTCTCGTAACCGAACGCGGGCCCCACTGAATACTTTCCCGTTCCCAAGGAGTCGTTTTGGGCGGTTGGGATGCGAAGGGTCATGCCCGCGAGCCAGCGGTCGCGGGGCGCGTCCGTGACCGCTAAGTCGTAGAGCACGAGGTCTCCGGCTCCGGTGACGGCGGTCGCCGGCGCCGACGTCACGATCGGAAGCTTGAGACGAAATACGTATTGCGCGCCTGCGACGTATGGGAGCTGTACGCGCAGATTCACCAGGCTGCTCGAACCCGTCTCGCCGTCGTACTCCGGCGATGCTTCTTGCTCGATCGAAACGTAGGGATTTGGCGGAGCGGGGCTTGGAGCGGGTGAAGCGGGAGCAAGTTGCGCGCGGCTTTGCGCCGGCACCAGTGCAAACGCGAGACACAGCGCGGAGAGTTTGATCCGGCGCGGCGACATTACGGTTACTGCTCCCGGAATGGCGCCGCTAATTCCTGCGATTGGCAGCAGGACGGGCATAAGGGCGCAAGTAAGGTCCCACGCGGGACAAACGTGATCGCATTCGATGAGGCTTTTACCGGCATCGCCGGGATTGCCGCGCGGCTCATAGAGGTCGCCGCGGTTTTATTTATCGTCATCGGCGCAGTCGAAGCCTTCTATCAATCAACCTTGGCCCTTTTTCGCGGCGCGACGCTGCTTGCGCGCAAAAGGATTTGGGTGCACTTCGCGCGATGGCTCCTGCTCGGACTCGAGTTCGAATTGGCGGCGGATATCATTCGCAGCGTCGTCGCGCCGACCTGGCGAGACATCGGGCAACTTGCGGCGATCGCTACGATCAGAACGCTGCTCAGCTACTTTCTCAACCAAGACATCGCCGAGGTCCAGGACGCGCCATAACGGAGGATGGTCCTCCGACTTTCATCTAACCGCGGAAATCTTCTCCGGTTCTTCCTATATCCGGTTTGGGATTTGAGTGCTAAGATAGTCGCCCATGGCCCGACGGCTCGCATGAAACGAATGTTCGCGCCCGAATCGGTCGCCTGGACGCAACTGGAGCCCGGTCTGTTCGAGGCCGAGCGTCGCACCGTACATCTGGGAGCCCTGCGGATTAGTTGGCACGGCTGCAACCTGGGATTCAAGGCCGAAGCCGAGCTCGCACGCGGCACGTCGCTCTTCGGGATTCTCGCCGGTCCCTCGACCGACTCGCGCTGGTTTGGGGCGTCTTTAGATACGTCGCACGTGGCCGTCAGCGGCAAGTCGGTCTGGCTTAGGACCGTTGGGCCTTCAGAGTTCCTCACTGTCGGGCTTGACTCTCGCGGGCTCGGCAATCGATTCCCGAACTCACCGGATGTCAAAACGTTGATCGAAAACTCCGGCGACGCTCGGCTCGAACGCAATCTCGTTCACGTAGCGCACCTTCGCAAACAGTTGCAATGGCTTTCGCGCGATTCAACGAAGGCGTCCGGCGTCTTTGCGCCCGCCACGGCGCGCAGAATGCTTGGACGGTCGCTCCTTCCATTGCTCGCCGATGCGGTGGAAAGCAGAAGCGGGGCAATCGCCGAGCACTCACTCTCGCTCAATCGTCGAATTGCCGCAGTACGAGTCTGCGAAGCGTATATGAGCGAACACATGGACGCGGCCGTGACGCTCGTCGACTTGAGCACGATTTCCGGATTGCGATTGCGCTCTCTCATCAATGCGTTCAGAGCGATTACCGGCTTTAGCCCAATGGCATATTTTAAGCGGCAGCGACTCAGCGGTGTTCGCCAAGCGCTTCAGCGTTCCGACAAAAACCGAACACGCGTCATCGACGTCGCAACCTCCTGGGGGTTTTGGCATATGGGGCATTTCACGGCCGATTACCGTGAAATGTTCGGAGAAGTGCCCTCGCAAACGCTGCGCACCGCGTAAACTTTACTGGCGCGCGGAGTCGAGGATTTCTTCGATCAATGCTTCGCGAGCGTTGGCGGCACGGTCGTTCGCATCGGATTCAAGTTCGGCAAAAAGCGCCTTCATGTTCTCCAAGAGACTAGAGATGTCGTAGCCGGCGAGCCGCCAATGGTCTCGAAGATCCCGGTCGAGCTTCTCGAAAAATGCCGGGTCGAGCTCGTTGCTCGCATGGAATCTATCTGCGATGCGCTCCCGCGTGGCTTCGGCAAGTTCGGCCTGAAAACTCTCGCCATCCGTCCACAGTGCTTTCCCATTTCGAAAGACTTGGAGGCTGCTCAACCCTCGGCGACGCAGTTCCTCGTGCTCCCACTCGCTCTCGTCGGCCGATCGGGCCGCGGCGGCGCGTATCGTAAACTCCAGAATCGCTGCGGTGAGCGATTCGTAAGGAACATCCTCGGCGATGCTAACCGCCGCTCCTATTCGGGTTGTATATCTGACGGATGTCATGACCCGGCGATGCTACCCCCTTAGTGGACCATCGTAATCGTCCAAGTTTTCTCAAATGGAGCCGCTTGCGCGATGGGGCCGGCTCGACGATGATGCGCGCTACTGCCTCTGAACATGATAGCGCCGAAAGCTCGCGATTAGCTATCCTAATAACGCAATCGGTTCGCCACTCGCGTTTTTGCGTATTTGGGATAGACGCGTGCGGCACGGACCGATAGAATCGGCTCGAAAGGATGCTACAAGATTTATGAATCTGACGAAGCGCTTCGTTTCGCTCGCCTCCAGCATGGTGTTGGTGCTCGCTGCCGTGACTGCAGTGGCGCGCGCGCAAGAGACGCCCGCCCCTTCGATGGAAACGCCCGCGCCGGCTGCTAGTCCTACGCTCATGGACAGGCAGTACGACGGGCAGATGCATGTGACGGTTGCCCCCTACGTATGGCTGCCGACAGTGCATGGAAACATCCAATACACCATTCCCAACTTACCGTTTCGTGCGGGGCACACGGCGCAAGTCAGCTTCTCGACCGGACCGAGTGACTATATATCGAAGCTAAACTCCGCCGCAATGGGAGCATTCGACGTGCGCAAGGGCGACGTCGACATCTTCGGCGACTACATTTACACGAACGCTACCGCCAGCGCGAGTACGTCTGGGACCCTCAGCGGACCGCGGGGCAGGGTGCAAATTCCGATTAGCCTGAGTACGTCGGCTCGGCTTGCCGCTAGCATCTGGGAGGCTGCGGCAGGGTTTACGATAGCGCGAGGTCACGACGCCGATCTGAGCATGTTCCTCGGCGTACGTGAGTTCCCGATCAACCTAACGTTGGGTTACGACGCGGTAATCGGCAAGCGAGGCGTCCTTACCCCATCGGGTACGATTGCCGCTTCGACCCTGACGAACGACGTTATTTGGGGAGTTCGCGGGAAGGCTTTCCTCGACGATAGCCACATCTTCGTTCCGTACTACTTCGACGTCGGAAGCGGCAATGGCAACCAGACCTGGGAGGGCTACACCGGGGGCGGTTATGCATTCAATCACGGCCAAACCTTGCTCTTTACTTGGCGCAGTTTGAACTATTATTCGTTTCCACCCGTATCCCGCGTTCAAAAGCTTACGATGAGCGGCCCGCTGCTCGGTTACACTTTCAATCTGTAGCGGGTTACAACTTACTGGGCTTCTTTGATCAACTGGCCGATGTCGATTCCACGCTTGACCGGCCAGAGCAGACTCCACACGACCTTCAAGTTTGTCTGCGGCGAAGCGAGCGGCCGGGTTACGTACGTGTAATACGATACCGCGAGCGACATCAACTGATCGCCCCCCTTGAACGTCCTCGCGACGCCGCCGCCGAGCGGCACGGCCCACTTGTTTTGCGCGGCGCTCCAGTTCGCCGTCATGATCGGCGACGTCGATAGCGCCCAGCCATTTTTGAGATTGTAGTTGAGAAACGGCTGAAGCAAGAACGCATTCACGTTGGGGCGATCTGGGGTCCCGGCGAACGACCAAAGTTGCGTTGCCAGCGCGCCGATTACCCACTTACCCGGCATGATCAATGCGACCGCGTCGGGACCGGCCGACCATTTACCCGATCCCAGCGTGTTGGGCGAAGCCGACGGGAACTGGAAGATCGGGCCCACGCCCCATATCAGCTGATCCGGTTTGGTCTTCGGCGCAAAGAAGAGTTGCTCTTGGACGTCGCTGAGTCCGAACGTGGAAGGGCACCCGGATGCGGATGCGCACACAGCGGGAGGCGCAGACGAAGGCTGGTTGAGGATCGGTATAATCGTGCGCGCGATCAGCGTCATACTTTGAGAGAGCATGATCGGGACGACCGGCTGAACGTTCAGGTTGTACTGGAACCGCGTATACGGACCGTAGCCGTAGTTGAAGTTGTTTTGAAACGGCACCACCGTGATGTTGCCGACCGGATTTTGGGATGTCTTGATGATCGCTAACCGAAGGGCTTCCTGTTGTGCGGGCGTCAATTTGCTGGCGTCAAACCCGCCGGTGCTCGAATCGGGTGCACCAGAGGGCGACGCCGTTGGGGCCGGGCTAACCGACGGTTCTGTTTGAGCTCGCGCCGCAACCGGCATCGCGAGCGCGAGCGCGAGCATGGCCGCGGCGGGAATCGCGCTACACTTCACTGCTGAGATTTTCGCTACGACGCAGGTTTTTGCGAGACGATGGTCAGGCTCGACGAGTTGACGCTATAGTTTCCGGCGGCCACGAGATTGTTTGGATGCGCGCAGATCGCGCTATTGTTCGGGCCGTAAATTACGACGAGATTCGGCGGCCCGCAGGGCGTCTGCGTCAGCTGATAGCTCGCGAGAAGCTTCGCGCCCGGGCTTTCCGGCTGAACCTGATAGGACTCGATCGTCGCATTGTTCGCCGCGACGATTGAGCCATAGACTGCGGCCGACGTAACGCCGATCGCGTACGCCCCCCAAAATCCGCCTCCGTAGTAGTACGGCGCGGCATACCACGCGGTGCCGCCGTTCCAGCCCCACGCCGGGTATCCGCCGTAGACCGGGTTGCTTACGGTTGCGCCGTGATAGACGTAACCGTTGTTCGCGTACGTACTCGAATGATAGGTCTGACCGTATGCGTTGGTGCCGTACGCAGAACCGCTGTACGTGTGGTTGTACGCGTTTCCGCTGCCCGAGTTGCTGTAGGAGCCGTATGGATTGCTGCCGCTGCCGTTATGGCTGTAGTTGCCCGAATAGGCGTTGCCGCTGGTGCTGCTGCTGTGGCTACCATACCCGTT
This sequence comes from Vulcanimicrobiota bacterium, assembly GCA_963756635.1. Taxonomy (GTDB): domain Bacteria; phylum Vulcanimicrobiota; class Vulcanimicrobiia; order Vulcanimicrobiales; family Vulcanimicrobiaceae; genus Cybelea. The sequence goes on from CAVWOR010000009.1 coordinate 250,507, forward strand.
CGATCCGCTGCTGCTGTGATAGTAGTTGCCGTTACTCGACGCGCCGCCGCTGCTCGTGCGGCTATAGTTGCCGTTCGTCGCGGTCGTGCTGCGATTGTACCCGTTGCCGGTGTTGGTCGCGGTCGTCGTGCGGCTCGTACCGTATGGTCCGGTGCTGGAATGGGAGGCCGAACCATCGCTATGCATGTCGAATCCGCCACCACCGCCGCGATATCCGCCACCTCCGCCGCGGCCGCCTGCCGGGCTCGCCAATGGGAGCAAGAAAAAGAGCAGCGTTATGGCTGCCGCATATTTTGAGTGTGTTGCGTTCATTTTTCTATCTCGTCAACGACGCCGATAAGCGTTACATACGTACCTGCCTTCGTTTCCACGGCCAACAGGACGCCGTGAGGCGGCACTTGGGTAGAGGAATGCGTCAGCGGCTGGTTTGCCTTCGTCGGATTGAGCCAGACCGTTCCCGACTCTAACAAAATATGCCGCTTCTCGCCGTTTTGATAGAGCGTCGCATCGTACGGCAAGCACTCCAACAGCGCGTCGACCTTAGTGCACGCGGCCTTGCCAAAAACCAGCGTTCCCTGACCGTCACTCGACGTAATCCACATGGCCTGGTCGCGCACGGTGATCCGCACCTTCGTGTAGGTCTTTTGCGAGCCGTCGCGCTGTAGAATTCGAACCGTTCCGGTCGCGCTCGCCGGGCCGATCTGGAACGCCGCCATTCCCGTTAGCAGGGCAATAGCCAAGAGGGCCTGCCTGTGAACCAACGTCTTCATGGCCTTAGTGTACGCCCGGACACGGCCGACGCGGTATCCCAAAAATGCAAGTGCCGTCTCTGTTGCGCGGGCGGCTTGCCTTTTCGGGATAGAGGACGGTGGACGGAATTGTTACAATTGTTACAGTTGCATGGTGTTCGCTTCTCACGTGGGTATCATCCTGATCGTCACCGGCGCGATAACCGTGGGCGCGAGCGCCGCGATCGTTGCACCGGTCACGATACTTCGATTCCTATTTGGGGAGCGCGATCCCGATTCGTTAACCGTTCTCATTACGCGTCACTGGGGTTTGCTGGTGGCACTCGTCGGCGGCCTGCTCATTTACGCGGGCTATCATTCCGAAGCGCGGCTTCCGATAATGATCGCCGCTATTGCGGAGAAGCTCGCAATCGGCGTATTAATTTTTTCAAGCCCGGCGCGCCGGAGGATTGCGGCTGCGACCGTCGCCGGCGCCGATACCGTGATGGCGCTCTTGTATATCTTGATTCTGTTTGGCGGCCCGAGCTAATGGCGCTTTAGCGATTGCGAACGGTCACCGCGAGGAAGGCCACGCACGAGGCGGTTACGATGGTGGTCACGGCCCAACCGCTATAGAGTAATAAACCTTTGATACGGTTCTCGCCCATCACGGCACGGTTTTGCGCGATCGCGACGAGAAACCAGAGCGTCAGCGGGGTAGCGAGACCGCCGGCCACCGAAGCCCAATAGAGCAGCGCGATCGGGGAGAACCCCGCGAACGCAAACGCGGCCGATATCGCGAGCGACCCGAGAAGCACACCGTAAAAGATGCGCGCTTGGTCGACTGATGCGTTAAGGCTTCCGCGCCAACCGAACGTTTGTGTCACGACGTAGGCGCTCGTGCCGGCCAGAACGGGAACGGCGATGACGGCCGACGCGAGCAATCCTATCGCAAAGAGCGCCGTAGCCGATCCACCGGCCAGCGGCTCGAGCGCAGCGGCGGCATCGGTCGCGGTTTGAACCGGTAGATGATGCTTGCCGAGTGTCGCCGCGGTTGCGACCAGAATGAACAGAAAACAAACTCCGGGCGCCAGCGCTCCCCAGGCGGCATCGGCCTTCATGGAACGCAGTTCCGACTGCGGCGTGCCGCGCTCCGAGACCTCGATCGATTCCCAATAGTAGACGTAGCTCGTCAGCGTGGTTCCCAGCAATGCGAGGGCTCCGGTCGCAACCGGAACCGTAAAATCAAAATGCGGGATCGCAAGAGATCGTGCAAGCGCTCCCCAATCCGGTCGTGCCAGCACCGCGCTTATCCCGTAGCAAATAAAAATGAACGGAAGAAACGAGAGGAAGCGTTCGACGTGCGAGTACGACCTCGACACGAGAAGCCACGCCACGCCGCCGGCAAACGGAAGAACGAAGTATTCGCGCGGTATTCCGGTGAGGAGCTTTAACGATTCGGCGCCCGCCTCGAGGTCTGCCGTCAGCGTCATCAGATTGACGGCCGCGACGGCGGCGAGCGCGAGCAATGCCCATGTCAGTCCGTAGTGACGCCGGATCGTCGCCTGAATACTTGTCGGGGATATCGTGCCGATTGCTGCTGCAATGCTCTGGACAACTGCGATCATCGGCAGCAGAAGCACCACCAGCCAAGAGAGCATGTAGCCCGTACTTGCGCCGACTACTGCGAGGCTCGCCACGGTCGTCGGATCGGCGTCGGAGGCGCCTGAGACGAGACCGGGTCCGAAACCGTACGGCGTGCGATTGACCAAAGTACGCTTCTGCATAAGAAAATCTCATCATCGTTGGTGTCGCAGCCCTGCCGCTCCTTGCACTCCGCCATCCATAACGCTTAAGATAGCGTACACACGTGATCGAACTGAAGCGCGAGCGTATGATTTGGATTGAAGGCGGAACCTTTCGCATGGGATCGGATCGGTTCTATCCCGAGGAAGCACCGTTTCGCGACGTTCGCGTTGAGGGCTTCTGGATAGAACCGTACACGGTCACCAATGCCGAGTTTTCGAAGTTCGCTCGTAGGACCGGTTATGTCACGGTCGCCGAGCGCGAGCTGGATCCCGCCGACTTTCCCGGAGCCCCCGTCGAAAATCTGGTTCCCGGCGCGCTCGTGTTTCACATGACCGCCGGCCCGGTCAACCTGAGGGACTACTCACAATGGTGGTCCTGGACTCCGGGCGCGTGCTGGAAGCATCCCGATGGTCCGGGGAGCTCGATCGATTCTCGACCCGATCACCCCGTCGTGCACGTAGCGTACGAAGATGCCGAATCATACGCGCACTGGGCCGGCAAACGGCTGCCAACCGAAGCTGAATGGGAGTTCGCCGCGCGCGGTGGGCTGGACGGGAAAGATTTCGTCTGGGGCGACGAGATGGAACCCGGTGGGAAACCGGCAGCCAATACTTGGCAAGGCGAGTTTCCGTGGAAGAGTACAGTCCGTAGCGGGCCCCGCACGATGCCGGTGGGGAAATTTGCGCCCAACGGATACGGACTCTACGACGTGGCGGGCAACGTCTGGGAATGGACCAGCGATTGGTTCGTAAGCGACCGCACGGCGGTGCAATCGCCGTGCTGCGCCGGCGATGCTCGCGAGCGCAGCTACGATCCGTGCCAACCCGAACTCCGCATGCCCCGCAAAGTTCTCAAAGGCGGATCCTTTCTTTGCTCGCCCAGCTACTGCTTGCGTTTTCGTCCCGCAGCCCGCTCGCCGCAAGCGATCGACACCGGTATGTCACACGTCGGCTTTCGCTGCGTTACGAACTAGTCTGACTATAAAAAAGCGAGCGCCTTAAGAAAGACGCTCGCTTCCGTGTAATCGGACGTTTATGAGCCGGCGGCGTGTGCGGCTGCAGCCTTTGCGATCTTTGCCTTGATCTCGTCCAGGTTGAACGACGCACCCTTCTGCATCGGCGGGAAGTCGATCGCCGTTTCCGCCAGCTTCCCGACGACCCCTTGGACGAGCACGAACCGCCAGAACTGGTACACGAAGAAATGGTAGTAGTTGAGTGAACCGCTCATTCCGGTCCGCTCGAACGGATCGAGCCGGAGGTTGGTGAGGATCGGCCAGTCGACCTTGACCGTGCCGCCGAGCCATCCACTCGGTTGGTCGACGAAGCGGTATTTGAAGTCGTTGACGCGTACCGCGCCGAGGGTACCTTCGGCGAAGTAGAAGATCTCGTGCCGGTTCGATGGCCCCTTCCCGGTAATGAGATCCAGCTGATTGTAACCGTCGAGGTGCACTTTATACGTCCGGTCCCCCAGCTGCTTTCCATTCTTTAGCTCGTCGACGATATTTGGGTTTCCAGCTGCCGCGACGAAGGTTGGGAACCAATCCATCCCCGAGAAGATCCCATTCTCAACTTTTCCTGCGGGGACCTTACCAGGCCAGCGTACGATGCACGGTGAGCGGAAGCCCCCTTCGAGCACGGTGCCTTTGCCGCCGGCGAAAGGCGTCTGACCACCGTCCGGCCAGGTAAAGTTCTCAGTGCCGTTGTCCGTCGTGAACATAACGATGGTGTTCTCATCGAGGCCATCGTCCTTGAGTTTCTTCATAACGGCGCCGACGATGTCGTCGAGTTGTGCCATTCCGGCTTCCGATTCCGACCAGCCGTTTTCCGGCGTCCGCATCTTTTCATATTTGTCGGAAAGATGTGTGACGACGTGCATACGGGTTGGGTTGAGCCAAACAAAGAACGGTTTGTTGCTCGATTTTGCTTTGTCGATGAATGTGAGCGCGTTGCTCAAGATCTCGTCATCGACGGTTTTCATACGCTCCGGATAGAGCGTTCCGGCATCCTCGATCCGCTGCCTTCCAACCTTTCCCCATCTTGAGTCGACCGTCGGATCGTCTTTATCGGTAGCCCAGCTGTGCACCATATTCCGGGGGCCGATCTTGTCTTTGAGTGCGGGCGGATAGTTTGGATGCGCCGGATCTTCCATGGCATCGAGGTGGTACAGGTAGCCGAAAAACTCGTCGAAACCGTGAACGGTCGGCAAATATTGATTTAAATCGCCGAGATGGTTCTTTCCAAACTGGCCGGTAGCGTAGCCCATCGCCCGCAGAGCCGTGGCGATGGTGGGTGCCTCATCGGGCATCCCAACCTTCGCCCCTGCCTGACCGACGGTGGTCAAGCCCGTTCGAATCGGGAGCTCACCGGTGATAAAATTCGCGCGGCCGGCCGTGCAACTGGCCTCAGCGTAGTAGTCGGTGAATCGCATTCCTTCAGATGCGAGACGATCGAGATTCGGCGTTCGGCTCGCCATCATTCCCTGATGATAGGCGCCGATGTTAAACCAGCCGATATCATCGGCCATGATGGCGACAATATTCGGCGCGCTCTGACTGGGCATAAAGGGTCCTCTCCCGCGGGCGCGAGGCGAAGCAAGTGATGCTCATAGGCTAGCAGAAAAGCCATCTCGCACCGTATCCGAAAATTGCACTTTGACTTTAGGGATAGACGCGGCCATCTTAATGTGGCGTTAAGCGCCGCAGACGCAGCGGAAAAGGCGACGCGAAGCTGGTATCATGCCCCCACCATGAGTGGGGCGTCGCGGTAAGATGGAACAGGGCTGGTTTGCGTGGGACGCAAGTTGGAGTTGGGGCATCGCGATCATTGGCTGTACCGTTGCGCTTCACGTGAGCTGCGTCGTGCTCGCTGCTTTGGGACTGAGTAAGCTACGAATCGACGAAATGCGAGGGAAACGCCCCTTCCTGCATACGACGGCGGGCGCGATCACCATCATCGTCCTGGTCGCGTGGTTGCTGGCCGTCATGCACGGACTCGAGTGCGCGGTTTGGGCCATCGCATACCTGCACCTAGGCGCAGTCGCTACCCCGGCCGACGCGATGCTCTATTCGATCGATTCGTTGACCACTCGCGGGACGTCGGGTTTGGCTTTACAACATCATTGGCTGATGATGGGCGCGATTGAGTCCATCGACGGTTTATTGCTCTTCGGCATCAGTACCGCATTCCTGTTCCACGTTATGCGATTTTGGTTGCCGATCTCAGTAAGGAAGTAACGACCTTCGTCAAACCGGGTGCGAACGAGCGAGGTTTACCCATTATGCTGGCGAAGCATCCGCTCTTCGTCTTAGGGAGGCGCTCATGAGTCCGGAAAAGATCACGGCGGTCGTAGTGCTCGTATCGATGATGTTGAGCGCGGGATTGGAGATCGACCGCGAACATCTGATGGCTGCGCTGCGAAACGGCAGTCTGCTGGGCCGCGCCCTGCTGGCGAACTTCGTCATCGTGCCGTTCTTTGGCATAATTCTGGCGCGTGTTTTTAAGCTGGACGAGTACGTCGCCCTCGGTTTTCTGTTGATGGCGATCGCTCCCGGCGTTCCATTTCTGGTTCGCGCGGCGGGACGAAAGCCGGGAGGGAGCCTTGGATTTGCCGCAGCGCTCGCATTCATCTTGCCGGCGCTATCGATTATCACGATTCCCCTGATGGCTGCGTTCAGCACTCGATTGAACAGCGCGTTTCAGGTACCATACGTACAACTCATCACCACGCTGGTGGTCTTTCAACTCGTGCCGCTACTGATCGGCTACCTCATTGCGGATCGCGCTCCGGCCCTTGCAGCGAAACTCAAGCGACCCTTTACACTTATCTTCGCCCTAGCGGTGATCGCGCTGTTCGTAATGATCGGTCCGGTGCTCGTAAAAGCCGTCGCATCAGTGTATGGATCGCGCGGCATGTGGGCGAGTCTCGTCCTCGTGGTGCTCTCGATCGGCACCGGTTGGATTCTCGGCGGCCCCGAAGTCGAGTATCGGCGTACGCTCAGCATCGCCACCGCCCTACGGAACATCGGTACCTGCTCGGTCATCGCAACCGGGAATTTTGCAGACACTCTGGTAGGCCCCACCGTGCTGACGTATTTCCTCATCCAGTTCGTCGTCAGCCTCATCCTACGCGTCTATTTTAGCCGCACGGCCACATCGGCAAGGGGAGCGTGAGTTCATAGGATGACGCCGCTCATTCTTTCGAAATTTGGCATTTGGACGCTCACTACGCTCGACGTTATCTCGCTGATCGCCGCGGGTACGAACGCGTTTAACGGCGCTCTGCTCGCGCGGCGCCCCGATCACTACAAGCATTTTACCCTCGTCGGCGTCATCATTCTGGCGTACATCGGGGGCATCGGCGGCGGTATCATACGCGACGTCTTGGTCAACAAGGTTCCGGCGCCGCTCGTGAATCCATGGTATCTGATCGTCTGCTTGGTAGTGGCAGCAGTCGCGCTCGTCCTCGAGTACTATATGGCGCAGCGGTTCAAGAGCGGCCTGTTCTCATTTATGACCGCGTTCTCGCTGCCGTGGTACGCGATCGTTGGGGCACAAGCCGCACTCGCCGCGCATTTGGGATACGGCGCCGCAGTGTTAATCGGCATAATCGCGACGACTGCCGGGCGGTGGATAATCGATATCGCCTGCAACGTCATACCGAAGCAGCTGGTTCGAGGCGAATTCTTCGTGACGGCGGCCGCGCTGACTGGAATTGCCTACGTCATATGCGATCAGGCATATGGATTGCCGGTGGTCGCATCGACGGCAATCGCGTTTGCGGTCGGATTCGGCTTCCGCTTGCTCTCGCAGTTCCTAGGGTGGGAGGAGTGGGAACCGTGGGAGCCGCCCGCGCTCGAAACGGAAGAGGGCGCGCGGGAGACGCTCGGCGCCGGCCTCAAAGAGGAGTTCGATCGGTAGCCGTGGCGGGCGCGGCTCCCGGCGCACCTCGCTCGAATGAGGCTATGTTAGAGCTTGTCGACGAATCGACGTTACGACATCCCTTCGAGCGGCCACTTTTTATCGGATTGGTGGTCGTCAACTTCGTCCTAATGGGTTTAGCCATCTTGCTCGTCGTGCACGATCCGGGGTGGCTCAAGCCGTATCCGATGTTAAGCAAGGAAGTCGGCCTTCTTCGTGCCCTTGCGATTACCGCGCTCATCGGAATACCTCTCCTCATGCTTGAGCGTCAGCGGCGCGAGGCGTCCGTTCGCGGCAACTCGGTGCGCCTTTCGGAGGATCAGTTTCCCGAGACCTACGCGATTCTCGAAAGCCACTGCCGTAGACTGGGGATGACCGACATCCCGGAACTTTTTCTTACCGGCGGTAGCATCGAGCCGTTCTCTCGCGCGTACTCTTCGTGGGGTGAGAACTACATCGTACTCCATCAGATCATTTTCGATATCGACGTCCAAAAGACGAGCGACGTCATCGCGTTTACGCTCGCCCACGAGCTCGGGGCCATTCGTCTCAATCAAACGGCGTGGTGGAAGGAGGTGCTGCTCACGTATGTCTCCGCGATCAAGTGGCTTCGTAATCCCCTCACTCGGTTTCGTACCTACTCTCGCGATCGCTACGGTGCGACGCTCTCGCCGACCGGCTTCCGCGGGTTGCTCGTCAACGCCACGGGGCGCCGCCTGATGGACCACGTGAACGTCGAAGAGTACCTCAAAGAAACCCGCCGCTACGGCGGGATTTGGTCAACGCTCGACATGTTCGTTGAAGCGAAACCGCAAGTGATGGCTCGTCTGAACCAGTTACGAGCGGCCGGCTTCAAATACAAGCCCCGCTAGCAGCCGCTTTCCGCTTAGCGGATCGGTAACTCGATCATTCGGATGAGTCCGAAAATCAATACTCCGAAGCCGGCTACGATGATGACGACATGACTCGGGAATCGGAACTTCGTGCTGATGCCGGCGAGGAACGATACCGAAGCAAAGATCACCGTGAGACGCACGTACCCGTCGCTCAGCTCGTTGGCATTCGTGGCAGCTTTTAAACTCGCCGCGGCACGGGCGTTTAATCGGGCGGCTTCGGCGCCGGTAAGCAAGCGGTACTGCGGCATGGCGAACGGAGAGGATGGCGCACCCGGATTCTGCCGTGGCTTCGTGGCGAGCCATGCGTCCACCGCGCCCTTCATCTCGGGGCGGAACCGCCGGTAAATAAATGCCTCTTCATCGGTGTGCCCCGCTGCGACAGCCGCGACGTATTGAAGAAACATCGTGACGTCGACGATTTCGAGTGTATTGGCGCGGCCGGAATTCACGGCAGCGGCTACTCTTTGGGCCGAGGCTTCGTTGTACTGCCTAGTCTGGATCGCGGTCCACCGCGCCGCTTCGTATCCGCACCAGGCCGTCAGCACGGTGGCCGCTGAGATCAGAATGACGGAAGCGAAATCGACCCAGACATCGAACGTCGACTCCTTCTTTCGGATCGCCATCCGGCAGGCTTTTCGCTACCGGATGCTCTTTAGCTTCTGACCTCAGACATGATAGGATTCTAGAGTAACCTGCAATGAGTTCAATTGGAATTGGCCTAATCACGTTCGCGTGCCTGTTTGGTGGGGCGTTGCTAGGGATGCGTCTTCGCAACGCCTTGCCGGGCCATCACATGAGCGACGATTCGCGGCACCTGCTCGAAATTGGTCTCGGCATCATAGGGACAATGGCGGGCCTGGTTCTAGGCCTAATGGTCGCCTCCGCAACAAGCTCGTACAATGCTCAGCGCAGCGAACTTCTCGACGTTTCTTCGAAGATTGTTTTACTCGATCGCGTACTCGCGCATTATGGGCCGGAGGCAACCGCCCCACGACGCGCGCTTCGCAACACGGTCCAACGAGCGTTGACTCGGATCTGGCCGCAAGAAGGTTCGAGCGCGCCACAATTAGGACCGGCTGTTGGGGCAGAAGCGCTTTTTGATGAAATTGGGGGACTTTCACCGAAGAGCGTCCTTCAGACTACGCTCAAGCCGCAAGCGATGGGATTGGTAATGAATCTCGCGCAGATCCGTTGGCTGATGTTCGAGCAATCTGCGGCGTCGATCTCCGTCCCGCTGTTGGTCCTGCTGGTTTTTTGGTTCACGATCACGTTTATCGGCTTCGGCCTCTTCTCGCCGCAGAATGCCACCGTTATTATCGCGCTGGCGCTCTGCGCCTTAGCCGTTTCCGGCGCCGTCTTCATCATGATCGAAATGTACTCGCCGTTCGAGGGGCTCATGCAAATATCGAGCGCGCCGCTCCGTGACGCATTAGCCCATCTAGGCCGCTAGTTAAAAACTTGATACTTCCCTTTAGGAGTAAGAAACTGTGAGCAAAGAAACTTCGACTGCAACGCCGCTGGTAACTCATCGTGAGTTCAAGCTGCTGCTCAAGCCCGAAAAATTCCCCACTCGGCGTGCCCTTCTCGAGTTCAACGAACTGCTGGAAAGCAGTGCGAAGAAACTTGGCGTTCGTTACGAGCCCGTCGAGTCGATCGATTCGCAACTTCGGATCGTACAGTTCTACGATACGAAGAACCAAGATCTCCGGCGTAACAAGCTCATCTTTCGCGTTCGGCAAATCCGCCAGGGCGGGTGGCCGGACGAAAGCTGGGAGTTGACGTTCAAGTGCCGAGCGCCGGAATACGGTAAGGCCGCAGGATTCGATACCGACACGACGTTTACCAAACTGCAAAAGAAGAAGTTTAAGGAAGAGCTGATCCGCGGGGAGACGCCGGGCACCATGCGCAGCATCTACTCCAACAACGTGATTGTGGAGTTTCCGAATATTGCGGTGGAGGTTCCGATCTCGCGATTGGCAGATGCCCTGCCTCATTTTAGGACGCTAGGATTGGATCCCAACGAGACGCTGTCGATCGTGGCCGGAGCGAAGGTCTTCGAGCTTCAATCGACGCTCGGGAATTTTTCATTCGGTCACGGCGTCACGGCCCATGCGACGCTCGCCGTTTGGGCCCGCCCGATTCCGGACGCGTTCGAACCGCTCGTGGCGGAGTTTGGGTACTCGACCCACGTCCTTGGGATCGAGAAGGAAGAAAAAGCGCAGTCGGCTGCGGACGATTTCTTCAAGGCGCTTCAGGTGCCGCTGCACGACTGGCTTGCGGACGGCACGACAAAGACCGCGCTCATCTACGGCGATGAGGAGAAATCCAGCTAACGGCCGCGACGAAAGAACGTGAACCTTATGCCGATGCGAGGGAAGTATCGAACACGGCTTGATCCCATCGCCAGAGTTGCTGAAAGAAGGCGCGCGCGAGATTCCGGTCTCCCCGCCGGCGGCAGATCTCTTCGATCGTCAGCTCGCCATCGACCAGCGTTAGCATTCGCTCCTGAGGTGCGTCAATAGGCAGGTAGAGATCGGTATTGGTATGATTTCGGTTGATCAGGACCGCTGAGGCTCCGGCCGGCAACCGATCCTTCACGGAGATTGTATCGGGCAGACGAATAGGCGTGTAGCCGAGCCACGCGCCGCCGCTGAAATCGATGCGAGCGTCCTGCGGACAATCGCTTCGATAAGCAATGGCACTGTGGCGAAGCATCGTTCCGCGGAACAATTCGATAGCGGCATATTGCGCTTCGGGAGTTAGCTGAACGAGCTTGGAATGATGAGGCGTCGTCGCAAGCGTGCCGCACCATGGCAGGTACGGCGCCTGACGTACCCAACGCCCGAATGCCAAACCGGCCCGTTCGAGGAAATCCATGAGCTGCGGCACCGAGTAGGGCCGGTCCTGAGGATGGAGCAGGGCATCGGCTAATCCAGCTTTGTCCGCGAAGTCGGGCGAGTTTCGCAGAAGCGGGACGAGCGGATGGTCGGGCGGAAGCGCTTTGAGACTTGCGCCGAGATCGCCGATCTCGGAATCGGTTGGGCCGATCCCCAGACGCCGGCAGTAATCTTGCAGCATATAGATCCCTGCACGGCCGTACGGTGCGTAGACCATCACGTGGAGAGCGCCGCTCGGCTCGAGCACATCGTGCAGCGCTCGCAGACCTGCATCGGGATCGGGCAGATGGTGAAGCACGCCGGTGCAGACGATGTATTCGAATTTTTTGCCCAGGTCGCCGGTGCGCTCCAACGAGAGTTGGTGCACCTCGAGATTGTCGAGTGCGTATTTGCGCTTTAATTCTTGCGTGAACGCGATGCTGCTTGCGCTGACGTCAATTCCGACGACACGGGCGCGCGGCCAGCGCAGCGCGTAGTGCGCCGCCTGCGTCGTACCGCAGCCGGCGACCAGTATGCTGCGGTCCTCGCGAAAGGGCTGCCCCGGCCAGAAGAGATGCGATTCAGCCCGCCGGCGTTGCTCATCCCAAATCCTACGGTACACTTCCAGGTCGTCCACGGGCGGCGGGTAGGGGTGCCTTTCGTAAAAGTCGCTCACCCGAGCGGCCACATCAGAGCCTTCCATACCGAGTCTATTCAACCCGGTTTTGGAAGGCTCTGCCGATTCAGGATATGTGACGCGCTTAGCCGTGCGGTGTTTTTACCTGTTCCATCACGGAGTCCAGGTTGAACGATGCGGGCTTCTGCCGGGGCGGGAACTTCTTGAAGTCCTCGATCTGTCCGGCGATTACCGCCTGCATCAGGTAGAGCTGAGGCGCGTGATCGACCAACCAGTCCCAATACGTGTTCGAGTTGAAGTCGGCGCGCTCGAAGGGATCGCGGCGTAAGCTCATGATGTGCGGCAGACGGAGCTTCACGAACGGTTCGGCCCACTGCGCCATCGTATTTGCACGCTGCAGGGCTAGGTTGAACTTCCAGTCGCCAACTCGGACCGCGATGACGTCGCCGTCGTCGCTGAAATATACGATGGCATTCCTCGGGCTTTCCTTCACCGCCCCGCTCAGGTAGGGGATCTGATTGTAGCCGTCGAGATGAACTTTGAATTTCTTGTCGCCGACGGTGCAGCCATCGAGCAGCTGTTTGGTGACGTCCGGATTGCCGGCCGCGGCCAGCAGCGTCGGGAACATGTCGATGTGCGAGACGATCCCGTTGTAGACGGAACCCGGCTTGATGACGCCCGGCCACCGCATGAAGCACGGTACGCGCCAGCCGCCTTCCCAGTTGGAGTCCTTCTGCCCACGGAACGGCGTGTTCGCACCGTCCGGCCAAGTGTCGTTCTCCGGGCCGTTGTCGGTTGAATACATGACGATGGTGTTGTCGGCGATGCCCATCTCGTCGATCTTGTCGAGCATCATGCCTATATGCTCGTCGTGCACGACCATGCGATCGCCGTAGGGGTCCTGGCCGCTCTTACCGAGATCCTTCGGAGCGACGTGTGTCCGGAAGTGCATGGCCGTTGTGTTGTACCAGAGGAAGAACGGCTTGTCGGCCTTGGCTTGCTTCTCCATCCATTCGAGTGCGGCGGCAGTGATCTCATCGTCGACCGTTTCCATCCGCTTCTTCGTGAGCGGACCGGTGTCTACGATCGTTTGTTTTCCGACACGGCCGAACCGCGGGTCCACGGTTGAATCGTCCTTGTCAGTGGCTTTGCAATGCAACACGCCGCGCGGCCCAAACATTGCTTTGAACTTGGGATCTTTCGGATAGTCCGGCAGCTCGGGTTCTTCCTCGGCGTTGAGGTGATAGAGGTTGCCGAAGAACTCGTCAAAGCCATGCACGGTCGGGAGGAACTCGTTGCGGTCGCCGAGGTGGTTCTTGCCGAACTGGCCGGTGGCGTAGCCCTGCGGCTTCAGTAACTCGGCGATGGTCGGATCTTCAGGCTGCAGGCCGACGGTGGCGCCGGGCATGCCGACCTTGGTGAGCCCGGTGCGGATGGGGTTCTGGCCGGTGATGAAACACGCCCGGCCGGCGGTGCAGCTCTGCTGTGAATAGTAATCGGTGAAGAGGGCGCCTTCGTTGGCAACGCGGTCGATGTTGGGGGTGCGGTACCCCATCATCCCATTGCTGAATTTGCTGATATTCCAGATGCCGATGTCGTCGCCCCAGAGTATGAGGATATTAGGTTTCTTTGCGGGCACGTTTCGAAGCCTTTCTGCAGGATGGCTTGCGCATTAAAAAGGTGAAAAATCGAAGCCGAGCGGCTTCGATCAGGATACGAGCATACTGCGTTAGGGGTTGCGGCGGCTATCCGAAAATTGCAGAAGCGCTGCCGTTAACCTTCCTCCACCCCCGAGGGAGCGGTTAAGACCCGCGTGCGAGATTGATTGCGTCGGTCTCGTTTGGGCATCCCGTGCATGTAAACCAGATCATCAGTGGATTGTCGGGGTAATTAATTACACCGGCCCGCGCGCTTTCATCGGACTGCGGCACGCCCCAAGGCTCGACGCCCGCGGGATTCCCTTTGGCATCCACGCGGCCGACCATAAGTTTCGACCAGGCAACCACCGGTCGCTTGTCGCCGGCATAGTGACCGAAGTAGCTGCCGTCGGCATTCCACTGCATTCCGTTGTGGAGCGCGTGCGTCGCGTTATTTTGAGCGATCGTCGTCATCCGTTTGAGGACGATGCCGTCGCTCGTGCCGCCGCCGTTCGCGGGCCAGCCGTACGCCGCGGGATGCTGTAATCGCGCCTCGACGGCCTGGATAGTATGGCGCTCCGTCAAACCTCGTGCCCAAAAACGTAGCTCGGTATCGGATGCAGCGTAAAAACGGAAATCCACCGGATGTCCGCATTTGAAGCGCGGTTCCTTCGAGATTTGCGCAAAGCCCTGGGCTCGAACGAACGCTGCATAGTCGTCATAGGCGTCGCTGCGCTGAAAACCCGCGTCCACCGCGCTACCGGCGTTACCAACACCCCAGCCGCCCACGTACGCGAATGCCGTTTCGAACTGCGGGTGCAGATGGGTCGCATTGCACGGCAGGAAAACGGTACCTGCGACGTAGCTATATCCCGGCCTGGCGATCATGCGCCGGTACGGGCCCGTGCCCGCAAACGCTTTCATGTACGCCGGCAACTGCTTATAATCTGTTTCGGTCATCGCGAACCATTTCAGTATTTGCGCTTGCATCTTTGCCAAGGCGGGATGATTCACATCGCCGTGGCTCGCGTCCCAAGCCTCCATGAAAAGTTTAAACTTCTCGCGCTCCTTGAGCCGAAATTGCAGGATGCGCTCGAAAACCGCCGCCGCGTGCGAGCCTGGCTTCCAGGGTTGTGCTGGGGCCACGCCGTTGCTGGGTGCGGCTTGCACGCCGCTGTCGCGTGCGGTCGAACCGCCGCACGCACTGAGCGCGACGCAGACGAGCGCGATACCGGCCATGTAGCGCGTCATGAGGCGAGGGCTTCGGCGAACCTGGACAAACCCTCTTTAGGCTCGAAGGAGCATAGCACCGAAACGGAGGATGGGCTTGGATCATGATTCGCAAATTATTAACGACCGCGGCAGTCGCCGCAATGATGTTCCCAGTCGCGGCATCGGCCGCGCTTTCGATCGGTACGAAGGCCCCGAATTTTACGCTGCAAGCGACGCAGGGAGGAAACGTCTTTACCTTCAACCTGGCGGACGCGCTCAAGAAGGGTCCGGTCGTGCTCTACTTCTATCCGGCCGCGTTTACACCGGGTTGCACGATCGAAGCGCACGAGTTTGCCGACGCCATCGATCAATACAAGGCGCTCGGCGCTACGGTCATCGGCGTTTCGCACGACCCGCTCGACAAGCTGCAAAAGTTTTCCGTCAGCGAATGCCGCAGCAAGTTCGCCGTCGCGGCCGATACGAGCGGGACGGTGATGAAGGCCTACGACTCCGTTCTTGCGCAGCATCCGCAATACGCGAACCGGACCTCCTACGTCATCGCACCGGACGGAACGATCGTCTATACGTACACCAGCCTCGATCCCTCGCTGCACGTCCAAAACACGCTGACGGCACTCAAGACATGGAAAGCCGATCACGCTTCAGGCGCGACGCCGTAGCGGTCGGCCCGGGGCCGGCTGGTTGCTCTAGACGGCGTCGTCGTTAACGAAGAGCCGCTGCGACCGCGGAAGGCGCTTTCTTTGAGTTGCCGTGTCGAGCGCGGTAACGTCGCGGGGCACGACGTCGATCGGCGGGATCTCGGCGAGTTCGTCGCCGCCCAGCGCGGCTTCGTCCCTTAGCTTGCGTCCTTGTGGGAGCAGCTTTGTTTCGTACGAGCTGACCGCGCCGTTGAAGGCGTTGACCGAACGTTCGAGGTGTTTGCGCACCTCCACGAGGTGTTCGGAGAACTTCAGAGCCCGCTCGTAGAGCACTCGCCCGATGATTGCGATGCGTTTGGCATTCTCTTCCTGACGCAGCGCCTGCCATCCCATCGCGAAGGTTCGCAGCAGGCTGATGAGCGTGAGCGGCCCGGTAACGAGGACCCCTTTGTCGAGCGCGTATTCGATGAGCATCGGATCTTCGTTACAGGCGGAGCTCAAGAACGCTTCACCCGCAACGAACATCACGACGTAGTCGGCCGAACCTTTGGCCGTATGGTACCCGCGTCGCGAGAGCGCGTCGACGTGGTCGCGTAACGCGCGCGCGTGCTGTTTGACGAGCAGGCGGCGCGCCTCGTCGTCGACCGCCTCAAGCGCCGCCTGCATCGCGTCCATCGGAGCCTTGGCATCGACGAAGACGCAGCGCCCTTCGGGAAGATTGACCGTCATATCCGGGCGGACGCGAGCCTCCTCGAGCGCGACCGTCTGCTGTTCGGAGAAATCGCAGTGCGCGAGCATCCCGGCTTTGTCGACAACGTTGCGCAACTGCATCTCGCCCCATTTGCCGCGCGAAGCCGGATTGCGAAGCGCCGTGACGAGCGTCGACGTCTGTGTCGTGAGATTGGCGGTAGCGCTTTCGAGCTGATTCGTGCGGCCTAAGAGCTCGCCCAGAAGGCGGTCGAAATCTCCGAGCTTCTGTGCGACCGGTGAGAGAAGTTCGCCGACGCGCTCGCCGGCGCGCGTAGCAGTCGCGTCGCGAAGCTCGTTCTTTGCGCGCTCCACCAGCGATTCAACCGCTTTTTCTCCGGCGCGCTCCGCGTGGACGAGGCTCGCCCGTAATGCCGCATTTTCCGATCGCGCCGCCAGCCACGCAATTGCGGCTCCGACGGCGCCGCCGAAGATGAAGAGCACGAGCGCCTCGGCAACGGTCATCGCGTGCCCGCGCTTAAATACTTTTCAAAGCATGCAATCGTGCGTTTCCACGCGTCCTCCGCGGCCGACGCCACGTACGAAGCGCGCTGGTCGTCGAAAAATGCATGCCCCGCTTCGTCATAGATTTTGACGTCGTTGGGCACGGTTAGGGATGCGGCGAATGCGCGCACGTTTGCGGCTGGAATGGAGGAGTCGCGTCCGCCATAACTGCCGCACACCGGAATGAAAATCGCTTTGGGATCAACGTGAGCAACGTCGCCGTAAAATGGTGCGACGACGGAGAAGAGATCGCCCCCCTCGACCGCCGCGGTCAACGCCAGGCGGCCGCCCATGCAGAAGCCCATGATTCCGATCTTCGTGCCGGCAAACTTCGAAGCCAGCCACTGAGCCGCAGCACGCACCTCACCAAGCCACTGCTTGGGGTCGAGCCGCTGTGCGTAGGGGCGAAAGATGGTGTAGTCGGTTTGGCCATCTCCGCTCGGTGCGCCAAAGCGCGCGTACAGGTCCGGTGCAATCGCCGCAAATCCGGCTTTTGCAAGCCGGCGCACGACGTCGCGAATCGAGGTATCAACGCCCCAAATGTGCATGATCACGACGACGGACGGAGTGCCCGGCCGCGCCCCAACCGGCCACGCGGCATATCCGGAGATCACCGCGCCGTCGGGAGGTTTGAGCTCGACGTGCTCGATGACCACCGCCGGATCGTTCTCCACCACGAGCGGGGGATGCGGCTGTCCAAGCGGCTCCTGCGCCAGAACCGGCGCCGATGCGGCGACCGTAGCTGCACCCGAGATTCCGACGAAAACGCGGCGGCTCAACCTCTCGGAAGCCGGCTGCGTCGGGTCGACCTCCGGCGCGATCATCGTGGCCAATCTTGACCGCCGGGAGGATCAAATCCTCGAACGGTTGTTTGCCCCTGCGCAACGGGACCCGCCGCCCCGAGTTCGGAATATGAGACCCGCAAACGCAAAAGGAGACTTGAGTCAATTTGACCCGCTGGATTCTCGGAACGATTCTCGCGCTTGCTGCGTGTTCGGGCCAGACCTCACCGAACGCGGGCGCTTACGATCCGCGAGCCCTTCCTACCGGTCCGGTCGGCGAATCGATCGCCGGCGGACACGACCTCATCGTGCAGACGCACCACTTGATGAAATCGTATGTGCGCGCCGACCTTTCGTGCGCCGATTGCCACATCGCAGCCGGCACCCAACCGCGCGGCGGCAGCTTCGTCGGCGTATACGGCCGTTTCCCACAGTGGAACAAGCGCGCCCATCGCGTCATCGCGCTGCAGGACCGAATTGCCGAGTGTTTTCTCTACAGCATGAACGGCCGAGCGCCCGCCTACAGCAGCAAGCCGATGATCGCGATCGTGGCCTACATTTCGTGGCTTTCGCGCGGAACGCCGATCGGCGCAACGCAGCCGGCATCCGATCGTTATATCGAGCCCCTGCCGGCAGCTTCACCGAGCATCGCGCGCGGCGCCTCGCTTTACAAAGAGAAGTGCGTGGCCTGTCACCAGCCCGATGGGCAAGGCGTTTCGCAGATCTATCCCCCGCTGTGGGGTCCGCGCTCGTTCAACGACGGCGCCGGCATGGCGCACCTCGATCGCATGACCGGCTTCGTTCACTATAACATGCCTGCGGACGCGCCGGGGTCGCTCTCGCTCGCGGCGGCCTACGACGTCGCCGCCTTCGTCCTGCACCATCGACGCCCGCACTTTCGAAAGAACGCGCTCGTGCTGACGCGTCCGCTCCCCGCGAAGTACTTCTAGCCCACGTAGATCGCAGCCGTAGGCCCCGAGCCTTGCAAAAGATAAGATGAACGCTGTTTTGGAACAGACGCTCGTCAGCGTGACGCTCCCCGAGATGGGTGAATCGGTAACGGAAGGCTCGATCGTCGAGTGGCGCAAGGGGGTCGGCGAATTTGTCGCCGAGGGCGATCCGCTCGTCGAGGTCACGACCGACAAAGTCGACCTCGAAGTTCCCGCGAGCGTCTCGGGGGTCGTGACCCGAATTCTCGCGCGCGAGGGAGAGAGGGTCGCCGTCGGGTCGTTGCTTGCGGAAATCGACGCATCGAAAACCAACGGCGCGACGGTCGCTTTGACGTCGTCGCAAAATGGGGTTTCGGAGCCGCCGCCTGCCCCGAAAGTTGCACCGCCTGCTTCAGGTGAACGGGTCGCCGACGCGCCCGCGCGGCGGATCGCGCAGCGCCTCGGCGTCGATCTCACTCTCGTCCGCGGTTCCGGACCCAACGGCTTGATTCTGCGGTCCGACGTAGAGGCGCAAGCGCAGAGCGCGCGCCGTCCGGCAACGGCCGCGCCGTCACCCTCGCCGATTCCCCCCAACGCCAAGCTCACGCCGCTCAAAGGCCCGGCGGCCGCGTTAAGCGGCTACATGGAGCAGAGCCTTGCGATCCCCACCGCGACGAGTTTTCGCAGCGTACCGGTCGACGTGCTCGACGCGCGGCGCAAGGAGCTCAACGGCGGCGTTCGGGCGGCGGGACGCAGCGAACGGATCTCATTCACCCATATAATCGCGTACGCGCTCGTCCGGGCGGCACACGAGCTTCCTTTCGTTACTTATTCGTTTCGTCGTGACGAGTCTGGCGCGCCGGCGCGGCTCGAGCCGGGAATTCACCTCGGTCTCGCGGTCGACACCGAACGCAAGGACGGCTCGCGATCCTTGGTCGTGCCCGTTATCCGCGACGCCGACGCACTCGACTTTGCAGCCTTTCGCACGCGGTACGAAGAGCTCGTTACCAAGGCACGCGAGAACAAGCTCGGTGCCGACGACTTGCAAGGCGCCTCGTTCACGCTGACCAATCCCGGCGGCATCGGCACCATTGCATCGGTGCCGCGCTTAATGGCGGGTCAAGGAGCAATCATCGCGACCGGTGCGATCGGTTATCCCGCCGGATTCGCAACCGCCAACGAACAATCGCTCCGTCTGCTCGGCGTTTCTCGAGTGATGCAGATCACTAGCACCTACGATCACCGCGTCATCCAAGGAGCGCAATCCGGCGAGTACCTGCGCCGCCTCGACGAGCTGCTGCAAGGCACGGACGGATTTTACGAAGCGATCTTCGAGTCGCTCGGGCTGCAAGCAGCGCCGTTACCGGAAGTTGCGCTCGCGCCCGTCGGGGGCGTGCCCGCGAAGCCTTCGGACGAGATGCTGCGTGCCGTCGCCGCCGGCATGGCGATCGTCTCGGCATACCGCCGGCACGGTCACCTTGCGGCGAATCTCGATCCGCTCGGCGCGGAGCCGGTCGGTGACGCGTCGCTCGAGCCGCAGACGTACGGCCTCACGCCGGCGTTGCAAAGCGCGATTCCCGCCGGCGTGCTCCGCGTGAAGCTGCCGGGCCACACGCTCGCCGACGTCTTGCCCCGCCTCAGAGAAACGTACAGCTCGACGATTGCCTACGAGATCGAGCATATCTCCAACGCGAACCAACGCGTCTGGCTGCGCGATTACATCGAGTCGGGGCGAAACAAGATCAAGCAATCGCCGCAGCGCCAGATCGAGTTTCTCGAGCGTCTCACCCAGGTCGAAGCCTTCGATCGTTACGTGCGCAAGACGTTCCTCGGACAGAAGACGTTCTCGGGCGAAGGGCTCGACGTCATGGTGCCGATGCTCGAGGAGATGCTCGACATGCTCGCCGACGACGGCGTCGGCGATGCGGTCCTAGGGATGGCACATCGCGGGCGCCTCAACGTGATCGCCCACGTCGTCAACCTTCCGTATGAAGAGGTCATGACCGAATTCGAAGCCGCCCAATACCGCGGCACGCTCGGCGACGACGACGTCATGGGTGACGTGAAGTACCATCACGGCGCGACCGGCACGTTCACGACGTCGAAAGGAAAGTTGATCACCGTGACGCTGGCTCACAATCCGAGCCACTTGGAGGCGGTCGACCCGGTCGTCGAGGGCAGCGCGCGCGCGTTGCAGACCGATCATTCGCATGGGCAGCCCTCACAAGACCACAAGCGTGCGGTCCCGATTCTCATTCACGGCGATGCGGCCTTTACCGGTCAAGGCATCGTCTCGGAAGTTTTCAACCTGCAATCGTTGCCGGGCTATGAAACCGGCGGCACCATCCACTGCATCGCGAACAACCAGATCGGCTTCACGACCGATCCCGCCGATGCGCGCTCGACGCGCTATGCTTCGGATTTGGCCAAGGGCTTCGACGTTCCGATCGTACACGTCAATGCCGACGACGTCGATGCGTGCATCGCGGCCGTACACGTGGCCATCGAGTTTCGCCGCGCGTTCAGTCGCGACGTGCTGATCGATCTCATCGGCTACAGGCGCTTTGGTCACAACGAACAGGACGAGCCGGCGTACACCCAGCCACAGATGGCGGAGCGGATCAAGAACCACCCGACCGTGCGCGAGCTGTTCGCAAACAAGCTCGTGAACCAGGGAGTTCTGACCGCCGATCGCGCGCGCGCCATGGTCGAAGAAGCGACGGAGCGACTCCAAGAAGCACGCCGTGCGGTCAAAGGCGCGCTGGCATCGCATATCCACGGTCGCAAGCTCTCGGGCAGCAACACCTTCGACGGAACCGTACTGCCCTCGGTCGATCGTAGAACGCTGCTCGCATGGAGTGACGCGCTCACCGCCGTGCCGCCCGGCTTTACGCTCAACCGGAAGCTTCGCAATCAGTTTGAGCGGCGCAGCGTTACGATCGCCGAGAAGGGTACTGTCGATTGGGGAACCGCGGAGTCGCTCGCCTTCGCATCGCTGCTCACGACCGGTACGCCGATTCGCCTCACCGGTCAAGATACGGAGCGCGGTACGTTCAGCCATCGCCACGCCGTCTTCCACCCTTCGACTCCGCTCAGGGCAAGCTCCGCGCCCGCAGCACGGGATCGCGAAGACGTTTGGATTCCGTTGCAGCATCTTGCAGAGCGACAAGCTTCCTTCGAGATTCGCAACAGTCCGCTCTCCGAGTATGCTTGTATGGGCTTCGAGTACGGCTACTCGACGCAGCAACCCGAAGCCCTCGTCTTATGGGAGGCGCAGTACGGCGATTTCTTCAACGGCGCGGAGATCGTCGTCGATCAGTTCATCGCGGCCGGCCAGGCGAAGTGGGGAGAGACCTCGCGCCTGACGCTGCTCCTACCGCACGGCTACGAAGGCGGCGGTCCCGAACATTCGAGCGCGCGTCCGGAGCGTTTCTTGCAGCTCGTCGCGGAAGGGAACTTGCGCGTCGCTTCACCCTCGGTCGCCAGCAACTACTACCACCTGCTGCGGATGCAGGCTCGTTCGCCGATAGCCGTGCCGCTGGTCATCATGACGCCAAAGTCGCTCTTACGAGCCGAGAACGCCGCGGGTACGATTGACGAAATGGCCGAAGGCGGCTTCGCTCCCGTCATCGACGATCCGCGCGGGATCGATCGCGACGCGGTAGAGCGGCTGATTCTCTGCAGCGGCAAGATTTATCACGATCTTACCGCTCACGCCGCATACGGTTCGTTGCAGCGGACGGCAGTGGCTCGTATCGAGCTCCTCGCCCCGTTGCCGGTCGCAGACATCAATCGTCTCATCGGCGGCTACCCGCGCCTGAAGAAGATCGTTTGGGTGCAAGAAGAGCCAAAAAATATGGGTGCGCGTGCCTTCGTCCGCCGTCGCCTTCTCGAGGGAAAGCGCGACGGCTTCGATATCGAGTACATCGGGCGCGGTTACCGCGCAAGCCCGAGCGAAGGATACGCGGGCCAGCATGCCGTGGAGCAGGAGCGCATCTTGACGACGGCGCTTGCCGAATAGCGCCGGCTAGGGCCGGTTCCTCTCCGCAAACATTGCTTCGAGCAGCTCGTCGATCGTCGCGGCATCGATGAAGAGACTGCGATTGTGCGGCCCAACGAAGCCCTCGCGAACCATCGAGTCGAAGAGTACGAGCAATGCATCGTAGTAGCCGCGATAGTTGAGCAATCCAATGGGTTTGTCGTGAATGCGCAGCTGCCGCCAGCTCAAGATCTCGCAGAACTCGTCCATCGTACCGAATCCGCCGGGAAGGGCGACAAACGCGTCGCTAAGGTCGTCCATCAACGCCTTGCGCTCGTGCATCGTCGCAACGACGTGGAGCTGCGTGAGCCCTTGATGCGCCATCTCGGTACGCGCGAGCGCCTGGGGAATGACGCCGATCACCTCGCCGCCTGCTGCCAGCGCTGCGTCGGCGACGATCTTCATCAAGCCGATCCCTCCGCCGCCATAGACGACGCCGTAGCCCGCCGCAACAATCGCGCCGGCGGCTTTGCGTGCCATCTGCGCGTAGGAGGCTTCGTTGCCGAGGTGAGAGCCGCAGAAGACGCAGATTCGCTTCATCGCTCCACGCGGTTGGTCAATTCGTTCTCGGGCGCCTTCCCGTGAGGGTTTGGTTCTGGAGTCTCGCCGAGTTTATCGTGCTCGCGGCGCTCGCAGTCGTGCGCGCCAAGCTGTGGACGTATGGTTCGGATACCGGGACCTTCGCGCAGATCGTTGCCGACGCGTTGCGCGGGATGCGCAACGGCGTTGAGGCGGGATCGCACTTTCGCTACCATTGGTCTCCCTCGCTCGCCCTGCTCTGGCCGCTCGTAGCGACGACGCGTAGCGCGCTCCCACTGCAACTCGTCCAAGCGGCGGCCACGGTTCTCTGCGCGCCGCTCGTCGCTTCGCTCGCGCGTCCATATGTCGGACCAAACCTCGCGCATCGGCTCGGACTTCTCACGCTGCTCTACCCTCCGTTGCTCGCGCTCGGCTTCGACGAGTTTCACGAATTGGGGCTCTTCACGCCGCTCGTGCTCGCGCTCGTTTGCTGCGCCGACCGCCGGCGATGGATTGGCTTTGGACTCTGCGCGATCGCCGCGATCGGCCTGCGCGAGGATGCGGCATTGACGCTCGTACCCTTCGGCATCGCGTTGCTCGCCGTAGGCTTGCGGCGGCAACCGGGCGGCCGCGGTTTGCTCGAGGCTTTTACCCCCGCGCCGCGCGAGCTCGCCGTTGCCGGAGCCGGCCTCGCCGGTGCCGCGGCGGTGGCGCTTGCGGCGTACTACGGCGTCATCACGCCGCGACTCGGCGGATGGATTCCGAGCCACTTCTACGTGTACTCGTTTGCGAACGGGCCGCTCGCGCTCGCCGTATCGCCCTTCACCAATCCGCTGGAGTTTACGCGGGCGATCTTCACGTTGGGACGCTTGACCTACGTGCTCGAAGCGCTCGTGCCGCTTGCCTTTCTGCCGCTGCGGTCGTGGTGGGCGCTGCTCGCACTCCCGGGCGGCGCGATCGTTTTGCTCGCGAACTCCGGATACGTCTGGCGGATGGGAGATCACTACGCCGCGCTTTGGATTGCATGGCTGCTCGTCGCGACGATAATGGGGATCGCGTCGCTCGAGCGGCGCGCAAACGAGCGCGTTGCAGCGCGCTGGACCGCTCTCGCGGCCGCACTCTGCGTCGTCTTCTTGATCGCCTTCGACCCGTTGCATCCGCTGCACTATCTCCATCCGTACTACCACGACCTCACCGACGCGCGACGCGCGATCGGCTGCGTCCCGAAGGATGCATCGCTTGCAACGTACGACGAATGGTTCTCCGCGGTAGCCGCGCAACGCCCGGGCGCGACGATCGACCGAACGAATGGCGTCGAATATCTCGTTTATGCTGAGGATTTCCCGAGCGCAACCTATCAGCTGCAGCTGCGGCCGGCCATTGCCGCCGAGGTTGCGCGCGGCGAATATCGCGTCATTTGCCGTTACGGAGCGGTCGTGACGTACGAGGCGGCTCGTGCCCGGTAAGATACCCGGCCCAGGTCGCTGGACGACTCTATGCGGTCTTCTCCCGGTGCCGTTTCGGCGCTTTCCGGACTTTCTAGCGAAAATGGTCGGCCGCTACGGCAACGTGATCGCGTTCTCGCTGCCATGGCGTTCGTACGTCTTCATCAACGAGCCGGCGCTCATCAAGGACGTTTTGGTTACCCAGCAGCACGCTTTCTCTAAATCGTTCGGCGGCCGTGCGCTCCGGCTCTTGCTTGGGGAAGGCCTGCTGACGAGCGAAGACCCGCTCCATCGCCAGATGCGCCGGATCGTCCAGCCGGCCTTCCATCGCGAGCGCATCGCAGAGTACGTAAAGATCATGGAGCGCGATGCGCTCGAGTTCGCGCGGCGCCTGGTGCCGGGAGTCGTCTTCGACGCGCACGCGGCAATGACCGAGCTTACGCTGCGCATTGCGACCGAAACGCTCTTCGGCAGCGACGAAAGCGGCTCGGCGCGAGTAGTCGCCGACGCGCTGCGCCTCATGATGAACGAGTTTCCGTCGATGCTCACGCCGCTTGGCGCGTTGCGCCGGCGTCTTCCTCTGCCGAACACGCGCCGCTTTTGGCGAGCGCGCCGGACGCTCGACGCGATCATCTACGGGCTCATCGCTCGCCGCCGCCGTGACGGAGCCGATCGCGTCGACGCGCTCTCGTTACTACTTGGCGCTCAGGAGGCCGAAACGGAGCATCGCCCCGGCGACGAGCAGATCCGCGACGAGATCATGACGCTCTTCATGGCCGGCCACGAAACGACCGCTAATGCATTGACGTGGGCGCTCTATCTTCTCGCTCAGGATCGCGAGGTCGACGCGCGCGCCGCGCGGGCCGCCCGTAGCGGCGACGCTGAATATCTCGCGCGCGTGGTGAAGGAGGTGCTGCGGCTTTATCCGCCGGCATGGATCATCGGCCGCGAAGCCTTGCAAGACCTCACATTAATTGACGGCAGCGTCGTTCCGGCGAAAACCACCCTCTTTGCGGCGCCGCTTCTGTTGCATCGCCGTCCGGACAATTTTACCGATCCGGAGCGATTCGATCCGGACAGGTGGGAGGGGTTCGATCCGCCCCCGTTTTCTTACGTACCGTTTGGCGGGGGCGCGCGCCGCTGCATTGGTGAAGAGTTCGCGGGCAGCGAAGCTCGCATCGTGCTGGAAGCGCTCATGCAGCGATTCCATTTCACGTTAGCGCCCAACGCGCGTGTCTGCATGGCTCCGTTGGTGACGCTGCGGCCGGCAGGTCCGGTCTTGCTCACGCCGATTCTTCGGACGTGACGACACCATCGGGCGCAAAGCGCTCCTCGTCAGTCAAGCCAGCACGAGTTGTTCGCCGCCGATGCCCGCATGCCGGATCGCTTCGCGAATCATCTCTTCCTGAACCTCGCGCACTTTCCAGCGCTCCTGGGCTGGCGGTGAGAGCTGGTCGATTGGGTCGAAGTAGAGGAAGGTCTGGCCTGGTTTGACGCTGGGTGCTGCGTAGACCGCGATGCCGTTCTCACGATCGTAGTACTCGTAGGAGTGCACGTCGCGCTTGCCGCCGCCGCCCGGTGCGTCGCAGATGAACGTGGGTGTGTTGAAGCCGGCGGTGCTGCCGCGCACGAACTTCTCGGTGTCGATCGCGGTGGCGATAGTCGTACGAAGCTCCTCGACCCCTTTGACCATATCGTGCATGTAGACGTAATACGGATGGACGTTCACGTGGCCGAGCCGCTTGACGAGCAGCTGCATTCGCTCGCGCTGGTCGTTGACCCCGCGAATGAGGACGGACTGGTTGCGCGTGAAGATGCCTCGTTCGAAGAGGATGCGCATCGCTTTTTGGGTGATCCACGTGATCTCTTCGGGCGCGTTGAAGTGGGTGTGAAGGACGACTTCCTTGCCGAGTTTGCGTCCTCGTTCGACGATCGAGGTCAGCGCGTCGAGCCACTCGGTGTGCGTGATCAGCTTCATCGGCATGATTGCCGGCCCCTTAGTCGCGAAGCGCATGCGGCGCAGGTGCGGGATGTCGAGCAGGGCGTTGCCGATGAACTCGACGTTCTTGGGCGAAAGCTGGTAGACGTCGCCGCCGGAGATCACAATGTCTTCGAGCTCGGGCCGGTCAACAATATATTGGAAGGCGTCCTGCCACTGCTTGGGCGTCTTGGCGAGCGCGACTTTGTCGACGTTTTCGGTGTCGGGGCCGATCGCGTAGCTGCGCGTGCAGAAGCGGCAGTAGACGGGACAGACGGCTAGAGGCAGGAAGAGCGCTTTGTCGACGTAGCGGTGCACCAGCCCGGGCACCGGCGAATCTTGTTGTTCGTGCAACGAATCGAGCGTCAGCCGCGGATGATCGGGCAATAATCTCGAGGCAAGCGGAATGAACTGACAGCGAATCGGGTCGTTGAGCGGATCGTTCCAGTCGATCAACGCAATCGCGTAGGGCGAAACGCGCACAGCCATGGGAGCTTGGCGAAAGCCGGCTTCGGCGTCTCGATAAAACTCGGGCGAGCATACGCCTCGAATGGTCTGCAGCAGTTCGTCCGGCGTCTTCACGGATTGGCGCTGCTGCCAAAGATGGTCGAGAAACGTCGCTTCGTCGACCTCGGCGTAGGCCGGGATGTGCCGCCAAAACTCGCCTTGTTTAAGCCGCTTATATTCGAATTGTTCGGGGGGCGCAGGCGGCTTGAGGTGAGGGGTTGCCATCGTGGTGCTCATAGTTATGAATCCTCTTTTATACTTCGCGGGGTCGGGATGAGACGGTTGCGTAGGTCGCGTTGAAATAGTCGCGGAGTGCGGGGTGGTCGCGCAGCGTCTGCAGGGCGATCTCGGCATGCCCTTTCGCGTAGCCGTTGCCGATCATCATCCTTACGTCTCGACCGATGCCTTCGGCGCCGAGCGCGGCCGCGGTGAAGGACGTCGACATCGAAAAGAAATAGATCGTGCCGCCATCGCGGGCGCAGAGGATCGACGCGAGCTCCGTTCCGGGCACGTTGACGCAGTTGACGACCAGATCGGCGAGTTCGGGTGCGCTCGCCGCAACGCGTTCGCAGACGTCGAGCGCGTTGCGCGCGTCGGCAACCACGAGATCGTCGACGAGGCGCTCCCGGAGTAGCAGTTGCGCCGAAGCCGTCGAAGCGCTGGGAACGAGACCGATGACGCGCCCCCGCGTACCGACCCGAGCTTTTGCTTGCGCGCAGGAAAGCAATCCGCTCTTACCGTCCGCGCCGATAACGACGACCGTACCGCCGGGTGAACAAAGGCGCCGCACCTGGGCGGGCGCGCCGGCGACGTCCAGCACCGAGAGCGCCACGCCTTCGTCGATATCCGCGGGGAGCCGCGCCCATGGGCCGCTTTCGAACAAAATGGCCTTGCCGCGCACCCAAATGCGACCGGTCGCGACGTCGACCTTGCGAATCGCGTCGAGATGCAGCGGGGTCAACGTCAGCGAGACGAGCGAGGCGATGCGCTCCCCCTCGCGCAGGTCGATCTTCGCGCGTAAGTCGTCGCCGATCTCGAGCACGCTTCCAACGAACATTCCGCCGCTCGAGGTCACCGGATTGTGCTGCTTTCCGCGTTCGCGGACGATCTCGAGGACACGCTCGCCAATCCGTTGCGCATCGAACTCGCAGGCG
Organism: Vulcanimicrobiota bacterium; assembly: GCA_963756635.1. Lineage (GTDB taxonomy): Bacteria > Vulcanimicrobiota > Vulcanimicrobiia > Vulcanimicrobiales > Vulcanimicrobiaceae > Cybelea. The sequence continues at coordinate 278,481 of CAVWOR010000009.1, forward strand.
TCGCAGAGCTGCCTGAAGGAAGCCGAATCGATGTTAAGGGCCTCGACATCGCAGAGCAGTTCGTTCGAGCCCGCGACCGGCGTGTTGTCGATTCTCCACGCATCTTGCGGCATGGCACCGGCTGGTTCGAGCACGCGATGAGCCCCCAGCGGATGGCAACGCGCGGTGACGGAGGGTTGCACTGCTAACGCACCGTCACTCCGCCGCGCTCGAACGGCATGCTGAGCACGACGGTCGTACGCGTCCGAGCCATTCCGGGCGTCGTCTTGAGGCGGGCCAGCAACTCGTCGAGGTGTTGGGTCGAGCGCGTCACGACTTTGCAGAGGAAGCTCTCCTCGCCTGCGACCGAATGCACCTCGCATATTTCGGGCATCTCGCCAAGCCGGCGGGTGAACTCGTCATATGCGCAGTCGGGCGACGTATAGCAGCTCACGAAGGCGGTCAGGTGGAGTCCGAGGCGCTCGGCGTCCAGGAGGGCGGAGTAACCCCGGATGTAGCCGCGCTGCTCGAGCCGCTTGACTCGGTCGTGAACGGCCGGGGCTTTGAGGCCGACGATCGCGGCCAGTTCAGTAAAGGTCGAGCGCGCGTTGCGTTGCAACGCGTCGAGGAGTTGGAGATCGAGCTCGTCGAGCTCTTCGCTGATCGGCACCATGTTCGACATAGGAGGAGATTTGCCGAAGAATCTTCGGCTCCGTAACAATAACACCACAAATCCATTCGGCGCAAGCTGCGGTCGACAGATTGTCGCTCTTTGTGCAGCGCTGAGCCTCGGGGCCGGCTGTGGTCACGCCCAAAAGGAGGGCGAGGGCGGTACGGTCCGGTTCGATTTGGCGGCCGACCCGCGGAGCCTTAACCCGCTCTTCCTCACACCTGACGCGGCCTCGGTCGAGCAGCAAATCGCTCGCTTGGTTTTTGAGCCCTTCATCGATCTCGACGAGCGCGGCCGTCCTCAGCCCGCGCTCCTTGCGGAGATCCCCACGCGGCAAAACGGTGGGCTCTCAGCCGACGGCCGGACGATCCGCTATCGGCTGCGTCCGGGCGTGGAGTGGAGTGATGGCCGACCGGTAACCGCCGCGGACGTACTCTTTACGCTTCATGCCATCCTCGATCCGCACAATCCGGTCCGTACGCGTGAGGGCTACGACTTGATCGATCGGGCGCAAGCGCGCGGCGCGCGGATCGTCGTCTTTCATCTAAAGCACGCTTGGGCGCCGGCGGTGATGACCTACTTCTCCGAAGGCTTTTCGCCACAGTTCGTGTTGCCGGCCCACATCTTGCGAACGCAGGCGCCGCTCGCGCGCGCCCCGTTCAACGCAGCGCCGAGCGTCGGCGATGGACCGTATCGTTTCCTTTTCTGGAATCGCGGCGAAGGGCTCGCGTACGCCGCGAATCCTCGCTATTGGCGCGGAAAGCCGAAAGTCTCCCATCTTGCCATTCGTACGATCCCCGATCCGTCGACGAATCTGCTCTTGCTGCGGTCGGGCTCGCTTGACTGGAACCTTCTGGCGCCCGCACAACTTGCAGTCGTGCGGGGCGATCCGCAAGTCGCGTCTCTTGCCGTCCCCACCGCGGTCGTCGCCGGAATCGCCTTCAACACCTCGCATCCTCCGCTCGACGACGCCGGCATACGGCGGGCTCTTGCGGCGTCGATCGACCGCGCTGCAATTTCGCGGAAGATCACGCTCGGCTTCTATCCGGTGACGGATATGATTCAGCCGCGATTTTCGTGGGCGTTCGATCCATCGGTGCGCGAGCCTCAATACGATCCCGCCGCCGCAGACCGGCTCTTCGATCTCGCGGGCTGGCGGCGCGGTTCGGACGGCGTACGGCGACGCGGCGGAATGCCGTTGCAACTGACGTACGTGCAGTTCCCCGAAACGGCCACCGGCGTTCGCGTCGCGACCGCCGTCCAGGCGGCCTTGCGCGACCGGGGCATCGAGCTCACGATCAAGTCGGTCAGCAACGCCCAGCTCTTCCTACCATACTCGGGCGTGCTGGCGACAGGCAAGTTCGACCTTGCGTATGTCCCGTGGACGATGGGCGCCGATCCGGACGATTCCTCGGTTCTCGCGTGCGGTGCGCCCTCAAACTACATGCGTTGGTGCGATTCACGCGTCGAGCGGCTCGAACGCGCGGCGCTGGCCGCAACCGAGATCGCGGAACGCAAACGGCTTTACGGGCAGATCGGACGCATCGTTGCGCGAGAAGTTCCGATTCTGTACCTGTTCAACGCCAAATACGTTTACGCATATCGCAAACGGCTGCATGGCTTTGCGCCGAACGCCTTCGTACCGACCTGGAACGCGTACGAATGGAGCTTATAACGGCAGGAATTTCGCCGAGCAGCGTGCGAACGCTCGTTTTCGAATGAGCGCTCTCTTGGAAGCTGCCTCATGATCGAGTTTTTCTTAAGGCGCCCGCTTTTTGCGGGAGTCCTAAGTTTCGTGGTTCTACTGGCGGGACTGATCACGATTCCCACGCTTCCGATCGCGCAGTATCCGCAAATCTCGCCGCCGACGGTAACGGTGACGTCGCAATATCCCGGCGCCACCGCCGCGATGGTGATGCGTTCGGTGACGACTCCGCTCGAGATCAACATCAACGGATCCGACGGCCTGCAGTACATGCAATCGTACTCGAGCGCTAACGGGACCAGCGTGATCACCTGCACCTTCGCACTCGGGACCGACCCGACGACCGATCAAACTAACGTGCAGCACGGAGTCGACTTGACGCTCGCCCAACTTCCGAGTGCCGTTCAGAATCAAGGCGTGAGCGTTCAGAAGAGCGCGGGCAATATCACCATTGCGATTGCGATGCTTTCGACGAGCTCGGCCGTTTCCGACGTGGACGTCAGTAACTACGCCGACCTCAACGTGATTGAGAATCTCAAGCGCGTTCCGGGCGTTGGCCAAGTAGAGGTGCTCGGCGATCGAACGTATGGCATGCGGATCTGGGTTGACCCGCATAAACTGCAAGCGAACAACGTCTCTCTGGATACGATACTCAACGTCATCAAGCAGAACAACGCCGACGTCGCGCCGGGCGCCATTGGCCAGCCGCCGACCACCGGCTCTCAACCGTTTCAGATTCCGATCTCGATCAACGGGCGTCTGCAATCGCCCGAAGAGTTCAAACAGATCGTCGTCCAAGCGCAGCCTAATGGCGGCTATCTGCGCCTCGGTGACGTCGCCCAGGTGGAGCTCGGAGCGCAGAACTACGTGACCTCGGCGCGCTACAACGGTCAAACGGCGGTCGTACTGGCGATTGAAGGCGAGCCGACCGCCAACTCACTTGCGATCTCGAAAAACGTGCGGGCGACCATGGCCAACATCGCGCAGACGATGCCGACCGGCTACGCGTACAAGATCGCTTTCGATACCTCCGACTTCGTCAAAGCGTCTATCAAGGAAGTCATCGTTACGCTGCTGATCGCAATCTTGCTCGTCGTCTTAGTCATTTTCGTCTTCCTCCAGAACTGGCATAGCACGCTGATCCCGTCGATCACCATTCCGGTCTCGTTGATCGGCACGTTTGCGGTGATGAAGATGCTGGGCTTCTCGATTAACACGCTTACCCTCTTCGGCCTTACGCTCGCAACGGGTCTAGTCGTGGACGACGCGATCGTCGTGCTCGAGAACATCGTCCGCCACATCGTCGACGATAAAAGCAGCCCGTTCGAAGCTACTGCGCGCGCGATGCGTGAAATCGGGGGCGCGGTCGCCGCTACGTCGTTGGTCTTGATGTCGGTTTTCATCCCGGTCGCGTTCCTACCCGGCACGACCGGCTTGCTCTTCCAGCAGTTTGCCCTCACGATGGCGGCGTCGATCGGGATCTCGCTCTTTACGGCGATGACGCTGGCACCGGTGCTGACGTATAGTTTCGTGCACGGAGCCGAGCCGACTACGAACCGTTTCATGCTGTGGTTCAACGATCGGCTCCACGCGCTCACGAGTTGGTACGAACGTCTCGTCCCGACGCTAATTCGCCGTCAGAAACTGATGATAGCGATTTTCATCGCCGCGATTGCGCTCCTCGGCCTGGTGTTCAAGATTACGCCAACGGGCTTTCTTCCGAACGAAGATCAGAGTCTGCTCTACGTTTTGGTGACCTTACCGATTCAGGCGTCGATGGACCAAACGACCGCGGCGGTCAAGAAACTCGAGGGCATTATGCTGAAGATGCCGCAGGTAGAGGCGGCAACGTCCGGCATCGGTTTCGGTTTTGCCAACAACAGCTCGAATCAGGCGACGATCTTCCTGCAGCTCAAACCGCTCTCCGAGCGGCACGGCGTGGAAAACGCATCGATCGCCCTGCAATACGATCTCTATCGTCAGTTCGCAAGGATCCCGGGCATTAAAGCGTTGCCGGCGAATCCGCCCGCGATCCCGGGTTTGGGCAGCACCGGCGGCTTCGCCATCGAGGTCGAAGATATCAACAACCTGGGCTTACCTGCCCTCAATAAGGTCGGCAATGCGATCCTGGCGCAGGCGCAAGCGGATCCTACTTTGACGCAGGTGCGCCTGCCTACGATCTTCACCGGTTCGTATCTGGTCACCGAATTCAATCGCTCGAAGGCGCTTGCTTTCGGCGTAACGCCGAGCGCGTTTTTCGATACCATCAACGGCACGACCGGTTCTACCTTCGTCAACTTCTTCGACTATGGAACGCGCTCGTATCAAGTCGTCGTTCAGGCCAAAGCCGGGCAACGCACGACGCCGCAGGACCTTTCGCGCATTTACGTCGCCAACTCCGCCGGAAGCATGATGCCGGTAAGCCAGTTCCTCGATACGAAGATAGAGCAGAACAACGTATCGATCATGCGCTTCAACGAGTACAACGCGTTGGAAATCGACGGCTCTCCGGGCACCGGTGCGAGCTCTGGTCAGGCGCTCGCCGCGATCGAAAAGCACGTGGTGGCGAACCTTCCCAAGGGCATGGGCTATGAATGGAGCGGGATCGCACGCCAGCAAGTCCAGAGCGGGCCCCAGACGATCGCCGTCTTTGCTATGGGGCTACTCTTCGTCTTTCTCGTCCTCGTCGCACAGTACGAAAGCCTCTCAACGCCATTCGTCATTATGTTGGCAGTGCCGCTCGCACTACTCGGAGCGATCGGCGCTATCGCTCTCCGGCGCTTGGCCGAGCTCGCCAGCCAAATTGTCCACTCGGTGTTGGCCGGTCATCCGGTGCCCATTCCGATTACGTCATCCGACATTTACGCGCAGATCGGCTACGTGATGCTCATCGGCCTGGCTGCCAAGAACGCGATCTTGATCGTCGAGTTCGCCAATCAGTTGCGCGAGCAGGGAATGGAAGCAATCGGCGCGGTCGCTCACGCCGCAGCAACGCGTTTGCGCCCGATCCTCATGACTTCGATTGCGTTCATCCTCGGCATCATCCCGCTCGCCTTCGCCCACGGCGACGGCGCGCAATCCCGCATCTCGCTGGGCACCGCCGTTTTGGGCGGCATGTTCGTCTCGACGATCATGAACCTGGCGATTGTCCCGGTGCTTTACATCGTGGTCGTCGAGCTGACCGACCGCAAAAAACGCAAGAAGCACCCGCTCCCGGAAGACCTGCCGCCGCCGCCGATCTCCCCGCCGTCCCTCCCGGAAGGGTCGGCCCCCGCTACAACGCTTTGACCGCGGCGGTGAGGGCGTCGACCGACGCTTTTGCGTCGCCGAAGAGCATCGAGCAGTTTGGAAGCTCGTAGAGTGGATTCTCGATGCCGGCGAAGCCGGAACGCATGGAACGCTTGAGAACGACGACATTCGCCGCCTTATCGACGTCCAGAATCGGCATGCCGTAAATCGGCGAGCTCGCTACGGTCCGCGCCGCCGGGTTCGTCACGTCGTTCGCGCCGATCACGAGCGCGACGTCGGCAGTCGGAAACTCGGTATTGGCGTCTTCCATGTCGAGCAACTGGTTGTATGGAACGTTCGCTTCGGCGAGCAGAACGTTCATATGGCCCGGCATGCGCCCTGCGACCGGGTGAATCGCGTAGAGCACTTTCACGCCGCGCTTCTCGAGTTGGTCGGCGAGCGCCTTGACGCTATGCTGCGCTTGGGCGACGGCCATTCCGTAACCCGGAACGAAGATAACCTTGGACGCGTATGCAAGCATGACGCCGACGTCGTCCGCGCTCGTGCTTCGGATTTGTTGTGGAGCGCCGCCCGCCGTCGCGATCTCGGTGCCGCCGGCGGCGCCGAACGCCCCGAAGAGCACGTTGCTCAACGGGCGGTTCATGGCACGGCTCATCGCGACGGTGAGGATCGTGCCGCTCGCACCAACGAGCGCGCCGCAAATGATCAGCAACGTCGAATTGATCTCGAAGCCGGTGATCGCGACCGCCACGCCGGTAAAGGAGTTCAGCAGTGAGATGACCACCGGCATGTCGGCGCCGCCGATCGGCAACACGAAAAGCACGCCCAGCAGCAGCGCGCCCAGAAGAAGCGCGAGGAATGCCCAGACGGGCAGGGCTCCGAGCATCGCGACGAACCACGCGGCGATACCGAGAATCGCGAGCAGCACGAGGCTGTTGACGACCTGTTGGCCCGGGTAGGTAACGGGGCGGCCCGTCATCACTTCCTGCAGCTTGAGAAAGGCGATGATCGACCCGGCAAAGCTGATCGCTCCGATGATCGCCGAGAGGACGAGCGAAACGGCGACGATCGCATCCATGCCTGCCGTCGGCCGCGCGATGAAGAACGCGACCGATGAGATCAAGGCCGCCGCGCCGCCTCCGGCACCATTATAGAGCGCGACCATCTGCGGCATCGCCGTCATCTTGACTTTGACCGCTGCGAAGATACCGACGAGTGCACCGATCGCGACGCCCACCGCAATCGCAGGCCATCCGACTGCACCGGTGCGCGCGACGATGCCGACCAGCGCGACGAGCATGCCAACCATTGCGAAACGATTGCCGCGTCGCGCGGTGGCCGGCGAGTTTAGCTCGTGCAGGCCGTAGATGAAGAGCGCGATCGCTGCCAGGTCGGCGAGATCGATCGCAACGTTCATTTGCGGTCCTCTCGGCGACGGAACATCTGCAACATTCGTTCGGTTACCGCGAAGCCGCCGAAAACGTTGATCGCTCCGAGCGTCACCGCGGCGACGGCGAGGACCGTAAGAGCCGGACCGTGCGTGACCCCGAAAAGGGCCGCAACGATCGCGATCGCCCCGGCAAGCACGATTCCGTGAATCGCGTTGGTCGCCGACATCAGCGGCGTATGCAGCGTCGTGGGTACTTTTGAGATCACTTCGAATCCCACGAAGATGGCAAGCACGAGCACGGTCAACGGCGCGATGAGATGGGTCAGCTCCGTCATGACGCTCCTCCGACCAGCACGTTGCCGTCTCGCGCGACGACGGCACCTTTGGCCACGTCGTCGTTCGGATCGACCAGCAGGCGGCCGTCTTTAATCCACGGCGAGAGCAGGGCATAGACGTTGCGCGAGTAGAGGCGGCTGGCATCGGCCGGCATCGTGCTCGGCAAATTCGTCGTGCCGACGATCGTGACGCCATTGGGTGTCGTGACGATCTCGTCGGCGACGGTGAGCGCGCAGTTTCCTCCGGCTTCTGCGGCAATGTCCACAATGACGCTGCCGGGCTTCATCGCGGCGACGGCCGCTTCGCTGATAAGCAGCGGCGCTTTGCGTCCCGGGACCAGCGCGGTTGTAATGATGACGTCATTTGCGCCGATCTGTTCGACCATCCATGCGCGCTGCCGCTCCTGCTGTTCGGGCGTCAGCTCCTTTGCATAACCGCCGGTGCCTTCGGCATCGGCACCGAGGTCGAACTCGAGAAAGGCTGCGCCCAACGATTGGACTTGCTCCTTGACGACTGCGCGCACGTCGTAACCGCTCACGACAGCGCCAAGGCGGCGCGCCGTTGCGATCGCCTGCAATCCGGCGACACCCGCGCCGAGCACGAGAACCTTCGCGGGCGCTATCGTCCCCGCCGCGGTCGTGAGCATCGGAAAAAACTTGGGCAGCGTCGCGGCCGCAAGCAGGACCGCCTTATAACCGGCGATATTGCTCTGGGAGGAGAGCGCGTCCATCGACTGGGCGCGTGTGATACGCGGGATCAGTTCCATCGCGATCGCGGTCACCCGTGCAGCGGCGAGGCGCGTGACGTAGCCCGGATCGGCGAGCGGATTGAGGAAACCAACGACCACGCTGCCGGGGCGCAATCCCGCCACAAGTTCATCGCTTGGGCGTCCGGCGCAGACGATTGCATCGGCCGTTGCCGCCAGCGACTGTTGTTCGTCCGCAAAGGTCGCACCGGCCGCATCGTAGAGGTGATCCGGGAATGCGGCCGCCTCGCCCGCTCCGCGCTGCACGCGAACGCCGACGCCCAATTTCGCAAATCGCGCGACCGTTTCGGGCACGAGCGCAACCCTGCGCTCCTTTACCGCAGCCTCGCGAGGAACGGCAACGATCATAGCTCCGGGTCATACGGCCCGGACGCGACGGCGCCCTTCGTTTCTACGAAATGCGCAGCGTGTTTTTGAGAATGCCGATTCGTTCGATCTCGACTTCGAGGAGATCGCCGTCGGCGAGAAACTCGGGCGGAGTGCGCGCAAACCCGACGCCTTCCGGCGTGCCGGTCGCAATCACATCTCCCGGCAGTAGCGTCATTCCCTTGCTGAGTTCCGCGATCAAGCGCGGCACGGAGAAGATCATCTTCGACGTGTTGCTGTGCTGCTTTTCCACGCCGTTGCGTCGAAGGCGCAGCTCGAGGGAGTGGGGATCGCCCACCTCCTCGGGCGTGACGATCCAGGGACCGATGGGGCAGGTCGAGTCGAGGCTCTTACCCTTGAACCATTGACCGTGCTCGCGTTGGAGATCGCGCGCGGTCACGTCGTTCAGCGCGGTATACCCGAAGACGACGTGGAGTGCTTCGCGCTCCGGAACGTTCTTACACTCGGCGCCGATGATTACGGCGAGCTCGGCCTCGAAATCGTATTCACGCGAAACGGCGGCATCCAGATGGAGAGTCGCGTCGGGCCCGGCAATCGACGTTGGAGCTTTGGTGAAAAAAGTCGGAACGCTGCGGATCTTCAACTCGCGGCCGGCGGCGCGTGCGCCTTCTTTTGCGTGCTCGAGATAGTTGCGCCCGACGCAAAACACATTGCGCGCGGGGCGCACCGGCGCATCGAGTACGACATCGGCGAGCGGGACCAGATCGTCGGAAGCGTGCCACGCAATGCGCTCGTGCGGCGCAAGCGCGATGTATTCGCGCAAGGTCGAGGTCGCAATAGTCCGGATCATTCGCCCTTCCAGCACGCCCGGTCGCATGTGGCCGTCAGCCGACCGGTATGTCAGGAACCTCAAGCGTCAATAAGGCGGCAAGGTCGGGGCATGCGTGGGTTTCGGTGTAGGCACGCCGCGGATCTCGTTGAGCGATGGCAGCTTAGCATTTTGCTCTGCTTGCGCTTTGCGCGCCGCTGCGGCCGCTGCGGCCGCTGCGGCCGCCTGTTTCTTCTCCATGTCGACCATCACGTTGGCCGCGCCCTCGGCGTCGGCCCAGCTTCCGCCGGCAGAGATAAGAAAAATACGCCGCGTGACGTTCTGCGTCTTCGGGTCGTAGTCGTATGTTATGCGGTAGAGACCGACTTGAGCGGCGCCGTTGGGATGGCGAATCCACATCTGCAAGGCGTTGCCATAGGTTTGCACGTTGAACGAAGCCACCTTACTCGGCTTGCTCGATTTCACGCGCACGACCTGCCCCTTTTTGTTGACTTCGACGATGACTTCCGTGTGGAGCGGTATATTTGGAAGGTGAATGACGACGGAGGGACGCGGGGCGGGGCTCGGTCTGGGTGTCGTTGCGGCGACCGTGGAAGTACCCGTCGCAGCAAGGATTGCCGCGAGCGCGGCGGCGGACGTCCACGACTTCACGTTGTTAGTTTCGCGAGAGTACGGCGAAAGGATGACCGCAGGATCCGCACGCGACGACGACTTGAAAATGTGACTTGTCGCGCAAGGTTCGCGCGTCGTTCGCGCCTTCTTCGAAGCCGCAGAAACGGCAGCGCGTCGACGTGGGGCTCTCTCCGGCAGCCTGTTCGTCCACGGTACTGCGCTTTACGCGGGCATCGTACTTCGACCTGCCGAAGCAGCGCAGACGCATGCAGTTCCCTCGTTTACTCGCTGCCGGAGTTCTCATCGCTGGCATCGGCATCGCACCCGTTGGTGCCGAGCGGCCCATCGTCGATCTCCACCGTCTCGACACAAACTTCCAACTTTTTGCTGCCGATTCCAGCGTTCCGTGGAAGGCAGCCACGGTTCGCTTGGATACCTACTCGAGCGCGCCCGTAGCCTTTTCCGTCTATCAGGTCGATCCCGCCGACGTGCTCACCGCGGGCTCGAATTTTCAGTCCTCGAGCAATTGCCGCGGGCGGCCGGCGCGCTGCGTCCCCGTTTAGCTTTGCGCCGCCCGGCGGTTATCAGTTTCAATCCAACGCCGTCAACATTCCGCTAGGCACGCACGAGGGCTTCTTCGTCGTCGAAGCACGATGTGGAGGTGTCGGAGAGCAAGTCTGGATCAACCGTTCTCGGATTGGCCTTATCTCCAAGGAAACGCCGAGCGGGCTGCTGCTTTACGGCGCGGATCTCGGGACGGGGATGCCGCTCGCGCACATGCGCGTGCAGTTCGTGGTCAACCGAAGCTTCGTCACCACCATGACGGATGCCCAAGGCATCGTTCGCTGGAATCGTTCGCCACGCCCCGTCTTCGCGCTCGCGCAATGGGCAAATAGTTACGCGTTCTTAAGCTTCCTTCCACAACCTCCGCTCCCAGTGACGATCGTCGGCGTGCGAACGGATTCGGCGGTCGTGCATGCCGGCGACGTGGTTCGCGTTGCCGGTTTTGCGAGAACTCGCGCGCACGGTGTTTTGCGCGCGAGCGCCGGCGGCGCGACCGTCTCGTTGCGTTACGGCGCGACGACGATCGCGCAGGGGCGGGTGGCGCTCGACGCAGCCGGAGCGTTTGCCACCTCGTTCGCGGTGCCGGATAACGCCGCGGCAGGCGAATACACGGTGCTGGCGCAGGCGGCGGGTGGAGTCGGCGGGGCGACCGTTGACGTCGACGCGAACGCTGCCGGCCTTTCGCTCGACGTCACCGCCGCGTGTAACGGCCCCTGCGATGCGCGCCAGGACGTTCCGCTCATCGTACACGCATCGCGTGGCAACACCGCGATTCAGGTAACCGTCGTTCGATCGCCGCACGTTTACATCGGCGACGTACCCGAGAGCGCGCCGTGGGCAACGACCCGTTGGTTGGACGTTACGGTTCGAACCGACGAGAACGGTAACGCTACCGTAGAAATTCCGCATCCCAACGATGGCCTGAGCTCCACCTACGGGGTACACGTCGAATCGAACGGAGCAACCGCGGACACGCGCGTAACGGTTCCGACGGCGCAGGCCGCGATCCGTTTGACAGTCGATCGTGCCGAGCAAAGCCTCGGCATTCCTCTCGGCTTCGACGTGTACGCCGACTCGCTCGATGGAATGCCGTTGGCGGGAGCGACCGTCACCGTCGCGCTCACGCACGGCGCGACCTCTGCGCGGCAACAGCTCACGCTCGGCGCAGAGGGACACGCGCGCGGTACTTTCAGCGCGCCGGAGCTCGGCACGAACTTTCTTGAGGCGTGGATCGATCGCGGGGGACGCGCGATGGACGCGGCTCAAGTGCGGGTCGACCCACAAGCCACGGAGCCCGGGGGCGACGGTGGCAGCGCGAACGTGCGCATTGCGCTCGATCGAGCCACCTATCGGGCTGACGATGACGTCGCCGTCTCCGCCGATGCGGCGGGATCGCAGGGCGATGCGCTGATTACTTTTGAAAGCGCGCTCGGTGTAGAGTCGCGTGTCACCAGGACGGTCGGCGGACACGCGGTCGCGCACTTTCGCGCCGTCGATGCGGCCGGCGAGCTGAGCGTCGGCGCAGCCTTCGTGCGTGACGGCGCACTCGAATGGAGCACCACGCCGCTTACGCTCTCCGCGCCGGGGCGTGGGCGCCCGGCGCAGCTCTCGCTCGGGAAGGCCGAATTCGCGCCGGGCGACGCTACGAAGGTTTCATTCGATGGTAACGCCGGTCCGGGTACCTTCGTCGTGCGAGTCAGCCGTGGAACGCCCACGGGAAGTGCGCTCTTCGCGTCGGCGCCCGCACTGCTCGCGATCGGCGTAAGCACGACGCAGAATAGCGCGCCGGAAACCACAACCTGGCATCCCTGGGTGAACTCGACCGGCGAGCGCGCCCAGGTGCTCGGCTTCGTCCGCCGGACGCGCCCCCCGACCGAGCTTTCGCTCGCTCAGGCCGAAACGCAAGCCGTTTCTTGGGACGTAGCGCGGACAGACGCGAAGGCAATCGCCGTTGCACTGCCTCCACGAAGCGGGCGGTACGATCTCTCGATACTCGGCATCTCCGATGACGGAAGCGTGAGCGCCGGGTCTTGCGCGGTCGTCGTGCGGTAGGACGGCGCGATGGCCTTGATGCTCCTCGACACTTACGGCTTGGTCTACCGGGCTTTCTTCGCGCTTCCCGGTCTCACGACTAGCAAAAGCGTACCAATCAACGCCGTCTACGGTTTTACGATGATGCTCAACAAGTTGATCGCCGACGAGAAGCCAACGCACATTCTCGCCGCTTTCGATAAGGGCACGCCGGTCGATCGCATCTCGCTTTTCGCCGAGTACAAAGCTCAGCGGCGCGTCATGCCCGATGAGCTGCGAAGTCAGTTTGCGCTGGTGCGGCGCGTTCTCCAAACGTATAGCATCCCGATCGTAGAGATCGAGGGACAAGAAGCCGACGACGTTATCGCGACGCTGGCCCGCCAGGCCGAGGAGGCCGGCGAGCAAACGCTCGTCGTTACCGGCGATCTCGATCTTTTGCAGATCGTCGGCGAACGCACGACGGTTTTGACGACGCGGCGCGGCATCTCGGAGCTCGGCCGCTACGATCCGGCGGCAGTTCGCGAACGTTTCGGCCTCGAATCGGGTCAGTTGCCCGATTATCGCGGGCTCAAAGGCGATCCGTCCGATAATCTTCCCGGAATTCCCGGCGTGGGCGAAAAAACCGCGACAAAGCTCTTACAGGCCGCCGGATCGCTCGACGCGCTGGTTGCCGATCCGGCGCTCGCCGGCAATCCAAAACTTGCGGGCTTGATCGAGCGATACGGTCAGCAGGCCTGCCTTTGCCGTGCCGTCTCCGTCGTGCGCCGCGATCTTCCACTTTCGATCGATTGGGAGGGTAGCCGCTACGGCATGCCGCCCGAGCGCGATCTCTATCAGCTCTACAGCGATCTCGAATTCAAAACGCTGCTCGCAAAATTGGAGCCGCCCTCCGATCTTCCGCTTTTCGACCGGGGCGCGAAGTTAAGCGGCAATTATCGGAGTTACGAGCCGGCGGTCGATCCCCCCGAATTCATGCGGCTCGCGCAGGAACTGCAAGCACTCGCGCAAAGCGAACGGATCGCCTTCGCAGTGCTCGGCGATGCCATCGGCGTGAGCGCGCGCGCCGGCGAAGGCCTGAGCTTTTCGCGCGCTGCGCTCGCGTACGCAGAAGTGCGCGGCGCACTCGACCGGCTCTTCGCTGGGACCGCGCCGATCGCGGCGTACGACGCCAAACGACTCCTGCACGTCATGCGCGAGGGTGGGGTAAGCAGTGCGCGTTTCGGCGACGATGCGATGATTGCGGCGCACTTGCTCGATCCGGCGCACGGCTTCGCCGATATCGAGGATGCTGCGGCGCAGATACTCCGTTCGGAAATTTCGGACGAGGCCGCGGCACACGCCGATGCGGTCTTTCAGCTGGTAACCATCGCGCGCGCCGAACTGGAGGCGCGAGACCAGCTTCGCCTCTACGAAGACGTCGAGGTTCCGCTCGCGCCGGTGCTGGCAGAGATGGAAGCGGCCGGCGTCAGCATCGACGCCCGCGAACTCCACGCGATTGGTAAGGAGGTCGACGCGGCCGCCGCGCGCCTGCAGCAGCGTATTTACGATTTTGCCGGGGAGGCGTTCAATATCGGATCGCCGCAGCAGCTCGGCAAAGTGCTCTTTGCAAAGCTCGGGATTCCCGGGAGCAAGAAAACCAAAACCGGATGGGCGACCGGCGTCGAGGTGCTGCAAGCGCTCGCACGCGAGTATCCGATCTGCGCGCTCGTGCTGGAATGGCGCGAGGTCACCAAGCTCAAAAACACGTACGTCGACGTCATTCCTGCGCTCGTCGACCCACGCGACGGGCGGTTACGCACTGAGTTTAACCAAACGGCGACGGCGACGGGCCGGCTTTCGTCGACGAATCCGAACCTTCAGAACATTCCCGTGCGCGGAGAGCTCGGGCGACGAATTCGGCGCGCCTTCGTGGCTCGTAACGATGAGTATGTTTTGCTCGCCGCCGACTACAGTCAGATCGAGCTGCGGTTGATGGCACATCTGTCGGGTGACCGTGCCTTGCGCACGGCCTTCGAGGAGGCCCAAGACATCCACGACTTTACCGCGCGCCAGATTTTCGGCATCGCACCCAACCTTCGCGTCGACCCGAACCAGCGCCGGATGGCCAAGAGCGTCAATTTTGGACTCTTCTACGGAATGTCCGACTTTGGTCTGGCGCAGCGCTTGGAGATCAGCCGGGCCGAAGCAAAAGAGATCACGACCGCGTATTTCGCGCGCTTTCCCGACGTGCGAGCGTACATCGACCGTACGCTTGAAGAAGGACGGCACAACGGCTACGTCTCCACGATCTTGGGGCGACGCAGGTATATGCCCGGCCTCGTCTCTGGTAACTATATGCTGCGCGCCGCGGCCGAGCGAGAGGCGACGAACGCTCCGCTGCAAGGCAGTGCGGCCGATCTCATGAAGCTGGCAATGGTGCAAATCGCGCGCGCGCTTGAAGCCGGGCCGACCGAGGCGACCATGTTGTTGCAGATTCACGACGAGCTCATTTTCGAAGTGCACAAGAGTCGGCTGATCGAGGTCGGTGACCTCGTGCGCAGCCACATGGAAAACGCCATCGCGTTGTCGGTTCCGCTCGAAGTGACGCTCAAGTCGGGGAGCAACTGGTACGACGTCGAGCCGATCGACGTGGACGGCCTCCAGCGTGTATAGGCCAGTCGCCATTCTGATGGCTTCGGTATTGTCGACGATCGTCGTGCACGCACCGCGAGCGGACCTCACGCTGGAAGTGGCGCGCAGCGAGACGCAACGCGAGCACGGTCTGATGGACCGCACAACGATTCCGCTGCATACGGGCATGATCTTCGTCTTCGAGCGCGATGAGCCCGTGGAGTTCTGGATGAAGAATACGCTCGTACCGTTAGACATGATCTTCGTCGCTGCCGACGGAACGGTGCGGCGCGTCTTTGCCAACGTACCGGTCGTGGCGCCAACGATGCCGGACGATGAAATTCCGCGCGAAGGCGCCGGCGCAAAATACGTCATCGAATTACGAGCCGGCGAAGCCGCGCGGGATGGAATCGCGCAGGGCATCAAACTCGACGTGCACGACGTTCCTTCCCTCGATTAAGGATGCCCGAACTGCCCGAGGTGGAGACGATCGTTCGCGGACTTAGCGCGAAGATCGTGGGTAAGACGATCGGACGCGCCGAGATCAGGCTCGCGAGGATTGCGGTCGCTCCGCGAAACGTCGGCTTCGCACGCGCCGTTGCCGGCGATCGCATTTCGGGCGTACGCCGGCGCGGGAAGTATGCGGTCGTCGAGCTGGCCTCTGGACGGTCGCTCGTTACCAGCCTGCGCATGACCGGCCGGCTTGTCGTCGCCCGCGACGGTCAGCCCGAATCACCGGGGACGCACCTCGTGCTCCACTTTGCGGAAGGCGGGTACCTACGATTCTCCGACGTGCGCACCTTCGGGCGAATGAGGCTCGTCGCACCCGGCGAAGCGTGGGACGAGGAGCTCGGCGTCGAACCGCTCTCCTGCGGCTTTACACAAGAGGCCTTTATCGGTATGCTGTCGGGGCGGACGACGCCGGTCAAGGCACTTCTCCTCGATCAACGGCGCATCGCAGGCATTGGCAATATCTATGCGTGCGAAGCGCTCTGGGAAGCTCGGATCCGTCCGAGCCTTCCGAGCCGGAGATTGACGAAACCGGCGATTCACCGCTTGCGTCACGCCATCATCGACGTTTTGCAACGCGCCATCGAAATGCGCGGAACCAGTGTCGATGACTACGTCGATGCCGACGGACTGCAGGGTGGTTTCCAGAACAACCTCTCGGTCTACGGCAGAGCCGGCCGGCCTTGCTTGCGCTGCGGCACGAGGACGATTGTCCGAACCGTGCTGGCTCAGCGGGGCACCTGGTGGTGCAGAGGATGCCAAAGATAATAAAATTTACGAAAGCGGGAAACTGAAAATCTCTACAACCGAAGTCGCACCGACTCCCTACGAGGAAGACCAGCTGGCGCTCGAACAGCGCCTCTACGAAGAATCGCTCAAAGTTCTCGACGAGGGCCAAGTGCTCACGGGGACGATCGTCCAAAAGGATAAGGACGAAGTCCTGGTCGACGTCGGCGGAAAATCCGAAGGCGTGCTTCCGTTCCGCGAGCTCTCGCTCGCGATCGACTCCAAACTGTTACGAGTGGGCGATACCGTCGAAGTCATGGTTCATCGAATCGACGAGCTGGACGGAACGCTCTTTCTGTCGGAGCGCAGAGCTCGCGCGCTCAAGACGTGGGAGAAGGTCATCGAGGCGCACCAGCGCGACGAGGTGATCGAAGCGACGGTGACGCAGGTCGTCAAAGGCGGCGTACTCGTCGACCTCGGCATGCGCGGTTTCGTACCGGCGTCGCAAATTCGCCGTCAACCCGTCGGAAATCTCGACGAACTCGTCGGCCAGCACCTGCGCCTGAAGGTGATCGATCTCGATCACAAGCGGCATCGCGTCGTGCTCTCGCAACGCCTCGTGCTCGAGGAAGAACTCCAGGCGAAGAAGCAGGAGCTGCTCGACACGCTCGAAGTCGGACAGATTCGAGAGGGCGTCGTCGTTCGCTTGGCGGATTTTGGCGCCTTCGTCGATCTCGGCGGGATCGACGGTTTGATCCACAACAGCGAGCTTGCGTACGCGCGGATCAAGCACCCCTCCGAAGTAGTGAGAATCGGTGACGTCGTCCAGGTCGAGATCATGAAGTTCGATCCCGACGCGAAGAAGGTCAGCCTCTCCCTCAAACACGCCCTGCCCGATCCTTGGGACCAGTACGCCGATCGCCTCTACGAAACGAACAAGCTGACGGCTCAGATCGTGAAGGTGACGCCGAACTACCTTCTCGTCGAAGTGATCCCGGGCATCCTAGCGATGGTGCCGAAGGGCGAGTTCGACGTTGCGGCACAATTCAGCGCTGGTCAAGAGGTCGAGGTAACGTTGCTCACGATCAACCATGCGACGCGCCGGATCACCGCGTCGATCCAGCACGTTGCCGACGTGCCGCCGGAAGAAATCGAGCAATACGCGGTCGAGGAAGAGATCGGCCTTGAGACAGCGCCGCAGTCGCCGGCGGAGCCGCCTCAGGAAGCGTAGGGAGTAAACCCGCCGTGCGCGTTGGCTTGACCGGCGGCATCGGTGCGGGAAAAAGCGCGGTTGCCGCGATCTTTGCGAGCCTGGGCGCCTTCATCGTCGATACCGACGCGATCGCGCGCGAGGTCGTCGCTCCCAACAGCGACGGTCTCATGGAAATCGCCCGATTTTGGCCGCAAGCGGTACGCAACGGCGCGCTCGATCGCGCAACGCTGGCAGACATCGTCTTCAGCGACCCATCGGCCCGCGAACGTGTCAACGCGCTGCTCCATCCCCATATTCGCCGCGTTGCGATGGAGCGCGGCGCGCGCGCCAAACCCGGTCAGGTCGTGGTTCACGTGGTGCCGCTCTTCTTCGAAACGGGCTACGAGCGGCTGGTCGATAAGTCCGTGCTTGTCGTGGCCCCGATCGAGCAGCGGATTGCACGAGTCGTGGAGCGGGATAAGCTCGACGAAGCCCGCATACGGGCACGCATGGCCGCACAAATCGAGCCGGAACGTGCCCGTGAGGTGGCCGATTACATCATCGCGAATGACGGTAATCTGGAGCGCCTGCGCGATCGTACGCGAGCCGTCTACGAGGCGCTCTCCGCAAATCCAACCCCGAATTAAGCAACCGTACGGAGATTCTCAGCGAATCCTGAGTTTACCGAGCGCTTGTATGGGAATAGGAGTAACTCGGAACTAAGTACAGAGAGGATACGACATGACACAAGAGACCGGACAAGCCGGTGGTATGAGCGTTCGTGAAGCGGGCCGCCGCGGCGGCGAGCGCGTGAAGGCGAAGTATGGCTCGGAATTCTACGAAGAAATCGGCCGCAAAGGCGGCGAAGCGACGAAGAGCAAGTACGGTCCTTCCTTCTACGAGGTGATCGGTCAAAAAGGCGGTCAGCGTCCGAAGCGCAAGGCGTCGGCATCGTAGTTACTCATTTACGTAGAGGTCGAGCGAAGACGAGTGGCTGACAAGACCGAAAGCGCGTCCAAGCGCGAAATGTCGGTACGTGAGGCTGGCAAGAAAGGCGGCGACACCGTGCGCGATCGCTATGGCTCGACCTTTTACGAAGACATCGGTCGCAAGGGTGGTAAAGCGACGCGGGATCGCCACGGCGTCGAGTTTTACGAATCCATCGGTCAAAAAGGCGGTAAGGTCGTCAAGGAAAAGTACGGCTCGGACTTTTACGAAGAGATCGGCCACAAGGGTGGCCAAAAGGTCAAAAAGCTGATTGCCGAGGCTAAGAAAAAACTCGGCGACGAAAACCGTTAGGAAGCCCTTATTCGCCTCATGTCGTTGTCGCCTTGGGGCTCATTTACCGCAGTAAACTTCGCCCCTCGTCTCCTAGACCTGAGGCGAATCCGAGCTTCCTAACACGCCTTCTCCGCATAACGTCTAACGCACGCCGTCTAGTGCGTTACGTCGACTCCTCCACTCACCTTTCCGAGGTGGATCGTGTTGTCGTCGAAGTTGACGCTAATGCCGTCGATCCGCAGCGTTTGATTGCCGGAGTGGATATAGGCGGGATGCCCCATGCGCAGTATCTTCGCGTCATTCGTCCAGGTCACCAGGTCGGTGTCGAAGGCCCGGCGCTCCGGATCGTCGATGCGTTCGATGTGCACCTTTCCGATCGCGGTGAAATCGAGTGACTGGATATTGAGGACGACGTGCTTGGCAGCTATTCGCAGATAGGGCTTACCTTTGCGGAAGACGATGCCGTTGCGTACGCCGTCGACGCTTCCGCTCAGGCCGTCGGGCGAGAGGCGTGCGTGGTCGTAATCGAAGCTCCAGGACTTGGTGGTGATGTGGTTGTTCAGCACATGGCCGCCGCGCAGATCGATCGGAGCTTGGTTCGGCGGAGGCGGGAGTGCGCCGCCCCCCGCTAGGATGATCTCGACGATCACGTAGATTCCGAGGACCAGACCTACGCCAAGGGCGAGCCGTTTGCGCCAGATCGTTTTAATGCGCATCGGGCCATTCCCAAGTATCGGGCGGCGACGTACCTTGCGGCACCAGAAGCGACACGTAGAGCACGGCCAAGAGAAGGCCGATTGTGGTGGGACCGATTCGCGAGAAGAGCGTGCCGACGCGCGGGCCAACGCGCCCCGTAACGATCGCCCGCCGCTGGAGCGCGCTTCGCGCTTGCCAGCGTCCATCCGGCGCGATGATGCCGCTGATGCCCGTTGCCGCGGCCCGCACGACATACGCGCCGGTCTCGACGGCGCGAAGCTGCGCGATCTGCGCGTGCATATAGGGTCCTGACGTCGTGCCGAACCACGCGTCGTCGGTGCTGACGACCAGGAGTTGTGCCCCTCGCCGCACCTGCGCGTAGGCCAGATCCGCGAAGGCCGACTCCCAGCAGATCAGCGGCGCTATCGTAAGCGCGCTGGTCGGATAGACGCTGTCCTCTCTGCCGGGTACGAGCCCTCCATTGAGTGCGCTCACATAGGGGAGCCACGAAAGAAAAGCCCGCCCGGGGAACCACTCGGCGAACGGCACGAGCTGGCGCTTGTCGTAAACCAAATAGCCGCCTTTGGGCGAAAAAATATAGAGCGAGTTATAGAGGCCGGATGGGCCTGCCGCGAGGCTGCCCGCCACAACCGTCGCGTGCATCTCGCGTGCTAGATCGGAAAAGTGCTCCACGAGCGTGAGGTTGGCGTCGAGCTCCGTAGTGATCACCGTTTCCGGCCAAACGACCAAACGTGGATGCCCGGAGCTTGCGGTGCGCGTCATCGCGGTGTAGCGGTGCACCGCCAATCCCAGCGCGTTCCATTTAAACGACTGAGCGATGTTGCCTTGAATTGCCGCTACCGGAATCGTCGGTGGCGCGAGATTTCGAGCCGGCCAGGCGCTCCATGCGGCGAACGTAAGAAGCGCTACGGCGCTGACCGCGACGATCAGCGGCTTCCACGTGCGCCGGCGCAGCGCATCGGCCGCGTAGGCTCCAATCGTGCAGAGAGCAAGCGTTATGCCGTAGGTGCCGGCGTAGGCGGCAATAACGCGTAACGCGGAATCGGCCTGCGTATAACCGAGCTGATCGAACGGCGCCGCGAGAATTCCGATCGACCGCAGCCATTCACAGGTCGTGAAGGCAGCGGCCGCGCCTAGCGGCGCAACGTTTGGTTGCATGCGCGCGTACGCGATCGCGGCAAGCGCTCCGGCGAGCGCAAAAAAGGGTGCTTCGAAAAGGGCGGGACCGAACGCGAGAAACGGACCAAAGATACCGATGTAACGTCCGACAGTGTGGCCGACCCATGCGAAATCGAGCGCGAAAAAAATTAATCCGGCGAACCAACCGAGAAGCGCGGCCCGTCTCCAGGAAGCACCTTGCCAAAGCCAGAACAACCCCGCGGTGCCGAACGGCACGAGCCATGCCGCGCCGAGCTTCGGGAAGGCTGCCGCCAATGCGACAGCCGCACCGGCGGCGACGCCAGCATCGCGAAATGGCATCGAGGAGACCATGATTCGCAGATTGAGTTTCGGTTTCGTAGTCGTATTAGTAACGGCGTTCATCGTTTCAGCGTGCGGTCGTCAAGTCACGCCGAATCCTCCGGGCTTGGGGCCCGGCGGCGCGGCTCCAGGATACATGGCGATCATCTTTGACGTGGCGGCGCCCTTCAACTTCAGCAACTACCAATACATGGTGGTCTTGAACACGACCGGCAGCGGCGTTACGCCGTCGACCGATACGTCGCAGACCAACTGGGCCGGCTACTCGTTTGCCTTGGTCGCGCTCGGCAACGGAGTATCTTCCTTTGCCGAGCCGGTGCAGTTTTTGAGGAATCAGAATCCGAAAATCCCTCCGGCATGGCTGCCTTTGAAAACGACGCCGCAGCAGTTTTCGTACAATCTGAACGACAACGGTACCGGGACTGAGTTCTCGATGCTCATACAGCGCTCGATCATCAGGGGAATTGCGTCACCATCGCCCTCGCCGAGCGCCAGTCCATCGAACGTGTGGACCTTCAATGCATTCACCTCGCAAGCGGGCGGCAGTCAGGGTCAATGGCATTTCGTCGACTCGATGGGCTTCGGCGGCCCGATCGATCCGCAGTTCGTCTCGCCGAAGCTCTGCATGACCGAGCCGTTTGACAACACGTACACCGCCTATTACACGCCCTCGGATCCGTCGGCTCAGATTGAAACGGTCGAAATCGCGAACAATCCGGCGTCGCCCACGCCGTGTCCCTAGGCCGCCGTGTACGAAGCGCCGCTCGAGTGCTCGCACGAACTCTGTAACTGTTCTGTAACCGGGCCCGTGGGTGGCGGCGAAGTCTACTGCAACGATTTCTGCCGCAGCGCGAGCGAAGGAGGCCTCGAATCGGAGACGTGCGCCTGCGGTCACCCGGAGTGCGATGCGCCCTAATCTTCGGGTCTGACATGCCGACTCGAAGACGCCCGTCGCTCGCATCCTGCTCGTCCGGCGCGTCCGAATCTTGATCGGGCGATATCGTTTGAACGTTAAAAGTTAAACGTTGTCGGGATGACCTGTTGGGGCTGGCCGATGTTGAAGACGGCGGTTTGCGACGGGAATGCCAACAGGTTGAGGCCGACGTTGATCGCTTCCTGCGACTCGTTGTAGAGGACGAGGAGCTGATAGCAGTTTCCGATCGTGCGCGTATAGTAGATGATTTTGTCGGAAAAGAACTCGCCGAGTCCGAGCGACGGCTTCCAGTTGATGTTGGTGACGAATTGCAGCGACGCGTCGCGTCCGAACGGCGTCGAGAGCTGAAGGTTCGTCGTTTCAAACCCCATGCCGCCTCCTGGAATGAAGGATCCGCTGACCAGCACGACCGATCGCGGTGAGGGACGAGCGCTGAGCTGATAGCTCAGCGGCTGCGCGACGCCGTCGAAATTCGTCGACCATCCGAGCGAAAACGCGTAGACGTCGTCGTTGAACAAGCGGACCAGATCCTGAGCATTCTTGAGGTTCATCGTCGGCTGCTGGTCCAGATATTGAAACGGCACCAACGCGGGGCCGTTGTAGTTTGCCTCGTTGTACGTGAGCGTGTTGACGATATGTTGGCTGATCGGCGTGGTCAGGCTGAGGTCTTGCTCGACCGCTGCTTTGAGGTCGCCCGTTCCGTACGCATACTGGTCGATCGTTACCGTGCCTTGGAAATCGCTTCCAAATACCTTCGCTTCGGCGGGTCCGACGACGAGGTTCGCGTCGCCGCGCCAGGTCGCAAGGCCCACGTCCTCGCCTGACGTGGGCTCGCTATACTCACCGACCGTGAGCTCTGCCGAGAGCGGAATGAAGAAGTGCTGAAAAAAATCGGTGGGCCGTACTTCGAACTCCGGAATTTTGTTGATCCCCACCGCTTCCTGCGAATAGATCTTATCCCACTCCATCTGATAGTCGGCACCTGACGTCGTGTACTGCAAGAGGTAGTCGAACTCCGACTGATTGCTGAACGACGTGATTCCGCCGAAGGTCGCGTTGCTGTTGCTGATGTCGTACGTTGTCGTCTGATTCAGGTTTTGGTTGAATTGGCGCGTGTCGGTGAACGTGAAGCTATCGCTGCTCCCCTGTCCGCCGACCGAGCTGTGAGTGAAGCTGTAGTTCTGCGACGTTTGCGCCGTTTGGTGAGTGATCGCTTCGCTCAGCGTTTCGTTCGGGGGAATGCTCACGAGCGGACCGTAGTTCGACTGGTACGCGAACTGGAAGTTGCTGCGCAGGTGTTGCGAGATATTTTCTTGCTCCTGAAGCGCGGCGTTGGTTTGCCGGCCGCCGGCGACGCGGTTGTTGATCGTGTAGACGTTGATGCTGACGCTGCGGCGGCCTCTCTTGCTGGCGAAGAAGCCGACGTAGCCGAGCCCCAAGCCCTCCTTGGTGTAATAATTGATGATGTAGTACCCGTAATAGTACTGATCTTTTCCAAATGGAATTTGCATTTTTATCCAGGCGCCCTCGTACGAATCGTATCCGACCTCCGGAAACAATCGCGCGCGGCCGCGCTGGTTTTCTAAACTGCGCAGCGGAATGACGAGGAGAGGGAGGTAGAAGACGGCGGCCGCGCCGAGCCAGAGCACGGCTTTGTGGATGACGATTTTGTCACCGGGATAGACGTCCATATCCTTACCGGTGATGTGATAGCCTCCCCTAGGATTCTCGCAGGTCGTTACGTACGGATCGAGACCGTGCGCAATTCCGTTCGGATCGGTGTGCAAGTCCGCGGCCGAGAAGTGGATCAGACCACGCTGTACGCCCTCATCGCTCGCGCCTTTGCCGTTTTCGAGTTTCGCGGTTTGCGCGACCGTATCGAAAACAATGACGTCGGCCATCAACACCGAGTTGTGTTCGTGGTTGACGAGGAAGGGATGCCCCGTGATCGTGATCGTGCGGAGGCCGTCGAAGTGCGCTTTCTCTCCGACGATTTCTTCGTCGGCATAATAGATATGAACGTTGCCGATAGCGTCGCTCGGCTGTCCGCGTTCGCGATTGCCGCTCCATGTATCGGAGATCACGGCGACGTTTCCGGGCGAAAGAGTCGGGACGCCGGTAGGCTCGGGACTCGGAATCGGCGTCGCTTGTCCCGCGGGCGGAATCGGCGGCGGGGTTTCCCCGCCGCGCACGAGGAAAATCGGCTCCATCGAGGCTGATGGAGTGGGCGTCGCACCCGGTATCGGCGGCGGTGTTACGGCCGGCGTCTGTCCCGGCTGCGGCGGCGGCGTTCGATTGAGCGTGTAGGTTCCGTTGCCCACGCCTTGTGGCGGGGCGGGCAAGCCGGGCGTCGAGACGGGCACCGGCGACGGTGAACTCGATGGGCCTGAGGTCGCCTGCGCGACCGTTTGCGGATCGTCACGGTAATGCTGCGCGCAGCTTTGCGAGTTGAAGAGCGAAAGTGCGAGCTGCTCTCGGTCGTCAGTCGCCGTCCTCGCCGAAAGAGGAAAGGCCGCGCCGGTGAACGCAGCGAGCGCCGATATCGCGGCTATGCCGCAACGTACTCGCCTCCCGAGGCGCATTGCCTCAGCGCTCTTCCAGCCAAAGAAGAACCGTGCCGGCGGTTCCGATGATGACGTTCGGCAGCCAGGCAGCGACGTACGGATTGATTGCGTCGTTTCGTCCGAACGCTGAAGCTGCCGAAACCATGAGATAGTACGCAAAGAAGGTGACGATCGAAAGGGCGATGCCGAGCATGCGGCCGCGCTTGCCGAAGCGCAGTGCCAGCGGCACCGCCACCAGGACGCCGATGATGCACGCGAACGGCCACGCGAGTTTGTCCGCGAGATTGATTTGCAAGTTCCCCATCGCCGTGCCGCCGATTCCTTGGGCCTGCAGCGCGTTGACCTGCGTACGTAGCGACTTGCTGCTCATCGTCCACGGATCGTTATTGACTTGGCTGACGAACTGCGAAGCCGTCTCGCCGAGAGGCAATCCGATCAAAACGCTCTTGACGTGCTGCTGATTGGTCATGAAACCGTCGTTGTTATACCGCGTGTCGATCACGTCGTGCAGCGCCAGGCTGCTGCCCTGAACCGACGCCGTCTTCGCTTGGAGGGTCTCGTTCCACGGGCCGTACTTGGCGGGCTTGAAGATCTGGACGTCCACCATCGTACGGTTATCGGGTGCGACCTGTCCGACATAGAACGTGTTCCCGGTGTCGGGGTCTTTGCGGAAAAACTGCGGCTCGACCGGCAGCGCGTCGGTGTGGTAGATGATTTGGTAAAACGTCCGAGTCGAAAGATCTACCGAAGCCGGCGCGACCCATTCGTTCGTGCTGTACGCAATCAAGAACATCGTGACGCCGAAGAGCAAGGGAGCGAGTGCGATTCGCAGGACGGGGATGCCCGCGGTCCGCATCGCAGTCACCTCGTTGTCGCCCATGATACGTCCCATAGCGAGCAGAGCGGCGAAGAGGCATCCAAAGGGAAAGGCCATTGGAATTGCTTGAGGGATCCGGAAGAGCACAAAGCGCAGCACCAAAAAAAACGGCGCGTGCTGATTGATGATGTAGTCGGCGGCGAGAAAGAAGATGTTCAGCGCCCAGAAGAGCAGAAACGCGCCGAACGCAAAGCAGAACGGAATGGCCATCTCGCCAAGCAAATAGCCATCCAGAATCGGTAGACGCATAAGAGCGGAGCCGACGCGGGGAAGCGGCTGTCGGTGCGTCAGCGTCGCCATGAGAGGCCCAGCTTCAGTAGCTGTGGTATGCGTTGAGCACGCGCACGACGTACGCGCGCGTCTCCGGATACGGAGGTACGCCGTGGTAGCGGTCCACCGCACCGGGGCCGGCATTGTACGCGGCGACGGCAAGGGTCAGGTTGTTGTGATAACGGTGGAGCAGCGAGCGAAGATAGCCCGTGCCGCACTCCACGTTTTCGGTCGGGTCGAACGGATTCGCTATCCCGCAACCCGCCGAAGTGCCCGGCATCAGCTGCATCAGCCCTTGCGCCCCGGCCACGCTGATTGCCGAGGGGTTGCCGGCCGATTCGGCCATCACGACCGCGCGGACCAACCCGGCGGGGACGCCGTTTGCTTGCGAGGCATCCATGACTAGCGTATTGATGGTCGAAGGGTCGAGGGCATGGGAAGCGTAGGGCAAAAAGCCCCCTCCACTGCATCCGTAGAGCACGGCGAAAAGACCGCAGATTCCGAGCAATCGACTCATCGCACCCGCGCCCTTCTTCTCCCCCGGGGGCCAGGCCTGGCAGGCAGGCTCCCACTATTGCGCAACTTTCCGATGGTTTTTCCTCTGGAGCGTCGTTAGAGTCATAGGTATGTCGAAAACGAATCTCAACGCCGACCTCATACGCGATGTCTGCCGGTACGTCGAAGATCATAGCGACGAAGCCTTGACGCTCGCTGAGCTTGCCAGGCTCGCCGCGATGAGCCGCTTCCATTTTGCCCGTACCTTTAGACTCGTTGTCGGCGTTACGCCGAAGCAGTATCTGGCCATGGTCCGGCTGCGAAAACTCAAAGAAGGCCTTGGCGCTGCCAAGCCGATCGAGGTGGCCGCACTCGACGCCGGCTATGGCGGCGCGAGTCACATGTACGAAGGCGCTGTCTCCCATCTCGGCATGACGCCGCGCGAGTATCGTCGTGCCGGTGACGGAGTTACCGTCTCGTACGCCTCGCTGCGGACACCCATCGGGCTCATGCTCATCGGTGCGACCGATCGGGGCATCTGTTTCGTCGGATTCGGGGATGCGCTCGAAGGGCTGTTGCAACGACTGCGTGACGAATACCGCAAAGCCCTGATCGAACCGATGCAGGAGCCGTACCATCCGCAGTTTTGCGCCTGGGTCGGCGCGATCTCACGTTATCTCGCCATTGGAGGACCGTGCCAGGAATTGCCGCTTGACATTCGCGCCACCGCCTTCCAAATGCGCGTCTGGAAGTATCTTCAGACGATCCCTCCGGGCAACGTCGAGTCGTACGCGGAAGTGGCATCGGCGATCGGTGCGCCCAACGCGGCGCGAGCGGTCGCGCAAGCCTGCGCGCGGAATCCGGCGGCCGTCCTCATTCCGTGTCATCGCGTGATCCGCGGGACCGGCGAGCTCGGCGGCTACCGCTGGGGGTTGGCGCGGAAGCGGGGATTGATCGACCGAGAGCGCGCGGCTAAAGCACTGAACGTATGAGCTCAACCACGTCGCCGGCCCCGCTCGAGTTCGATCTGGTCGTCGTTGGAACGGGAAGTTCCGGAAGAAGCGTCGCGTTAGCCTGCGCGGGCGCCGGATGGCGCGTCGCGATCGTCGACGAGCGCCCCTACGGCGGCACCTGCGAGCTGCGAGGCTGCGATCCAAAGAAAGTCCTGGTCGGCGCTGCCGAGCTGATCGATTGGTCGGAGCGGATGCAAGGCAGTGGGATCGGCGGCGCGATACGCATTGATTGGAGCGAACTGATGCGCTTCAAACGATCCTTTACGGAGCCGGTTCCGAAAGAGCGAGAATCGGAGTTCCGTAAATTAGGAATCACGACGTACCATGGAGCCGCGCATTTCGCGGATGCGACGACGATTGCCGTTTCGGACGAACGGCTCAGGGCACGGCACGTTGTTCTCGCGACCGGCGCGCGTCCGGCACCGCTCAACCTGCCGGGCGAAAACCTCTTGATCACCAGCGATGAGTTTCTCGATTTGGAAACACTGCCCAAACGCACTGCCTTCATCGGCGGCGGGTACATCGCGTTTGAGTTCGCGCACCTCGCGGCGCGAGCGGGCTCCGCGCCGGTCATCCTTCAGCGCGGTCCGCGGGTCCTGGGCGGGTTCGAACCGGGGCTCGTCGATGCCGTCGTCGGACTCAGCAAGAGCATCGGAATCGACGTTCGGGTCGGCGTCGCGGTGGGCGCGATCGCGGAGCAGGCAGGTGGCCTGCGCGTTGTAGGGACGACGGGCGGCCGGGAATTTTCCGTCGATTGCGAGCTCGCCGTCCACGCGGCAGGCCGGGTCGCCGATCTCGACGATCTTGCGCTCGATGCGGGCGAGGTAGAACGAACGAAGAAAGGCGTTGCCGTCAACGAGTTTCTTCAAAGCCGCAGTAATCCGGCCGTCTATGCGGTCGGTGATTGCGCCGACGCCGGCGGGCTGCCGCTCACGCCAACCGCCGCGGCGGAAGGCGAAATCGCGGCGCGCAACCTGCTCGACGGCAATCGTCATACGCTCGACTTTTCGGGACTCGCCAGCATTGTCTATACCATTCCATCGCTGGGCATGACCGGGCTCACGCAGGAACGAGCTCGCGAGCTAGGCTTGCGTTTCAGCCTCCACGAGGGCGACTCGACCAAGTGGTATTCGTCGCGCAAAGTGCAGGCGCGCCGGTCGTGCTACCAAATTCTCGTCGAAGAGGGGACCGAAAGAATCCTCGGCGCGCACGTGCTGGGCCCGCACACCGAGGAACTCATTAACGTTTTTGCGCTCGCGATTCGCGCCAAGATCCCCTCGAGCACGCTCGAGAACGTCCTATTCGGGTATCCGACCGGGTCGTCGGATATTGCATACATGGTGCAGTCCTTCCAGTAGCGTTTTCGCGCTCACGCGCTGTTGATGCGGCGTCTCGGTAAAGCGCCGTTGCGTTGGCGCTCGCGTCAAGAGAGTGCTAAGGGAAATCCACCATACCGGCGTCTGAGGTCCTTCCCGGGGCAAACCGCTGGTCGGTAATTCGAACGTTCGTTCGCAGAAACGGCGAGACCGTGCGGCGCGAAATGCGCCGTGCATTTGTGTCTTTACCTTGCCTTAACGAAAGCTGGGGCGTATAGTGGTGGAAAGTAGTGCTTAGTGGTGCTTTTCGGAGGACTTTGTGCACGCGGAACTACCGCGATTTGCCGGTTCGGAGCAGCACGCCCTTGACCATAAAGGGCGCCTTATTGTGCCGGCGCGCTTCCGCGAACGGTTGGGCCCTCAGTTCGTCCTAACGATCGCCCACCCCGATCCCTGTCTCGCGCTCTATCCCACCGCAACCTGGATCGAATTTTGCGGCAGACTCGAAGCCGTGCCGGGAAAGGACGAGCGCTACCGGCGCTACGTCCGCTATCTCTTCGCGCATACCGAAGAAGTTGCGTGCGACGCGCAGGGCCGCGTCGTCGTTCCCGCGCTGTTGCGCGCGTATGCGGGCATCGAACGCCAGGTAGTCTCGATCGGCCTGCTGACGCGGATCGAGATCTGGGCGCAGGACCGGTACGCGTTCCAAACGCCGCCGGAGGGCGAGGTCCCCGACTTCATGGCCGAGCTTGGCCTGTAGGAGCCGGTAATGTGGTTATTTCGTGAATCACGTCCCGGTGCTCGTTGGTGCGTCCATAGAGTACCTGGCAATACGCCCCAATGGGATCTACGTCGATGCGACCTTCGGTGCCGGCGGTCACTCGCGTTCGATTCTCGAGCGGCTCGAGAAGGGGCGCTTGATCGCAATCGACGCGGATCCGCAAGCGGTAGCGCGGGCGGCGCCGCTGGCCGGCTCGCGCTTCACGTTCGTCCAGGCCAACTTTCGAGAAATAAACGACGTCCTCGACCGCTACGCGATCGACTCGGTCGACGGTGTTCTCTTCGATTTGGGAGTTTCGTCGATGCAACTTGAGGATGCGGAACGCGGCTTCTCGCTCGGAAAGCCCGCGGCGCTGGATATGCGCATGGACCCCGATGTGGGACTCAGCGCCTACGAGATTCTTGCGACCGCGAGCGAAGGCGAGTTGGCCGACATCTTCTTTCACTACGGCGAAGAGCGGTCCGCGCGGCGCATCGCCCGCGCAATTGTCGTGCGCCGCTCTAACGGCGCGTTGCCCAGCACCACCGCGGAGTTCGCCCAGCTCGTTGCCGGCGTCGTCCGTCGCCCGGGAAGACGCGAACGGATCCACCCCGCGACGCGTGTCTTTCAGTCGCTCCGCATCGCCGTCAATGACGAGCTCGATGCTCTGCGCGAAGGAATGCGCGGTGCGGTGGGGCGTTTGCGCAGCGCCGGACGCATCGTTGCGATCAGCTTTCATTCCCTCGAAGATCGTATCGTGAAACAAACCTTCCGTGACGACGAGCGTCTCGACGTGCTGACGAGGCGCCCGGTTCTGCCTACGCAAGACGAGATCGCCGAGAATCGCCGAGCCCGCAGCGCCAAACTGCGCGCCGCGGAACGAAAGGCGGGCTGAGATGCTCGCGCCGCGCTTCTTCGAACGGTCCTCGCGCATCGCTCGTCCTCGCACGATTCGGGCCGCAACCCAACGACGGATCGTGCGTAAGTCACGCGCTCGCTATACGGGCGTTGCGCGCACCCTGACGACGTTGACGTGCGTCCTGGCTCTGCTCATGGGTTACGTCCTCCTCACTTCGAGTTTGACGGGCGCGAGTTATGCGGTAGCTACCGCGCGCGCGCAGCGCGAGGCGTTACAAGAAGAGACGATGCGACTCGACGACCGGATCGCGGCGTTGCGTTCCGACGATCGCCTGGCGGAGCTGGCAGAGCGCTTGGGCATGCGCGAACCGCAAGTGTTTGCGGTTGTGAGAATCGAGCCGCCCCGCGTCGCGCGCGTCCGATCGCGCTTCCCCGTGCTCTCGTCGCTCGCCGGATTCTTCGTACCGGCCGTAACCCACCAGCAGTAGCGGCCACCGCCGGGATGCATCAGCGAACCTTCGTGCGCGTCGCTCCGATGCGTGCGAGACTCTTTTTTTATGCGTGCACGGCCGTCGCGCTCTTTCTCGCCTGGCGGCTCTGCGACGTTCAAGGTATTAAGGGAGCGATCTATGCTAAAGAGGCGCTCGCGCAGCGCTCCGATACCGTCGAAGTCTTTGCACGTCGCGGAAGCATCCTCGATCGGAACGGGAACGTGCTGGTGCGCTCGCTGCCTTCGGAGAGCGTCTACGCCGTCCCGCGCGAGATCGTCGATCCGCAAGCCGCCGCGTCGAAGCTCGAAAAGATCTTTGGCAAACTCGATCCCACAACGATGGCGGCGCTGCACGATCGCCATCTCTGGTTCGTGTGGATAGCGCGCAAGGTGCCCCACGAAACCGCCGCGCGCGTGCGCAACCTCGGAATCATCGGCATCGACTTAAAGGAAGAGCAGACGGGCCTGCGCATCGACACCGCCGGGAGGCTCGCCTCCACGCTGCTTGGCTTCGTCGGTACCGACGAGAATGGTCTCGACGGCATCGAGTACGCATACGACAACGTGCTTCGCGGTCTATCCGGGCGCGTCACGCTCGAAGCCGACGAATTCGGACGGCCGATTCCGTTCGGACGCGAACGCGTTATCGCACCCGCCCAACCCGGTTCGGAGGTCGAGCTAACGATCGATCCCTACCTTCAATTTGTCGCCGAGCGGGCGCTTGCGAAGCAGGTCGGCACGTTCCATGCGCTCGACGGAACCGCGATTGTGATGGATCCCTGGACCGGCGAAATTCTCGCCCTGGCCAATATGCCCGACTTCGATCCCAACCGTTTTTGGAAATATAGCGACGCGCAACGCCGGGATCGCGCGGTTATGGATGCGTACGAGCCCGGATCGACCTATAAACTGGTGACCGCAGCAGCCGCGCTCGAATCGCACAAAGTAACGTTGACGAGCCGGTTTCCCGCGCATGACCGGCTCGAAATAGGCGGTCAGACGATTCACAACGCGGAAGATGGCTTCATGGCGGGAACGGGCGGCAGCGAGACGCTGGAGCAGATCGTGGAGTACTCGCATAACGTTGGCGCGGCCGAAGTCGGGCTCGCGACCGGATCGAAAACGCTCTACGCGATGGAGCGCCGAGCCGGTTTCGGATTGCCGACCGGCACGGGCTTGCCGGGAGAAAATCCGGGAATCGTGCCGCCGCCGGCGCAGTGGAGCGGCTCTTCGCTAGCGACGATGTCCTTCGGTCAAGGCGTCTCCGTGACACCGCTCGCGATGGCGCGCTATTACTGCGCGATTGCGAACGGCGGATTGCTGATGCAGCCACGCATTATCCGCGCGGTCTACGACCAACAGGGTAATCTGTTGCAGCGATACTCCCCGGCCGTCGTTCGCCGCGTCTTCTCGCGACGCACGGCTGCAGAACTGGGAACGTTTTTGCGGGCGGTCGTTCTGCACGGCACGGGTGACCCAACCGCGCAGATTCCCGGCTATGCGACGGCCGGGAAGACGGGCACGGCTGAGATGGTAGTCGACGGCCGCTATCGCGCCGGATATTATGCGGCATCGTTTATCGGCATGGTGCCGTATCCGCGAGCGCGCTATCTCATCTACGTCAAAGTGGAACGGCCGATCGGCTCGTACTATGGAAGCGTCGTCGCCGCTCCCGCATTCGCGCAAATCGCGCGTGCCGCCATGCTGCACGCAGGAGTCTTGCCGAGCGTCGACGTCGCCGGACGTGGGCGCTGAACGACGCGTCGCCTTGGCGACGCTGCTCGATCGCTTGCCCGAAGCGCAGGTAGCCGGCGACATTGACCGTCGCATCACGGGGATCGAGATCGATTCGCGCGCCGTCAAACCCGGAACGCTCTTCGTCGCGCTCCCCGGCAGCCGAACCGACGGACATAACTACGTGCCGGAAGCCGTTGCAAACGGCGCCGCGGCGGTCGTCGTGCAAGCAATGCCGGGCAACCTGCCCGCAGACGCGACGGCCGTTCGCGTTGCCGACTCGCGCCGCGCGCTCTCGGCGCTGGCCGCGGCATTTTACGGCGATCCGTCGCACGCTCTCGACGTCATCGGCGTCACCGGCACGAATGGCAAAACGACCACCACGCATATGATCGCATCGATTCTCAATGCGGCCGGCATTCCGTGCGGCATTGCGGGAACCGTGGGCGCGGACTTTCGTAGGCATCGCCGGGCGCTGCAGAACACGACGCCGCAGCCGCCGGAGCTGCACGAGCTGCTCGCGCAGATGCGCGACGAGGGCGCCAAGGCCGTGGCGATGGAGGTGAGCTCTCACGCGCTCGCGCTCGATCGCGTCGATGACGTTCGCTTTCGCGCTGCGGTGCTGACGAACGTAACGCGCGATCACCTCGACTTTCACGAAACGCTCGAGGCGTACACCGCCGCAAAGCGGCGTCTCTTTACGTTCGCGCCGGCATGCGTGCTCAACGTCGACGACGCGTGCGGCGCGCACTGGACGCGCGAGTTAAAGGGAGAGGGCCGCGAGGTCGTTACATACGGTAGACGAGCTGGTGCAGATCTCGTGCCCGACTCAGCCGTCCATGGTCCAATCGGAAGCCGTTTCAAGGTCAACGGCCATGCGTACGATGTGAAAATCGCGGGCGATTTCAACGTTTACAACGCGCTTGCCGCCCTTGGCGTTGCTAAAGTAATGGGCATCGAGGCATCGGTCGCAGCGCGCGGGCTCGCCAAGGTCAATCGCGTGGCCGGTCGCATGGAGCGTGTTGAGGTCGTCGATGTAAACGATGTTGCGGTCTTTGTTGACTACGCACACACACCCGATGCGCTGGAAACCGCGTTGAGAGCGGTCCGAAGGATGACGACTAGTGCGGTAGCCGTTGTATTTGGATGTGGCGGCGATCGCGATCAAGGAAAACGGCCGGAGATGGGAGCGATCGCCGCACGGTTCGCCGATCGCATTTACGTAACCAACGACAACCCGCGCAGCGAAGATCCGGCTGCGATCGCCGATGCAATCGTCGCCGGGATCGGCGGGCGCGAACGCGTCGTCGAACTCGATCGCCGGCGCGCAATCGAGCGTGCAATCGGCGAGGCGCAGCCCGGAGACGTCGTGCTGGTTGCAGGCAAGGGTCACGAAGGCTATCAAATCGTCGGCGATCGCATTCTTTCGTTCGATGACGTAGCGGTCGCGCGCGAAGCGCTTTCCGCGCGAAGCGTGCTTCAGTGAGGCTGCCGCTCGATCTTGCCCTCGCGGCGACGGGGGCGGCGCTTCTCGACGCCGATCTTGCGCCGGCAGCGCTGCGCGCGAGTACCGATACACGAGCGATCGAGCCGGGCGACACGTTCGTAGCGCTGCGAGGCGAACGATTCGACGGACACGATTTCGCCGCCGAGGCGGTGCGTCGCGGCGCGGCCATGCTCGTCCTCGAGCGGCCGGAGGCGTGCACCAGCGGAGTCGCCACCATGGTGGTCGAGGATACCAAAGCGGCGTACATGGCGCTTGCAGGTGCTGCCCGATCGTTATTCGATGGGCGAGTCATCGCCATTACCGGCAGCACCGGCAAAACAACAACCAAAGCCTTTCTCACGCAGCTCGTCGCGACGCAATACGGCGATCGGGTGCTGAGCGCTCCGGAGAACGAGAACAACGAAATTGGTGTGAGCAAGCTGCTTCACAACGCCTCAAACGATGCACACGATGTTCTCGTCATCGAGATGGGCGCGCGCCATTACGGCGACGTTGCGGCGCTCGTCGAGATCGCGCGCCCACACATCGGTATTCTCACGAACGTCGGCGACGCGCACCTCGAGGTCATGGGCTCGCGCGAGCGTCTCGAAGAGACGAAGTGGGCTCTTTTCGCGCGAGGTGCGCGCGCGGTCCTCAATAGTGCCGACGCCGTTTCGCGTCGGCGTGCGGCCACGCTGCCGGCGTCGCCACGCTGGTTTGCCGCGCAGGACTCGCCGCTCGATTCCGGCTCGCGCTTGGAGCCGCTGACGGCGGTGTGCGGCGACCGCAGGCTCGTGCAGCGTTCCGGCGGTCGCACCGCGGAGTTCGAGATCGACGTACGCGTACCCGGGCTGCACAATCGCGCCAATCTCGCGGCTGCAATCGCGGGGGCAATCGAGCTGGAGGTTCCGCTCGAGCGCATGTTACCGGAGGTTCCCAAGCTGCGTTTGCCGGGTGGGCGCTACGATCGCATCGCCGCGGGGGGTCTGTATCTCATCTACGACGCGTATAACGCCAACGCAAGCGGCATGATTGCTGCGCTCGACGCGTTTGCGTCGGAGGCGGCGTCGCGCCGAATCGCCGTACTCGCGAGCATGGCCGAGCTCGGCGAAGAGTCGGAAGCCTTGCACGAACGCGTCGGCGCTCACGCCGCCGGAAAGGTCGACGTGCTGCTCGTGCGCGGCGAGTATGCGGCCGACCTCGCGCGCGGTGCGCAGCGCGCCGGACTCGGCGAACGTCAGATCGTGCGAATCGGAACCAACGCACAGGCCGCGCGGTGGCTGCGCGAGCACGTGCGCCCCGAGGACGTCGTCCTGCTGAAGGGCTCCCGCAAATACAAGCTGGAAGAGATCGTCGAGGAGTTGCGTACGTGAGCCTCGCAACGCGCGGTTTGCTCGTGACCCGGTCGGAGACGCCGCCCGGCTTGATTACGATTCCGGTGCGGACGCCGCTCGTTCGCCCGGGCGACGACCTCGTCGCGATCGTCGCGCGGGCGGTGCGGGGCATCGCGCGGTCCGGCGACGTCGTCGCCGTTTCGGAGAGCGCAGTCGCGATCGCGCAGGGCGAGTTCGTTGCAGCCGAATACGTTCGGCCCTCGAAGTTGGCATTCGCGATTTCGCGCCGAGCCGACCCCATGGCGACGATCAGCCAGCCGGAATCGATCCAGCTCGTGATCGATCGCGCCGGTCGGTGGAAGGTGGTTTATGCCACGCTTCTCCAACTCGTCGCGCGTTGCTTCGGTAGGCGCGGAGCATTCTACCACGTCATGGGCGAAGCGATCGCGGCCTTCGACGGCTATACCGGAACGATGCCACCGTTCGAGCGCGCGATCGTCTTTGCGCCCCGCGATCCGGACGGCTTTGCTCGATGCTTGTGCGAGCGAATCGGCGTTGCGTCTGCGGTCGTGGATGCCAACGATCTTGAAAAAGCCAAGGTTCTGGGAGCTTCCCGCCGCGTCAGGCGTGAGAGCGTGGAAGCGGCGCTGCTCGACAATCCGCACGGCAATAGTGACGAGCAAACGCCGGTCGTCGTGCTGAAGTGGCGCGGCGAAGGAACGAACCCTCTGCTGCGAGACGTTGGCCCGTGAACGCGCCATCGTTACCCGTTCTGGGTCTTTGGGTGCTCTTCGGATTTCTTATCGCGGCGCTAACTGCTGCCGCGCTGCTCTTGCTCTTTGGACGCCTCGACGTCCGGCAGCGCGCCTACGACGATGCACCCCAGACGCATCGCGCAAAGACGGGCACGCCGACGATGGGCGGCCTCGTTTTTGTGGTCGTGCTGCTCGCCGCACTTGCGAGCAGTCGCGTGGCATTGCTGCCGGAGTTGGTGCTGCTCGTCATCATCTGTTCGGGAATCGGCGCGATCGACGACGTCTTGGCGATCAGCCACGGCGCGAATCGCGGACTGCGAGCGCGCACGAAGTTCTTGGCAACGGCGCTCGCCGCCACGATCTTCTTACGAGAGATCTCGGCCGCTCCGAGCCTTTTCCCGCCCGATCTTCTGCTCCACGTTGGAACGTTCTCGCTTACGGCGCCGCATTGGCTCTGGCTGCTGCTGGGCATTCTCGCGATTACGGGAACGACGCACGCCGTGAACCTGACCGACGGTTTGGACGGTCTCGCAGCAGGCACGATGATTCCGCCGCTCGCCGTGCTCGCCTTGGTTGCCGTAGCCACGCAGGCTCCGGCCGCGGCAATCGGCGCGGCCGCCGGGATCGGCGCGTGCGGCGGCTTTCTGCTCTTTAATAGGCATCCGGCAAGACTCTTTATGGGCGATACGGGCTCGCTCGCCCTCGGCGCGTTGCTCGCGGGCGCAGCGATTCTGTGCGGCGAAATGCTGCTGCTTCTGGTGATCGGCGGCGTTTTCGTTGCCGAAGCGCTCTCGGTGATTTTGCAGGTTTCGTATTTCAAAGCGACGCGCGGGCGACGAATACTCCGGATGAGTCCGCTGCACCATCATTTCGAGCTCGGCGGCTGGCCCGAAACGAAAGTGACGATTCGCTTCTGGCTTGCATCGCTGCTCTGTTCGCTGCTAGGATGGGCCATCGTCCGATGAGCGACACCTTTCAATTCGATGCCGGTGAAACGCTGCTGATCATTGGTTTGGGCAGCAGCGGATTAGCGAGTATCGAGGTCCTGAGCGAGCATCGTACCACGCTTTACGCGACCGACGAAAAACCGCTACGGGAGCTCGCAGACGCAATCGCTGCGGCTCGATCCTTCGGCGCGCGCTTTGTTGAACCAGCGGAAATTGGAAAGGTCGTCGGCGAGCTTACCTGCGCCGTTCTTTCACCCGGCGTGCCACCGACCTCCCTGATCGTGCGCCGCCTGCATGCGGCCAACGTTCCCGTTTTCGGCGAGATCGAGCTCGCATATCGGCTCTGCAAGGCGCCGATCGTGGCGGTCACGGGAACGAAAGGCAAGTCTACGACCACGGCGCTGATTGGGCACTTGCTGCGCCGTTGCGGCCTGCACGTGCGAGTCGGCGGGAACATCGGCAACCCGCTGATCAAGGAAGTGCGCGGCACGACGCCGG
Source organism: Vulcanimicrobiota bacterium (assembly GCA_963756635.1). Taxonomy (GTDB): domain Bacteria; phylum Vulcanimicrobiota; class Vulcanimicrobiia; order Vulcanimicrobiales; family Vulcanimicrobiaceae; genus Cybelea. The sequence continues at coordinate 315,785 of CAVWOR010000009.1, forward strand.
GAGATTGGGTCGTCGCCGAAGTCTCTTCGTTCCAGCTCGAAACGATTCGCGCGTTTAAGCCGCGCGTCGCCGTCCTCCTGAATGTCGAGCCCGATCATCTCGACCGGTACCATTCAATGGACGAATATGCCGAGGCGAAGTACCGAATTTGTGCCAACCAGTCGATGACCGATTGGTTCGTTGGCAACTTCGACGATCCGCGGGTTCGAGCGCTTGACTGGCGCCACGGCGACACGCGCGTGCAGGCCAGGCAGCTCTGGTTCACGCTGGACGCGCGCGATCAGGCGACGATGTACGTGCGCGACGGAGTGCTCATGTACGCACCGGTCGCCGGGGACCCACGGCCAGTGCCAATCGTATCCCGCAATGAGATTCCGTTGGCCGGCGACCATAACGTGCAAAACGCTATGGCGGCGCTGCTCGCGGCGCTGGCGGTGGGTTGTCCCGTCGCCTCCTTGCGTGAGGCGATTGCCACCTTTGAGCCCATGCCGCACCGGCTGCGCACGATCGCGGAAATCGACGGCGTACAATACGTCGACGACTCGAAATCCACCAATCCAGCTTCGGTTATCGCGGCGCTACGCACGTACGATCTGCCGATCGTTTTGATCGCCGGCGGACGCTCGAAAGGGACGGCATTTAACGCGATGGGGGCGACGATACGCGAGCGCGCAACGGCGTTGATTGCGATCGGTGAGGCGGCCGGCGAAATCCGGCGCTCGGCCGAGGGCGTACCCGGCGCGCAGGCATACTCGATGGAAGAGGCCGTGCAGCGCGCCCGCGCGTTTGCAGTACCCGGCGGGATGGTCTTGCTTTCACCGGGTTGCGCCTCGTTTGACATGTTCGCGTCGGCTGAGGATCGCGGAGCACAGTTCGCCGCCGCCGTCGCGGCGCTGCGAGAGCCCGCCGGTGCATAGCGCCGCGACGTTGCGTGCACCGCTGCGGGCGCCGCTTGACACGGTGCTCTTCACCTCGGTTGCGGCGCTCATCGGTATCGGCCTGGTGATGGTCTTTTCGGCCTCGAGCGCGACCGCGTACGCACAGCATGGCGATATCGCATACTATCTCAAGCGTCAGCTCCTCTGGCTCGCCATCGGCCTGATTGGAGCCTACGCATGCTACCGAACCGACTATCATCGGTTGCGAAGGCTCGCGCCCTATTGCTTGATCGCGGCGATCGCCGGTCTCGTGCTGGTCTTCTTTCCGCACGTGGGCTTTGGGGTCAACGGCGGCCGGCGTTGGATCGGCACATCGAGTTTGAGCGTCGAGCCGTCGGAGTTTGCCAAACTTGCCCTGGTGATCTATCTCTCGGCGGTCTTGTCCGCGCATGGCGAGCGCATCACCTCGCTCGTTCGCGGCCTCGTTCCGCTCTGCGTGCCCGTGGCGATCATGGCGGTTCTCGTGCTCAAAGAGCCGGACATGGGTACCGCGAGCCTTCTGCTGTTTATTGCGCTCGCGCTGTTCTTCGCCGCCGGGGCTCGCCTCGTTCATCTCGCGGCGGTGGTGCTCGCGATGGTACCCGTTGCCGCGTTCACCGTCCTCGCGAGCCCCTATCGTCGCGCGCGCATTTTCGCCTTCGTCGATCCGTGGAAAGATCCGCTCAACACGGGCTTCCACATCGTCCAATCGCTCTTGGCGCTGGGTAGCGGCGGACTCTTCGGCGTTGGCTTGGGTGCGTCGCGGGCAAAGTTTTTCTATCTGCCCGAGCAGTACACCGATTTCATTTTCTCGGTGCTCGGCGAGGAACTCGGTTTGATCGGCACGCTCGCGGTCATCACGCTCTTCCTTACGCTGGCGTACCGAGCGATAAAAATTGCGATCGCCGCACCGGATCGTTTCGGATTCTTCCTGGCAATCGGCTGCGCCGCGATGATCACCATTCAAGCCTTCGTCAATATCGGCGTCGTTTCGTCTTCGTGGCCGGTGACGGGGGTGCCGCTGCCCTTTATCTCCTTCGGCGGCAGCTCGTTGGTTGTCAATCTCTTGGCCGTCGCGCTCATCGCGAATGTGGGACGCCACCGCCGCATAAACGGCCGCGCGTGACCGTCGTCTTCGCCGGCGGCGGTACGGGCGGGCATCTCTATCCTGCAATCGCGATTGCCGACGCTCTGCGTAGGCGTTGCGACAAGATCGCCTTCATCGGTACGGCCGACCGCCTGGAGGCGACGATCGTTCCAAAGGCCGGTTACAACCTGTACGCCATCGCAAGCCATGCGCTGCCGAGGGCGGCGTCGTTCGACCTCTTTCGAACGATCGCGAGCAACGTCAAGGGAACGCTTCAAAGCCTGCGATTGCTCGCAACGGAGCATCCGGATATCGTGATCGCAACCGGTGGTTACGTCTGCTTCCCGGTTGCACTTGCGGCCCGAATCCGCCGGCTGACGCGGCTCTCTCGCGCTCCCGTCGTTCTGCTCGAACCCAACGCCACGCCGGGCTTGACCAACCGGCTGCTGACACCAATCGTCGACGAAGTTTGGGGTTCTTGCGCGCCGCCCAATCGAAGCGCGAAGGCTAAATACGTAGCGACGGGCGTACCAATCCGCTCGACGCTCCGTGCTCTACCGCGACGCGAGGAGGCTATCGCGCGTCTTGGGCTCAACCCGTCGCTGCGAACCCTCGTGGCAATGGGCGGAAGCCAAGGGGCGCGCTCTATTAATGATGCGCTCGTAAGCCTGATCGAGTGCGACGGTTTGCCGCACGGCTGGCAGCTGCTCGCGCTAACCGGAGAAAGCGAGTACGAGCGCGTGCGTTCCTTACTTCCCAACGCGCGTCCGTACCTCGACGACATGGCCGATGCCTACGCGGCGGCGGACTTGTTGCTGACGCGTGCGGGGGCCTCGACGCTCGGCGAGCTTGCCGCACTCGGAAAGCCGTCGATCATCGTTCCCTATCCGTATGCGGCGCAAGGCCATCAGGCAACCAATGCCGCCCGCGCGCGAGCCGCCGGCGCTGCCGTCGTTCTCACGGATCGGGAACTTGCGGCCGGGAGCTTACCCGCGGTGCTCGCGCAAACCGTGCAGCCGCAGCGGTTGCAGGCTCTGGCCGACGGCGCCGGACGGCTGGCAGGAGCCGATCCCCTCGGCGCGATTCTTGCCCGGATCGATACCTTAGTTCCACGCAAGCATAACGCCACGGGCTCCTAGAAAGAGCAAGCGGTGACAGCCTACCACTTCGTCGGCATCGGCGGGATCGGCATGAGCGCGATCGCGCGCATTCTGCTCTCGCGCGGAGCGGCGGTCTGTGGATCGGACGTCAGCGTTTCGCCGCTCGTCGAAGAGTTGCGCAGCGAGGGCGTGCGAATATCGATCGGTCACCACGCCCGCAACGTGCGCGACGCGCATACGGTCGTCGTCAGCTCTGCGATCGATCGCCGCAACCCCGAATGCCTGGCGGCGGCAAGCTTAGGAATTCCGGTGCTGCACCGCGGCGAGATGCTCGCGCGTCTGCTTCGAGACCGCCGCGGCATCGCCGTCTGCGGGACGCACGGGAAGACGACGACAACCGCGATGACACACGCGGTTCTGCGTTACGGCGGGGTCGACGCAGGCCTCGTCCTGGGCGGGATCGACGCGTCCCTGGGAAGCAACGCCTACGATGGATCTTCTCCATGGTTCGTAACCGAGGCAGACGAATCCGACGGATCCTTTGCATTGCTCGAACCATCGATGGCAATCGTCACGAATATCGAGAACGACCACCTTACCAGCGACGACGAACTGCCCGGGCTGGCGCGCGCCTTCGCCGAATTTCTCGCGAAGCTGCCGGAGGATGGGCTCGCCGTCATCGGCATCGACAATCCGCTCTCCGCCTCGTTAACGTCGCACGACCTGCGCGCTCGTATCGTGACGTTCGGACTCGATCCTGCGGCGGGGCTGCGCGCTGCAAACCTGCGCTTCGCAGAACGCGGCTCGCAATTTGACGTGGTTATGGGCGATCGTACGATGGGCAGGATCGAGTTGCAGGTTCCCGGCGCGATGAATATCGAGAACGCCCTCGCGGCGGTTGCGATCGGGCACGAGCTCGATCTGCCCTTCGTCACCGTCGCTGCGGCGTTAGCTGCCTTCCGGGGCGTCCGCCGCCGATTCGAGGTATTGATCTCGAACGAACGCGCCACGATCGTCGACGATTACGCGCACCACCCTACCGCGGTGCGTGCGACGATTGAAGCGGCGCGCCAGTCCCATCCTGGCGAGCTCGTCGTCGCCTTTCAGCCGCATCGGTACACGCGGACCGCCTTTCTCGCGCGCGAGTTCGCTGCGGCCTTGCGCGGCGCGGATAGGGTCTATCTCGCGCCGGTTTACGCCGCGTCTGAGCCGGCGATTCCAGGCGTGAGTGAACGCTCGATCGGAGAGTACCTTGCGGCACTCGGCGCCAGCGTGAGCTACGTGGCATCGGTTGGTGAGTTAGAAGAGCGTCTGCTCGAAGAGGCCGCGCCCGGCGCGATGATCTTAATGCTGGGCGCGGGTGATATCACCGAGGTGGCAACTCGTCTGGCCCGACGCCTTTCCTCGCCCTTCGAGGTTCGTGCCGCCTCGGTGCGCGCGTGAGCCTTACAACCGCGCAAGCCCTGAACAGCCTGCTGGAGGAGTCGGATCGCCAATCTTTGCGCGAGATCTTCGGCCAGCGTGTCCGCTTCGACGAGCCGCTCGCGCGTTACACGTCATGGAATATTGGCGGCCCGGCCGACGCGTTTGCGACCGTACAGAATGAGACGGAACTGGCGCAGCTTATGCGCTTCTGCCTGCGACGGCGAATGGCGTGGTGGATCATAGGCGGCGGGAGCAACGTGTTGATCGGCGATGGCGGGGTGCGCGGCGTCGTGATTCAGTTGGCCGGCGAGTTTGCGGCCGCTCACGTTCGCGTCGAGGACGGCCGCGTGGTCGTCGACGCAGGGGGATCGGCCGGCATGGCGCTCGTTACGGCTAAAGCGGCCTCGGCGGGTGCATCCGGCATTGGTTCGCTCGCGGGCATTCCCGGCACGATCGGCGGATCGTTGCGGATGAATGCCGGCACCGATCGCGAGATCGGCGATTTCGTGCGTGAAGTATGGGTGCAGTCGCCGAGTCGCCCCCAGGCTCACCCCGCCAGCGTACGATATCTCTACCGGAATTCGACGCTCGAGCGTGACGTCGTGGTATCGCGCGTCGTGCTGGAATTTGCGAGCTCGAGCGCGCGCGTCGTCCGAACGGAGATGCAGACGCGCCTCATCAGACGTAAGAAGACGCAGCCTATCGCGCTTCCCAACGCCGGCTCCTGCTTCCGCAATCCTCCCGGCGACAAGGCGGCTCGTCTGATCGAGGTCGCCGGCGCTAAGGGATGGCGTGAAGGGCGCGCTGAAGTCTCGGCGCTGCACGCCAACTTCATCAACAACCTGGGCGGAGCGACGGCAAAAGACGTCGCGACGCTGCTCGCCCGCGTACGGCACGCGGTGCTCGATCGCTGGAACGTCGAACTGCAGCTCGAGGTTCATTTAGTCGGAGTCTTCATCGATGCAACGTAATACAGGAACGAAAGAGAGCGTCGCCGTGGTGATGGGCGGCAGCAGCGCCGAGCGAGAGATTTCGATTCGATCGGGATCGGAGGTCGTGCGCGCGCTGCAAACGCTCGGGTACGATGCTCAATGCGTCGATTACGACGATCGATTTCTCGACGCACTGCGCGAGATCAAGCCCGACGTCGTCTTCATCGCCCTGCACGGCCCCGGAGGCGAAGACGGCCACGTGCAAGCGCTGCTCGAGTATCTCTCGATTCCCTATACTGGAAGCGGGCTCGAAGCGTCGGCCCTCTCGATGGACAAACACCTCACTAAGAAGCTGCTCGCGGCCGAGGGGCTGCCGACGCCGGTCTGGGATCTCTTCGATCTTACCGGAGGCACGTTACCGCTGCTCCCCGGATCGCTCAATCTTCCGCTCGTGATCAAACCGCGCTTCGAAGGATCTTCGGCCGGCGTCACCATCGTGCACACGCACGAAGAGTGGACCAGCGCGATGCTCGAGGCCTCGAAGTCGTACGCGCAAATTCTTGCCGAAGAGTACATTCAAGGGCGTGAGTTCACGTGCGCGGTGCTCGGCGAAGAGGCGTTGCCGATCCTCGAGATCGTTGCGAATCGTGACGGCTTCTACAGCTACGATGCAAAGTACGAGCCCGGCGGCAGCACGCACATCGTTCCGGCGCCGATCGACGAGGATCTGGCCGCGCGCCTGCAGATGCTCGCGCTCTCGGCGCACCGGCTGCTCGGTTTGCGCGATTATTCGCGCAGCGATTTCATCGTCACGCCGGACCAGCGCCCGTACCTGTTGGAGATCAACTCGCTCCCAGGCTTGACTCCGGTAAGCCTCGTCCCGGACGCCTGTGCTGCCGTCGGAATCAGTTTCGAAGCCTTGATCGATCGTCTGGTCGGCTACGCGCGAGCTCGCGCGGACCTCCGCGATGCCGTGGCCTGATCGCGCTACGTTTTGGAGAACATCTCCGCGTCATCGGCGATCAACAGATCGAGCCTCGAAGTCTCCGGCGCAAGCCGCCGCGCGGCCGGGTAGCGCGCAACGAACTCCGGATCCTCCAAGCGTTCGCCGACGGTTCGCCCTTCTAACTTTGCATTGATTTCGTGGTAGCGTTCCGGCTTGCTGTGCTCGCGAATCCAGGTCGCGATCTGCGCGTCCGCGTCGGCGCGCGCGATGGCGCCGCGCAATGCCGCTTCGGGAATTTCGAGCGCGTTGAGAAGGCTGGAGCTGAAGCCGGTGATCTGATACTCGCCGAGGTTGCCGCCGGGCAGCGTGGCGCGCAATTTGTCCACCGTCCGGGCGGCCATGAGTAGATTCAACCCCGGCAGAAGTTCGCGCGGACTACGGGGCGGCCGTTGTGTGAGGTCGAGTGCGTCCATTGTCGCACCGTTTCAACCAGGCGCCCCGGCGATGCCTGCGGCACAGGCCGACCGCCGGAGGAGTCGAAGCTTTGCGGCCGGGGAAAGAACCCTACCGTTGTTACTTCGCCATCTGTGGAGGAAATAGTTGCCTACCGTTGTCGATCCCGGTCTCGAAGGCGTCGTCGTCGGGTCCACGCAGCTCAGTAACGTCGAAGGGGCGATCGGGCGCCTAACCTATCGCGGTTACGACATCGACGATCTCGCGGAGAATGCGACGTTCGAGGAGATCGTCCATCTCTTGCTTTACGGTCACCTTCCGAATCGGCACCAACTCGACGCCTTGAATCGCGAGCTGGGCTCCTGTCGCGCGCTTCCCGAACCACTCGTCAACGCGATGCAGAACGTTCCCAAGACGGCGTGGCCGATGGACGTTCTGCGCACGGTCGTGAGCGGCCTCAGCCTCTTTTCGCCGGTCAACGCGCAGGGCGAACACCTCTCCGACGTGCATACGGCAATAGAGCTCATCGCAAAGATGCCGACGATCGTCGCGGGATGGGATCGAATTCGACGAGGCCTCGATCCGGTCGCGCCGCGTTCCGATCTTTCTCAAGCCGGTAACTTTCTCTACATGCGCACGGGCAAGGTGCCGCACGCGATCGAACAAGACGCACTCAACACCTACTTCGTGCTCCTCGCCGATCATTCGTTTAATGCATCGACGTTTGCGGCGCGCGTCGTCGCTTCGACTCGCGCCGACATCTACGCATCGGTTACCGCGGCCCTTGCGACGCTGCAAGGCGATCTGCACGGCGGAGCCGCGACCGCCGCCTATCGCACGTTGGCAGAGGTAAAGACCCCCGAGAATGCCGAGCAGTACGTCCGAGATCTCCTCGGGCGCGGGCAGCGCATCATGGGCATGGGCCATCGCGAATACAAGGTCCGCGACCCACGCGCGCGACACCTCGAGGCGATGGCCAAGGAGGTTTCCGGTCACGTCGGCGGCGATCGCTGGTACGAAACCGCGCGCGCGATCGAAGATGCCAGCCGCAAAGTTCTGCAAGAAAAAAGACCCGGCAACACGATCTACGCAAACGTCGACTTCTACACCGCGCCGGTTCTTGCCGACCTTGGAATCCCCGGCGACGAGTTCACGTGCCTGTTCGCCTGCGGCCGTATTGCAGGGTGGACCGGCCACGTTTTGGAGCAACTCGCGCATAATCGCCTCATTCGTCCCCAAGCGACCTACGAAGGGCCGGTCCCGGGACCGTACGTGCCGATCGAAAAGCGCCCGGCAAACGGCGCGAGAGGCTAATGCTCGTCGTGCCCGCGATCGACCTGCGTGGCGGCAGATGCGTCCGCATGAAGCAAGGCGATCCCACGACCGAGGTTGAGTACGACGGGGATCCGGTCGAACGCGCGAAGCTCTTCGTCGATGCAGGCGCGCAGCGCTTGCACGTCATCGACCTCGACGGTGCCTTCGGCTCGGGTGAAAATCTGGCGGCTGTGGAGCGCATCTGCAAATCGGTTAGCGTGCCGGTTCAAACCGGCGGCGGCGTACGCGCCGTCAAGCACGCCGAAGATGCTTTTGCCGCAGGAGCGTCGGAAATTATTCTCGGCACGCTCGTCGTCGAAGACGAGCGTCTCGCGCGCAACATCATCAGCCGGTTTCAAGGTAGAGTCATCGCCGGAATCGACGCGCGCGGCTCGCAAGTCGCCACGCACGGGTGGCAGGAACGCACGCCGGTCGATCGCGATGCGCTCGTTCGCCGCGTCGTGCAGTGGGGCGTATCGCGAATCATCTTTACCGAGATTCGGCGCGACGGAATGGGGGAGGGCTACGATATCGATGCGCTCAACGCGGTTGCGAACGCTGCAGAAGTAAAGGTCACGGCGAGTGGAGGCGCGCGCAACATCGACGACCTGCGAGAACTCAAACGCTCCGTTCCCGTCACCGTGGACTCGTGCGTCGTGGGCAGCGCCCTCTATAAAGGAACGATCGACCTCAAAGAGGCGATCGCCGCGGTGGCTTAGGTCCTCAGCGCTCCACGTCGAGGAACTCGCGCCGCACTTCGCTGGGAAGTCGCGTGACGATTTCGTAGTTGATCGTGTCGGCCCAGGTCGCCCAGTCGTCTGCAGAGACCGTGGCTCCGGCGTCGTGCCCAATGAGCGTGACCGTCGAGCCGATGCGCGCACTCGGTGCGAGCGTCAGGTCGATCTCGGTCATGTTCATCGCGACGCGTCCGACGATCGGGCAGATCGCGCCGTCGACCGCAAATGCCCCGCGATTGGAGAGTGCGCGCGGGACGCCGTCCGCGTATCCGGCCGGAACGACGCCGATTCGCATATCGCGCGGCGCGTGAAAGCTTCCGCCGTAGCCGACGGAAGCGCCGGCCGCGATCGTCCGCGCAACGACGATCTGCGAACGATACGACAGCGCCGGACGCAAGTCGAGCGGAGCCGCGCTCATCGCCTCACGCGTCTGGGGTGACGGAATCAGACCGTACAGCGCGATGCCAAGGCGAACCATATCGAGGCGAGTCTGCGGCCAGAGCATCGCCGCCGCCGACGCCGCGATGTGACGCAGCGGCCGCAGCGAACGGCGGTCCAGCAACGGCTGCGCCTGTCCGAGCGCGCGTTCAAAAGCGGCGAGCTGATGCATCGTGTACGGCGAGTCGAGCTCCTCGGCGGAGGCCAGATGCGAGAAAATGCCGGCAACGACAATCTCGGGCAAGCGAAGCAGGTCCTCGAGTGCGTCGACGAGCTCGTGCGGCTCGAAGCCAAGACGGTTCAGGTCGGTGTTCACCTTCAGGTGGACGGCCGCGCTCTGCCGGCGCTTGTGTGCTGCGGCGCAGACGCGTCGGGCGAACGGGCCGGCGCTCCACAGCGCGAACTCGACGTTGGCGGCCAGCGCGTCGTCGAGCGCTTCCGGGGGAATCGGCCCGAGCACCAGCACCGGCGCCCCGATCCCGCCCGCGCGCAGACCCAGGGCCTCTTCGATCGTGTAGACGCAGAGGCGGGTCGCGAACGGCTCGATTGCCCGGGCGACCGGGATTAAGCCGTGCCCGTAGGCGTTCCCCTTCACGACGAAAGCCGCACGGCGAGCGCCGACCAGGTCGCGGAGCAGCCCGGCGTTATGGCGCAACGCGCCCAAGGAGATCTCGAGACAGCCGATCACGGCAGGGGCATTCGAGCCCGCCCGGCCCCTTCCGGCTACCAATTCGAGGGTTGCACTCATGCGGAGAGTCTGCTAATATGGCACGGCTAGCGCTCTTGCGCTGAGAGTGCTAAATTCCGGGCAGTACCAAACTATCAAGCTGTGGAGGTTTACGTGAATCTCAAGCCCTTGTTCGATAACGTCGTTATCGAGCACGTAGAGCAGGACGACAAAACAACCGGCGGCGTCTTTCTTCCGGATACGGCCAAAGAAAAGCCCCAGGAGGGGGTCATTCGCGCGGTCGGAGCCGGTCGGGTGACCGACAAAGGCACCGTGGTGGACATGCATGTCAAGGTCGGCAACCGCGTGCTCTATCGCAAATACTCGGGCAGCGAAGTCAAGATCGACGGCACCGAGTACCTCATCATTCCTGAAAAAGACATTCTCGCCATAGTCGACAAAGTGCCGGCCGGCGTTTAAAGGAGTTCAATTTTTCCAATGGCTGCAAAGCAACTCGTATTCGATGAAAGCGCGCGTCGCGCGCTCGAGCGCGGTGCGAACATCCTCGCAGATGCCGTGAAGGTGACGCTCGGCCCGAAGGGTCGCAACGTCGTGCTCGACAAAAAGTTCGGCTCGCCGACGATTACCAACGACGGCGTGACGATTGCCAAGGAGATCGAGCTCCCCGATGTGTTCGAGAACATGGGGGCACAGCTCGTCAAGGAAGTGGCGTCGAAAACCAACGACATCGCCGGCGACGGTACCACGACCGCGACCGTGCTTGCGCAGGCGATTATCCGCGAAGGTCTGCGCAACGTTACCGCGGGCAGCAATCCGCTGCTGATCAAGCACGGCATCGACAAAGCCGTCGAGATCACCGTCAAGGAGATGGAGTCGTTCAAGAAAGACGTCGACACCAAAGAGAAGATCGCGCAAGTCGCGTCGATTTCGGCCAACGATCCGGAGATCGGCGAATTCATCGCCGAGGCAATGGAGAAGGTCGGCAAGGATGGCGTTATCACGGTTGAGGAGTCGCGGACCCTCAAGACGGAGGTCGAGACCAAGGACGGCATGCAGTTCGACAAGGGCTACATCTCGCCGTATATGGTCACCGACTCCGAGCGCATGGAAGCCGTACTCGACAATCCGTACATTCTCGTGACGGAGCGCAAGATATCGGCAATCGCCGACATCCTGCCGCTGCTCGAGAAGGTCGTCCAGGTCCAGAAGCCGCTGCTCATCATCGCCGAAGACGTCGAAGGCGAAGCGCTCGCGACACTCGTGGTCAACAAGCTGCGCGGAACGTTCACGTCCGTGGCGGTGAAGGCGCCGGGTTTCGGCGACCGTCGCAAAGAGATGCTCAAAGACATCGCCACGCTTACCGGCGCGACCGTAATCTCAGAAGAACTCGGCTTGAAACTCGACAAGGTCGCGGTGGATCAGCTCGGCCAAGCGAAGCGCGTCACGATTACGAAGGAAGAGACGACGATCGTCGATGGTAACGGCAAGCAGGATGCGATCAAAGGTCGCATCGAGATGATCAAAAAGCAGATCGAGGAGACCGATTCCGACTTCGACCGAGAGAAGCTGCAGGAGCGCCTTGCCAAGCTCTCCGGGGGCGTTGCCGTCATCCAAGTCGGTGCGGCTACCGAGACCGAGCTCAAAGAGAAAAAGCACCGCATCGAGGATGCGCTCTCGGCAACCCGCGCGGCCGTACAGGAAGGCATGATCCCCGGCGGGGGCGCCTCGCTCATCCACGCGATCAAAGCGATCGACAAGTACGAGCCTCCCAAGGCAAACGGGCATGCGTCGACATGGGCCGACGAAAAGATCGGCATCAGCATCGTGCGCAAGGCGCTCGAGGAGCCGGCGCGTCAAATCGCCGACAACGCGGGTTTCGAAGGCTCGGTGCAGGTCAATGCGGTTCGCGTCAAGAGCGCGCCGTTCGGCTTCGACGCGATGAGCGGTGAGGTGGTCGACATGTTTGCTGCCGGAATCGTAGAGCCGCTCAAAGTAACGCGTGCGGCGCTGCAGAACGCTGCGTCGATCGGTTCGATGATTCTGACAACCGAAACGCTGATTGCCGATAAGCCCGAGCCGAAGAAAGAGCCGGTGGGTGCACCCGGCGGCGGCATGGGCGGCTACGACATGATGTAGCCTTTCGACTGGGCGCCTTGCGCCCCGCTCAGGGCTGCACTCGCTTCGCAAGCTTGCCGCTAAGGAAGTTGAAGCGACGTAGCAAACATCGGGCCCGTCAGAAATGGCGGGCCCTTTTTCACATTACCCCGCGGACGTTTGCCAGAGTTTGGGGCAGAGCAGCGTATTCACCGGATCGGCGGCGAGCGAGTCGACCATGTCCTGCGTCACGTTGAATTGAATGCTTTGCGGCCAACCGGTCCACGGGATGGGAAACGGAATCGGGACGCGGACGTAGTGGTATTGATGCGTCGGCGTTCGTAGACGCAGGGTGAGCTGCTGCGAGTTCGGACCGGCCGACGGATCGGCGTACAGCCAGGTGTAGTAGCCGTCCTGATCGTTCTCGACGACGACGTTGGTGGGAATAGGTTGCGGAAGCGCCTTATTGCACGCCACCTGACTTTTGTCGAAGAGCACGAACGTCGGCGCAACGTACAGGAACGATTGGGGCGCCGTGCCCGAGAGGAGGACCGGTCGCGAAGCCGGCGGTGCCGGTGCGTCTTGGAGTTTCTCGGTAACGCTTCGAGTGAGGCCCGTAATGAAAAACAGATAATCCGAAGCCGAGCAGCGGTATTTTGGCGCACCGACGTCGATCGTGTAGATGCCGAATGGGTTATCGAACTCGACAACCGCCTCGGCTTCGTCGCCGCGCTCGACGCGGTAGACGCGGTCGACCTGCACTCGCCCGGCGCGATCGGTCACGCGCACGCGCAGGGCGATCGTCGTGTCCGCAGCGGCGCGAGCGATCGCATTGCAATAACCGACGTGGAGGATGACGTGAGCCGGAGCCAACATCGGCTTGCTTTTCTTGTCGGCGGCCGAGCATGCCTGGCGCACGTCAAAGGTTCGATACGATAAAGGGCGAATGCCATTTGTTCCATGTCCGCGCGCGCCGTTAACGATTTTACGATTCGCGTGGCGACGGTCAACGGCTCGGGAAGCCAATCTTCCAACCTCGTGCTGACCAACGCCATCGCGCGCCTTGGGATTCCCGTCGCCCCAAAAAACGTTTTTCCGTCGAACATAGAGGGTCTGCCGACCTGGTTCGACGTGCGCGTCAGCGCGCTCGGATATCAATGCCGCGCGCGCGACTTCGACGTGCTGCTGGCGCTCAACGCCGCGACTTGGCAACAAGACGTTGCCGGCGTCAAGTCCGGCGGCGCGGTCGTGCACGAGGAGAGTTTCCCGTGTAAGGGCGATACGCTGCGCGAGGACCTCACCTATTATCCGATACCCTTCACGGCGCTTGCCAAAGAGCACTTCGCCGATAAGGGCGACCTGCGTAAGTACTTGATGAACATGATCTACGTCGGCGCCCTCGCGCAGCTCCTCGAGATTCCGTTGGAAGCCGTCGAGGAGAGCCTGCGCGCGCAGTTCCGTAACAAGGCGTCGGCGGTGGAGCTCAATCTGACGGCCGTAAAAATCGGTAGCGATTACGCGCAGCAGAACATTGAGAAGCACGATCCCTGGCGTTTAGTGCCGATGGCCGGAAAGACCGATGGTCTGATGTTCATGGAGGGTAATCGCGCCGCGGCGCTCGGGTGCGTGATGGGCGGCTGCACGGTCGCGGCGTGGTATCCGATCACGCCATCCTCCTCGCTCTGCGAATACTTCATTCAATATTGCGACCGGTATCGGGTGGACAAAGAGTCCGGCGAGCGCAACGTCGCGATCGTGCAAGCCGAGGACGAGCTCGCCGCAGCCGGGATCGTTTTCGGAGCCGGCTGGGCGGGCGCACGCGCGATGACGTCGACTTCTGGACCTGGAATCTCGCTCATGGCGGAGTATGCGGGATATGGTTACTTTGCGGAAGTGCCCGGCGTGATCTTTGACGTGCAGCGCGCCGGCCCGTCGACCGGATTGCCGACGCGCACGATGCAAGGCGACGTCTCGTTTGCGTACACGCTTTCGCACGGCGATACCAAGCACATCGTGCTCTTGCCGGCAACGGTCGCCGAAGCGTACGAATTCGCGATGGAGTCGTTCGATCTAGCGGAACGCTTTCAAACGCCGGTCTTCGTGCTGAGCGATCTGGATCTCGGGATGAATGCGTGGCTGACGCCGCCGTTGCGCTACCCGGAGAAGCCATTCGATCGCGGCAAGGTGCTCGGCGCCGACGATCTCGCTTCCATGAAAACCTGGGGACGGTATCGCGACGTCGACAAGGACGGAATCACCTACCGCACGCTTCCGGGGACCAAACATCCCGGTGCCGGTTTCTTCACCCGCGGCACCGGCCACGACGAAGAGGCGCGCTACTCCGAGATGCCCGAGGTTTGGCAGCGCAATCTCGACCGCCTCACCCGCAAGCACGATACGGCGCGAACGGTCGTGCCGTCCCCCGCCGTCGACGAGAAAGGACGCAAGATCGCAATCCTCGCGTACGGCACGACGCACCACGCGGTCGTCGAGGCGCGTGACTTTTTGGCCGCAGCGGGAATCGAGCTCGACTACATTCGCGTGCGCGCGCTTCCGCTCTCGCCCGAGGTCGCAACGTTTGTGAAACGTCACGATCACGTCTACGTCGTCGAGCAGAACCGCGACGGACAGCTCTACGGAATTCTGCGCACCGAGCTTCCCACGCACTTGATCGGCCGCTTAGAATCCATTCGTCACTACAACGGCGTTCCGATCGATGCCCACGCCATCATCGACCCGCTGCTGGAAGAGCAGCGCGCTCCGGCGGTGGTCGCGGAGTGACCCTTCGACAAGCTCAGGACAAGCTATGACTGCTAATCTGAATATCATCGGGCTCGCGCGCGAAATCTATAAAGGGCTTCCCACGACGCTCTGCGCGGGGTGCGGCCACAACTCGATCACCAACCACCTGATCAAGGCGCTCTACGAGTACGGCGTCGAGCCGCATAAGCTCGCCAAGATGAGCGGCATCGGCTGTTCTTCGAAGACGCCGGCATACTTCGTGGAGCAGGCCCACGGCTTCAACGGACTGCACGGCCGCATGCCCTCGGCCGCGACCGGAGCGAAACTCGCCAATCGCGAACTGCTCGTGCTCGGCATCAGCGGAGACGGCGACACGGCGAGCATTGGGCTGGGACAGTACTGTCATATGATCCGTCGCAATCTCGATTGCACGTACATCGTCGAGAACAACGGCTGTTACGGCTTGACCAAGGGCCAGTTCTCGGCGACCGCGGACGTTGGCTCGACGCAGAAGGGCGGAAAGGTCAACGCGTATGCGACGATCGACATCTGCAGTCTGGCGATCGACCTCGGCGCGACCTTCGTCGCCCGTTCCTTCTCCGGTGACGGCAAACAGCTCGTGCCGCTGCTTCAGGCCGCCTTCTCCCACCGCGGCACCGCTATTCTCGACGTGATCAGTCCCTGCGTGACCTTCAACGACCACGAAGGCTCGACGAAAAGCTATGCCTACGTCAAGGAACACGACGTCGTTTTGCACACCGCCGATTATATTGCCGGCGGTCGCGAGATTACCGTCGATTACGAACCGGGTACCGTGCGCGACGTTGAGCTCGAAGACGGTTCGCACGTACTGCTCCGCAAACTCGAGGTCGATTACGATCCGACCGACTCCATGGGGGCGCTAAAAACGATTCACGAATCGCGGGAGCGCGGCGAGTTCGTTACCGGGCTGCTTTACGTCGATACAAAAGAGCAGGATCTTTGCGAGCGAGAGCACCTCGTCGGGAAACCCTTGGCACAGCTCGACGAAGAAACGTTGCGCATAGGCCGCGACGCGTGGGAGCGGCTCATGCAGCCCTGAGAAGGAGCCTTTTCATGAAAACACATCGCATTGTTGCGCTTTTCGCAGTGCTAGCATCGCTACAAACGCTCGACGCGCTCGCCGTCGCGGTGCACGGCCGAGTCTGGCAGGCGACGTACGTTGCGGCCTATCAGCCGACGTTCGGACCACAGAAAGTTCCTTACTCGGGCATCATGAAGTTAAAATTCGATCGCGGCATCATCAGCGGTACGTACGTCTCCGAATCGGTTCGCCCCGATCCGCTCTATGGGCGCACGATTGCGGTGAGCGGCAACGCCAGCGAGGGTCAGATAACGCTCAACCTCCAAGCGATGGGCGGATTCACCGTGCGCGGCACCCTCGCCGGCGACGGTGAGATTTCCGGAACCGCCACAGTCAGAGGCAGTTTCTACAGCTTCCTCGCGAAAGTTAAATCATCGCCCTGACGCGGGACGGCGAACGGCTCGTAGAGGCGCTGCGCGAAGCAACGTCGGTTTTCGTGCTCACCGGCTCGGGCATCTCGGCCGAGAGCGGTCTCCCGACGTTCCGCGGAACCGGTGGCCTCTGGCGCACGTACCGGGTCGAAGAGCTCGCCTCGCCGGAAGGCTTTGCGCGCGATCCGGTGCTCGTCTGGACGTGGTACAACGAACGAAAATCAGCCCATCAGCTTGCCCAGCCGAATGCCGGGCATTACGCGCTTGCGCAGCTCGAGAATGCGATCCCGGACTTCACGCTCGCGACTCAAAACGTCGATTCGCTTCATCTCCGGGCCGGCTCTCGCAACGTACTGGAGCTGCATGGGAATTTACGGACGGCTCGCTGCACGCGATGCGATGATCGCCGTCCACTCGACACTCGGGGCCTTTCGCGCGACGAGATCGAACACGTATGCGGCGGGCGCTTTCGCCCCGATATCGTGTGGTTCGGTGAGTCGCTTCCGGGCGCGGTTTGGCACGAAAGCGAAACTGCGGCCGCACGCGCCGAAGTTATTCTCGTCGTCGGAACGAGTGCCGTCGTCTACCCGGCCGCCGCTTTAGCGACGCAGTATAACGGCCGCGCATTAGTCGCCGAAATCAACCCGGAACGCACCGCGATCAGCGATCGGGTCGACTGCATCCTGCACGGCACGGCCGCAACGCTGCTGCCTGAGGTCGTTGCGCGGTTCAAGCCCATCGAACCTACTGCGGCGGGTGCCCGAGAAGCTCGGTAAGTTTCAGCTCGACGCTGCGAAGCGCTGCGTTCTCGGCTTCGACGCTCTCGAGACGCCGGCGTAGCTTCGCGGTCGCAATGTGATCGTAGGCACTTGCTGCGGCGGATCCGAGCCGGCGCAGGCAACGTCGCTCGTCGGGATCGAGGTCCTCGCCGGTAACGTGTCCGCCATAGAGCGCAATGGCTTCAAGACGATAACCGTTGACGATCGGAACGGCATAGAGCACCTGGCGTTCGCCGGCCGGAACGTCGCCGCGTTCCCATCTCAGTTCATGCGGGTCGATCGGCGCCAGCTCCGCGCGCAGCCGTAAGGCAAGGCGATCGTCGCGCTCGAGCGCGTTCGCTTCGACGTCGCTCCAGCCGCGCGAGCGGACGCGCCGGTAGCTCTGATCGTCGCGACGGAAAAGGGCGGCCGATGCGAGGTCGAATGCATCTGCCGGTTCGTCGACCAGCGCCGCGTCGACGGCTTCGTCGGTCGTTGCGTGCGGCAGCGCGCGAGCCGTTCCCACCAGGCGCTTTTCGGCCAAATGCCGTCGCCGAAAGAGCACGCGATCGATGAACCCGTCGAGCCGGCGGTGCAAAAAGTTCAGCGATAGCCCCAGGCCGACCGCCGTGGCAATTACCAGCAACGTCGCGACGCCTCGATGCTCCAGAAGCTTGCCGAAGACGTATTCAATCAGTGAAAAGACGGAAACGGCCGCAACCGTCAAGATCGTATAAACCAGGGTACGGCTGATGATGAAGCTCACGTCCATGACGCGGTGGCGAATAACGCCGTAGGCGACTGCCGCGGCTACCAACGCCGGCGAGGCGGAAAAGGCGATGTTGAGCGAGATAAGGACTGCGGCATTAGCCGTCCATTGCGGTGAGAGTTGCTGAAAAATTCCCGCAACGATAAGGAGTGCAAGGCTGCCGATCACTGGCACGAGCCGAGCACGCGCACTTCCCGGCGTCCTCACGTACGTCGAAATCAGCGCGACGAGAGCGGCAAGGCCGGGCAAAACGATTGCGTAATCGGCCACCAGGATCCAGCGCGCGGGAGGGACCGATGCGAAGCGAAGCTGCAGGTAGACGTAAAGATAGACCGCCGCAACCGCAAGCCCCACCGGTAGGCCGAGACGGTCGACGACCTTCGCTATCCCTGTAGGCCGGTCGTTCGGAAAGCGGCCGGCGAAGACCATGAGTGCGGCGGTCTGCGCCGCGTAGAGCAGCGCAATGACAATGTCTACGGCGCTACCTGCAACGCTGGTCGTTTGCTGCGACCAAAAGAGCGCACCCCAGGGTATCAGCATCGCCGGGGCGACGAAGGCGAACGCCCAGGTCATTGCGCTGGGGCGAAGCAGGACCAGCAACAGACCGACGAGTCCCATTGCCAAGCCGGCGCAAGCATACGTCAAGCTTTCGATCCGTCCCGCCGTAGGCGCCGATTGGGCGCGCAGCGCGACCGAGCGGGGCCGTCCGTCGCGTACGACTTGGAACGAGATCGGCGCGTTGCCGGGAACTTCTTCTTGAAAGGCGGCAGCGCGCCGGCCGCGCAACGGCAGCGTCGCGTATATCAGCCGGTCGCCGGGGACGACCCCGGCCCGTGCCGCCGGCGATTCGGGCTCGACGGCCGCAATGGTTACCCCATCTGCGCCGACCAGGAAGCCGTAGGTTCCGATCGGGAGGCTATTCGAGAGCATCAAGGCGGCAGCGGCGACTTCCAGGAGAGCCAGCACGGCGACGAGCGCGAGGCGTACCGGGCGCACGCTACGGCGTTGCGGTAACACGTCGCCGCCACGTGAAGAGCCAGTAGACCGGCAGACCGGAGAGCAGAATCCCAACCCCCACGAGCGCATCGTGCGGTGAGTTCAAGATCGTGTCGCCGACGATATACCACGCGGCCGCGAGGAAGACGAGTGTCGTAACGGGGTGTCCGGGCATGCGAAAGAACGGCCGCACGGCCTGCGGATCGCGCGCGTCGCGGTTGCGGAAGACGATGAGCGCGATTGCGGCCAATCCGAAGAAGATGTAGTCGTTGCAGGTAACGTAGTTGAGAATCTGATCGTAACGTCCGGATAGCGCGATGACGATTGCGATCAGACCTTGTAGCACGATTGCGATCACCGGAGCGTGCGTTCGCGGGTTCACCCACGCCAGCTGCTTGAAAAACGTTCCGTCAGCCGCCATTTGAAAGTAGACGCGCGGCGACGTGAGAATCTGGTTGCTCAAAAACCCGAGCGTCGAAAGCGCGATCACCGTCGCCATGACGCGAAGCCCAACTTGTCCGAACGCGATCTGCGCGATCTGCGAAGCCGGAGTGTTCGTGGCAGCCAAGCCCGCGATGCCGAGGACGCGCAGGCATGCCGCATTGACCGCGACGTAGAGTATGACGACCGCAAGAACGCCGGCGATCAATCCCCGTGGCAGCATTTTCGCAGGATCTTTCAACTCGGCCGTCATGAAACTCGATGTTTGCCAGCCGCTGTAGGCAAAGAGTACCGGCACCATCGCAAGGCCCACCGCCCCGATCGCGCCGCCCGGCGGCGCAAGCGCAAGCCCGGCCCCGGCGGGATGTCCCGAAAAGAGGCCAAAGGCGGCGAAGGCCACGATCGCGAGTATCTTGAGAACCATGAACGCATTCTGCGTCGTCGCGCCGGTCCGTACGCCCACCGCGTTGATCGCGGTGAAAAACGCAATCGCGAGGATGCCGACGATCGCCGGCGGCTCCCGCCAACCCGTGAGCGGCTCGAAATACGCGGCGAACGTTACCGCAGCTGCCGCCATTCCGCCGCTTTGCGAAACGAGCAAGAGGGTCCATCCAAAAATGAAAGCCAGCGCGGGGTGAAAGGCGTCGCGCACGTAGGCATAGAGTCCGGCGTCCTGCGGACGACGCGCTGCCAGCTCCGCAAAAATGCCCGCGCCGAGTAATGCAATTGCGCCGCCGGCGATCCAGACGAGCATGACCAGCGGCACGCTGTGAACGTGCCGAGCTACCACCGAGGGGTTCATGAAGATGCCCGAGCCGATGATGCCGCCCATCACGATGAGGGCTGCGTCGCGGGTACCGAGGCGGCGCAGCAGTTTAGGCGAAGATTGCGGCCATGCTTGCATTAGCAACGTTCTTCCTCACCGCTCTCACGAACACCGTGGCGCAGATGCCGCCGCCGCAAGGACCGCCGCCGCAGTATCCGCAGCCGGCAATGCAGCAGCCGCTCGAGAATGGCTCCTGCCTCGATTCGTTACGCGCGGTGCCCAAGGTGCTGCAACCGCCCACTTCGCGCGCGATGCAGGTGGTGCGTATCGATCTCGTGCTTTCGACCGCGACGATGATGCCGGGCGAGATCATCGGCTTTCTCTACACAACGGCGGATGGCTCGACCTGGCTCGGCCAGCGAACTGCCGATTACCAGTCCGCCGCCGACGCCACCGCGATCAATCAGGTGCTTGCCGCGACGCACGTGCCGGGCTACAGCGTGAACGGGTTTCCGCCGCGGGACGTCTACGGCGTTCCAACCAAGCATCCACAGCTTTTCAGGGTGCAGATACCGCCGGCTGCCTATGCGGCGTTACGCATCGAGTTTGCCGCATGCGTCGTCTGGCCGGCCGGGCGCCCGCTTCCCGACCCGAGCCTCTAATTCGGTTAGCAGCCGCCGCATCCGAGTGCTAAGGTAGGGGGTCTTACGGAGTGATGGAGTTCGTCGTGCAAGCCCGAGTGGGGACGTTCCAGCCGAACGCCGACGTGTTCATAGATGAGGAAGGGCGGCGGGTCGTCGTCGTCATCGAGGTCGCCGGCGCCGATCCCGACACGCTGCGCGTCGGCTTCGACGAGCGCTACCTGATCGCGGCGGGGCGCCGAATCGAAGCGGCGAGGTTACGCTGCGGCTCGTTCGTCCAAAAAGAGATCGCCCGCGGCGAGTTCTTCAAGCGCATACGGCTACCGGTAGCCGTCCAGTACGAGGCCGTTGCGGCGAGTTATGAGGACGGATTGCTGATCGTGGTCGCGCCCATCGCCGCCACGGCCTACATGCCGACCGCGCGAACCGAACTCCACGTTATGGTAAAGAGGACGCAGACCTAGGGATGGCCCAGAAACCCGGCACCACCGTCGTTCCCGCAAACCAGATCGGCATTCTGCCGCTCCAGGAGGCCGTGCTCTTTCCGCACACCGTCATCCCGCTCGCCGTCGTCAAGAAGCCCGGAATCCAGCTGGTCGAGGAGGCGCTGCGCGAAGGGAAGCCGATCGGGCTTGTGGTTCTACGCGATCGCGAGATCGAAGATCCCGGTCCGGACGACGTGCAACGCGTCGGAACGATCGGTATTATCCAGAAAATGCTCAAGGTTCCCGACGGAACGCTCCGCTGCATCGTCGCCGGGCAACAAGTCTTCAAGATCGAGCAGTTCACGCAAGTGGCACCGTACATGGTCGCCGCTTACACCGAGCTTCCCGATTCGACCGTCGAGAACGAAGAGCTCGTCGCAATGCAGCGCAATCTCGCCGGACTCTTCCAGAAGTTGCTTTCCTATTTGCCGCAGGCGCCGCGCGAGATGGAGATGGAGGTCGCCAACATTACCGACCCCGTCGTACTGACGTATTTCGTTGCCTCGACGATGCGTCTCGAAACCACGGACCGTCAGGCCTTGCTCGAGGAACGCGATACCGCAAAGCGGATGCGCAAGCTGACCATGCTGCTGACCAAGGAGCTCGAGGTCGTCGAGCTCGGTCACAAGATTCAGAGCGATATTCAGCGCGAGATGGAGAAGAATCAGCGCGAATTCTATCTCCGTCAGCAGCTGCGCGCCATCCAAGAAGAGCTCGGCGAGGTGGATCCGCAGCAAGCCGAGACCAACGAGCTGCGCACGAAAATTGACGCCGCGGGCATGCCGCAAGACGTCAAGAAGGCTGCCGATCGCGAGCTCGATCGGCTCTCTAAGGTTCCACAAGCCAGTCCGGAGTACAGCGTCATTCGCACCTATCTCGATTGGCTGGTAACCCTGCCGTGGAACTCCGAGACCACCGATCACATCGACATCAAGGCGGCGCGCGTGATTCTCGACGAGGATCATTACGATCTCGAAAAGATCAAGGATCGGATCGTCGAGTACTTGGCCGTTGGAAAGCTTAAGAAGAAATTATCGGGCCCAATCCTCTGCTTCGTGGGGCCGCCCGGGGTCGGCAAGACGTCGCTGGGCCAGTCGATCGCTCGGGCGATGGGGCGCAAATTCGTGCGACTCTCCGTCGGGGGCGTTCACGACGAGGCTGAGATTCGCGGACATCGCCGCACGTATATCGGCGCGATGCCCGGTACGATCGTCCGAGCCATCCGCGACGCGGGCACGCGTAATCCCGTGATGATGATCGACGAGATCGACAAGGTCGGCGCCGACTTTCGCGGCGATCCGCAATCGGCGCTGCTCGAAGTGCTCGATCCCGAGCAGAACAATAACTTCCGCGATCACTATCTCGATCTGCCGTTCGACCTTTCGGCAGTGCTTTTCATCTGCACCGCGAATACGCTGGACTCGATTTCGCCGCCGTTGCGCGATCGCATGGAGATCATCACGCTATCGGGCTATACCGAGCTCGAGAAACTCCAAATCGCCAAGCGTTACCTCGTGAAGAAACAACGCCTGACGAACGGACTGCGCGAAACGCAAGTCCAAATCAGCGATGCCTCGATTCGCGCGATCATCAACGACTACACCCGCGAAGCAGGCGTGCGTAACTTGGAACGCGAGATCGGAACGGTCTTCCGTAAGGTCGCGCGGAAGATCGCGGAGAGCCCGCGCTACAAGGCGCGGGTCAAGCCCGAGAACCTCGCCGAATACCTGAGCAGGCCGCGCTTTTTCAACGAGGTGCGCAAACGCGTCGCATCGGTAGGCGTCGCAACCGGAATGGCGTACACGCCGGTCGGCGGCGACATCCTCTTCATCGAAACGCAGGCGATGCCGGGAACGGGCAAACTCGTGCTCACCGGTCAGCTCGGCGACGTGATGAAAGAGAGCGCGCAGGCTGCCGTGACGTTCTTACGATCGCGATCGAGCGAGCTCGGCTTGCCCGACGACTACTTCGCAAAGCACGACATTCACATTCACATTCCGGCCGGAGCGACGCCCAAAGACGGTCCGTCGGCGGGCATCGCGCTGGCAACGTCGATCGCCTCGATGCTGACCGGAATCAAAGTCGATCCCAATCTGGCGATGACCGGCGAGATCACGCTCACCGGCCAGGTCTTGCCGATCGGCGGCCTCAAGGAAAAAGTGCTGGGCGCAAAGCGATCGGGGATTAGCAAGATCTTGCTACCGCGCCGCAACGAGCCGGATCTCGACGACATTCCAAAAGAAGTGCGCGAGACGATGATCTTCGTGCCGGTCGACGAGCTCTCCGAAGTTCTGCACCACGCGCTCGGCAAGCGATTGATCTCGCCCGTTCCGCTCGGGGCCGATCACGCGAAGGTCAGTAACGTCGTTCCCATGCGCCGCAACGGCGTCGTCAAACGGCGATCCATCCGTAAGTCGCCGATGAAGCGCTAACTCTCAGCGGACCTCGATGCCGGCGCCGTCGCGAACTTCGCCGACTATCGCGGCGAGTGTGCCGCACGCGCGCAGGCCGCGTGTCAGCGCATCGACGCCGTCGGCTGCAATGCCGATCAGTAACCCACCGGAGGTCTGAGCGTCGGAGAGACCGATGCGCACCGCCTCCGGCACGCACCCGGCAAAATCGGTGAACGCGGCGTGCGTCTCGGCATTGTGCCGGGTTCCCCCCGGGACGAATCCGGCGTCGATCAGTTCGATCACGCGCGCCATAAACGGCACGGCTCGTGCATCGATGACGAACCGGACGCCGGAAGCACGCGCCATGCCTTCGCCGTGGCCGAGTAACCCGAACCCGGTGACGTCCGTCGCGGCCTGTGCTCCGGCCGCAAGCATCGCCTCTGCCGCGCCGTCGTTGAGCGTCGTCATCGCACGTACGGCTTCCTCGAGCTCTTCGGGCAGAATCGCGCCGCGCTTGAGCGCCGTCGTGAGAATGCCGGTTCCGAGCGGTTTGGTGAGCACCAGCACGTCGCCGGCCCGTGCACGCGCATTCGTCACGATGCGCTTCGGATTCACGACCCCGGTGACGGCCATGCCGTACTTCGGCTCGGGGTCCTTAATCGTGTGACCGCCGAGGATGGCGACGCCCGCGCTGCGCGCGACGCTCGCACCGCCTTCTAAGATGCGCGTCAATATCTCGAGGTCGAGATCTTCCGGAAATGCGACGATGTTGAGCGCAGTGAGCGGTCGGCCTCCCATCGCGTAGACGTCGGAGAGGGCATTGGTCGCGGCGATGCGCCCGAAATCGAATGGATCGTCGACGATCGGCGTAAAGAAATCTACGGTCGAGACGAGCGCGAGATCCTCGCGCAGCAGGTAGACGCCCGCGTCGTCGCTGCTTCCGTAACCAACCAGCACCCGATCGTCCGTCGCGGGAGAAACCCGCTCCATAACGCTGCGCAGCTCGGCGGCGCCGAGTTTTGCGGCGCAACCGGCGCAACTCGAGAGCTCGGTTAGGCGGATGCTCGCAACGTCCATCGAAACCGTATTCGATGCCGAGGCAACTACTATTCCTTCCCGGACCGGTGACCGTGGCGCAACCGGTGCTCGAAGCCGCAGCGCGGCCCCTCATCAACCACCGCGGCGAAGAGTTCGCACAGCTTCTGCAACGCATCACCGATGCGTTGCGTCCGGTCTTCGGTACGCGCGGCGACGTGGTGTTGCTCGGAAGCTCGGGAACCGGCGCGCTCGAAGCCGTCGTATCGAATCTGTTCTCACCCGGGGAGCGATTGCTCTCGTGTGCCGTCGGTGCGTTCGGCAAACGCTTTGCAGCGATCGCACGCGCCTACGGCTGCATCGTAGATCCGCTCGAAACCGCCCTCGGCGCGACCCTCGATCCCAACGCAGTGCGAGCGCGACTCGACGCCGATCCGAACCGGCAGATCTCCGGCATCCTGCTGACGCATAACGAAACGTCGACCGGTGTCGCATGCGACATGGCAGCGCTAGCGCCGATTCTGCGCGCACACGGCGCCATCACGCTGGTCGATTCGGTGAGCGGGCTCGGAGCCGCCGAGTTTCGCATGGACGAGTGGGGTTACGACGCGGTCGTCACGGCTTCGCAGAAGGCCTTGGCCGCGCCGCCGGGCGCTTCGATGGTTGCGCTGAGCGAACGGGCGTGGAAGCGCGTTGCGGTCGCGCGTATTCCGCGTTTCTATTTCGATCTCCAGCGCGCGCGTGACGCCGCGCGCGACGGGGAGACGCCCTGGACCCCGCCGATCTCGATCCTCTACGCGCTCGAGGTTGCGCTGCAGCGTTATCATGCCGAGGGGATGGGGCCGGCGTGCGCGCGTCATGCGCGCTTTGCCGCCGCGATCCGCACCGGTTTGCAAGCAATGGGATTCACGCTCGTTTCGCAGCCGGATGCGCACTCCACGACGGTCGTCGCCGCTTATCCGCCTGCGGGCGTCGAACCCAAGAATCTCCTGAAAGCGCTGCGCGAGAACCACGGCATCGTGCTCGCGGGCGGCCAAGGCGAACTTGCCGGGAAGATCGTCCGCTTCGGGACGATGGGCGACGTGAGCGACGTCGATCTGCTCGGCGCGATCGACGCGATCGCGCTCGAGCTTCGCGTTATAAGTGGTGTCGCTTAAAATACGGCATCACGAACGGGCGCCCGAACCAGGGAATCGTCGAAAGAATCGCATCGTCGATCTGCGCGTCATAGGTGACGAGGTACGGAGCGAGCCGCGACTGATGGAGACCTTCGCGGATATCGGGTGAAAGCGGAAAGAAGAGCGCGATGAACAGCACCAACCATAAGAGAATTGCGCCTTTGACAAAGCCCACGGCCGCGCCACCGAGCGCGTTGCCGATACCGAGCAAGGGGAGTTTGGCGATCCTGCCGAGCACGCGCGCCACGATCAAGATCGCGACGTAGGTGATAAGCCCCGTCCCGAACATCCCGATGACGTGCGCCGATCCAGGGCCTAGCTTCAGAACTCGCTCGATCTGTGGATCGAAAGCGCCGTTGTAAAACCACGGTGTCACCAGGGCCGCGGTTACCGCCACGGCGCCCCCCAGTTCGGAAACGAAACCGCGCGAGTATCCTTTCAACGTCGCAATGGCCAGCATGACGACGATGACGACGTCCGGCCAGGCGATGCCGCCGATCACGTACGAATCCTCGCTCCAAAGCGTTCGCGCACGGCGTCGAGTGCGCGCGCAATGGCCACATCGGCTTCTTCATCGGTAATCGTCGCGTCGAAGCGCTGCATTGTCACGCGGATGGCAAGGCTCTTCTCTCCCTCCGGCACCTGGGGCCCGCGATATTCGTCGAAGACCGCTACGCCGGTGCAGATCGAACCGAGCGCCACGGCGACCGCATCCTCGATATCGCGCGCGGCCACACCGGCATCGAGGACGAGCGCGATATCGCGATAGGTCGACGGAAATCGCGACGGCGGCCGGTAGTGCGGCGTTTCGTAGGGCGGCAGCGCGCGAACGTCGAGCGAACAAAGATATGCGTTTCCTTTGATCTCGTGCCGCTTTGCCAAGCGCGGGTCGACGCAGCCAAAGACGCCAATGTCGACTCCACCGATCGCGACGAGCGCGGTCTTGCCGGGATGGAAACCCGGACGCGTGCCGGCCGAAGTGTTGGCTTCGCATCCGGTAAGGTCGCGCAAGAGTGCCTCGCAATCGCCTTTGAGCCGCAGAAAGGACGAATCGCGCCAGGGCGGATCGTCGGGCGTCTCCGCCGAGAAGCCGAAAACCAGCGCGCTCTGCTCGACGACTTGTCCGTGTTCTTTGTGAAAAACCTCACCGATCTCGAAGACGCGCGCGGGAGCACTCAGAGCGGCCATGTACTCGATTAATCCGGGCGCGAGCGACTCGCGCAAGAACCGCTGCTCTTCGGAGAGCGGATTGCGAACCTCGACCGCCGCATCGCCTCCGGCGGAGCGCAATGAGTGCGTGATGACTTCTCGGTAACCCAGCCCCGCGAGCGCGCGCGCGATGCGATTCTCTACCTCGAAGTCGGCACTCGAGATCGCGTGCGGGGGCACCGACGGGACGACGCCGGGGATACGGTCGTACCCTTCGATACGTGCGACCTCCTCGACGAGGTCGGCTACAATCGTGAGGTCGCGCCGCCATGCCGGCGGCGTGACCGAGAGCGCGGTATCGTCTCCCAGCATCACATCGCAGCCGAGGGCGGTTAGGTGTGCCGCGATGCGTTCCGCCGGCAGCGCGAGCCCCAGCAATCGCTCGACGTCGGAGACGCGCAGCTCAATCGGTGGAGCAGCGGCGAGTCCAGCGCCGAACGCCCGCGGCGCATAGCCGGTCGCACCGAGATCGCACAAGAGCTGCGCCGCGCGGGCGGCGCCGATATCGGTCAGCACCGGCGCGAGCGATTTCTCGTGCCGCGCCGAGGCTTCGCTGCGCAAACCGAGCGTGGCGCTCATACGCCGAATCCGCGAGCCGTTAAAGTTTGCGGCTTCCAGTACGATCGCAGTGGTTGTGGGCGTGACTTCGCTCGTCGCGCCGCCCATCAGTCCGGCAAGGCCGAGCGCGCGTTCGTCGTCGGCAATCACGAGCGCCTGCGGCGTCAGGGAGCGCACGACCCCGTCCAGCGTGACGATCTTTTCACCTTCGCGAGCCTCGCGGACGAACAATTTCATTGCGGCGATTCTCTCCGCGTCATAGAAATGCAGTGGTTGCCCTGTCTCGAGCATCACGTAGTTCGATACGTCGACGAGATTATTGATCGGGCGCTGTCCCGCAAGCGCGAGGCGGATCCGCATCCAAGCCGGAGCCAATCCTACGCGCACGCCGTCGAATCGTTGCGCCACGAAGCGCGAACAATCGGGCGAATCGATTGACACCTTCGGTTCGGCCTCTCGCGGTTCTCGCGCCGTGCCGGGATTCACAAGCGACGGCGACATCAATGCGGTCCCGTAGGAGGCCGCGAGCTCGCGCGCCAAGCCGAGGACCGACATCGAGTCGGGGCGGTTCGCGGTGATCTCGACGTCCAGCACGTCGGTTGCGAGGCCGAAGAGCTCGACGACGTCGATGCCCGGCTCGATCGTTCCATCGAGCTGCATGATTCCGTCTTCAAACCACTCCGAGGGCAATGCGAGCTCGTCCGCAGAAATCATCATCCCTTGCGAGGCTACGCCGCGCATCGTGCGCGCTTCGATCGTCAGCGTGGGGAGCTTCGCGCCGACGGTCGCGACCGCGATCGTCTGTCCGGCGGCGACGTTGCCGGCCGCGGTAGCGATCGTGAGCGGAGTTGCTCGCGCAACGTCGACCTGTGCGACCAGCAGCCGGTCGGCGTTGGGGTGCTTCTGGACGGTCGCAATTCGACCCGTGACCACGCCGGCTATGGCCGGACGCCTCTCGATCGCGGCAACGGGAAAGCCCAGCATCGCCAATCGGTCGACGATCGCTTGCGTATCGGTGGGCAGCGCGACGAACTCGCGAAGCCAGCTTATCGGGACGCGCACGGTTCTCCGCTCAAGCTAACTGTGTGAGGAAATCCAAGTCGCTGTTGATGAATCGGCGGATGTCGTCGACTTCATACCGGGGGAGGCCAAGGCGTTCGACGCCGAAACCGAAAGCCCAGCCGGAATAGCGATCCGGATCGTAGCCGACCTCGCGCAGTACCTTGGGATGCACCATTCCCGCGCCGCCGAGCTCGATCCATCCCGAACCGCCGCACATAGTACAGGCGCCCGTTTCCCCATGGCACTTCGGGCAGGTCGTATCGACTTCGGCGCTGGGTTCCGTGAACGGAAAATACGACGGGCGAAAGCGCACGTTTGCGGCCGCCCCGAAGAGTTCGCGACAGAGTCCGGCGAGCATCCCCTTTAAGTGGCCGAAGTGAACGCCCGCAGCGACGAGCAATCCTTCAACTTGATGAAACTGGAAGAGGTGGCGCGCATCGACGGCATCGCGACGGAAGCATTTCCCCGGCGCGACGATCGCGATCGGCGGCCGATGCTGCTCCATAGTGCGGATTTGAATTGGCGACGTATGCGGCCGAAGCAATACCGTATCGGTGAGCCAGAACGAGTCGAAACTCTCGCGCGCCGGATGGTCGCTTGGAATGTTGAGCGCGTCAAAATTATAATAATCCGGTTCGGCTTCGGGACCGACGACGACGGCAAAACCGTGGCGTGCGAAATAGGCGCAGCTCTCCGCGATAATGCGCCGCACGGGATGGATCGAGCCGACGCTCGCGGGAATCGCCGGAAACGTCACGTCGATCGATGCGGCCAGCTCCGACTCGAAGGCACGCGCTTCGAGTCGCGCGCGCAGTTCTTCCAAACGCGCTTCCATCGCGGCAACGGCATCGTTGATGAACTTGCCGGCGTCGGGCCGCTCTTCTGGCGGCAGCGTTCCGATCGTGCGCCGGATCTTCGTCACCTCGCCGTTTCGGCCCAAATAGGTGATACGTACGTGCTCGAGCCCCGGCTCGTCTGCGGCCTTACTCGCGTCATCTGCAAAGCGCTGCTGCAGTTTGCGGAGGCTTGCTCCCAGTTCCGTCATCGCTCTTCCAAAGCAAAACGCCCGGTTCGTTCTACGTTACCGGGCGCCTCCAAAACCGTTGCGACTTCGCCTCGCGGCGGCGCCTTTAGCTGAGAGTTGCCGCGTGTAGCCTTCTATACGCGAGGTAGGCGTCGATCGAGCCCGTTTGGGCGAAAAGCCTCCAGAAGAGATTAGACGTTGCCATGCGCTTGCAGTCTCCTTCTGAGCCGTCGGCTCCGGGGCGGCCCACCGTCGCCTGAGTATACCACGCGACTTTTTTGATCGGTAGTCTTGACTTTTTAGGCCTGGAGTACTCTCTTGACAAGACCCGGGCGGCGCCAGCCGCTTGGGCGATCCCTATGCTTGCAAAGACGCTCCGCCTACGGCTGGGCGCCCCCCAAGTTTCCTCCTCGGGAGGCCCCCCGAGTCGCCTCATAGAGGGCGATCGAGCCCGCGACGGCCGCGCTGAGGCTCTCCGCGGGCCCCGCCATCGGGATAGCCAGGACCCGTTCGCAGAGGCTCTCCCAGCGGCCTAAGCCGCGCCGTTCGTGGCCTACGACGAGCGCGAGAGGGGGCAGCCAGCCTTCGTCCGAGAGGGGTGCGCCGTCAGCGGCGAGACCCAAGATCCGGGTGCCGGCGCAAGCCGCCGCCGGTCCGGCGGTCGGCGGGTCCGCGACGGTCAGCGCGAGCCGGAAAACCGCGCCCATCGAGCCTCGGATGACCTTGGGGTGGTATGGATCGACGCCAAGCCGCCCGAAGACCACGCCCGCGCAGCCGAAGGCATCGGCCGAGCGCAGCAGGGTTCCCGCGTTGGCGGGATCGTTGACGTCGGCGAGCACGAGAATCGGGCTCCCCCGGCGGAAGAGCTCCTCGACCCCGCACAATCGCATCGGCGCGACCGCGACCATGCCGCTTGGCGTCGTCAGATCGGAGATGCTCGCCGCCGCACTCTCCTCGACGACGAACGTCGGGATCCCAGCCTCGTCAAGCTCGCGTAGAAGCGACGTGGAATCGTACGCGCTCTGAGTTGCGTAGAGTTCCTCGATCGGAAAAGCCGCAGCAGCGGCCTCCGCGACGAGGGTTGCGCCCTCGAAGGCGAAGCGCTGCTGATCGCGGCGACCCTTAGCCGATCGCAACGCGCGAACCGCCGTCAGGCGTTGCGCGTGATTCCCTACTCGCGTCGCCATAGTCGGCTCACCCCCGCTCGCGTGCCGATCATGATAAGCGCCGCGAAGATCGCCGCGAGCAGGATCGCGATCTTATCGTTAAAGTGATGCGGCACGAGCGATCGCACGAGCAGATAGACGGCAGTGACGAATACGACCAAGAAAAACGCCAGCCAGCCAATTTCGGTGAAGACGGAGGAGGATGAGCGCTGCACCTCCGGATGCTACGAGGCCCGGCGCGATCGTTCCGCCAAGCCCCCGGCGGATGGAAACAGCGCC
Source organism: Vulcanimicrobiota bacterium (assembly GCA_963756635.1). Classification (GTDB taxonomy): domain Bacteria; phylum Vulcanimicrobiota; class Vulcanimicrobiia; order Vulcanimicrobiales; family Vulcanimicrobiaceae; genus Cybelea. Next base: position 346,912 of record CAVWOR010000009.1, read on the forward strand.
GCACGTCCTGCGCTCGCGTCGCCTCTACGAGGGGCGGGTTTTCAGCGTGCGTGCCGACGAGCTTCGGTATTCCGACGGGACCGAGCACCGCGTGGACGTGGTCGAGCACGGCGCCTCCCTCGCGATCGTCGCGACGCCCGAACCAAACGAGCTGGTGCTCGTGCGCCAGTATCGCCATCCGGTTCGCTCTTCACTTTGGGAAATTCCAGCTGGAACCGCCGAGCCTGGCGAATCTCCGCTCGAAGGCGCTCTACGCGAGCTTCGCGAGGAAACCGGTTATCGGGCCGGCAGAATTCGGCCGATTGGTTCGGTCTGGATGACCCCCGGATTTTGTTCGGAGGTCATGCATTTTTTTTATGCCGACGAACTCACAGCGGGCGAAGCCGCCTGCGACGATGACGAACGTATTGAAGTCGGTCGATTTACGTATCAGGCGGCAAGACGGTTGGTCGCTGAGGGAACAGCCGACGCGAAGACCATGCTGGCTTTATTCTGGCTGCAGGGCGCAGGAGATAGAATTGGAAGTGACTTTGGTCGATAGTTACTGTAGGTAATGCTCGCGGCGTCGCTGTTGCTACCGACGTGGCGGACATCGGTCTTGGAGGTTTAGTGGTGGAAATACCAAGCAACATTGACGCCGTATTGAAACGATTGCTGGAGCCCACTCGCGAGGGCCCAGACCAATCGGTCCTCGCACCCGAAGATGAAACGTATTTAAGTTCGCTCATCAATTCGGTTCGTTTGGGGCGTCGCGCCGTTTTGATTGTTGAAGACGCCGACGAACATCTTCGTTACATGTTCAGCAATGCCACGCGCGCCGAGGCCGTGACGATGTTGGGCAAAGTCGTCGAAGCCACCGGCCGCCGTCTCGCCGACGGCGACGATTAAGATACCAGCGTAATCCCGTCTATTTTGCCGTCGGGCGCGACCTCGAAATGGTACTCGTACTGCGCGCGCGGATAGTGGACCAAAAACTCGTAGAGCGTATCGCCGTTTGATTCGGTCGTGCTGGAAACCGGCACGATCTCTTCCAAACGTCCCAGAGCGGAAAAATTCTCGCGCGCGATGAGATCGTCGCTGAGGTAGGCGCTGAACGTCGGCGTGAGCTCGGCACGGTCGATACGACCCGATGCCAGCCGCAAGAGCCATTCCTTCGCTCGCGTGATGACGGCATTGTCGAGGGCTGCCGTCGCGGGCGGCAGCAGCAGGTTGAGTATGCGGTTTCCGATCGATTCCGGGGTCGTAACCGCGCCGTGGAACGAATCGGCGTTCGAAAAGACGATGACTGCCACGTGTTCGTTTGGAAGCAGGGCGTTAAACGCGCGATAACCCGAAATCTCGCCGTTCGACCAGACGAACTCCTTACCGCCGCGGCGGTCGATCACCCACCCCATCCCATAGTGCGTCGGACCGGCGCTCGAGCCCGGCGTGAACATCGTCCGAACGGCGTCGACCCGCAGCAGTACCGGCATCTCGATATCCCATTTCGCGAGGTCGTCGAGCGTCGAAACGAGACCGGCATCGCCGGCGAGCCACAAAGAATCCCACATTGGCGCCGTAACGACGCCTTGAGCGGCGCGCGTGTATCCGGTCGCGCGCGTTGGCGAGATGCCGCTGTCGCCGGCGAGAAACGAGTGATTCATCACGAGCGGTATGAAGATATGCTGCTCGACGTAATCGGAGAGCGTAACGCCGCTCGCGCGCTCGACGATCAGCCCCGCGAGCAGATAGTTAACGGGATTATTTGCATAGGCGGTCCCAGGAGGCGCGGCAGGCTTCATCTTATCGAGCGCCGCCAGAAGGACGGGGAGCTTGAGCGACCGCGTGAAGTCGGTCGAAACGCCCGGCGCCGCCGTGTAGTCCGGTAATCCGGAGGTTTGGGTCAGCAGCTGGGCGATCGTGATTCCAGTGCCCAGTCGAAACTCGGGAACGTATTTCGAAACGGGATCGTCGAGCTTGAGCTTTCCATCCTGGGCCAGCAGCAGGACCGCCGCGGCCGTAAACTGTCTCGTGACGCCCCCGGGGTAAAACTCGGTGTCGGGGGTCATCGGAACGTGAGGCGAGAGCGTCGCAAATCCAAATCCCCTCGCATAGACGAGCCGCCCATCCTCGACGACCCCGATCGCGAGGCCGGGAGTCCGGCCAGCGTGGATCTCGTCGATCCCCAAGCGATCGATGCTGTCGGAAATCGCCTGCGACCAGACGGGCGTGCTTTGGCCAAGCGCCGTCAAAGACGGGCCCTGCGCGAAAATACCGACGGCTAGAGCCGTCGCAAAGACGGCGGCCGAACGACTCATGACCCGAAGATTATATACCTTCGCGGCGGCTTGAGGCTAGGACATTATGCCCAAAAAGCTATTTTTGGGCGGCTTGCTTTGCCAAATTGAGGAGTGCGCCGAATGCTTTCTGGTCGGAGATCGCCAGATCGGCTAGCGCCTTGCGGTTGAGCGTCACCCCCGATTTCTTCAAGCCGTGCATAAAGACCGAGTAGGAGAGACCTTCCCGGCGGACGGCGGCGTTGATCCGGCTGATCCAGAGCGAACGGAAGTCGCGCTTGCGGACGCGCCGGTCGCGGAACGCATACGCCATGGATTTGAGGAGGGCTTCGTTTGCGACCCGATAGTTGCGGCGTCGTGCGGCGCGAAAGCCCTTCACGAGTTTCATGACCTTGCGCCGGTGCTTGAGGCCCCCGACGCCGCGTTTGACGCGTGCCATTTCTTACGAGTCCTCCCCTACACCAAATATGGGATCGTCGGTGCGAGCCGCTTGAGGTCGCCCTTGAACGTGGGTTGATCTTTGCGGAACTTGCGCTTGCGCTTGCGCGTCTTCTTACTCAAGATATGGCCGCAGCCGTCAAACTGATGACGGTGTAGCACCTTCCCGGTTGCGGTCACCTTCACGCGTTTCGCGGTCCCCCGGTGGGTTCGAATCTTTGGCACTGGTTCGCTCCTTCGTATGAACAGAAAACTTCGGCGGTCCGGTCGGCGTCGCGCGGGGCGCCAGAATCATGAACATATTTTTTCCTTCGAGCCGCGCCTCGCGTTCGACAATCGCCAGCGGCGCCATATCCTCTGCCATCCGATCGAGCAGCCTGCGCCCAAACGACGTATACGTGATCTCGCGCCCTCGGAACATAATCGTTACCTTGATCTTGCTTCCGTCGAGCAGTAACCGCTCGGCCATTCGCGCCTTGGTCTCATAGTCGTGGGTCTCGATCTTCGGCCGCAGCTTCACTTCTTTCAGTTCGAAATGCCGCTGCTTTTTACGAGCATCCTTGTCTTTCTTCGACTGTTCGTATTTGAGCCGCCCGTAGTCGGCGATCTTGCAGACCGGCGGCTGAGCATTTGGCGAAATTTCTATCAAATCGAGTCCGGCGAGTCGTGCACGCGCCAGCGCATCTTCCGTTTGCAGAATCCCGAGTTGTTGCCCGTTTTCGTCGATCACCCGAACCGCACGAATGCGAATCTGATCGTTGACGCGCAGCTGTTTTGCTATCTGTTCATCTCCAAATAAAAAAGGCACCGCCGGAGCAGCCCCACCGTGGAACCAGCCGATAGTTCCTGAAGTGAAGACCGGATCGCCCTCGGGCATCCGGTGAGCGGAACGAGCCGCTGCTTCGGCCCGCCAACCATATCACGCCCGGCTGGGGGAGTGTCAAGTACGGGCGTCGATGGCCCCGACGGCGTCCGCGAAACGCTCGAGGAAGTAAGCAACGGCGTCATCGTCGATCACCAGCGGCGGAGCGATCCGCAAGACGTCGCTACGCGTATCCTTGGCCGCGATGCCGCGTTCCAGCAGCGCTTGCGAGAGCCGATGTGCCGGCAACCTCAGCGCGACGCCGATCAGCAGGCCGCGGCCGCGAATTTCAGCGATCGACGGCGAGGCGATTGCTCGCAGTCCGTGCACGATTGCAGCGCCCGCGCGGCGCGCGCGCGCCGGCAGATCTTCGGATACGATGACGTCGAGCGTCGCATCGGCGACGGCCGACGCGAGCGGATTTCCACCGAACGTGCTGCCGTGATCGCCGGGTGCAAAGAGGCGCATGAGTTCGTCGTTTGCGAGCGTCGCGGAAACGGGATAGTAGCCGCCGCCCAGCGCTTTGCCGACGATGAGCACGTCGGGACGTACGCCTTCGTGGTCGCAGCCGAACATGTCGCCGGTACGGCCGAATCCGGTTTGTACTTCGTCGGCGACGAAGAGGACGTCGCGTTCGCGGCAGATGGAGCGGACGCGCTGTAAATAACCGTCCGGCGGGACGTTGACGCCGCCTTCGCCTTGAATCGGTTCGATGAGCACCGCGCACGTGTTCGCGTTGAGCGAGCGTTCCACAGCATCGGCATCGCCGAATGGAACGGCGACGAAACCCGGCAAGAACGGACCGAAGCCCGCGCGGTATGCCGGCGTCGTGCTTGCACTGACGGCCGCAAGCGTGCGCCCGTGGAAGTTTCGCTCGAAGACGACGATCTCGGCGCGGTCTTCAGGAATTCGTTTGGTTGTATAGCCCCAGCGCCGCGCCAGCTTGATTGCGGTTTCGACCGCCTCGACGCCGGTATTCATCGGGATGGCCTTCTCGTATCCGCAGACACGCGTCAGCTTTTCGAGGAAGCTCGGCAGGCGATCGTTGCGCAATGCACGGGACGTTAACGTCACGCGCTGCGCCTGCTCGACGAGCGCGGCGTAAACGCGCGGATGGCAGTGTCCGACGTTGAGAGCGGAGTATGCGCTCACGCAGTCCAGGTACCGTTTGCCGGTGACGTCCCAGAGCCAAACGCCTTCCGCTCGCTCGACGACCAGGTCGAGCGGCGCGTAGTTGCGGGCGCCATAGCGCTCCTCTTCGGAGATCAGCTCGCGCGCACGATCCGAAAGGAGATACACGCTCTGCCTCTTAAGGAATTTGCCTTGTCTACCTGCTTTGGCCGTCTCGAGCGCCTTATCGCTCGCGACCATCCCGGCATCGCGCTGCGGTCGCGCACCATCGCGTACGTGCATCCGGCACCGCGCGAGCGTTCGGTCGTGCTGCTCCACGGTATGAGCGCGAGCCCGGCGCAGTTCGAACGCGTGGCGCGCGATCTCTTCGAGCGCGGCCATAACGTGCTGGTGCCGCGTCTGCCGCGGCACGGTCACGCCGATCCACTCTCCACCGCACTCGAACGATTGCGTGCCGAAGACCTCTACGACGCCGTAGCCGAGTACGTCGCCATCGCGCGGGAGCTTGGCGAACGCGTAACGATCGCAGGTTTTTCGCTGGGAGGGTTGCTGACCGCGTGGACCGCGCAGCATTTTCCGATCGAGCGCGCGGTACCGATCGCGCCGTTTTTCGGCGTTTCCTGGATTCCCAACCGGTTGATGGGTCCGGTCGCCGAGCGACTGCTGCGCGCGCCGAATCGCTTTCACTGGTGGAATCCCATTCTACGCGAACGTCAGTTTCTTGCGACCGACGGTTACCCGCGCTATGCAACGCACGCGATCGCGCACTCGTATCGGATCGCGCGCTCGCTGCTCGACGAAGCGCGCACGAGCCATCCAGTTGCCGAACACGTGACCATCGTCGCGAATGCCACCGAGGTTGCCGTCAACAACTATGCGATTCGCAAGCTCTACAAAAGCTGGCGCCGTCAGCGACCCGAAGCCGTCGAGCTTGCCGTGCTTACCGGCTTACCACTCTCGCACGATATCGTCTCGCCGTTGCGCCGCCGCCGGCTCGCCGATCGCGTGCACCCGCATTTGCTTCGCGCGATCGACCCGCCGGTTCAAACGGCTTAGCGAACTTCGCCATAATGCGGATTGGCGACGAGGTGCACGATCCGCAGCGCTGTTCTTGGGCGAGAACGCCGGCCATGATCGAGTACCACGATGAGGAGTGGGGTGTGCCGCTCCACGACGACGCTGCCCTCTTCGAGCTGCTCGTACTCGAAGGTGCGCAAGCAGGCCTGAGCTGGGAGACCGTCCTGCGCAAGCGCTCGCGCTATCGTGAGGTTTTTCGCGGGTTCGAACCTGCGCTGGTTGCCCGTATGACACCGGCGCGGATCGAGAAGATCTTGGGGGACCCGGGCATCATTCGAAACCGCGCCAAGATTGAATCGGCGGTCGGCAACGCGCGGGCGTTGCTGCGCGTTGCCAACGAGTTCGGAAGTTTCGACGCATACCTCTGGCGATTCGTCGGCGGAAAACCAATCCGCAACCATCCGCGGCGTCCGGCCGACGTTCCGCCGTCGTCGCCGGAATCGCATGCATTGAGCGCCGACCTTGTGCGCCGAGGTTTCCGTTTCGTCGGTCCGACGATCTGCTACGCGTTCATGCAGGCTACCGGTATGGTCAACGACCATCTCGTCACTTGCGCGTGGCGGAAAATATCATGAAGAGGGTTACGTTGACGCTGGTGCCGCTGCTCTTCGCAATTACGGCCACCCAACCGAGAACGCAAATCTTGCCCGAAGGCACGTACCGCTACGACGTCACCATCGGAGGGAACTCCGTCGGCACGAGTACCATCGTGATTCGTCACGCCGGCGGCGTCATCGCCATTGGAGAGAGCGCTTCGGTCGCCGGCGCGACCCTCGTTTCCAATCGCAAAATCGACGAAGCCTCCTTCGCAACCCTTGCCTATACGGTTGATTTTGGACACAAGCACGCCGCCGTCGCGGTTTTGGGCAACGCGGCGACGGTAATCCAGGACGGCGTTTCCACAAAGTTTTCGGCACCCCCCGATGCGCCGTTTGTGGTCGGGGACAACCGCGTGGCGGGCTTCGCTGTGATGCCGGCAACGCTTCACGGTACCGGCGCGAAGAAACTCACGCTGGCATGCGTTTGCGGCGGTGGTTTCATGGTGATTCCGGTAATCGTCGCGAGCAACCGCGACGGGGTCGTGACGACGTCGATCGAAGGCACCTCAGTCGTGCTCCATTACGACCCGCGGACGTACGTGCTCGGGCGAGCCGACGTGCCGTCGCAGGAAGCCTCAATGATACTCCGGTCGTACGATCAGCATCCGACGGCGCTTCCCCAGCCGATCGTCCCAACGCCCGTTCCTTTGCCGCCGGCGCGTTATACATCGCGCGACGTTTCCGTTACGGCCGACGACGGCGTCACGCTTGCCGGCACGCTCACGATTCCCAGCGCGGCTGCGCGGCCGTTGCCGCGGTTCGTTTTCGTGCACGGCAGCGGCTGCATCGATCGCGACGAGACGATCGGCCCGAACAAGATCTTCGCCCAGCTCGCCAACCGGCTTTCCAACGACGGCTACGCGGTTTTGCGCTACGACAAACGTTCGTGCGGAAAGAGCGGCGGCGCATTTGCGACCCGCAATCGTTTGATCGCCGATGCGCGCGCCGTCATCGCCTACTTGCGGGCGCAGCCCGGGATCGATCCGAGGCGCATCTTCGTGTTCGGCCACTCCGAAGGCGGCGAGCTAGCACCGAGCATCGCGATCGCCGACGGCCGTTTAGCAGGCATCGTCTTGCTCGCACCCCCGGCGCTTGGGCTCGACCAGATCATCATGCAACAGACGCTTCGCACGGCGACCGCTGCCAACCGCGCAACGATCGAGCGCAAGGAACACGCCGAGCTCGACGCAATCGCCTCGGGCAAGAAGGCCGGGTCGTACAACGACTGGCTGCGTAGCTCGTTCGGAATCGATCCCGCCGCGTTAATCGCGAAGGTCCCCTGTCCGATTTTGATCCTTCAAGGCGGGAAAGACATTCAGGTGCTGGCCGGGGATACGCCGCGGCTCGTCAACGCGGCGCGCGCGGCAAACCGTCGCGTGACGCTGGTTATGCTTCCAAACGACGACCATCTCTTCATCGAGCTTGCGCCCGGCGCAACCTCGAGCGGTGGCGAATACTTTACGCCGGCCTACCTCGACCCAGCGCTCTTTACGGCGATCGAGAGTTGGTTAAATGTAAAACCGTAACTTCGGCCAGAGCTGGGCGATTGGCTCCGTAATTCCGGTGCAGACCGAGATTGGGATGTTCTGCTCGTATGAGATGACCCAGGGCGGATTGAAGTGCGCGACGATGCGCGCGTTTCGATAGAGTCCGGGAAAATCGTGACGGCCGCAATCGCCGTTGACGTCGATGATGACGTCTCCACTATAGCCGTGCGTGCCCCAGAGCCAGTAGTTGTTATGTCCCGAGAGTGCCGGCGGCAACCCGTACTTCACGCCGAAGAAATCGATCGCGGCCGCTTCGCCGTAGTTGCTCGCGACGATCGCCGCCCGATCGCGTTGTTCTGCGGGCAGAGCGTAGTAGATAGTCGCGACCGTCGAGGCAAGCTCCGGCCAGCCGTGCATGTCGGCCCAATCTTCGGGTAGCGCTGCGGTGCGATGGCGTTCGGTCGCGAGCGCGCTTCGCGGGATGTGCAGTGCGCGGCCTACAAATGTGGTGTAGTCGAGCATCGCCGGCTCGGAGAGCACCGGCAGCGAAAAAGGAGCGAAGAAGAGCCAGGCAGCGACGGTCGCCGCGACCACCAAGCCGCGCGCCACGAAAGCGCGCTTCGTCCATCCCTCGATTGCGACGCCCCCGGCCGCCATAAGAATCGGATAGACGTCGGCGGGATAGTAGTGCTTTGCGTGCAGTGCGATCATCAGCCCGATCAGCAGCACGTACGCGTATCCGAGAAACCGCGTCGTCGAATTCGCAAACAGCCAAATCAGACCGAGGATCCAAATGGGCGCCGCGAAGAGATTCGTCAGCAGGAGCTGCTGAAAAAGAAAGAGGCCGGGGCTCGCGACGACGTTCTTCCCGCTCGCACCGTTGCGGAGCAGCTCCCACATCGGAAAACTGTGGATTGCTTGCCAGATGAAGTTCGGCAGCGCGACGGCGACGGCAAGAAGCGCACCCGCAAGAAACCAAGGCGATGCAAGCGCGCGCCGCTGGGCGGTCAACGCCAATCCGGCGAGCAGCGCAAGCACAAAGAACAGCGCGCTATACTTACTTTCGAGTGCGATGCCGACGACGGCGCCGACGGCGAGCCACCAGCGCGGATCGGCGCCTTTGACGAGGCGCACGACATAGAGCGCGGCGAGCGGCCAGAGCGCAAGGCCGACCATGTCCGGTCCGACCTTTGCGCCGAAGCTCTCGAGCACGCCCGCCGCGAGATACGCAAGCGTCGCGAGTGCCGCGGCAAAGACGCCGCCGCCGAGCTCGAACGCGAGCAGACAGGTGACGTACGCGCCGAAAGCCGCGAAGATCGCGGCGACCGCGCGCAGCGCAAAAAGTGAATGTCCGAAGAGCTGCGAGCCGGCCGCGAGAAGCGGAACGATCGGCGGCTGATCGACGTAGCCCCACGCCGGGTGAAAACCGCATATGATAAAGTAGAGCTCGTCGCGGAAGAAACCGTAGTGCGGATTGGCGATCAAGTGCACGACGAGTGTAACGAGTGCGGCAATTGCCGCAGCGCGGACGGCCACTAGGTTGGGTCGAACGCGCCGCTGCGGATCATCGCTTCCGAAATTTCGCGTGCCCTGCGATAGCGGCGTACACTCTCCGAGGGCGTGCCGGCGGGAAGCTCGGCGAGAATGCGCGCAAGCTCTTCGTCAAACATCGCGTCGATCGACGGCGGCGTGCACGGTCCGGCATGGCGGAGACGTTGCGCGATCATCAACCGGTAGATTCGGTCGGTCGCGAGGTCTTCCATGTAGCCGTCGAGCAGGCTTGCGCCGCGGCCTTCCAGCACGCCGTGACGATAGCGAATGACGGTGCGCACCGCCGCCCGCGTTCCCTCGACCGTCGTCGCGCCGACGCCCTGCGGTACGGTCCGCAGATCCGGATGGATCGTTTCGAGCGACGGGCGTTTTCCAAGCTGGTTGGGAGGGGGAAACTGCGCCACGGCGATTGCATTCTGGTCGGGGTGCCCCGTCCAGGCGCCGTCCATGAGACAGGCCGCTTCGTTGGCCTTGTCGCGTTCGAGAACCGCGAGCGCGCGCTCGTTGAGCTGCGGATCTTCGCGGCTGGGATAGAGCGCGGTCATGCCGCCAATCGCGAGCGCGCCGTGCTTGTGCGTGAGCTCGGGCAGCAGCGTGCGCACGCGTTGAAAGAAGGCAACGTCGAACGGAATCGTGTTGCGGTCCGGGAGCAGCCAGTGCGGATCCTCGAGAGTATAGTGAATGAGGCTCGCCATGTAATCCCAGCGCCCCAGATTAAGCCCGAGGATATACTCGCGCAAGTTGAAGAGAAACTCTTCCATCTCGTACGCAATCGGATGCGATTCGACAAGCGCCATCGCCTTGATCGATTCGCGATTCCAGCCCTTGGCCTCGATCAGTGCGTCGAAGACGTCCTTCCACCAGAGACCCTCGTGTGCCGATTCCGATTTCGGAATATAGATACAGAGTGGACGGCGCAGCCGGCCGTATTCGAGATTGAAGACGAGCAGCGCAAGGTCGAAGAGCGAGGCGCTCGTCGGTACGTGGGCGATGACGCCTGCCTGCGAGAGATGGAGACCGCGCACGCGCGTCCACAGAACGGTCGTACTCGGCTCGATCGCGATCTTGCGGCCGCGCTTCGCGTCGTCGTACGTCAGTTCGCCGTAGAGCGCGGAGAGAACGTTGCGGTGGCCGAGCATCAGGTGCTCCCATGTGTTGGCCATGGAATCTTCGAGGTCGAGCATCACGCCCGGCGCGCCGGAGTTGAGCATCTTCACGCACAGCTCCGCGTCGTCGGCCGGTCCGGTCATCTGATTGCGCTGGTCCGTGCACCACGCCGGCAGCTGGATGCGCCACGGCGAGAGCGTCGCCTCTGATTTCGGCAGATAGGTCGGGAGGTCGCCCGCGTGCGCCCGCGTGAGCCGATCCTTGCGTGCCTTCACGAGTGCCTGTTGCGCGGGCGTGAAGCGGCGGTGCAGCCGCAGATAGAAATCGGCAAATCCAGCCGGGAGATCGCGCCCGATCGCAAAGCCGGCCGGAGCGACGTTCATCTTTCTTTCTTCCCGGATTACGGCGTGACGGCAAAGAGTTCGTGGTATGGGTCGAGCGTCGCGTAGTCGCGTGCGCCCGGCAGAGCGGTGACGTCGTGGGGGTTCACAAGAACGAAAACGCGTCGCGTCTTTGCCCACCGCTGGTAGAGCGGTACGCGCAGCTTGTCGTCGGAGAGGATGATGCGTCCCGGCAGCGATCCGTCGACATACGCACCATAGGCGAGCGACGTTGCGTCGAGCCAATCGGTAACGATCGCGCTTCCCGGCGGCGCGTACGGTCGCACCGCATCGATGACCCAGCGGCCGCCTTCGGCCGGCATGTGCCGAAAGAATCCGCGCTGCCGTTCGAAGGCGAAGCCTGCGCCGGCGGCCAGATAGACGATCAATATTCCCTGCAGGAGCATGGAGACCCCGCGGCTCGATTGAGGAGTCAATGCGCCGAGCAGCGGAACCGCGAGCCAGGATGCGAGCAGCCGATAGCGTCCCACATCGCTCTCATTTGGATAAACGACCGAGAAGAGCAACGCCGCGGTGCACGCAATGCAGAGCATGAGGGTCGAGCGCCAATCGCGACGCCAGGCTGCGATGAAGCCACCGACGATCAGCAGCGTCGCGGACGCATCGTATTGCTGGTGTACTCCAGCGATGAAAGCCCAGAGCGCGGCTTCGAGATGCACCGGATTGAACGATGCGAGAAAATAACCGGGCGTCTCCGATTCGCTGCCGGTAAGCTCGAGTGCGAGACCGTGCGGCGTTCGCGGATCGTTGTAGTTCCAGAAGATGCCGCCGCCGGCGCCCGGCAGCTCGGCTGCCGGATCGAGATGATGCGTGGCGACGTACTCCGAGCGCAGTGGTAAATAGAGATACAGGGCGAGTCCGGCGACGACGAGCGCGAGTGATACGAGCACGAGGCGCAACGGCGGTGGTCGCTTCGCGATCGCAGCGCCGACGAAGAACGCGGGAAGAATCCAAAGCGCGTTGGGATGTGCGGCCATGCCGAGGCCGCAGAGTGCGAAAGCCGCGCCGAACCAGACGCCGGCGCCGCCGCGCATCCAGCGCACGAAGGCGTAGATCGCGACCGCCGAGCAAGCGACGGCGAGATCCTGAGCCTCCGCGCGAATTGCATGCGACCAAACGTTCTGCGTGAAGGCAAACCACAGCGTCGCGAGCAGCGCGACGGGAAAGCTCGCACCGAACTCCAGTGCGACGGCGTACGCTGCGGCGGCGGCAACCGCGATCGCGACGCCGCTCATCGCGTTCATCCGCCACGCGACCGATCCCAACACAACGAGGTGCGACCACGCATATCCCAGCAAGACGTAAAACGGAAAGCCGGTCGGGTGCGAGATCCCGAGGATGTACGGTACGCCTTGCAGCTCTGCGGTATCCCACGACGCGGGTTCGGGCGAGACGCTTGCAATGTACAGAATAGCCGGCACGGCAAAAGCCGCCAGCAGAAAGAGGCGGCGAACCGCCGTCACGCCAGCGTCGGTAACGGCAGGGACGGACGCGTCGAGAGGTCGGGACGCAGCTCGACGTAGCTGTCGAGCGCGCGATCCATCAGTTCGAGTGCGAGGTCGAGTTGCGGATCTTTGCCGTCGCGATAGTCGTGCGGCGCAATGTCGACGTCGTAATCGGGCTCCGTGCCGTAGTTCTCGACGCCCCAGCCGACGTCGACGAACCAAAACGAGAACTCCGGCTGGGTGGTCAGCGTTCCGTCGACGAGATGATGGTACGGGTCGATGCCGATGACGCCGCCCCACGTGCGTTTGCCGACCAGCGGGCCGAGCTTGTAGAGCTTAAAAGAATGGCTGAAGATGTCGCCGTCGGAGCCGGCGAATTGGTTCGTCAAGGCGACGATCGGTCCGCCGACCGACTCCGGCGGATACGGAACCGGCGCGCCGTAGCGCGGAGCGTCGTACCCGATCCGCTTGCGCGCCAGCTTCTCGAGCAGCAGCGGTGAGACGTGGCCTCCCCGGTTGTAACGGACGTCCACGATCAAGCCCTTACGGTCGAACTCGCTCAGGTAGCCGCGATGGAACTCGGAGAATCCCCACGGCCCCATGTCGGGGATGTGCAGGTATCCGACACGATCGCCGGTGCGCTGGTGGACGAGGCGGCGCCGCTCGTCGACCCAGGCGCGATAGCGCAAGGCCGCTTCGTTGGCCAGCGCTTTGACGAGGACGGTCCGCTCGTCGCCTTTCTTGCCGCGCAGCGTCACCGAGACGTTGCGTCCCGATGCGTTCACGAGCAGCCGGCACGGCGAGACGTCGCACGATAACCGCTTGCCGCCGATCGCGACGATGCAGTCCCCCTCGTGCACGTTGAGCCCGGGCTCAGCGAGCGGCGAGTCGTGTTCGCGATTCCATGAATCGCCGCGGTAGATGCGCTCGATGCAGTAGCCGCCGCGATCTTCATCCCAACGATAATCCGCGCCGAGGAAACCGCGCTGGTATTGCGGCGGCTCGCGGTAATCCCCGCCCCATTCATATGCATGTGACGTGCCGAGCTCGCCTTGCATCTCCCAAATGAGATCGGAGAGCTCGCCGCGCGTGCGGACCCGCGGCAAGAGGGCCGCGTAGCGATCGTGGACGCGATCCCAATCGATGTCGCTCATATCCTCGACCCAAAATTGCTCGGCTTGTAAGCGCCAGGCTTCGCGATACATTTGCGCCCACTCGTCGCGTGGAACGATCTCGACGCTCGCGCGATCGAGGTCGATCCAGCCGCTCTTGCGTCCGGGTTCGGTCGGCGGTTTTTGCTCGTCGCCGTCTTCGGGCAGCTCGTTGAGTGCATCGATCGCCCGCAGCCGGTCACCGCAACGGTAGACGAGCGTACGCCCGTCGCGACCGAGCCGAATCTCGTCGCATTCGGGCGCGATCGTCGCGAGGCGCTGCTGATCGAAGTCGTAGGCGAGCAGCGAGCCGTGTTCTTCGCTCTCGAGCTCCTCGCGGCGCGCCGGCTTGATCCCCTTGACGGGAAAGCGCGTGAAAAAGACGCGCTCACGCACCGCGACGATCTGATCGTACTCGCCTTCGTCCACGGGAAAGCCCAAGACGCGGCCGGTGATCTCATCGAAGTCGATCTCGATGTCTTCGGGTTTGGGTGGTTTGCCGTTCGAGCGGTCGCGGTCGCGGTCGTGATGATCGTGGTGGATCGGTTTGGGTTTCGGGACGAACGGCGAAGGTACGTCGTTTGCCAGCGTGACGACGAAAGGCCGGCTCGCCTGCGGGAAGCTCAGATCGAACTGCAGGGCGTCGTACACCGGATTGAAATCGCGCGTCGAAATGAAGTAGAGGTACTTCCCCTCGGGATCCCAGGCCGGCGACTTATCCAGGCGCAAGGGCGAGGTCACGTCGTGGACTTTTCCCGAGCGCACTTTGACGATGCGAATGATCGACGTGCCGTGCGCCGGCCACCATACGTACGCGACGTAACGCCCGTCAGGCGAGAAGGCCAGGTCCTCGATTCGGTGCGACGGGCACGTATCGAGCACGCGCACTGTTCCGTCGTCGAGATCGAGCGCGCAGAGATCGTGGCGGTGATTCGCGAACGCCACGACGCCGCTCGCCGGCGAGCAGACCATGTCGGTGACGCGTCCGATGTCGCCGCTTGTCACCAGCTTCATCTCATCCGAAGCGTCGGCGCGGCGCATCGCGATCTGTTCGTATCCGTTGACGTCGGTAACCGAAACGAGGTGCTCGCCGTCCCCAACCCACTGGGTCAGCCGCGTGCGGGCGCGGCCGCCGGTACCGTGGCGGATCGCGGCTCCCTCGAAGAACGGCATCGTAAACTCTTGCCCGCGCGAATCGAAGGCGAGCTGCGTGCCATCTGGGTTTGGAACGAAATGCTCGAGCGACTCTGAGGCCTTCTCAAAACGCCGAGCGGTTTGCGGCATAGCCGAGTGCGTTTCGATCTCGATCCGGCGCGTCGCATCGGCAGCCACGTCATGAAGAACGATCTCGGCGCCGGCCGAGTAGACGATGCGCGTGCCGTCGGTGGACGGGAATCGCACGTAATATTCGCTCTCGTGAGTATGCCGGACGATGCCGCTTCCGTCGAGCGCGCACGAATAGAGGTTGCCGATGCCCTCGTGATCGGCTAAGAAATAGATGCGATCGCCGATCCACATCGGCCAGCACGGATTTCCATCCGGAAGCGCCAGTCGTGCAAACGTCCCCGTCCCATGCGCGTCGAGCCAGATTTCGCCCGAGGTACCGCCCCGGTAACGTTTCCAGCGGGCCGGATCGACCGCATTGCGCCCGATCGCCAGCCGGCCCTGCGGGCCGAAAGCAAGAGCACGGGCGTGCCCGAGGTTGAGCTCGCGCGGCACCCCGCCGTCGCGTGAAATCGCAAACGGGCGCGTTTCGGCCTCGTACCACGTTGCCGCATTCGAGACAAAGTAGATCTCGCTTCCGTCCTCGCTCCATCCGGTCGTCCACATCACCGTCGCGCCCAAGAACGTTAAGCGCCGCGGCTCTCCGCCGTGTGCCGGCATCACGTACAGCTCCGGATTCCCTTCGTCGGTTGAGACGAATGCGATCCACGAACCATCGGGCGAGAACCGTGGGAAGGAGCAGGTGCCGAAGCTGACGGTCAGCCGAGCGGCCGCGCCGCCCTGCACCGGTGCGCTCCAGATATCGTCCTCGCAGACGTAGAGAATGCGGTCGCCTGCTATCGATGGATAGCGATAGTACCCTCGGTCCATATCCGTGAAGTTGGCGACGCGGTGTGAATTATCATTGGCGGGGCATCGCGCCGCCGGTCGAATGCAGGAGCCGTCCGAGCGTTACGATGATTTCAGCGCCGTTTTCGAGCTGGGTGAAGAACGGTACGAGCCTGGGGGTCTGCGAGCGGTCTTGGAACGGAAGGATCGGCCCGTTGACGGCAAACTGCGTCGCCGGTTCCCCGGCGAGGCTGCGAAAAAAAAGCTCGGCGCCCAGCGCATTCGCCCATCCGAACTCGGGCCGCGTATACCGCCAATAGCCGTCGGGATAAAAGCTCTCGTGGATCAATCCGCTTTCGTCGTCGGTTTCTGCCAGCGTCGTGATGGCGGTGGCGACTTCGATCGAGGACGTCGCCGTGAGCGCGCGTCCAATGATGCCAAGCGGCCAGACGTAGCCGTAGGGCGTATGCGGGCTCCCGAGCCCCTGGGCGTACCGGCCCGAGAAGAAGAACGGATTATCCATGCTCAGCGCAAACCTGCGCGTCGCCAAATACGTCGGGTCGAAGGGCGAGCACCAGTCGATATACGGCAACGTCGTGAGGTTCGGAATGTTGGCATCGTCCATGAGGTTGTACTTACCGAATCCGTCCGTCTCGTAGGCATACATCCAAGCGTGCCGATTGCGGTCGAAAAAACGCCCGTAGAGCTGGATGCCGGTTTGAACCCGCGCTCCGAGGGCTTGCGCTCGATCGGCAAGGTTGCGATCGCGATAGCCTTCCAGCGCGAGCTGCGCGATGTCGCGCAGCGCGACGACGGCGATCGCATTTTGCGGAATGTTGAAGCGATATTCGACCGGATCGTCGGATGGCCGAAAGGCGCCCCAGATCATCCCCGTAGCGTCGTCGTAGCGATCGTCGGTAGAGACGAGCTCTGGGTATGTATAGCTGCTGCACGTGCGGTGATGCTCTTCGCACAGGTACGTACCGACGATCGACGCGAGGGCGCGATGCAGATCCGGCGTAAAGACCGTCGCATCGCGCGTCGAGCGCCAGTAGACCGACGCGAGGATTACCGGCCAGGCGAGCGAGTCCACCTCCCATTTACGCTCCCAAACGGTGTAGTCCGCCTTCGCGGCATTCGCGTATGGATCGGTAAGGATGTTGCGCGCGTTGCGTTCGATCACGCCGGCGAATCGAGCCCGCAAGACCGGGTATGCGTGCTGGAAGCGAATGTATGGAATCGTTTGAGCCGAAGAATCGCGCAGCCACATCGCCGGGATGTCGCCGGTTTGCACGTACGTCGTTGCGTCGTCTTCAAGGAAAAAATCGTGCAAAAGCGTGTGGAAGAGCTGCGCGGTCTGAAGGTCGCGCACGCGCTTGCCGGTCAACGGAACGACCAGCGTTTCGCCCGCGGCGGGCACAACGCAAGGGAACGCTAGGGTAACTACGAGCGCAAAGCTCCCCAAACGCACAAATGGCCGCACTATCGAAGTGAGGCCTTTGACATAAGGAAGGTCCGCTCTTGCCGCGGGCAGGAAACATGAGGGTGGCCTTGAGCGATCGATCGGACGCCGAACTTCTGCGCGAATTCAAGCGGCACAATCCCCGAGCGCTCGCACGGGCGATTTCGCGCGCCGAGGCTGGGCGCGGTGGCGATCTCGTTCGCGCGCTCTATCCAAAGACGGGCCATGCCATGACGATCGGTCTCACCGGACCGCCGGGCGTCGGCAAATCGACGCTCGCCTCCGCGCTCGTTGCCAACGCGCGCGCTCTCGGCAAGCGGGTCGGAGTCGTTTCGGTCGATCCGAGCTCACCATTTTCGAATGGCGCGCTGCTCGGTGATCGCATCCGCCTCGCCGAACACTTCACCGACGAAGCGGTCTTCATTCGATCGATGGCCAGCCGCGGTCATCTGGGCGGACTCGCCGGCGCAACCGCCGACGCGGTACTGCTGATGGACGCCTTTGGCTTCGATCTCGTGCTGATCGAAACGGTCGGCGTCGGACAGAGCGAGGTTGCGATTGCCGAGCTCGCGCAAACAACGGTCGTCGCGCTGCAGCCAGGCAGCGGCGACTCGATTCAAGTGCTCAAGGCAGGCATCATGGAGATCGCCGACGTCTTCGTTGTGAACAAAGCCGATCACCCGATGGCCGATCAATTGCGCCGCGAGATCCGATCGATGATGGAGATGTTGCACTGGCCCGGTTGGGTCCCCGAGCTCGTGATGACGCAAGCATTGGAAGGCCGCGGAGTCGAAGATCTCGTGAGCGCGATCGATCGTCACGCCGCTTACTTGAACGAAACCGGTGAGATCGAGCGGCGCCGGCGCGATGCATTCACGCATCAAGTGCGCCAGCTCGCGCTGGGGCGCTTGGAGAAGCGGCTCAATCGCGCTCTGCAAGCGCAAGCGCACGACGGCCTGGACCCGTACGAGGCGGCCGAGCGCGTTCTCTCGGAGCTCGGCCTTTAGGGAAAATCCGGCTCTTGCGTCGAAAAGCTCGGCCGCTATGGCGAAGATGATCGAGCGGCCCGGGGAGACCTGGGCCCGCAACGGTCCTGGTTCCGGCGCGCTCGACCGGACGATCTCCGACGTTCCGGTGAAAACCGTCTACGAATCGGGCGACATCGCCGAGCTCGACCTGGCGCGCGATCTCCCTCACCCGGGCGAATATCCGTACACGCGCGGCATTCATCGTAACGGTTATCGCGATCGCTTGTGGACGATGCGTCAGTTTGCGGGATTCGGCACGGCCGTGCAGACGAACGAACGCTACCATTTTTTGCTCGAACACGGCCAGCACGGGCTTTCGGTTGCCTTCGATATGCCGACGCTGATGGGCTACGATTCCGACGCGCCGCAAGCGCGCGGCGAAGTCGGCAAGTGCGGCGTCGCGATCGACTCGCTCGCCGACATGGAGCTGCTCTTCGACGGCATCGACATGGGCGAGATTACGACCTCGATGACGATCAACGGTCCGGCTTGCATCGCGCTCGCGCAGTACGTCGCGGCCGCCGAAAAAAAGGGGATCCCGCGCGCGCGGCTCGGCGGTACGCTCCAAGCGGATATCCTCAAAGAGTACATCGCGCAAAAAGAATGGATCTTTCCGCCGCGTCCCCACATGCGGATCATCGTCGACATGATCAAGTTCTGCACCCGCGAGATGCCGAAGTGGAATACAATTTCCATCTCCGGCTATCACATTCGCGAGGCGGGCTCGACTGCGGCGCAGGAGCTCGCCTTTACGCTCGCCGACGGGTTCGCGTACGTCGAGGCCGCCACGGCCGCGGGAATGGACGTCGACGAGTTTGCGCCTCGCCTTTCGTTCTTCTTCAACTCGCACATCGACTTCTTCGAGGAGATCGCGAAGTTTCGTGCGGCCCGTCGAATCTATGCGCGGCACATGCGCGAGAAGTATGGCGCGCACAATCCCCGCTCGTGGCAGCTTCGATTCCACACCCAGACGGCCGGCTGCAGCGCGACGGCCCAGCAACCCGAGAATAATATCGTGCGCGTCGCTTACGAAGCGATGGCCGCGGTGCTGGGCGGCACTCAATCGCTGCACACGAACTCGATGGACGAAGTCTTGGCGCTGCCGACCGAAAAGTCGGTTGAGATAGCGTTACGCACGCAACAGGTCTTAGCGTACGAAACGAACGTTACCAACGTCGTCGATCCGCTCGGAGGGTCCTATTACGTCGAAGCTCTCACGAATGAGATGGAGCGTCAGGCCGAAGCCTACTTCGCACAAATTGCCGAGTACGGCGGCATCATCGAGGCGATCGAGGCGGGCTTTTTCCAGCGCGAGATCGCCGAAGCAAGCTATCGCTACCAGCGCTCGATCGAGACGCGGGACCGCATCATCGTCGGCGTCAATGCTTTCGCGCACGATGAGGCTGAAGAGACCATGGACCTGCTCAAGATCACCGAAGCGATGGAGCAGGACCAGGCACGGGCCGTGCGCGGCGTGCGCGCGAACCGCGACGCGGGTGCCGCAGCGGTCACGCTCGAGCGTCTCCGGGCTGCCTGCCGCGATCCGGAGGATAATCTCATGCCGCATCTCATCGATTGCGTCAATGCGTACTGCACCGAGGGCGAGATCGTCGACGCTATGGCGGCCGTCTACGGGCGCTATACCGAGAAAGCCGTACTCTGATGCCGCATAAGCATGGCTTACGTTGCCGAACCGATATCGAGCTTTATCGAATGCGCCGCACCCTCGCGCGGGTCGTGCGCAAGCTCGAAGAGGCGCTCAATTTAAGCCGCCGCCGAGATGGAATACTACGTGAACGACAGACCGCTGCGCATCGTCATCGCTAAGGCCGGTCTCGACGGACACGATCGCGGCGCAAAGGTCATCGCGCGGGCCTTGCGCGACGCCGGCATGGAGGTCATTTATACTGGACTCTTCCAGACGCCCGAGCAGATCGTGCAGACCGCGATCCAAGAAGACGCGGACGGTATCGGCCTCTCGATCCTCTCCGGCGCGCACATGACGCTTTTTCCGCTCGTCGTCGAGCGGTTGAAAAGCCAGGATGCGGGCGACATCATCTTTTTTGGCGGGGGAACGATTCCCGCGGAAGACGCAAAACGCCTCAAACAGCTTGGCGTGCGCGAAATATTCACGCCGGGCGCGCCGCTGCAGGAGATCATCGACTTCGTCGAGCGCGAAGGCGGTAAGCGACGAGCGCTGGTCGGTTGAGCGCGGGCCGATAACGTGTCGCCGGTTCGAACGCGCGTCGCGCCATCACCGACCGGCGATCCACACGTTGGTACGGCGTACGTCGCGCTCGTCAACTACTCTTTCGCGCGCCGGCACGGCGGCGCGTTTGTCCTGCGCATCGAGGATACCGATCGAGCGCGCAGCACCGCCGAGAGCGAGCGGGCAATCCTCCAAACGTTGCGCTGGTGCGGCCTGGATTGGGACGAAGGCCCCGACGTCGGCGGCCCGCACGGGCCGTATCGCCAGAGCGAACGATCCGCGATCTACCGCGAGTACGCCGAAAAGCTCCTTGCGAGCGGTCACGCGTTCAAGTGTTTCTGTACGCCGCAGCGATTGGAGGAGATGCGGGTCGCGCAGCGCGCCGCCGGTCTGCCTTCGCGTTACGACGGTTGCTGCCGCAGCTACTCGCTCGAGGAGATCGCACGGCTGGAGTCCCTCGGCGAACCATACGTCGTGCGGATGGTCGTTCCCGACGAGGGGGTCTGCGTGGTGGAAGATTTGCGCCGCGGGCCGATCGAGTTCGACTATCGCAGCGTCGACATGCAAGTGCTGGTGAAATCGGACGGCATGCCGACCTACCATCTCGCCAACGTCGTCGACGACCACCTCATGGCGATAACGCACGTCTTCCGCGGCGAAGAATGGGTCTCGAGCGCGCCCAAACACCTCTTGCTCTACTCGTACTTCGGCTGGGAGCCGCCCAAGCTCATGCATCTTCCGTTGCTGCGCAATCCCGACAAGAGCAAGTTGAGCAAACGCAAGAATCCGACCGGAATTCTTTTCTACCGCGCGATGGGGTATTTGCCGGAGGCGCTGATCAATTTCTTAGCATTGCTCGCGAACGCGCCCCGTGAGGGTGAGGACGAGCTGATGGATCTCCCGGCGATCGTTCGGCGTTTCGAGCCGGAGCACGTTCCCATCGGCGGCCCCGTCTTCGACGTCGCGAAGCTCGACTGGCTCAATGCACGCTACATCCGCGAGCGGCTCGATCCGGCATCGTTCGTGGAACGCGTGCGAGCGTGGGCGATCTCGCCGGAGCGCTTGATCCGCCTCGCACAGCTCTCGGCGCCGCGGATCGAACGGTTGAGCGATCTTGGACCGCTCCTGGCATTTCTCTTCTCCGGCCGGATCGCGCTGCGCGCGCAAGATTTGCAGAGCAAGAAGCTCGACGAGGACGAAACGCGCCAAGCCTTCACCCTCGCGCTCGGCGAGTTCGACGCCTTGCCGGCTTGGAATTCCGTCGCGATCGAAACGGCGCTCAAGCAGATCGCCGAGAGGCTCGATAAAAAAACTCGCGACCTCGCGCGGCCCTTCTACGTCGCCATTACGGGAAGCCCAACATCGATTCCGCTCTACGACTCGATGGAGTTGCTCGGGCGCGACATCGTCCGCGAACGGATACGCCACGCGCTCGACGTCGTAACGCGCGAAACGTCGGCGGCCGTATGATCCGCGCGATCCTCCTCGCGGCGGGGAAGGGCACGCGCATGAAGAGCGCGCGCTCGAAAGTTCTCCACGAGATCTGCGGACGGCCGATGCTCTGGTACGTCGTACGCGCGTTGCGCGGCGCCGGCATCCACGAGATCGTCGTCGTGGTCAACCCGGAGCTCGAAGAGCAGATCCACCGATTCGACGTCGCTAGCGTGCTGCAGGCCGAGCAGCTCGGCACCGGTCACGCGGTGCGGGTGGCGCTCGAACGGCTCGAGCCGCGGACGGGCGGCCGGATCGTCGTCGCATGCGGCGACATGCCGCTCGTCAGCGAAGCGATCTTTAGCGGCATGATCGGTTCGCTCGACGGGCAGGAAGCCAATGAAGCCGTGATGTCGCTTGTCACGGTGAAGATGCCGCTGCCGTCAAATTTCGGGCGCGTAGTCCGGCGCGGGACGGCCGTCGAACGCATCGTCGAAGTGCGCGACGCGACCCCCGACGAGCTCGCAATCGAGGAGATGAATGCGGGGATCTATGCTTTCGACGAGGCCGCGCTGCGTGAAGCGGTTGCACGGTTGCGCGACGACAACGCGCAGTCGGAATACTACCTCACCGATACGGTGCAGTATTTCGTTAAAGCCGGGAAGCGGGTTCGGCCGCTGCCCGCAACCGATCATCTGCAGGTCCTGGGCATCAACGACCGCGTCGAGTTGGCACGGGCGCGTAAGGAGATGAACGCCCGGCTCTGCGCGCAGCACATGCGCGACGGCGTGACGATCGTGGACCCCGAAACGACTTACCTCGAGCCTGAGCTCGAGATCGGCAGCGATACCGTTCTCTACCCGAATACAACGATCGCGCGTCTCTCAAAGGTCGGCAAGGAGTGCGTTATCGGTCCCAACAGCCGCCTCTCGCATGCGATCCTTGGCGAGCGCGTCACGGTTCGCGAAAGCGTCGTGGTCAATGCCACGATCGGAAGCAGCGTCTCAGTGGGCCCGTTCGCCCATCTGCGCGACGGAACGCGCGTCGCCGATCACGTCCACGTCGGCAACTTCGTCGAGATCAAGAACTCCAAGTTGGCTCGTGGCGTGAAGGTGAGCCACCTCTCGTATCTGGGCGACGCGACGATCGGCGAAGAAACGAACGTCGGCGCGGGCACGATTACCTGCAACTTTGACGGAACGAAAAAGAACACGACGATCGTCGGCCGCGACGTCTCGATCGGTTCGAATACGTCGCTCGTCGCGCCGGTGACGGTTGGCGACGGAGCGTTGACGGGTGCGGGCTCCGTCGTCACGAAAGACGTCGCAAGCGGCGAACGGGTCGCCGGAAACCCCGCGCGTCCGCTTCCAAAAAAATGAGACTCATGCTTGTAGTGGCGTTCGGGCTGATGCTCGTTGCCGTCGCCTCGGCAGCGATGCGCCCCAACTCACTCGATCTGCGCGTGGATGCGCTTACACGTAGCACGCTCTTGAACGAGCCGGCTACGGCGCTCGTCGATCCCGCACGCCAGGCCGCCGCAATTCGGCGCGCCCATTGGACGGTCTTCGGATATGTGCTGACCCAGCTCTTCGAAGTAGCGGCCCTCATCTATCTCTGGAGCTCGGGAGGCGCGGCCGCACTGCGCGATCGGCTTCGCCGCAGATTTCGCAGCGAGTGGAGCGTGCGATTTCTGTTCGGCGCCGCGTTAGCGCTCGTAGCGCGTCTGGCCGCTTTCATCCCGTCGTTTTATCTCTATCGCGTCGACCGGACGCTGGACCTGACATTCGAACTGACGCGCTGGTGGGCACTCTACTGGATATTCGACACGATTCTGGCGATGATCGTCGCCGGATTGATCGCGGCGATCGTTCTCTGGCTGGTCTCGCGAACGCATCAATGGTACGTTTACGCGATCGGCGGCATCCTCGCGGTAAGCGTCGGGTGGTCGTACGCAAGCAGCTACTTTCCGTCGTCCGATTCACGCCTCATCGCAACGCCTAACGGCATCGCGGCGCGGCTCCCCGACCGGCTGATCGTCGGCCGGACGCCGCCGGAGCTAGAATATGAAGCTGCCGAAGCTTCATACTTCGAGCATTACGAGAACTTGTCGGTTGCCCTGATCGAAGGCGGCATCGTCATCGTCTTTACGGCGCTGGCCGTCGTGATTGCCGACCGCATCCGTTTTCGCCGCGACGACGACCCACTCTCTCGGCTCGCGATCGTCGGTGGGCTGCTCGCGCTCGTCTACCTGGCGGCGGTGCCGGTCCGCAATGCCGTGTTGAGTTCGTACGTTCTCGACGGCGATGCGTTTGCCGTCGCGCGCACGGGCCATCCGGTCGCGGCGGTTCGCTCGTTAGTGCGCGGCGCCGATCAGCGAATGGAAGAAGTCTGCCCCGAACGCAGCGCGATGCTTTTTCTCTACACCACGCCTGGCATCGGCGCGCGGGTCGCCGCGATCAATCACGTTCCAAGCGGCTGTCCGTAGGCGCTACCGGTAGAGCTCCCAGCGTCTCGCTGAAGCTGACAGCGCTCTGCTCGATGCCGTCGTCGATCCAGCGTTCGACGCCATCGGCCGCCGCGGCCACGATATCGGGCAACGCGCGGCGTTCTTCCTCGCGAAACGGACCCAAGACGTGATCGACGCTATCGTATTCGGGCCGGCCAAGTCCGATGCGAATGGGCGGGAACTCCTCGCCGATCGTGGCGATGATCGAACGCAGCCCGTTGTGGCCGCCGTGCCGCCGCCGGGGCGCATGCGTAGCTTCCCGAACGGCAGATCCATGTCGTCGCTGACGACGAGTACGCTCGCGGGCGGCGTGCGGTACCACGCGAGAGCAATCGGACCGGCGTGCCGGAGAGATTCATGAAGGTGACGGGTTTGCGAAGACGAGGCAGCGCGAAGCATCGTTCGGCATGATGCGCCCCGTCTTTTTTCTTCGACGTCGTGATGCAACACCGCGCAATCTTCGTCGATCGCCAAGAATCAGACGTTTGTCGCGTTGCGACGTACTAGGCGCCCGATTTCCCAAACCAACGTCGAGCCGTCGGCTCGGCACGTTATCGGCACCCTCCTCGCCGATCGTCGCGATGACCGAGCGCAGACCGTTGTGACCGCCGTGTCCGCCGCCGGGACGCATGCGCAGCTTGCCGAACGGCAGATCCATGTCGTCGCTGACGACGAGTACGGCCGCCGGCGGCGTGCGGTACCACGCCGAGATCAAGCGAACCGGCGTGCCGGAGAGATTCATAAAAGTAAGGGGTTTGACGAAGACGATGCCGCGCGCCGAATCGTTCGCTTGCTGCGCGCCGTCTTTTTTCTTCCAGGTCGTGATGCCGTAACGCCGCACAACTTCGTCGATCGTCATGAAGCCGACGTTGTGTCGGGTTGCGGCGTACTCGGCGCCCGGATTTCCCAAACCGACGACGAGCCTGTGCGTTGGTCCCAACTCAGCCTGCCCTGAGCCCTTCGACTCGCTCCGCTCGCTCAGGACAGGCTCGTCGAAGGGGCCAGTTACTGCTCCTCGGGAGCGGGGGGTTCGACGGCGCCGATCACTTCGGGTTCGGTGACCGGCTCGGCCGGGGCGGCGGCCTCTTCGAGGTCGCGGGCCGTGCGGGATGCTTCGATCGCGACGACGACCGTTTCGGGCGCCGTGAGCAATCGAAAACCCTCCGGCAGCGCAATCTCACCGGCGGTTATGTGGTCGTGCATGGCAAGCGCGGTGACGTCGACCTCGAGATGTTCCGGAATCCGATTCGCCGGCCCGGCGACCTCGAGCTCGTGCGTGATGACGTCCATGACGGCCCCGGAGTTTCGGACGCCTTCCGCGACGCCGACCGTGACGATCGCGAGTCGCGCGTCGATCGTTTCGTCGGCGGAAACCCGCTGGAGATCCGCGTGGACGACGCGTCGCGAGACGGGATGCCGTTGGATCTCCCGTACGAGGACAGTCTGGCGCTTCCGGCCGCCGTCGGTGAGCGTGAGGATGGCGTTGCGGCCGGCGCGATGGACCAGCTCTTCGAAGGCGTGCGCATCGACGGCGATGTGCTCGGGCACGACGCCGTGCCCGTAGAGCACCGCCGGAAGCTTCCCGGCCGCGCGCAGCGCATGTGCGCCGGTCGTGCCCAGCTTCTCGCGGTGCTCGACCGAAAGGTTGAACTCTTTATTTGCCACGGCTTCCTTTATAACGAATCGGCTAGAGGGCCGCAACTGGATCGGCCGCAACCGGTTCGGCCGAAAGGCTAAAAGGGCTCTCGGGCGGCTCCTCGCCGGCAAAGAGCTCGGAGACCGAGCGATTGGTCGTGATGCGGTTGATCGCGTCGGCGAAGATCTGCGCGATCGAGAGCTGGACGAACTTTGGATGATTCGCGCCGTTCTCAAAAGGAACCGTGTTGGTGAAGAGCACTTTCTCGATCTCGGATTGCTCGAGCACATCGACCGCTTCGCCCGCAAAGATTCCATGCGATGCGACGGTGTAGACGCGCGTCGCACCGCGCGTTTTGATCGCTTCGGCCGCCTTGGCAAGCGTGCCGCCCGTTGAGATCATGTCGTCCACGATGACCGCGACCCGCCCTCTGACGTCGCCGACGATGTCCGTTACCTCCGAAACGTCGGGTTCGGGACGCCGCTTGAAGACGATCGCAAGCGAGCTATTGAGGCGTTTGGCAAAGAACTCCGCTCGGTGTACGCCGCCTGCATCGGGTGAAACGACGACGATCTTGTCGTCACAGAGCCCTTCCTTCTTGAGGTAGTTGCAGAGCACCGGCATGGCCATCAGGTTATCGACCGGAATGTCGAAGAAGCCTTGAATCTGCGCGGCGTGCAGATCCATCGTGACGATCCGGCGCGCGCCGGCGACTTTCAGGACGTTCGCGATCACCTTGGCCGAGATCGGCTCGCGCCCTTTGGTCTTCTTATCTTGTTTGGCGTATCCGTAGTATGGAATCACCGCGGTGATTCGAGCCGCGGAGGCTCGGCGCAGCGCGTCGATCATCAAGAGCAGCTCCATCACCGCGTCGTTAACGCCCTTGCCATTGGGCGCTCGACAGATCGACTGGACGACGAAGACTTCGGAGCCGCGGACGTTCTCGCCGATCTCGACCCGTGTCTCTTCGTTGCGGAACTCCGAAACGAGCGCCTTCCCGACGTGGAGCCGCAGGCGCTTGGCTATCTCTTCGGCCAGCTGCGGATTGGAATTTCCGCAGAAGAGAAGCGGTTGTTGGCTCATGGCCGTTGGTTGGTTCGCCACTGAATCGTTCGGCCCTCGGAGGCTGTTTGGGAGAAGGCAATGGCTCAAGCGTTTAACCTCGTCGCGCCCTTCGCGCTGGCGGGCGATCAACCAAAGGCGACCGAGGCACTCTCCCGCGGGATCCTGCGGGGAGACCGCGCCCAAACGTTGCTTGGCGTCACCGGCAGCGGCAAGACCATGGCGATGGCGCGCACGATCGAGCTCGTGCGCAAGCCGACGCTCGTGCTCTGTCACAACAAGACGCTTGCCGCCCAGCTGTGCGCCGAATTCCGCGAGTTCTTTCCGAACAACGCGGTCGAGTACTTCGTTTCATATTTCGATTACTATCAGCCCGAAGCGTACGTGCCGTCGACCGATACGTACATCGAGAAGGACAGCTCGATCAACGATGAGATCGAACGATTGCGCCACTCCGCAACGCAGTCGCTGTTGACGCGCCCCGATACGCTGATCGTGGCGTCGGTCTCCTGCATCTTTGGATTGGGCTCACCCTCCGACTATATGGAGATGTCGGCGCGCCTGCACGTAGGCGACGAGATCGATCGCGACGTTTTGCTGCGCAAGCTCGTCGACATGCAGTACCGGCGCAACGATCTGAATATGGTTCGGGGGACGTTCCGGGTTCGCGGCGATACGCTCGAGTTCGTCAGCGTGGATGAAGAGCTCGTCCACCGCATCGAGTTCTTCGGGGACCAGATCGAAGCGATCAACGTCGTCAACTTGCTGACCGGAGAATACGTCGCACGCAAGGACGAGCTCACGATCTTCCCGGCCAAGCACTTCATCACGCCCGAAGAGAAATTGCGTCGCGCGGTTGTTTCAATCGAAGCAGAGCTCGAGGAGCGGCTCGCCTATTTCAGGCGCCACGGAAAGTTGCTCGAAGCGCAGCGTCTGGAAATGCGGACCCGCTACGATCTCGACATGCTCCGCGAGGTCGGCTACTGCAACGGCATCGAGAACTATTCGCGCCATCTTACCGGACGCGAGCCGGGCTCGACGCCCTGGTGTCTCATTGACTTTTTTCCCAAAGACTGGCTGCTCTTCGTCGACGAGTCGCACGTGACGCTGCCGCAGGTGCACGGCATGTATGCCGGCGACCGCTCGCGTAAGGAGGTCTTGGTCGAGCACGGCTTTCGGCTTCCGAGCGCGCTCGACAACCGTCCGCTGACGTACGACGAGTTCGACAGCCACATCAATCAAGTGGCCTACGTTTCGGCAACGCCCGGAAAGTACGAAACCGGCCGCAGCGCGCAGGTCGTCGAGATGATCATCCGTCCGACCGGATTGGTCGATCCCGAAGTCGATGTTCGTCCGACCCGCAATCAGGTCGACGATCTGATGGAGGAGATCGCGCAGCGCGCAGGGCGCAAGGAGCGCGTCCTTGTCACAACCCTCACGAAGAAGATGGCGGAAGATCTCACCGACTTCTTGCTCGAGAACGGCCTACGCGTTCGGTATCTGCACAGTGAGATCGATACGCTCGAGCGGGTCGCGATTCTACGCGACCTTCGCGCAGGCGTTTTCGATGTCTTAGTAGGCATCAATTTGCTGCGCGAAGGGCTCGACCTTCCCGAGGTTTCGCTGGTCGGCATTCTCGACGCCGACAAGGAAGGGTACCTGCGCAGCGGGACGTCGCTGATCCAGACCATCGGGCGCGCCTCTCGCAACGTGGAGGGCAAAGTCATCATGTACGCCGACGTCGTCACCGAATCGATGGCGCGCGCGATCGGCGAGACGCGCCGCCGGCGCGAGATGCAGATCGAGTACAATCGCGAGCACGGCATCGAGCCCAAATCCGTCCGCAAAGAGATTCACGACATCCTCAGCATGGTGGGTGCGACCGAGGAGAATACCGCGAAGCTCAAACTCGACCGGCTGCCGCGCGACGTCGCGACCAAGATGGCGCGCGATCTCGAGCGCAAGATGCGCGACGCGGCTGCCGGGCTCGAGTTCGAGAAGGCCGCTGCGTTACGCGACGAACTGATCGAGCTGCGCCGGCAGATCGGCGGGAACGAGGGCATCCTCTTCGCAGGAAAGGCGCCGAAGATCTTCGACAAGGCATTGGCGGAACTCGTCGATACCGTGTCACCCTGAGCGGAGTCGATGTGTCACCCTGAGCGGAGTCGATGTGTCGCCCTGAGCGGAGTCGAAGGGTGATCCGCCTAACGCTTTAGCCCGTGGGCGTTTTGACCGGTCCTGCGGGCATTGTAACGCGTACCATCTTGAGCGTTCCCGACCTGATCGCGGAAATGGCGATCGTCGCGGTTGTGGTGGGATGCTTTGTCGTCCTGCATGCAATCTTGCAGCGCCGGCTTCGCAGCGAGGTGCTGCGCCGCCACAACGACGTCGCCGGATTCCTCTTCTCGGCGGTCGGCGTTCTCTACGCGGTCGTCCTCGGCTTCGTCGTCGTTGTGGTTTGGCAGAAGTACGACGCCGCGGTCGCAAACGTCGAAAATGAGGTCGACGCAACCGGGAACCTCTACCACGTGGTGGACGCTTTCCAAGCCGGGCCGCGCGCGCAGGTCCGCGGCGGCCTCCTTCGCTACGCGCAGAACGTCATACGAGTGGAATGGCCCGCCATGGAGCGAGGCCAAGACGTCCCCGATATGGGATCTGCGCAGCTCGAGAACGTGGCCTACGCCGTCGATACGTTTAACCCGAGCAACTTTAAAGAATTCGCCGCGCAGCAGGCGGCGATTGCGGCCGAACAGCGACTCTTTGACGCGCGTCGCTCGCGGCTCATCCAAGCCGTGCCGGCGGTTCCGGCAGTGCTCTGGTTCGCCTTGATCTTCGGCGCACTTTCGATGGTCGCGTTCTGTTATATTTTCGGCGTCGAGAACCGCACCGCGCAACTGATGATGACCGCAATTTTGGTCGGGCTCATTGGAATACTGTTCGTCGTCATCTTAGAGTTTTCAACGCCATTCTCCGGCTCGGTTCGCATCTCGGACGATGGATGGGTATATCTTCAGCAGCGTTTGCCCGATATTCGGTAGAACGCGACACTCAAAAGGAGTTCATATGTTTCGCAACTTCACAAGCTTTTTCGCCGTCGCGCTTTGGGCGAGCGCAGCACTCTGCGCGTCCGCTCAGCAGCCGCCGCCGGAGGGTGCGCCGCAAGCGGAAAATCCGTATGGACAGCCAGGCTCCCCGAATACCACAACGTCGGCCCCGAATCCGGCGATGCTCGCCCGTGCCAAGAGTTGGTTCGAACACCTTCAATCGGGTAAGGTGGACCGGTCTCAGTTGGGCGCCGGCGCCGGCGGCAACCTGTCCGACGCAACCATCGCCAACGCTCGTAACGAGATCGGTGGCATGGGAACGCCGGTAAGCTTCGTCCAGCGACAAACCGGATCGCAAGGGGGCGTCTCGTATGGCATCTATACGGTAACGTTCAAGGACGGCAAAAAAGTGGATTTCCTCTTCGCAGTCGATAGTCAAGGAAAGGTCACAAGTCTGGGGCTGGGTACGCCAAAATAACGTGCGCCGTATCGAGATCGTCCTCTTCGACCTGGACGATACGCTGCACGACGACACGTATGCCTATTCCAATGCCGCCGAGGAGGTTGCTCGCGAAGTCGCCGCCGAGCACGGGATCGACGCGCTCGCGCTCAAAGCCGCTTACATCGCGGAGGCGGAGGGCTTCTGGCATCGGCTCTCGCCCCTCGATCTGAAGGTAAGGTTGGCAAGCCTCCGTGCGAGCATGTGGCAGAGCGCGCTGGAGCGCGTCGGATTAAACGACGCTGGTCTCGCGCAGCAAAGCGCGGAACGCTACAACGCGTATCGCGTGAAATACTTCACGCTCTTTCCGGGCGCGATCGATCTTCTGCGCTCGCTTCGCGATCGCGGCATGAAGCTGGGCATCGTTACCAACGGTCTCTCTGAAACGCACCGTGAAAAGATCGCGTTGCTGCAGATCGGCGAGTACTTCGACGCGATCTTCCTCTCCGACGAAGTCGGTATGGTCAAGCCCGATCCGCTGCTCTTTGCGCACGCTTGCCGCACGCTGGGTGGGGCGCCGGCTCACGCCGCCATGGTCGGCGACCGCTACGACCGCGACATCGCCGGAGCGATCCAGGCCGGACTCTATACGATCTGGCTTAACGTTCGCCGGGAGGAGCTGCCGCCCGGTGCGGCGCCCCCCGACGCAACCTGCAGCTCGATTGGAGAAGTCGGCCGCATACTTTGTACGCCGGCCGGTGTTTCGTAGGTGTCGTGTCGCTAGACTCCATCGTCATCAAGGGCGCGCGCGAGCATAACCTCAAGAACGTCGACCTGGTGCTCCCGCGAAACCGCCTGATCGTCGTTACCGGGCTCTCGGGTTCGGGAAAGTCGTCGCTGGCCTTCGATACGATCTATGCCGAGGGACAGCGCCGCTACGTCGAGTCGCTCTCCTCGTATGCGCGACAGTTTCTCGGGCAGATGGAGAAGCCCGACGTCGATTACATCGAAGGCCTCTCGCCCGCGATCTCGATCGATCAGAAGTCAACCTCGCGTAACCCGCGATCGACGGTTGGAACGGTAACCGAGGTCTACGATTACCTGCGCCTGCTCTATGCGCGCGTCGGTACGCCGCACTGCTATCGTTGCGATCGCGAGATCAGCACGCAATCTTCCTCGCAAATAGTCGATTCGATTGCGGAACTGCCCGAGGGTACGCGCATCGTCCTGCTCGCGCCGCTCGTGCGCGGGCGCAAAGGCGAGTACGCCAAGCTCTTCGAGGAAATCGCGAAGGAGGGTTTCACGCGCGTTCGCGTCGATGGCGATACGAAGGAGCTGCGTCCTTCGACCGGCTCGGGACGGGCTCAGATCGTCCTTGACAAGAAGCGCAAGCATACGATCGAGGTTGTCGTCGATCGGCTCGTCATGAAACCGGAGATCCGCAAGCGGCTTGCCGATTCGGTCGAGACGACGCTACGGCTTTCGAGCGGCATCGTGACCGTCCTCGCAAACCCTTCGACGGGGCCTGTCCTGAGCGAGCGGAGCGAGTCGAAGGGCTCAGGGCAAGCTAGGGAGCTGACGTTTAGCGAAGCCTTTGCGTGCGTCTATTGCGGGCTCTCCTTCGAAGAGCTCGCGCCACGGCTCTTTTCGTTCAACTCGCCGTACGGCGCTTGTCCGGCTTGCAGCGGGCTAGGCGAAAAGATTGAGATCGACCCATGGAAGGTGATTCCGGATCGCAGCAAGTCGATCGCCGAGGGCGCTATTGCGCCCTGGAGCCGGAACCTCGGCAGCGGCCGCTATCCCTCGATGAACCCGTACTACATGCAGCAGCTCGAGCGGGTTCTTCGCCGTTATCGCGTGCGCACGACGACGCCGGTCGAGCAGCTCTCCGACGAGGTGCTCGACGTCATCCTTTACGGAACCGAGCGCGAGCAAACGTTTGAATACACGTCGCGCGCAGGGAAGACGTGGGAGTATCGCGCGTCGTTCGAAGGCGTCGTCAACAACTTGCAGCGCCGGTACGGCGAGACGTCGAGCGAGTACGTGAAGGAAGAGATCGAGAAGTTCATGTCGGCCTCGACCTGCCCGGCATGCCACGGAGCGCGTCTCAAACCCGAAGCGCTGGCGGTAACGCTCGGCGGCCGAAACATCGACGACCTGACGCGCATGTCGATCGAGCAGCTCGAGATTTTCTTCCGCGGCCTGACGCTCACGCCGCGCCAGGAGCAGATCGCGCATCAGATCGTCAAAGAAATCCGGGCGCGGCTGGGCTTTTTGACCAACGTCGGCTTGAACTACTTGACGCTCGCGCGATCGGCGACGACGCTCGCGGGCGGCGAGTCACAGCGCATTCGTCTCGCGACGCAGATCGGCAGCGCGTTGGTCGGCGTCTTGTACATTCTCGACGAGCCGTCGATCGGTTTGCACCAGCGCGATAACGATCGGCTGCTGGCGACGCTGCGGACGCTACGCGATCTCGGCAACACGCTCATCGTTATCGAACACGACGAGGACACGATGCGCACGGCCGACGTGGTGGTCGACATCGGGCCGGGTGCCGGCGCGGAAGGCGGCGAGATCCTGACCTCGGGAACGCTTGCCGACGTGATCGCCAATCCCAGTTCCGAGACTGGAGCCTACCTCTCCGGCCGTAAATTCATCCCGATTCCGCGCCTCCGCCGGGAACCACGCGGCTGGCTCGAAGTCCGCAACGCTATCGCGAATAATCTGCACGGTGTCGACGTGCGTTTTCCGCTTGGCGTCTTCGCCGCGGTAACGGGCGTGAGTGGGAGCGGGAAATCGACGCTCGTCAATGAGGTCTTGGTTCGGGCGCTCAATCAGCACTTGCATCGCCAGCCGCCGGGCGGCACGTACGGCACCGTAAAAGGCGCCTCGCAGCTCGACAAGCTTGTCGTCATCGATCAATCGCCGATCGGCCGAACGCCGCGCAGCAATCCGGCGACCTACACCGGCACCTTCGATTACATTCGCGAGCTCTTCTCGCTCGTCCCCGAGTCGCGGATGCGCGGCTACACGCCGGGTCGCTTCTCGTTCAACGTGAAGGGCGGCCGCTGCGAGGCCTGCCAGGGCGATGGGATCATCAAGATCGAGATGCATTTTCTGCCCGACGTCTACGTACCGTGCGAAGTCTGCAAGGGCAAACGCTACAACGCGCAGACGCTCGAGATAAAGTATCGCGGCAAAACGATCGCCGACGTGCTCGAGATGCGGGTCGACGAAGCGAACGAGTTCTTCGCAAGTATACCTCGCGTGCACGGCAAGCTGCGCACGATTTGCGAGGTCGGTTTGGGATATATCAAAATGGGTCAGCCGGCGACGACGCTCTCCGGCGGCGAAGCGCAGCGCGTGAAGCTCGCAACCGAGCTCTCGCGCCGTTCGACCGGGCGCACCTTCTACGTGCTCGACGAGCCGACGACCGGACTGCATTTTGCCGACATCCACAAACTGCTCGACGTCTTGGAGCGTTTGGTCAAGCTCGGCAATACGGTGCTCGTGATCGAGCACAACCTCGACGTCATCAAGACCGCGGATTATCTGATCGATCTCGGCCCCGAAGGCGGCGATCGCGGCGGGACCGTAATCGCGACCGGCACGCCCGAGGAGGTTTCGCGCGACGAGCGCTCCTACACCGGCGCCTATCTCGTTCCGGTGTTGCGCGACCAGCGGGCCGTCGGCCATCACCGGCCCGACGATGCCGAGTTGGATCGTTTGGAGCGAGAGAATCTTTTCGCGCTACACGATCTAGGCGAAAGCGGCCGAGTAGCGGTCGAGGCGTAACCGCGTGGCGAAATTTTCGGTCGTCATGCTGGTTTGCTCCGATCTCGCGCGTTCGCGCGATTTTTATCGGGACGTCTTGGGATTGCGCGCGCTGCAGGATCTTCCAAAGCGCCCCGTGCGATTTGAATTGAATGACGGCGCCGAGCTCAGCCTCCATCGTAAGAGCGACGTTCTGGCCGTGCGGCCCGGCTCGCTGCAGCTCGGATTCACGGTCGAGAACGTTGACGAGTTCGTCGCGCAATGCGTCGCGCGCGGCGTACCGGTCTTTCAAGATCCGTACGACGAGCCGTTCGGTCGCATCGCGATCGTCGGCGATCCCGACGGCTATCCGCTGCAGGTCGCTACCGTAACGCGCCGGTGAGCCTGGCCGCACGTGCCGAGTCGCTTCGCGAACAAATCGAAGAAGCGAACTATCGCTACTACGTGCTCGACGATCCGCAGATCACGGATGCGAAATTCGACGAACTGCTACGCGAGCTCATCGAGCTCGAAGAGGCCGATCCGCAGCTGCAGACGCCCGACTCGCCGACGCAACGCGTCGGCGCCGTCGCGTCGCAACGCTTTGCACCGTTCGAGCACGCCAAGCCAATGCTCAGCCTCGCGAATGCCGCTTCGCCCGACGAGCTGCGCGCCTTCGACGAGCGTGCGCGTAAAGTGGCTGGCGGCAGCGTCGACTACGTCTGCGAGCCGAAGATCGACGGCCTCGCGATCGCGCTCGACTATCGAAACGGCTCGCTCGCGCGCGGCGGGACACGCGGCGACGGCCGTGTCGGCGAGGACGTTACCCCAAATCTGCGCACGATCAAGACGATTCCGCTGCGGTTGCGAGCGACACCAGGCGTTCCGAAGTTTCTGGAGGCGCGCGGCGAAGTCTACCTGCGCAAGAGCGACTTTGTGGCGCTCAATCGCGCGCGCGAGCGCGACGGCTTACCGCTCTTTGCCAATCCCCGCAATGCCGCCTCGGGCGGCGTCCGCCAGCTCGACCCGGCGCTGACCGCGCAGCGTCGCCTCTCGTTTTTTGCCTATCAACTGGTTTCCGGCGAGAACTCGGGCACGCAATGGGAGTCGTTGCGCCGGCTCGAAGCGCTCGGCTTTCCGGTCAATCCGAACATCCAGCGCGCGGCGACCCTCGACGAAGTGCTCGTCTACTGCCGGCAATGGGAGGAGCGGCGCGACGAGCTCGATTACGAAATCGACGGCGTGGTCGTCAAGGTCGACGATTTCGCGCTGCAAGAAAAGCTGGGCGTCGTCGCGCGCGACCCGCGCTGGGCGATCGCCTTTAAGTTCAAACCGCGCGAAGCGCGCACCCGGCTGCTCGATATTTCAGTGAGCGTCGGACGGACCGGAACGCTCAATCCCAACGCCGTGCTCGACCCGGTGCAGATAGGCGGAGTCACGGTCAAGAGTGCGACCTTGCATAACATCGACTACATCGAAAACAACGACATTCGTATCGGCGATGTGGTGCTGGTGACGCGTGCCGGCGACGTGATCCCGCGCGTGGTCGGGCCCGTGCCGGCCGAGCGCACCGGCAGAGAGCGCCGTTTCCAAATGCCTGATCGATGCCCCGTCTGCGGGTCGGATGTCGACCACCCGCCGGGCGAGGTAATGGCGCGCTGCACGAACGCGGCCTGTCCGGCGCAAGTCTACGAGCGCGTTCGCCACTTCGCGTCGCGCGGTGCGATGGACATCGAAGGTCTCGGCGACGTCATGGCCCAGCAGCTCACCGAGCTGGAATTGGTTCGCGACATCGCCGATGTCTACAAACTCGATGCGGATACGCTGGCCTTGGTGCCGCGCACCGGGCCCAAAACCGTCGAGAATCTGCTGCGCAACGTTGGGCGCTCGAAAGCACGCGGTCTCGCGCGCCTGCTCTATGGGCTTGGCATTCGGTTCGTGGGAGCGCAGACTGCGCAGATCCTGGCCGGCGATTTCGGAACGATCGATGCCATTGCCCGTGCGACTGAGGACGAACTGCGGCGTAGCGCGGGGATTGGTCCGGAAGTCGCCGGTAGCGTCGCGCTCTTCTTCAAGCAACGCGCGAACCGCGAAATGATCGCGCGTTTAAAGCGCGCCGGCGTCGACGTGACCGCGCCCAAACGCGCTCGCGTCGAAGGGAAGCTCGCGAGCAAGAGATTCGTGCTGACCGGCACGCTGCCGGGCCTCAGCCGCGACGAGGCGACCGACCTGATCGTTGCGGCGGGCGGCAAAGTCGCGGGTTCCGTGAGTAAGAAGACCGACTACCTGGTTGCCGGCGACGAGCCCGGCAGCAAGCTCACTAAAGCCGAGCAGCTCGGCGTCAGCGTACTCGACGAGTCCGGCCTTCGCAAACTCCTGGGCGCATAAGCCCGCGGCGATGATCCTCCAATGAAACCTTGGGAATACATCTGCGATAGGTAAGCTATGACGTCTCCGAGTTTGCTTGCGAGAACTGCCGGTTTCTTTTATCTCCTGGTGTTCCTGACAGGAACGCCGATACTCGCCGTTCGTAAACTCATCGTCTCGGGTGACGCGGCGGCGACTGCAGCGAACATTCTCGCCCACCAGCCGGCCTTTTGGGCGGGATTCGTCTCACAGCTGGTCCAGGTTGCATGCTATATCGTCGTGACCGCGCTATTCTATTTCCTGTTTCAACCGGCGGCCCGCCCCCTCGCACTCATGGCGGCGTTCTTCAGCCTGATCGGATGCGCCACTCAGGTTATCGCTAGCATCTTCTACGTCGCGATTTTGTCGGTTCTTGGAGCGGCACATAACACGAACGTCATTTGGGGCACCGCCTCGCAAGCGGTGGCGGTCTTGTTTCTAAGACTCTATACGGAGAGCTACGGTGTCGGCTTGGTCTTTTTTGGGTTCTACTGCTTCTTGATCGGCTGCCTCATACTCCGATCCACGTTTCTCCCGCGAGTTCCCGGCATCTTGATGCTGATCGCAGGTCTGGGCTGGCTCACATTTCTCGTGCCACCGTTCGCGCAGAGCCTGCAGCCCTGGATTCTCTTACCCGGGCTCATCGGCGAAGGCACGCTGACCCTGTGGTTGCTCGTATTCGGCGTGAACGACGAACACTGGAGTGTTCAGAACGCCGTTATCCCACCCGTGTCAGCGCCGACTTCGATGTCCCCGTAACGCGAGGGAGTGCCTCGCCGAGTGCTTCCGCGACGTCGCCCGCCACGACGCCGATGCGCCGTTTCTCCTGCGCCCGCTGCCCCGCCAGGCCGTGCCAATACGCAGCCGCGCGAGCGGCGTCGACCGGCGCCAGCCCCTGCGCGAGCAGCGTGGCGATGATTCCGGTAAGAACGTCACCCGTGCCGGCCGTTGCGAGCGCACTCGTTCCGGTCGGATTGATGTGCACGGGCCCGTTGCCGTCGTAGATCAGCGTGTCGGATCCTTTGAGCAGCGTCGTGATGCCGGTGTCGTCGACGAATTCGCGGATGCGATCGACGCGCGTTCCGGGTGCGATCGTACCGCGGCCCGATAAGCGCGCGAACTCCCCGGCATGCGGCGTCACGACGCACGGCTTACCGGCCAGCAGATCGAGCCGCTTGCTCAAATGAAAGAGCCCGCTTGCATCGACGACGATCGGCAGCTGATTTGCGGTGAGAAAACGCGTGAAAATCTGGCCCGTGCGATCGTCCAACCCCAAACCCGGCCCGATCGCGACGGCGCCGTTGCGCTTCGATATCTCGACGAGTTCCTCGGCAATCGCCTCCGGAGACGCCTCATCGGCAAGTTCGACAACGACTTGCTCGACGAGATGCATGCGCAGCAGGTTCTGCGCCGAGCTCGGCGTCGCCACCGTCACATACCCCGCTCCAGCCCGCGCCGCGCCGCGCGCGCATAGCACGGCAGCACCCGGAAACTGTGCCGACCCGGCGATGATCAGCGGCGCACCCGCCGCGTACTTCTGGGTGTCGGACGCGCGATGGGGCAGCAGCTGCAGGAACGCCTCGTCGTCGAGCGTTGCGAACTCGCGCGGTTGCGCGGCAAGCGTCGCGTCGTCGATTCCGATCCGCCCGCACCAAAGCTCGCCGGCGTACTCGCGCGCCGGTTCGAGCAACAAGCCGGGCTTAACCGCGGCCAGCGTAACGGTCACGGTGGCGCGAACCGCATCCTCGCCGGCTGCGCCGGTCAGGGCATCGACTCCGCTTGGAATATCGATCGCCACCACCGGCCCTTTGCGCGCGTCGAGCGCGCGGGCGAGGTGCCGATAGTTCTCCGGGAGCGGAAGGCGTGCGCCGGTCCCAAAGAGGCCGTCGACTCCGACCGCATCGTCGAGCAACGCTCGCGCCTCGTTCTCGTCGGCCGGTAACGGCCGTATGGCCACGCCCGCCGTCGCTGCACGTGCCTCGGCCGCAGCGCGCGCCTCCGAGCGGCGCCCTGCGAGATCGGCGGCGATCGTGCACTCATAGGTGGGCGAAAGTTCGGCCAGCGCGGCAAAGGCGTCGCCGCCATTGTTGCCGGGCCCCGCAAAGGCGACGATCGGCGTCTCGGGCCCGTCAGCGCGCGGATGCACTCGGCGATGCATCTGCCGGCGTTTTGCATGAGCGCGTCCTCGCCAACCCGCGCGATCGCCTGCGCGTCGGCTGCGCGCATTGCGTCGGGCGTCAGAACGTAGATCACGATTCCAAAATAACCAGCGCCGCGGCCGCCGTTGCGGTGTGCGTGATGGTGAGGTGAATCGCTCGCACGCCGCGCCGGCGCATCAGCGGTTCGGCACGGTCGCGCAGCTCAATCGTCGGCTTGCCACTGCGCTCGTGCGCGACGCCGACGCAGCGCCACGGTATCGCGTGTCCGAAGGCCTTGCGCGTCGCTTCCTTCGCCGCGAAGAACCCGGCGAGCCGCTCCGGCCAGTTGCGTTTGCGCATCGCGTAGGCCATCTCGCCTTCCGTGTAAATTTTGCGCGCGAACCACGCCAGCGCAGCTCGCATCGAAGCGATAGCGCGCGACGTCCGCAACGTCCATTCCGACTCCAACGATCACCGCGACGACTTCTACGCACGGCTTGCTTGTCATCTTAAGAATGCTTATGAAGCCCTTTTGCAAGTTTTGCGTCGGCTCGCGGCGAACGACCCGCTACGAGATGGACTCGCAGATAGGCATCGTGCCGATCAACACCGTCGACGCTGCGTTCTTGGACCGTCTCGCTCCCTGTCTCGAGGAACGCTTTCTCGCGAGCGCGCGCGTCGAGCGTTCGCTCGTCGTGCCGCGCAGCACGCTCAACCCAACGCGCGGTCAGTTATTCGTATCCACGCTCACGTTAAAGGTGCGGCGCGCGCATCCCGACCCCAATGGCGTCCTTTTGACGATTACCGACTTCGATCTCTACAAGACCTCGCACCGTTTCGTCTTCGGCGACGCCGACGAGACGCAGGGCCTCGCGATCGTCTCGGTCCA
Source organism: Vulcanimicrobiota bacterium (assembly GCA_963756635.1). Classification (GTDB taxonomy): domain Bacteria; phylum Vulcanimicrobiota; class Vulcanimicrobiia; order Vulcanimicrobiales; family Vulcanimicrobiaceae; genus Cybelea. Next base: position 386,495 of record CAVWOR010000009.1, read on the forward strand.
TCGGCTGCGCTGCGAGTTCTACGGCGAGCCGGGCGACGCGAACCTGCTCTTTCAGCGGACGCTCAAGGAGTCGATTCACGAGCTGGGACACGCATTTGGTCTCAAACACTGCTATAACGTGCGCTGCGCGATGTACTACTCAAACTCCATTTTCGAGACCGACAACAAGATGCCGCATTTCTGCGAGGTCTGCGACCGCCGCCTCACGCGCGCACGCAACGAACGATCGCTAGCCTAGCGAAGAACGCGCGCGTCGGCGAGCGAAACGGTTTCGCGCGTGCCGTTCTCGCGGATAACGCGCAAGCCGCCGCCGCTTGCAAGCCCCTGGGCGATCGCTTCAAAAGCTTGCGTTTCGCCGTCGAGCTGGATGCGGTACCGCCGCCCCGGAAGTTGCGCGGCCTCATCCCATAGCGCGCTGACGCGCTGCGGTGAATCGATCGCCGCGAGCGTGTGCCCGTATTCGAGCAGGATCGCGCGCAGCAGTGCGGCGCGGTCGACCGCGGCGACGTCGTCGCAGAAGCCCGGAGGCGGTTCGATGCCGCGATCGGCGCCCGGCCGCCGTACGTTGATCCCAACGCCGCACGCCACTCGCGCCTCCGCTCCGCTGACGGAGGACTGGCAGAGCACGCCGGCGAGTTTGCGGTCGCGCAGCAGCAAATCGTTGGGCCATTGCAGCTCCGCCGTCACGCCGAACTCGAGCAGCGCATTGCGCACCGCAAGAGCCGTCCAATACGGAACGATCCAAAGCGCGTCGGCAGCGACGCTGCGTGGCAAGATCGTGGTAAAGAGCAGCGCGCTTCCCGCCGGCGCCAGCCAGGCGCGTCCCTTTCGTCCGGCCCCGTGCCGCTGATACTCGGCGACGATCGTGTGGCCGCCGAAACGCGCGTCGCCGAGCAGCGTCGCCGCATCGGCGTTCGTGCTCTCGGTTTCTTCCACGTAGGCGATCGACGCGAAGGCCGTCCCCTTCAGCTCCCGCGCCACCGCCTCATACGGTCCTGCTTGTAGTGCCACTGGGATGCGGAGCCTTCGACTTGGCTGGGGACTAAGCTTTGCCGAAGGATGAGCTACGGCGCCAACCCCAAATGGGCTCGTATGGCTATCGAACGTACGCTCATTCTCTGCAAGCCCGATGCCGTCTCGCGCGGACTCGTCGGCGAAATTACCGCGCGCATCGAGCGTCGCGGCTACATTATCTCGGCGATGAAGCTGATGCAGCTCGACGGCGATCGCGCTCGCGAGCATTACGCCGAACACAAAGGCAAGGCGTTTTTCACCGATCTCGTCGACTTCATCACCAACGGTCCGCTCGTCGCGATGGCGGTCGAGGGGGAAGGAGCAATCGAAGGCTGCCGCCAGCTGATCGGAGCGACCGATCCGCTCGCGGCCGCGCCCGGCTCGATTCGCGGCGATCTCGCGCAGACGATCGGACGCAATCTCGTGCACGGAAGCGACAGCGCCGCCAGCGCGCAGCGCGAGTTACAAATCTTCTTCAACGACAACGACTTCGTTTCACGCCGCCACGATCTCGAACGCTGGATCAAGGAGTAAACGTGGCGCTCGAATCGCTGCGCGGCGGCGGAAATCCGCTGATCGAAGGCGTTCACGCGCGCGAGGTGCTCGATTCGCGCGGCAATCCGACCGTTGCCGTCACGGTCGCGACGAGTTTCGGCGCCGTCGAAGAAGCGATGGTGCCGTCGGGCGCCTCGACGGGCGCGAACGAAGCCGTCGAGCTGCGCGACGGCGACGAGCGCCGCTATCGCGGCAAGGGCGTGCGTCAAAGCCGTCGAGGCCGTCAACGAGATGCTCGGCCCGGCGATCGAAGGGCTCGACGCGACCGCGCAGCGCGAGATCGATGCGCGACTGATCGAGCTCGACGGCACGCCGAACAAATCGAACCTCGGCGCTAACGCGATTCTCGGCGTTTCGCTCGCGGTCGCGCGCGCCGCGGCGGCGAGCCTCTCGCTACCGCTCTTCCGCTATCTCGGCGGTCCGTCCGCCGCGACGCTTCCCGTTCCGATGATGAACGTGATCAACGGCGGCAAGCACGCCGAGGGCGCGCTCGAGTTTCAAGAATGCATGATCGTTCCGGTCGGCGCCGCGAGCGAAGCCGAAGCCGTGCGCTGCGGCTCGGAAGTCTTTCACGCGATCGGCCAGATCTTGCACGAGCGCGGGCTCCCGACGCTCGTCGGCGACGAGGGCGGTTACGCGCCGCCGCTCGAGACGCCGCAAGAGGCGCTCGATCTTATCGTCGACGCGATCGAACGCGCCGGCTATCATGCCGGGGAAGGACGTCGCGATCGCGCTCGACCCCGCTTCGAGTGAGTTCTATCGAGACGGCAAGCTACTATCCGCTCTCGCGCGATCGCTCCGCTACCGCCGACGACATGATCGCGCTCTACGCGCAGCTCTGCGACCGCTATCCGATCGTCTCGATCGAAGACGGCCTCGCCGAAAGCGACTGGGCCGGCTGGCAAGAAGCTGACGCAGGCGCTCGGCAAACGCATCCAGCTCGTCGGCGACGATCTCTTCGTGACCAACGTGCAGTTCCTCGAGCGCGGCATCGCGGAAGGCGCCGCCAACGCGATCCTCATCAAGCTCAACCAGATCGGAACGCTCACCGAGACGCTCGATTGCATCGCGATGGCGCAAAAGGCCGGCTACCGGCACGGTGATCTCGCACCGCTCGGGCGAAACCGAGGACACGACGATTGCCGACCTCGCCGTCGCCACCGGGGCCGGCCAAATCAAGACCGGCTCGCTCTCACGCAGCGATCGCACGGCGAAATACAATCGGCTGATGGCCATCGAAGAGCAACTCGGGCAGGCGGCGCGCTATCCCGGCGCAAAACTCTACCGAGCGCGGGGGCTGAAAGGATCGTAGGTCGTGAGAGAAGCGAGAGTTCTCTGCTGCGCGGTCGCAGCGGCGTGTATTGCGGGATGCCAAGGCGCCGGCGTGTCGCCCGATACGACCGCAAGCGTCTCGAGGCGGTAAAGCATGGTGCCGGCTCGTGGATTTCGCCGGCGAAAACCTCGAGCCTCATTTGGACGATCGATACGAACGTCTACGGCTACTCATTTAAAGGAAAGCAGATTGGCGAGCTGCAGGGTTTTACCGAGGCCGTCGGCTTGTGCTCGGATCCGAGCAGCAATCTCTACGTGGTAGACGCCGGTGAAGAAGTGATTTGGGAATACCATCCCGGGCAGAGCCGGCCGTTCGGTAAGCTTTATGACCTATTCTACACGCCCAATGCCTGCGCGTTCGATCCGACGACCGGTAACCTTGCCATCGCGAACAGCACGAACGTCACGATCCTCCCGCCGGCGAGTGGAACCCCGGTGATGTACGAGAATCCGAACATGACGTCCTATTCGTTTCTCGACTACGATAAGTCAGGGAATTTGTACGTCGATGGATACGGCACCGGTTCGAGCTTTCAGCTCGCCGAGCTTCGTGCAGGCGGCAGTAGTTTAACCAGCATCGCCGTGTCGGGCATCGGCAGCGGCGAGCATAGCGCCGCCGGCCTCGTCTGGGACGGGCACTACCTCGCAGTCGCCGACGGATTGAGCAACGTCATCTATCGTATTGCGATCTCGGGGAGCAGCGGCACGATTCTTAACACCTGGCATATCGCGGGTTGGAAGACTCACGACGACGCCGTCTTTGCGATTGACGGCACGAAGCTACTCTTCCCCGAAAACGGGAAGGTCGAGTTCTTTAGCTATCCACCCAAGAGCCGGGCGAAGAAGAGCTTCTCCGGAAACATCGGCGACGTTATCACGGTCACTCCGGAGTTAATTTATTAGCGTGGGCCTGTAGCTCAGCGGTAGAGCGGCCGGCTCATAACTGGTTGCGCGTAGGTTCAAATCCTACCAGGCCCACCATGAAACGCCACGGACTCGGAACGAATCGGAATAACCGCCCCAGTTTGACGGCTCAATGCGCGCTATAGCCTGGAGGTACCGAGGCCGATTGAGAAGGCGCAGACGCGACTCGCTGAGATGCGAGCTGCGGGACTGAACCCAGGCCACGGCAGTAATGCGGCGAAAAAGCGAGACGCTAAGATTGCCGTTAGCAATAAGCGGCGCGCTCGCGGAGGAGGTTACGTTTGACCGAGTTTCGCGGACTTGTCTGGTTAGGATGTGCGCTCATGCCGTCACTCGTGGGATGCGCTGCGAGCCGTGGCGCCGCGCTGCCCGTGCCCGCGAGCGGAGCGAGCTTCAGCGCGCAACGGGCGATTGGTCGCCCGCCGGCGGTTTCAAGGTGATCTATGCGTTCGGTGCTGGCGCGTCGGGCTACGCGCCGACTTCGCCGCTCATTCGCGACAGCGCCGGCAACCTGTACGGCACGACGTACTACGGCGGAAATCTCACGGCCTCGGAATGCATGCCCACAGGCTGTGGCGTCGTCTTCAAGATCGACCCTGCAGGAAAAGAGTCCGTCGTCCACGCGTTTGCGGGGCCGCCTTCCGACGGACAGAACGCGAGTGCCGGCCTGCTCGAGGACGGTGCAGGAAACCTGTACGGAACGACGCTTAACGGCGGCAACACCGACTATGGAACGGTCTTCAAGATCGATACTAAGGGCAAGGAAACGCTCCTTCACAGCTTCTGCCCGAAGGC
>CAVWOR010000010.1:0-541958 GCA_963756635.1 Vulcanimicrobiota bacterium
TCGCCGTGGAAATGAAGCGTGCTGCACAACGTTGCACTCCCTCAAGGTGTTACGAAGGCGGAAGGATGATCACGGTGCCGAATGGTGTGTGGTCCTTCCCGTTTACGACCATCAGCCGGACGATGCAGTTAGGCGAAGCCAAAATTGGGTGGGATGACGTGTTCATCCTAAACCTGCACGTTCAAGTCCGGCGCGATGGAACATTTCGCGTGCAGCGGCTGCCGGTCTGTCCGTATTTACTCAAGGAGCACGCTGATTGCGAGACTTGCGCTGAGCTAGGAATCTTGCCATCGTAGTCGCGCGCATCGCCTGAGAGCCGCGATCAGCTTCGCCTTCGTGCGAGCGTATAACTTGCGCCCTGCCCTGGCCGCGTAGATCGTCGCGCGCGATATGCCTTGATTGAGAAGCCGCGGAACCGGCACCGATCGCAGCATCGGCAGCCACTTCGTTTTCCACTCGTCGCGCCGCGGATCGTTGAATATCGTGTAAACGTCGCTCTCGCTCGGGACGCCGCCCTCTTCGACCTCTTCCAGCTTGTTCGACTCCTTGCCGATGTAGACGAAGCCGTCGATCGCGATGTGCCGCCGTCCGAGCAGCCCAACGGTTTGCTTTCCGCACGGCGCGCCGCTGGAATCGGCGCACTTCGCTTCGGGATGGTACTCGTACTCGCGCAGCACGTCGCCGTAGCTTTTCACGCGCGCCATGGTTCGCGATCCATGCGGTGCCGACGCGCTGATCCGATAGCGCTTGCCGGTCTTCGAATACTGATCGATCCATTGCATCGCTTCCCACTTGCGCGGATCGGTCTCGTACGGCGCAATGAGGTGGAAGCGCTCCGGATCGACGCCGATCGGATGGCCGAGCTTGCGCACGTGGCAGCTGAGGATGAAGTTGAACGGCTTGATCTGCTTGGCGTACGGTCTTGCCCTCGTTGAGCGCTTTCAAGCGGCTTCATCACGGCCGGACTGCTGACGGTGGTGCGCCCAACGGCGACGCGCTTCTCGAAGCCGCAGCGGCTTCGTGGGGAGGCCCAGCGATCGGCGCACGATCGAAAGCCATGCCTGCGCGATCCAGCTGCGATCCTCGCTTTGCGGATCGGTCGGATTGAGCAGATGCCCGAGGCCATGCTCCGAGTAGCGATCTTCCTTGTTATTGATGCCCTCGCGCAGCAGCGCCGGCTCGCCGTTTCGATCGCGAAGGAAAAGCGCGTATCGCTTGGCGGAAATCGCCAGGCACCACAGCTGCCGCTGCCGCCCGGTCTTCGGGTCGAAGTTGTCGTCCTCGATCTTGAGGACCGAGCCGGGGATCGCCGCGCGATCGTAAGGGTTCAGCGCCTCGAAGCGCTGGGCGATCGCATCGACCTGTGCCCACGACAGCGCCCGGATCGCGGGCTTCCCGCGCTTGCGATGGGTACCGCCCGCGCATTCGATCAGCCCGCCGCGCTGCGTGGCCACGATCGCCATGGAGTCGGTATCCTCCATCGCGTACGTGCCGCCCAGATCGGTCACGCAGCGTTCCAGCAGCGCCAGCATCAGCCGTGCCGCCGCGGTAATCAGCGAGGCCAGCGGCGGGAAGCAATACTCGCCCGCGTGTTCGGGATTGCGCACGTTGCATGTAAACGGCTTCGGGGTCGATGCCGTAGCACGTGACCGGAACCTTCTCGGCGGTTTCCTCGCGGATCATTTCGGCGAAGATGCCGTAGCTGGTCGCGTTGGCCAGAACTTTGAGCGCCTTGTCTAGCCGCTTCCGTTCTTCAGGCGAAAGCGCCGGATTGGATGCGAGGCGCTTTCGTTCTTCGATCACCTTGCGGAAGAAGTCGTCGCGCCGCGGATCGATCGGCACCGCGCCGCGCAGCGTGATCGTACGCAGGCTGCGAAGCCTTCCCCTTGGCTCGATCGCGAAGGCGTCCACGATCGTGGGCACGCGACCGGTCAGAAGCACCGACGCGGCCAGATCGGGCAGCGCGAACCAAAGCCGTCCTTCGGGTCGTCGCTGGTCGCATAGAGGTGATTGAGCCCCACCTGGTAGTCGTTGCTTTCCACGCTGTACTTGGCGCGCGTCGGGAGAATGTCGTCGTCTGGTATCACGCGCGCGAAGACTTGGAGACTCGTCCACGTCGCCGGATCGAAGAGCTTTTCCGCGCGTAATCGTGCGTAGAAAAGCGGTCGTCTCGGCGACGTCCGCATGGACCACGGAAACTTCTTCGGCGACGACATACCGCCAGAGACCCATAAGCGCGTTGACCGTCGGGTACATGGAGAGAAAGTCCGTGTATACGACCGGAACGGGGACTTTGCGGATATGGGCGCTGGTTCGTGCCACCGAAGAACGCGGACTGCGCGTAGCCGAGGTACCGCTTTCGGAAACTTGCCTGCCGTTCTAGAACCGGCGATATGCCCATCTTTCGAAGGTGCGCCTTCCCCAAGGACGCCGGGGAGAAGGCTTGCGTCTCTTGCAGCTCCACGTCGAAGCGGTCGTATTCTTCGAGCAGCTTGTACGCGAGCGCCGCGGTCGCTTCAACGTCGCGCCGGTTGTAGTCGATATATTCCGGCGTGATGACGCCATGGCGTTCGACGGTCAGCTTCCCCTGTTCCACGCCGAAGGCTTTGCATGCCGAGTCGAGACTGTGGCCGCGATCGGTCAGCACGAATGCCAGCGTGCGCAGATCGAGGAAGTGGCCGCGGAACTTGTAGTCGTCCTCCGGCTCGCCGGTTTCGGAGCCTTCAGGAATCAGATCGACCGGATCGGCGTCGAGCGTTCCGGTAAAGCCCTTGAGCGCGCGTTTGCTGTCGATGTGCTTGATCGCAATGCGCGGCCGGTGCTTGTTGATCTTGCGCTCGCCGTTCGCACCAACGTAGTCCCATAGCGCCAAGCGAGAAACCGCCGGCAAAGCGTTTATCCTTGGTGTTACCGAAATCGACTGCAAGCCGCGATAAATCAAAAGGTAGATTGAAGCCCACGATCAGGCCGCGGCCGTCGTAACCCGCGGCATAGAGTTTTTCAAGGAACTCTCGGCGCGACAGCTAACCGAAGCTCGGCAACGCCGCGGCGCCGATCGGTTCCAGCGGTATGCGTGCACACGTAGGTTTCCAGCGTGGCGCGATCGGCACGTGGCAGATCGTCGCCGTAAAACAACCCCTCTTCGAGGCAGATGCCACCCTCGTAATAGCGATAACCGCCGAAGGTCAACGCCTGTGCTGTATCGGTGCGCGTTTCGGTATCGAAAACTAGCATGCGCGGCGGGCGACGCCAATGCCGCAGCTTCCCACGCTTGCGATCGCGCTCGGCGGCTCCGGATAAACCCGGATCGCCAGCTTGAGCGCGTTAGGCGTTACGCCGGTGCCCAGTAGTGACCCAGTTTGACGAAGAGGGCCTTGGCGCAGGCTGACAGCCATCATAGTCACAGCTCGGCTTTGGCGGCGGCGGAGGGAAGGCGCAAAAGATGCCGTGATGCAGGCGGATCGAGCCAGAGCCTTTGACGTAGAACTTAAACATCGGCATTCTCGCCATCACCAATGTGATTAGAACAACGGCCTGCGGGCGGCTCACGGTCGGGAACCACGCTGTGAGAATATCGCGTGCGCTATATTGCTTAAGGGTAGCATGGCCTCCCGCTACCCGAATACCGTCCTTGACAAAATGCACGTATCCAATGGCCGCGCTAGGGCAATAGCGCGAAACCGGCCCTTCGTGGCCGAGGTGCACGCTAGCGACCGTTACGCCGACCAAAACTAAAGCGACAACCACGACCCCTATGTTACCACTAGGTGGGTCACACTGAGTCACCACCGGGTTGCCAGCCGTCAAAGGGTCCGTCTTTCCACCACATGCCGTGCTGCTCGCGAAGCCACGCGTCGATCTTTTCAGCAGTCTCCGCTAAATAGTGAATGAACGCAACGATCAACTCTCCAACGAAATCCGCGACGCCGTGCAGGCTGCCCGCCAGCGCAAGCAATGGGCTGCCGTCGGGGTTTTGTAGCGTTTCGGGCGGCCACTCGTACTGCGCCTCGCTCAGTATTCGGTGATCCGTAATCGGGATTTCGACGGTAATTGGCGAGTTCGCCTTACCGGCAATATGGTGACTCTCCGTGGGCTTCTTTCCTTTCTTGAGGGCATAGCATTTCAGGCACAGCTTTGGGCGGCTATTTCGCACCAGCATTTCCGCGCGTTCTTCGGGGCATTGCGTGCATGAGGCGCTGACGCCGACGCGGCGCTGCGCCTTCGCTTTGCGGACGCCGGTCTTGATTGGATCGTTCGATCGGCGCGCCATCAGCTCGCCCTCGCGTAAAGCGACTGAAACGATAGCACGCCTGCCGAGCCAAGCCGCTCCAGTTCGTCAGTATCGGTCAGCAGCGGAACCGCATTGCCGTCGGCATCCACGGTCGACATGCCGCGAAAGCGCGCAAGCTCCGAGTCGTCGCCCGTCGCCAAATACAGGTTCACCGCGTTCCAGTACTCCCCGACGATCGAGGCGGCACGGGAATCGAGGGTGGCGATTTCCGCCAGGCCATCCGGCGTCGGGATGACCAGGACGCGCAGGAGCCGATCGGATTTCAGGGCCTTGTACGTGCCCTGGGCAGTCTTGCGCAGTGCCGATCCAGCGTGGCGCTGCACGGTCTTCGAACTGACGCCCTGCTCGCGCGACGCCGCGTGCAGGGAAACGCCCTCGGTGCGCATCGCGGTGAGAACATGCGAGGTTTTCTGGAGCGATTCTCGCTTACGCTTGGGCTGCGCGAAGTATTGTGCCGCCGTGCGCGGCCTCTTGCGCTTTCCTTGACCGTTGCGCGACTTTGATTTACGCTTGGACATGGTTGTTGAATTCCTTGAGGGCCGAGCGAGTGTAATCGCCCGGCCCTCGGTTGTTAGTGACGCTAGGGCTTGGTCTCCGCCGCCTTGCGGAAGTAGTAGGCTTTTCCGGACTTGACCAGTCTGGTGTTGACAATCGGGCCGTGTTTTGCGATGTGCTCGGCCGCAGCTCGAAGCTGGGCGTCGCGCTTATCGTTGGACTGCAACTCGATAATTTCGTCCGGCTGCCCGTCTTCGGGCGAAACGGTGATTGACCAGCGATCGGCGCCCTCGTATCCGGCGCCTTCCTGGAACTCGATCACCGTGATGGCGAAGACGAGCCTTTTTGTGACGTACTCGTCCTTATCGGCGTATTCTGCGCCGCTTGAGAACGAGAACTCCACCTCGTCATGGGATGTTGTCGATTCGCGCGTTTCGCGCGAGTTTTTAGCGCTCATTGAGCCTCCTCCTTAGAGAGTTGTTTAGACGCTTGCGTAATATCGATAATGAAGTTGGCATCGGCTTCGATTTCGGTAAGTAAGGCGGTCGCGCGTTTAGCGCCCATGGCGAGAACGCACGCGCGGGCAATGGTCGCGGGATTCTCCGACCAAACTCCAAGCGTGCCGTCGTAGGGGTCGCGCAGGGCGACCGCGAGCCGCTGGACGTAGCCAGCGACAGCTTTCTGCTCGCGTGTCGCCTTCTTCGCAAAGCGGATCGGATCGAGGATTCCTACATCACTGGGAATCTCGCCGGGTTTGCGACCGGAACTGGGAACTCTCGCGTTACGCAGCGCGCCGATCGTTTCATGGTGTAGCCCCGTGCGCCGCCCGATCTCGCGATCGGTAAGCTCCGGATGACGTTGAAGCAGCCACGCGGCATACGTTTTGCGATCGCGCAGCGTGAGCGGACGGCCGTGCTTGATGTTGAGCGAAAACGCGATGTCAAACAGGTTGGTATTTTGGTCGGGATAAAAGACGGTCGCCGCGATCGATTCGTACTCTAGTCGCGTGGCAGCCTCAACCCGGTGAAACCCATCGACGACAAAGTCCTCGCCGTTCACGTGCGCGACGGCGATCGGCGGCCAGTCTTCCGGCGTCTCCATTAGCGCCGCGACGTGCTCTTCGCTCAGCCCGTCGCAGCGGGGCTGGAGCCGGTCGTCAACAACGATCTCCGCGATCGGCAGCACAGTTACCGGCACGTTCATTACTGAGCCCCGACGCGCTCTTGAACGAGGTCAAAGAGCGACTCGGTTTCCCTCCCGAAGGATCGCCTAAGGAGTTCGATCTGCGATGGGGTTGGCCGCAGTCGGCCACTTTCGAGCAGGGCCAGAGTCGAGAGGCCTAGGCCCAGCTTCGCGGCGGCTTCCTCTTGGGTCAGCCCGCTCTGCATCCGCCAAAGCTTGATTCGGAGCATTGTTCACCCTTCCCAAGCCATCACGGGTAGATGTAAAGGTTTCCGTGCCGGCTTTCCTTAAACGATATTATGGAATGGCGAAGGTGACCGCAAGCATGGCCCGCGGATAGATGAACACGATCAGCGCCGAAAAGCGGCGCCTCCTTGATGAGGCAGCGGGCCACGGCTTCACGGTGACCGCTAAGCAGATCGACCGATGGCGCGCCGATCAGGTACTGCCGCCAGCCGGGAGGGCCGGTGGCGGACGTGCGCGCGGCGTGCAAAGACCGGCGCCTCAGGGAAGCGCCGCGCAGCTGGTGCGGCTGTGTCAGTTCCTAGCCGAAGACCGATCGCTGGATCGCGCGGCGTTCCGTCTCTGGATTGAAGATTACGCAGTACCGCTAAAACGTCTGCGCAAAGCGCTTGCGCGCTTGGCGCCGGACCCAAAACTCGTGTTCGGCGAGTCCACAGAGCGAATACGCGATAAGGCTGAACAATATTCCGAAAGCGTACAGCGCAGAAAGAGTCTCCAGCCGCACGTTCGGAAGATGGCGGAGGACGGCCGGCTTGCCACGGTGCTTGAGGGATTCCTCGGCATGGGGCTTGGACGCGCGGTGCCGTTGGAAGAACAACAGAAACTTGGCGCAGATTTCGAAGAACTCGCCGGGCTTAATCGCGCCCGAACGAATCATTGGGAGGACAAATCTCCATGGCTCACCGGCGACGCGACGCCGGAGTTCGCCCTTGCAGCATCGCTGCTGGAAACCGTGAACGCAAACCTTGCCGGTGCTGCTCCTGAGGAAGACTTTGTCAAGGCAAAGGAAGCGTTCAAGGGTATGATGATGCTGCGGCGATGCTCTGCCTTATTGCAGCAGCTGCATGGCCCCAACGTCTTCGGCTTAGGCGTGCTGACGGATTTACCGATTGGCGTGCCGATAATGTATGCCGATCCGAGCGCATTCCTTGCGATGGTCGCGCTCGCGAAGAAGGCTCCCCAGATACTCGACAACATGAATCGGGTTGGAAAAACACTCCAAGGGTCGCTCGATGCATTACGCCAGCAAGTTGAAAATCGGAATAAGGAAAAGGTCAATAACAACTAAAGATGCCCCTCGGCCCGGTCAGGGGCCGAGGAGCGTCGCACCCGGAGAGAGAGCTCCAGATGCTAAGCAAGACAATACCCTCGTTATATCCGCCGCTGCAAGTCCGTGCCGGGGTTCTGGTCGTGGATGGCTTCGGCATTGCGCTGCGCGTGCTGTACGGCAAGCTGCGCGTGCAGGACGGGATCGGCAGGCAACGCCGATCGCTCGTACTCGACCGCGCGGGCAGCGGCCTCGAACGGCTCGTCCTGATCGGCCACACTGGCTTCGTCACGCTTGAGGCGCTCGCGTGGCTGCGAGCGATCGGCGCAGCATTAGTGCAGATCGGCCGGGACGGCGAGGTGCTCGCACACTCGGTTCCGTACGGCTACGACGGCCATCCCATCCGCCGCGCGCAGGCCCTCGCGGTCACGAACGGCTTGGACTTGCTGATCGCGCGCGACCTGATTGCGAGTAAGCTCGACGGTCAGCGCCGGAATCTCGTCCAGCTGAGGGCTCGCGATCTACGCGAGTTCGATGCGCTGCGAGCCGCGATCTGCTCGGCGGATTCGATCGAGCGGGTGCGAGTCATCGAAGCAAGTGCAGCTGCATTGTACTTCGCAGCGTGGAAAGGCGTCGAGCTTCGCTTTCGCGAGCGCGATCGTACTCGAATTCCAGGCCGCTGGCTTCGTTGCGGCTCGCGCGCTTCCGTACTAACCGGCGCACCTCGCGCTGCAACCTCGCCGCTGAATGCTATGAGGAATTACATCTTTGCCTGCGTGGAAGGCGAAGCTCGCCTCGCACTGCTCGCACATGGGCTCGATCCAACGCTTGGCGTGCTGCACGCCGATCAGCGCAACCGAGACTCGCTTGCGCTCGACGCGATGGAGCCGGTGCGAGCGAACGTGGATGCATTCTTGCTCGACCTCTTGGAAGATCGCATCTTTGCTGCGCGAGATTTTGCTGAGCTTCCAAACGGAATTTGCAGAATAGCAGCGCCGCTGACCCATGAGCTCGCACTCACGCTGCCGCATTGGCGCGAATGCTTGCGTCCGATCGCGGCTGGACTCGCACAGACGTTCCGCGATGCGCTCGCGGGCAAGAACGGCCGCCGCGTGATTCCGGCGTCGAAGCGATCGCCGCTCGTAGCAACGCCTCGCAAAGCCTCGCAGCTGCGTCCGTATGCTGCGAAATCATGGCGCTCACCACGGCCCGAAGCGCTCGCAGCTAATCCGATCGCGTGCGCTTCGTGCGAGCAGCCGGTCCTCAAGCGCAGGCGTCGGTACTGCGAGGCGTGTTTACCGCAAGCGCGCCGGGAGCGCGGCCTGCGAGCGATCGTCGTGGCTCGCAAGGCGCTCGCACTCCAGGCTGCCGCGGGTAAGGACCCGCGTGCAAGCGCGCAGGCCGGGCGCAAGCGCGGCGATGCGAATGCCGAGCATCATCGCCGCAATCATCGCTGGGCGCGCGAGCAGCAGCGCACCGAGCGCGATCGTGCGTGGTTCGAGCGCGAGGTTGTGCCAAAGCTGCAAAGCTATCCGCTCAATGCGATCGCGCGGGCTACGGGCTTATCGCTCGCGGCTTGCTCGCGCATCAGGGCCGGAGCGCAGATGCCTCATCCGCGGCATTGGGATGGCCTGCTCGCTCTGGTCGAAGCTGGGAACTGAGGCTGCGCGCCGAACATCTTAAGCCGCCGATGCGTTCTCGCATCAGGGAGCAAGGCAAGATGAAGAGCTTGGATTATGGCCGTTACGCGCTATGCCTTAGCATAGCCGCCGTTATGCTTGCAGGGTGCGGAGCGCAGTCGCCGATCGGCGCGCCGGGCGCGATAGCGCAAAGCCGTGCAATCTCGACGCACGCCGAGCGCGGCGGATCGTGGATGCTGCCGGAAGCGATGAGCAGCGATCTACTTTACGTCGTGATGGGCGAATCGTACACCCACGTCCTTACGTATCCCGGGTACAAGCAGGTCGCGAAGGTGCCCATGTGGGGATTCTCAACCAGCAATCCTAACAGCGGTGAGGTCATGATTGGCGGCGTTGAAGGCGTTGTGAAGCTATACGAGCACGGCGCTAAGAATCCGATCTATGAATTCGTGCCCCCTTACCAAGACGAGTTTCTTCGTGATAGCGCCTTCGATCCCACAACAAGCAATATCGCGCTAACCGTTGATACCATAGGCGCGGGCACCAGCTATGTTGTGGTGTATCAAACGCCGTCAGGAACGCCAGCAATTTACGCCCTTCAGAACATATACGACGCAAATTTTGTTGGTTATGATAATCAGGGAAACCTGTTCATCGACGGTTCTAATGGAAGCCTCCAAGGCGTGCTCGCGGAGTTGCCGAAGGGAGGCAGCTCATTCACAAACATCACGCTGAACCAGCAGCTTGAGAAGATGGGAAGCATCCAGTGGGACGGGAGCTACATTACGGTCGCCGATGGCGCCTCGATTTGCCGGCTGCAAATATCAGGATCACAAGCAATGGTTGTGGGACGGACGAGACTCGACGGGGCATGGGGGAAATTCGGGGACTTTTGGATACAGGGTGATACCGCAATTGGACCGCACTTTTCGGGCGCCCCCCATAATGGTCGGTACGTTGGTTTCTGGCACTACCCCGCTGGTGGAAAAGCTTACAAAGTAATCACAAATCTGAGCAAGAGGAGAGATGACCTGATGGTCAGCGCCACGATCTCGATCGCGCTGACGCATTGACTCAAGCCTGCTACCCTAGCGCGCGGTCTGCACCGTACCTAGCCGCGTTGCGGCGCGGCTTCGTGTGTGGGCGCGCTGAACTCTTAGCTCGCCTAGCCCAAGGAGCGAGCAGCAAAGCGTCGGATTTTGTGGCTACCATAGGGAGGCACGGCCGATGAGGACCCGGGCTTTTGTTAGCGGGGCTTTGAGCACCAGCATAGCAGTAGCGCTGCTTGCGGGGTGCGGCGGATCGCAGCCGCCGATCGGTGCGCCGGGCGCGATGCCGCAAAGCCGCACGATCGCAATGCAGGCCGGGCGCGGCGGGTCGTCGTCGCTGCCAGAAGTAACGGTCGGCTCTTCCGATTATGAGGTTTCTGGGCCGCTCTTATATGTTACGAATTACACGTACAACAGCGTGACTGTGTATCATGCGAAGGACAAGAACCCAGCTCCAATCGCGACTATCTCGGACGGCCTCAACTCGCCAGCTGGCGATTGCTTAGACAGCCAGGGGACGCTCTACGTTACGAATGATCCAATCAGCGGACCTGGCTGGATTTCGGAGTATCCCTTTGGCGCGACCACGGCATCGAAGGTCGTCGCAAACGGCATAAATACCCCAGCCTATTGCGCCGTCGACGGCAAGGGGAACCTTTGGGTAACAAACATCGGCGGTCCGAACGCTACAGAATATCTCCACGATACGAAGAAGCCGCATACGGTGATCACGAAAGGCCTGGTCTACCCGGTCGGCATCGCAATCGATCATTCCGGCAACCTGTACGTTTCTAACCGCCTAACTAAATCTAATGTCGTCGTCTATTCACCCGGCGGCAAGACACCGTTGAGAACAATCACCGACGGCGTAACCTCACCGGTTGGGGTCGCAATCGACGCAAACGGAAATCTCTACGTAGCGAATATTACAGAAAAGAACGTTGAGGAGTATCTACCGGGTAGAGATCATCCATTTAAGGCGATTACACAAGGCCTCAGTACACCAGCGGGTGTGATGCTTAATAAGAATGGCTGGCTCTACGTCGCAAACGGTTCAGGTATATATCGCGAGATAGTCGAGTTCCCACCGGGATCGATCACACCATCAAAGCGACACGTGAGGAAAGGCCTCCACGGGCCTACAGGAGTGGCGTACTACCCTCCGTTACTTCCGTAGTCTCCCCCCGCCGCCCCGCGCCCGGCGTTCGAACGCAAGAGCCTCATCCGCGGCATTGGGACGGCTTGCTCGCTCTGGTCGAAGCCGGGAACTGAGGCTGCGCGACGAACATCCTTAGCCACCGATACGTTCATGCATCAGGGAGCAAGGCAGATGAAGAGCTCGGATTTTAGCCGTTACGCGGTATGTATTTGCGCGACTGTCGCAATGCTGACGGGCTGCAGCGGATCGCAGCCGCCGCTCGGCGTGCCGGGCGCGATGCAGCAAAGCTCATCTAGTGCCGTATCGTATGCGCATTCGGCTCCGCTTCTGTACGTTACTAACATTTCTGATTACGACGACGTTAAGGTATACGATGCAAAGGCCGAGGACCCCAGTCCAATAGAAGTCATTTCGAGCGATCTGGATGCTCCAACCGGCGTCTGCCTGGATGGCCAAGGGACGCTTTATGTTGTGAACGAGCCGGCCGGTTCGGGCTGGGTTGCAGAATTTCCAGCTGGCAAGGCAAAGCCGTCCAAGATAATAACCAAGGGAATCAACACGCCCGCTTTCTGCGCGATCGACAGCAACGGGAACCTTTGGGTAACGAATATCAGCGGCCCCAATGTAACCGAATACGAGAAAGGCTCGACGAAACCGCACACGGTCATCACAAAAGGGATAAGCTATCCCGATGGCATCGCGATCGACCGTTTTGGGAATATGTACGTCGCGAACCGTTTCAGCGAATCTTCTAATTACGGGAACATCGTTGTCTATTCAGCCGGTAGCAAGTCACCAAGCCGGACAATCACCGACGGTGTGATCTCTCCGGTGGGCATCACTGTCGATGCGAATGGCACGCTCTACGTGACGAATGACACAGTAAACAACGTGGAAGAGTACCGGTACGGGCAGAATCAACCATATCAAGCGATCACACAGGACATGAACGTCCCGAATGCGGTGACTGTCGACAGCAAAGGCTACCTTTATGTTACGAGTATTGGCAGCAACGTAGTCGTCGAGTTTGCCCCGGGATCGATCACGCCGTCGCACCGGCAAATCAGCAAAGGCCTCTCCGGCCCGATGGGGACGGCGTACTCGCCTCCGTTGCTGCCCTGAGTCGTCGCAACATGCAGCAAGGAACTAAGCAGATAAGAACTTCAGAGTTTAGCTGCTACGTCCTTAGCAGCTGCGTCGCTGCAGCATTGCTCGCGGCGTGCAGCGGATCGCAGCCGCCGATCGGCGCGCCAGGCGCGACGACGCAAGCCGCACGATCGCTCCATTTATGACGTTAGCGGCAAGTAACGCGCCTACAAAAGCCTTCTGGTTTCTAAATCGAGCAGCAGCCGGCGTCGTCGCGGCTGCTCTGACTGGCGCTTGCGTTGGCGTCGTAGTTTTCTGCTACGTCCAAGCTACGTCGAAGGGATCTGGACCCGGTGCCGATTTTCTTGGCGGATTAACATACACAATATACTTCTTTGCCTTATATGGAACTGTGCTGGGTGCCGCACCGGGTGTCATAATTATGTGCTTTTCCCGGGCGAAAATGGCTCCCTGGCGATCGCTCGTATTTTTATTGCCGGGAACGACCGCAGGAATCGTCATCCTAAGTTTACCGTGGGGATTACTTCCCGGAACGAACACCACAAGCATCATCATGGGCTTGATGTGGGTAGCTGGATTCACAATAGGCGGGTTCATTACCGCAAGGTTCATGAAATACGCGAGGCGCTGAGATGCCTCGCGTCGGCTGCGTCGACCTTTCGACAAGTGAAGCGCTTCTCGCTACGTGTCTGCATCCGCCATTCCGCGATCTCCCAAAAGTGATTGGATCGATCGCAGATTCATTTATTGGCTTTCCCTCCCTCGACGAGATGGACGTGCCGAAACTAACGCCGCACGTTCCGCCGAACGCACTGATCGCGGCGCTTGTCCACGCTGAGAACTTTGATCCTGCTGAGGACCACCCACCCAATCCCGATTTCGGCTGGACGTCAATCCTGCTGGACGATTTTCGAGACATCAACGACGATTTGGGCACGCTATCGGGCGTAACGAACAGCCATTTCCAAACTCAACTAAGCTGGCGTCCTCGCGTCGATCCTAAGCGTACTGCCAAGGTTGCTATTGTTGCACCAGGCCCGTGGAACCGGACGACCATTCGAGAATCGTCCGCACTCCCTGCACTGTCGCGTGCGATCGCGGAAAGCGGTTACGACGCCGTCGCCATTGCCTGTAAGGCTGCGGATGATCGGGAGTTCGAGGTCGTAGTCCAGTATGCGGAAGAGATTAAACGCGAAGCAGGCCTCCCACTCCTCTTCATTTCCCGATGGCCCAGAAACATCGAACGCACGCCTTTTACGATGATGGTTCGAGAAGCGCGAGCTTGGTCCGATCTGGAAAATCGATCGGCGGTCGACGCCAGTTAAGCCCGCGCCCGGCGTTCGCGATCGCGAGGCCGTGATGCATCGCGGGCATTGCTGCTTTGCGAACATCTGCAGCTGCGCGGCATAGTCGAGACGCGATCGCATAGCGGCTTAGCTCTGACGGTTCGATCGCTGGAGCTGGCGGCCTGACGGAGGGGTGTCTCGTCTTTAGGCTCGCTGGCTCCTATCCCCTTACGCTGCGGCGCCGTGGCATTTCTTAAATTTGCGTCCGCTGCCGCATGGGCATAGCTCGTTTCGCCCGACTTTCGGCTGCTCGCGGTGCACGGGCTTTGCGGGTGATTCGTCGTCCTTGTTAGTGTGCAACTGTTGCACGCGGCGGCCGGCGCCGGGCATCGGCCCGAGCAGTTGTTCTACTTGCTGCGGCGGCAGGGCGTTGCCGCCGGCGGCGACCGGCTGAGGAACGAGCTCGCCCGACGGGATAGGTTCGAACTGTGGCGCTCCAGTCGCGTACGGCGTAAGCTCTTGCGGCGGCGGCCCGTGCTCGATGACCACGCGGAAGACGCCCTTGATTGCCTCGTCGGCAATGTTGTTCTTGAGCGACTCGAAGATTTCGAACGCTTCCCTCTCGTACTCCACGCGCGGATCTTTTTGGCCGTAGCCGCGCAGACCGATGCCGGTCTTGAGGTGGTCCATCACGTAGAGATGATCAACCCATTGACGGTCGATGATCGGGAGCAAGAGATAGCGCTGCTCGACGACGCGCAGAATCTCCGGCGTCACCTCGCTCTCTTTGGCCTCGTAGGCTTCGCGGGCTTTCTCGCGCAGCACGCGCCGGATCTCCTCGCGGTCCTTACCCCCCAAATCCTCGACCGCAAGGCTGCGCTTGATCGGAAAGATCAACTCGAGCGCATTGAGCATCTCGTCGAGGTCCCACTCGCTCGGATGCGCGTTTTCGGGAGCGTTTTCCTCAACGGCTTCGTTGACTTTGGCTTCGAGCGTTTGCGTCATGAACTTCTGCGAGTCAAACTTGCCTTCCAGAATTGCCCGCCGGTCGGCGTAGATGATCGAGCGCTGCTTGTTCATCACGTCGTCGTACTCGAGGACGTGCTTGCGGATCTCGTAGTTGTGGTTCTCCACCTTGCCCTGAGCGCGCTGAATCGACTTGGTGACCAGCCCCGATTCAATCGGCTGCTCGTCCGTAAAGCCGACGCGCTCCATGATGTTCGTCATCCGCTCGCCGCCGAAAAGCCGCATGACTTCGTCTTCCAACGACACGTAGAAGCGCGACGAACCCGGGTCGCCTTGGCGGCCGGAACGTCCGCGTAACTGGTTGTCGATGCGCCGCGATTCGTGGCGTTCGGTGCCGATGATGTGCAAGCCGCCGTTGCGCGCCACGCCATCGCCGAGCTTGATGTCGGTACCGCGGCCTGCCATGTTGGTGGCAATGGTTACTTGACCTTCTTGGCCGGCGTCTTTGATGATCTCGGCTTCTTGCTCGTGGTACTTGGCGTTAAGTACGTTACACTCGACGCCTTTGCGCCGCAGCATGGTCGCCAACAGCTCGCTCTTCTCGATCGAGCGCGTGCCGACCAGCACCGGGCGGCCCTTCTGATGCTCCTCGATGATCTCGTCGACGACCGTGTCGAACTTGGCCTTCTCCGACTTGTACACGATGTCAGAGTTGTCTTTACGAACCATCGGCATGTTGGTTGGAACGACGACGACGTCTAAGCCGTAAATATCGCGGAACTCGCGTTCCTCGGTCTTTGCGGTTCCGGTCATTCCAGCCAGATGATCGTAGAGCCGAAAGAGATTCTGGAAGGTGATCGTGGCGAGCGTCTGATCCTCGCCGCGGACCTTGATGCCTTCCTTCGCTTCGATCGCCTGATGGATGCCGTCGGAGTAGCGCCGGCCGTACATCAAGCGGCCCGTGAACTCGTCGACGATGATCACTTCGCCGTCTTTGACGATATATTGCTGGTCGAGATGGAAAAGGTTCCACGCCTTGAGCGCCGCGTTGAGCTGGTGCGTCAGCTCGATATTGCGCTGCTCGTAGAGATTCTGGATGCCGAGCATCTTTTCGACGCGCGCGACCCCGGCTTCGGTGATTGGAACCGCGTGCGCCTTCTCGTCGACCGTGTAATCCTCGCCCTTACGCAGCCGCGGAATGATTTGAGCGAACTTGTCGTACAGCTCGCCCGACTCTTGGGAAGGGCCGCTGATGATCAGCGGTGTGCGGGCCTCGTCGATTAAAATCGAGTCGACTTCGTCGACGAGCGCGAAGTACAGCTCGCGCTGCACGAGGTCTTCCACTTGCCACGCCATATTGTCGCGCAGATAATCGAAGCCGACTTCGTTGTTCGTCACGTACGTGACGTCGCAGTTATAGGCCGCGCGGCGCTGCGCGGAGTCCAGCCCGTGCTGAATGACGCCTACGGTCAAACCCAGGAACTGGTAAATGGGGCCCATCCATTCGGCGTCGCGCCGAGCGAGATAGTCGTTCACCGTGACGACGTGAACGCCGCGCCCTTCGAGCGCGCGCGCATAGACCGGCAGGGTCGCGACCAGCGTCTTGCCTTCGCCGGTCTTCATTTCGGCGATCCGTCCCTCGTAGAGAACTTGGCCGCCCATGATCTGCACGTCGAAGTGACGCATCCCAGTCGTTCGCGCGCCGGCTTCGCGCACGACGGCGAAGGTCTCCGCCAGCATCTCGTCGAGCGATTCGCCCTGCTCGAGGCGGCTCTTGAACTCGGCGGTCTTGGCTTGCAGCTCGGCGTCGGAGAGCGCCGACATCTGCGCTCCGAATTCGTTTACGGCCTTGGCGGTGCGGCGCAGACGCGTGACTTCGCGCTCGTTGCCGTCGATAATGCTCTTGAGAAACGCCATCGAGGTCTTAGCGAGTCATTCCTAGCTGGCTGGCGCACGTTATTTGGTTCTGGTTGGAGCACGCAATAACTGCGTAGGCCAGCGTGCGCGATTTTAAAGCATCAGCTCGCTTACAAAGCATGAGGAAAGGGTTTCCGTCGACCTCGCCGATCTCCTGGCCAGAGGTGCGCGCATCGAGCCAAAGACGAGTGAAAGCAAATCGCTCAAAAGCGCCGGGAATGAACGCAACTCCAAGGCTCACGTGTGCCCTGATGTGCAATAAAGGCCTCTCCTCGAAAGCGGGTCAACTCCACAGGTGCTATTTCGCGACTAGCGCGGTGATTGCGAGACTGTCAATAAATCGCCAGTGAGGTGGGTGATGAGATGCCGTTAGTGATATCCTTGAGCGGTGTATTACTTCCGGGCGGGAACACGACCACCGCATTTTTTCTCTTGTCGCAGGTTATCGAACTACACTCCGCTATGTTCCCCACGTAGACATTGTTAGACGAGTCAACCGCTACGTAAGTCGGAGCAAGCAGGTCCGTCGTCAGTTCTCTTGCAGGCTGATCCGAACCCGGCTCAAAAACAGATACCTCATCAACGTTTACGCCACCGGGCACGAACAAGTTGTCATGGCCGTCAACAGCGATTTGCCCGCTAACGTAACACGCCGCTCCCGCAGTTAATGTGCGTGTAATTGACGTCCAGGTGCTGTTGTATAGAACGACAGACCCCGTTTTACAACTATGAATAGGCGGAACCGCGGCCCACAACCGCCCGGCATCGTTAAATGCGAGCCAATATCCTCCAAAGTTGCTCAATGTGGCTATAAGCTTCCTATCCCCGGGTTCGTAAATGGTTAGTGTATCGGACAATTTAGTTGGGCTTTCGACGTACAAGTTATTGCTGGCGTCTATTGCGACATACTCGGGATCACAAACGCCATCGGTGATCTTTAGACTTGGTGTATTGCTTCCCGGGGGAAAGACCCCTACATAACCGCATCCACTACCGCTACTGAAAGCGGTAGCATATGGAACATACGCGTTACCCTCCGAGCCGACAACGACACCGGTAGCCCCCAGTCCCTTTGGGTTATTAATGCGATAACTGGGACTTGTAGCGCCGTTGTCATAAACACTTACTGCGCCGGAATTTTGAACGAACAGCCTGTTGCTGTTTGTCACGGCAAGATTTTCGGGCGTATCGATCCCGTTCGTAATCATATAGTCCAACGCGAAGTTATTTTTAATATTGTAGACTGTTACCGTGCCCTTGGCATTGGTATTAGTTTGTTGATTTGCGACGTAAAGAAATTTGTTAGTGGGCGCACTCGACGACATTTTGTGGACGCCCGCGGACGTTTTTGCATCATTAAGTCCCGCATCGGACAAGCTTCCTAATGGGGGGGCACTTGCACAAGCGACGAGCGCTAATAGTGTAAGAGCGGCGGCCGCTGAGCGAAACCTTCTGTTTTTACGGATCACTTGCTTTCTCTCCCTATTTTCGGTCGGATGGTCAGCGACGTTAGCGAGTCGGGGGACGGCTCCTGGGGCAAATCCGGCTCGCTTTGATCGCTAGCTAGCGCTTACTAACTAAGTTTTAGAATTGGATGTATGCCGCGTGATCTGCGACCGCGCCCACCGCCACTCTCGAGGCTGGAGAGGGTAGCAAACCCTATTCCTGCGTCGCCGTCGTTGCTGCGCGTTTATGCGAACTACGCGTTCGCCCTAGTATGCCGTTTTGGGCGGCGCAGCCGCGCTACGTCGCGCTCGTAAGTCGATGATGCTCTTGAGAGACGCTATGGAAGTCTAAGGCACGAGGCCGATGCCCGTTACTGCTCCCGGCGACTTGTAGGTGGGGAGCGGAGCCTGATTGCCGTTTGCGCCGACGGCGAAGACCAAGATCACTCCGGCACCGCTCGTCGTCGAATCGGCAACGTAGATCACACCGTCGGAGTTCACCTTGACGTCGGTCGGCGCGTTGAGCTGCGTATTGCAGCCGGATATTTTCCGAATCGGGGTCGTGTACGGAATCTTCTTGTTGTACGGCGGAAAGACCAAGATTGCCGGACCCGCGTTCGGCGAGTGGCAGCCTGCCTTCGGCTTCCCTTGATCGGCGATGTAGATGTTGCCCATCGAGTCGAGCGCGACCCCAAACGGCGCAATCACGCCGTTTTTTGCGGTTATCGTAAAGCGTGGAGTAATATTGACCGGCGTCGGCGTCGGGGAAGGAGTCGGCGACGGCGACGGGCTCGTGCTCGGCGTGGGTGATGGCGACGGCGTGGGCGTCGGTTTGGGCGTCGGCGTCGGCTTGGGCGACGGCGAAGGCGTCGGCAACATAAACTGTGCAACCGAAGCGCCCTGGATATTCGTAACGTAGATGTGCCCCTGCCCGTCTATCGTCACGCCGCCCGGAACCTTCAGACCGGGCTTCGGCCCGCCGATCGATTGATACGGTGACGTGCCGCCCTCGATGAAGAGCAAGATCCGGCTGGGATAAATGTCCGTCGGATCGCTGTCGGCGATCACCATGATTCTCGGTATAGGACTTGCGGAACTTGAGGGCCTCGGGGTCGGCCCTTTGGGCGTAAAGGCGATGCCGCGTGGCCTTCCGGGCAGCACATTTGTGGCGACCGGTACAACGTTGCCAGTAGCCAACGCCTCGAACTCGATGATTGCCGCCCTATTCGTGCTCGGGTTGTAGTTGGTCACCCAGAGGTCTTGCGCGCGATCGAAGGCTATGTACTGAGGCCCGTCGAGACCCGTATTGCCGCCGCCGATTTCATAGGTGGGCCCGCCGCCACTCTTGGTGCCGTTCGTATAAATACTGACGGCGTTCTGGTTGCTATTCGTGGCGTAGAGCGTCTTTGAGGGGAAGTTCGGCCCGACGCTGACGCCGCTGGTCTGCCCCAGACTGCTGCACGCGACGATCGCGGCCGTCATAATCAGCCCGACGAAGCCTAACGGACGCACGGGACCCCTCTCTCTTCTAATAGGCACTGCGATGCGGTTCCCGCAGGCGCCCGAGTTTCCTGGGCGCCCGCACGATGAGCAAGGAGCCAGACGGCGGCTACCAGCAGCACGAACAGCAACAGCAAAACCACGAAGCGGCGCGTTCGCCGGCACCGGTAGGCCGGCCGGCTCGACTCCGTGTCGATAATTTGACGCGGCAAACCTTTAACGAACTTCTAAACCGCGCGCCGCAGCGGATGGTTAATTTCGCCGACCCCCACCAGCTTGAGCATCGCGCCGACCGTGACGAATCGATATCCGGCTTGCTTGAACCGCTCGACGACGTACGGCAACGCTTCGATGGTTGCCAGCTTGCCGCTGTGCAGCAAGACGATTTCGGGCGCGGTAGCGTAGGCGAGCAGGTGGTGCTGGAGCTGCGCGACCGTTACCGTTCGCCAGTCGCCACTGTCGTCGGTCCACAGGACGACGGAATATCCAAGACCTTGCGCAATCTGCAGCGTGCGTTCCGTGTAACGGCCGTGAGGAGGGCGCATCAGCGTACGCGCCGCCGGATCGTGGGTGAGCGCCCAGAGCGCGCCCCCTCCATCGAGAATCTCTTTGCGCACGTCGTCGGCGCTCTCTTGATCGAGATTTGGATGCGTATAGGTGTGATCGGCGATCTCGTTGCCGTCGGCCTCGATACGCCGGGTCAGATCGGGCCATTGCTCGGCGTCTTGACCGATGAGGAAAAATGTCGCCGGCACGTGCAAATCGTGGAGCACGTCGAGCAGCATCGGCGTAAA
This sequence comes from Vulcanimicrobiota bacterium, assembly GCA_963756635.1. Taxonomy (GTDB): domain Bacteria; phylum Vulcanimicrobiota; class Vulcanimicrobiia; order Vulcanimicrobiales; family Vulcanimicrobiaceae; genus Cybelea. The sequence continues at coordinate 20,123 of CAVWOR010000010.1, forward strand.
GACCGGATACGGTCCGTCGTCGAACGTCAGCGCGATGAGTCGCGGACGCTTCGAGCGGTCGCCCGCGGAAAGGTCGTGCGTCACGCGGTAGAGTCTCGCGACCGGGGTTCCCGAAAACTCCAGATGAACGTTCGTTTCGGGAGCGACGATTGCCGGTGCGAGGTTGCTCTGATGCACGATCGCGCGCCAGCCGCCGTAGAGTAACCCGGCGACCAGCACGGTCGCGATAAGACCCCTCACTCCTGGCGACACTTCTCCTTACGAATGGTCCGGCAGTGCCGGCTCGGAGTTCTTGGTAATATCGCTTCCGATGATCACGGTCACATCGCTCGCCGGGGTCGCGGTTGCGACCGGGGAAGGACTCTCGGTCGAATCCGGAACAACCGCGGCGTTGCGCAGGGGCGCGGGCAGCGCCTCTCGCACTTTTGCCCCGGCAAACGTTACGGCTGAATGTTCGTGGATCTCCGTTGCGGTGTAGTCCGATCGTTCGGCGTCGCCGATCTCACCGACCGTGAATCCGGCTTGCCGTAGCACCGTCGCGACGCGCCGTGCCGCTCCCGCGACCCCGCTGCCGTTCTCGACGTCGACGCGCACCGTCGACGCGGGGATTGCGGCCAGAGCGAGCGCGTCGGGCGACGGCATGGCGCTTGGCTGAGTAACGAGCATCGTCGCAACCAAGTGCGCACGCGCGGCCGTATCGGGAACCAGTGAGTCCCCGTAACCGGGCAGATTGACGTCGTCCGTGTAGGGGACTTGATTGCTCACGATCGCCGAGTTGGCAATTCCTTGGTAGTAGTTGGCGATCGAGACCAGCTCGGAATCCGCGAAGTCCGTGTCGACGTATTTTCGAAAGACGCCCAGAAGGTTTCCGAGATGCACGAGCGTGTTGAAACGATCGCCTTTGACCTTGTCGATGAGAGCGTGAAGGACTTGCTGCTGGCGCATGATGCGGCAGGGATCGCTGCACCAATCGTGCCGGAAGCGCATGTACGCCACGGCCTGCTCGCCGTTGAGATGCTGCAAGCCTTCCTTTAAGTGTATGTGCAGGTGCCCCCACGTATCGTCGTAATCGAGCGAATCGCCGGTGCAGCCGGTCTTATACCGTAAACAATTGGACGACTTTACGTAGACGCTCACTCCTCCGATCGCGGCGATAAACTCCTTGGTCGCATCGATGCGCAATACGACGTAGCGATCGAACCCCGGAATCCCCAGCCACCGGGCGATAACGCTCTTGGCTTCTTCTACGCCGCCGTCGGATTGCGCCTGATTGATCTTCGCCTGAGTACCGTTGGGCAGCGTCGCGATCATGTCGCGTGGAATCGAAAGCTCGTCGATGCGTTTGTTCGTAAAGTCGAGATTGACCGCCCAGATCACGTCGCTGCGAGAGTTCTTTGAGTACTCTTCGTCGCTGGGCGTATAATCGTAATCGAGCCCTTCGACGAGCACCAGTAAGTCGGGTTTGCCGAAGATCTGTTGGGGGCTGGGCACGAAGATTTGCGTGATCGCGGTAACCGGGTTGCGGCGCTCCACGATGGCGTACCCACCCAGCGCCGACACCCCGGCCAGCACGATGAGCCCGGCAACGATCGCGATCCGCGTCAACATACCGCGCGACCGAAGAAATCGAACGGACTCATGCCCTCGAGCCGCACATCGGCGAACTCGCCGATCCGAGCGTCGCCCGTGAAATAGATCCCGCCATCGACAGCCGGCGCTTCACCTTGAGACCGTCCAAACCATGCTCGCGCTGCGCCCAGCTGCCGGCGCAGCGGATCCCGCTCGCGCAGCCGGCGTGATTCTTCCACAAGCACGCGCACGGTCGTGCCGCAACGCTTGCTACGCGCTCGTTCGGAGGCCGACCGCTGCGCTTCGCGCAAGCGAATCAAACGCTCGCGCCGTCGGCGAACGCCGACGCGATCGGGAAGATCGGCGGCGGGCGTGCCCTCTTCGGCGCTATACTCGAAGAAGCCAACCCGATCGAGTTGCGCGCGAGCAATCCATTCCTCGAGATAGTCCACATGCTCGTCGCGCTCGCCGGGGAATCCAACGATGAAGGTCGAGCGCATGGTAATGCCCGCCACGCGCGAACGAAAATCTTCAATGAGCTCGAGATAGCGTTCGCCGTTGCTCGGCCTGCGCATCGCGCGCAGCACGTCGGGATGAGCGTGCTGCAATGGCATGTCCATATACCTGCAGACCTTTGGAAGGCCGGCGATCGCATCGATGAGCTCGCGATCGACCGTCGCCGGGTAGAGATAGAGCAAGCGAATCCACTCTAATCCCTCGATGTCGTGCAAACGTTCGAGCAAACCGGCGAGTCCTCCGCGGCGCTGGCCGCGATCTCGTCCCCACATCGACGTATCTTGTGCGATGAGAATCAGCTCTTTGGCGCCGCCTCCAACGAGCGCTCGCGCTTCGGCGCAAATCGATTCCGAGCTGCGGCTGCGGAACCGTCCGCGCAGCGTTGGAATGATGCAGAACGTGCACGGATGATCGCAGCCCTCGGCGATCTTCAGATAGGCGGTAGCGCGCGGCGTGGTGACGAGGCGCGGCAAGAAATCGTGTTCGGGTTCGGCTTCGAAATCGAGCCTCACCGGCCTGCGCCCCGCTTCGACGTCCTCGAGCAACTCGGCGATGCCGGCATACGCGCCCGTTCCCACGACGCCGTCGATCTCGGGAATCAGGCTCTGCAACTGCGCGCCGTACCGTTGCGCCAGACATCCAGCCACGATCAGTTGCTGACCGCGCCGCTTCGCAGCGGCGTGCTCGAGGATGACGTGCGTCGATTCCTCCTTCGCCGGGTCGATGAACGCACACGTATTGATCACGACGGTGTCGGCGAGACCTGCCTGCGCTTCCAGTCGCCATCCCGCGGCGCCCAGCTTGGCAATCATCACCTCGGTATCGACGAGATTCTTCGCGCAGCCCAGACTGACGAAAGCAACGCTTCGCATGAGTCTCGCGCTAACGGTAGTTCACGAACTGCAGCGGCAGCTCGAACTCCATCGAACGAAGCGCGGCCATGACCTTTTGCAAGTCGTCCTTGCTCTTGCCGGAAACCCGGATTTGGTCGTCCTGATACTGCGCCGTCACTTTCAGCCGCTGTGCTTTGATATGGGCCAGCAGCGCTTTGCTCTGCTCCTTAGGAATCCCCGTACGCAACGAAACGACTTGGCGCACCGTGCCACTCGCAGCCGGCTCGACCACGCCGAACTCGAAGGCTTTGATATCGATGCCACGCCGGACGGACTTGCTTTGAAAGATATCGACGACGTTGCGCATTTTGAGCTCGTCGTCGGAGACGAGCGTGATCTTTTCGCCGGCGAACTCGATGCTGGTCTTGCTGTGCTTGAAATCGAAACGGTTCTCGATCTCTTTACGGGTTTGATTGAGCGCGTTGTCGAGTTCTTGCCGGTCGACGCGCGATACGACGTCGAACGAGGATTCGCTCGCCACGGATGCCTACGGTGCTCCTCTCAAAGAGTAAAGGCGTGCTCGACGACGTCGCCCGACTTGCCGAGTTTTCCGACGTCTTTGCCGTCGACGTAGACCTCAACGCCGCCGGCGTTGCCGATGCGCACCAATGCGTTCGTTCCGTGGAACGTCTTGGTCGTTCCGGCCGGAAACGTACCCTCAATGCTAACACTGCCGTCAACGGTGACCCTGAGCCATGAGGGAGCCGAGAGCACGAGGGCCAGGGAGTTGGCGCCTCCCAGAGAGGCCGCCGGCGAGGTCGGGGCGGCGGTAGCAGAGACGGCAGGCGCCGGCGACGGAGTGGCGCTCGCCGCCGCGAGAGTAGCGCTGCTCTGCGCCCGGCGCATCGTCAGCTCGTTGTAGACGACGAAGGCGATGAGCACGACGGCAACCGCTGCGGCGATCCAAATCAACGGCGAGCCCCGGCCTCCCGAAGGCCCATCGGCCCCGTCCGCTTTTCGCGGCGCATTCCCTTGCAAGTCCGGCGGCTGGGGCTGCGTCCGATTAAATGCGCCCACCGCCTCTTCCGGGTCGATCCCCAAGAAGCGCGCGTACGTACGAAGGAAGCCGCGGACGTAGACCGGCACGCCGATCGCGCTCCAATTCTCTTCTTCTATGGCGGCCAGATAAACGGAACGAATACGGATTTGGTCGGCAACGTCGGAAAGGGAGAGCCCTCTGGCCTCGCGTGCTGCGCGAAACCGCTCACCCAGCGCGTCGGACGCTCCTGGCATTTGGGCTTTGAGTTAGCCCCGCCTTAGTGTTATCCTGTTCCACGTCACATGGCTAACGAACGCGTCATTGCGGCGATGAGCGGCGGCGTTGATTCCGCGGTCGCCGCGGGTCTCTTGGTCGAACGCGGTCACGACGTCGTCGGGATCACGATGAAGATGTATGCGCCGTCGCGACCCGCTCACGCGAAGAGCTGTTGCGGCATCGACGATTTCGACGACGCTCGCGCGACCGCGGCGGCGCTGGGCATTCCGCATTACGTCTTGGATTTCGAAGAGACATTTCGGCGCAACGTCATCGACCGTTTTGCCGACGAGTACGCCGGCGGCAGAACTCCGAATCCGTGCGTTTCTTGCAATAACTTCGTGAAGCTCGGGACGCTCGCGCAGTACGCCGATCGGCTCGGCGCGCGCTACGTCGCAACCGGTCACTACGCCCGGGTCGAACGCAGCGAGGACGGGCCGCATCTCTTTCGCAACGAGCATGCAAAGGATCAAGCCTACGCGCTCGCACAACTCACGCCGGCGCAACTCGCGCGCCTCTTACTTCCTCTTGGCGAGTTCGACAAGGCGACGACGCGCGCGCACGCCCGACGCCTGGGCCTTCCCGTTCACGATAAGACCGAATCGCAAGACATCTGTTTTGTCGAAGGTAACGATTATCGAGCCGTGCTCTCGCGTTTACGTCCCGGCATGAACGCATCCGGCCCGATCGTCGCGACGACCGGAGAACCGGTCGGCGTGCACGCCGGGATCGCGAACTACACCGTCGGACAGCGAGCCCGTCTTCCCGCCAACGGCGAGGGTGCGCGCTACGTGACGCGCATCGACGCCGCGACGAACACCATCGTTATGGGTCGCGAAGAGGAGCTGCTCTCGTTCCAGCTCGAGGCCGATGAGCTCAATCTGATCCGGCCGGAGCGATTTGCCGCGGCCGACGTTGCGGTCCGAGCGATGATCCGATATCGCGCCGCACCCGCTTTGGCTTTCGCGACGGTGCGCGACGACGGCTTGCTGCACTTGCGCTTCGCAAAAGCGCAACGCGCCGTCACGCCCGGTCAGCTGGTGGCGCTGCTCGATCCTACCAACGAAGAAGTCCTCGGCGCCGCGACTATCCGCTAGCCGCCGCCGCGGCCCCCGTCATCCTGAGAGGGCTTACGCGCTGGTAAGAGCCATTTCTTGGCGGAGATTCCAGTACGTGTCGCGGACGACCGGTTTGAAGCCGGCGCTGACGATCAGATTTTCGAGATCGCGGCGGGTCGCTTCGTTGGTGCTGCCGGCGTCGTGGACCACGCGCTCCTCGATGATCGTCCCGCCCATATCGTCGCAGCCGTAAAAGAGCGCGAGCTGCCCCATCTTCAAACCGGGCGTAAGCCATGAGGCCTGTAAGTGCGCGAAGTTGTCGAGATAGAGCCGCGAGATCGCCAGCACTCGCAAGTACTCCAAGCCGGTCGCTTCTTTACCGCGTAGCGGCGTCTTGAACGGAACGTAATACCAGGGAATGAAGGCGGTAAAGCCGCCGGTCTCGTCTTGGAGCTCGCGCAGCACGTGAAGATGCTCGATGCGTTCGGCCGAGGTCTCAATCGAGCCGAACATCATCGTCGCGGTCGTCGGCATGCCGAGCAACTGCGCTTCGCGCATAACGCCCAGCCACTCATGCGGTTGAACTTTCCGCGCCGAAATACGCTTGCGCACGCGTTCGACGAGGATCTCGGCCCCCGCGCCCGGGAGCGATTTCATCCCGGCCTGCTTGAGCCGCTCGAGCACGTCGCGCGTGGAGATTCCCTCGACGTGCGCGAGACCCACGATCTCGGAAACCGAAAGCGAATGAAGGTCGACCTGCGGATACTCGCGTCGCACGCGACGGAAGAGCTCCTCAAACCACTCGATGCCGAGCTCGGGATTGACGCCGCCTTGGATCATGATCTGCGTCGCGCCCTGATCCGCCGCATACTTGACGCGCTCGAGCACCTGATCGTGCGACATCGTATAGCCTTCTCGGTGCTGCTCCGGCCGAAAGAACGCGCAGAAACTGCAATGCACGTTGCAGACGTTGGTGTAGTTGATCGTCGTGTCGATGACGTAAGTGACGACGTCGTGCGGGTGCATCGCCATGCGTCGCGCGTGCGCGGCCGCCCCGAGTTCGTGAATGTCCGCCTCGTTGTAGAGGCGCACGCCTTCGTCGAATTCAAGCCGGCCGCCGCCGGCGGCACGATCGAGCAGATTAGCTAGCGATGGCACCAACGGCCTCCGGAAACGACGGCAGCGTGTCGATCGCGCCGATCTCGACCAACTCCCGGCAGAACGCCGCCAGACCGTTCTGCGCAGCGACGTGAAGCGTGAAGTTCAGCTTGCCGTAGTAGCGTTCGTAGAAGCCTGCCGGGCGCGCAATCGCGCGCTGCGCGAGCGCAACGACCTCTTCAACGTGCGAACGCGACCACGTATAGGCATCGGTGAGCGCGTGCATGCAATCGCGGATGCCGGCCGCATCGCGCGCGTAGACGTCGCGGCGCGCGGCCCAGACCGCGAAGACCGTCTGCCGACCGGTCCACTCATGCCAAAGCCTTCCCAAATCGTAGAGCATTTCGGCCGGAAATCGCTGGATCGCGTCGATCGCCGAATCGCCGATCAGCAGCGTCGGGTCGCCGCGGAGCGCGCGGTCGAACGGCCGCGGCTCCTCAACGTACGTCGGCCTGATATGATAGCGCCGCTCGAGGATGACGCGCAGCAAAGAGCGCCCGCTCGCGGATTCCTGGGTTACGAAGATAGGGGTCGCATTCAGCATCGACGGCGCAACCGGCGAGACGAGTACGACTGAAACGACCTCGTCCCGCGCCCCGATGCAGAGATCGGGCAAGAGCACGAGGTCCTGCGCGTTTGCCGCCCACGTAAACGCGCTGATCGGACTCATGTCGAGCTCGCCTCGCAGCAGCATCGCGTTTAACGACGCCGGAGTATCGGCATGAAGCGTGCCGGGATACTCCAGCACGCCCGCATCAAAGGCCGCGTAGATCGGCAAGTCATTGGTGTATTTGATACGCCCGCAGCGCAACGTCATTGGCGGGTCATCCTTCGACAAGCTCAGGATGACACATGACTGCGCTCAGGATGGCAATTTTCAAATTCCTCAGCGCCTGCGCGAAGCGCAGTCCTGAGCGAGGCCGCAGGCCGAGTCGAAGGGTCAGGATGACACATGGGCGAGTTCGCGTTGGGGAGGAGTCCAGTCGAGCGGAAACTCTTCGTACGTCGAGTTGCGGCGTACGGGTTCGTAGCCGGCTTCTTCGATTAAACGCCGGAACTCGCGGTCGTCAACGTATTGGCCGGAGCTGGTTCCGGCCGCGTGGTAGATCATCTCCTCGTCGGTCGAGCCATGCGTACCGTCCATGTCGTCGGCGCCAAAGTGGAGCGCAACCTGGCAGACCTTGAGACCTTGAATCATCCAATACGCTTTGATGTGCTCGAAGTTGTGCAGCATGAGTCGTGCCACCGCAAACGTGCGAATGTCGTCGAGCCCCGTCGTCCAGCCGCAGTACGAGAGTGCGTTACCATCCGGATGAAAGGCCAGCGGAATGAAGGCGTTGTATCCCGGGGAACGCGCTTGCGAGTCGCGCAGACGGATCAAGTGGTCGACGCGATCCTCGAGCGATTCGATGTGCCCGTAAAGCATCGTCGCGTTGCTTGCAATCCCTTGCCGATGCAGCTCCTCGTGGATCGCCAGCCAGTTATCCGTCGAAACTTTATTTGGGCAAATCTTGGCGCGCGTGGCATCGGCGAAGATCTCGGCTGCACCGCCGTTGACGTTGTCGAGGCCGGCTGCCTTGAGCGCTGCGACGATCGCGGGAAACGAGAGGCGATGACGCTTTGCCATGTACTCGATTTCAGCGGCGGTGAAAAGCGAGAGCTGGACGTGCGGCACCTCCGCCTTGAACCGGCGCATCACCGGCAGCCAATAGTCGAGCGAAAGCTGGCGCGGGTCGTGGCCGCCGACGATGTGGAGCTGATTGAAGTTCGTGCCGGTCTCGGTCGCTTTGGCAAAAACCTGATCGGGCGTCATCCGAAAGACGCGCTCGGGCTCCTTGAACTCGTCGGCGGCAAACGAGCAGAACGTACATCCGGCGAAGCAAACGTTGGTCGAGTTGATGTAACGGTTGAGAACGTAGAAGACCTTCTTGCCGCTCTTGCGCTCTTTGACGCGGCGGGCGAGCCGGCCAAGGCCGTGAACGTCCGGCGAGCGATAGAGCGCGAGCCCGTCCTCCATGGCGAGCGGTACCCCGGCATCGAGCTTGAGCTCGATACCAGCGAGCGACGGGTCGGCGAAGGTCATACGGCCCTATTCTGCCCGCGGTAAGCCAGCCCCGCAATGCGAAAAGGCGCGATCGGGAAAACTGCCAAGCCCGCGCAGGCCAGCCCGATGCCAAGCAGAGCGCCTCCGGCGAGATCGGTCACGTAATGCGCGCCCAGAGCGAGCCGCGACCAGCAAATCGCCAGGGCTAAAAGAGCTAACCCGATGCCCGCGGTCTTTCGCGCCACAACCGGGAGCTCCGACCAATAGAGCATCGCTGCCCACAGGCCGTAGAAACCCGTCGCAATCGCTGCGTGGGAGCTGGGATAGGAAAATGCCGACTCGTGTTTGACGACCCAATCGAGCGGCCGCGGCCGCGCGAACGCGTGCTGGAAGAAATCGGCACCTCGCCAGCAGAGCAGCAGCACCGCGATGCTCAAGATGATACGGCCGCGCCAGGCCGGCGCGAGCCACGCGACGATAAGCAATCCAACTACTATCGGGACGAGCAGACTGCCGTAGCAAAGCCAGGTCAGCCACCACGCAATCAGCGTCGAATGATTGTCCAAGGATTGCTGAAAGGCCGCCAAGGTCGCCGGCTCTCCATCTCGCGCGACCATTTTTCCGAGGATCGCAAACAGCGTCAACGCCACCAGTGAGACGAAGAGAGCGCGTCTCGCGAACGCTCCGCGGGTGAGCACGATTACTCGTTGCTCGCGAATAGGTCTTGCTGAGCTTGATCTTTCCCCAGCCGTGGCGCCATGAGCTCCAGCTCGGGAAGTCCGACGATAATCTTTCGCGGCTTCGTTCCCTCGTGGTGTCCGACGACTTTGAAGTCTTCGAGCTGCTTCATCAGCCGGACCGCCCGGGGATGACCGATCGAAAATTGCGACTGCAACGCCGCCGTCGATGCGTAGTTGCTTTCGATAATAAACTTCGCGGCCTCATAGCAGAGCGGATCGGTGTCGCGGCGCGCGAGCTCTTCGTCTCCGACCGGCACGACTTCGACGTCGAGCAGATTGTCAGGACGCGACTGGCGAGCCCAAAACTCCACGAGCCGGTTCACCTCGGCAGCCGTAATTAGGGCGCCTTGCGCGCGAATCGGCTTGGGCGCGTCGATCGGGAGATAGAGCATGTCGCCGCGGCCGAGCAATCGCTCCGCGCCGTTCATGTCGAGGATGACGCGCGAGTCGGTCTGAGAACTCACGGCAAAGGCGATACGCGACGGAACGTTTGCCTTGATGAGCCCCGTGATGACGTCGACCGACGGACGCTGCGTTGCGACGAGCAGATGAATGCCGGTCGCACGCCCCAGCTGCGCGAGGCGCATGATCGTCGTCTCGACCCTGGCCGGCGCGACGAGCATCAAGTCGGCCAACTCGTCGATCACGATAACGACGTAGGGTAGCCGCTCCTGCGGATATTTGGCGTTATACTCCTCGATCTTCCGAACGGAGGCTTTGGCGAAGCGCTCGTAGCGCGATTCCATCTCTTTGGTCATCTCGAAGAGGGCGCCGGCCGCCAACCGCGGGTCGGCGATCACGTCTTTGATAAGGTGCGGAATCCCATTGAAGACCGTGAGTTCGACGCGTTTGGGATCGATCATCAGCATCTGCACTTGATCGGGCGTCGCGGTAACCAAGAGCGACGCGATGATCATGTTCAGACAGACCGATTTGCCCGAGCCCGTTGCGCCGGCAACCAAGAGGTGCGGCATCTTGCAGAGGTCGCCGATCACCGGGCGCCCCGTGATGTCTTTACCGAGCGCCATCCAGAGCGGCGGCACTTGGCCTCGATTTGGAACCGCGTCGAGAATTTCTCGAATCGTAACAACCGAGACCGTGAGATTTGGAATCTCGATCCCAACCGCGGACTTCCCCGGAATCGGCGCCTCGATGCGCACGCTCGTCGCGGCCAGCGCGAGCGCTAGGTCGTCGGCGAGCGACGCGATTCGCGAGATCTTTACACCTCGCTCGGGTTTGAGCTCGTAGCGCGTAATCGAGGGCCCGCGTTCGATGTGCGAGACCTTCGCGCCGACGCCAAAACTCGCAAGCGTATCTTCGAGAACGTGCGCTCGATTGGAATCGTCGATCGTCTGACTCGGCGGCACGTCGAAGAGCGCCAGATCGGGAAGACGGTAGGGACGGCTCCCCTCGGTCGGCATCGCGCGAAAAGTCTCGCCGGACTCCGCAATCACCTTGAAACTCGGCGTGGCGCTTTCGCTCGCGACGGGTTGTTCGTCGAGCGATCCTTCGACGTCGCTCAGGACGGCGCCTTCCACCGGCGCGATCGGCTGCATCGGGAGCGCGAATGCCTCGCGCAGCGACTCGTGGCCATGGGGCACGTCGAACTTCAGCTTGGGAAGCTTCGGAACCGGCGGTGGTCGCAAACCGCCGAAAAAAACGATGATGCGCCCGATGAGCTGCTTCATGCTGGCATTGGTGAGCCAAAGGGTCAGCGAGAGCAGCGCGACCGAGAGCAGGATCCACGCCCCGATGCCGCCGACGAGCGCGTGCAGCGCCCACCAAATGTTGGAGCCGACGATGCCGCCGTGGGTTGGGCCGCCGGCGCCGAACATCGCGGTAAAAATCAAAAAATACGCGAGCGCGCTGCTGCCGAAGCCCGCGATAATGCGCGGGACGTTCACCTCCAAAAAGATGATTGCCCCGAGCAGCGCCACAAGCACCGGGAAAAGCGGCGCCGCACCTCCAAAGAGTCGGCGCAGTTCGGCAGCGGTCCAGCCACCGATGCTGCCGGCATGATGCGGAAATGCCAAGGCAATGCCGCAGAAGACGGCGAGTGCGGCCGCGGCGATCCCGACGATCTCGAGGTTGAGCCGCGTCCTCGCAAACGCCCGCCGGCGGGTGCGTGCCATGGACGCTATCTCTTCTTCATCACAGCGGGAGTTCATTTTGACGACACCCACGCTCGTCGTTCTCGACGGCGATCAAACCGGACAAGAGTTGTTGGTCGAAGCTTTGCGCGTGCTCGATCCCTCAACGATTGGGCTGCAACTCATCCTCAAACCGTACGATCTCTCGCTCCACAATCGGCGCACGACGCAAAACCGCGTCGTGCTGGATGCGGCCGATGCGCTGAAGCGCCATCGCGTGGGACTCAAAGCCGCGACGATCACGCCGGAAACCCAGAACGACGTCGGTTCGCCCAACCGCATCCTTCGCGACGCAATCGGCGCGAGCGTTATCGTTCGAACCGGCCGCCGGCTCCCGAAGGTACGACCCGTCGGCGGGATTCACGCGCCGATTTCGGTCGTCCGAATGGCCGTCGGCGACGCTTACGGGGCGAAGGAATGGCGCAGCGGCGACGGGATCGACGAGGTCGCGTGGCGGACCGAAAGGATCGAACGCCGCATCTGCCGGTACGTTGCCGAGTACGCTTTTGTGCACGCCGAGAAGCACCGAGCGACCGTTTTCGGCGGTCCAAAATACACCGTCAGCCCCATCTATGAAGGCATGCTCAAAGAAGAGATGGATGCCGCGGCGGCGCGCCATCCCGGCGTTGACTACGATCCTCAGCTCATCGACGCGACGTACGCGTTGCTGCTTTCGGCAGCCGGCGATACGCCGCTGGTAATTCCGGCACTCAATCGGGACGGCGATTGTCTCTCCGACTTGGTGATGCAGCTTTTTGGTTCGATCGCAGGGGCGGAGTCGGTGATTTTAGCATTCGATCGAAGCCTACAGCCGTCGGTCGTCGTGGCGGAGGCGCCGCACGGCACCGCGCCACGCTTACAGGGCAAGAATGTGGCGAATCCGCTGGCGATGATCCTGGCCGCCGCGGCCGCACTTTCGTACCTCGACGATCCGCGCGCAGTTAACGCGTCGCGCGCGATTTACGACGCCGCGCTTGCCGCTCTTGCGGAGGGCATCGCAACCGCCGATCTCGGCGGCCACGCAACAACGACCGAGTTCACCGACGCCGTCATCGCACGTATACCGTCGCCCTAGCCGTGCTCGACCGCATTTAAGCGGGAAGCGATATTCGCGACGGAAGCCGACACTGTGCGAAAACCGTCCTCAACACGATTTTCGAGGGCACCAAACCGTCGATTCCACCGCTCTTCTAATTCATCGAAGCGACGATCAACGCGGTTGAAGCCCGCTTCGGTCGCTCCCCGCAGATCGAAAATGGCATCCAGCAGCTCTTTATATCTGCGGTCGTCCATGGCGTCACGACATCATACTACTGTTTCGCGGGCACCTCTACGCGTTGCGAGATTGTGTAACGCATTGTCGCCCTTCGACAAGCTCAGGGTGACAATGCGGTTAAAGCTCAGGGTGACAATGCGCTAGACTTCCATTACTACGGGAATGACAATGGGGCGGCGTTTGGTGCGAGCGTGAACCGCGCTCGCCAACGCGCTGCGGATATGTTCTTTCACCGCATCGACGTCGCGCAAGGCGTCGACCGAAATCCCTTCGATTGTCGCCCGCAGTTCGGCGCGCAGTTCGTCGAGCACGCCGCCGGCTTCGGGCAGATAAAAGACGCCCCTCGAGATGAGGTCGGGGCCGGCAATGACGCGGGCCTCCTCGCTATCGATGGCAATGACCACCATGATGATGCCATCGTTCGACAGGGCTTTGCGGTCGCGCAGCACCGCTTCGCCGATGTCGCCGATTCCCGAGCCGTCGACGAAGACGTGGCCGCCGTACGTTTTGCCGATCTTATCGCCATACTCATGTGTGAACTCGAGCACGTCGCCGTTCTCGACGAGAAAGACGTTTCCGGCTTCGACGCCCGTTCGAATCGCCAGCTGCTTGTGCGCGTCGAGCATCCGATACTCGCCATGAACCGGAACGAGAAACTCCGGTCGCACCAGGTTGAGCATTAGCAACAACTCTTCTTGCGACGCATGACCCGAGACGTGAGAACGCCCGTCGGTTCCGTGGATCACGATCGCCCCAAGCTTACAGAGGTTGTTAATCGTCTTGTGAACGCTCTTTTCATTGCCGGGAATGGGCGTCGCGCTGATGACGACCGTGTCGCCGGGCACGATTCGGAATTGCTTATGATCTCGCACCGACATGCGGGAAAGACCGCTCATCGGTTCGCCCTGCGACCCCGTCGTCATAACGACGATCTGCTCGGGTGGATGGGCGTCGATCTCCTCGATTCGAACGACCGTCTCGGCCGGAATCTGCAGATACTTGAGCTCGCCGGCGAAATGGACGACGTTGCGCATCGAGCGCCCGAGGAATGCGATTTTTCGATTGAACCGGACGGCGTGATCCACGGTCTGTTGAATTCGGGGAACGTTCGATGCAAACGACGCGACGACGATACGCCCCTTGGCATGGGAAAAGATCGATGTGAAGGCCTCTCCGACGATTCGCTCCGAGAGGGTGTGTCCGGGACGTTCGGCATTCGTCGAGTCGGAGAGCATACAGAGCACGCCCTCGTCGCCGACGCGGGCGATTCTCGCAAAGTCCGAGGGTCTGCCGTCGATCGGAGTCTGATCGAACTTGAAATCGCCCGTGTGGAAGATCGTCCCGACCGGAGTGCGCAACGCGAGCGAACACGCGCCGGCGACCGAATGGTTGACGTGGATAAACTCGGTTTCGATCGAACCGTGACGCACGCGGCTTCCGGGCTGAACCTGCGTGAAGGTCGCCTCGCCGAGATGTTGCTCGCGGGATTTTGCTTTGATAAGGGCGATCGTTAGGGGCGTAGCGACGATCGGCGTCTTCGGAAACTCTTTTGCGAAGTAGGGGATGCCGCCGATATGGTCTTCGTGCCCGTGGGTTACCAGAATCGCCCGAAGCTTATCGGCGCGCTCGCGAACGTAGGTGAAATCGTTGATGACGATGTCCACCCCGTACATCTCGTCGTCGGGAAACATCAGCCCACAGTCGACGACGACGAGATCCTCGTTCGTCTCGATCACGGTCATATTGCGCCCGATCTCGCCGCAACCGCCGAGTGGAACGACGCGGACGTACGGTACGGAGGGCGGCGGGGGGACGGTCAGGGTGTCGGTGCTCACGACCGGTGGTTTTGCCCCTTAGCCTTGCTCCCCCGCGCCTTCGCGGTGAATTGCGCAGCGGAGGTACGTAGTATGACGATCGTCGCCTTGATCTCGATTCTGCTCGCCGGGGTCCCCGCCAGCGCTCCGCCCACCGCCAGGCCATCGCCGGCGGCGCTCTTACCCGATGAGCTCTTCTCACGCCGTGCGCTTCGGCAAGCACGCCTTCTCATTCAGATGCGGATGCTACAGCTGCGCGACGAGCGTTTGGAGTGCGTCCGGGCGGCCCTGCTTCGGCGGCTGCCCGATGCGCTCTGGCCCGAGGAGCCGACACCCTCGCGCGGAACCGCCGATGCGGCCTCCGCTATGCAGCGCTGCGCGCAGCTCCTGAAGTTCTAGGGGACGGCTTGGCCGCTTACGGTTCTCCGGCCGCAAAACCGTAAGATTGGCAACCGGCTGCGACTTTTTTTCGTTACGCGGGTAGATGGCTGAGAGAGATCACCCTTCGTACTACGGAATGAGTTTTTGATGTTGAAGAATCGCATACTCCCGACGCTCATCATCGGGCTTGTGGGCGCCGTTGTCGGCAGCTTCCTTATGATGCTCTATGCGAGCAGTCACTTCGGTGCAGCGACGGGGCCCGATCGCACGCCGCCGGCGATAGCGGCCGTTCCCCTGAGCGGGGTCAGCGATCAAGACCGTATCGTCAGCGCGGTGAAGCGGACAAAGTCCTCAGTCGTCGCGATCACCGAGCAGGTCAATGGACAGCAGGTCATTCCGGCCGACCCCTTCTTTCAACAGTTCTTCGGAGGCGGCCAAGGCCCGAATATCGTCCAGCCCTATAGAGGAGAAGCATCGGGCTCCGGCTTCGTCATTGACGGTCAGGGCGACATCGTGACGAACGCACATGTGCTGCAGCCGCCGTCGGGCGGAAAGATCACCAAGCTCACGGTTGTCTTTGCCAACGGCGACCACGTCCCGGCCCGCGTCCTTGCCTACAACCTCGCAGCCGACGTCGGGATCCTGCGCGTGGATAACTATGCGAAGCTGCCGCCCCCATTGGAGCTTGGAGACTCGAGCAAACTCGAGCAGGGACAATGGGCAATCGCGATCGGCGAGCCGCTCCAACTCGAGCAGACGGTGACGGTCGGCGTTGTATCCGCGTTCAACCGCTCCGAACCGATTCCGGTCGAAAACGGCGGCGAGATCGACTTTAAGGGCCTGCTCCAGACGTCGGCCCCGATTAACCCCGGCAACTCAGGCGGTCCGCTCATCGACATCGACGGACAGGTCATCGGGATGAATCAATCGACGGTCAAGTCGGCATACGCACAGGGCATCGGCTTCGCCATCCCCTCGAACACCGTTCGTACCGTGGTCGCGTCGCTCCAGAAGAATCCCGGTGCGCACCAGGGCACCGACACCGGTTTCCTGGGCATCTACATGGCCGAATTGAGCGCCGGCATAAAGAACCAGATCGGCTACAACGGCAGCGGCGGCGTCGCCGTCCAGCAGGTCTTCTCCGGATCCCCGGCCGACCAGGCGGGCATTCAGCCAGGCGACGTGATCCTCCAGGCCGACGGCAAAGATTACAACAGCATCAAGGCGCTGCACGATTACATCGCGTCAAAGCGGCCCGGCGACACGATTCGGCTCAACGTTTGGTCGCAAGGCGTCAAGAAGTTCGCGGCAATCAAACTTGGCGAAACGCCGGCCGAACAGCCGCTCTCCGTGCAGCAGCAACAGCCCGAAGAGCAGCAACCTTAAGCGAGGTGGAAGAAGGCTTACGCCAAGCCTTCTTCGGCTCGCGGTTGAGAAGCCTTGGCTTCGTCCTGCACGATTGCCGCTGCCGCCTCAAGCGATCTCCGATCAATCGCCATGCGCGGCACACCGCGAGGATAGTAGTCGCCTTGCGTTTTCGCCAGCGATCTCTCACATAGCACCGCCAAGTACTCGAAATTTGCACACAACCCCAGAGCTCGTCGGCGCCGGATCATGACCACGGGCTCTAGTTGTTTCCACGCCTGGTACACGACGCCGTCCCACAAATCGCACGCGAGGGTGCGGTCGATAATACCGCGTTTCACGAACACGCCTAAAACTTCAAAGAAGTTCGCGACGTCGCGAATGGCTTCGATCTCGGGCGGAAAGGGCTCAGCCGCAAGCTTGCTTCGCCTCGTTGGATCGGCGAGAAGCTTTGGCACCTCTTCGGCGACGAAGCGCCGAGCGTGCGAGAGCTTTTCGGACCCGAGCATTTTGTCGAGCTCGGTGACGGCCGCGATCTGGTTTGCCGAGCGGGTGTGACGGAGTTGCAATAGAGCAGCAATCGCCGTTGCCGCGATGACCAAAAGCGTGGCAAAGGACGCAACGATGCCCCAGGCCTCTAGGGACATATCGCGGCAAAACGGGGGACAGCGCTCACATCATTGACTTGGTGCTCGGCAGACGCTCGCCCTGTCGAGAAACCGGCGAGGAGGGGTGCCCTGCAACCGCGGGCCCTCCAATCGTGTTTCAGCTAGCGAAACAACTCTTATCGCATCGTGTATGATGATGCGGTATTCCATCCGACTTGCCGTAAGCGGCAAGGCGTAGCCGGAGGTCCGGCGCTCGGCAGTCACCTCGGCCTTCTTAAGCGCGATCTTCGGCGTAGCTGGTCCAAGCGGTCGGATAATTTATGAAAACGAGGTACACGTTTCATGGCTAAAACGGTCGGCATCGACCTCGGCACGACCAACTCGGTCGTCGCCGTGATGGAGGGCACGCAGCCCGTCGTCATTCCAAACGCTGAGGGCTCGCGTACGACGCCTTCGGTTGTGGCATTTACAAAGACCGGCGAACGTCTCGTCGGCCAGCTTGCGAAGCGCCAAGCGATCACCAATCCCGATCGCACGATCAGCTCGATCAAGCGCCACATGGGTGAAGCAGATTATCACGTCAAGATCGACGGTAAGGATTACACTCCCCAAGAGATCTCGGCGATGATCTTACAAAAGCTCGTCAACGACGCGAGCAACTATCTCGGCGAGCGCGTGACCAAAGCGGTCATTACCGTGCCCGCTTACTTCAACGATTCACAGCGCCAGGCAACGAAGGACGCGGGAAAAATCGCGGGCCTCGACGTTTTGCGCATCATCAACGAGCCTACGGCGGCGGCGCTCGCCTACGGACTCGAAAAGAAGGGCAACGAGACGATTCTGGTCTGGGATCTCGGGGGCGGGACGTATGACGTTTCGATTCTCGAGGTCGGCGACGGCGTCTTCGAAGTCAAGGCGACCAACGGCGACACGCACCTCGGCGGCGACGATTACGATCAGCGCGTCGTCGAATGGCTGGTCGATCAGTTTCGGCGCGATCAAGGCATCGATCTCGGCAAGGATAAGCAGGCAATGCAGCGGCTCACCGAAGCGGCGGAGAAAGCGAAGATCGAGCTTTCGTCGGTCGTGCAGACGAGCATTAACTTGCCGTTCATCACGGCCGATCAGGAAGGGCCCAAGCATCTCGATTACGCGCTGACGCGTGCGAAGTTCGAGGAGCTGACCAGTGATCTTACCGACCGCTGCGTGGGTCCGTTCCGCAACGCGATCGCGGACGCCAAACTCGACGTTTCCAAAATCGACGAGGTCATCATGGTCGGCGGTGCGACGCGCATGCCGGTGATTCAAGAGCTCGTGCGCAAGCTGACCGGCAAGGAGCCGAACCTGACCGTCAATCCCGACGAAGTCGTCGCGGTTGGCGCGGCCATCCAGGCCGGCGTGCTCTCGGGCGAAGTGCGGGACGTCGTCTTACTCGACGTCACGCCGCTCTCGCTTGGGCTCGAAACGCTCGGTGGCGTCATGACGAAGCTCATCGACCGCAATACGACCATTCCGACGAAGAAATCGCAGATCTTCACCACCGCAGAGGACGGTCAAACCTCCGTCGACATCCACGTGCTCCAAGGCGAGCGTCAGATGGCGCAGGATAACAAGACGCTGGGACGCTTTCGCCTCGAAGGCATTCCGCCGGCGCCGCGCGGCGTGCCGCAAATCGAGGTCACGTTCAACATCGACGCCAACGGGATCGTCAACGTTAGCGCCAAGGATCTCGGCACCGGCAAAGAGCAGGCGATTACCATTACTGCTTCGACCAACCTCAACAAAGACGAGGTCGACCGCATGGTCCGTGACGCCGAGCTCCAGTCGGAGGCCGATAAAGCCAAGCGCGAAGAGGCCGAAGTGCGAAATAACGCATCGAGCTTGATCTACTCGACCGAAAAGTCGCTCAAGGAAGTCGGCGACAAGCTCGATCCGAGCGCTCGCGGCGAGGTCGAACAGGCGCTCTCGGAGCTCAAGCGCATCAGCGAAAACGGGACGGTCGCCGAAATCAAGCCGGCGGTCGAGACGCTGCAGCAGGCCAGCTACAAGATGGCCGAACTTCTCTATAAGGCTGCCGCGCCGCAGGCGGAGCAGTCCGCGTCCGGCGACGGCGCGCCTACCGGAAACGGCGCAGCGGCGCCAGGTGGCGGAGAAGACGTCATCGACGCCGAGTTCAAGGAAGCTCAGTAGCCCGCGGCGTTGACGAGTTCCATGTCGGACGATCCATCGGTCCTGCGGACGGAGGCCGGCGAGGCCACCATCGAAGAAGCCGCGGCGACGCCCTCGCTCGAAGAGCAGCTCGCCGCGGCCAACGCGCGTGCCGACGAAAACTACCAGAAGTTTTTGCTGGCCACCGCGGACTTTGACAACTATCGAAAGCGAATCCAGCGCGACATGGATTCGATCGTTTCGTCGCGCCGTCGCATGCTGCTGGAACGCTTACTTCCAGTGCTCGATAATCTTCAGCGCGCTCTGCAATCGAATGCCGGCGGTGAGACGCTGCGCGGCGGCCTGGAACAGACCCTTCGCGGGTTCGAAGCCGTCCTGGCAAGCGAAGGAGTACAGCCGATCGAGGTCAAGGGTCAGCCCTTCGATCCGCGCGTCGCGGAGGCCGTGGGCACGGCGCCTTCCGACGATGTTGCCGAGGATACCGTCGTTGACGTCGCCGAGAAAGGGTACACGCTGGGCGACGACTTGCTTCGTCCTGCGAAGGTGATCGTCGCCACTGCGCCAAGCGCCGGAGGCGCGCAGTCCTGAGCGACGCTGAGCCCGTCGAAGCGGAGTCGAAGGGTCAGGGTGACACGTGAACTTTAAGGACTACTACGCAATCTTGGGCGTTCCGAAGAACGCAGCCGAGAAAGACATCAAGTCCACCTACCGCAAGCTCGCACGTAAATGGCACCCCGACGCAAATCCGAAAAACCCTCACGAGGCCGAGGAAAAGTTCAAAGAGATTTCCGAGGCCTACGAAGTTTTAGGCGATCCGGAAAAACGCAAGAAGTACGACGTTCTCGGGCCGAACTGGCAGCAAGCCGCGCAGCAAGCCGAACAGCAGCGGCGGTATCACACGAACGTCGACGGACAAGAGTTTGAGTTTGACCTCGGCGACGCCGGCGGTGCGAGTGGGTTCTCCGATTTCTTCGACATGTTCTTCTCCGGGGTCGGACGACGCCAGACTCAGACCACGCAAAGCCCGGGACGAATGCGCCGCGGACAAGACCTCGAAACGACGATCGAGCTCGGATTACGCGACGTCTACGCGGGGGGCACGAAAGCGGTCTCGCTGCAAATCGAAGATCTTTGCCCGAGATGCCACGGCACCGGCACCGAGGGTGGCCGTCTCTGCCCGCAGTGCCATGGCACCGGGCGCGTGCTGCTCAACAAGCGCTTCGAGGTCACGATTCCCAAAGGGATCGGTGAGGGCCAGCGCATCCGTCTCGCCGGCCAGGGCGGCGCCGGAATCAACGGCGGCCCGAACGGCGACCTTTACCTCATCGTCCACCTCCAAGAAGATCCGACCTATAAACGCAAAGGCGACGATCTCTACGTCGATCTTCCGGTGAGCATCTACGATTTGATCTTGGGGGCCGAGGTGAACGTCCCGACTTTGAGTGGGGAAGTCGCCATGCGAGTTCCCGCCGACACGCAGAACAACCGCCTGCTCCGTCTCTCCGGACGCGGAATGCCGCGGGTTAAAGCCAAGGGCAGCGGCGACCAGTACGTGCGTCTTATCGGACAGCTTCCTCAGAATCTTTCGGATAAAGAGAAAAAGCTCTTCAAAGAGCTCGCTTCGATACGCAACGGCAAGGTATAGCAACCCGGGCGGCCCGGCCGGGTTTATCGGAAAACCAGCACCTTTACTGCATTAGGAGAAGCTCGTGATTAAAGAGATTGCGTTTACGGCGTATCCGGCCAAAGACGTCGCCGGGTTGCGCAAGTGGTACGAAGAGAAACTCGGCTTGAAGTTCAGCGGTCCATTTGAAGAAAACGGCGTCGAAAAATACAACGAAACCAACGTTGGCGGCGGTTATTTCAGCGTACTCACTCACGAGTGGGCCGATCGCGAGCCCGGCAGCGCCTCGGGCATCGTCTTCGAGGTCGATAACATCGACGATGTCATCGCCGATCTGCGCAAGAAAGGCATCGCGGTCGAGGACCCGTATTCGACGCCGGTTTGCAAGATCGCTTCGTTCGACGATCTCGAAGGCAATAAGGTCTCGCTCCATCAGGTTACCGTTCCGCACTAAGTCCTGAGCTCTGTCGAAGGATGATGGCCGGGCACGGGCTGATGTGGTCGAACATCTATCAGCCCGACAAACCGAAAATCAAGCGGCGTGTCGACTGGAAGCGGATGGGCGCGCTCTTTGCCCCGTATTGGCGCGAGCAAGCGACCGTACTGGCGTGCATCGTTGCGGTTTCGGCGTTGGGGCTCGTGCCCGGCTTCATCATCGCCCATATCATCGACGCGGTAATTCCTCACCGCAATCTCGAGGCGCTCGGGATCGACGTTGGAATCATCCTGTTTTCCGCGCTGCTTGCAGCCGGGATCGGCGTGTTGCAAGGCTATCTGAACTCGGTCGTTGGCGAAGGCATCATGCGCGACATTCGCACGAGCCTAGTCGCGCATCTCCATCGCATGCCGTTGCACTTCTTCACCGGAACCAAGACCGGCGAAATCATGAATCGCGTCAGCAACGACGTCGACAACGTCGACAACGTGGTAACCGGAACCCTGACCTCGATCATGACGAGCGTCGTCCTGATCGCAACGACCGTCATCGCGATGTTCGTGTGGAACTGGCGGCTCGCGCTTATCTCGGTTGCGATCGTTCCGCTCATGGTCTTTCCGCTGGGGCCGGTTGGGCGGCGTATGTACGCGATCCGCAAGAAAACGCGCGAGAAGCGCGACGAGATCGAATCCATTACTCAGGAGACGCTCTCGATCTCCGGAATCACGTTGATCAAGTCGTTTGCGCGCGAGGCTTTCGAGCGTTCTCGCTTCTACGAAGCCGGAACGCGTTTGATGCAGCTCGAGGTCGACCTGGCTATGGTCGGCCGTTGGTTCTTAGCGTCGGTAACCGCGATGGTCGTGGTCGGGCCGGCGCTGGTCTGGTTCGGCGGCGGTTGGCTTGCCATTGCGGCGGGCCTGCAAGTCGGCGTGATCGTTGCGTTCGTCTCGTTCATTCAAGGCCGGCTCTACGGTCCCGCCGCCGCGCTTGCCGGGATTCAAATACAGATCGTCAGCGCGCTCGCGGTATTCGAGCGCATCTTTGAGTATCTCGACATGACGCCGGAGGAGTACGACCCGCCCGGAGCGATATCGCTGCCCGAAGTCACGGGCGACATCGCGTTCGAGAACGTTACATTTTCGTACGAGCCCACCCGCGAGGTGCTCGACGACATGTCGTTCCACGTCCGCCCGGGCGAGGTAGCCGCCTTCGTCGGTCCCTCGGGTGCTGGCAAAACGACGATCACGCAGCTGGTACCTCGGTTCTACGACCCGCAGGGCGGACGCGTGCTCGTTGACGGGCACGATTTGCGCGCCGTCACGCTCGATTCGTTGCGCAGCAACATCGGGATCGTGACTCAGGAGACGTACCTCTTTCACGACACCATCGCAAACAATCTTCGCTACGGGAAGCCCGATGCGACCGACGCGCAGCTCGAAGCTGCAGCTCGCGCAGCGAACATCGCCGACTTCATTGCCGGGCTGCCGAACCGGTACGAGACCGTCGTCGGCGAGCGCGGCCACAAACTCTCCGGCGGCGAACGCCAGCGTCTCGCGATCGCACGCGTGCTCCTCAAAGATCCCCGCATCCTCATTCTCGACGAAGCGACCAGCTCGCTCGACTACGAAAACGAAGCCGCGATCCAGAAAGCGCTCGAGGTCGTCATGCGCGGACGAACGAGTTTGGTGATCGCCCACCGGCTCTCAACGGTTTTGGCGGCCGACGTCATCTTCGTGGTCGATGACGGCCGTATCGTCGAAACGGGCCGCCACGCCACGCTTCTCGCTCGTGGCGGCCTCTACTCACGTCTCTACCGCACGCAGTTCAGCGACATCTCCGCCTAACTCCCTTATTGGGCGTATTGGATGCCGAGATTGACCTCGTCAATCGCTTGTTTTACGAAATTGATCGCGTTGACGCGGTGTCCGCCCTTATTGGCCGTCGCCTGTTGAAGATTGGCGAGTGCGGACTGCAGATCGCCGCGCGCATTGAGCATGTAGGTTTGAGCCGCCAGCGCCGTTCCGGCGCCAACCGATGCGAAGAAGAGCGCAAAAACCAATCCGAGTAGGGCGAAACGAACTTTGAGAGAGCGCATTGCTAGAAAACCTCCAAAAACAGCGTGAAGATTCTCGGTCATTCGACAGGCTTAGGGTTACGCGCCTGTTGCGATTTCCATTACCATCGGGGCAACGGGAACCTGGAGCGTGGGTTCCGTCGCCGCCTGGATCTCTTCGATCGTGACGCCCGGCGCGAGCTCGCGTAAGATCAATCCCTCCGGCGCGACGTCGACCGTGCCCATGTCCGTGATGATCCGATGAACGACCCGCTTTCCGGTTAACGGCAGCGAGCACCGGTGCAGAATCTTGTGCGCGTTTCCCTTTGCTACGTGCTCCATCATGACGATCACGCGTTTCGCTCCGTGCACGAGGTCCATCGCACCGCCCATCCCCTTCACCATCTTGCCGGGAATCATCCAGTTAGCGAGGTCGCCCGATTCCGAAACTTGCATCGCGCCCAGCACGGCGAGGTCGATGTGACCGCCGCGAATCATGCCAAACGAGAGCGCCGAATCGAAAAACGACGCGCCGGGAAGCACGGTGACCGTTTCCTTACCGGCATTGATCAAGTCGGCGTCTTCGTCGCCTTCGTACGGATACGGACCCATGCCCAATATGCCGTTCTCGCTTTGCAGCGTAACCGTTACGTCGGGCGGCACGTAGTTGGGCACCAGCGTGGGCAAGCCGATGCCGAGATTGACGTACTGACCGTCACGCAGCTCTTGCGCAACCCGTGCGGCGAGTTGCGTTCGCGTCAACGCCACCCTTCGACTCCGCTCACCCTTCGACTCCGCTCAGGGTGACAGTGCGTTGACGGGTTGTAATGCGCTCGACGCGCTTGCCCTGCGGTCCAACGTGAACGATGCGTTGCACGAAGACGCCCGGCAGATGCACCTGTTCGGGATCGATTGCACCGGGTTCGACGAGCTGCTCGACTTCGGCAATCGTCATCTTACCGGCCATCGCGCAGAGCGGGTTGAAGTTCCGAGTTGCTTTGTGAAAGAGCAAGTTTCCGGACCGATCGCCGATCGACGCGCGCACCAAGGCATAGTCGCAGACGATTCCGGCTTCGAGAACGTACTCGCGCCCGTCGAAGACGCGCGTCTCCTTTTTTGGAGATGCGACGGCGACGCTGCCGTCCGAGTTGTACCGCCAGGGCAATCCGCCGTCGGCTACGAGCGTGCCGTCTCCCGCCGGCGTGTAAAAAGCCGGAATTCCGCAGCCGCCTGCGCGCAACCGTTCGGCCAAGGTTCCCTGCGGAACGAGCTCAACTTCGAGCTCACCGTGAAGGTACTGGCGCTCGAACTCGCGGTTTTCGCCCACGTACGAACCGGTCGTTCGCCGGATTCGCCTATTGTCGAGCAAGACGCCCAGGCCCCAGCCGTCCACCCCGCAGTTGTTCGAGACCGTAACCAAGTCGGTGGCACCCTGCTCGAGGAGCGCCTCGATCAGATTGTGCGGAATCCCGCTTAAGCCGAAACCTCCGACTGCAATCGAAACCCCGCTCGGAATGTCGGCGACCGCCTCGGCGCAAGAGGCGTAGACCTTTTCCATGCGCTCCTAATGCGCCGACGGAACGGACGGCGCCTCCGTGGAAAGTTGCGCCTATGACGACAGCACCGATCCACATTGAACCCACAGAAGAAGAGCTTATGATCGTTGCGATGGTGCGCGAACTGGTCGCCGAAAAGGTCGCGCCACGTGCCGCGGAGATCGACGCGACGGGCGAATTCCCATGGGACGTCAAGGAACTCTTTGCGCAAAACGATCTGCTCGGCATTCCCATTCCGGCCGAATACGGCGGTCTCGGAGGCACCTTTCTCACCTACGTGAAGGTCGTCGAAGAGATTGCGAAAGCGTGCGCTTCGAGCGCGCTCATCGTTGCCGTACAGGAACTGGGCATGCTCCCGATCGTGATCGGCGGCAGCGAGGAACAGAAGCGGCGTTTCTTGCCGAAGATCGCATCGGGCGAACATCTGGTCGCCTACGCGTTGACGGAGGTCTCGAGCGGATCCGACGCGCTCGGCTCGATGCGCACCCGAGCCGAAAAGCGAGGCGATGCCTACGTTCTCAACGGCCAAAAAATTTGGATCACCAACGGCAGCGTCGCCGATGTCGTGTGCGTCTTTGCGGTCACCGATCCCGCCGCCGGATCGCGCGGCGTCACCGCCTTCGTCGTTGAGAAAGGGACGCCCGGCTTTGCGGTTGGGAACGTCGAGAAAAAGATGGGCATTCGCGGCTCTCCCACGGTCGAGCTCGTCTTTTCGGATTGCGAAGTGCCTTCCGCCAATCGTCTCGGCGAAGAGGGCGAAGGCTTCAAAATCGCGATGAAGGTGCTGGACAAATCGAGGCCGGGCATCGCGGCGCAGGCGCTCGGGATTGCCGCCGGCGCCCTCGATTATGCGACCGGCTATGCAAAGGAACGCATCGCCTTCGGCAGACCGATCGGTCAACATCAGGGTGTCGGATTCATGCTCGCCGATATGAAGACTGAGGTCGAGTCGGCGCGCCTGCTGCTCTACGAGGCGGCTCGCCGCTGCGATGCCGGAACGCCGGACGTTACGCTCTGGGCCGCAATGGCGAAGCTAAAATGCGGCGACGTCGCGATGTCGGTCACGACCGATGCGGTTCAGGTGCTGGGCGGCTTTGGATATTCGGCAGATTACCCCGTCGAACGTATGATGCGCGACGCAAAAATCACGCAAATCTACGAAGGCACGCAGCAAATCCAGCGGCTCGTGATCTCGCGCTCCCTGGTTGGACGAGCCTAGCGCCGTTCGCCTACGTGAAACATGTAGCACTGCTCGGGCTTCTGATCGTCGCGCCCGTTGGATGCGCGCAACGCTCGTTCGTGCCAAGTGCTTCGCAGGGGCTCACTTCAGCCGTGCCGGCCCACGATGGGGCGTCGCAAACTGCGATGGAGGCCGGAGGCGGATCGAGGCTATCGGTTTTCGGTCACGGTAAAATCGAGCACGTGGTCGTCATCGTTCAGGAAAATCGCAGCGTCGACGATCTTTTCAATGGTCTTCCAGGCGCCGATACCGTGAAATTTGGAAAGAACACCGACGGTATAACCGTTGCGCTGCGACAAATCCCGTTAACGGCGGGATACGACCTTTCGCATAAGCACAGTGCCTGGATCGGCGACTATGACAACGGCAACATGGATGGCTTCAATACCGAAAACGAGCACTGCTACCCAAGAGCCACGCAATGCCCCAAAAGGGACGTCGCAGCTTACGGCTACGTCCCGCCAAGCGAAACCGCGCCGTACCGAGAGATGGCTGCGCAGTACGCCTTTGCCGACAACATGTTTCAGAGCAACGAGGGCCCCAGCCTCCCCGCCCACCAGTATCTGGTGAGCGGGACGTCGACGATAAGCAACGGTTCGCACTACCTTGCCTCAGAGAATCCGACCAATCCGATGAGGAAGCGCCACCAGGGCGGATGCGACTCGGTCTCAACCGCAACGGTGGCGACGATCGATGAATTTGGCGGGCCGGGGCCGTCCGTCTTTCCGTGCTTCGATCGCACGGCGATCATGGATCTCATGAACGCCCGCGCCGTTAGCTGGCGCTATTATCAAGCACACGGCGGCCCGGGATTGTGGAACGCGGTCGACGCGCTCAAACAGATTCGCCACGGCGTAAGCTATGAAAACGTCGTATGGCCATCGGCGCGAGTATTGAGCGACATACGCGATGGCGAATTAGCCGACGTCACCTTCATTACGCCGACGGCAGTCGCATCCGACCATGCGGGCAAGACGAACGGCACCGGGCCTTCCTGGGTCGCCTCCCTCGTTAACGCCGTCGGCGAGAGCCGTTTTTGGCAGAGCATCGCAATTTTCGTCGCTTGGGACGATTGGGGGGGCTGGTACGATCACGTCAAGCCGACGCAATATAATTCGTACGAACTAGGATTCCGAGTGCCACTGCTCGTTATTTCACCCTATGCGAAACAAGGTTACGTCTCGCACCGCCATCACGAGTTCGGCAGCATTTTGAAGTTCGTCGAACAAACTTTCGATCTTCCGTCGCTCGGCACGACCGATCGGCGCGCCGACGATCTTTCCGATTCCTTCGACTTCTCGCAGAAGCCGCGATCGTTCAGTCCGATCAAGGCCGATTACGGCGCCGACTATTTCCTGCGTCAGCCGTTGTCGGACGAAGACCCCGACGACGATTAACCCTTTAGCCTCGCAATGATTCGGGGCGTCGGGCACAGCTCGTTGACCGGGCAGCGGTCGCACAGCGGTGTGGGAGCTTTGCAGATTTGACGCCCGTGCATAATCAACCAGTGCGTGGTGTCGCCCCATTTCTTGGGAGGCACCAGGCCGGTGAGATCTTCTTCCACCTGGCGCGGTGTCGTACCGATCGTAAGCCCCAGCCGATGCGCGACCCGAAAAACGTGCGTATCGACCGCGAGTGCTTCGGCGTTGAAGGCGGCGGCCA
Organism: Vulcanimicrobiota bacterium; assembly: GCA_963756635.1. Classification (GTDB taxonomy): domain Bacteria; phylum Vulcanimicrobiota; class Vulcanimicrobiia; order Vulcanimicrobiales; family Vulcanimicrobiaceae; genus Cybelea. Next base: position 47,690 of record CAVWOR010000010.1, read on the forward strand.
TAACCACGCTCGCCGTCTTTCGTCCCACGCCCGCGAGCGATTCTAGATCTTCCCGCTCGTGCGGCACGCGCCCACCGAAACGCTCGACGACATCTCGCGCGCAGGCGATGATGTTCTTTGCCTTCATGCGAAAAAAACCACACGACTTAACGATCTTCTCGACGTCGGGCTGGCGCGCTCGAGCGAGCTTTTCGGGCGTCGGGTACTTCGCGAAGAGCCCCGGCGTGGTCATGTTGACCCGCGCATCGGTGCACTGCGCCGAAAGAATCACCGCTATGAGCAGCTGGAACTCGCTGTCATATTCGAGTGCCGTCACCGCGTGCGGATACGCGCGTTCGAGAACCGCCAACGCCTCGAGTGCGATCTGCCGGGGTACCTTCTTCTTTGGAAACGGGATGCGCGGCACTTTACTAAACCGCTCTATTCACGCAGCGCAACATGGCTCCCGTCATGGGTCACCAGACCGTCGCGTTCCAAAGCATCGACGAACTCGCGCACGTCTTCGACGCTGTGTCCCCGAAGCGCCGGAGCGATCGCGTGGTGAAGGTCGGCCAACGTGATGCATTCACCCGGCGGCACGTCGCGCAGACGATCGACGATCCGTCCGCGCACGTAGCGAGTCGTGCGCCGGAAAGGGATGCTATTCTGGGGTGATCGCCGCTTTGCGGCGGATGCACGCATTCGATCGAGCGAAGCGGCGTCGATGGGCGCGGCCGAACAATCGGCGCGCAGCGGGCAAAGAAAGCATCGCGGCGCGCGCGCGGTGCAGGTCGTCGCTCCGAGATCCATGAGGGCCGAGTTCCAGTCGTGCGCGCGGCCGGGAGGAACGAGCTCGCGGGCTCGTCCGTCGAGCTCGCGGGCTCCGGCGGCACGCGGATATTCGACGCCGAAGAACAGGCGATTGACGATTCGGCGCACGTTCGTATCGATCGGCGCATCGTCGATGTCGAATGCGAATGCCCGAATCGCCGACGCGATATACGGGCCAATTCCCGGCAGCGCTCGCAGGCGGTCGCGCTCCGACGGCAACGCTCCACCGTACCGTGTGACGACGGCTTCGGCAAGGCGCTGCAGCCGCACGGCGCGCGAGTTGTAGCCAAGCCCTTTCCATTCGCGCAGCACGTCGGCCGGCGTGGCTTGCGCGAGCGAGCGAAAATTCGGAAAGCGCCCGACGAACGACTCGAACTTCGGCACGACGCGGTCGACTTGCGTCTGTGCGAGCATGAACTCGCTGACCACGGTGCGATACGGGTCGCGCGCGACTCTCCATGGTAACCTGGCTCGACCGTGACGGCCGTACCAACGCAAGAGACGACGTTGAATTCCGGTCACGAGCGCAACGTTGCGATCGCCCGCCCGATGCGTCGAATGCCTTCGCCGATTTCTTGGCGCGTCACGGCGGTAAGGGCGAGTCGAAAGTAATGGTCGCCGCCAGAATTGGCAAAGAAGGCTTCGCCAAAGAGAAACGACGCGCCGAGACGTTCCGAGGCATCGAGCAGGGCGCGAGCCCGAAGTTCGCGCGGCGTCGAAGTCCACAGGTAGAAGCCGCCGGACGGACGGCTCGCTTTCAATCCCGGCGGCCAATGCGCAGCGATCGCCTCGTCGGCGATCGCGCGCCGATCGAGCAGCTCTTTGCGCAACTGTTCGACGTGTGCGTCGTATCCGCGTTCGAGATAATCGGCGATCGCTGCCTGCACGTAGAGGCTCGTCGCCATGTCGTAGGCCTGCTTGCGCAGCAGAAGCCGCTCCAGAATCGTACGCGGCGCCGCCAGCCACCCTACGCGCAAGCTCGGCGCGATCGTTTTCGAGAAAGTCGAGATGTAGACGACGTGGTCGGGCGCGAGCGCGACCAGCGGCGTTCCGTGCGGGGCAAGCGGGCCGTAGGGGTCGTCTTCGACGATTGGGACGCCCGCGCGTCGAGCGATGGTCGCCAATCGTTCCCGGCGGTCAGCATTCATCGTGGCATTGGTTGGATTGTGCAGCGAGGGCATCGTGTAGATGAAGCGCGGCCGGCGCGTTCGCAGCACCGCTTCAACGTGGTCTACTCGCATGCCCTCGTCATCGACCGGTACCGAAATCGCGCGCAAGCCGTTGATTTGAAAGACCTGCAGCGCGCCGGGGTAGGAAGGCGACTCCACGATGATCTCGTCGCCCGGCTCGGCTAAACTCTGCGCGACGATCGCGATCCCTTGCGTCGATCCAGTCAGCACGATGATGCTCGCCGGTGTGATCGTTCCGGCACCCCGAGCATTCATGCGTGCGGCGATTGCCGCGCGCAACGGTTCGTAACCCTCCGAGTCGCCGTAGGAAAGCACGAAGCGCGGATCTCGCGCAACCCGACCGAACGATTTCGCCAGTTCCCCGAGCGGTGAGGGCTCGTCGGGCGCGACGCCTTGGACGAAGGATATTCGCCCCGGCTCGGGCTTCGCGGCGAGCTCGCCCAAAACGTTGGGAAACTCGCCGACGCGCCACGGCGGCAGGGTAACCCACCAGGGCACGCCCGCAGCCCGCTCGGGCTGACCGCCACGAAGCTGCGGAACGACCCGCGAGCCAGAGCCTACCCGCTGTTCGATCAAGCCGTCGCCGACCAGCTCGCGGTAGGCGTGGACGATCGTGCTGCGATTCACCGTGAGGCGCTCGGCCATGGTGCGCTCTGGCGGAAGGCGCGTCGACTCGGGAAGGGTTCCGGCGAGAATCGCCTCGCGCAGGTGCTCGTAGATCTGCCGGTAGAGCGGGACGATCGACTCGCGATCCAGCTCTGGGAGGAGACCGGCCCATCCAATTCTGGACACTGGATGACTCCATTTCGCTGCGGTCCTGGGGAACGCTCCCACTTCATGCGAAACGTCACGTATGAGCACTTCGGCAGAACATCAGGTTGACGCAGCCGTCATCGGGGCCGGTCCGGGTGGCTATCACGTCGCGATCAGGCTCGCGCAGTTGGGCAAGAAGGTGATATGCGTCGACCGTGACGAGGTCGGCGGCGTATGCCTGAACTGGGGCTGCATTCCGACCAAAGCGCTGCTGCACGTGGGCGAAGTTATTCGTCACATCGAGCGGGCCGGCGCGCTCGGCCTGCGAGTGCCCAAGGCTGAAGTGGAGCGCGAAAACGTTGCAAAATTCAAAAGCGACGTCGTGAACGCGAACGTCAGCGGCGTGAAGACGCTGTTCAAGGGCAACGGCGTCGAGTTTCTGCGTGGGGAAGCCACGTTCAAATCGCCTACGGAGATCGAAGTCAAGCATGAGGATGGATCCAGCGAGCGGATCGCGGCGACAACAGTCATCATCGCGACCGGCTCCGCGCCGATCGACGTCAAGGCGTGGCCGCGCGACGGCGAGACGATCATTAACTCCGATGACGCGGTTGGACTTGCGCGCATCCCCAAACGCCTGCTCGTCGCCGGCGGCGGCGTCATCGGCCTCGAGTTCGCGACGGTTTACGGACGCCTAGGCGCGCAGGTCCTCGTCGTCGAGATGATGCCCCAGATTCTTACCGGAACCGATCTCGAGGTCGGTAAGACGCTCGGCCGCATCCTTAAGAAACAAGGCATCGAGATCATGCTCAACACAAAGGTCGGCGCGATCGAAAAGCAGAGGCAGGGCGTGCGCGCAACGCTCAATGGCGAAGGAACCGGCGGAAAAGACGAGACTCGCGATTTCGACATGGTTCTCGTCGCGGTTGGACGGCGTCCCGTTACCGATAATCTCGGGCTCAAAGCCGCCGGAATCGAGGTTGACGAACGCGGCTTCATTGCAGTCGACCGGCAACAGCGCACGAAGGTATCGAATATCTTTGCGATCGGCGACGTCACCGGCCCACCGTTGCTGGCACATCGTGCCATGAAACAAGGCGTCGTTGCAGCGGAAGTCATCAATGGCGACCGGTCTGCGGCGTTCGATCCGGTTGCGGTTCCTAACTGCATCTACACCGATCCCGAAGTCGCAACGGTTGGGCTCTCCGAGGAGGAAGCGAAGGCCGCCGGCTACGAGGTGCGCGTCGGCAAGTTCCCGCTGGCCGCGAGCGGCCGCGGTCGCACGATGAACGAGACGGAAGGGATAATTAAACTCGTCGGTGACGCGCGCAGCGACCTGCTGCTGGGCATGCATATCGTCGCGCCGCAAGCCGAATCGCTGATCGGCGAGGGCGTGATCGCTTTAGAGATGGGCGCGACGCTCGAAGACGTCGGACTCTCGGTTCACCCGCATCCGACATTCACCGAAGGAATCATGGACGCGGCCGAAGCGGCGCACGGCAAAGCGATTCACATCCTTAACCCCAAGCCCAAGACCCCTGTGAGCGCATAACGCTGAGCATGGCCACCCAAGCGCGGCTCTTAGATCTGGGAGTGCGGCCGTATCGCGAGGTATGGGAGCTCCAGCACCGGTTGCACGAGGGTGTGCGTGAAGGACGCGAGCCCGATACGTGGATCGTGGTGGAGCATCCGCCGGTCGTGACGCTGGGGCGTCAAGCGAAACGCGAGAACGTCCTCTTCTCGGCGCGCGAGCTTGCGCGCCGCGGCATCGATCTCGTCGCGATCGAGCGTGGAGGGGACGTCACCTATCACGGACCCGGACAGCTCGTGGTTTATCCGATTCGGAAGCTCGAGCGCTTTCGCGAGGTCGTCCCACTCGTGCGCTCGCTCGAGTCCGCGGTCATCAACCTCTGCGCCCGCTTCGGGGTTCCGGGAGAGCGGTGGAGCGAGCACGCCGGCGTTTGGGTCGGCGGCGACCAGATCTGCGCGATCGGTCTCGCGGTGCGTCAAATGGTCTCGCTGCACGGCATTGCCCTCAACGTATCGAGGGAGCTCGAGTACGATCGGCTCATTCACCCGTGCGGCTTGAGCGACCGCGGCATCACATCCCTTTGCGCTCAGACGGGGCGAAATATCGGCATCGCGGCTGCGAAGCGCGTGCTTCTCGAAGAGCTGGCGCGCACGTTTGACGTGGAGTTCGTTCTGCCGGTGGCGGTATAGTATGGCCATCACGATCGATTTGATTGGCGAGTCATCCTTCGACAGGCTCAGGATGACAAGTTCAAATTCCTCAGCTCCTGCGCGAAACGCAGTCCTGAGCGAGGCCGCAGGCCGAGTCGAAGGGGTCAGGATGACGCGGAAGCCGGATTGGCTGCGGGTGTCGCTACCGATTGGTGAAGAGTACGAACGCGTCAAGGCCAAAGTCAATACGCTTGCGCTTCACACCGTCTGTAAGGAAGCGGCCTGTCCGAACGTGGCCGAGTGCTGGGGCGCCGGCACCGCAACGATTATGATATTAGGCGATCTTTGCACGCGCGGCTGCCGCTTTTGCAATGTGAAAACCGGAAATCCGCGCGGGGAGATCGATTGGCTCGAACCTTTGCGGGTTGCCGAAGCCGTCCGCGATCTGGGTTGGAAGTACCTCGTCGTTACGGCGGTGGATCGCGACGACCTCCCCGACGGAGGCGCGCTGATATTCGCCAACACGGTGCGGGCGATTCACGAACGCGTTCCGGGCGCACGCGTCGAGATTCTCAGCGGTGATTACCGGGGAGACCTCAGCGCAGTCAACATTGTCGTGGATGCGAAGCCCGACGTCTTCGCCCACAATTTGGAGACGGTCAGGCGGCTTACGCCCTCGGTGCGCGACAAGCGCGCGAGCTACGATCAGTCGCTTGCGGTTCTCGCGCACGTCAAGGCGCGCGCTCCGCAGCGTTACACCAAGACCTCCCTGATGCTGGGGTTAGGCGAAACGCACGACGAGGTTGAAGGGGCCATGAACGACGCGCGCGCGGCCGGCGTCGACATCTTGACGATGGGGCAGTACTTGCAACCGAGCAAAAAACATCTGCCGGTCGTCGAGTTCGTCGCGCCCGCGCAGTTCGATCGCCTCGGTGCGCTGGCAAAGCAAAAGGGTTTTCATCAGGTCGTCGCGAGCCCGCTCTCGCGCAGTTCCTATCACGCCGAGCAGGCCTTCTAGGAACCCCTCCCGGCGGAGTGAATCGGCGCAACCACGGGTACTACCCTTAGGTTGGTAGAGCTAACGTGACGAAAGTCTTTCTTAACCGGCCGGTTCTCGCGGCGGTCTGCTCCTTGGTTATCCTCATCGCCGGCCTCGTGGTACTGCCGACGATGGCCGTTTCTCAATATCCTCAAATAGCCCCACCGGTGGTAACGATCACCGCCTCCTATGTCGGCGCATCGCCCCAGGCGGTCGAAGCGCAGGTTACCACCCCGCTCGAACAAGCGGTCAACACGGTCCAAGGGTTGCGCTACGTCAGTTCGACCAGCGCTCAGGGCCTTTCGACGATCACCTGCACGTTCAACCTCGGCGTCAACCTCGACATCGCCGCCGCCGACGTCCAGAACGCGGTCCAGTCCTCGCTCGGACTCTTACCCGCGACGGTGCAGCAAGTTGGCATCAACGTAGCAAAGAACTCCGGAGCGTTCGTGCTGGGCATCGCATTGACGTCGGACAACAAAAGTCTCGACACGCTGACCATGAGCAACTTCGCACAGCTCAACATCGTCAACGACATTTCGCGGGTTCCGGGAGTCTCGGGTGTCGTCATCTTCGGTCAGCGCCAGTACGCGATGCGCGTCTGGATCAATCCAATAAAACTCCAGCAGCAGGGCCTGGACGCCAGCGACGTCGTCAGCGCGCTCCAAGAGCAGAACGCCGAGGTTGCGGCCGGCAGCATCGGCTCACCACCGGCGCCCAAGAACCAGCCGTACACGTATACGGTCAACGCCCTGACGCAGCTCTCCGATCCATCGCAGTTTGCAAATATCGTCCTGCGGGCGAATCCGAACGGCGGCTACATCCGCCTTGGCGACGTCGCCCGTATCGAGCTGGGCGCGGAAACCTATACTACTGACCTGCGTTTCGACGGTACTTCGAAGGTCGTGGGGCTCGGCGTTCAGCAATACCCGACCGCCAACGCGATCGACGTGGCGAATAGGGTTATCGCCGAGATGAACCAGCTTGCTCCTCAGTTCCCGCTCGGCATGCACTGGGACGTGGCCTTCAACGTGACGACCTACGTGAACGAGTCAATCAAAGAAGTCGTTCTGACGCTCTTGCTCTCGATCGCGCTGGTCATCATGGTCATCTTCCTCTTCTTGCAGCACCCAACGTCGACGCTGATTCCGGCCGTGACCATACCCGTTTCGCTCATCGGTACGTTTTTCGTGATGCAGCTCTTCGGCTTCACGATCAACACGATCACGCTCTTTGGTTTGACCCTCGCGACAGGACTCGTCGTTGACGATGCGATCGTCGTGATCGAAAACATCGCGCGGCACATGGAGTTGAACAAGGGCAAGCAGACCGGCGTTGCCAGCGCCGCCGAAGCGATGCGCGAGATCCAGAGCGCGGTCGTAGCTTCGTCGCTCGTGCTGCTCGCGGTCTTCGTTCCGGTCGGCTTTTTGCCGGGGACCACCGGCCAGATCTACAAGCAGTTCGCGCTGACGATCGCGGCCTCGATTACCATCTCGCTCTTCATGGCGCTTACCCTCGCACCGGTTTTATCGGCGCGATTGCTCTCGGGCGACTACGAATCGAAGGCGGCTTTCTTCCGCGCGTTCAACGCCCTCTTCGCGCGTTTCCGGAATTGGTATGGGCGCGAGCTGCCCGTGATGTTCCGGCGGCGCCGGTTGATTTTCGCCGTCTTCATCGCAGCGCTGCTCTTCACGATCTTCCTGGCGGGAAAAACGCCGCAGGGTTTCCTGCCCGACGAAGATCTCGGTTACTTCATCGCGCTGGTCCAGGCGCCTGAAGGGACGTCGCTCGAGGCCGAACAGAAAATTTCACAGCGGGCCGAGGCGATCATCCGTGCGCAGCCGGAAGTTCGTCACCTCTTCGACATTGGCGGCTTCAGTTTCTCGGGATCTGCCCCCAATCGCGGAATCATGTTCGCGCTGCTGACGCCGTGGGGCGACCGCAAGTCGCCGAGTTGGTGTCAGTTGATCTTTCTCTTCGCGCACCCGCCGGCGTGCATGGCGCACTCGGCATTCGCGGTCGAGCAACGGCTGAACTATGCGTTCTACTCCCAGATCCCCGAGGCGCAGATCTTCGCTTTCAATCCGCCGGCAATCAATGGGGTCGGGAATTTCGGCGGCTTCCAATTCGAGCTGGAAGACCGCGGCAACGTCGGCCTCACGAATCTCATGGGCACCGCTTACGCGATGATGGGAGCCGCGGCCAAGGACCCGCGGCTGCAGAACGTCTTTACGCAGTTCAGCATCAACTCGCCGCAGATCGACTCGACTATAGATCGTAGCAAGGCCAAGGCTATCGGCGTATCGCTCCAAGACGTCTTTACGACGCTCGAAGTAGATCTCGGCTCGCTCTACGTGAACAACTTTACATATCTCAACCGTTCCTGGCAGGTCGACGTACAAGCCGACGCTCCATTTCGCAACAGCGTCGCATCACTCGGTAACCTGTACGTCCACTCCACTGTGGCGCCGGGTCTCTCGGTCGCGCCGAATGTGATTCCGACGCCCATTCCTGGTGTTGCGACGAGCGCGACCACGGCGACGGGAGGAGTGATGACTCCGCTTTCGTCGCTCATGCAGATTCGGCAAGTGCTCGGACCGCCGATCATCAGTCACTATAATCTCTACCGCAATATCGAGCTCAGCGGCAGCAACGCGCCAGGAGTCAGCTCGGGTAGCGCCATTATGGCGATGGCTCAGATCGCGTCGCGCGTGATGCCGAAGGGCGTGAGCTTCGAATGGACCGGCTTGCAGCTCGACCAAATCGCGGCCGGTCCTCTGACCATCGAAATTTTTATATTAGCGCTCGTTTTCGTTTTCTTGGTGCTGTCGGCACAGTACGAGAGCTACATCGATCCGCTCATCGTGCTGCTCGCCGTTCCGATGGCGCTGCTCGGCGCGCTGCTATTCATAAACCTGCGTCATCTTCCGATTCCGTTTCTCTTCGATCCGACGCTTTCGCAGGACGTGTACGCCCAGGTCGGCTACGTGATGCTTATCGGTTTGGCGAGCAAGAGCGCAATTTTGATCGTTGAGTTCGCCAATCAGCAGGTCCGCGCGGGCGCGACCGTCGTGCAGGCCGCAATGCGCGCCGCGCAGACGCGGCTGCGCCCGATTCTGATGACGTCGATCGCATTCGTCATTGCCGTTATCCCGCTCGTCTTCGCCTCAGGCGCCGGTGAAGCCGCGCGCCATTCCCTCGGGACGGTCGTTTTCGGCGGGATGCTTATGTCAACCGTGCTAAACCTGGGCATTACGCCGGTGCTTTACGTCATCATCAAGTCATTCGAACTGCGCGGTGCTCGTCCCGGACGCGACGGTCAGGCGCACGGCGAGGTGAGCGCGCAAGAAACCGTTGCGCCGCCAGTTAATATTTAGAAAAGGGTTTGGTATCGTTTAGCGCAACGTTCTCTCCACTCGCCTGATAAAAAATAATAACCATCGTTATCAGCACGTTTTGGGAGTTGCTTGCATGCTCGTATACCTATTTCGCGGGATGGCCGCTGCGGCAGCGGTGTTTGCGATCGGCGTTTGCGCGCTGCCGGTTGCCGCGGACGATGGTACGGGCGATGTTTTTCAAAAATCGATCGTTCCCAGCGCAAACGAGTCGATCAAAAGCGTCATGAGTCAACCAAAAGCGCAGAAGCACGGCGCTGCGATCGCTCAAGCGCCGCCGGTGAGCCAGCCACGGGTGGGTCCGAAGATGGAGCTGCCGGGCGAGAGATTCTCCTACATGGTGGATTTCTCGATGGCGACTCCATACGGCGACATCGGATCCTATGGAAAACAAGGTTGGTTGATGGGCGGCATGGACGCTTTGCTCGGCTATAAACTCAATTGGTCGACGAAGTTGGTCGCGAGCATGTTTCAGCTTCAGCACTGGCCCTACGGTTTCAACACCGGCACGGTTCCGGTCTATCTCGCGGGATTTGTCAATCCAGTCGGCTGCGCGGACTTAAGCGGGGGAAACGCCTGCGGTCCCGGTGCGGGCCGAAACATCAACGTACGTACGAAGGACACGTTCGGCGTCTTCATGCTTCAGAAGATGTTCGTGATCAAGTCAGACAAACTGCCAGGCCCAGTACCGGTCGTGATCTCGCCGACCTACGTCGCTCGCGGCGGCCAGATCGGCTTCGCGCCGAACAACAACGACGTGGTGCCGTTCACCTACAATCTGCCCGACGGCCCGGTCGAGAATATCCCCGTGCGCACGGCTCAATATTACGCCGTTGCGATCACGTTGCCGTTCCTCAAGACGCCGAAGATGTTCGGCACCTTCACCGTCGCACCACAATGGCTCGTGCACACCGCCGGAGCGAACTCCGGCAACTCGATGCAGCTTCCGCAGGTGCTCTATCTCGAGTACACGCCGCTGCGAGGAACGACGCTCTTCTTCGAGCCGCAGAGCGCCCGCGATTATCTGCCGACCGACCCCTATCCGGAGCACCTCATCGCGTACTTTCTCGGGGTCACGCAGCGAATCACGAAGTACGCGTTCGTGCAGGCGGTGCTCAATAGCGGCGGCCCCACGAACGAAGGCCCCGACGGCGTGACCGGGATCAAGTGCTTGACGGTGCAGCAAGCGATTAACAATCAGTGCGGGCTCGCAATCGGCGGCTTGAGAGCGACGCAGCTGCAGTTGCAGTTCGGCATCGGTTCGCCCAACGTCTTTCCGTTGTAAACTTCAGAGGCTAGAGCATGGAACTTGCATACGTCAGAAATTCGATCGCCATACTCGCGCTCGGCGCGCTTGCGGCCTGCGGCGGGAGCGGCGCGGCGGGCGGGTCGGGCCCGATTATTCCGGCACGCGAGGCGCGCATCGAGCAGCAATCGATCCTCACGCGCATCGTGGGAGTCGGCGATAGTTTGACCGCCGGCTATCAATCCGACGGTATCGTCGGCCAGACCGGCGTACGGAATCCGATCTATAAGGGAGCGCGGCATCAGATCCCGCCAAATCAGGAGAACGGATGGTGGGCTCTCCTCAACGAGCAAGCATCGAGCTCGACGCTCGAGGCTGCAATCAATGCCATGTACGATCCCGCAACCAGCCCGCTGCCGCTGATTAAAGGGCCCGGGCTCGACAATCAGATCTTGCCGACCGGCAATAAGTACGCGCCCTTCGGCCAGTTTAAAGGCACGGATCCTTGCACGTTCGACCACGGCTTCAATCAAGCCGGATTTCTGCTGCGCGGATCGGCCCGCGTGCGGATGAATCCGACGTCGACACAAGTCCGCAACTTCGGAATTCCCGGAATCACGCTGCACGAAGCGAACGTCATCCACCAACCCCCGACCGACACCTGCAGCCCCTTGCCGGGAATACCCGGACTCTTGAGCGATGCCGTCAATGAGGAGGCCGGAACGTTTTGGCCGGTGCTGCGCAACTTCACGAAGCTCGACGGTCATCTCACCGAGGTGAACGCAGCCGCCTCGCTCCATCCGTCGCTTGCGACGGTTTGGCTCGGGGCCAACGACGTGCTCAAATACATGGGAAGCGGCGGACGTTTCGTCGGCGGCGACCGTACCGCCGGTCAGGTTGAGAGCGATCTTCACTCCACGATTTCGACGCTCCAGCATGCCGGCGCTCGCGTCGTCATTGCAAACCTTCCGAACATTCTCGAGACCGGCTTCTTCCAGCGCGTTACGTTCCCGAAGCCTAAGAAAGAATGCGCGATCCAAACCTTTGCCTGGTGCACGCTTCAACTGGCGGGCCTAAGCTCGAACGTCCCCGGGATCGCGCGGAAGTATCATCTCGATACTCCCAAAGGGTGCGTTCCCACATCGCTTACGTCTCCATGCGGCTACCTGACGCTACCGGGTGTCTTCTTGATCATCCAATACTTTCAAGCGTACCAAGGCGAGTTGCCGGACCTCGATTGCGCCAAACCGATGCCGCACTGCAAGGCGGTGCCGGGAAGCGGGCTTGGGTCTAACTACATCACGCCCGAGTTCGCCGCAAAAGTTCAGGCACTCAATAACACCGTCAATGCGGGAATCGACGATGCTGCGAGCGCCTCGCACGTGCCGCTGATGGACGTCGAGTCGATGTTTCACGGCCTTGCCAGCGGCAATCCGTCGAACCCATATTTCGCACTCGCGGCATCGATAAACCCCGGAGTCTGCTGCACGCTCGGCTACCTTTACGGAATACTCAGCTTTGACGGAATACATCCGTCGAACACGGGATACGCCTTAGTCGCGTATGAGTTTATCGCGACGATCAATAAAGCTTATGACGCGCACATCCCCCAAGTCGACCTAGTCGCAGCGTACGACGGGACGCGCTGCAGCAACAAGAAGTACTGTTTCCCCGACCCGTATGCGCCTCACTAATCGCGGCTCGGTATAAGGAAAGACGGCACTGGCGGAGGGGACGCCACCAGCACGAAACGCCGCGCCATGGCGACTCGCGTGAAACCGCCGCCGGCTTCGGCTCGCCCTACCGGCACGGTCACGTTTCTGTTTTCGGATATCGAAGGCAGCACCGTGCGCTGGGAGCGCGACAGCGCGGCGATGGAGCCGGCGTTGGCACGTCACGATGCGCTGATGCGCGCAGCGCTGGAAGCCCGAGGCGCGTATATCTTTAAGACCGTCGGCGACGCGTTCTGCGCAGCCTTCGCGACGGCCCCGGATGCAATCGCCGCTTCTCTTGACGCACAACGCGCGCTCGCGGCTGCAGATTTTTCCGCGGTCGAGGGCATTCGCACACGCATGGCCCTGCATACCGGGCGCAGCGCCGAGCGTGACGGCGATTACTTCGGTCCAACCGTCAATCGCGTCGCGCGCCTGCTGACGATCGGCCACGGCGGCCAGGTACTCGTTTCGAACGCCTGCACCGAGCTGCTACAAGATGAGCTGCCTCCGCAAAGCAGCTTGCGCAACCTCGGCGAGCATCGGCTCAAAGATCTGTCGCAGCCCGAGCACGTCTATCAACTGCTCGCGCCGGATCTTGCGGCCGACTTTCCGCCGTTGCGATCGCTCGACCACCTGTCGAACAATTTGCCGGCTCAGGTGACCTCCTTCGTCGGCCGCGAGGCGGAGATCGCCAACGTAACGGCGCTCATCGAGAAGCATCGCTTGGTCACGCTGGTCGGCTCGGGCGGCGTCGGCAAGACGCGCCTCTCCTTGCACGTCGCGGCGCATCTGATCGACGGCTTTGGCGACGGTGTCTGGTTCGTCGAACTGGCGCCTCTGACCAAGGGCGAGTACATTCCAACGACTGTCGCGCTGGCACTCGGTCTGACGCTCGCGCCCGAAGGCGATCCGGTGGAGAATCTCGTCCGCGCGCTCAAGGGAAAGCACGCGTTGCTGGTGTTCGACAACTGCGAGCATCTGGTCGAGCCTGCCGCGCGAGTGATCTCCGCAATCCTGCACGGCGCTCCGAAGCTCAAGGTGCTGGCATCGAGCCGTCAAGGGCTGGGAGTCGCCGGGGAAACGACCTGCCAGGTGCCATCGCTCGACCTTCCGACCGGCGTTGCGCTTTTCGTCGAACGCGCGGGGGCTGCGAGCACGACGTTTTCCCTAACTGATGAGAACGCGCCGATCGTAGCCGACATCTGCCGGCGGCTCGACGGCATTCCGCTGGCAATCGAGCTTGCCGCAGCGCGGGTGAAGGTGCTCAGCCCACACCAACTGCGCGAGCGGCTCGATGAGCGGTTTCGGGTGCTCACAGGCGGCGGCCGCGACGTCCTTCCGCGCCAACAAACGCTGCGGGCCTTGATCGATTGGAGTCACGACTTGCTCGAGGAGCGGGAGCGCGCGCTCTTCCGGCGGCTGGGGATCTTCGTCAACGGGTTCGCACTCGAGGGAGCCGTTGCGGTCGGAAGCGGCGAGGATCTCAACGAACTCGACGTGTTCGACGTGCTGGCGTCGCTGGTCGATAAGTCGCTGCTGCTCGCCGAACCGCACGGTGACGCGCTGCGCTACCGGTTGCTCGAATCCACGCGCGCCTATGCTGCCGAGAAGCTCGACGATGCGGACGAGCGCGATCGCGTTGCGCAGCGCCATCTGCGATATCTGCGCGACCGCTTCGGAGACCTGCGAGCAGAGGTAGAGCGGACCGCTCGACGTGCCGATCTTCATGCCGCGCTGCAGACCGAGTTGGAAGACGTGCGCTCGGCGCTCGACGCTGCGCTGACCCGTTCGCAGTTCGTTGACGGCGCCGAGCTGCTCGCTAACATTTACACTATTTGGATAGCCATCGGACTGGAGGCGGAAGGCCTGGCGCGATGCGAGGCGTATCTCGCGGCGCTCCCGGCGGACCAGTTGCGCCTGCGTGCTCGGCTGTCAAGCGTCTTGGCATTCCTTCTGAGTGATTGCGGCCACAGAGCGCGCGCATTCGAGCTGGCCACGCAAGCTGTCGAGCTTGCACAGGCAAGCGGGGACGCCTCGTTGCTCGCCACGGCGCTGCGCGAGTACTCGAATACGGCAACGTACCTCCATCGGCTTGACGACGCGGAGCGGGCGTTGACGCAAGCCGAAGCGATTCCGGGGATCTCGGCAAACATTCGCAGAGGGTTGCTCGAAAATCGTGCGCACCTCAGTCTATTGGGTGACGATCTTGGGACGGCAGCGCGCATCTGGGAGCAGCTTCGCAAGGAATACCGTTCGCTCGGAGACACTCGTTCAGAGCACGTGGTGGCGTTCAACCTCGCGGAGATCGAACACTCGCGCGGTCAGACTCAGCGAGCGATTGCGCTCGTTCGCGAGACGCTTGCGACGGTGCGGGTAGGTGCCGATATGGCGTTGCTCGCCAACCTGCTCTACAACCTCGCGGGCTATCTCGTTGCGGTCTACGATCTTCCCGGCGCCGTTGCGGCCGCTCGCGAGTCGATCGAAATCCGCGGCGCGCGCGAGCCGGATCACCCCTATGTCGCGGTTGCGATCGAGCACCTGGCGCTCGCCCTCGCGCAGCGCCGCGAACGCGCGCGCGCAGCCACCCTCCAAGGCTACGCTGACGCGGTGTTACGGCGACACGGATTCGAGCGTGAGTTCGGCGAGAAGACGACGCACGACCGCCTCACCGCACTCCTGCGCGATGAACTCGCGCCCAACGAACTCGCACGATTAAGCGCAGAGGGTGCTGCACTTACACCCGAGGCTGCGATCGCATTCGCACTGGAGGAACACGAACCGACATAGAGCAGCGTTTCCAATGTTAACATGGCTGCGCGAGCTCGCGACGACGGTCACCGGCTTCGACCGGTCCGCTCTCGAGCCTGGTTATGCGTTGCGCTGCACGGTCGGCGTTGCCATTCCGCTTCTTATTGCAGCGTCTTTTGGTCAACCCGCGCTCGGAGTTCCCGCCGCGATTGGTGCTTTCATCACCGGCTTCACGTCGCTGCAAGGCATCAATCGAACGCGCCTGGCGGCGATCCTCATTGCCGCGATCGGTATGTCGGCGACCAGCTTTGTCGGAGCTCTTGCGGCTCATTCGCTCACCGCGCTCGTTGCGGCGACCGCGCTGGCGGGATATGCCGTTGGAACAATTGGGCAAATCGGGCCGGTCGCTTCGACGGTCGCGCTCAACTCGTTCGTAGCCTTCGTGCTCTTTTCGAGCCAGGCTCTGCCGCCTGCGGCGGCCGCCGAACAATCGGTGCTGGTGCTGGGAGGCGGGCTCATCCAAGCGCTCCTCCTGATGCTGGCTTGGCTTACTGCGCCGCGCGGCGCAGAGCGCGCGGCCCTGGTAGACGTCTATCGCAATCTTGCAGCGTACGGCCGTGCAATCGCACAAGGATCCGCAAGCCTTCCACCGATCACGCCGCTTGCGACGGCGCGTCAGATATTGGCCGATCCGCAACCGTTCGCGCGGGCCGGCGAGCTGGCTCGGTTCAGTCGCCTGCTCGAAGACTCCGAAGTCATTCGAAAACGTCTGGGCGCATTGGCTTCCGAGTCCATGAGCGAGAGCGCGCGATCGGCGACACGGGCGGCGGCGGCCGCACATGCGCAACGATTGACCTCGATTGCGGACGTGCTGGCGGGCGGTAAGGGAGAGGTCGCGCCCTTACATTTGTCTGCGGCCGACGCTACGCTCGAACTTGCCGGCATCTCGGACTTGGCCGATCACGTGCGCGATGCGGCCGAAGCGGCAGCGATGCTCGCGCACGGCCGGCTTCCGAGGTTCGACTTCCTCTCCAAACCTCGGCCCGGGCCCTACGTTCAAAGCCACATCGACTGGCTGAGCCGAGATTCGATACGCTTCGCTCTCGTGCTCACGATCGCAATGATGCTGGGCCGGCATTTTGCGGCCGATCGAGGCTACTGGATTCCGCTGACGGCGGCGCTGGTGCTCAAGCCCGATTTTCAAACGACGTTCGTCCGGGGTGTTGCACGCATCGGCGGCACGCTGGTCGGAGCTGTGGTTGCAAGCCTGGTTATCGAGCTTGTGCGCGGTCACCCGGCGCTCCAGCTGGCCGGCATTTTACTCACCGCTGCCGCCGCATACGTCACATTCAATCCAAACTATGCGCTCTTCACCGTCGCAATTACATCGTTCGTCGTGATCGTGCTCGGCATGCGAGGCCTTCCCGGTACGACCACGATCGATGCGCGGCTTCTCGATACGCTGGCGGGCGGCGCGCTGGCAATGATCGGCTACCTTACGTTGCCTTCGTGGGAGCATAAGCGCACGCGAGCCTTGCTCGCCGATTTACTCGACGCTCAGCGCCGGTTGGCCGGCGCGATTTTAGACGCCTATGCGAGACCCTCGGAGGAAGCGCGCAACGCGATCGACCACGCGCGAACGCAAGTATGGAAGATTCGCACGACGGTTGAGGCGTCGATCGACCGAACCCGCCACGAGCCCAATCGTCATCATACTATCGGTGCGGGCCGCGCGTTGCGCATACTCGCCGCAACGCAGCGTTTCGGGCTGGCGAGCCTCGCGCTCGAAACTGCGTTTGAAACGCAACCCCCGGGTGCGGCAGCGACGGCGCTCGAGGCCTTCGCCGATGCGCTCGACGCCGAGATGGCCGAACTCGCGGCGGCGTTGCGGGAGTCGCGGCGAGCACGATGCGACGATCGCGTGCGTACGGCGATAGTGCCTTTCGAAACGGAGCTCGGCGCGCAACGTAATCCGGAGCGCCGTTTTATTCTGGAACGACTCCGTGCCTACGCGGATGCTACGATACGGATCGCACGCCTCGTCGGCGTCGAGAAAACCGAGCCGGAGCGGCGTGCCCAGATTTAAGCGTAGATCCCGCGGAGTTTCGAAGCCTTGACGACTCGGTCGATCGCAAGAGTGTAGGCCGCCGTTCGCAGCGTCGCTCTGCGCGAATTGGCGATCGAGCGGATCTCGTGCAGGTTCGAGAGCAAGAAATCTTCCAACTTTTCGTTGACCTCCGCCTCTTTCCAGAAATAACCCATGCGATCTTGCGCCCATTCGAAGTACGAGACCGTCACACCGCCGGCGTTCGCCATGATGTCCGGAATGATGACGACACCGCGTTCGCGTAAAATGCGATCGGCTTCCGGCGTGGTCGGGCCATTTGCACCCTCGACGATCAGTTTGGCCTGAACTTTTACGGCCGTCTCCGGCGTGAAAACTTTTTCGAGCGCAGCCGGGACGAGTACGTCGCACTCGCTCGTCAACAGCTCCGCATTCGTGATCCTCTCGCCGCCCTTGAAGCCTTCGAGCGTGCCGAATTTGGCGGCGTGCTCCATGGCCGCGTTTACGAAGATGCCGCCGGCGTTGTAGTAGGCGCCGGTTACGTCGGAAATACCGACCACCTTGCATCCGCGTTCCTCGAAAAGTTTTGCCGCATGCATCCCCACGTTGCCGAAACCTTGAATTGCAATCGTCGCTTTGTCGGGGCGTAGGTTCATCTCGGCCATCTCGTCGAGCGCGCAAATCGTTACGCCTCGGCCGGTCGCTTCGACGCGACCGCGCGATCCGCCGATCTCCAGCGGCTTCCCCGTGACGACGCCGGGGATGTTCTGCCGAACGTGCATCGAGTACGTGTCCATGAACCACGCCATGACCTGAGGAGTCGTGTTGACGTCGGGCGCGGGAACGTCTTTGTCCGGGCCGACGACTTCGACCAGCTCGGCGGCGTAGCGCCGCGTGATGCGCTCGAGCTCGTTCGACGACAGGGTCGTCGGGTCGCACGTGACCCCGCCTTTACCTCCGCCGAAGGGCAAATCGACGACCGCGCACTTCCAGGTCATCCAAAACGCAAGCGCGGTGACCTCGTCGAGCGTCACGCGAGGATGGAAGCGAATGCCGCCTTTTGCCGGCCCTCGCGCAAAATTATACTGCACGCGGTACCCCGTATAGACCTCGAACTCACCCGAATCGCGCTGAAACGGAATCGAAAAAATGATCTGTCTTGACGGGTGCGTGAGGATCCGGCGCATTCCGGCATCGAGCTCGAGCAGGTCGGCGGCTTCGTTGAAATAAGCGATCGCGTCGCCGAAAACCGAGACGTCGCGCACCGAGGTCTCGCGTAGAGCCGTGGTCATGTGCGTAGATTTGCTCGTTCTACCGCGCAGCCCCTAGGTGCGCGGGCTCTCAGATTCACACGTTGAACCGAAAGTTCACGACGTCGCCTTCTTGCATCACGTACTCGCGGCCCTCGCTTCGGACTCGGCCGGCAGCTCGCAGCGCCTCCATGGTTACGTATTTGACGTAGTCATCGTACGAAATGACCTCCGCCCGGATGAAACCGCGCTCGAGGTCGCTATGAATGGTCCCGGCCGCCCGGGGGGCCTTCGTCCCCTTCGGAATCGGCCACGCACGGGCTTCCTTCTCGCCGGCGGTCAGAAAGGTCATGAGACCGAGCAAGTCGTAGGCGGCGGCCGAGAGGTCGTCGAGCCCGCTGCGTTCGAGCTGGAGCTCGCGCCGAAACTCGGCGGCATCGGCTTCAGAGAGGGCCGCCAGCTCGGCTTCGATCTTTCCGCTGAGAACGACGATCCGACCCCCTTCCGCTTGCGCGACCTCCTCGACGGCGCGCACCCGATCGTGCGTCCGCGCGAGCTGCGTTTCGTCGACGTTTGCGACGTAGAGCATCGGTTTAGATGTGAGGAGAAACGAGTCGGCCGCGACCTGAGCCTCCACCGTTCCCGGCGCAAAACTGCGCGCAGGGCGGGCCTCCTCGAGCGCCTCGCTCAGCCGCTGCGCGGCTTCTAAGTATGGGCGAGTCGCGGGTTGAGCTCGGACCTCACGCTCGAGCTTCGCGATACGCTTGCGCATGGTTGCGAGGTCGGCGAGCGCCAATTCGATCGCGATGATTTCACAGTCGCGCTTGGGGTCCGGCCGCCCTTCGACGTGCGTGACGTCCTCGCTCTCGAAACAGCGGATGACCATCGCAATGGCGTCGGTTTCGCGAATGTGACTCAGGAAAGCATTGCCGAGGCCCTCGCCGGTGCTCGCGCCGCGCGCCAAGCCGGCGATATCGACAAAGCGAACGGTCGCCGGGAGGATGCGCCGCGCGTTGACGATCCGTTGCAGCACCGGCAAGCGTGGGTCCGGCACGGCAACCTCGCCGACGTTGGGCTCGATCGTCGCGAAGGGATAATTTGCGGCGAAGGCTTGGGCCGAACGCGTGAGCGCGTTAAATATCGTCGTCTTTCCGACATTTGGCAGGCCGACGATCCCGCATGAAAGTGGCATGGTCGAGCGGGGCCGTTCGCGCAGCCGGCAAGAAAATCCGCCGCGCGTGTCGGATACGTCGCGTATGCGCCAAATGAAGGTCGACAAGCTCGGTATCGACCTCCTAACCCACGACCCGGTGGTCATCCTCAAGGACATGGACGGCTCGCACTACCTACCGATTCTCATCGGCCCCTTCGAAGCGACGGCAATAGCTCTGGCACTGGAAGGCGCACCGGTGCCGCGCCCGCTCTCTCACGACCTCATGCGCAATATCCTCGATACGCTCAATGCCAACCTGGAGCAAGTCGTCATTCACGACATCAAAGACTCCACGTTCTTCGCCAAGCTGATCGTTCGCACCAACGGAGAGCTGCAAGAGATCGATGCGCGACCATCGGACGGCATCGCACTCGCTTTACGCGTTCCGGCGCCTATCTTCGTTTCCGACAAGATCGTTCTCGAAGAAGCGACCGCGGAAAGGAAGCCCATCAACGACAACGAGATGGCGCGGTTTAAGAAGTTCCTCGAAGACCTCAAACCATCCGACTTCAATCGCTAAGATACATGGTCACCCTGAGCCTGTCGAAGGGGGACACGAAGGAAGCTCGTGCGCTGACGTGCGCAACCTGCCCGCCCTCCGGCCGCTTGCCCCTCGCATCACGCTCGTCGCTGCGCTCGCCTCTGCGCCGCTCTCGCCATCCATGGCTCCCCGGCGCATTCACACACCGCCGGTCGAGCGGGTTGCGCGCGTCAGCGCGCTTTATAAAACGAGGCGCCGCATTACTGCGGCGCCTCGCGCACCGATGATGCGATCGCCAGTCTGACCAGTACTAAGCATATCACCTCGCCCGATGCCTTCGCAACGGCTTGGCCGCGCGGCTGGAGCGCCCGGGAATCGAACCCGGACCCGCACAGTTGGTCAGACTAGCGGTTGACGCCATCGATACGCCTCAGCTTCGCACAATCACACACTAAAGACGCGTCATCTAGATCACGTTCCCGGGCGAAATCAAAGGGCTCAGGGTAACAACGGCGGCGGACTCGAAACAAAAGTCGGGGTGACGGCTATCTCTGGGGAAGTGCACGGCGCGATAAAAGGAAAGGTAACATGTCAGATTTGAGCGCTGAGATCGGCGTCTTTGGTGGGAGCGGGTTTTACTCGTTGATCGAGGACGCGCGCGAGGAGTGGGTCGAAACTCCGTACGGCGCGCCGAGCGACAAGGTCGCGCTTGGGGAGATCGCGGGACGGCGCGTTGCGTTCCTTCCCCGGCACGGCAAAGACCATCGATTTCCGCCGCAAGCGATCAACTATCGGGCGAACCTATGGGCGATGAAGCGGCTGGGCGTACGATGGATTATCGGTCCCACCGCGGCCGGCTCGCTGGCCAAGGGCGTGCGGCCGGGCTCGATGGTCGTTGCCGATCAACTCGTCGATCGTACGAGTGCGCGCAAGGACACATTTTACGATGGCCCGATCACGACGCACGTCAGCTTCGCCGATCCGTATTGCCCGACGCTTCGTCCGATCGCGATCGAAGCGCTCAAGGGTCTCGGCATCGAGACTCACGAGCGAGGAACCGTCGTCGTGATCCAAGGGCCGCGTTTTTCAACGCGATCCGAATCGAAGTGGTTCCAGAGCCAGGGATGGGAGGTCATCAATATGACGCAATATCCCGAAACCTATTTGGCGCGAGAGCTCGAAATTTGCTACGTCAACATCTCGCTGATTACCGACTTCGACGTCGGGCTCGAAGGCACACCGCCGGTTTCCCATCACGAAGTCATTGAAGTCTTCAATCGCAACAACGAGCGCGTGCGTAACGCGATCGGTAAGATCGTTGAGAACATCGCCGTCGATGCGGATTGCTCGTGCCGGCACGCGCTCGAGGGGGCGCGGCTTTAGCGGATGCGAAGCCAGCCGCGCGTCGACTTCGCGATGTACGCACGGGCGATTCCGTTACTCGCGCGACATCCTTCGATCTTCGTCATGCCGCTGCTGGCGGCGGTCGTCGACCTACTGATCCAGCAGATATCGCCCTTCTTTACCGATGCGGTGGGCGGCGCCGGAGGTTTCATATTCGCAATCATCGTTAACCTCGTTTACGGATTTTGCTTCGGCGTTGCGGTCATCGCAGCGAATAACGTCTGGCGGGGACGCAAAGCGAGCTTCGACGAGGCCTGGGAAGAGGGACGGGCCAAGGCCGGAGGAATCGTAGTCGCCACGATCGGCTTTTACTTCTTGCTCTATGTGGCTCAATATGCGGGATCGTTGCTCGGGAGCGCCGCCTTGCAAATCGTCCTGCAGCTTATCGTCGCATTTTTACTCATTTACACCATTCCGGCCGCCGCGATCGGAGGCATGCCCGGAAATCTCGCCATCGGCGCATCGTTTCGCGCGGTTCGCGAAAACCTGCTCGGCGCGGCGATCCTTGCTATCGCCTTCGTGCTTCTGTGGATCTGGCTGCCCTACTTTATCGTCGCCCAAACCGGAGTGGGGCTGGGAGTGATCGGTTACGAGCTCGTGTTGGCCGCCATGAAGGCAATCGTCTTAGCGTACCTCGCATTCCCGTTCGCGAAGCAGTACGACGACGTGGCGTTTAGGGGATACTGGTAAGCGCCATCCGGACGAACTCGCCGACCAATATGGGACTAACGTTCGTCCGCGCGAAGCGTTGCGCTTCGTCGAGCTTTCCGAGCAACGCGACGGCGGCGCGACCATCGAGCGGCTTGAGCCGGCGTAGGCGCTGCGCGTGATCGAGTGAGACCAGCGCGACGCCGTCGTACCCGGTCGCCACGATCCAGTCGCGCACCAGCGTTTTGATCGTCTCCAGGCCGTCGTCGAGCGTCTCGCGCGTTGCCCACGAGTCCTTCGGCGAATTCCCCCCGACGCTTTCGAAGAACCAACGGACGACCTGCCCGCGCAACGACTCCTCCTCTCCTTCCAGCGTTGCGAGCGCACGGGCCGCGCTTCCGCCGCTCAGCGATGCGGCCCGCTCGGCGTCCTCGCGACCGTGTTGCAGGCCACTGAGAATCTCCCGTACCTGCATTTGGGAGAGTAGCGGAAACCGCACTTCGATGGCACGCGAGCGGATTGTCGGCAGCAGACGCCCGGGCGTCGCCGTCGTGAGGATCATGACGACGCCGCGCGGTGGCTCTTCGAGAAACTTCAAAAGCGCGTTGGCGGCTGCCGGCGGCGACGCAAAGTCGATATCGCCGAGCAGCAGCACGCGCATTCCACCGCTGTACGACTGCATCGAAAGCTGCCGTACAAGATCGCGCGCCGAGAGCTCGTCGCCTTCATAGAAACCCATTGGCGCGTCGCGATCGCCGATCTTGAGCAATCCCTGGTGCTCGAGGAAATCGGGATGGTGCGCGCTCTCGCCGCGGAAAAGCGTGCAGGACGCGCACGTTCCATCGTATCCCAGGACCCCGTCTTTCGGCGCGAGGCAGAGCAGCGATTGCGCCAGTCTGCGCGCGAACGTCTTCTTTCCGACCCCGGCGGCCCCCGAAAAGAGATAGGCGTGGGCGAGCCGCTGCGGAGTCAGCGCCGCGAAATACCGTTTTGGTCCCTCGGCGCCGACGACGTCGAAGCGAAGCTCGCTCACCCCGGGGCCTTCAACCGCGCATGCACCTCACGAAGCGCTTCTGCTACAAGGCCCTCCGGCGGCAGGGTCGCATCGAGCACGCGGTGCCGCGCCGATCCTTGTGCCAGTTCAAGGAAACCTCGTCGTACGCGTCCGAGAAACGCATCATTTTCCCTCTCAAAACGATCCGGGTTTCGCGCTTGGTCCTTGAGCCGGATACGGTCAGACTGGGCGCGGGCGAGGTTCATTCGAAAAAGTGCAAGTTGATCGTGTCGCTCCGTTAAGCGATCGCGAACCATGTCGAGCGGAAGATCGAGCAAGAAGGTTATATCCGGCTCAAGGTCCCCCGTCGCTATCTTGCAGGCGCTGCGCAATAGACCAAAGTCTAGGCCTCGGCCGTACCCTTGATAAGCCAACGTGGAGTCGGTGAAGCGATCGCAAAGGACAATGCGCCCCAGTTCCAATCCAGGACGAATCACTGTGGAGACGTGCTGTGCTCGCGCGGCGTTGAAGAGCAGGCTCTCCGACAATGCCGATATTTCGATTGAAGTTCTTAAGAATATCTCGCGAACGGCGTCGCCCAGCTGCGTTCCGCCCGGCTCCCGGGTCTCGACGATGTCATGACCCTCATCGCGCAAACGATGTCCGAGCTCCGCCGAGAGCGTGCTCTTCCCACTGCCTTCGATACCTTCGATGACTATAAACATCTGCGAGTCACCCTTCGACTCCGCTCAGGGTGACACGTGGGTACGCAAGTCACCCTTCGACAAGCTCAGGGTGACACGGGTGACACGTGTGACAGATCGATAGGGTCACGGAGCGTCGGCGGTTTTGTAGATCCGAACGCGGCGATTGGGCTCGAGCCCGGTGCTGCGCGATTGCAGCCGATACCGCTCCGCAAGCTGATGTTGCATGCGGCGAATGTACGACGTTTGGGGTGAGAGCTCGATCGCCTGATTGGTCAGAAGGACCTGATAGATCGCCTCTTCGGTTTCGCGCAGCGCGATCTCTTCGTTGTCGATCGAGCCAAGGTTGAAGACATCTCGAAGGGCCGATTGTATTTGCGTCGTGGTATTCGTCTTGATCGAATAGATCGGCACGTTATCGGAGGCGATCTGCTTGAGCTTCGGCTGCTCCTTGCGCTCGAGCGTCTTGAGCGTGAGCACGACGTCGGCGTCGTCCCAATTGCGTGCGATCGCGGCATTGACGCGCAGATTGCTAATCGCGCGTTCGATCTTATTGCGCGAGACGCCGTACGGGAAAATCGAGAGCGGCCGCTCGCGCTCGTCCGCTTCGCGATCGGGTTCGTAGCGGTCGGAGAGTCGGGGCATCGATTCGGTGTCGGCCTCCTGCACGACGGTCACCTCGCCGCTCGGCTCCCGCTGCCGTATCTCAGGCTGCGGCTGGTACCCGCGCAACAATGCGTCGATGACGTCGGCGACGTTCTTATGAATCGCCAAGCGGTCGCGGTCGTGAATCTCGATCACGACGTCAAAGGTCGGCGGCGCTTTGCGCTCCAGCACGGTTTTGCGCGTTCCGCGCCGGCGCGCTTCTTCGTCCGAGAGCGTCACCGCGCTGATGCCCCCCACAAGATCCGAGAGCGTCGGATTCATTAAGAGGTTTTCCAGGGTCTGGCCGTGGGCCGTCCCGATGAGGGTCACCCCGCGCTCGGCTATGGTGCGCGCCGCGGCCGCTTCGGCTTCGGTGCCGATCTCGTCGATGACGATTACCTCGGGCATATGATTTTCGACCGCTTCGATCATCACCGCGTGCTGTAACGCGGGATCGGCGACTTGCATGCGTCGCGCCAAGCCGATTCCCGGATGAGGGATATCGCTATCGCCGGCGATTTCGTTGGACGTGTCGACGATCACCACGCGTTTGCGCTCTTCGGAGAGCACGCGCGCGCATTCTCGCAGCATGGTCGTTTTGCCCACTCCGGGGCGGCCCAGGAGGCAGATCGACTTGCCGCTGCGCAGAACGTCGAGCAAAATGTCGATCGTCCCATAGACGGCTCGCCCAACGCGGCAGGTGAGGCCGACGATCTTTCCCGTGCGATTACGGATGGCGCTGATGCGATGCAGCGTCTGTTCTATCCCGGCGCGATTGTCGGCGCCAAACGGCGAAATGCGCGAGCAGACGTGTGCGATGTCTTCGTGACTTACCGGAGCTTCGGCGAGATACGTGAAATCGTGTTCGAAGCGAGCCTCGGGCGGACGCCCGAGATCGAGCACCACTTCGATGATTTCTTCGATGTTATTGAGACGGACGAGCGCTTGCCGTATCGAGAGTGGAAAGATGTCGAGGAGTTGGGAGAGTTCCCAACTTGGGGAAACGGAATGAACTCTGGCCGCCAACTACTGATCCTGCCTTCCGTGCCGATTCCCCCAAGGCACGCAATCGTCATTTCCCGGGCCGCGCGCTCACTCCTTCACG
The DNA here is from genome assembly GCA_963756635.1 of Vulcanimicrobiota bacterium. Classification (GTDB taxonomy): domain Bacteria; phylum Vulcanimicrobiota; class Vulcanimicrobiia; order Vulcanimicrobiales; family Vulcanimicrobiaceae; genus Cybelea. The sequence continues at coordinate 73,276 of CAVWOR010000010.1, forward strand.
ACGCGTATCACGCGTAGCTCGTCGTCGTACGGTCCTTGAATGCGAACGCCCGCCTTCAACTCCAAGCGCACGTAATCGACGATCTCGGGCGTGATCTCTTCTCCCGGCGCGATGACGGGAATCCCGGGCGGATACGGCGTCAGCGTTTCCGCGCAGATACGGCCAACCGATTCGCGAAACTTTACGAACTCGGCGTCGGCGAGAAAGGCTTCGCGCGGCCTCATACGCATCGGCGGGACAGGGGGAAGATGAAAGTTGCCGCGCCTCAACCGCTGCTCCAGAATTCCCGACGGTGCAAACATATCGACCTTTCGGTCGTCGCGCGCCATCTCGCGCAACGCTTGCACGAGCCGCTCGGCGGCCTCGTCGGTCGTTCCGATAGTAAAGAGCGCAACGACGTTGAAGAGGTCGGCGAGTTCCACCTGAATGTTATGGCGGCGGCGCAGAATCTCTGAGGCCTCGTATCCGGTGTAACCTAAACCCGTCACGGTGACCGTAATTTTCGTGGGGTCGAGCGCGAAGACGCCTTTGCGGCCCCGCAGCTCTTCGCCGAAGCAATAAAGCCCCGCAATTTCGTTGATCCGCTCGCGCGTCGCTTGGGCGAGTCCGATCGTTCGCGAGAGCAGTCTCTCGCCTTCGGTTGCCATCTGTTTGCGTGCGACGTCGAGCGAGGCAACCATCGGCAGATTCGGCGACGTCGAAAGGAAAATTTTGAGCACCGAAGTCAGGCGATCGAGACGAACGCGGTCGCCTTTCTGATGGAGCATCGCACACTGCGAGAAGGCCGAGAGCATTTTGTGCGTCGAGTTGACGCAAAGATCTGCACCGGCTCGAGTCGCCGAGATCGGGAGCGCCGGATGAAAATGGAAATGGGGACCCCACGCCTCGTCGACCAGCAAGAGCTTTCCGGCGCCGTGCGCGATCCGCTCGATCGCTTCGAGGTCGGCGGCGACCCCGTAATAAGTCGGTGAAACGAGATAAATCGCCGTAATGTCCGGATGCTGCTGCAGCGTGCGCGTAACGGTTTCCGGCGTCACGCAGTGATCCATGCGCAACTCTTCATCGACTTCGGGCTGCATGTAAATCGGCTCGGCGCCGCTCATGATGAGGCCGCCGAGCATGGACTTGTGCGAGTTGCGCGGAACCGCGACTTTCTCTCCGGGGTTGAGCGCCGTCATCATCATGCATTGGTTACCGCTCGTGGACCCGTTGATAAGAAAGAAGGTGTTGTCGGCGCCCCACGCCTCAGCGGCGAGTTGCTGCGCTTCCTTGATGGATTCGGTCGGCTGGAGGAGATCGTCGATGCCGGGCATCGGCGTGAGGTCGATCGCGCAGATATTGTCGCCTACGAACTCGCGAAAGGCCAAATCCATCCCAACGCCCTGCACGTGACCGGGCGTATGGAACGGCAGCACACCGGAGTCGACGTACTCGAGGAGCGCCTGAAAGTAGGGCGTTCGATGCTGGTCCAATGCAATCGCCAGAATGCACAATATCTGGCGCTTTCCCTGCCTCTGCCGGCTACGCTCAGAATCACGAGCCGAGTGCGGAAGGATGGACGCCGGGGCGATAACCCGCCGAGAGAATAGCGACGAGCGAGCGCGGCGTGAGCACTTCGAGCTCGTCGCGCGCCGGACGCGGATGCCGGCGCGTGTAACCGGAATCGGACCAAGCGTGCAATGCTTTGCCCCAGAGAAGCCAGGCCGCTCCGTCTATAACCACATACGTGCCGTCGGGCAAGCTCTCGATGTGCTCGCGATAGGTGCGTTTTTTCTTAGCCGAAAGCCGCTCTTCGTGAAGCCGCGCATCCATCGCGTCGGCGTTTGCCGGCCCGAGGTTGCAGGCATTCCAGAACGACTGAAACCGGCGGTAATCGTCGCGCCGGCATTCGGCGCATGGCCGGTGCCCGGCGGCGAGCGCCGTTGCTTCGTCGAGAAAAAAGAGCTCGGTGTAGCGGCGAGGCGACATCACGGTGCGGCGGCGCCCACCAAACGTCAGGCTGCATGCGATCCACCGCCGGACTGCAAACGGACGCACGATCCTGCGAACGTCGTCGTGGAGAACGCCGCGATTGCCCATCATAAGGCCGCGCCCGGGAAGCGCGACGAGCTGACCGAACGGCGTGACCCGATTCTGCAGCGGCATTGAGCTCACGCCCAACGCCGGCACGCGTTCATTGCGCGCCCGTTAGGTCGAGGGTCGCGCGGGTTGCGAGTTGGTTGATTTCCTTCCACGAGCCGCCGTTACTCGCATAAGGGACGCTCTGCAGGGCCGCGATATCGGAGCGGGTTCGTTCCGTCATTGCGGGCCAGCGTGGAAGTTGGGCAATGGCGCCGCGGAAACTTGCGTCCGCTTTTGCATCCTTGAGCACCGCTGCGTTGTAGGCAACCTGTGCGACGAGCTGGCCTAGGAGCAGCGCGTAGCGCACGGGTTCGGGCCACTTCGTATTGATTTCTTGGGTGGTCAATGGTTCGCGCCATTGCGCGTTGAGCTGCTCCGGATCGCTTGGAATGTCTTCGGTAACGGCATTTTGCAATTCGGCAACGCTAAGACCATCCGACAGCTCGCGATGGCGACGTCCCAGCTCCGTCAAGACCAGGGTTGCAAACGCGCGGCTTTCGGGTCGCGAGAGCGCAAGTGGATTATCAACAAGCTCCATCAGGGTGGCTAGGTACGCACCGAGTTGGGCCGCCGCGGTGAGGCCCGCCCCAAAGGAGGGCGCCGGATAGGGAGCGACCGGAATAGCCGCATCGAGCGCACGCGCAAGCGGTTGGGCCTGCTCGAATGGCGTTCCACTCCGAAGAATTAGATCTTGAAAGCCTAACGGCGTTGTGTTGGGGTGGTGCACCAGTTCGCCAAGGTAATGCGAGAGATAGTCGGCCGTCCCCTGAATTTTTGGCTGATCGATGGCGATCGAGACGATTCCGCCGGTGTACCACCATGCGAAGGTGGGCTCTTCAATCCAAGCTCTTTCCGCTATGTAGTACCCATTCCAGTCGCTGGTATGAAGCGACGAATCCCCGTCAGCCAACCATTGTGCAAATGAGGCATCGGTGGAATCGTTGCCTCGCCACTTCCGTACGATCTGAAGGTCCGCGCGACAGCGCGTACGCTCCAGGACGATGCCGCACGTACCCGGCATCACGGAGTCTTGAAAGAGCCGAACGTACGACTGACCCACGCCATATGCGTCGGCGGCCTCCGTCGTCGGCATCGTTGCCGACGCCGCTGCCAACGGTGCGAGCGCGGCCAGAATCATCATTTCCGCGACTATTTTGCGCATAGCGTCGTGCTTCGAAGCCGGCGAGTTCCCTATGCCTCGATGCGTTCGTCGATCGAAACGTTGTAAAGGAAGAGGAACTTCCCCCACTCGTCAGGCAGCGTGTTGCGCTTGATCTGAATCCAGGGGATGTACTTCGGCTGACGCGGCTTGCGCAAGAGCGACATATTGGCTTCGTGCGGAATGCGGTTGTTCTTGCGATTGTTGCAACGCATGCAAGCGCAGACGAGATTCTCCCAAGTGGACTCCCCGCCGCGGCTTTTCGGCGTGATGTGGTCGACGGTCATCATTCGCTCGCCCCGCGTCCCACAGTATTGGCAGGTGTGATCGTCGCGTATCAAAACGTTTTTCTTCGTCAGGGCGACCTTTTGCATCGGGCGGCGGATGTAATAGAGCATCCGAATGATCGACGGCATCCGCATCTCGAATGTCGGAGATGCGAGCATGCGCTCGCGACCGTGCAGCAACTCCGCCTTGCCCGCGAAGATTAACTTGACGGCGCGCTGAAAGCTGGTGACGTTCAACGCCTCGTACGTCGAGTTCAGCACGAGCACTTCACTCATGAGCTAGTAAAACGAGGCATTTTAGGTGCCTCGCTTCCGAACAAACGTCAGTCGCGTTTCGGTTAGCATTTGGGTTATCGCTAACCGCTGTTCGGGCCGCAATCTTTCTTTGACGCGCTCGAATGCCGTAGACGCTACGTCAATCGCAATCTCCGCCGACGGATGGTCGGGCTTGCGGCCTTCTTCCTCGGTGAGATAGGCGTGCGCTGCCAGGGCCAGCGTTGCGATCACCTCGCTGATCAACGGCTCGACGGGCGGGATCTGCCCTTGAAAACCTCCCTGCAAATCGGGGGAGGCGGCACGCGTAGACATGTCTAGCCAGAACTTAGGCCGCGGTGGAGGTCTTCCCTTTGGAACTGCTCCGCACTGCGCGCGCCCGCTCCGCCTCGACCATCCCGAGAAAATACCGGTGCACGCGCTGATCGCCGCAGAGTTCGGGATGAAAGGATGTTGCGAGCACGTTGCCCTCGCGCACCATGACGCCGCGTCCATCCCGTTCGGCGAGCAGCTCGACCTTCGGTCCGCACCGCTCGATCCACGGCGCGCGAATAAAGACCGCGGGAAACGGCTGGGACCCGAGCGCCTCGATGCGAAGATCGATTTCGGCGGACTCGTTTTGACGGCCGAAAGCATTGCGCCGCACCGTGATGTCGATCAGGCCGAGCGTCGGCTGATCGAGGCCGGCGACCCGGCGAGCGGCCACGATCATACCCATGCAGGTCCCCCAGAGTGGCATGCCCTCGCGCACGCGTTGGACGATCGGCCGGTCGAGATCGACGCGTTCGAGCAACTTCAGGACGGTCGTCGATTCACCGCCGGGTACGACGAGCGCGTCGACGCGCGCAAGATCTGCCGGATTCTTTACGGCAATAGCCTCGGCCCCAGCTCGTTCGAGCGCCGCAACGTGCTCGACCACGTCGCCTTGCAGCGCCAGCACCCCAATGCGAGTCATCCTTCGACAAGCTCAGGATGACACGGGACGAGCTTAGTTGCCACGCGGTGCGAGAAGCTGCGCTTCGTCCAAAAGGCGGATGTCGAGGCCCGGCATCGCCTCGGAGACGCCAAGCGATCTGCAGGCCTCGAGCACGACGCTCGGATCGTTAAAGTGCGTCGTCGCGTCGACGATTGCGCGCGCAAAGCGTTTAGGATCCTTCGACTTAAAGATGCCGCTGCCCACGAAGACGCCTTCGGCTCCGAGTTGCATCATCAGTGCGGCATCGGCCGGCGTCGCGACGCCGCCCGCGCAGAAGAGCACGACAGGGAGCTTTCCATCATTGGCGACTTGCGCGACGAGCTCGAGTGGAGCTCCGAGTTCGCGCGAGAGAGCCACGAGCTCTTCTTTCGGCGCGATGCTCAGCTCTCGTATTGCGTCGCCGATCGCACGCATGTGCCGGACGGCCTCGACGATGTTTCCGCTTCCGGCCTCGCCCTTGCTACGAATCATCGCCGCGCCTTCGGCAATCCGGCGCAGCGCCTCGCCCAAATCGCGGGCCCCGCAGACGAACGGCGTCGTAAAGGCGTGCTTGTCGACGTGGTATTTATCGTCGGCGGGGGTCAGCACTTCCGATTCGTCAATGTAGTCGACCCCGAGCTGCTGCAACACCGCAGCCTCGGCAAAGTGGCCGATGCGTACTTTTGCCATCACCGGAATCGTGACGGCATCCATGATGCCGCGAATCAAATCGATCGCGCTCATTCGGGCCACACCACCAGCGGCGCGGATATCCGCGGGGATACGTTCGAGCGCCATAACCGCGACGGCACCGGCCTCTTGCGCAATCGCGGCGTGTTCTGGGGTGACGACGTCCATGATGACGCCGCCTTTGAGCATCTGCGCGAGCCCGCGCTTGACCGTTATCGTTCCGGTGCTTTCCATGTCTCTATCATATCAGGCGTCCCCAATGGAGACATTGGGTACGCGCTTAGAGGGGGCGCGAACTAACTCGCTGGAGAGGGGCCAGCCACCGGCGGTGAAGGGAGGGCCGAGTTTCCGCCCGATAGCGGAGCCGACGGAGCAACCGTAGGGAAGGGCTGCTGCCGCCAGATCGGTATGTTGGGATTCGGCGTCGGCGTGGGAACCGGCGTCGGTCTCGGCTTCGGCGTGGGCGCGAGCGTCGGCAAAGGTTCGGGCGGAATACGTGGATCGGGAAATCCCGGATCGCCTGCGGTGGAGAGCGCCTGTGACCGTTTCCAGTCGGGGCCGTACGGCTGAGGAGTGGCATCGGGTGCGGGCGTCACGGCCTGCGTTATCACCGATTGTAGCGTTTGCTCCGTCGCCTGGCCGATGACCCGATTTCCCATCCGCTCGCCGAGGGCCACCGCGACGAGAAGAACGAGGGCGCCGGTTGCCAGGAGAATGGTTGGAAATCGCGTCGAGGGGCGCATGACGTCGCGCTGTCTATACCCGCGCGAGCGGGGGAACAACGTCGAGCTTGGCCGCCCGCGCTCTACGATCGCTTGGCTTGCCGATCAAATGCACTTCGCGCAGCTCGCCGACCGCCATATCGAGCCGAGCCGTATGTCCGCGAAACTCCAGCAGCACGTTGCGGGCCCGATCGAGTTGGTTCCCGACGAAGATCCGCACCGCTCCGGCCTCGTCCTCGAATGCAATCGCACCGACCTCGACCGGCGATGTTGCGACCTCGTCGCTTACATCGCGGCCGGCGTGAATGCATGTGAACGGCTCTTCCGCTGAAAGCTCCGGCATATCGCCGTAGATCGTGTCGTTGCGCAAATCGACAACATACGTGCAGCGGCGTCCACCCCAATGAACCCGCGCCGCCGCAACCCATTGCCAGCCCTTCGGGCGCAGCGGCGCTAGGTGCGGCCGGCCGCTGGTCCGATAGCCGTTCAATCCTCCGACCGTCTCGGCTACCGCCCACAGATACTTCGCGCCGGTCCAGGGCGACAGGTAGATGCCGCGATTGCTCAACGAACCGCCATCGAACCATTCTGCAAACTCGCCGGGCACCGTATTGCGCGGGCTTCCGCCCTCCATCGCTGCATACGAAATGCTGAGAAAGTGCACGGCTTCGTCGGTCATGCCGTTGAGCGCCAACGCAACCGCGCACCACAACGTCAGGTCGGGCCAGATGCCGCCGAGCAGTCCGAACCCGTAGGAGGGGAAGTACCAGGCATCGGCAGTCGAGATCGTGCGAAGTCCAACGGGAGTTACAAAATCCGCCTCTTGCAGACGCGCGAGAATCGCTCTTCGCTGCGGCTGATCGGCGATGCCGAAAAGCACCGGGAAGATCTCGTCCGCGGTGAAGTTATCCTGATAGTTGCCGTCTTGATCGTAGTTGAGCACGAAGGCGCCCGTATCGTCGTTGAAGAGGTAATCCATCATCGCTGCGCGCATCCGCTGGGCATCGGCCGAGTACCGCTCCCAATGATCGTTGTCGCCGACTACCGCGCAGAGCATCGCGGCGGCTTCGAGCGCGTAGACGGCTTCGGCGTTGATCTCCGTCACCGCACCGTCGAGGGTGTAGTACGGTATAATGTTCCGCCACGACGAAATGCCATGCATGTCGACGCCTTTGGCACGACAGTTGACCAGTCCGTGGTCGTCTCGCTGAGCGAGCATGTAGTCGGTAAGCTTTATCACGAGGGCGATGCGCTCGCGGACCCACACATCGTCGAGCGTCGCGTTATAGTGATGCAGCATCGCAATGAGGTGCAGCGGCGTGTCGTCGTTGATGTTCAGGTCGTAGTCGGTCTTATAACCGCTGACGCCTCGAACGTATTCGATCATCAGGCCGCTCTCCTCGACGGCCCGATTAAAGACCTCGAGCGCGTTGCGGCTGAACTCGGGCCAAAAATAATCGAATCCGTGGACCAGCCACGATGTGTCGCGCGAAACGAGAATATCCGAGGGAGGCGAGTTCGTTGCGCCCCAGCCCTGCGGATACTCCTTGACAATGCGTAGCATATTGGCCTTCGCCCAAGCCACTCCGCGGCTGATCTCGGGCGACGGTACGAGAAAGCGCGCGTCGGCAAGGCGCTCGGTGAAGTACCCCTGTGTGTCGTGCAGCGCGCGCCGGTCGCGAAGCAATGCTTCGAGGACTGGCCGGCTGCGCTCGGTTCCGTCCTTATGGTAGACGACCGCCAGTCGCAGCGAATTGCGCGCACCCGCGGCGACCGCGATACGGTACTCGAAGGCGCCAAAAATGCGCCGGCTCACGAGCTCCGCCTGCTGCGGGGTCACATCGTCGAGCGTCTGCGCCGTTTTTTCTTTTGCGAGCGTTCCGCGGCGCATCGACTTGAGCAAGACCTGTTCGCGCAAGGAGAGCTCGACGGCAACTGGGTTATGAGAGCCGCCCCACCAACGCTCGCCGCCCGTTTCGAGATTCTTAGAGCAGATGAAGCGGCCGTCGTCCCAGGCGCGCACCTCGTGCTCCGGTTCGCCGTAAAAGCGCTGTCCCACCAACATCGCCCAAGGGAATACCGCGACTTCCACCTCGGCCGCGCCGGGATTGTAGAGCGTAACGTCGACCACGAAGGAGACCGCCCGATCGAATGCCGATCCGTGCGGCACGAAGAAGGCCTCGGTAACGTGGATTCGATGATCGAGCGTGAACTCGGAGATTTGCGCGTAGGGCAGAAAGGTGAGCTCGCGCTCGATCTGGTGCGGGAAGAACGTGCGATCGGCGAGGCGGTACGCGATATGGTGCGTACCGAAAATAATTTGATCGGTGTCGGCGTCCCACAATCCGCGGACGCCGCCTTTTGCGGTTGATTGCGCGTACGTTTTGAAATTGCCGAGCAGGAGGCCATACGGCGTCTGGGATTCGTGCAAGACGTAGGCGCAAAACTCGTTGCGTTGGGCGTCGAAACTCAAACCCATTCTTCAAAAGCTACTGCGGCACGGGACGCACAGGCGCCTCCTCGCGCGACGGCAAACGCATGGTCGGAATGCTGACCCTGCGGGCTCCGGCAAAGATTAACCTCACCCTCGAAGTGCTCGCCCGGCGAAGCGACGGATACCACGGCATACGCAGCGTGATGGTGCCGCTCGAACTGGCCGACGAATTGACGATCGAGCCGAGCACGCAATTCAGCTTCGAATGCGATCGTAGCGAGCTCGCAGGCGACCGCAATCTCGTAGTCGTTGCGATGCGCGCGCTCGGCGACGTTCCGCCGGTTCGCATGGGGCTTCGCAAGGAAATTCCGGTAGAGGCCGGCCTGGGGGGCGGGTCGAGCGACGCCGCAGCGGTGCTGCGGGCCGCGATGGCCGGCGCGTTTGGATCAAATTGGAAGCGCGATTGGTTGCGCGTCGCTCGAACGCTGGGATCGGACGTGCCGTTCTTTCTTGCGGGCACGGCGGCGCTCGTCGAGGGAACGGGCGAACGCATCACGCCCGCCGGAGCTATTCCTCGCTGGTACGCACTGATCGTCAAGCCGCCGGTCGCGGTTTCGACGGCGGCCGCTTACGACGAGCTCGACCGCACTGCGCGCCCCCAGCGACCGCGTAAGGGGAGCGTCTCGATCGCAGTGCTCGAGGCGTTGCAACGCACGGACTTCGAATCGGTCAATCGGCTGATGCAGAACGACTTTCACGATCTCATCGCGTCCCAGATGCCGGAAGTTGCCGCCGCAATCGCCGCGCTTCGTGCCGCGGGCGCAAAACGTGCGCTCTTGGCCGGCTCGGGATCGTGCGTCTTCACGCTCGCTCCGGAACTAGCAACAATCGAAGCCATCGACGAGCGTCTCGATCTGCCGCCGCGGTACCAGCGTCTGACGAGTACCTTTGCCGCCACGCCGGAGTGGCGCCCTTGATCGATGCGGTGGTGCTGGCTGGAGGGCCGAAGGACGCCGTCGCGCGCTTGCAACCGGACGCCCCAAATAAGGCCTTCGTTGAAATCGAGAACGTTACACTTGTCGGCCGCGTCCTCGCCGCGCTGCGCAGAGCGGCGAGCGTCGAGCGAATTATCGTCGTCGCGCCTCTCACCATGCAAGGTCACCCCGACCTGGCATTCGCAGACGAGCTCCGGCCCGACGGCGTCCGCATCACCGAAAGCTTACGCAACGGTCTGGCAGGCCTTCGTGAGGACGTCGACGTCTTGATCGTCGCTTCGGACCTGCCGATTCTGAACTCGCCGGCCGTCGAAGATTTTGTCTCCGGCGTACGTGCGCTGGCCGCCGACGTGGTTTATGGCTGTGTCGAGAAAGGCGTCCACTTGCGATGTTTTCCGGAAGTTCCCCACACCTGGGCGCGGATGCGTGACGGCACCTTCTGCGGCGGCGGCATCATCGCCATGAAGCCGCGCGCCCTGCCGATGCTGGAGCGTTTCATCGAGCGGCTGGGAGCCGCGCGCAAGCATCCCTTCAGGCTCGCATCGCTCTTCGGCTGGGACGTGCTGGCTCGCTTTGCCCTCGGCCGACTCACGATCGCGCAGGCCGAAGCCCGCGCCACAAAGATTCTGGGTTCGCCCGTCCGCGCTTTTGTCTCGGCCTATCCGGAAACGGCCGTTAACGTCGATCGCACCACCGACGTTCCGCTGGCGCGACGACTCGTTAGCCGGGCGAGCGCCAGCGCTTGAAGAGCTCGTTGGCGATGCCGAACTGATCGAGGGCCTTGCCGACGGTATGTGCGATGATGTCGTCAACGCTCTGCGGGTTGGCGTACATCGCGGGGACGGGGGGCAGGATCACGGCGCCGATCTCCGCGAGCTGAGCGAGCGTCCGCAAATGGCCCAGGTGCAACGGCGTTTCACGAATCACGAGAACCAGCCGGCGCTTTTCCTTCAGGCAGACATCGGCCGCGCGAACGAGCAGGTTTGAATTCATCGAGTACGCGATTCCGCTCGCGCTCTTCATCGAACACGGAATCACCAGCATGCCGTCGGTGAGGAACGAACCGCTCGAAATCGCCGCGGCGAGATCGTCGTCGCGGTGCACGACGTCGGCAAGGCTCGCGAAATCGTCGGCGGTCATGTCGGTTTCGAGTTCGATCGTGCGGCGAGCGGCCGCGGTGAGCACGAGATGCGTCTCGATGCCACCGATCGCGCGCAATGCTTGCAGCACCATGTTGCCGTACAGACTTCCGCTTGCCCCGCTGATCCCGATGATGATGCGCCGCACCGGTAGGCGGTTATACGTTGGCTGCAGGGGCGCCTGGTGGAAGCTTTAACTCCTTATGAGGTGCTCCTCGATTCCGCGCGAGTCCGTTCTTTTGTCGACGACGCCGTCCGTTGGCATCGCACCGCCTCCGAGGCGTGCCTTCTGCGTCTCATCCGCTCGTCATGCTCTGGCGTTGCGCACGACGTCGGCGCGGCGTATGCGACGCTCGCCACACGGACTGGGACGCTTTTGGATGCGATCGATCGTGGACAGCTTGCACTGCCGCCGGAGGATCGCGACAGCGTTCTTCGGTTCGCTCGCCGGGCACGCAGGCTTCGAGCAATGCCGCCGGAGTTGGAAGAGGAAGCGCTGCGCGAGGCAATCGCCGACACCTTCGAGCTTGTGCGAGACCCTTACCGATCGTCGACTGAGCGCGAGCTCAGCACCGCGGTTGCCGCCCTTTTCGATCTCGCCGAGCCGGTCGCGCCCGAAGAGGCCCGCGGCGTGGCCGCGTGGCGGAAACACTTCAGCGCTTCGGCGCTCAACACGTATGCCGAGTGCGAACGCAAATGGTTCTACAAATATGCGTGCGCGGCGGTAGAAGACCGCGGCTCGGCAGCCTCGGCCTATGGGAGCGCCTTCCATCTGGCGCTCGAAGATTTCCACGGAGAGTTTCCTCGACCGCAGAGCGCCGCCAGCGCGCCGATGCGCCGGCGCATCCGCGAGTGCGTCACGTGGGCCTTCGAGCGCAACCGGGACGGCTTCGATACGCCCGTTGAATTCGAACTCCAAGTGCGGCGCGCCCAACGTACCGCACAACGGTACGTCGATTGGCTGCTGGCGCAGGAGAAGGAAGCGCCTTTCGAGGTGCTCGGGCGCGAGGTTGCCGCGGAGTTGGACCTGGAGGGCCGGCCGTTCGTCGGGTATATCGACCGGCTCGATCGCGACGAGCGTTCCGGCGGCATCGGCGTCGTCGATTACAAAACCGGAAGCATCGCGACGAGCCCGGCCGAGTATCGCGAGAAGGTTCGCCGCTTTCGAGACTTTCAGCTTCCCTTCTACTACTGGGCGCGAACGGCTGCGGGCGACCGGGTTACGCGATTGGTCCTGATTCCTCTCAAAGACGCACTACTCGACGTACGCCCTATCGTTCTGCAGGTCGGCAAGAACATCGCCATCGAGGAGCTCGAACGCTCGCGCACGCGCATGATCGAATTGAGCGACGTGCTCGCTTCGGGAGATATCCGGAACTTTAAACCGGCCGAAGATCCGGCCGCTTGCACGTACTGCGCGTATGTAACGGCATGCCGCAGCAAGCCGCCGGCAGAAGCGCAGCGCTTCGGAAGTTGATTCTTCTCGAACTGACCGCCGAACAACGCACCGCCGTCGAAGCGCCGTACGATCAGTGCTTGGCGATTCTGGGCGCGCCGGGAACCGGCAAGAGTACGGCGCTTCGCGATCGCATTACGCGAGCCCGAGAAACACAGCCCGACGCCGATCCGCTGGTCGTCGGAGATGGGCGCAGCATCGACGAGTACGCCGCTCATCTGCTGCGTTCGCGCGGCATTGAGGTAACCCTTATCGACGACGTCGACGCCGAATCGATCTTCGCAGAAGCGTGCGCTCCGCTCTTCGCGCTGGAGTGGGACGAGTTCTCACAGCGGCAAATCGATCCCGAAGTTCCTGGACTGCGTTCCCCCGAGCGCTTCCTCCAATCGGCATTCCGTTTGATTCGACGGCTGCGCGATGCCGACATCGAGCCGGCGCTTCTGCTTTCGCGCGCGCTTGCCGGCGCGACCGAATTTTACGCGAATCCGCCGAACCTTGCCGATCCGCGCCTGCTCTTTGCGACGAAGAGCTCGTATCACGATTCGCTCGACGCGACGGCGGAGGAACTGCTCCGGCAGCATCGCCGCGAGGTCGACCTCGCCAAGATCCTGACGAAGATCTATCGGCTTTATTTGGATCTCGTCGGCTCCAGCGGCCGAAAGACCGCACGCGACGCGGTGGTCGAGGCCACCAATTGCGTTGAAAAAGACGCCGCATTCGCTGCGGCGCTCCGCGACCGGCATGGATTTGCCTTCGTTGACGACGCCCAAGAGCTGACCAACGCGCAACTGCAGCTGTTGACCGCGATCTTCGGCAAGGGACTGCGCGGAGTGACGCTCTGCGGCGATCCGTTCTCCGCGATCTCGAGTCTGCGCGTGGAGCAACCGCAAGCGATTTTCGCGCTGGCGGGGTCGAAGGTTGAGCTGCACGATCGGCATCGCTCTCCACGGCGCGAACTGCACCGAGTTTCGACTCCACGCCAAGAAGCCGCGATGATCGCCGAACGCGCCGGCGCGTGGCTTAGCGAAGGGTTCCGTCCGGAGAGGATTGCCGTGCTCTTTCGCTCGGTAAAGAACGTGGCGAGCTACGAAGCCGCGATGCTCGACCGCAACATTCCAACGGCCGTCAGCGGCGACGTCAACGTCTTCACCGACCGGCGCGCCCTCGATGCACTGGCTCTCTTGTGGAGCGTTTGCGATCCGTTTCGTCACGATTGGCTCTTGCGTACGCTAGCGAATCCCGCGCTCGGTCTCTCCGACGCATCGCTTGCGGTGCTGTGCGGCGAGCCGCCCGATCCACAACGCCCGCTCCTCGAGCTCGACGACGAACCCGTGCCGACGGCGCGCGCGAGCCGATGGAACCCCAAGCGAGATTTGCGCCTCGGCTGGAACGTTATCCGCGGCGAACAGGATGATGCGCTCAGCGAGGATGCGGCCGCGCGTCTCCGGCGTTTTCGCGCGTCGCGCGAGCGCTGGATTCAGCTGATGGACGAAGCGCCGTTCGAGGCTTTCGCGCAGACGGTCTGGCGTGAGGGTCTTGCGCGCGAAGGAGATCCGGGCTCAGCGCACGCACGCGCCCAGCAACTCGCATTGCGGCGCCTCCTCGAGCGCCTGAATGCGTTCGTGGCTCAGAAGGCCGGCGCCACCCTCGCCGACGTGCTGGAGTACGCGCAGCGGCGGATCGAGAGCGATTTGGAAACGTGCGAGGCCGATGATGCGAACGAGGGTTTCGTACAAATGCTCAGCGTCGAAGCGGCCCGCGGGCGCGAGTTCGACCACGTCGTCGTGGCGAACGTTCGACCCGGCGCGTTCCCGCGCTGGTATTCGCCGGATGCCTTTCTTTTCAGTCCTCGGCTGGGCATGATTCCAAAAGAGAACGTCGGCGAGGCGCGTGCCTCGCGAACGGTCAAGTTCAGCTACTACATGTTTCGCTCGAAGGCGCGCCAGCAGTACTACGATCGCGAACGGCGAGCCTTCGTCTACGGCTTGCTCCGGGCTGGCAAGAGCGTGCTGGTCACAGCCTCGGGAACGCCGACGCGCGGCATGACCGCCCCCGAGTTCCTCGAAGAACTACGGTAGTTTGGTCGCGGTGCGCTTGCGCGAAATTTCCGCCGATTCCTACGCGCAGCAAGTCCTGCCGCTGACCGCAGCGCTTTGGGCCGGGCGCCGTACTTTCGACGAGTACGTGGAGCAAACGCTCGAAGTCGCACGCGGAACGTATGGACGACGGCATTACCGGACGATCGGGCTCTACGACGGCAGCACGCTGGTCGCGTCGTTCAAGCGCTACGAGCGTGCGCTGCGCAACGGAGCGCGCCGGCTGCGGGCAATCGGCTTTGGTGCGGTCTTTACTCCGGAACAATATCGCGGCCGCGGCTATGCAAGCGTCATGTTGGGCATGGCGCTCGATCAAGCGCGAGACCACGGGTACGATCTCGCCTTTCTCTTCTCCGACATTCGGCCCCAATTCTACGCGGCGCTGGGTTTTCGGACGCTTCCGTCGCGACGGTTCTCGCTGCGCGCCGACGCGCTTCCGGCAACTCGCCTGGAGCTTAGACGACTTACCGACGAGGACTGGCGGAACGTGCGTCGGGTTTTCGAGCTCGCCGAGCGTGCTCGAGGTTCCGGTTTCATACGCAGCGCCACGGTTTGGGAGTGGATCGTGCAACGCGTACGCCACGATTCGGAGCATCCAACGGGTCACGAAACGAATCTCGTCGTGGGTCGTCGCCGGGGGGTGGCCGCCTACGTGTTGGGAGTACGCGATCCCCAACGCGACGTCTACATCCTCGACGAGTTCGGCTTCGCGGACGAGGCCGGGGCCGCGGCGATTCCGGCGCTGTTGCGCGCCGCTGCGGGCGACTTGCGGCGCGTCACCGGCTGGTTGCCGCCGCAACGTGCGCGCGATTTGCTTCCGAGGCTCGCCGTTCGCCAGCGGAAACGCGCCGTCTTTATGATGGCCGCGCTTCGCTTCGAAGGAGAGCGATTGCTTAGCGAGATCTCGTCAGCTTCGAGCGGAGATTTCTGTTGGCCGACCGATCATATCTAGGGGCAATCCCAACGCGACCCAGCATATTTGCCGGTTCAAATCAGGGCGATCATTCTAGGAGACTCGTTTGCAAGGCGTCTCCCTCAACGAGCGAGGCGACGCGCGTTCCGAGCAACCGCACCGGTGCACCCGCCAAATCGGCACGCCGTAAGCAATGTACGGCAGCGCGAAAGATGCGACGGGCATCGCGTGTCGGCTCGACGAGATGCGTCTGCCGGCCGACAAGGGTGAAATCGGCGCGCTTGATCTTTACGCCGATCGTGTGCGCGACGGTGCGTTCGCGTTCGAGCGTTTCGGCTAGCTCGCGGGCTTGCGCGCGCAGGACGTCGAGCAGGCGGCTTTCGTCGCGCACATCGTACTCGAACGTTTCTTCCGTCGAGATCGATTTCGTTTCGCGCTCGGGTTCTACCGGACGGCGATCGATACCGCGGGATAGATCGCGCACCTCGTGCCACCACGAGCCGAAGAGCTCGCGCAAGCGCCGGTCGTCGAGGCCCGCAAGCTCGCCGATCGTCGTAATGCCGAAGACGCTCAAGCGCGTCTGCATCTTTGGGCCAATGCCCCACAGGCGCTCGACCGGTAACGGCTCGAGAAACGCAGATTCTTCACCGGGAGCGATTGCCAACAGACCGTCGGGCTTACACGTATCGGAAGCAATCTTTGCGATCATTTTTCCGGTTGCAACGCCGGCGCTCACGGTGAGCCCGGTCGTGTCCAAAATTTCGCGCCGCAGCGTCGCAGCGATTCCGCGAGCCTCTGCGAACGTGCACTCGCCGATGGCGATGAAGGCTTCGTCGAGCGAGAGGCCTTCGACAGGCCGGCCTTGCTTGCCCAAGACGCCAAATATCTCACGCGAAACCGCCTTGTACTTCTGCATATCGGGCGGTACGACGTGAAGATCCGGACACGCGATGCGGGCCTTGTAGAGCGGCATCGCCGAGCGTACTCCGTACGGCCGCGCCTCGTACGATGCGGTGAGGACCACCGCGCGACGGCTGCTTCCTGCGATCGCGACGGGCTTGCCTCGAAGGCTCGGATCGTCGCGCACGGCGACGCTGGCGTAGAAGGCGTCGACGTCGAAGTGGGCGACGAACTCTTCGACAGAGCCTGCCCTGAGCTTTGACGAAGGGCTCAGGGTGACACGTGCCGTTCACGCTCGCGGCGGCGTTGTGCTTTAGCTTGATTCCCGCAGGTCGCCATGCTGCACCACGCACGCGACGCGTTCTTCGTGCAGTCGTAATACGCGAAGCGGCAGCTCTGCTTACGGCAGGCGCGCAGACGCGACCACGTTCCTTTGAGCAGCGATTCGTAGACGACCGCAAGCAACGACGCAATCGGTCCTTCAGCTTCGTGGCTGACCGGCCGCAGCTCGAGGCCAAGCTCGGGGTCAATGGTGAGGCCGAGCCGGGCTCGCGCGAGGAACGGGCTCAGAGCCTCCCAGGCAGAATGGCGATCGCCCTCGCCGTTGTTGGCAAAGAGCAGGTCGCGGAGCGCCTCACGGAAGGCGCGCAGCAGCTCGAGGTGCGCTTGGTCGAGCGGTGGCGGCAAACCGTGGCTCAGGCACCACGCCCGAGCGCGTTCGAGCGAATCGAGCTCGTCGGGGCCGTTCGGCAGCTCGACGGTGTTCTCGAACCGCCGGATCAGCTCGAGGCCGCCCGGCGCCGCATCGGAACCGGCGCTCACAGAGCCAATCGAACCTCCGGCTTCACCAGCAAAAGTGGTTGACAAGTTACTGTCACCGTCATATAATATTTGAAGGTTACCAAAGAGTCAAGAGGTTTTTAGAATGTTTCGCGATCCCATCCGCACCGCACCGCTCGTTTCCGACATCTCCGACGTGGAGCTGAAGCTCAGGATCAATCGGGCCGATTCGGCCCTCTTCCTCGAGTCGAATCTCCGCTTGCCTCATTTGCGCATCTCATAGGGGCGCCGATGCTCCTCTTTCGATGGCGAGGATAGTCTGCATGTTGCGGAGATCGTCGGCGTCGGTGCCGGGCGTCTCGAGAATCGCCGTCTTCTCCCGCAACTCCGGGTGAGCGAGGAGCGCCCGGAAGCCTTCGAAACCGATTCGCCCTTCGCCGATATGCCAGTGCCGGTCGCGGCTCGCGCCTAGCGCCACCTGCGTATCGTTGAAATGAAACATCACGATGCGGTTGAGCCCAATCTCCCGTTGCGCGGTTTCCACGAACCGATCGACGCCCTCTTTGGAGTCGATCGCGTACCCAGAGGCCCAGGCATGCGCAGTATCGAGGCAAATACCGAGTTGAGGATGGGCGAGGCTCCGCGCGTAGCGACCGAGCTCCTCGAGCGTGCCACCGGCAAGATTTCCGGCACCCGCCGAATTTTCAAGAACTAAGAAAACACCCGGGGCGATCCCCGCCAGGGCCGCTTCCAGCGCGCCGCAAATCGCACCAAACGCCTCGGAACGATCGCGCGTACCGTACGAACCGAGATGGGTGTTGACAAAGCGCATCCCGCCACGCGCCGCGACGGCGAGATCGTTTTGGAGAAGGTGCAGCGAGCCTTTGAAGATTTTGGGATCGGCGCTGCCAAGGTTGATGAGATACGGCGTATGGATCGCGCACGGATCGATCGCGGCGTCCCGGCGAAGTTGAGCAAACGTCTCGAGGGCCGGCCCGTCGACCGGGCTCGTGCGGTAGCTGCGCGGATTGGTCGAGAAGATTTGCATCGCGGTGCAACCGGCCATCTTCGCGTGCTCGACCGCCTTGACGTAGCCGCCCGCGACGTGCACGTGCAGCCCGATTCGCATCTAGTGGCCTGTAACGGAAGCCTTCGCGCCTCCCAGATTGAATTCGAGCGGCTGGCCCGGCTCTAACTCCAGGTCGGGCAGATCGTCGAGCGATCGCAATCCGAACGACTCCAAGAACGACGGCGTCGTCTTGTACTGCATCGGACGTCCGACGACGTCTTTCCGTCCGGCCTCAATGATAAGACCCCGATCGAGCAGCGTGTTCACAACGCTATCCGAGTTGACCCCGCGAATTGCTTCGATCTCGCTGCGCGTGACGGGCTGTAAGTGAGCGACGATCGCGAGCGCTTCCAGCGCCGGGGTCGAGAGCGTCGTCTTTGGCGGAACCAGATAGGCCTCCACGACGTCGCGTGCAAGCGGCGACGTCGCGAACCGGTAACCGCCGGCGACTTCGCGCAACACGATCCCGCGATCATTGTATTCGGCTTCGATCTGCTGCAACACCGCCGCGATCTCACGCTCCTGCGCGCGCAACAGCGTGGCCAGCTGTTGAATCGAGAGCGCCTCGCTGGCCACAAAAAGCAACGCTTCAACCGGCCGCTGCAGCCGAAGGATTGCTTCTTCCAGCGCGGCCGCTTCATCGGCAGCCGAAAGTTCGTCGGCGCGCGCGCTCATGCCGCTACTCGCGGAGGCGCAAAGAGCCGGATGTCGTCAAACGCCTCGGCCTGCTCGAAGGCAAGACGGTGGCGGCGGATGAGTTCTAGAATCGCGAGAAAGGTTACGACGATCACGTCGCGGGTCATGCCCAGTTCGTTGCAGAGTTCCGAAAAATGCGCTTCCCCGCGCTCCTTGATTCGCCGCATGATGTAATCCATCGACGCCAGCAGGGATACGCGCTCGCGGGCGATCGAGCGTTTCTCCGGACGGGCTTGTGCGAGCATCGTCACGAAGGCGCGTTTGAGCTTTTCGGGATCGATATCGTACCGTTGAACGATCTCGCCGGCCGGGTCTCCCGGCTCCCGGTAAAAGAACGAACTCGCCTCGGCTTGGTGTTCGCGCAGTTCTTCGCCCAATTCACGATATTTCGAATACGCGATCAAGCGGCGGCGCAGACGCTCTTCGACTGCTTCGGGCGTCTCGCTCTCCTCGTCGAGAAGCTCCTCTGGAATCGGCGGCAGCAGCGCCCTCGATTTTAGGAAGAGCAACGTCGCGGCGATCACCAGATACTCGGCCGCGACCTCGACGTCGCACGACTGCATGGCGCGAACGTACTCGAGATACTGTTCGGCGACGGTTGCGAGCGGAACGGTTGCGACGTCGAGCTGCCGCTCTTTGATCAGACCGAGCAGGAGATCGAGTGGACCGTCAAAGGCGTCGATCCGTACGTAAAAAGCGCTCAGGACAGCACGGGTTCGGCGATGCGAGCGACCACGTCGGGTTCTCCAATTGCATCCGGATGCGCGGCCAAAAACTCTAATGCGTGATCGACCAGACGCTTTTCGTTGACGTATTTGAGCGTCTTACGGGCCTGCGTCAGATCGAACCAGGCCGCGTCGTCGACTTCGTGATCGTGGCTGGCCGGATCCCCCGAAAGATAGCGCATAAGAAAAAACGTGACCGACTTGCGGTGCTTCGCTTTTCCAACGTAGAACCAGTACGAAATCTCGCTGAGTCGCGTAACGATCTCGCCCCAGCAACCCGTCTCCTCGCGGACTTCGCGTAGGGCGGCTTGCTCGGTAGATTCGCGGGCTTCGACGTGTCCTTTGGGCAGCGTCCAAACGCGCGGCGGGGCGCCGCGCCCGATCAGGAGGGCATCGTAGGTCGTACCGCGTCGGCGCAGGACCAATCCGCCCGCCGAGACCTCGTACTTGATTCGCATGACCGCTCCACTGGGGACGGGGAAGGGGGCCGCTTGCGAGGCCCCCGATTACTTCTATTATACCGTTCGGCCCCAAGAAGGCTGCGCCAAGCGTCGCCTTTTTTCGCCTGCTTGCTTGGTCCCTTCGCCGGGGAGCCTAGGCTCTCCAGCGCAGGTCCGGTTGGCGGGCCGCGCGGGTCTCATCCACGCGCCCAACGACCGTCGTAACCGGCGCGTCGAAGAGCGCCTGAGGATCGGTCTGCGCGCGGCGCACGATCGCTCGCAGCGCCTCGACGAACTCGTCGAGGGTTTCTTTCGACTCCGTTTCGGTCGGCTCGATCATCAAGCATTCCGGAACAAGCAGCGGAAAATAGATCGTCGGCGCCATGAAGCCGTAATCGAGCAACGCCTTTGCGATATCCAGCGCACGCACGCCGTGTTCTTTCTTGAGCCGCTGCGCCGATGCGACGAACTCATGCCGGCAGTTTTCCGGATACGGCGTTTCAAGAAACTCGGCGACCTTCACGCGAAGGTAGTTAGCATTGAGGACTGCGAGCTGAGCAACCCGTTTGAGGCCTCTTTCGCCATTGGCGTAGAGGTATGCGAGCGCGCGCACCGCGTGCGCGAAGTTCGACCAGAAGCTCCGCATCGGACCGATCGACTTCGGACGGTCGAAATCGAGCCGGAAGTGAGATCCGTCGCGCGCGACCACGGGCGTCGGCAGATACTCGACCAGGTGAGGGGCAACGCCGAGCGGTCCGTGGCCGGCTCCTCCGCCGCCATGAGGAATCGTAAACGTCTTATGCGTGTTGAGGTGCATCAGGTCGAAGCCCATGTCGCCGGGGCGCGCGTACCCCATGATGGCATTGGCATTGGCGCCATCGTAATACATCAGGCCGCCGGCTTCGTGGACGGCTGCCGCGATCTGCGCGATCTCGTCCTCGAAAAGTCCGAGCGTGTTTGGATTGGTCATCATGCAGACCGCGGTGTCGGCGCCCAGCACTCGGCGAATTTCTGCGACGCTTACTCGGCCACGCTCGTTGCTCGGCAGTGAGATCACGTGAAAGCCGCACATCGCCGCCGATGCGGGATTCGTTCCATGGGCAGTATCCGGCACGATCACTTTGTCGCGCCGCGTTTCGCCTCGCTCCTTAAAATATTTCTTGGCGATCAGCAACGCTCCAAGCTCGGCGTGAGCGCCGGCCGACGGGTTGAGCGAGAAAGCGGCCATTCCGAAGAGCGAGCTGAGCGACCGCTCGAGCTCGTACATCACTTGCAACGCGCCTTGGGCGAGCTCATCGGGCGTGTAGGGATGGAGTTCTGCGAATTCACGGCGCGCCGCAAGCACATCGTTGACGCGCGGATTGTACTTCATAGTGCAGGAGCCCAGCGGATAGAACCCGAGATCGATCCCAAAGGTTCGTTGCGAGAGACGCGTGTAATGACGAACGACGTCGAGCTCGCTGTTATCGGGCAGCGGCAGCTCCTCGCGCAAAACTTCCTTGGGCAGAAAGGTTTCGAGCGGCTTTCCCTCCTCGAGATAGCGGTTCGCGCGCCCGGCCTGTCCCAGTTCGAAGATCAGCGGCACCCCTACGGCCTTGCCGTCCGGGCGATCAGACTGCAGCGGGAACATGCAAAACTTCCTCGACTCCGCGAGCGAGCGCGTCGATGTCGCCCGTCGTCGTCAACTCGGTCGCCGTCATCAGGATACAGGAGGTCAACTCGGGATAGAATCGACCGAGATCGAGACCGCCCAAAATCCTGCGCTCCTGCAAGGCCGCCAATACCTCGCGCGCGGGCCGGCCGACGTCGGCCACAAACTCGTTGAAGAACGGCGCTGCGTGCTTGAGCCGAACGCCGCCAACGTTGGCCACGGCGCTGGCGAGCTCGCGCGAGCGCGCCAGATTCAGCGCGGCTGCGTCGCGTAACCCCGTCTTCCCCATCAGTGCCAGGTAGATCGTCGCGATCAGCGCGCAGTGCGCCTGATTCGTGCAGATATTCGACGTCGCGCGCTCGCGGCGAATGTGCTGTTCGCGGGCTTGGAGCGTCAACACGTATGCGGTCCGTCCCGAATTGTCGACCGTCTTTCCGACCAAGCGTCCCGGAATGCGTCGCATATGCTCTTGGGTCGACGCGATGAAACCCGCATACGGCCCGCCGTACGCCATCGCAACGCCAAAACTCTGGGCTTCGCCCGCGACGATCTGCGCACCCCACGATGCCGGAGGCGCGAGCGCGGCCAAGGAGAGCGCTTCGGCAACAACCGCAATCGGAACCGTGCCGCTCGAATTCACTGCAACGAGGGCTTCAGACGACGGCGTGTCGACGTTGCCGAAGAAGTTCGGCGATTGTACCGCGACGGCAGCATACTCTTCGCTCGCCACCGCGTCGCTCAGCGCCGCCCAATCGGTCGTGCCTTCGTCGCGCAGGGGAATCTCTTCGACGGCAACGTCGAGCCCATCGCAATACGTGCGCAGGACGCCGCGATAGTTTGGATGGATTGCGCGCGAGACGAGCAGCTTGCGGCGCCCCGTCGCGCCGAGCGCCATGATCGCGGCCTCGGCGAGCGCCGTCGCGCCGTCGTAGACCGAGGCGTTTGCGAGTTCCATTCCGGTGAGCAGACAGACGTAGCTCTGCCACTCGTAGATCGCCTGCAAGTAGCCCTGCGATACTTCGGCTTGGTACGGCGTGTAGGCGGTGAGGAACTCACCGCGCATCGCGAGCGCCGCAATCGCCGGTGGAATGTAATGACGATACGCGCCCGCGCCGAGAAACGATCTATAAGCGACGCCGGTGTTTCCTTCCGCGAACCGATCGAAGCGCCGCTGAATCAAATACTCCGGCAGCTCGGGAACGACGTCGAGCTTCGCTTTGAGGCCAATCGCGTCGGGAACGCGTAAGAGATCGTCAAGCGATTTCACGCCGACGGTTTCGAGCATCTGCTCGACGTCGCGTTGCGTATGAGGCGCGTACATCTTACGGTTTAATCCAGGCTATCGGTTCATCGGTTTCATCGCGGGATCGGGGATCCCGCTGGGGCAGATCGTCGCTTGCACCGCCGGCGAGACGTAATACGCGTGCAGGTCGTAGTGCGGAACCGGAAGGCCGGGGTGCCCGTTCGGTTCGTATTTGAAATCTACGTGATCGATCGTGTAGCCGGGCAGCGCGTGGATGTTTGCGTAACTAAAGCCATCTTGCAACTGCCTTACGGAGACCATGATCTCGGTAAAGACCGGCTTACCTTGCCAGACTCCGTAGATCGGACCGAGCGGCAGGTTCTTCGGATTCGCCCAGTGCTCACCCATCGTTGCGATGCAGGGCGAGACCATCAAAGCGTCAGCCGGGATGCCCGCAGGATGCGTCGCGGGCTGCGGCGGCACCATCGGTTGCGCCGGCCCCGCCCCGGCGCGCGCCATGGTTGCGCTCAGTGCGACCGCAAAAGCGGTAACGGTAACAAGACGTACCATTCGAATGCGTTCCTTTCTGCGTCGGGATTTGGGTGTCAAACAAACGCGTTCCTATCCGCGCAAGAAGATGCTGCCGGTCTTCCCTTTGTAGAGCCCTTGGACGCAGTACCCGGCGCAAGCACTCGCGACGAATACGATCCAGGCCAGGCCATATTCGTAATGCGCGATCCCGGTAATGCGCAACAGCATCAGCAGGGCGGCGACCGAGAATCCGGGCGCAGTGATAGCACAATGAACCTCGCGACAGCGCACGAAGTTCTGCAGGCAGTATGCCGCATAGTACGTAAAGAGTCCGAGGGCTAGCCAATCTCCCCATGCCTCGCGTTTCCCGTTTGCATACCCATCCGCTGCCGATACGGCAACGGCGAGCGCTACGGCGAGCCAACGATTGCGAAAAAGAGAGAACGCCATCGCACGTAGGGAACTTTAGCCAAACTCCTTGCGCATCAGAATCACGTCCCAGACTTCGCCGTTCTGACGTGTGACGTCCCGTTCGAAACGCTCGATTTCACGGAATCCGGCCTTTTCGTAGAGCGCCCGCGCGGCTTCGTTGTGCGGAAAAACGTGCAGGCTCAGTGCCGCGATGCCATGCTCCCGGGCCCAAGTGAAGCTGCGCTCGAGCAGCGCTTGGCCGATGCCGCGGCGACGATGCGGTGCCCGGACGAGCATGCCGATGGTCAGCCCGGCGTGCTTGTGATGGAAGACGTCGATCGAACCGACCAAGGCATCGTCATCGCGCGCGATCCAAACGGGCGTTTCATTCGGTCGCGCGATCGCGTCGAGCATGTTGGCGCGTCTGCGCTTCGGATCGAAGCCGGGTTCAGTGCCGGTCCACAGCCGTTCGGCCGAGACCTCCTCGAGCAGGTCGATCATCTCCTCGACATCGTCCGGGACTGCGTACCGGATGGCGACGTTCTTCAATCGCTCGCGATTTTTTCGTATTCGTCAGAGGAGAGAAGGCCCTTAGCCTCGTCAGGCTTTGTCAGCCGAATCTTGACCAGCCAGCCGGCGCCGTACGGCTCGCGGTTTACGGCAGCCGGATCGCCTTCGAGCCCCTCGTTGACTTCGATCACTTCACCCGACATCGGCGTAAAGAGGTCGGAGACGGCTTTGACGGATTCGATCACGCCGACGTTTGAGAACTGCTCGATCGTCGTACCCACCTTGGGCAGTTCGACGTAGACGATATCGCCAAGCGCGTTTTGGGCGTAATTCGTGATGCCGATGGTCGCCGAGTTGCCGTCGACCTTGACCCACTCGTGTTCTTTGCTGAAGAGCAGACCCTCCGGCTGCGCCACGTCTTCTCCTTTTCGATTATTTCGGGCGTTTGTAAAACGGCGTTGAGACGACCGTCGCATGATGAATCTTTCCACGAATCTCGACCTCCAGACGCGTGCCTGATATTGCGGCTTCGCGCGCGACCAGCGCCGTCGCGATGTTCTTGTTCCCCAGCGAGGGCGCGATCGATCCGCTGCGTATCGACCCCACCATGCTTCCCTCGAACCAGACCGGATAGCCTTCGCGCGCGGGAACTCGGCCTTCCATAACGAGGCCGACGATGCGCGAATATGTGTCGAGCTCAAGCTGTTCCTCGAGCGCTTCTTTTCCGACGAACTCGGGTTTGTCGAGTTTGACCGCCCAATTCAAGCCTGCTTGGACGGGGGTGATCGCTTCGGTCAGCTCGTGTCCGTAGAGCGGCATGCCGGCTTCGAGGCGCAAGACGTCGCGCGCTCCGAGACCACAGGCTTCGAGGCCCTGCGCCTGATGCGCGCGCAGCAGCGCGTTCCAAATAAACGAGGCGTCCTCGCCGTCGACGAAGAGCTCGAATCCATCCTCGCCGGTATATCCGGTGCGCGCGATCACAGCCGGAATGCCGTTCACACGGCCTTCCGCGCAGAAGTAGTAGCGCAGCGACGCCAGATCGACGTCGGCGTGCGGCGCAAGCATCTCGATCGAACGCGGTCCTTGGATAGCGATGAGCGCGCGCCGTCCGTGCCGATTCTCGAGCGCGACGCCGTCGGCGGGCAGCTGCTCGTTGAGAAGCTTCCACATCTTGTCGGCGTTCGCGGCATTGACGACGAGCAGCCAGCCTTTTTCGAGACGATAAAAGATCGTGTCGTCGTGCGAGCCGCCCGCCTGGTTGCAAAAGATGTTGTACCGGGCCTGGAGCGGCTTCATCGTCCCGACTGCATTGATGGTAAGCGAGTCCGCCCAGCTTGCAACCATCTCGCCGGTGAGCCAAAACTGTCCCATGTGCGAGAGATCGAACAAACCGGCACGGTGACGCACGGCGTTGTGCTCTTTCAAAATGCCCGCGTACTGCACGGGCATCTCGAAATCGGCAAACGGAACCATACGCGCGCCGAGGCGCACGTGGTCGTCGTAGAGCGCCGTCCGTCTCATCCCTTGGGGGGTTTCTCTTCGGGATAGGTATTGAGGAAGTCCAAGGTCGCGTGCGCAACGATTTTTTCGCCGCTGCGGACGTAGACTTCTCCATAAACGATGCGGCGCCCGGCCCGTAATACTTTAGCCTCGGCAACGAGGTCGTGCGGCGGACGCGCCGGCGCGAGAAAGTTGCATTGCAGCGCGACGGTCGTCGTCTCCTGATCGCGCCCGTACATTGAGGCAAGCGCTACGTAGAAAACCGTATCGCAGAGGCTCACGATCGCACCGCCGTGAACGGCGCCGGTTCCATTGGTGATCTCCTGGCGATAGGGCATGCGCATCACCGCCCTGCCGTGCTCGACCGCCTCGAGTTTCAGGTCAAGAAGAGCCACGAAATTGCTCTTCTCCTTCTCCCAGGCTCGCGGTGCGTGCGAATAATCTATCGTCATGATACTCTCCTGTCCCGCATTTCCGTTTGCCTAAAACGTATCCCCGCCGGCGGCAAGCATACGTCGCAAATAGAGGGGCAACGAAAAGAGCCGCCGGTGCGTGAGCGCGTCGTAGAAAAAGTTCTCGCCTCGCAAGCGCGCGCAGTAGGCGTCGATTCGCGCCGCATCGAGCTCCGCGAGATCGATTCGGTCGCTGCAGGCCAGAAATGCCCACTCGGTGTCGAAGGCGGGCACGTGCGTGACGGAGGAAACGACGTGCGCGTAGTGGCGGCGCAGCGTCCGCGCCATCTTGCAATGCAGCGCCGCATTATGAACTCCCGCCGTGCTGGCCTGGAGCACGTAGACGCCGCCGTCGGCGAGCCGCGATTTGACGAGCTCGAAGACCGCGTCGTTAAAAAGCGGATTGCTCGGTGAATCCTCGAGCGGCTCGGTGAGATCGGAAAGGATGACGCCGTACCGGTCGCCGCTCGAACGCATGAATTCCAGGGCGTCGCCGACGATCACCTGCGCGCGCGGATCGTCGAATGCTCCGGCGGACCATTCGGGCAAATATTTTTTTGCAAGCTCGACGACGAGCGCGTCGATGTCGACCATCGTGCAGCGGCTTACGTCGGGACACCGCAGCACTTCCCGCAGCGTCGCACCCTCGCCGCCCCCAAGGATCAACACGTCGCGACGGTCGGAAGCTCCGGCAAGCCCTGGATGCACGAGAGCCTCGTGATAAATCTTTTCGTCTGTTTGCGCGCTCTGCGTATCTCCGTCGAGAACGAGCATCTTGCCGAAGACCGGCGAGCGGAGCACCGCGATCTGTTGAAATTCAGACCTTCCGGAATAGTAGAGCTCGTCGATGGCGTGGTGATGCTGCTCGGCCGGCGCGAACTCTTCGACGTACCAGTGCCAGGTCTGCGTCTTGGGCATGTGGGGCGTAGATTGGCGGCGCAAAACGAGAACCCCGCCGTGCGCGACGGGGCTCTTCAGTTCATATCGGAGTCCGGCGCTTACTACTAGAAACAGTTCACCGCGAAGTACAGCGGCAACTGGGGAGGCAGCTCGAAGCCCGAGGGAACCTCGTATTGACTGATCGTGACCGTCTTCCCCTTCACCGGGCCCTGGGCGGGGAGCGACGTCCAGACGAACTTTCCCGTCTTAGGCTCGGTGAGCACGGCGGCGCCGCAGGTCTTTCCCGGCAAATCCTTTGTGTCCGAAATCACGTATTGGAGAACCGCTTTGTTTTTCACCGATTTCGGTTTAATTATCTGTTTGCTTTGATTGATGGCGACGGCGTAAACGATCGTCGCCCCGCTGCCGTTGTACGGGGGAAAAGTCTTGCTCTTATCCTTTTCGATGTCCCCATTTTTGTCGATGGCGTCGACGAGGTAGATCGTCGCCGACCCTTTGACGTTATTCTCACCGATCGAGCCCGTCACCGTGATGTTCTCGTATTCTTGTAACTTGAACGTGCCGCCGCCGGGCTTCAGGGTAAACTTGTCGCACGCGCCTTTGAAGACCCATTCGTATTGCGGCGGGCTGGTCGCGCACGTCGTTACCGCGAGCGGCGATAGGTCGCCGGACGAGACCGGCGCGAGCGCGGTTGACGCCGGCGGAACGACGCCACGCCCGGAGCAGGCTGCCAGCGCGATCGCAGCGGCGACCGTCGCAACCGCGGAAGCCCGAATCATTGTTGAACGCACGAGATTATTCTCACCTCACTCGAGAAAACTGTAACCGTTGGAATGAAAGAATTGGACGGCAGGCTCAGCAAGCCTGCCGAATTCCCGCATGCGAAAGCTGATAATTGCTGATGATGTCGGTTAGGAAACGCGACTATGCGGTGAGCACACGGACGTCGTGATTGCGGCTAAGCACGTGCGTAAACTCGCCGTCGCTCTTCTCGATTCCGCGTTTGAACTCGGTAGCAAGCACGCTGGTGGCGTTAAGTGCTTGCGCTGCGTATTCGCAGGCAAGCCAGGGGTCGGTATGGTCGCCGCACGTGTAAAAATCCATCGCCGCGTAGCCCTTCTCGGGCCAAGTGTGGATCGAGATATGCGATTCGGCCAGAATTACCGTTCCGGAAACGCCCTGGGGCTCGAAACGATGAAAGGCGCTCTCCATAATGGTAGCGCGAGCGGCTTGCGCGGCGGCAATCATCATAGCCGCAATGCCGCCGATATCCGAAAGCAAGGAGGGGCGACAGCCCGAAAGCTCGCACACGATGTGCCTGCCGAGTGCCTTCAATTTTTTTCAGGTCTCCTTGACCCTTGAGGGATCCCACCTCCGGACTTCGTCGGCTGGCGGCTGCGGTGCAGACACGTCCCCGACCTATCGGCGAGCTCCTGCCGGCGCTTTTGAGCGGTGCGCGGGCGACTCGCCGCGATGGCGCGTAGGGGCGCGCCCTCCCAAACCGTGGCCCCGTTTGACTGTTGCTCAGGGTGACGAGGCCCTTGGTTCCTTCTTCCAGCTCCTCTTTATTGAAGGACCGGCGCCCATCATACCCCCTCGCCCACCTGCTGTAAAGTCTTTTCAAAGCGCTTGGGCGGTGTAAAAGTGAAGCTCACCCTTTACTATCTTGACTATATACCTCTCTAGAAGTACGCTGAATTAAGCCATGGCATTGAAGATTGAAGCCCCCGTCTCACCTTCGGAACTCATCGAGGAGTACCGCCACGGGTTTCACGACCCCGAGAATTACGTCTTTAAGTCGGACAAGGGGCTGACGCCGGAGATCGTCGAGCGCATCAGCTCGATGAAAGACGAGCCGGCCTGGATGCGCGCCTTCCGCCTCAAGGCATACGAGATCTTCATTGCTAAGCCGATGCCGACGTGGGGCGACACCGCGCTGCTGAACGAGATCGATTTCTCGAACATCCACTACTTCGTAAAGTCGACCGATCAGACCGAACGCTCGTGGGACGACGTGCCCGACGATATCAAGCGGACCTTCGACCGCCTTGGCATCCCAGAGGCCGAGCGCAAGTTTCTGTCGGGCGTTTCGGCGCAGTACGAGTCGGAAGTCGTCTATCACAATACGACGAAGGCGCTCGACGAGCAGGGCGTGCTGTTCTGCGACATGGACACCGCCGTCAAGCAATATCCTGAGATCGTTCAAAAGTATCTGGCGACGGTCATTCCGCAGGGCGACAACAAGTTTTCAGCACTCAACTCGGCCGTATGGTCGGGCGGTTCGTTCATCTACGTACCGCCGGGCGTTTCGGTCGCGATGCCGCTGCAGGCCTATTTCCGCATCAACGCCGAGAACATGGGCCAGTTCGAGCGCACGCTGATCATCGCCGACAAGGGTGCAAAAGTCCACTACATCGAGGGCTGCACCGCCCCGAAGTTTTCGACGTCGTCGCTCCATTCGGCAGTGGTCGAGCTGATCGCGATGGAGGGCGCCTCGATTCGCTACACGACGATTCAGAACTGGTATCGCAACATCTTCAACCTCGTCACCAAGCGCGCAATCGCCCATGCCAACGCGACGGTGGAGTGGGTCGACGGCAACATCGGCTCGCGCTTGACCATGAAGTACCCATCGATCTATTTGATGGGCGAGGGCGCGCGCGGCGAGGTGCTCTCGATGGCGTTCGCCGGCGAGGGCCAACACCAAGATGCCGGAGCAAAGGTCATCCACGCGGCGCCGCGCACGACCTCGGTCGTGACCAATAAGAGCGTGAGCGCGCATGGTGGAAAGACGACCTATCGCGGCCTGGTCGAGATTCATCCGGGCGCGGTCGGCGCCAAGACGCGCGTGCGCTGCGATGCGCTCATCATGGACGAGAAGTCGTCCAGCGATACGAAGCCGACCATGAAAATCCACGAGCAACGCTCGACGGTCGAACATGAGGCGAGCGTCAGCAAGATCGGCGAAGAGCAGCTCTTCTACGCGATGAGTCGAGGGCTCTCCGAGGCCGACGCCGTCGCGATGATCGTCAACGGCTTCTTCGACTTCTTTGTCAAGGAGCTGCCGATGGAGTACGCGATCGAGCTCAACCGTCTCGTCAAAATGGAGATGGAAGGCGCCGTCGGCTAAGCCGAGCCCACTCATCCCGTAGTCGCTGATTCAGCGCGGCACCCCTCGCAGGGGGATGCCGCGCTTTTTGTCGCATTTAAGCGGCCCGGCGAGCAACCGCTCTCCCGTCGCTTTTACTGGGCCTGAGTCTCGCCACCCCAGGGCGAGAAGGAGCAATGACATGAGCACCCTACGGTCGGCGTCCTACACACTTGGCGTTCTGGCGTTTACAGGCATCTGTGCGATCTGCTTCATCTGCGGGCCTAGATTATCGGCGGTCGGTGCGCCCGTCCCAAGACTTCTCTTCGTCTCCGATCCCACAGCCGGTTTGGTCAAAATCTTCTCGCTCCCGGACCTGGTCGTCAGGGGAACGTTAACTGGCTTCAGTCAGCCACGCGGCCTCTGTTCCGATCCTAGCGGCAACATCTGGGTGGCGAACAGCGGGACGAACCAGCTCTTCGAATACACGCGCACCGGCACGCTCATCAGCACGCTGACGGATCCTACCGGAGTTCCGGTTGGCTGCGCCATTGACATTCACGATACGTGGGCAGCTAACTACATAGACTTCAGCGGCCCGGGCGAGCCCAATCATTTCAACCCCGCATACTCCCCGACGGACTCACACGTAAAACACGTCAACAATCTCGGCCTCGACCCCGCCGGCAATCTCTACTTTGACGGCCTCAGGCCGGACGGGACGTTCGTACTCGGGGAGGTTCCGTTGGGGAGCTCCAGCATAACCATCATCCATATCACCGGCGGCACCCTCCATGCTCCCGGCATGGTGCAATGGTACGCGCCCGGTCCCTACCTCGCGGTCGGCGATCGCCGCTGCGGCACTCCGAGAAGCACTTGCATTTACCACATCTCAATTTCGGGGTCGACCGGAACGATCGTCGGCAAAACGACGTTTGACGCCTACAACGGCCACGTGATCTGCGACATGGCGCAGGGCACGATCGGTGCATCCGGCGAGAAGTATATCGCAGGCGGCGATGACGAGTCGTGCGGCTACGCTACGAGCAGCGTGGACCGGTGGGCTTACCCCGCCGGCGGCATGCCGACAAACCACAACAACACCGCCTTAACCCATCCGTTCGGTACGGCAATCAGCGCAAAATAACATCGCTGTCGGCGCGCCGGTCGCTCGCGTCCAGCTCACTACCGAGGGTTGTCGCTGACGGCGGCGCGAACTTCAAAACCACCGTGGAAGACGAAGGGCGCGTAGCAAGCTCGTCGGAATTCGGGACGCTCTTGCGGCACTATCGGCTCGCCGTGGGACTCTCGCAAGAAGCCCTCGCCGAGCGCGCCCGGATGAGCACCAACGGCATCGGCGCGCTCGAACGCGGGTATCGCCGTACGCCGCAACGCGAAACGCTCGCGCTCTTGGTGCGAGCGCTGGCGCTCGACGACGACCAGAAGCGCGAGTTCGAAGCGGCCGCGGCGCCTTCGGGGTCGCTGCGCCGCCTCGGCGGAGCCGCAGGCGCCGCAGGTTCTTGGCCCGATGCCGTCTCAAACTTGCCGCTCTCCCTGACGAGCTTCGTTGGGCGCGAGACCGAGCTCGATGACGTCGCTCGACTCGTACGCGATCACCGCCTCGTCACGCTCATCGGTGCGGGAGGAATCGGAAAAACCCAGACAGCGCTGCAGGTCGGAGCCACGCTCAGCGCGGAGGGTCCCGTCTGCTTCGTCGCACTCGCACCGGTTGGCGATCCTGCATTCGTCGTTGCCGCGATCGCGTCGATGCTGGGCGTGCAAGAAGTGCCGGATCGTCCGCTGCTGGAGACGCTGACCGCATACCTCAAGAACAAGAGAGTGCTCTTGATCCTGGACAACTGCGAGCAGGTTATCAACCAAGCCGCAATTGTTGCCGACTCGCTCCTGGCCGGCTGCTCGCTGCTTCGCATCCTCGCGACGAGCCGCGAACCGCTTCGAACCGCGGGCGAGTACACCTACCGCTTACCGTCACTGAGCGTCCCGACGCCGGACGCAGCTCGGACGCTCGGCGCAGCGCAGGCGCTCTCATTCGGCGCGATCCTGCTGTTTACCGATCGGGCCCGCGCCGTCGACCATCGTTTCACGCTCACCAACCAAAACGCGTCGACCGTTGCGGAGATCTGCAGGCGCCTGGATGGCATCCCGCTGGCAATCGAACTTGCTGCCGCACGCGTCAACATGCTGCCGGTCAAAGCGATTGCTGATAGGTTCGACGATCGCTTTAGCATTCTCACCGGCGGCGGACGCACGGTCTTGCCGCGACAGCAGACCATGCGCGCGGCGATCGATTGGAGTTACGATTTGCTCCCCGCGCAGGAGCAGCGTATGTTCGAGCGACTCTCGGTCTTCGCCGGCGGATGCACGTTAGCCACCGCAGAGGCCGTCTGCGCAGGCGAGGACGTTGCTGAGAACGGCACCATCGATCTCCTCTCGGCGCTGGTTGACAAGTCGCTCCTGGTGGCCGACCTCGACGGCTTCGAGCCGCGTTACCTTCTTTTGGAGTCGTTCCGGCAGTACGCGCGTGAAAAGTTGGCGGAGCGCGATGAAGGCGACGTCATCGCGCGCCGTCACGCGCTGGCGTGCCTGGAACTCGCCGAGCAGCTCGAGCGCGCCTGCGACACCGAGCCGGACGTGATCTGGCGCGCACTCGCTCAAGAGGAACTGGACAACTGGCGGGCGGCGCTGCAGTGGGCACTCACGGATCGCAACGATGTCATCTTAGGGCAAGCACTCGTCGGCGCCCTGCACGTCGTTTGGGCATACTTCGCGCCGCTCGAGGGTCAACGTTATGCCGCCTCGGCGTTCGAGCTGGCTGACGAACAAACGCCAACCCACGTGCTCGCGAGACTTGGGTACGCCGAAGGGATCATCGCAGTGCAGTTGCGTGCATACAAAGCACAGCTCGCGAGCAGCCAGCGCGCCATCGAACGCTACCGCGCCGTGGGCGATCGCCTCGGTATCGCCCGTACGCAGGATCTCGCCGGTCAGGCGCTCGTGTCTTTGGGCCGAATCGCCGAGGCCAAGACGCTCTTACAAGAAGCGCTAACGTCCGCTCGGATGTTGGAGAATCGCCGGCTCATCGCTTGCATCCTACGCAACCTTGGATATGCCAGCGCTGTCGAAGGCGACTGCGACGCGGCTCGCGAGTACGTCGCCGAAGCCGTGCCGATTTATAAAGCACTCGGTGCAACGCTCGGCGCGGCACTGGCACTCGACGATCTTGGGGAGTTCGAGTTTCGCGCGGGCAATGCCGAGCTAGCATTTCAACTTGCCACGGGCGCGCTTGCGACCTTCCGCGCGGTCAACAATCAGCGCTTCGTCGCCTTCATTCTCAGCAGCTTGACGATGTATCTGATCGCGCTAGGCCGGTACGATGACGCGCAGGAGCGAGCACGCGAAGCGCTGGCCCTCGCGCGCGAGCAACAGCAAGACGTCCTCGTCGCCTGGACGCTCCAGCACCTCGGAGCAATTGCGGCCTTACGTCCGCACGTTTCCACCGAAGGCGCGCCCAATGCCTACGGCCAAGCCTCGCGTATCTTGGGTTTTGTCGACGCTCGGCTCGAAGCGATCGGATCGACGAGAATGTACATTTACGAACAGGAGTACGATCGAGCCCTCGCCGTTCTGCGCGATGCGATCGGCGGCGACGCGGTTGCGCGCCTCATGGCCGAAGGCGCGACGATGACGGAAGAGCAAGCCATCGAGGAAGCGTCGGAAACACGATGCTTAGAGCGTCCGGCGTAAATTCGCGCGCCGTAGCGGTCATTGGGATGCACCGCAGCGGGACGAGCGCGGTCGCGCGAGGACTCCAGGCGTTGGGAGTCTATCTCGGCAGCGATTTTCTGGGCGCTCAACCCGAGAACCCAACCGGCTACTGGGAAGACAAAGGCATCGTCGAGCTCAACGAACGGGTCCTGAAAGCCCTGCGGCTCACGTGGGACGGCACTGCGGCGATCGATCCGCGAGCGTTCGCGGGATGGCGGATAGGAAGTCTGCGCCGAGAGACCGCCCGCTATCTGCGGCGCCGCTTTCTGCCACACCCGCTTTGGGGCTTCAAAGACCCGCGTACGATTCGCCTCTTGCCGTTCTGGCGCCGGGTGTTGCGCGAGTGCAAGGCCGACGATGCCTATCTTCTCGTGATTCGAAACCCCTCCAGCGTAGCTGCCTCGCTCTTCGCGCGCCAAGCGATGGATGTGGAGACGGCTCAACGGTTATGGCTCGTCTACATGGTTCCGGTTCTTGACGAGCTCGTCGAGAAGCCGATGGTAGTCGTGGATTACGACCTGCTGATGCTCGATCCGCGCGCTGCGCTCGATCGGATTGCTCGCAAACTCGAAATAGCAACGCCCGCGGACGCCACGGAAGTCGACCGATTCGCGCGCGAATTTTTCGATGAGAGCCTGCGCCACAGCGTCTATTCGCCGGCCGAAATCGATGCGGATACCGATATCGGGCGCTTGACGCGCGACGCTTACGTCCTGCTTTACGAGTTGGCCGCCGATCGGCGGCAGCCTGATTCCGGCTTTTGGTCTGCATGGGAGGAAGTCCAACAGTCCTTCGGCTCCGCCGCTTCGCGGCTCCGCTCAGGATGACAGGGGGGGCATGTAGAACTCGACTCGCGTGGCCAGGCACAGAGTAGCAAAGGCTTCGGAGATTGCGCCGGGGACGACCCTGCGCGTCATGGTAGATTCGGTCGAAATTTTGCTCTGTAACGTCGACGGAAAGATTTATGCGATCGAAGACGTTTGCACGCACGACGGAGGACCGCTCGACCAGGGTGAACTCGAGGGCGAACACGTTATCTGCCCGCGTCACGGGGCGACGTTCGACGTACGTACCGGCGACGCGCTTACGCTTCCGGCGGTAATGCCGCTGCTGACGTTCGAGGTCTCCGTCGAGGGTGATGAGATTTTCGTCGATGCGTGACCGGTCGCGGTGAAAATCTTCGCGCGGCTGCTTCTGGCCGCGCTTGCGCTCGTGGCGCTCGCCGTCCTCGGTTTCGCGATCAACGTCATCTTCGGCATGCACGCGCACGCGCGCGAAACCGGCACGATCTCGGGCTTGCGTTTGCGGGCGCCGGTCTCGATTCTGCGCGACGATCGCGGCGTTCCCCATATCATCGCGCGCAACGAACGCGATCTCTTCTTTGCGCAAGGATACGTGGAAGGCTCCGACCGGCTCTTTCAAATGGATCTGTTGCGGCGCTTTATCTTGGGGGATCTTGCCGAGGTCTATGGCGCCCGAGCGTTGGCGGCCGACAAAAAAGAGCGCGCGGTGCCCGTCCGCGCGATGGTGCTTGCCCAATGGCGGCGCCTCAACGCGAACTCGCGGCTGTTGCTCGGCGCGTTCAGCGACGGCGTCAACGCCGCAATCGAGCGCGAGCCGTTGCCGGTCGAGTTTAGGATTCTCGCATACCGCCCTCGTCCGTGGACACCGCAGGATTCGCTCGCGGTTGCGATGGTAACGGTGCTCGACCTCATCGACGATTGGAATGCGATTGCCTCGCGCGACGCCGCCTTTCGTCGCGGCGGTCCGGCACTGTTGGCGGCGCGCTTTCCGCTCACGGATCCGTGTTACGACGCGCCGGTCATGGCGGGACTCGCGGGAATGCGCCTGGGGTCGAGCTGCAAGCGCCACGTTGCGATGCTGCTGCACGAACTCGGCGACGAGCGTCTGCCGATCGGCAGCAACGAATGGGCCGCGGGCGCGAACCGGGCGTCGCACGCGCGCGCGCTCCTCGCCAACGATCCACACCTGGCCTTACAAATGCCGGGCGTGTGGTACTTAGTCGACCTGCGCGCCCCGGGCTATCACGTTGCGGGCGCTGCATTACCCGGCTGTCCGACCGTCGTGCTCGGACATAACGAGTCGGTCGCTTGGGGAGCCACGGACGGAACCGTTACGTCGCTTTCGGTTTTCAGGCCGCCGGCGCAGCTCGATCCAGCCGGCTGGCAAACCGAACGATTCGCGGTGCGACTGCATTCGGACGCGACGGCAAGGTATTATCGGACCGCGCGCGAGTTCGGCCTCACGACGACTCACGGCGACTTCGTTCTGGTCCATTGGAATGCGTACGAGCATCCCGTCTCTCCGCTTGAAACGTTCGTCAAGCTCGATCGCGCACGATCGATCGAAGATGCGACCGCCGGCCTCTCCACGTTCCCCGGTCCGACCCAAAACTTCGTGCTCGCAGACACCAGCGGCCGCGCCGCGTACGTCCTCGCCGGGCAAATCCCAAACGACCCGGTTCGCGCTCGATGGATTCATCCCGCAAGCGATCTCAACACGACGTATCCCGCGATCCCATTCGCGCGTCTACCGAAGGTGGCGGCTTCGCGGAGCGCGATCGTGTGGACGGCCAACAACAAGATGTACGACGACTCATACCACTTGCGGCTGAGCCCGCAGTTTGCGCCGCCCTATCGCGCCTACCGCATCGCCGAGCTGTTGCGCGAACGGCGAACGTACGACGTGGCGTATTTCGCACGCATGCAGATGGACGTTCTCTCGCTAGCCGAACGGGAACTTGCGCGTGACGTAGCGCCGGTCGTTCGGAAGAGCGACCCAAGTCTTGGGGGCGCGCTGGCGGCCTGGAACGGCGAAATGGATGGCGACTCGTCCATCGCCACGGTGATCGAAGACGTTCGTCTCCACGTAACCGATCGCCATACCGGCCGAATGCCGACGCTGCTCGCGACGGCCCCGACACGTGATGTGATGCCCGGCGTCGCGCTGCCCTCCCCGGCCCCATGGCGGATTGCCGGAGCGGTGGCGGTGTTGCACCCGCTATCTTCGTTGGGATTCAATTTTCTCGACGGGACGACGCTGCCGGGATACGGCGACCAGCTTACGCTACACGTGCAGTACCCGGGCTATTCGCAGAGTTTCCGCGCCGTCTGGGAGGTGGGGAATTGGGACGCCGGCGGTATCACGCTACCCCAAGGTGAATCGGGCGCACCAGGCTCCGGACACTACACCGACCAAGCCGCGGCCTGGGTCGCGGGGCGCCTATGGCCCCTTCCGTTCAACGACGCGGCGGTGCAGCGCACCGCCGTGGAGCGCGAAATCCTTCTACCGTAAGCGACGGCGAATGCGTTTGGCTGCGCGGCAGATTCGAGTTCGGCGTGCACTCGGTGACGACGTCGAGGGGATTGGAGCGCTCATGAGCCAGCTCGGATACGACGTCCCTATTCCCGAGATCACCGAGCGGTTGCAGCGGCGGCAGGAACGGCGCGAAGTTTTCGTAGCGATGAGCGCCGGTCGTGTGGTCGGCTGGGCGGCGGTCTGCGCCGACGAGCCGTTCGTCGAAGGCTACGGCGCGCACCTAGAAGGTCTGGTCGTCGAAGAATCGATGCGTAGCCTGGGTATTGGTACGCGTTTAATCGGGGCGGTGGAAAGGTGGGCGCGAGAGCGCGGCTGTGCCAAAATGGGAGTACAGTCGAACGTCGTGCGCGAACGGGCGCACGCATTCTACCAAGGCCACGGCTACGCAACGATCAAGGCCCAATATCACCTTCGCAAGTCGCTATAAGCTCGCTACGAAGCATGGAAGTGGACGTTCGAAGGGCGAAGCACGATTCGGACTTTGCACAGCTTTACGAGCTTTTCGTCGAGTACGAAGCCGATTTGCCGCAAAACCTGCGGCACGGTGTCGTGCCCGACGTCGCCGATCTCAAAGCCACGTATAAGCGGCGGAATGCTGCGTTCTTGGCAGCCTGCGACACGGAGCCTATCGGTTGCGTGGCGGTGACCGAGCGGGAGCCGGCCACGGCGGTGATCTTGCGTCTCTTCGTGAAGCCGAAGAGCCGTAGACTCGGAGCGGCGCGCGGCCTCGTTACGGCGGCCCTCCGATTTGCGCACAAGGGCCGTTTTCATCGCGTCGTTCTCGACACGCATAAAGAGCAGCTGCAAGCGGCCTACCGGCTCTACCGTTCGTTCGGGTTCGAGGAGTGCGCGCCGCACGGCGGGGTCTCCTACGAATCGCCGACGTTTATGGAGCTCATACTGGAACGCAGGCCCTAGGAGTAGCCGACGATCGGATTTGAACCGATAACCTATCGCTTACGAAGCGATTGCTCTACCGTTGAGCTACGTCGGCTCGAGCCTGTCCTGAGCGAGCGCAGTCGAGTCGAAGGAGCTCCAGCCAGGGCCGCCCGGTCCTTCCACGATGCTTACGATGCCCCTCCCCGGACCCGTCCCGGGCGACGTCCTTTTTTTGAGCGCGCTTTGATAGCTTACCCGCGCAGTTCGCGTCATGATGACGATATGAAGAACGGCATTACCTGGCTGGCCATTTTGCTAGTGCTTGGCGCGGCGCGCGCCGTCGCCGATCAAGACGCAACCTATCACGGAGGGCTCAGCGCCTCTGAGAAAACCTTCGTCGCGACGATCGCTAGCGACCTCATGGCGCGCTACCCAACCGCGGCCGACGCCGAAAAGGCCGGCTACGTTCGCTACACTGCGGAGGACGACACCGGCGCGATAAGTTACGCCAATCAGCAATGGCAATCGGCCGACATTCGCCATCCAAGTCAGCTCTGGTACGATAAGGACGGCCGGCTCCTGGGCGCCGATTTCTCCGTCCTGGTAAGTAGCAGCCCACCGCGCCCGCAGCTCTGGGGAGTTAATCCGGGGCGCTGGGTTGAGTTCGACGGCCACATTCATTGGGTTACCAAGGATCCCGGAACGGGCCAGTTCGCTTACGATCAGTGGGCTTGGGATAAGGCCTTCGCGACGGCCGGAGGAGATCCCGAACATCCAAACGCGGCGACGCTCGTTGC
Organism: Vulcanimicrobiota bacterium; assembly: GCA_963756635.1. GTDB lineage: Bacteria > Vulcanimicrobiota > Vulcanimicrobiia > Vulcanimicrobiales > Vulcanimicrobiaceae > Cybelea. The sequence goes on from CAVWOR010000010.1 coordinate 112,213, forward strand.
GATGAAGAAGGTCGCAGCGGCCGATCGGGTCGTCACGATCTTCCACTTTCCAGCCATCTGGGACCTTATCGTGTGGGTGAAGCCCAATCCGAGCGGCGCATTCGCGTGGAAGAATCCTCTCGTCAAGCCTTAAGGTCCTGGTCGTGGAAGGTGCCGCGGTGCGCGCCTTCATCGAGCTCGAGATCGTCCAGAAAGTAATAGACAATTTTTCGATCGTCGAACCCGACCTTCGCCAACGAACGTCCGCCGATCTCGACGACCTCGTGGACGTGGCCCGTTCGTCCCGCATATTCGTAGTTAATTGCAACATAGTTCGGATCGTCTGGCTTCGGGCGCGGCGTTGCCTTCACGCCGCGCAGCGGCGTTTGGTGCCGATGCATCACGGCGAGGTTCGACGGGCCGGCTTGCGAAGCATCGCTTATGATCATCGAATACCGAGGCAAGCGTCCGAAGATTGACGCATCCGCCTTCGTCGCTCCAAGCGCCATGCTGATTGGCGACGTCGAGGTGGGGCCGGAATCGAGCATCTGGTTCGGCGCGGTCTTGCGCGGCGATAACGGACCGATTCGGGTCGGCGCACGGACGTCGATCCAGGATAACGCCGTCGTGCATGTGAGCGAAGGCGGTGGAACCTTCGTCGGCGACGACGTTACCGTCGGTCACTGCGCGGTGATGGAAGACTGCAGGATCGAGCCGCACGCGTTGATCGGGAGTAATGCGACACTTCTTAACGGCTGCACGGTCGGTGAAGGCGCCCTGATCGCTGCAGGCAGCGTCGTCGGAGAGCGGGCGGCGATCCCTGCCCGGGTCGTCGCGGCGGGCGCACCCGCAACCGTCAAAAAAGCGCTCGAAGGCGAAGCCGCTTCGTGGATCGAGATCTCATCGGGCGAATACGTGAAGCTCTCGCGCGCCTATCTAGCCCAAGGTATTGGGGAGGCTACGCGGGATGAACCGCCGTCCAAATCAAGACCGAGTTGAGCGCGAGAATCGTGACGGCCGCGCATACCGCGAGAATTGTTACCAAACGCCCGTTCACCATCGGTCCCATCGTTCTTTCGCGCGCCGTGAAAAACACGAGCGCAATCACGGGCACCGGGAGCACGAAACTCAGGATCACCTGACTGACGACGAGCGTCTGCGTGACGTTCAATCCGAGCGCGACGACCGCAACCGCGGGTAGCATCGTGACGAGACGCCGAACCCAGAGCGGCACGGTGAAACCAACGAAACTCTGCATAATGACTTGACCGGCCATCGTTCCGACGACCGAGCTCGAAATCCCGGAAGCCATGAGGGATATGAGAAAGACGACCGCTGCCAGGTTTCCGAGCAGCGGCGTGAGCGTTCGGTACGCGGTAGCGATGTCGGCGACGTTGGCGTGGCCGGTTGAGTAAAAAACCGCCGCCGCCATGTACATCATCGCGCAGTTCACCAAGCCCGCGATCGTCAGCGCAATGATGACGTCGATAAAGGCAAAACGCACGATCGGCGCGACTTCTCGGCGGTCTCGCGGTACGATACGATCTTGCGTGAGCGCGGAGTGCAGGTAAATGGCATGCGGCATCACGGTCGCGCCGACGATGCCGACGGCAAGGAGCAAGCTCGATGGTCCTCCCAACCACGGAACGACGGAATGATAGAGGACTTGATTCCAGTTTGGCTTTGCCAACAGCGTTTCGACGACGTAGGAGACGGCAATCACGCCGACGAGCGACCCAATGATCGTCTCCATCGTCCGAAAGCCGTAGCGATGGAGCTCGAGGATCGCATACGTCACGATGCCGGTGATAATGGCACCGACGAGCATCGGAATGTGGAAGAGCAGATAGAGACCGACGATCGCACCGAGAAATTCTGCCAAGTCCGTCGCCATCGCGCCGAACTCGCTGACGACCCACATCCCCATCGCGACCGCTTTGGGCGTATGCTCGCGCGAAAGCTCGGCCAGGTTCTTTCCGGTAGCGATGCCGAGTTTCGCCGAAAGGCCTTGGAAGAGCATCGCCATGAGATTCGCGAGCACGACCACCCAAAGCAGCCGGTATCCGAAGTTCGCCCCGCCTTGGATGTTTGTCGCAAAGTTGCCCGGATCCATGTACGCGATCGAGACCACAAAGGCCGGCCCGGTAAACGGTAGCAGCCTGCGCCAGCCCCGGCGATTACCGGCGAGCACGTCGCGCGCTGCCGCGACAACGTGCGGACTGCTCGCTCCGACTCCGTAGCTACGTCCCAATGCGAACCATCTCGGCGTGGTGTCGGCGTAGGGCGACGACGTGATTCCCTCGACGCACGAAAACTCTGTCGCGATCGTTTCGCTCGACGCGCAGCGTCGATCCGGGAAGCACTCCGGCTGCGGCGAGTGTCGCAACGGCTTCGTCGTCGCGGTCGTCGAGGCTAACGACTCGGGCTTTACTTCCGACTGACAGGGTCGCAAGCGACGGCAGTTGCTTGCGCCGCGGCACGCGCTCACCGTATGGAATCGGATGCCCGTGTGGGTCCCATAGCGGATGATGCAGCAAGGCGGCGATACGCAGTGCGATGTCGTCCGAGATTACGTGCTCGATTCGCTCGGCCTCGGCGTGAACGCGCTCGAGCGGCATGTGCAACGCCCGGTGCAGGAAAGTCTCCAAAAGCCGATGGCGCCGCACCATTGTAACCGCGAGCGCATATCCGCGACCGCTCAAGCGCAGGGGCTCGGAAGGCTTCTTCTGGCGCTCGAGCAGTCCGTCGGATTCCAGCAGGCGCTTCGCCTTGCTGACTGAGACCCGGCTGACCTCGAGATAGCGCGCCAAGGCCGCTGCCCGCACCGGCCCGTAAGCACCCAGCTGATAAATAGCCTTGACGTAATCCTCGCGGGCGCGCGACGGCGAACGGTCCGAACCGACGCACAGCAGTTCCCGCGAATTCTTGTTAGCCATGGGTAACGCAAACCATGGTTAACAAGTTGTTACGCCACGCAACTATCCCTGCCGGCCGATCCGGCGCGCGACGCGGCGGCTCGGAGACGCTCGCTTATCCCTGCCTAGGGCAGACTTAGTTCAGATCAAGGAGGCGAGGGGTGAAGTTTACTATGGTAAATGAACCCCGAGCCGACGCAGAGATGAGCTAAGTCTGCCCTAGGCGGGCGCGAAGTGGGATTCGTCGCCGTAAGGTAGGAACAACGTGTACTCGCGCTGGAAGCGCAGCTTCACGGTACCGGTCGGACCGTTTCGATGTTTGCCGATGATGAACTCGGTGAGATCCGGTTCCGGAGTTTCGGGATTGTAGTACCCGTCACGATAGAGAAAAGCGACGACGTCTGCTTCTTGTTCCAGCGAGCCTGAATCACGGAGGTCGGCGAGCATTGGACGCTTCTCGCTGCGGATTTCGACGCCGCGATTGAGCTGCGCGAGAGCGACGATCGGTACGCCGAGATCCTTCGCCGTTGCCTTGAGCGTGCGGCAAATCTCAGAAAGCTCTTCGTTCCTGTTCGAGTTACGCGTGAGCGCGCCGGGGCGCAAGAGCTGGAGATAATCGATGAAGATCGCGGCAAGACCCACGGTCGACTTTAGCCGACGGCAGCGGCTGCGCACATCGCTGACCGTAAGCGCGCCAAGGTCGTCGAGATAGAGGGGCAGGTCGTTGAGCGCTCCCATCGCGCGCGAGATGTCCTCCCATTGATGCTGCTTGATATTGCCGCGTCGCATGTCATTCATGGAGATGCGCGATTCGGCACAGATTAGACGCTGAATCAACTCGCTGTTCGACATTTCGAGCGAGAAGAACGCGATCGGTTCGCCCTCTTCGCGGGCCGCAGCGACCGCCATGTTCAGCGCGAAAGACGTCTTACCCATGCCCGGTCGCGCCGCGATGATCACAAAGTTGCCGGGTTGAAAACCGGTCGTCATCGCATCGACGTCGCGAAACCCCGACGTCAGACCCGTGCGATCGCCGCGCATGTGGAAGAGCCGATCGATGTGGTCGAAAGCGCCCTTCATGAGCCGGCTCACCTGCATGAACTCGGGAACGCCGCGGCGCTCCCCAATAGTGTAGACGAGCTGTTCCGAGCGATCGAGCGCCACCGCCACGTCTTCTTCGCCCTCATACCCGAGCTGCGTGATGACGGTGCCTGCGTGGATCAGCGAGCGCAAGACCGATTTTTCTTTGACGATGGTCGCGTAGTAGCGCGCCGATCCCGCACTCTGGACGGTATCCATCAGTGCGCTGATGTAGGAAAGGCCCCCGACGCGTTCGAGAGCGCCACGCTGCCGCAACTCCTCCGAAACAGAGATCTTATCCAGGGGTTCGCCGCGTTCGTAAAGGTCGAAGAGCACGGCGAAAATCGCTTCGTGGACGTGGGCGTAAAAATCGGCCGGAGTAACGATCTCGCCGACGGCGGCAAACATCTCGCGATCGACGAGGACCGAGCCGATCACGGCCATCTCTGCCTCGAGATTGTGCGGCGGTATGCGATCGATCGAGGTGGGAATCGGTAGTGCGGTCATGGGCGTCGAGCCGCTGTCCGGCACCTCAGTAGCGAAGGCCTTGTGGGCCGCTTGTGCATAGTTAAAAAAATTATAATGCCGCGGTGTGCCAGACGTGGTGGCACACTACCCAAGGCTCGAAGCTAGCGCCGACGCCGCTTGTTCGGAAGTTCGCGCAATACTTGGGTTACGTTGGTGACCGGCACGACGACTAGCCCCGCAAGCGTTGCATCGACCTCGCGTGCGTTCTCTTTCGGGAGGAGCACGCACCGCATGCCGGCCTGGCGCGCGGCGTAAAGCTTCTCGACGATGCCGCCGACCCCACGCACTTTTCCCTGGATCGAAAGCTCTCCCGTGACGGCGACGTCTTGCGGCAGCGCCGTCTTTGTAACGGCCGAATAGAGCGCGAGAAAGATCGCGAGACCGGCCGACGGACCGTCGATGTTACCACCCCCAACGACGTTAATGTGTAAATCGTACTCGGCGATATCCGCGCCGGTGGCGGCTCGCAAGACGCTGGCCGCATTGAAGACCGAGTCTTTGGCCATCGAGCCGGCCGTATCGTTGAAGCGAATGGTTCCTTTGCTTTTTTGCGCTGCGGGAAAGGCCACCGCCTCGATTTCGATGATGCTGCCAAGATGGTGCAGCACCCCCAGCCCAAAGCTCTTGCCGATCTCGCGCGTCGCACGCCCCTTCACCAGCGTGTGCTGCACGAGCCGCCCGGCCGCGACGACGGCACGAACGTCGTCTTCGACGATCGATGGTGTCTTCGTCTTCTCGGCGCGCTTGCGCGGGTAGAGGCGATAGAGCGCCTGTCCGTAGGCATCGGCAACGATCTGGACCGCCTTGCGGCCTTCGATCGTATACGATGCGATAAGTTTTAAGACGCCGCGCGTAGCCTTCGCGCCGAGACGCTTGATCGCGCCCAGAACGATCGCGTGAATTTGATGTTGAGTGAGCGGCAAAAAGAAAATCTCGGCGCAACGCGATCGAATCGCCGGATCGATGTCGTCGGGCTCTCGCGTCGTGGCACCGATCAGAACGAAATCGGCTGGAGCGCCCTCCCTAAAGAGCCTTTTGACATACTCGGGAACGTTCGGCGCGCTCTCGTCGTAATAGGACGACTCGAAGGTCACGCGCTTGTCTTCCAAAACCTTGAGCAAGCGAAATTGCAGCGCCGGGTCCATCTCACCAATCTCGTCGATAAAGAGCACGCCGCCGTGCGCGCGGGTGACGAGCCCGAGCTTCGGTTCCGGAATCCCGGCGTCGGCGAACTCGCGGCGGCTTCCCTGGTAGATCGGGTCGTGAACGCTGCCAAGAAGCGGATTGATCGTCTCGCGCGGATCCCAGCGCAGCGTCGTTCCGCTCGCCTCCACAAATGGAGCGTCTTTGGCAAAGGGCGTGTACGGCCGCGACTTAGCAACCTCTAAGACGAGGCGCGCGACCGTCGTCTTGCCGACGCCCGGCGGCCCGTACAGAATCGCGTGTTGCGGATAGGGGGAGCTAATCTTTGCCAGCAGGGCTCGGATCGCGCGTTCCTGGCCGACGACGTCGCGCAACGCTTGCGGGCGCAACTGTTGCAGGGCCGACGCCGCGAGCGTGCGCTGCGACAGGGCTTGCAACTCCTCCAGCTTCGCTTGCGATGCGGGCGTCTCAGGACCGCTCGTCTCCCGGAGCGCTTCGAGCTTGAGGTCCTTGACGTACTCCTGGTGACGCTCGGTCATCTTCTCGTTGACGCGGCGCTCGATCGATTCTTCGGCGTGGCGCTGCGCCATGACGTCGGCCATTGCTTCCTCGATTTCCGCGAGCACCTTGCGCTGCTGTGCCCGCGTTGTCGCGCGTTCGGGCGTCGGATCCTCAAAGACAAGCCGCTGGAGACCGCAGAGCCGATCGGGAAGGTTCTGCGAGCGCATCATCTTGAGCGCACCGACTTTTCCGGCTCGCAAGACGACTTTGTCCTGACCTAGGACCGATGCGAGCATCTCGTAGAGCGCACTCACATAGCGACTCAACTCGTCTTCCACGCCGAATTTTCGGCGAAAGCGCGTCGCGTAGACTTGTTGCACGTTAGCCACCCGTCTTTAGGCCGGCACGACGTCCACAGCCGCCTTCGCGACGACGTTCTTGTGCAGCTTGATCTCAACGGGGTAGGCCCCGAGCGCCTTAATCTGAGTCGAGAGCTCGATCTTATGTTTGTCGATCGCGACCGAGAGCGCGCCGGAAATTGCGGCGGCAACGTCGGCATTCGTGACGGCGCCGAAGAGCTTGCCGTTTTCTCCGGCTTTCGCCCTGACGGTAAGCTTCGCGGCTTCGAGCCGCGCCGCTAGAGCCTGCGCGTCGGCTAGCTCTTGCGCCTGGCGCCGGCCGTGCGCCTTTTGTTGCGCGTCGCGTTGGGCGAGGGCGCCTTTGTCGGCCTCACCGGCCAGCTTGCGCGGAAGCAAGAAGTTTCGGGCGTAGCCGTCGGCGACGTCGACGACGTCGCCGCGCTTGCCCAGCGCTGTGACGTCGGCGTAAAGGACGAGCTTCACGCCGGCGCTACTCGGAGCCGAATGGCAGGAAGGCGATCAGACGAGCCCGTTTAACGGCCGTCGTCAGCATTCGCTGGTGCTTCGCGCAGTTGCCGGAAATGCGTCGCGGGACGATCTTCCCGCGCTCGGAGACGAACTTGCGGAGGCGCCCGATGTCGCGATAGCTCACCGCGATGGCGCGGTCCGTGCAAAAGCTGCACGGCTTACGCTTGGTGCGCCGTTCCTTGACGGCGCGCTTGATCTTAGTTGGCATGGTATCCTCTCGACTAGGTGGTTGCCGGTTCCGGCCCTCGGGAGGGCGAAACCCTAGCCAGGTGACGCGAAAGACTCGGGCCACCACCGGCCTGGTTAGGGCCGGATTTCGGAACGTATGTTCGGTAGGGGCTCTTCCGACTCCTTCGGCCTCGTCCGTGACGCCCGGCCTGGAAATAGTGTATAGTGGTCTGGTTACCCAGGTTTCGAAGTCCGCAAAGTTCCAACTGAGCGAATCGGATCCGGAGAACAAAGCATACCAAAAGTCTTAGGAGATTCGCTCTTTAATGTACACAGACGAAACACTTACCTGCGTTGACTGCGGACAGCCGTTCGCCTTCACCTCTGGCGAGCAAGAATTTTCGCAATGAAAGGCTTTACCAATAAGCCAAGCCGCTGCACCGAGTGCCGGGCGGCACGCAAGGCCGGACGCTCGTCGAACGGCGGGCGCGGCGGTCCGCGTGAGATGTTCAAAGCGACCTGCAGTCAATGCGGCGGCGTTGCGGAAGTACCGTTCCAGCCGCGCGGCGATAAGCCGGTCTACTGCCGCGATTGCTTCGGAACTCGCCGCTCCTACTAGGGCCGCACCGGTCATCGGCCGAGGTGCTTAAGAGCCTGCTTCGGCAGGCTCTTTTTCATCGGCCAAACAAAAATGGCAGCATTACTACAAAGTTCTCGGTGCGAACGGAGCAGCATGGATCGACTCGCTAGATATGGGACCGGGGTCGGACTCGCGGTGATTCATATCGGCGCGCTCGGAGCTTTTTTGCCCGCGCTCTTCCGCCTCTCCGATCTGGCCGTACTCGCGGTAGTCTCGTATTGCACCGGCGCATTGGGCATCACACTCTGTTATCACCGCGTTCTGACGCACCGAAGCCTGCGGTTGCGCAAACCGCTCGAATATCTCTTCGCGGTGTTCGGTACGCTCGCGCTGCAGGGCGACCCGGTCCGCTGGGTTGCCGTGCATCGCAAGCATCACGCCCACGCCGACCACGACGGCGACCCGCACAACATCGCGCTCGGCTTCAAATGGGCACACGTCGATTGGCTCTACCGCCACAACGTCGCCTATCCGACCGAAGCCGAGATATCGCGCTACGCGCCCGACCTTCATGCCGATCCCTTTTACCGGGCATTGGCCTACCTGGCCGCGCCGCTCCAGCTCGCACTCGCCGTCGCGCTCTTCTTTATGGGAGGCTGGGCGTGGGTCGTATGGGGCGTCTTCGTTCGACTGGTCGTAAGCTACCATTCGACGTGGCTGGTCAACAGCGCGGCGCACATGCTGGGCTACCGAACCTATCGCACCAGCGATCAATCGACAAACTGCTGGTGGGTTGCGATGATCTCTTTTGGAGAAGGCTGGCACAACAACCATCATGCGTTTCCGTTCTCGGCGCGCCATGGCTTGCGGTGGTTCGAGATCGACATGACCTGGTGGCACGTCAAGCTGCTGGCTTTTCTGCGGCTTGCCGATCGCATCCGGATACCGAGCGAGGTCATGCGCAGGCGGCTCGCATATGCAAACGTACGTTCGTTCGGCAATCCTCCCGGTTAATTCGGCAATCCTCCCGGTTAAATGGTACTATTGAAGCACGCGTCCGACTCAAGGAGACGAGTATGAAGCAACCGCGCGCGCGTTGGGAACGCCCCGATTTTCAAGAGCATCAACTCGGTGCCGAGGTGACCGCGTACCTCACGGCGCCGCCTCGCGACCCCAAGCTCTAAGCCGAAAATCGTAAAGCCCTCCGGCCTCATTGCGCGGCTGCACGCCGTAGGCGCCGAGCGGTATCACGACAAGCATTCCTTCCACCAGCGGCTCGTCGCCGGAACGCTCGGCCGCACCGAAGTGCAGGCCTGGGTGGCAAATCGTTATTACTACCAAAAGCAAATCCCGGTAAAGGACGCCGCGATCCTCGCCAATCTGCCCTCCCCCGCCCACCGGCGGCAATGGATATCGCGCATCCTCGATCATGACGGCGATGGCAGCGGCGCGCCGGGAGGGACGGCTTCATGGCTCGACCTCGCGCGAGCCGTCGGCCTCGACGAAGCATACGTGCGTTCGGAACGCGGGGTCGCTCCGGGAACGCGTTTTGCCGTCGACGCGTACGTCACGTTCGCGCGTAGCCGCCCATGGATCGAAGCCGTCGCATCCTCGCTGACGGAACTCTTCGGACCGCCGGTAATGGAGCGGCGCGTCGCGGCGATCCTCGAAAAATATCCTTGGATCGATCCCGCCGGCCTCGCCTATTTCGAAAAGCGCATCGGGCTGGCAAAGGCCGACGCAGAGTCGGCGCTCTCCTGGGTGCTCGAAGAGGCTACGACGCCCGAGATCGAAGAACGCTGCGTCGCGGCGTTGCGTTTTAAATGCGACGTCTTGTGGTGCATGCTCGACGCCACGGCGCTGGCTTGCGGCGTCTTCAAATGAACGTGCAGTCGCGGCCCCAATTCGGCAAGGGGGTCAAACTCCGCCGCGACCGCGACGGAAGCGTCATGCTCCTCGTGCCTGAGGGCGCACTCGCCCTCAACCGTTCCGCTGCAGTCGCTCTGGAGCTCGTGAACGGCACGCGGACATTCGGGGAGATCGTCGACGCGGTCGTCGAGCAATTCGAAGTCGCTCCGGAGCAAGCGCGAGACGATCTGCGCGCTCTCTTCGACCGGCTGACGCAACGCGGCTTCGTAAGCTCAGGATGACATCTTCAAATTCCTCAGCGCCTGCGCGAAGCGCAGTCCTGAGCGAGGCCGCAGGGCGAGTCGAAGGGTCAAGATGACAGTGACGCCGCGACCGCTTTCGCTTCTCTGCGAGCTGACGTACCGCTGCAACCTTGCGTGCCCGTACTGCTACAATCCGCTGGCGCTGCGAGAGTACCGAGACGAGCTTTCGACGCAGCAATGGTGCGACGTGTTGAGCGAAGCGGCCGGCTTAGGCGTCGTTCAGACGCACTTCTCGGGCGGCGAACCGACGTTGCGCTCGGACCTTCCTGCGCTGGTCGGCTCTGCATCGCGGGCGGGTTGCTACACGAACCTGATCACTCAGGGAACGTTCCTCGACGACGGGCTGCTCGACCGCCTCCTCGATAGCGGACTCGATCACATTCAAATCAGCATACAAGCTCCGGAGCGGGAGTTGGCCGATCGCATCGCCGGCACCGCCGTGCACGAAAAGAAGCTCGATGCGCTGCGGCGCGTGCGCGAACGCGAGGTCGCGCTCACCCTCAACTGCGTGCTGCACCGTGCAAACCACGACTCGATGGAAGATACGATTGCGTTTGCGGAGCGCCTCGGCATTGCACGTTTGGAACTGGCGAACGTCCAGTTCTACGGCTGGGCCTATCGCAATCGCACGGCCCTGATGCCGACGTTGCGACAAGTCCGGCGCGGCGAAGAGGTCGTTGCGGCGGCGCGCAAGCGTCTGAGTGGAAGAATGGAGATCGTCTACGTTCTCCCCGACTACTTTGGAGAGTTTCCCAAGCCATGCATGAACGGCTGGGGCAACGAGTTCATGACGGTGACGCCAAACGGCTACGTTCTGCCTTGTCCGGCGGCAAGCGCGATTAGCGAGCTGCGGTTTGAAAACATTCGCGATCGCCCGCTTGGCGAGATCTGGCGGAACTCGGATGCCTTTGCGCGCTATCGCGGCACCGGCTGGATGCCCGAACCTTGCCGCTCGTGCGAACGCCGTGAGCTGGATTGGGGCGGTTGCCGCTGCCAAGCCTTTCTGCTGGCCGGCGATGCAGGCGTCACCGATCCCGCATGTTCGCTTAGCCCCGACCATAGCATCGTCGTGGCGTTGCGCGAAGGCGCCGAGGATATCCAACCCATTCCTCGCCGAGCGTGATCGTCCGCGTTCTCGGTTCGGCTGCCGGCGGCGGCGTACCGCAGTGGAACTGCGCCTGCGCCAACTGCGCGGCCGCGCGCGCCGGGCGCGCGCCCCGGCGCACGCAATCTAGCCTCGCCGTGAGCGCGGATGGCGTGCGCTGGCTGCTTCTCAACTGCTCGCCCGACGTCGCATCACAAATCGAAGCCTTTCCGCCACTGCAGCCGCCGCAACCACGAGGCACGCCGATTGGCGGCATGCTGCTCACCGATGCAAACGTCGACCATATCGGCGGTTTGACCACGCTGCGGCAAGGTGGCGCCGAGGGCTTCGTAGTGCGATCGAGTCCGGTCGTGCGCGCTCTTGCAGTCGCCCAGCCGGCCTTTGCGCCTTTTACGACCGCGCCGCATCGGTGGCTCGAGGTTTTCTTCGATTCGCCTTGCGAGCCCGAAAACGGGGACGATATCGTCGGGAATCCTCTGAAGGTCCGCGCCCTCGCCGTGCCCGGAACGACACCGGGGTACGACGGGCGTCGCAGGGTGCGCGGCGCGGTCGTCGCCTACGAAATCGCCGATCGGGGAAAAGAGACTCGCTTGCTCTTCGCACCGGTTTTCAGCGCGATTGACGACCTGCTCGCCGACGCTATCGCGAGGGCAAAGGTTGCTTTCTTAGACGGATCGTTTTACAGCGACGACGAGCTCCTGGCTGCCGGCCTGCTTCCTAAGCGCGCGCGAATGCTGGGCCATCAACCGGTCGGCGGCTTCGACGGGACGTTAGCCGCGCTGCGCGGCGTGCGCACCCACATCGTCTTCACCCATCTGAATAACTCGAACCCGATGCTCGAACCGGAGTCGCCGGCGTATGGGAGCGTACGAGAGTTCGGCGCGGAGATTGCATATGACGGGATGGAGCTAACGCTCTAGTCGAAGAGTCTCGCGATGATACCGCTGGCCGGGTGGCTGCTCACCACCCTTACGATCGCCGCCGTCACTCCGGCGTGGACCCAGTTTCGCATAGGTCCGCAAAACAACGCGGTGCTCGCGGGAAGGCTCGAGACCACCTGGCGGATCGAGACCGGCGGTCAGATCTCCGCCAGCCCGACCATCGTCGACGGCACGCTGTATATCGGAAACAACAACGGTTCGCTCTATGCCGTCGAGGCCGGCAGCGGTGAGCTGATCTGGAAAGCTCAGGCTCCAAACCCCTTGATGAGCGCACCGCTGATCTACGGCGACGTCGTGATCGTGGGCGAGGGCGATCCGACCAGCCGAACGTCTTCGCCATCCGAACCGATCATGGTTGGTCAGGGACCCAGCGCGGTCATCGCTTTCGACCGTTCGAGCGGAAAGATGCGCTGGCAGGTTTCGTTGCATGGGTCGGCGATGCCGACGCCGGCGATCATCGACGGAATCCTCGTGGACCACGACGGCGCTGGGTGGATCAACGGCATCGATCCAAGGACGGGAGCGACGCGGTACGCCCGCGCGATCGGCTCGATGGCCTCGATGACGGCAGCTTTGCCCGTCGGCAACGGTGATTTCGTTACCACCGGGGTCGGCACCAACGCCGCATGGCGACTCCACGCCGATGGCGGATCCGTGGTCTGGCGAAGCGCTTTCTCGAAAGGAGCCTCGGGGATTGGGGATTGTCCGCCCGTCAGTGACGGCGGCCGAGTCTATTGCGATTACGTCTCGCCGGTTTGGCCGGACACGTCGACCGTCATCGGCGATCTCACCGTCGAGCGAGTCTACGCGCTTCGCCTCGCCGACGGCGCACCAATCTGGGACGTGGCACTCGAGAGCGGCTCGCTACCAGAGCGCAACGAGGCGGCGATTCCGCTTCTCGCCGATAGCATGCTCTATCTTGGCAGCGCGATTGCGCCGTGGATGCACGCGCTTGACGCCGCGAGCGGAACGCTCGTTTGGGAGATGCCGACGCACGGGGCGGTCAAGGGAGGCATCGTCGACGTCGACGGTATCGTCTATTTCGGTGACCTAGGCGGCTATCTCTGGGCGCTCGATGCGAAGAGCGGCCGCGTCCTCGGTGATAAGTTCATGCGCACGCGGTTCAACGTCGGATCGCCGATCGTCGACGGCAAGACGCTCATCATCGGCAGCGATTCGGGGAGCCTCATTGCGGTGCCGCTGCAAGCCATCCGAACAAGTCACGACTCGTAGCGCATGCTGCGGCGCTGTTCCAGGCTCGGCTTGGTGCTCGGTTTCTCGTGGACCCTCGGCGGAGCCGCGTCTCCGCAAGCGATTCGCGAAGACGATTATCAGCGGCTCGTTGCCGTCGGTTCACCCGCGATCGCTCCCGACGGTAAGCGTGCCGTCATGGTCGTCACGAGAATTCTTTGGGACGACGACAAGCGCGCGAACGATCTCGTCTCGGTCGATCTCGGCAGCAAGACGTGGCACACATTGCTCTCCGATCGCGACGGTCTCGCCGATCCGGCCTTCTCGCCCGACGGCACGCGGCTCGCTTTTCTCGCCGACGAAACGGCCGGCAAGCCAACGCACGCGCAGATCTTCGTCATGCCGGCCTCTGGAGGTGCGGCGCATCCGGTTACGCACGGCGCGAGCGTCGACGAGTTCTCGTGGCGTCCCGATAGCCGTGCGCTCGCATACGCTGCCGCCGACGCCGAGCCGCCACGAACGGGTGCCGACCGTTTTCGCGATAGTTTCATCTTTACGACCGAACCGATCACCGCTCGCGAGTTTCCCCGCCCCGATCATCTATTTATGGTTTCAATTCCGGACGGCACGACCGCGCAACTGACCAGCGGACCGCAAAGCATCGCCGACGGTTCGACGATCTCCTGGTCGCCGGATGGCGGCACCATCGCATTGACGCTCTGCCCAAACGCCGTTACCAACGACCAGAGCTACTCTCGCGCGGCAGTCGTCGACGTTGCAACAAAAAACGTTCGCGCCTTGACGGGACGCACGATGTGGGAGAGCAATCCACTCTTTGCGCCCGACGGCAAGCACATCGCGTACGCCTACTCGCATGGGGATCCGCAGGTGAACGTCACGCAGCTCTACGTGACGACACCGCCCGGCGGTCCGGGATCGCCGATCTCGCAAGACCTCGATCGGCCTATCGGCGATTTCGTCTGGTCCGACGCAACGAACCTGATCGTCGCGGTGCCCGATCGTACGACGAACTCGCTCTTTCATCTCTCGATTCGTGGCGTCGCCAACCGAATCGATCTCGGCAACCTCACGCCCGGCGTTCCCTTGACCACAACCGGCGGAGCCGAGCCTCCGTCGTTGAGCAATGCGCTTGCCGCCAACGGCACCCTCGTCTTCGCGGCGACCTCGACCGCGCAGCCGCTCGAACTCTTTTCGTACTCGCCCGGAGCCGGAACCGTTAAGCTCACCGACTTCAACTCCGCGATGGCATCGTTGGCGTGGGCGCCGGCCGAACGGATAACGTTTCCCACGAGCACCGGCGTTCCCGGAGACGGCGTGCTCTATCTTCCTTCGGGCTTTTCTCCGCACCACAAGTATCCACTGGTCGTGTTCATCCACGGTGGTCCCGGCGATCCGACGATGCTCGAGTTCGACTTTTGGGCTCAGGTCATGGCCGCGCGCGGCTGGCTGGTGCTGCGCCCAAACTATCGCGGGAGTCCCAATCTCGGGCGGCAATACCAGAGCGCAATCCTCTACGACCCCGAAGATGGTCCGGGAAAAGACATCATGGCAGCCCTCGGAACGGTGCGCCGTCGCGGCATCGTCGACGAACGGCGCATCGCCGTCTGCGGATGGTCGTACGGCGGCATCATGACCGCGTGGCTGATCTCCAAATACCACGTTTGGCGAGCGGCCGTCTCGGGCGCGTCGGTCAACGACTGGATCACCGACTACGGAACCGCCGACGACAGCCTCGCCGATGTCGACCTCCTCCACGGATCGCCCTTTCTCGGTAATAATGCCGCTGAATGGCGGCGCGTCTCCGCGATATCGTACGCGCGCAACGTCACGACACCGGTGCTGATTCTCTCCGACGTCGGTGACAATCGCGACCCGTTCGCGACATCATCGATGTACTGGCGGGCCCTCCGCGACAATCATAAGGACGCGATCATGCGGGTCTGGCCGGTCGACGGTCATTTTCCCTCCGATCCCGTCCGCGCGGTCGACGTCTATCACTACTGGTTAGACTTTATTGCGGAGCACTTCCGCTAGAGTTCGGTGTGAGCGTCGCACCGCATCGCGTCGGAGTTCCCTCTGCGGTACGGTACGACGCTCATCCTTAGCCTAGAATAGGCTCCACAAGTATTGATTATAAACTTCGTGATGGAACATCACTTCTTGCGCCTTCACGACGGTTCCGAGAAGTCGGGGGCAGCGATCCGCGCTGGCCTGCTTCAAATCGGCATAGCGCTGCTTTACTTCGTCACCAAGAAGCGTGCCCGTCCACTCCGAGGCGCGAAACGCCGCGAGCGCGTCGTAAATGTTATCGGGCAAGTAGCGATCGGCTTGACGCAGATTTTTCAGGTTGCTCGTGCTTCCTTCAAGTCCGGTCTTAAAAACCGCGAGCATGACCATATAGGGATTGGCGTCGGGCGCGACCGAACGGACCTCGGTGCGCATGCTGCGCTGATTGCCGATCGGAATGCGAATCATCGAACCGCGGTCGATCGCCGAAGCCTTGAGCTGATTCGGCGCTTCGAAGTGAGGGTCGAGGCGCCGGTACGCGTTCACGCTCGAATTGAGCATCAAGCACAAGTCGGTCCCATGCGTGAGGATGCGGTCGACGAACTTCCAACCGAACGAGCTGAGCTGCTCGGCCCCCTTGGGGTCCCAAAATAGGTTCTTTCCGTTCTTGCTCACCGAGACGTTGGTGTGCATGCCGCTGCCGTTGACGCCGACGACCGGTTTGGGCAAGAAGCTGGCCGTCATCCCCAGTTTGGTGGCAACCTGCCGGCAGATAAGCTTATAGAGTTGGATCTGATCGGCCGCGGCAACGACGTCGCCGTAATTGTAGTTGATCTCAAACTGCGAGGGAGCAACTTCCGGGTGGTCCTTTTCGTTCTGAAATCCCATCGCCCGCTGCACTTCGGCGACCGTATCGATGAAGTTGCGCAGCGGATCACCGGGCAACGAATGGTAGTAGCCGCCGGTATTCACGTACTCGAACGTAGCGGTCTCGTGATAGCGCCGCTCCGCGTCCAGGCCCTTGAAGAGAAAGCCTTCAATCTCGTTGGCAGCGTTGAGTGCGTAGCCTTCCTTCGCATAGGAGTCGTTGGCAAGCTTCTTGAGCGCACCGCGAACGTCACCGGCAAATGGCCTCCCCTCGCGATCGAAGACGTCGCCGAAGACGAGAACCTTTCCGGCGCCGAAGATGTCGGCCGGCCCCCAGTAGAACGCGCTCCAGTCGAGCGATAAGCGCAAGTCGCTCTCGCGCTGGGGCGTAAAGCCACGGATCGAAGAGCCGTCGAAAGTCAGATTATCGTGCGATCGCAGCAAAAACTTCTTGTCGTAGTCGAGCATGTGCAGGCGGCCCTCGAGGTCGCTGAAGAGCACCGTGAGCGCCTTAATCCGAGGTTCGTCGGCGAGATAACGTAAGCGCTCTTCTTGCAGCGCGCGAAGAGGAACGCGCTCTTGGCGCTGTGCCTTTGCTCGGAGGTTCAAGTCTTCGAGCTCGGAGTAGGAAAGCATGAGAAAGTCGCGCAACTCGGCGCCGCTCGGCATGTCCGTCAAATTCATCGTCACTCGTTCTCCTAAAGGTCGGCGAGCTACATTACTTGGGACCTTGTCCGGATGAAGAGCCTTGCCTTTATACAAGTGGTTAAAGCGTGCCGACACTTTGGCCGTTCGGAGCGTCTGCCGGCAGGCGACTTTCCCGTCTCGCTTAACAGGAGCGCATGATCGAACGTCGCGGCTTTTTGGCTGCGCTGGGAGCATTCGGGCTCGCACCGGGCCTGCTCGGGGTATCGCGTACCGAACCGGCCCTGGAGCCGCTCGAGCGGGCTCTCGTTCTTAGCGGGGGCGGCGCGCGGGGCGCCTACGAGGCGGGCCTCATTGGCGCGCTCGCTTCCATTGGTTCAGTGCGTGACGGCTCGCCGCTCGTGCCGTACGAACTGATCTGCGGAACGTCGATCGGCGCATTGAACGGGTGGTGCGTCGCAACCGCCCAATACACCAAGCTGCACGACCTGTGGTACGGCATCAGCGGACAGGACATCATACGGCTCAAACCGCGTTACGCGGCCTTACACGATCCCGCGAGCGGGCTCTTGAACCGAGCCGCTTCGGTAGTTCAGCTAGCAGCGCTGGTGAAAAACCAAAAGGGAGTCTTGCAGAGCGAACCGGTCTACGACTGGATCGTCCGCAACCTCGACCCCAGCGTGCCTCTCGTGACGCCGTTGGTATGGGCCGTCACGAACCTCTCGCTTCAACGACCCGAATACTTTTACGTTCGTCCCAAGAGCGTTGGAGACGAGTTGCCGCGAGAGGTCGTCCGCGATCTTCAGGCCTCGCTCGGGCCCCATACGATCGTGCGCGAAGCCACCCCGGATCTGTTGCATCGAGCCATATTCGCCTCGGCGGCGATTCCGATCGCATTCGATCCCGTGCTAATGCCGGGTCTGGACGGTACGATCAATGAGTATTGCGACGGAGGCGTCGCGAGCAACTCTTCGGTAGGGATTGCCCACGCAATCGCGAGGGCCGCCGACGTCGTGCTCCTGGACCCCCCGTTCGAGCCCGACACCAACCTCGACGACGCCGTTGAGATCGCGTTCAGCGTCTATGGGACGATGCAGCGCAAAATACTCGAGGTCGAGATGCGCAACGTTTACGCGCAATCGCTTGGCAAGCTCGCGTTCAACCGTCTCACGCAAGAAGAAATTTCGCGTGCCACACGAGGCAACAACCCACTCGCAGCGTTCGTTGGGCACGCTCCCGTGACCGACCTCCGCTACATCAGGCCCGAAAAGCCCCTGCCCGTCGGTGTCGCCGCCTTCGATGACTGGGCCGGCATCGGCAAAGCGTACGCGGTGGGTTGGGAGGACGCCGGACGCGGGTTTACGCCGTATGACTGGTCTACGTTCGAACTGTGAAGATCGTCTTCTCCCGCTGCTCTGCGTTAGGCTAAGCGCTACTCGGGGTCCCCATGTTGGATCGACGGGCGCTCGCTTTCGAAATACTCTATCGGGTATGACGACCCGATCGGCTCGAACGCACGGGGCTTCTGCGTGTAATCGAAGACGTCGCCGATGCTGGCGGCACGGGCATCGGTCGTCCCGAGACGCCCCAACGAAAAGTTATCCTCGATGTACCTCAGAATGCTGCCGAACTCATATTGCGTGTGCGAAATATAGCCGCCCCCAACGGCCTGTCCCGCCATCGCGTAAGGAGAAACGACCAAGCAAGGAACGCGAAAGCCCAGGCCGCCCAGATTATCCTGGAATTGCCGCGGCACGGCGTTATCGTAAAAACCGCCCCAATCATCCCACACGACGAAAATCGCCGTTGAGTTCCAATACGTGCTCTCGCCGATCGCGTTGACGACGCTGGCAACCCAGGACGGGCCTTTGTCGACCCTCTCTCCGGGATGATCGCTCTCGTTGTCCCCGGGTATGACCCACGAAACGGCCGGCAGCATGCCGTTGGTGATGTCGCTAAAAATTTTCGTCTGCGGCATCCCGAAGTTCGTGCCCCACTCGGGGCCGAATCGGACGGGATCGATCACGTCGAAGGCGTTTAATATGTCGCCGGAGCACTCGGGGCATTTCTTGCTGGGGTTGCAACCATTCGCTTTGCTAAAGCAAGGTACGTAGTATTTCCACGACACGCCTTTGGCGTCGAGCAGATCGCGGAGCGTTTCGTAGTATGCCGATGACGGAAATTTGTCCGTGCACGGAAACGGTCCTTTGTTGTTCAAGTATTTGCCGGAAGACGTAATGAGCGACGTCACCGTCTGCGGCGGCGCGTCACATCCCCAGGGGTGAGCCCCCGGATTGTCGATGAGACTCTCGCTCGAGTTAATGGTGGTGGCGCCGCGGATGAGATCTTGATGTGCGGTAAAGCTGCCACTGCCTTGCGTTTGGAACATGTGATCTGCCAGAACCCATTGTTCGGCAATGTCCCAGTACGGCTCGATCTGGTCTTTCTCGACGTACTGATAAGGCGCCGTGCCGGCGGGATTGCCGGGCTGGTGGCAGACACCGAAATGAACCAGGTTGAACCCGTCCATGCCCCCTCCGTCGTACGAGGTCTCGAAAGAGGCATGACAGTGTTGGATGTCGCTCGACATGATCAGCGAGTGGGGTCGAAGCGGGGTCCATTGATCCACGTACTTGCCGCCCTGTTTCACTTTCATCTTGCCGCGCGATGCACCGTCGGCGCCCGGAAAAAGCGCAAAGAAATTATCGAAACTGCGGTTCTCCTGAATCACTAGCACGACGTGCTGAATCGGCGAACTCTCCGAACTCGATCGGGATGGGGCTTTTAGCGCCGGATCGAACCCCCTCGGCGACTGCGCTCCGCCGCAGCTCGCAAGCATCGCGGCCGCTATGCAAAGCCCGAACGCGGAGCGCTCAAAGCCCGCGCTAAAAGGGGATCTCGTCTTCGAGTTCGTCGCCGAATGCCTCGCCCGAGTTCGTTGCCCGCGCCGCAGCGGGGGCGCCGCCCCCGTTAAATCCGGCACCGCCATCGTCGCTGCCCGCGGCAACGCGGTCGCGCGGCGAGCCTAACATCTGCATGTTGTCGATCACCACTTCAGTGGCTTTGCGTTTGTTTCCGTCTTTGTCGTCGTAACTGCGAATGACCAAACGGCCCTCGACCAGACAATTCGAGCCCTTTTTCAAATACGTGTTACACGTTTCTCCGAGCCGATCCCAGGCAACGATGTCGACGAAGGTCGTCTCCTCCTTGTTGCGCGGATTATTCACGGCAAGCGTGAACTTCGTGACGCCTTTGCCGGATTGCGTATAGCGGATCTCCGGGTCGCGCGTTAGATTGCCGACCAGGATAACGCGATTGTAGGAACCTGCCATCGCTTACTCTCTTTCGCTGAATGCACTCACTCGGGCGATGCTATCGCCTCAGAGTGTCAACAGTATGGCACAGATGTTACCGAAACGCTTGCCCATTCTATGGCTGCGGCTGCGCCGCGGGCGCGGGCGGGGGCGGGGATGCCGCCGCGAGCGCCGCCATATGAGTCAACATCTTTGCGTCGAGCCGAACGACCAGCGCGCGCAGAACGTCTTCGTGCAGCTTGAGTTGGCGCTCGAGCTCCTTTGACGCCGCCGCTTCGCTCTTGAACTGCATCACGACGTAGTTCCCCTCACGCACGTCTTTAATTTCGTAGGCTAGGCGCTTCTTGCCGAGCCGCTCGATGCCGACCACTTCGCCGCCCTGATTTTTGAGAATCTCGGCGATCGCATTGGCGCGTTGCTCCACGTCGCTCTCTTCGAGCGAAGGGCGCAAGATATAGGTTACCTCGTACTCACTCATCCGTTTTCCCGTACTATGGACGCCCGCGATTGCGGACGGCCCACTCTAAGCGCGTGGGCAGCAGGTTGACGGCCTATTCGGCGTTATGGGAGGCCGGCCTGTCGAACTCGATGAAATGGCGGTCGTATCGCCGCACCGATAAAAAGAGTTTGCTAGCAGGGGGAAAGATGGTTTCGAAATCGCTGGTGGTCCCGACGCTTTTCGGCCTCATTCTTTGGGTCGGCTGTTCGTCGCACGGCAGCACGCCGGCCGGGCCGCCGGCTGTGCTACCGCCCGTGCAACCCTCGGCCGGCTCGGCGAGCAAATACATCTCCCACGTGATCGTGATCATCCAGGAAAACCGCAGCTTCGAAAACTTCTTCGCCGGCTGGCCCGGCGCCAACGCCCCGCTGACGGGTTGCGCTTCCCCTTCCCCGGGACCTGACGGAAGCGCGCGCGTCGCACCGGCGAGCCAGGCTGCGCACCCGCTTGGCGTCTCCTGCCCGCCGGGGGATTCGGTCGTAACGCTGCATCAAGTCACGTTCGAAAACAATGCCGACCTCGAGCACGATTGGGGTTCCTCGATGACGGATTGGAACAAGGGCCAGATGGACGGCTTCTCGGCGTACGGAAACAATCACGGTCCCGACCAAGCGTATGCGTATGTCGAACACTCTCAGATAGAACCCTACCGGCTGATGGCGAAGCGATACGTTCTTGCCGACGCGATGTTTCCGACGGAGTTTGGGGGAAGCTTCACGGGCCACCTGACGCTCGTCGCAGGGACGGACGACATCGAGCTGCCTTCCGAAGCCGAGGTCAATTTCCCAAGTCACGCTCCCGACGACTGCGATTCACCACCGCATACCAAGAGCTCGTATCTGACGCCCAATCGCGTCATCCACTTCTTCGACGGGCCATTCCCGTGCTTCGACCAGTTCAACACCATGGCCCAGGTGCTCGATGACGCCAAAGTCTCCTGGAAGATGTACGCGACGCAACTCGTGGACGGAGGCTTTTGGGAACCTTTTGAAGCGATCAAGTACGTGCGCCATGGGAGCGACTGGAAAACGAACATCATCGCTCCGCAAACGAAATTCCTGACCGACGCATCCTCCGGACAACTCGCATCGGTGAGCTGGGTCACGCCGACCAGGCCCGATTCGGATCATCCGGCATACCGTGGCGACAAGGGACCCTCGTGGGTGGCTTCGATAGTGAACGCGATCGGCACGAGCTCGTACTGGTCGAAGAGCGCGATCATCGTGGTCTGGGACGACTGGGGCGGCTTCTACGACAACGCTCGAGCCGCCGCAGCTCGATTATCGCGGCCTGGGCATGCGCGTTCCCTGTCTGATCATCTCGCCGTATGCCAAGCACGGCGTCGTCGATCACACAAAATACGAGTACGGCAGCATCCTGAGGTTCATCGAGGAGGTCAACGGCCTTCCGGCAGGGAGCATCGGATCGACCTCGGATGGCTATACCGACGCGCGTGCGAAGAGTCTCGACAACGCATTCGACTTTACGCAAAGACCGCGCAAATTCTCGCTGATTCCTTCGAAATATCCGATCTCACACTTTATCCACGAGCCGCCGGATAACCAGCCGCTCGACACGGAATAGGACGGCTCGATGCTCCCGGCTTGGAGAAGGCACGACCGATGAGAGTTTTAGGCCTTTACTTTTTAGGGCTTTGTTCGGTCGTCATGCTGCTCGCAAACTGCAATGGCGCCGGCACGTCCCCGGCACCCCTTTCGGGGGTTCTCCGATCGGAATCGGTCGGCAGTTCACCGAGCAGCTCGCCGAGCGGCTCTCCGAGCCCGAGCCCGATACAGCACGTCGTCATCATCATCCAAGAAAATCGTACGTTCAACGATTTCTTCGCCACCTACCCCGGAGCGGATGGCACGACGACCGGGAAGGCCGTACCGAACGACCGTTGCGTGCCGCCGATCACTCATAAGCAAGTTCTTCCTTTGGTAAAAGCCCCACTCGTCTTGTCTAAGGATTTAGATCACGGCTACGCCGCATACCGCATCGCGCACGACGATGGGAAGATGGATGCCTTTGACAAGATTCGCTTCAGAAACGGCCTACCCGAATGCTTGTATCCGTACCAGTACACGGATCCGAATCAGATACGACCATATTGGACCCTGGCGCAGCAGTATACGCTTGCCGAGCACATGTTCACGACTCAGGGAAGCAGCAGTTTTACGGCGCACCAAGACCTTATCAGGGGCGGCACGATCGTCGCACCAGGCAGGGCGATGATCGATCTGCCGTCATGCTCGGGAAAGGGCTGCAGGTGGGGATGCGATGCGCCGCCGGGTACGTTAACGC
This sequence comes from Vulcanimicrobiota bacterium, assembly GCA_963756635.1. Lineage (GTDB taxonomy): Bacteria > Vulcanimicrobiota > Vulcanimicrobiia > Vulcanimicrobiales > Vulcanimicrobiaceae > Cybelea. The sequence goes on from CAVWOR010000010.1 coordinate 135,059, forward strand.
ATCTTATCACGCAGGACGACAGGTACTTAAGCAAGTCAGGGCCGCGACCGTGCTCGCAAAATTTTAAATCGAGCTATCTCACTTTGCGAGATCTGCTCGACGCTAAATCTGTATCGTGGAAGTACTACGTGCCGCCCGTCGACAGCACGATGGGCAAGCTGATGAGCGCGTTCGACGTGATCGCTCCGGTTCGTTACGGCTCGGAATGGAATACGAACGTCATAACGCCCCAAACAAAGATCCTCGGGGACATCTCGAGCGGAGCCCTCCCGGCCGTTTCCTGGTTGATACCCGACTTGGACGACTCCGATCACCCCGGGCAAGACCAAGACACTGGACCGGAGTGGGTCGCAACGGTCGTCAACGCGATCGGGGCGAGCGCGTACTGGCAGTCTACCGCGATCGTTATCGTTTGGGACGACTGGGGCGGTTTCTACGACAACCTCGGGCAGCTCTCTCCACGCAAGTTTGGGTACGGCGGATTAGGCGCGCGGGTACCGGCGATCGTCGTCTCGCCGTACGCCAAGCGGGGCTACATCTCGCCGACGTATTACGAGTTTGGCAGCATTCTCAAGTACGTCGAGGATAACTGGAATCTCGGATCGCTCGGGACGAGCGACCAGCGCGCGACCAGCATCATCGACTGCTTCGACTACTCGCAGCCTCCGATTCGCTTCCAATACATCCCGTCGAGACTCGATCGCTCCTATTTTATGCACCGCACACCCTCATATTCGCCGATCGACGACGACTTGTAGGCCGTACGACGCCGCTCTCCTACTGCTCGAGCTCCTGAAGATTGTTAGAGTTCGCGTCGGTAAAGAAGAGCGCGGTGTTGCTATCGGTCGTACCGGTCGCCACGAGCCCAAAAATTCCGGCCGTCTTGCTCTTGTCAACGACCTTCGTGTCGAGAATTTTTCCGGCGGGCGTCAACTCGACGAGCGTATTGCCGCCCTGCGAGTTGGCCACGATAAGGTTGCCGTTGGGTAGCAGCGTCATCGCCACCGGGGCGTCGAGCGGCTTGCCGCTGTAAATGAGCTCCCCGCAGGTCGACTTCGGATACTTGCACTTGAACGTTTTTCCGCCGGGCTGAACGACGATCTCGTCCTTCACGAGCAGCTCGCTGGCGTGCGTGAAGGCGACGACCGTATTGTCGACCCCGTCGGCAATATAGAGCGTGTCTTTGGCGGGGCCGTTCGCTTCGTATTGCACGCCCGAGGGTCCGAGCGTGCTCCATCCCGTTTTGTTGTTTACGGCAAAGCCCGTCGCGACCTCAATGCGTTTTTTGTTGCTATAGCGGGTGATGCCAAAGTCTACGATCGACCCGGTCTGCGCGTCGCTCGAAAAGATGTACTCGCCGGCGTACAAGCCCGGGTTGGACGCGTCGGCATTCGAGAACGGCGCCATGAACGGAGCGCCGTAGGTTTTCTGCAGCTTTCCTTTTTGATCGAACGACGCAACCTCGCCGCTGCTGAGCCCTTCGCCGTAGACGCTATCACCGGTACTGACGGCGTCGGCGGCGCAGCCTTCGATTTTGCTGCTCTGCGCGAACGTCGACGGGCTCGCGCCCGGCTCAGGTTCGAAGATGTCGATCGTCGTTCCGGTGCCCGCCTTGCCCGCCTTGTTTTCGAAGTTACAGACGACGAGCTGTCCCTTCTTGAGACCGTAGTTAGCTTTAACGACGGAAATCGCATGGCCCGCCATATCGCCATTGGTCGGATCGATCGTCGAGCCGATCACGACGTCTTTCGTCAGCTTCTTGAGTATTGACGTATCGTCGGTTGACGGCGCGACGTTGGCATCCGAGCCGGAGACCTGCGACACCGCTTGCCCCGCCGGGCTTGACGGAACCGTACCGTTGGCGCTGCACGCCGCTGCCGTCAGAAGTGCTCCGACTAACAAAAGCCCGACGCGATTGGTATGGGACATTGTAAACCTCATTGCTATAGCTCTTGGGCGTTGTTGGGGATTTATTCTGTCGGCGGCCTTTTCGAATCGCCCCGTTGCTCACCCTGCACAAACAAGCAACCGGCGTCACCTTTCAAGGATGAGTTCGCGCAAAAAATACTATAGTCATCGCAGTACCGATTGCGACGACGAGTGCGCGAGAGAGCGGCTGGGGCACTCGCCGAAAAAAGCGGGCGCCGAAGTAACCCCCCAGAAGCGCGAGCAACGCCATCGGCAACGCGAAACGCCAATCGACGATGCGCGCGAGGACGAAAGGTACGAGCGCGACCCCATTGATCGCAACGGCCAGCACGTTTTTAATCGCGTTTTGGGCGTTGAAACTCGGCAGACCGGAAAAAGCAAGAATTGCCAGCATCAAGATTCCCATGCCAGCACCGAAATATCCGCCGTAGATTGCGACGGCAAATTGCAGCGCGATTTGCCACACGGCGTGGCGTGGCTGCGCGCTCGTAAGCCGCGTGCGCAACGGGCTGGCCGCGAAGGTGAGCGTCGCGAAGAGCAGCAGCCACGGAATCAAGCGTTCGAAGAGCCCTTGCGGCGTTACGAGGAGCAGGCACGCGCCGATCAGCGCACCAACGACGCTTGCGCAGACGACCGGCAGCAAGAGCGCCCGATGCGCAGCGACTTCTTCGTGGTAACCGCGCACGCTTCCAATCGTGCCGAACCACATCGCCGCGTTGTTCGTCGCGTTGGCCGAAATCGCGGGCACGCCCGCAAAGAGCAGCGCCGGAAACGAAAGGAAGCTCCCGCCTCCTGCGACGCTATTCATCGCGCCAGCCGCAAACGCGGCTATCGCCGGAACGACGAAGTGGGCGTTCGACACGCCTCCTAAAGCGCCGTGCGCTCGCGCTTCGTAACGCGGTAGACGCGGCGCACGTTCTTGAGCGTTTCGATCTTGGTAAGCAACTTGTGAAGATGGTCGAGGTCGCGAATCTGCACCGTCAGGCTCGCAACCGCTACGCCGTCTTTACGCACGCGCGCGTTCACCGAGCTGACCTGCGTCTTGAGCCCGGCAAAGACCCCCATAATATCCTGGAGCAACTGCGAACGATCGTCGGCTTCGACTTCGATGTCGACGCAATGCGTAAGGCCGGCATCGCCGAGCCACTGCGCCTGAAGAATGCGCTCGGGCGTCGCGTTCATATAGGCCACGTTCGGGCAATCGGCGCGGTGGACGCTTACGCCGCGGCCGATGGTGACATAGCCGATGATCGGATCGCCCGGCACGGGCGAGCAACACTTCGAGAGACGGACGAGCACGTCGTCGACGCCGGCGATGCGGACGCCGCTGCTCCGTCGCGGACTCTTACGCAATACCGGCTTGCGTCCGATCTTCGTGAGATCGACGACGTTATCGTGCTTGACTTCGTCGCGAATCCGATTCGAGACGGCCTGCGCCGATGCGTCGCCGAATCCGATTGCCGCATAGAGATCGGTCGGGGTCGCGTAGTTCAAGCGCGATGCGATCCGCTCGAGCAGCGCCCCGCGCGCGATGTCGGTGCGTACGCCCGCGCGCGCCAGTTCCTGTTCGAGCGCCTCCTGCCCGGCCAGCACGTTCTCCTCGCGGCGTTCTTTGCGGAACCACTGCTTGATCTTATGCTTCGCGCTCGACGTCTTCACGATCGATAGCCAGTCGAGCGACGGCCGTCCGCTCGACTTATTGACTAAAATTTCGCAAATGTCGCCGTTTTGCATCGCGTAGTCGAGCGGAACGATGCGCCCGTTGATCTTGGCACCGACGCAGTGATTGCCGACGTCGGTGTGGACCTGATACGCAAAATCCAGCGGCGTACCGCCGGCGGGGACCGAGTAGACGTCGCCGCGCGGCGAAAAGACGAAGACCTGCGAGTCGAAGAGGTCGAGCTTGAGGTTTTCCATGAAGACACGCGAGTCGCGCATGTCCTTCTGCCACTCGAGGAGGGCGCGCAGCCAGGAGAGTTTGTTCTCGTACTGGTCGGCCTTACCGCCTTCTTTATACCGCCAGTGAGCGGCGATGCCGTATTCGCCGGTCCGATGCATCTCCCACGTGCGAATCTGGATCTCGAGCGGATCGCCGCTAGGCCCGACCACGGTCGTGTGGAGCGACTGGTACATATTGGGCTTGGGCATCGCGATGTAATCTTTGAAGCGTCCGGGCAGAGGCGTCCACATCGCGTGGACGGCGCCCAGCGCCGCGTAGCAATCCTTGACGCTGTCGACGATGATGCGGATCGCGGTCAGGTCGTAAATGGTCGAAAAATCGCGCCCTTTACTGATCTTGGAGTAAATGGAGTAGAAGTGCTTCGGGCGGCCCTGGATCTCGGCGTTGACCTTCAGCTCTTTGAACTCATCGCGCAAGCGCGCGATCGCCTTTTCGACGTCGGCCTCACGTTCGCGGCGCGTCTTCGCTACTCGCTCGACGATGTCGAGGTACGAGGGGGGATCGAGGTAGCGCAGGCACTCGTCTTCGATTTCCCACTTGATCTTCCAGATACCGAGGCGGTGCGCAATTGGGGCGTAGATATCCAGCGTCTCGCGCGCGATCGCCTGTTGCTTTGGGGCGGGGAGGCTCGCGAGCGTCCGCATGTTGTGAAGCCGATCGGCAAGCTTGATGATGATGACGCGAATGTCTTTCGCCATCGCTAAGAACATTTTGCGCAGGTTCTCGACTTGCGCGTCTTCCTGCGATTGGTAGGGAATTCGCGTGAGCTTGGTCACGCCGTCGACCAAGCGCGCGACCTCCTCCCCGAACTGCTCGGTCACCTGCTCGCTGGTAACGGACGTGTCTTCGACGACGTCGTGCAGCAACGCCGCCGCTATGGTTTGGTGGTCGACCTCGAGCTCGGCCAGGATTCCGGCGACGGCCAATGGGTGTTCGACGTATGACTCGCCCGAGGCCCGGCGCTGGCCTTGATGAGCGGCAACGGCGAGCTCGTAGACGCGCATCAACCGCTCCGCGTCGGCACTCGGCTCGTAACGTCGGACTCGCTCTATCAGCTCGGCGATGGTCATAGCTATCCCGCTATTATAACAGCCGCAGCGTGCCGGGACTCCCCGACGGCGCGGGCGTCACGTTCTCGACGTCAAGCCGGTTCTTGAAGAAGATCGTCGCGATTTTGCCGTCGGCATCGATTGCCAGCCACAGGTAGACGTTGCCGGAAGCGCAGCGCATCTGGTAGATGTAGCCGTGGCGGTCCGGGAAGTTCGGATTGAGCCAGCGTCCCACGTAAACCATATCGTTCAGCGCGCCGAGCTCTCCCAACGCGTGGGACGTATCCGCGATCTTTGCGTCGGTGAGCTGCGACTGCGTTTGGATTGCGTAAAGGCTCTTGGTGACCACCCCGGCTTGCCATTGCACAAACTGGTGGCGAGCAATCGTCGTGATTGCGGGATCCGCGACCGGCGAGGGGGATGGGCTCGGCGTCGCATGCGGTCGAGCTGGGCTCGGCGCCGCGACGAGCAGCACCGGAACGGCGATGCCGACCAGCACGGCGGCAAGCTTCGTGGAGAGTTCAGTACGCAACGAACGCAACGACCTCGGCGTCGCCCAGCTTCGCTCGCCCGCGAAGCTCCGTGAGTTCGACCAAGAACGCAAAGGCCTCGACGTCGGCTCCGAGGCGCGCGAGAAGGCGCCCCGTAGCGGCCGCCGTGCCGCCGGTCGCAAGCAGATCGTCGACGACCAAGACGCGCTCGCCGCGGCTAATCGCGTCGGCGTGGATCTCCAACGAGTTGGTGCCGTATTCGAGCGCGTACTCTTCGCTCAATTTCTCGTGGGGCAATTTCCCGGGCTTGCGTACCGGAATGAAGCCGGCTCCAATCGCATACGCGATCGGTGCGCCGAAAATGTAACCGCGCGACTCAATGCCGACCACGTGCTCGATCCCGCGGCCGCTGAATCGCTCGACAAAAAGGTCGATCGCGCGGCGAAAGCCTTGCTTATCTTTTAACAACGGGGTAATGTCACGGAAAAGGATCCCGGGAATCGGGAAATCCGGGATTGCTCGAATAAAGGCTTCGATCTCCACGAGGGTCCGGTTGGAGCCGGGGGGTCGGATGGCCTGCAGAAAGGACCGAACATGAAGCAACCGCAAGCCCTGGCTGCCGCGCTCACGGCAGCGCTTGCCGCAAGTCTCGCAGCCCCCGCTCTCGCCGATGGCGGAGGAAGCACCAACACCATCATTCTCGTGAGCGCCGCCGCAGCAGCCTCGGTTCCGCTGGTCGTCAACTACAACCACAAGGTCCGCGCGAAACGCGCGGAAGAACAAGAAGTGACGCGCCGGCAAGATGCATACCGCGACTGGTTCTATCACAAATACGGCTACTATCCGACGTACGACCAATTCAAGCAGTGGTACGTCCAGACATACAGCAGCAACCCTGGGTAGGAGTCGCCTCACTAACGCCGAGCCTTTCTCACGCGAACGGCTCGGCGTTTTCTTTGGAAACTCGAGCGGGCGCCGGTTAGCAGTCGCCTTCGCGCTCTCTATCGCGCTGCACGAGATCGCAGCCGGAATCGTTCCCCGCAGCGCGGCGGAAGCGCCGCCTCGCGCCGAGATCGTAACGCGCGCGCGAATCCTGCGCGTGACGCTGCGCCCCACACCGTCACCGGCCCCCCCGCCACCACGCTTTTTCGCCATGCCGCGCCACGCAGCCGCGATACATCCGCGCGCAATCGCGCGCACGGAGAGAGGTTCGGGGACCCCAGCGGCAAGTCACCGGACGGCAGCTCCCGCTGCGCCGGAGGCGACTCGACTTTCGAACTCGAGGCCAGTCTGGGAGCTCGCAAACGGTCACGCGGGTTCCGCCGCCCTGCTCGCGGGCAACGGCACGGCCGCCGGCACCGGCAGCGGTTCGGGCACACAAGGCAACGGCAACGATATCGTAAGCGGCGACGAACCGTGCGGCTTCGTCACCTTCTCCGACCCGCACGGCTCGCAGTTCGACTCCCGCACCGGAGGGTTCTGGGTCGACGTCCGCATGTCGGTCCACTTTGCCGGCGGCTCGACGCAGTCAATGATCCTCGACTATCCGTGGTACTATGCGAGCGAAGCCGCAAACCCGTGGTCGGATCGCAACGCACGAGATCCCAGCTTCCCCATGCGCTTTCAATCGCCGCCGGCCGAGAAGGTCGCCGGAGAGCCGCCGCTTGTTAAATACGTGATGGAGCGCAGCACGCCCGATGGTATGACGCTGTTGCGCGACTGCCCTACGGCGACACCGCCGGCCTAAGGCGCGTCGCCGCTATACTTTCAGCTCGACTTTTTCGAGCGCACCCTTTGTGGAGACGACGTGATGGTCGAGGCGCAGTTGCGACGGCTCGTACCCGAATGCCAAACCCAAGAGTTGCGGCAGGTGAAAGATCGGCACCCCAATGTCTTTCTTGAGGACGCGCGCCGCGTCGGGCTGCTGTCCGTCAAGGTTGAGATGGCAGAGCGGACATGGCGTCACCAGCAGATCGGCACCCTTCTCTTTTGCTTCGACGATGTGATTGCCGCCCATTGCGAGCGCCTTGTCGCGATTGAACGTGAGCATCGGAAAGCCGCAGCACTTCGTCGCGCCGCGATACTCGACCGGTTCGGCCCCCAGCAGCGCGATCAGCCGTTCGAGGTAGGTCTTGCGTTCGGGCCGTTCGCGTAAACCAAGCGACTCAACTGGCCGCAAAATGTAGCATCCGTAGAACGGCGCGACTTTCAAGCCGGTGAGCTTGCGTTTGATCGCCGCAGCCACGCGATCGATTCCGATGTCTTCGAAAAGCATCCAGAGCAAATGCTTTACTTTCGTCGTGCCTCCATAGCGGAAGCCTTGATCGGCGATGGTCGCGTTGGCGCGCTCCATGCGCCCTTTATCTCCTTTGAGGTGGTAGTTGTGGTCGGAAAGAACGCCCTGACACGTGCTGCAGATCGTCATCAGATCCGCGCCTTCTGATTCGGCCATTGCAAGCGTCAGACCGTTGAGCGCGTCGGCGAGCTCCGGGTTCTGTTCGCTCAGAACGCCCGCGCCCGTGCAAGGAGCTTGGGTCAACTCTTCAAGCTGCAGCCCCAGCGGCTCGGCGATGAGCTTGGCCGAAACGTAGAGTTCGGGACAGGCGCCTTTCGAGACGCAGCCGGGGTAGAACGCAACCTTCACTTAAACCGTCCTCCGACACGTTCAAAAATTGCCTTGATGCGATTGATACCGGGTATTTTTTTGTGAATGAGCGGCGGAAGCTTGCCGGCGCGCACCAGATTGAAAGCGCTGGGCAGCGTCTTGATTTGTTCGACGACGTTGAAGAATCCGACCGACTTGGGCATGAGCGTCAGCTCGTTGAGGCGCCCGCTATCTCTGACCGATTCTGCGAATGCATCGGCGTGACGCGTGCCGGGATTGTTCGTGAAACCGGCGTCCACGGCCATCCGGCGAAGCTTTAAGATCTGCTCGAGCGGCGCGACGCCTTTCGGGCATTGCGTCACGCATTCGTAGCAGTGCGTGCAATCCCATATGCCGCCGGGCTTGCTGTACTCCCCTAAACGCTCCTTCGTCTCGGCATCGCGCGGATCGCCGGCATAGCGATAGGCCTGCGCCAGGGCCTGCGGCCCTAAAAAGTCCGGATTGACCGCGAACGACTCGCAATCCATCAAGCACGCGCCGCAGCTGATGCAGCTCACTTCCTGAATCAGTTCCTCCATGGATGCGTTAGGCACACGGTACTCTTCATCCGCAGGCGGAATCGGCTGCTTGTTCTGCAGCCAGGGCTTCACGGCCAGGTGCTTCTCCCAAAACGGCGTCATGTCGCAGACCAAATCGCGAATGATCGGCATCGACGGCGGCGACTCGACCGTGGTCTTGCCGTCCTGCGTGAACTCGGAGAGCTTGCTCTTGCAGGCCAGACGCGCGTGCCCGTTGATCCACATCGCGCACGATCCGCAGATTGCGCTGCGGCACGCGCAGCGCACCGCCAACGACTGATCCTGATATTCGCGAATGGCGATGAGCGCGTCGAGGACAACGGCGTGCTCCGGCAGATCGACGGTGAACCTTTGATAGCGCCGCACCGGCGAACGATCCCATGGCGCCGGGAACGGTTTGCCGGGCACCGCGTTCTCGGGGTACGTTCCTTCGGGGTTATATCGCCCGACTTCGATCGTAAACTGCATTAGTACGTACGCACCTCGGGCTTCCATTGAGTGATGGTAACGGGGAGATACGAGAGTTCGGGCTCACCTTCGGCGCGGTGCGCCAATAAGATGTGCTTGAGCCATTCCCGATCGTTGCGCTCCGGAAAATCGGTACGGGTATGCGCACCGCGGCTCTCCGTGCGTACGATTGCACTGCGGATGATTGCCTCGCCGCAATCGAGCATATAGCCCAGCTCGAGAGCAAACGTCAAGGCCTGATTGAAGACGCGGCCCTTGTCGCCGACCGCAATCGACTGGTATCGCTTCTTGAAGCCTTGGAGCTCGTCGAGAGCCTGGCGCAAACCGCCGTCGTCGCGATAGAGACCGACGAGCTTATCCATCATCGTCGCCAGCTCGAGCCGCAGGCCGGCATTCGTCTCGCCGGTGTACGGCCGGCCAAGGAGCTCGCGCAAACGCTCTTGCTCGCTGCCCAACAGATCCTCGCCGCCGGTGCTCGCCGGCTTGCTCTTTGCGTATCCCGCGGCGGCCGTGCCCGAACGGCGACCGAACACAATCGTATCGAGCAGAGAGTTTGCGCCCAGGCGATTTCCGCCGTGAACGCTCACGCACGCAACTTCGCCCGCCGCGTATAAGCCCGGCACCGGAGTCGCACCATCGACGTCGGTCTTAATTCCACCCATCTGATAGTGCATGCCGGGACGAACCGGGACGGGTTCCTTAATCATGTCGATGCCGAGATAATCCAAAGCCATTTCATGGATCTGCGGCAGCTTACGCAGGATGACGTCGGCGCCCAGGTGGCGCAAATCGAGCAAAACGTTGCCGTCGATGCCGCGTCCTTGCGCGATCTCCGTTGCCTCGGCGCGCGACGTGACGTCGCGAGCGGCGAGTTCCATTTTGTTGGGCGCGTAACGCTTCATGAAGCGCTCGGCCTCGGAGTTGAGCAGATAGGCGCCTTCGCCGCGCGCGGCTTCGGTCATCAAGAACCCGCTGCCGGCCAGCGTCGTAGGATGGTATTGCACCATCTCCATGTCCATCAGCGGCGCGCCGGCACGATAGGCCAGCGCATAGCCGTCGCCGGTACAAATTAGCGCGTTCGTACTCGGCTCGTAGAGCCTCCCCAGACCGCCCGCGCCGACGATGACGGCTTTGGCGCGCAACAGATGCAGCTCGCCGGTCACCATTTCCAGCGCGACGAGGCCGCGGCACGCGCCGTTTTCCATGTACAGCGCGGTCGAAAACCATTCTTCGTAAACCTTGACGCCGGCTTTGAGGATTTGATCGTAGAGCGTCACGAGCAAGGCCTGGCCCGTGATGTCGCCGACGAAGTAGGTTCGCGCTTGCGAGGCGCCTCCAAATGCCCGCGTCCCGAGCCTTCCATCGGGGCCTCGGTAGAAAATCACGCCCATGTGTTCGAACTCGATGATGTCGCCGGGGGCTTCCCGGCACATCGCCTCGACCGCGTCTTGATCGGCGAGATAATCGCTGCCTTTCACGGTATCGAACGCGTGCGACTCCCAGGTGTCGCCCTCTCCAATCGCGGCGTTGATCCCGCCCTGTGCGGCGCTGGAGTGGCTGCGAATCGGGTGCACTTTCGTGACGATCGCCACATCGGCACCGGCACGCGCCGCCTCGAGGGCCGCGCGCATGCCTGCTAAGCCGGCGCCCAGGACGACAACATCGTGATCCAGCGTCACGAGCCCGTACTTTTCCCGTAAAAGCACCGCTACATTCCGAACGCTTGTTCGAGTCATCATTTCATGTTGCAAGCTCGGAATTGATCCTAGCAAGTGCGCGAAGCGCCGCATACGCGTTTCGTAGCGGCCTAGTCGCCTCCGGCCATCGTCGCAGTAGAGCCCCGGCTCACTACGTCAGGAGGTCTCATGCTGCAGAACGTTACGTCCGCCCCGTCACGCCGGTCGCTCGAGTTCGGTATCTACCGCGACGGAGACAATAATCTCGATGCGATCCAGGAATCGACGCTCTCGCAAGCGCTGCGCACGAGCGCCCGTGATGCGAGCATCGAGTTCACCGTGGAGGACACGACGACGCTGCGATCCGACGGCGTCCCGAGAGGCGCTCAGGATGCCGCGACGCGCGGACTTCACACCGACAAGTATACAATCGCCGACGGCGACGTCGTGGGCGCACGCGTCGGCAAAGCCGACGATATGAGCGACGAAACGAACCTGGCGGATTTTGTCGCGCGGACGCTCGACAACGCAGAGGCGAGCGGCGCGACTCAGACCTGGGTCGATCTCGTCGATCACGGCGGCGGTGATGGCGGCGGCCTCGAAACCGGTGACGGCAGCGTCATGACGATGCCCGACATAGCCAGAGCAATCGCCGACGGCGTCGCGCTGCACGCGAAGGAGCATCCCGAAGACGCGGGCCGCGGAGTAGACGGAGTGGTCGCCAATCAATGCCTGATGGACACGATGGGGTTTGCCGATGCGTTGTCGCACGCGGGCGTGCGCTATCTCGCAGCGAGTCCCGAAACGATGCTCGCGCCCGGCGTTCCCAGCGACGTCGCTCGCGCGATCGCATCGCACGAGAACGATCCCGCGGCGATGGCAAAGGCGATCACCGGCGACGTCATGCGCACGAAGTACGACGCCGGCGATTTCGGGGGCTTCGGACCGGCCGCCGCGTTCGACGTCCTCGACCTCGATCCAGCAAAAATTCGGCGAGCCGAAGCATCGATCAAACGTCTCAACGACGACGTTGCCACGCAAGCTAGCAACCCCGGCGTCCACAGCCTGGTGCGTGAAGACGCCCGCGCGATCGACGGAATGGTGCGCTTCCCCGAGTCCACCAAGGACATGCCATGGCGGGCCGATCGCCCGGCGATCGCTTTTTACGAGACGCTTGCGAGCGACGGACGCTTAGCGGCCGCGCTGCGCAACGACGCAGGCGCAGCAGCGTCGGCGGTACGCGACCTCGTGCTTGCCCATCGCGAGAGCGGCAACTTCAAGCCCTTCGGGGGCGCCGATTACTCGGATGCCATCGGGCCGACGGTTCATCTGCCGACGACGCGCCGCCAGATCGATCCTTGGGCTTCGGCCGGTGTCACCGAGACCGACAACGCTTTCTATCGCAACGTCGACGAAGCCGCAATGACACGAGTTATCGCGTGATTGGTTTCCGAAAATCGTAGAGGTAGATCGAATAACCAATCCTCGCGTCGGGGGTTTGCGAACGCAACCAGCCCCACGTATTTCCCGCGATCGCCGGCCCCCCATAGAGCCACGTAACGCTGACGGCGACCACGCAGTTGAGCTTCTTTCGGTTGCCGGGGTTGACGTAACCCGCCCACGGCAATTGAACGATGCCGTAGTAGAATGGATACGCCATTCCAAAGTACGCCGTACAGGCCCCTCGAATATCGTGCGCCTGCAAGAAAGCCTTGAGCCTCTTGGTATCCTGCCCCCAATCGATGTTCGAGTCGAGCAAATATCGTGGTCCCCGTGCCGGGCCTCCGGAGACGAGGTTAAAGAACGCCAGGTAGTTCGGATAGATCATCGCGGATTCGGCAACGGCAATCGCCAGGCACGCGCCCACGAGCCATCGCCATTGCGGAAGCGGCAGGTTGAGCGCTAGGAAAACATAGACGAGAGGATAGATCGGCAGCAATATTCGCATGCCTAGGTCAACGGGCGACGCCAGGCATGCCGCAGCATAGACTGCCGCCGCGACGAGCACCACGTCCGAGTCGGGCGCAAGGCGCCTGCGGCGCAACAATCCCGCGATGGTGACGGCGATCAGGAGAAGCACGCCCAGCGGCGTCTTTACGGCGGCGACCGCCGGGTAGAAATACCAACGTCCGTGCCGAAACGTCGAGCCGAAGAGATACGCCAGCTGCCCCCCGCGTGCGTGTTCCAGCGAGGCCCGGATAACGTCGCGATAATGATACAGCTCTCCATGATAGAGCAGCGTCATTACCGCGACGGCGGTTAGGAGCGCGACGACGACGCCGCGCGCTAGCGACTTCGCGCTCGGGCGGCGCGCAAAGCAGAGCAGCACGGCGACGGGGATCACGAGAACCCCCGAGAGCTTGGTGCAGACCGCTAGCCCAATCGCGCAACCGGCGAGCGCATACTCGGCGAGGCTTGCGCGCCGTAGGGCGCGGTTCCACAAAACCACCGCGACAAAGAAAAAAAACGCCAGATAGAAGTCGTTTGTCGCATAGCGCCCGTGCGCGAGGATATTCGGATCGAACGCGAAGAGCGTCAGCGCGACGATCGCGGCGAGCGGGCCGGCACGACGCTTCGTCCACAACGCAACGGCCAGCCCAAACAGGATCGTTGCCGCGATCGTGACGCTACGGCAAACAAAGAGCATCGTATCGGGAGCAACGCGATTGCCGTACAGGAACCGTGCGCCAAACGCGTATTGATCGGCCTTGTGCCAGGCGGGATCGACGAGCGGCAGGTACACGGGCAACGCCAGCAGGGGCGCCGCCACTAAGAGCTTTGCCAACGGCGGGTGTTCGGGATTCAATCGGAAATCGCCGGTCTTCCAATACGAGTATCCGGCGGAGATGTAGACGGCTTCGTCCCACGTCTGTGCCTCTTGGAGCACGGACGTCACTTGCAGCAGTGCCACGGTCGCGAGCACGAGCGCAGCGACCCCATAAAAAAGCTTGTCGGTCAACGTCGACTACCGGCGCAGCGCCACGCCCGAGGGATAGATCGGCCGGTTGATGATGCGCTCGAGCGTTGCGGCCGGGGCGGCGAGCGCGAGCTCGGAAAAACGGCCGAACGCCTCGCGCGTCGCTTCGCCTTCCGCGTACCGCTCGTTGCGTTCCATCTCGATTCGTCCGCTCACCGGCAAGAAGCGCACGCACCGTCCCTCGTCGTCTTCGCCGATTTCGACGAGATTCGAATCAGCAAAGATGCGCAGCGCGGCGGCAATCGTTCGGTCGCGCACTCGTTCGATCCCGAGAGTTCCGGCGAGATCCGAATCGCTGCCATGCACCACAGCTTGTCCCGAGCCTGTCGAAGGGCCGCCCCGAGCGAGCGCCTTCATCCCGCGATAGATGTCGCGCAGCACCGGAAGCGGCGGCGCATCGAGATCGATCAGATACTCGTTGAGCGACCGATCCTTCTGCCCATAGAGCAAATGGATGCTCGCGGGAGCGCCGTCGCGGCCGGCTCGCCCGGCCTGTTGATTGAATTCGCCGAAATCGAAGTTGAGATGGTAGAGCACGACGTGAGCAACGTCGGGGAGATCGATGCCCTCGCCGAATGCGGAGGTTGCGATCACCACCCGCAACCGTCCCTCACGAAAGAAGCGCTCGACCTCGAGGCGTTCGGCATTGGGCATCTTGCCGTGGTAGAACGTTACCTCGTTGCCGAGCTCGCGGCGCAACCGGCGCGCAATCGCCGTGACTTCGGTGCGCGAGTTGCAGTAAACGATCCCTCTCTCGCGAGTGGCGCTCGGTCCGCCGCCGAAGACCTGCGTCAGATACCCGTTCTTATCGCGGACTTCGCGTGCATCGACGACGTGCAGGTTTTCGCGCACGGTCGGATCGATGACCCATGCGTCGATCCGTAAATCCTCGACGATGCGCGCAAACGCTTCGTCGCCGGCAGTTGCCGTCAGCGCTAGCACCTGTGGGTTGCGCAGCGCCGCGAGCGTCGCCGGCAAGCGCGCGTAGGCAGGGCGATGACGCGATTCGTGGAGGTGATGGGCTTCATCCACGACCGCGAAGGCAGGCGTACTGCGGCCACGCAACGCGTCCCGATGAAACTCGAGGAATTCGGGGGTTGCCAGCACGATGTCCCACGTCCCTTCGCGCAGCGCCGCGAAGAGCTCGTCGCGTTCTTGGTTATCGATCGACCCGTTCGCGCGAAAGCAGCGTAGCCCCAGCGGGTCGAGGGTGCGCCGCAACGCCTCGTATTGGTCGTTGGCAAGCGCCCGCAGCGGATAGACGACCAGCGTCTTTCCCGCGCCCGCAAAGGCGCGCAGCGCCGCGGCAAACTGAAAGCAGAACGACTTGCCTCGCCCGGTACCGAGCACCGCGAGCGTATTCTTCCCCGCGTTGACGCGCTCGAGCACGGCGCGCTGTGCATCGTGAAGCTGCGAGGCTCCGATCAGCGCCGATCGCACGCGCTGCGCGATCGCGTCCGGGTGGGAGCTCGTCGCGAACCCCTCGACGAGGTTTAGCCCGAGCGGGGTCGCGGGGCTCACGCCTTCCGCGCTCGCTTCTCGCTCCACCAAGATATTCACGCCGCGATGCTTCGAGTATTGCGGTCCACCCGTCAGCGAGGCAATCCGCGCGCGATAGCATGCTCCGCCATCGATAAGCGGCGCGATATGCGCTGCCAGGCGTTTGTTGAAGAAACCAAGCTGCAAATTGCCGTAGTGGACCGCGATCGCATTGCGATCGTGAGGGTTTTGGCTCTCTCTGCGCAGCTCGAGCGGCACTCCCGCGCGCAAGCCGGCGATGACGTCTTGCCGCCCTTCAAACGAGACGCCTGCGATCTTGGTATGGAAGCGAGACGCGTCGGCAATCGTCGAATACGGATCGGAAAGGTACTCTTGGCTCTTTGCAAAGACGCGATCGAGAAACGCGCCGACTGCACCGTCCTCGGGCGCGGACTTGATCTCCGTCTCCGGTTCGTCGAAAGCGCGAAAAGCCGCCTCGAACGCCGCTTCCGAGGGCGTCGGAGGTCCTTCGACAGGCTCAGGACAGGCTACGCGGAGGCGCTGAGGCCTAGTGCGCTTCTTCTTCGTGACGCTCAGCTTGTCCTGAGCCCTTCGACTCCGCTTCGATAAGCTCAGCGCCGCTCAGGACAGGCCTCGTCGAAGGGATCTCGTCGAGGTTGAGCGCGATTTCCTCGTGGCCTTGCTCCAACGCCGCATCGTGCAGGCCGGCTTGCTGCGCGTCGAGCGGATCGATCACCTCTTCGCCGGAGTACGGCTCTTCAACGGCAATGCCGCTGCCCGCGTCGCCGCGCTTCTTGCGATAGCGAGTGGGCGGCGAGGGAGCGACGGTGCGTGCGTCCTTCGCCTTCTGGCGGCGTTCGCGCCGCGCCGCGACGATGTCCTCGCGGGCGACGCCGCTGCGGCTCTGCAAGGCGGTAGCGTCGGATCGAGCGCGGACGGTCACTTTGCGATCCGGCGCGAGCCCGGCGTGCCGCCGTCTCGCTGCAGCCTCGAGCTGGCGTTTGCGGTAGCCCAACACGAGCGGCGCCGAGTAGAAAATCGAGTGGTAACCGCCCGAGCAAATCCCGACGAGCAGCGCGAAGGCGAAATTCTTGAGGCTCGCCCCGCCGAGCGCGAGCAGCGCAACCAGCGTGATGACGACCGTCGCCAGGGTGTTGAACGAACGCGTCATCGTCTGTTTGATCGACTCGTTGACGATCCGATCGTACGGCGCCCCCGCCATGAGCTTGGTATTCTCGCGAATTCGATCGAGGATGACAATTGTATCCATGACGGAGTAGCCGATGACCGTCAAGACCGCAGCGAGGAAGGCGTCGTCGGCGCGCCGGTCGGCCAGCGCGTAGATGCCGATCATCATCGCCGCGTCGCGCACGAGCGCGATCACCGTCACCAAACCGAAGATGTAGTTCCAGCCGAAGCGGAAGGCGATATAGATGAACTGGATGCCCAGCGCAATGATCAGCGCCCAGATCGCCTTGGTCAGATACTCGCGGCCGAGCGACGGTCCGACCGACGTAATTTGCGATGCGGCGCGGTCGACGGGGGCGACCGTGTTGAGCGCCTTCCAGACCGGGGCGGAGTTGTTGGCGTACGCCGTTTGGGTTTGAATGATGAAGCCTTTGCCGTCGGACCCCGCGGTCGTGACGGACTCTTCGGTCATGCCGAGGCCTGCGAGGGCTTGCTTTACCGTATCGATGGTCGTCGGCTGCGTGAACTGCACCGTGATATCGGTCCCGCCGGTGAACGAGAGCCCGAGGCGCAGCATGTTCTTCGCCTGGAAACCGTTGCCGCCGGCGAACCCGTGGTAGATCATCGAGCCGAGGCCGAGCGCGATAACCAAATACGAGATCGTCGAAACGATGCGGAACCATCCGACGATATTCCAGTTCAGCCGCCGAAAAAGCACGCGCTACGCTCCCGCCGGGGACTTGGCGAAGATGCCGATCTCATCGCGCTTGACGCCGTAGAGCTCGGGCGCGGTCAAGATTTCGTTGTCGACCAGCGTGTCGACGAAGAAACGCGTGATGAAGACCGCGGTGAAGAGCGAGACCACGGTTCCCCAGAAGAGCGTGAAGGCAAAGCCCTTTACCGTGCCGGTGCCGAGCATGTAGAGCACGCCTGCGCCGACGATGGTCGTGAAGTGGCTGTCGAAGACCGCCGAGAAGGCGCGCTGGAATCCGACGCGGACCGCGGCGCGCATCGTCTTACCGTTCCAAAGCTCCTCTTTGATGCGCTCGAAGATCAGCACGTTGGCGTCGACCGCCATGCCGATCGAGAGGACGAAGCCAGCGATGCCCGGCAGCGTCAGCGTCGCGTGCGAGAGCGCCAGAATCGCCATCATCACGAGCACGTAGATCGCTAGCGCGAGGTCCGCAAGGAGGCCCGGCAGACGGTAGACGGCGACCATGAAGAGCAAGACCAAGCCAAGCCCGAGCGCCGCCGCGCGCATCGACTGAATCAGGTCGATCTTTCCGAGCGTCGGTCCAATCGTCTCTTTCTCGATGATCGAGATGCTGGCCGGTAGCGCGCCGGCGTTGAGCTCGTTGGCGAGCGTGATCGTCTGTTCTTGAGTGAACTGCCCGGTGATCTGGCCGCTGTCATAGATCGGGCTCTGAATGATCGGCGCCGAGATGTACCGATGGTCGAGAAAGATGCCCAGCGGCTTTTGCACGTTGGCCGTCGTCAGCTTGCCGAACCTCCCCGGATCCTTCGTTTGGAAGAGAATATCGGGACGGCCGCCTTGGTCGTAGCCGGCTTGCGCGGCCTTGAGGTCTTTGCCTGAGTAGACGACGTTGCCGCTCTGCTCGTATGCGGTCTTTGCAACGTAAAGCTCGGCGGCGGCCTTTTCTTTTGGCGCGACATTCGGCTGCAAGAGCTCGGCATTGGCCGCATCGGCCTTCTGCATCACGTCGAACGGCACGATCTTATATTCGAGGACCGCGACCTGCTTGAGAACTTGCTCGGCCTGGTCGGGATCCTTCACGGCCGGAAGCTCGACCAAGATGCGATCGGTTCCGACGTTGCTGATCGAGGGCTCGGCGACGCCCAAGCCGTTGATGCGCCGGTCGATCACTTCGCGCGTCTGCGCCTGAATCTGCGCCGTGATTGTCGGCACCTCGGCCGTGGGAGAGAGCTGCAGCAAGAGCCGCGCGCCGCCCTGAAGGTCGAGGCCGAGATGGATCGTCTTCTGGATGGGCACCACGGAGATGATCGAAATCGCGCAAATTGCGAGAATGATCAGCGCCTTGAACGGCGCTTTAAGATTTTTCCAGTTCATGGAGCCGGTGGACCTTAGCCTTCGACGGGGGCCGGGCCTGCCGCGGGTCTCCAGAGGCGCCGCCCGATTGCGAGCAGCCCGAGGATTGCGGCCGCTGCGACCACGCTCCAGAAGAAACCTTGACCTGCGCGACCGTAGACGAAGGCGCCGGCTGCAAAGAGTGCGCCATAGATCGACGTCACCCCGAGCACCCAACCCGCGAGTGCGAGCGAGAGCGAATCGGGAGAGGGCGGGAGCGCGCATTCCCGGCGTATGCGGGCCCACCCCGGGCCGGCCGGACGAACTTTCGCGTAGAACGCGGCGAGCACGCTCGTCTCGACCGGCGGCGTCAGATAGGTAACCGTAATCCACACGATCGTCGTGATGCCGATCGTCGTCAAGAGCACGGTAATCGTATCGACGGCGTGCCCGAGCTTGGCGGCAACGAAGAACGCCAGCGAAACGACGAACGACGCGAGCATCGCGCTGACTTCGCTCCAAGCGTTGATGCGCCACCAGAACCAGCGCAGCAAGTAGATCAAACCGGTGCCGGCTCCAATTGAGAGCAACAAGTTGAAGGCGTTCTTCGCGTTGTCGAGGGCGAGCGTGAGGAGCACGCCGATCACCATGAGCAACGCCGTGACGAGACGTCCGGCGAAGATCAACTCGCGCTGGCTCGAGCCCGGGCGGATGAAGCGCTGGTAGAAATCGTGCACGAGATACGACGTGCCCCAATTCAAATGCGTTTCGATGGTCGAGCGATACGCCGCGAAGATGCCGGCGACCATGAATCCGGCGAAACCCGACGGCAGGAAGACCAGCATCGCCGGATAGGCGATATCGTTGCCGATCAGGCCCGGCGCGACGGTCGGAAAACGCGCGTGGATGTCGTGCAGCGTGGGATAGACGATCGTCGAGGCGAGCGCGACGACGATCCAAGGCCAGGGCCGCAGTGCGTAGTGCATCGCCTGAAAGGCAAAGGTGCCGAAGAGTGCATCCGATTCGGTTCGCGCGGCCAGCATCCGTTGCGCGACGTAGCTGCCGCCGCCGGGTTCGGCACCCGGATACCAGACCGACCACCACAAGACCGTCATGGGGATCACGAAGATGCCGAGCGCCGTGTGCCAATCCTTGAAGTTCGGCAGAATCGCGAGCGCGCCGGAATTGTGGTTCGCGAAGTGCGCGACGAGACCGTGCAGGCCGCCGACACCCGGCGCGTGGATCGCGAAGTAGGCGGCCGCAAACGCCGAGCTCATCGTGATGCAGAACTGAATCATGTCGGTGACCATGACGCCCCAGAGGCCGGCCGTCGCGGCAAAAATAATCGGAACGGCGACCGAGATCGCAAGCGTTTCGAAGCGCGGCCAGCCGAAGAGCACGCCGGCAATCTTCACCAGCGCGAGGTTGACGGTCGCGATAATCCAGCAGTTAAAGAACAGGCCGAGATAGATCGCGCGGAAACCGCGCACGAAGGACGCCGCGCGACCGGCGTAGCGGAGCTCGTAGAACTCGAGATCCGTCAGCACGCTGGAGCGCCGCCAGAGACGCGCGTAAAAAAAGACCGTCGCCATGCCGGTCAGCAGGAAGGACCACCAAACCCAATTCTCGGCCACGCCGCCGTCGCGCACCAAGTTGGTGACGAGGTTCGGCGTATCGGTTGAAAAGGTCGTCGCGACGAGCGAGATCCCAATCAGCCACCACGGCGCCTGACGCCCCGCGGCAAAGAACTCGGTGATGTTGCGACCGGCTCGGCGCGCCAGCACGATCGCCGGCACGAAGCTCACGCCTAAAGAAACGACGACGATGATCCAATCGAGCGTCCTCAGGTGCATGAAGCGAGCGCGTTCGGTTCCTCCTGCGCGATGACCTCGGTCGGCGCGAGCGCGATCTCGTTGGGCAGCTCGCCGTAGGCATAGACGCTCACTCGAATCCCCGAGCGTAGCAAGAAATCGGCGAGCGCCGGGCGCAGCGCCGCGGTGCACATGACTGCCGCGCGATCGCGTGGCGTGGCGGCGGCGTATCTTCCGATGCGCGCTCGCAAGGCCAACGCCGTCGCCGGGTCGAGCCCTTCGCTTCCGAAGCGGCACCATGCCGCGGCGAGCCTTTGTTCGAACTCCGCTTCGAAGATAACCGGCTCGAGCTGCGCGACGCCGCGTCTGCGCAAGAGATCCGGCACGATCGCGCGGCGCGCCGCTTCGGCGAGCTCGCGAGGATCATGCGGATTCGCTTCCAGCATCGCCTCGAGCACAGCGACCGGATCGCGAGGCCACGCGCCTTCGCGCAGCAGCAACGTGAAAGCACGGTGCAGCGCGCCGACCGGCAACGCATCGCCGCCGACTTCCTTGACCAAAGCAGGAACCGTCGATCGCAAATGTTCGAGAAGCGACGTAAGCTCTTGACGTCCGACCAGCTCCGCGGCGTGGGTGCGCGCGATTTCGGCAAGATGCGAACCTAGCACGGAGATTGGATCGAAGACCAGTGCGCCGGCGTTGACCGCACGCTCGCGCGCCTCCGGGTCGATCCAAGCCGCGGGCAATTCGTAGACGGGTTCGCGCTCGATCGCAACCCCGAAGCCGGCGAGCACCGCTTCGTCGGCGACGGCAAGAAGCCGCTCCAGATCGAGGCGCCCTCCACCCGCCAAACGGTCTCTTACGCGAATGCCGTACGTGCGCGGGTCGCGCGAAAGTTCGTCGCGCAGGCGCACTCCCGGCAGCACGACGCCGATGTCGGCGGCAAGCGCGCGACGCACCTCGCCGATTCGGTCGAGCAATGCGTCGGCAAGTGGCTGCGCAAGCAGCCGTGCGAGATCTGCGCCGATTTCAATTGAAATTGCATCGACTCCGACAAGCCCCAGCGCGAGCTCGGGGCGCCGCATTGCGTTGCGCTTGATTCGCTCACGCGCTTCGACCGCTGCCGCTTCGGAGCGCCTGCGCTCACGCTGCGCGGCGTGTGCGACGGCAAATGCACTCGCCCCAAGAATGAGAAAAAGCGGTCGCGGCAGCGCCGGGACCAGCGCGAGCGCGAGCAGTAAAGCTCCCGAGCTTCGCAGCGCGTCCGGACGTGCGAAGAGCTGCGCCGCAAGATCGGCGCCGAGCGCGCCGTCGGAGGCGACCCGCGTTACCATCATCCCCATCGCAGTCGAAATGAGGAATGCCGGAAGCGTGGTAACGAGAGCGTTACCGATTGAAAGCAACGCGAACGTATTGAGTGCCTCGAGCGGCGAGAGCCCGTGATATGCGATTCCGACGATAATGCCGCCGGTCAAGTTCAGGGCAACGATGACGAGCGCGGCAATGGCGTCACCCTTGACGAACTTTCCAGCGCCGTCCATTGCGCCGTAAAAGTCGGCCTCGCGTTGGACGACCTCGCGTTTGCGCCGCGCCCCCTCGGCATCCAGAACGCCGGCGTGCACGTCGGCATCTATCGCCATCTGCTTTCCCGGCATGGCGTCGAGCGTGAACCGTGCGGCGACCTCTGCGACCCGCTGCGAGCCGCTCGCGATGACGACGAACTGAATCGTCACTAAGATCGAAAAGACGATCAGCCCGACGACCAAGTTTCCATGAACGACGAAGGCGCCGAACGCAGGAATGATTGCGCCGACCGATCCGGGCGTCGCGCCCGCGGTGAGAATAAGCCTGGTTGCCGAAACGTCGAGCGCGAGGCGAAAGAGCGTGGCGACGAGCAGCGCCGGCGCGAACGCCGAAAATTCGAGTGGATCCTCAACGGTCACCGAGAGCAGCAGCACGAGGGCGGAGCCGAACACGTTGATGCCGAGCAGCAGGTCGAGCAGCCACGGCGGCAGCGGAACGATGAGGATCCCGACGATTGCCAACAAGAGCGCCGCAAATGCATAGACCGCCCGCTTCTGCGCGATCATCAATTCCGCAACTCGTTCGCGCGCAGCAACGCCGCTACGACTTCTGCAACCGCAACGTAGTGAAGGTGCGGGATCGGTTCGCCGATGCGTCCGTCGCGATAAAGCGCGCGGGCGAGTCCGACGTTCTCGACGATCGGAATGCGATAACTTGCCGCAAGTGCGCGAATGCGGATTGCGCCCACATCGGCAGCGCGCAGGAGGACGCGTGGAACCGGCACGTGCGGAGGTCGATACTCGAGCGCGATCGCGACGTGCTGCGGATTTGCAACGATGAAGGCCGCATCCTTGAGCCGTCGCATTCCACCGCGTAACAAGGCTCGGTGCAAGGCGCGCCGGCGCCCGCGGGTACCGGGATCGCCCTCTTCTTCCTTCGCCTCGCGCTTACGCTCCTCGAAGCTCATACGAAGCTTGCGCAGCCACACGGTTCGCGCTGCTCCATACTCGGCGATCGCGAAACAGAAGCCAACGCCACACGCGCAAGCCGCAACTTCACGCGCGCCCGTCCAGGCCGCCGCCGTGACTTCCGCCGGCGTCGATGCGCGGAGCAGCGCTACGGCGCTCAATGCGATAAACGGCGCCATTGCGGCGCCGGCACACACAAACGCAAGCGTTGCTCGCAGCGAGTGCGCGAGCGTTTCACGCGAAAGTATGCGTTTAATTCCTTCGAAGGGATTGAGCCGCTCTAGTTTCGCCGCGATCGAAAGCTGACCGAAACCGCCGTTTTGCAAGAGGTTGGCGGCCGTGCCCGCCAGAGCTGCCGCGCCGATGGGAAGAAGTGCGAACGCCGGAATCAGAGCAACCCCGGCGGCCCCGCGGTACGGATCCCAGACGGCAAGCGCGTTGCACGCCGCGACGGCGAAACTCGGCGCAATTGCGACCAGCGTCACGCCGCCCGCCGCGAAGGAGAGGTTCGCCGCCAGCTCGCTCGAGCGAGCGACATTCCCTTCACGTTTCGCCTTGGCGATACGGTATGCACTCGCCTCAAAGGGCTTCTCGGAGATATCGCTCAGGTCACGGCCTCGGGACGTCGAGGAGCGGCACGGGTGCGTGCTCGGCGACCAACGGTACGGAAATCGCCGTCGCGACGAGTGCGGCCGCAAATGCGAGCGGAAAGGCGAGCGTAAAGCTTCCGAAGCGCGGAATGACGCGCGACAGCGTTCCAAGCGCGATCTGGACGACAAACGCCAAAGCTACGGCGGGGGCCGCCACTTGCAGCGCAACGAGCACGATCGTTGCCGCGAAGCGAGCAGCGTAGCTGGCCCAGCCGTCTGGATGCAAGGCCGTGCCGGGCGGGATCTGCCCAAAACTCTGCGCGAAACCAAGGAGCGTCAGCCGATAGGCGCCCGAAAGAAAAAAGCCGCCGGTGAACGCGAGCGACCAAACGCGTCCGAAGCCGCTCGGAGCGACGAGTTGTAGACTCGGCGCGATCGCTTTAACGCCGACGTAGTCGTCCACGACTCGGCCGCCGGCATAGGCACCGTCGTAGATCAGCGAAGCGGTCATACCGATCGCGCTGCCGAGCAAAAATTCGGTGAGCAACGCCAGAAGGAGCGCCGCTCCGTCGACATTGCGCGGCGCTCGTGGCGCGCTCGGAGCGATTGCGATGGCGATCGCCATCGCCAAGCCGGCTCGAAGCGGCGACGGCACGCTGGGATGCGAGAACCCCGGAGCGCGAAAGACGAAACCGCCGCAGCGCGCGAAGACGAGGAGGCTGGTTACCACGCGACATCGATCGCGGGTATCGCTGCCAGCGCGCGATCGAAGAGTCCAGCGAGCAGATGCATCGCGGGCTCACCGAAGAGCGCGATCATCAAGCCGACGGCAAGAATTTTGGGAAGCAGGGTCAGGGTCTGTTCCTGGACTTGCGTCGCCGCCTGCACGACGGCAACCGCCGTGCCGACGAGCGCTGCGACCGCCAGCATCGGCAACGCGATGGTCGCGGTGGTAACGAGCGCGTCGTGCAGCAATCCGTCAAGGACGTCCACGCCTCAACGGTAGCGGCACGCCGTTACGGGAGGATTACCGAGTTGTTATGGTGCTGGGCGATAGAAAAGCGCCCCGCCAGGCACTCGCCGCCAAAAGTGACGAAACGATGGCGCGCGTGGCCGGCGAACGGTTCAGCGTGTAAAAATGGATGCCCGGCGCGCCTGCCTGCAGCAAGCCGAGGGCCTGCATCGAGGCATACGCGACGCCGAGATCTTCGACCGCGTTGACGTCGCCCTTGCGCGCCTCCATCTCGACGCGCAGCTTCGGCGGTATGCTCGCGCCGCACACCGCAACGAAACGCTGGATTTGCGCGAAGTTTGTTATCGGCATCAATCCGGGGAGGATCGGAAGCTCGATGCCGGCAGCTCGGGCGCGCCGCTCGAACTCGAAGAAGTGGGCGTTGTCGAAGAACAGCTGCGAGACGAGAAAATCGGCGCCCGCTTCCGCTTTACGCTTGAGATGCGCCAAGTCGTCTTCCAAAGTCGCCGCTTCCGGATGCTTTTCGGGATAACACGCAGCACCAATGCAAAAGTCATAGTTTCGCCGCAGCATGGCGATGAGCTCGCTGGCGTGACCAAAGCCTCCCGGCGTCGGTACGAAGGCGGCGTCCGGGGGTGGGTCGCCGCGCAATGCGAGCACGTTCTCGATGCCGGCCCGAGCTAAGTCGTCGAAGAGGGCGCGCAGCTCCGCCCGATCGGCACCGATGCACGTAACGTGCGCGACGACCGTCAGGCCGATCTGCTGTTGAATTTCTTTTGCGAGCGCGACCGTACGCGCTCGCGTTGATCCGCCGGCGCCGTAGGTGATCGATACGAAGGCCGGCCTCAGCGGCTGGAGCGTTTCAATCGCGGCGAAAAGCCGGCGCGATCCCTCATCGTCCCGCGGCGGGAAGAACTCGAACGAGAAGAACGGCCGCTGAGTCGCAAGCGCGTCACTGATTCGCATCAGCACTTGAGATTACCGAAAGCTTGCTGCAACGCCTCCGCACAGCATCGCCCAGCCGTCGACCATCACGAAGAGCAGCAGCTTCACCGGCAAAGATACCACGGGCGGACTGAGCATCATCATGCCCAGCCCCATCAGCATCGCGGCCACCGCCAAGTCGATCGCCACGAAGGGCAAGTAGAGTGCGAATCCGATCGCAAAGGCGCTGCGCAGCTCGCCGACGACGAAGGCTGGGACCAAAACCGTGATCGGTACGCGCGGCGCGGGTTCCGGCGGGCGCCGTGCGATTCGCTCGAAGAGCGCGACGTCGGCGGCGCGCGTTTGACGAAGCATGAAGGAGCGCAGCGGCGCGATTGCTCGCGCGATCGCTTGGGAGGGAGAGATCGTGCCACGCGAATAGGGATCGATCGCATCGTGCCCGATTCGCTGAACCGTCGGCGCCATGACGACCAGCGTGAGTACTAGCGCGAGCCCGGTCAATACGGCGTTGGGTGGAAGTGCGGAGGCACCGATCGCGGAACGTACGAGGGAGAGCACGACGACGATCCGTACGAACGAAGTGCACATGACAAGTAGCAGCGGTACGAGCGAGAGCATCGTCAACGCGATCAGAAGGTCGAGCGGCGCCGTGGCATGCCTGCCGGCCTGACCGACGAGGAAATCAACCGGCATGACGCTCTCTTAGTGGCCTAGAGCGCCAGCAGTTCGGTGATTCGCAGCGCGAAACTCTCTTCGAGCGCGACGATCTCGCCTCGCGCGATGGGTCTGTGGTTGACGAGCAGATCGACTGGATGATTGACGTCGCGATCCAGTTCGACGATCGACCCCGTGCCGAGTTTGAGCACCTCGGCGACCGACATCTTACAGCTCCCCAACTCGACGGTCAGATGAAGCGGCACGTGCATGAGCACGCCGATATTTTCAAATTCCGTGGATCGTTTCGACTCCGTCGCCATGGCGGCCGGTCAGATCGCTTCGCGCGCGTCCACGTAGAATGCGAATCGCCCGTTACGGACGCCGCATCTGCCGTGCGCGAGTCTGCGCCCATGCGCGCTCAAGCTGCAACGATGCAACTCTGCCGGGTCTACCGGAACCAAGCCGCCCACGACGAGTCGCGCCACGGCCGCAGCTTCGATATTTCCTAAGTCGAGCGATGCGCGCGTCGTGAGCCTGACTCCGGCGAGGTGTTCCACGTCCAAGCTGCCGCGGGCTTCCGCTGACGGATCGCGGGATAGGGCGATGCCGATTCGTGCCGCCGCCGGCTCCTCGACGAAGAGCTCGAAGTACGTGATGAATCCGTCGAGTTCGGCGACGCGCTCGAGGGGACGGCCGTCGCGTGGGCCGCACACGGCGGTCAGGTTCGCGGCAATCGCATGAACCATTCGGTCCAAGACGTCGCATTCGAACGGCGAGAGAGGACGCTCGCCCGCGCCCGCGTGCGATTCGCCGAAGAGGGCAGCCGCCAGTGCGACCGCGTCAGCTGGTCGCAGTACCACCGCCGCGTCGGCGACGCTTCCGCGTATGCGGTAGAGGCGTGCGTCGCGCAAGATAGCCCGCCACGCCGGCGGGGCCGGAATCGACGGCTCGAGGAGCCGCACCGACGCCGCTCCTCGCAGCAACGAGCTCAACGTTTCCCGCACGCCGTTGGCGACGACGCACGCGGCGCTGAGCGGCAAACAAGAGCGCCTTTCGAAGCGGGCTCGACGCGCGCGTTTTCCGCACGCCGCATTCGAACGTTCATCGGGCGTTGCTGCAAAGCCGAGCGATTTCACTTCAGTAAGTCCATTGCAGTCTTGCCGAGGTATCCTTTGGCGGCCTCGGCTGCCTGCAGCGCATCGAACGCAAGGTAGGCGTCTTTAAGCCGAACGAGACTCTCGTTGACGTCGATTCGGCTGTACTCGCGATGCATCGGCAGCAGCGGGCCAAACGTTCCATCTGCCGCCAAACCAATCTGCCCAACGACACCCACGGGCGCGGCGCAATGGCTCCCATCGCTCGTCTCGAGCCTCGTTCCCGCGGGAAACCGCGCGAGAGCGAGGCGACCGATGACGACGCGTTGGGATTCCCTCGTTCCGGTCCGCGGATCGACGGCGTCACGCGAGTAGACGAAGCCGCCGTCGCGCTCGATGCGGACGTCGCGGACGCGTCCGAGCGCTTCATCCACTGGGTCGACGCAAAGCTCGCCGAACGCAGCCTCCGGTCCGCGCCGGCCCAAGATCGGCCGGCCCCCGGCGTCGACCAATCTGCCGTCGCGAAGCGCGAACGAGCCGTCGCGCGTGTACGATCTTCTTCCTTGCTCGTCGTTTGTGACGAAGTAGGCGTCGTCCGGGGCGGCGACGGCGAGCGGATCGAGCGTGAACACTGGCGCGGTTTTGGGCAGTGCAACATCGTCGTGTTGCGGAATCGCACCCGGGGTGTATGCTCGGCGCACGTCGGCGGCGCGCTCGGCGATGCGATCGAGCGCTGCACTGAGATTTGGATTCAAGAACATCCGCGGTCTCCCGACGAATGCAGCTCGACGCCGATGCCACGCGCAGCCAGCGCGAAGCGAGCCTGCGCCAGAGCCCGCCCGACTACGGCGCGCAACTCCGGGCGACAAATCGCGAGCAGGGTCGCGTGCTCTCCGCTCGTTTGAAGGATGACGTGCACGCGCGCGCTGCCGCGTCCCATCGAAAACGTCGCCCGCTTTGGATGTGAGCGCGGACCAGCGAAGGCGCGCTCGATGCGAGCAGCGAGCAGCGGACGCCGGCGCAGAACGCTCCCTCTTACTTCGTCGTTGGAAACAATGCTCGCTTCGGTGCATGCGACGTGCATGCGAGGCGACGCGACGCCGGCGTGGCGCACCATTTCCGAGGCGTCGTGCGGCCGCGCTTGGCCGCAGACGCCGCTGCCCGCCGGAACGGTGGAGCGAACGACGCAGATTCGCTGACCTTGCTGGGCGAGCCGCAGCGCCGAGTACCACGCCTGTGAAAGTACGCGCCGGTCAATCGCCGCTAGCGGCGCCGCGAGGATGCTGACCTCCAGCTGTTGCGTCATCATGACACGATCATCGCAATGCCATGTGAGCGATCGCTCATCGCAAGGTTGCCGAGTTGAAAACGCCGGCACGTTGATGCGAACGCAGTTCTCGATAGCGCGCCAAGACGTTGCGCACGTAATTTTGCGTTTCGGCGTAGGGCGGCACGCCGCCGTATCGTTCGACCGCGCCCGGCCCGGCGTTATATGCGGCCACGGCCAACTCGACGTCGCCAAAGCGATCGAGCAGCGAGCGAAGGTAACGAGTGCCGCCACGCACGTTTTGCGCGGGATCGTACGGATCGATGACGCCCAAGCTTTCGGCCGTCCGCGGCATCAGTTGCATCAGGCCCCGAGCGCCGGCGCGCGAGGTCGCGTTTGGATCGAACCCAGATTCGTTTGCAACGATCGCCTCGATCAAGGCGGGATCGATGTGCGCAGCCTGCGCGTTTGTAGCGATGTAACGTTCGATTGCGCCGCGCGAGCTCGATGCCCTCGTGCTGACCGCGGCGTCAAACTCAGCGCCTTGCAGCCAACGGCCGTCTTCAATTGCTTCGATTCGCCGCACGACGGCGGCAAGGTCGCTAGCGATCTCCACCGTCGTCTTCCAGGAGACTGGCGAGCTGCATCAGTTCAGACAAGGTTGCGCCGAAC
Source organism: Vulcanimicrobiota bacterium (assembly GCA_963756635.1). GTDB lineage: Bacteria > Vulcanimicrobiota > Vulcanimicrobiia > Vulcanimicrobiales > Vulcanimicrobiaceae > Cybelea. Next base: position 164,028 of record CAVWOR010000010.1, read on the forward strand.
GGTGACGCCGCGCGCCCCTGACGCAGGAAGGCTTCCAAAGGGCCCTCAGCGGTAATGGCAATGCGCGCTCCACGCTCGACCGGCTCGATGCCCAGCGCGCGGGCATCGTCGATGCGGTCGAGCAGTGCGAGGGCTCGCCGTACCCGATGTGCGGCTCGCAGGTGCGATCCATCCGCGACGCCTTCCATCGTGCGGCTCGCGCTCGCCGGCACGTTGACTGCCGGGAATCGGCCCGCATCCGCTAGCCGCGTCGAGAGCGCAACGTGCCCGTCAAGAAGCGAGCGGGCCGCCTCGCTCACCGGATCGCGATCGTCGCCGTCGTTGATGACCGTCGCGATCAACGTGATCGAGCCGTGCTCGAGTGCGCCGCCCACTTCCACGAGCCGTGCCATCTGCGCGAAAACACTTGGAGGATATCCGCCTCGACCGACACTCTCACCGGCCGCAGTCGCGATCTCGCGCGCGGCTCCGGCAAAACGAGCCAAACTATCGAGCACGAGTAGCACGTGCAATCCGCGTTCCCGGAGCGCGCCGGCATGGGCGACCGCGACCTGCGCCGCGGTGATGCGTTCGTGCGGCGGACGATCGCTGGTAGCGCACACGACCGTCGTACGCGGGTTGCGCCGTTCGATCCAGCGTTGCGCTTCTCGCCCGCGTTCGCCGACGAGCGCGACGACGATGGCGTCGGCTGCGCAGCCTCCGACGATTGACTCGATCAGCGTCGTCTTCCCGGCTCCGGGCGCGCCAAAGATGCCGATGCGAGCGCCGCGACCGATCGTCAGCAACCCATCGACAACGCGAACTCCGGTCCAAAGCGGCGTGGCAATCGGCACGCGGTCGCTTGGCCGAGGAGAACGAAGCTCCAGCGGCACGTTGCGGCCACGCAAGAGCGGCCCGCGATCGAGAGGCACGCCGTACGCGTCGATCGCGCGACCGAGCGCGCAGGCGCCGAGTGCGCACGATTGCGAGGTAATCACCGTGTCCATGCAGCGAGCACGCCATCCAGGCGGGTCCGCAGCCTCAGGTCGATCGTTCCACTGCGCAGCTCGAGAAAAATATCTCCCGGCAGCAATGCGTCGTCGGCGATCCGCTCGAGCTCGATGCGCGCGAGCGCTTCACAATCGTGAGGATGCGCGCGCACCGAAAGCACCCGCTCCTCATCAAACCGATCCAGCGCGGCGGTGACGATTGCGGCAACGTCGGCACCCTCGAGGCGAAGCTCGCGCGCGAGCACTTCGCGCGCAATCGTCGGCAACAGCTGCTGCACGGCGGCGTCGAGCACGTCGGCGAGTGCGGCGCGAAAACGACGCGCGGCGCGAAGCGTTTCGTCATACTCGAAGCTGACTGGTGCGATCTCCGGCTCGGGCGCCGTCGGCGCGGAGGACGCAAGCGCCGGCTCGGGCGCGGGGGGGCGCAAGTATGCGGCGAGCGGAACGAAGGGGTCAGACATGACGACGAAGCAACTCGTGCGCATCTGATACCAGCGGTGCATGACACTGTTGCATCCGCCTGACAATCGCCTCGCGCTCGTGCGGCGGGTAGAGTTCCAAGACCGCCGTAGCCGTCGCGGCCGGAAGCGCACTGATAATTGCCGCCGCCGCGTGCGGCGGCTCTTGCTCGAGCAAGCTGCGTACGCGTGCCGGTGGAAAACCCGCAGCGGTTTTCGACGCGCGCTCCACCACGGTGCGCTCCACGAACCCTTGCACGAGCGCGCCAAGCGACGGTACCAGCAGCCGAACGCAAGCCACGAGTCCGATTCCCACGATGAGCGCCGGCGCCAGGGGCACGATCGTGCCATACAGCAGCCACCAGATATCCTTGCGGGCTACGAGCTCGCGGTGAAAGTCCACGGCCTCGACCGCCAGCGCGTCGCCGCGGCCGGGATCGTACCCAAGCGCGGCTCCCGCGAGCTCGCGCACTTTCGGCACGTCGAGCGCTCGGCTTTGATCGACGAAGACGGCCGCGGAAAGACGCTTGAGCGCGCCGGGCCCGATCTGCGCGAACGACTCGCGAGTTTCGCTGCCGCGATCTTCGCCTTCTTCGAGGCGGCGATAACGTTTGCCGCCGCTATCGTAACTCTCGCTGCGCCTGGTTCCAGCGATCGCCTGCGCACCGACCGGCGTACGGCGCACCTCTCGCTCGGAGGTCTGCGCAACGTCGTATTCGGCGCGAACGCGCACAATCGCCGATCCTTCACCGAAAGCCGCATCGAGCGCGGACTGCAGCGAGCGCTGCAAACCCGGCGCATCGTCGGCACCTGCCGCTTCGCTCCCGAGCGAAACGCCGCGATCGTCGAGTATCGTCACGCGTGCCGGTTGAAGCTCGGGCACACTCGCCGCGACAAAAGCGCGGATGCCGGCGATCGCTTCGCGCGGAAGTTGTGCTCCGGCGTGGAGCTGCAGCCGAACGGAGGCTGACGCATCGTGCGTCGACCCGTCGGCAAATTCTGATGCCTTCGCAGGTGCGACGATCACGCGCGCGTCGTCAACGCCGTCTACCCCGCGCAATCCCGCCTCAATGTCGCCCGCGAGCCCGGCTTGCGTTTGGGCTTCGATCACGGCTTGCGGCGTGAGGACACCTATGCTCGCCAGCGCTTCTCCGCTGCTTACGATGTGCGAATGCGGAACGCCGGCGAGTGAAAGTCGAAGCAGGAGGCCGTTGCGGCGTCCCGCGTCGACGACGACGTTGTCCGCTGTCGGCGTGAAGGGGATGCTCCATGCAGCCAAGCGTTCTTCGGCCTCGGCAAGTTGCTCGGGGTGAAGCGGCGCGGCAAAGAGCGGAACCCGCGCTGGATGTGCGACGATTGCCGCTGCAATTGCTAGCGCGAAGAGACCTAGCGCGGCCGTACCTGCGACAAGCCGAACCGGCCTCGGCAGGACGTTCCACCGAGTCAGCAGTGCAGCCGCTCCGGTCATCGCCTACACTTGCATATTGAGAATGGATTGCGAGGCTTGGGCGATGCGCTGCGCCGTTGCCGTTGCGACGGAGAGTGCGACATCGGCCTGGGCGCGTTCGTAAACTGCGTCCTGCAGCGTTCCGCTGCCATACGCGAAATCGTCCTCGGCGCGCGTCGCTCCACCGAGGAGATCGCCGAGCGCATCGATCGCTCGCGCAAATCCTGCGGCGTCGCCGTCGCCGTCGCCGTCCGGCGCCGCGGGCGCGTCGGGAATTAGCGCTTCCACTCTCATAGCCGCTCCAAGTCGAGGGTTTTTTCGGCCAACTTCTTGCCGACGTCGAAGATCGAGGCATCCGATTCGTACGCGCGTGAAGCGTTCATCACCGCAATCATCTCGGTGAGAATATCGACGTTCGTCCCGCGTTCGATCCGCGTACCGGTAAACTCGATGCGGTCGTCACCATCGTCACCATTCGCTATCTGGAAAAGTGGAATCATCCGAGCGTAGCCGGCGTTTGGGCCGGCCGCCTCCGCGGCAGCCATGTTGCGAGCCGCGACGTCGAGGGCCGCGCGCTGCGCGTCCATTCCGCTAGCGGCCGCGTCGAGCAAATCGATGTTCATTTCGTCACCGCCTTGATCTCTTCGAACCTGGCACGGTCGGCGGCGAGCACCGCTTCGGTAAAGATTGCAGCCTGCGCGGTTCGCGCCATCGCGGCGTCGGCAGAGCGTCCAGTTTCAATGCCGGAGTTCGCCAGCGCAACCGACGCCTGAGCGTCGCGCAAATGATCGCGCGCGGCCGCGAGGGCATCGCGCAGGGACTCACCGACATCGAACATACACCGATCCTATCGAGACCGGGTGACCGCGAGACATACCCCAGATGGACGATATGTGACGTGAGAGGGCGGTGAGGATAAGGTTGGAAGGCGCTCACTAGCGGGTAAGAATACTGTGAAACCGCTCGGTCAATACCCCGTACGGCAGGCGGGCTAGGCTATACTTAGGTCATAGTGATCTTCCAAAAAGGAGAAATCGTGCGAATCACAAGATCGCTCCTCGCAATTATTGCAACAATCCTCATCGCGGCTATCCCCCTGGCGGCACCGGCGCAGGTAAGCGTCGGAGTCGGCATCGGCTTTAACGTCGGGTACGCGCCGCCCGCCATCCCGGTCTACGCCGCGCCACCCGCCCCGTATGCGAACTGGCAGTGGACCCCGGGCTACTGGGGCTGGGGCGAGGCCGGCTACTACTGGGTCCCAGGCGTCTGGGTGGCCCCACCCTCGATCGGCGTCTACTGGACGCCCGGTTACTGGGGTTACGGCGGCGGCCGTTACGCTTGGAACGCGGGCTACTGGGGGCCGAACGTCGGCTTCTACGGTGGCATTAACTACGGCTTCGGCTACTTCGGTGCCGGATTCGTCGGCGGCTATTGGGCCGGCGGCGCCTTCCGTTACAACACCGCGGTCGTCAACGTCAACCGGACGGTCATCCACAATACCTACGTCAACAAGACGGTCATCAACAAGAACGTCTGCAACAACTGCAATCACGTCAGCTACAACGGCGGCAAGGGCGGCGTTAACGCCAAACCAACCTCCGCGCAACTCGACGCGCGCCGCAACGGCCGCCCACCGACGAACGACCAGGTCCAGCAGGCAAAGGTCGCCGGCCAGGATCGCAATCTCTACGCGAACGTCAACAAGGGCAAGCCGCCGGTAACGGCATCGCAAAAGCCGTTCAGCGACACCAACAAGCCCGCGAACTTCGCGCCGGTAACGGCTGCGGATAAGCAGCAGGCGCAAAAGAACGTCAAGACGACTGGAAACCAGTCGACAAACAAGGCGTCGACGACTCAAAACAAGCCGGCAAATACGATGCACTCGCAAAACGCGACGCACTCGCAAAACTCGACGCACTCGCAAAACTCGACGCACTCGCAAAACTCGACGCACTCGCAAAACTCGATGCATTCGCAAAACGCGACGCACGGCCAATCGAAGCCTCCGAGCGGCGGCGGGAAACCTCCGTCAAACGGCGGCGGGAAACCTCCGTCAAACGGCGGCGGGAAACCTCCGACAAACGGCGGCGGGAAACCTCCGTCAAACGGCGGCGATAAGAACGGCAAACCACCGCGCCACTAACCGCATCGAACCAAGTGGGGACCGGGATACGGTCCCCGCTCTTTTATCGCGCGACCGGTAGGCCGGCGGTGTCGAGCGGCACGCCGAGCATCAAGCGCGTCACTTCGTCGTAGTTCGCGATTCCCGACTCGATCCGATTGCTCTTCAAGTAGACATTGTACGTGCGCCACGACCAATGCGCGAGCATCACGTTGATGTGGCGCGCGTCGCGCTTACGGATGGCCGCAAAATCTTTCCAGACGAGCGGTACGAACTCGCGGTGCGCGTAGTGCCGCTTTTGCGGCAGATAGAGAAAGAGCTCGAACCATCCTGAGTAGCGCATCGCCGGATCGGGCGAACGCAGGCAGGTGAGGACCGCGAGATAGTTCGCTTCGTCTTCGCGGGCGTATGCGGCGTCGTGGCTCCACTCGTGCGCGAGGTCGAAGGGGCGCTCGAACCAGAGCAGATCCGAAGCCAGCGCGACGTTAAGGGTCAGCGGATTGATGAATCCGCTCGTCCCGGTTGCGAGCATGAAGGGGTCCGCGATCGTCAGCTTCGGCGCACCAACGGAGGGCGTCCATTCGTCTCCCGCACGTCGCACCGCGGGGAGCCATGCCGCGCGCAGCGTGTCGATATCGAGCGGGCTCGTCGCTCGCGCGTGCGCGGCAGCAGCCAGCGCATTCATCTGCGCCATCGCGCGTACGCGCAGCTCCGTGGCGCTCCGCGGCGTCACGCGCGCGGGATCGAACCGCATGCGTGCCTCAATCGGCGCACGCGCGTAGTTCCATCCCCAGCTCAGCTCGAACCACAGCGCATACAGCGCGACGATTGCAATGCAGTTCAAAATCAGCATCGCGAGATGCGCCGCCCGGCCCTTGCGGCGGCGCGAAAAAGCGACGATCTGCCACACGATCGCCGTCACGCCGACTAGTGCCGCGCAATCGCCGAGCGACCACGGCAGCGGATGGGTGATCGAAAACGCGAGCCGCTCCCAATGGGGATATGCGCCGTTGACGTATGCGCGCTCGATCCACGCGGCAGACGGCTGCACGAGCAAGGCGATCGCGCCCAACGCAATCGCGGCTAGCTTCAGGGCGGTCTTTAGCGTTTGCTGTACTGGAATCGTTTACGGGCGCGCTTGCGGCCGTACTTTTTCGATTCTTTTTCGCGCGGATCGCGCGTAAGGAAGCCGTTCTTACGAAGCGTTTCCTTAAATCCTTGGTCGATCGCGAGGAGCGCGCGAGCGATGCCCATACGAATCGCACCAGCCTGCCCGGTCACGCCGCCGCCTTCCGCTTTGACCGCAACGTCGAAGCGCGACACGCTCTGCGTTGCTTCGAGGGGCTGGCGGACGATTTGGAGCAGCTGTGGACGCGAGAAGTATTCGTCGATGGGTTTGCCGTTTACGGTGATGACGCCCTGACCGAGTGAGAGCTTCACTCTCGCGACGGCACGCTTTCTGCGGCCGGTCGATTGAATGACGTCGATCGTTTGGTCCAAAACGGCTCCTAAGACACCGACGAAAGCGGCGCAGGGCTCTGCGCCTCGTGCGGATGGTTCGCCCCGGGATAGACGTTCAACCGGCGAAGCTGCACGTCGCGCATCCGATTCGTTGGAAGCATGCCGCGTACGGCCTTCTCGATCAGTCGCTCCGGGTATTTTTCGAGGATCTCCCGGGCGGTCTGCACCTTCAATCCGCCGGGATAGTTGCTATGACGATAGTAGAGCTTCTGCGTCCACTTCTTGCCGCCCAGCTCGATCTTCTCGGCGTTCACCACGATCACGTGGTCGCCGTCGTCGATGTGCGGCGTCCAAGTCGGCTTGTGTTTGCCTGAAAGCGCGCGAGCAATGCGCACCGCGAGCGTGCCGAGACGCTCTCCTGACGCATCGACAACATACCAACGGTGCTCCGTCTCAGCAGTCTTTTGCTGGTAGGTGCGCACAACCAAGGTATCCTACGGGAAACCCCGTGCCCCGTCAAGCGCGGCCGGCGGCTGCCCAAGTGAGGATCGGCGGCTCGGCGAAGGAGTCGTACCCGCCGGCGTACCGGACGCCCGCCAAGCAGAGTCCCTGGGCCGGCGCCGTGTGGCCGGCCGCCGCCCGGTCCCGGGCGCTCAGGATCCGCGGAAGCTCGGCCGAGTCCCGGCCTCCCAGGCCGCATTCGACCAGGGTCCCGACGATCGTGCGCACCATGTGGTGGAGGAAGCCATCGGCTGCGATTGCGATCCGAATCAGCTCGCCTCGCGGCTCGATATCGAGCCTCGAGACCCGACGGGTCGTGGCCTTTTCGGGCGAGCCGGCGGCAAACGAGCGGAAATCGTGCTCGCCGACCAGGAAAGCGGCGCTCGCGCGCATGGCGCTGAGGTCGAGCGCCCGTGCCACGTGATACGCGTACCGGCCAAGCAGCGCAGCGGGCGCGGCCCGCGTGAGGATGGCATAGACGTACGTGCGCTCCAGCGCGGAAAAACGAGCCGAGAACCCGGGCTCGACGAACGCGGCCTCGCGGACCGAACAATCGGAGGGGAGCACGCCGCGCAATGCGATGAGAAGACGCTCGAATGGAAAGGCAGTCCGCGTCACGAGAGAGACGACTTGTCCGCTGGCGTGAACCCCGCTGTCGGTTCGTCCGGCACCCGTCACTTTTACCGGCTCACCGAAGAGCTGGGAAAGAGCGGCTTCCAAGGCGCCCGCGACGGTACGTATTCCCGGCTGCCATTGGAACCCGCAGAACTGCGTACCGTCGTATTCGACGGTCAGGCGAAGCGTTACTGAATCGCGGTCGCCGTCCGCCGTGGGGAACACCGGGCTACTTTGCGTTGGTTGCGGCGGCGAGGTCCGCGCGGCGTAGCTCTTCCTTCACAGCGGCGAAGTCGCGGCGGAAGGCGCGGTCGTGCATCATAACGTAGGCGGCGAGCGTACCGGCGGTCCAGCCCGAGGCGACGTCACTGGGATAGTGAAGTCCGAGGAGGATTCGGTTTTCGGCGAAGATGCGCGCCTGCTCGAAGATCGCATCCCGCTTGGATGGAAGCAACTGTGAGAGCAGGATCGCCGTCGATGCAGCAAACGCCGCGTGACCGCTTGGATACGAGCCCCGCCGCTTTTGGACACCGCCGGGTCTGGGACGCTCCCAGTACGCCTTCGCGCGATCGATCAGTTGCTCGACGTCAGATCGCACGTGCGAAAAGAAGCGCGCCGTCACGGGAAGGCGAGCCGATGAAAAGCCCGGGCCGATCGATCTCGCGAAGAAAAAGACGCTGCGCTTGGATGCTTCTTCGGCCTCGAAGAGCTCCGACGGACTGCGCGCGGCGACGGCCGCGGCAACCTGCTCTTCGTCGGCGCGCGCTTGCGGCGAGGCCGCATCGGGTGGCGGCGGGAGCAGTACGGTAAGATCGAGCTGATTTGGATCGAGATAGTAAAACTGTTCGTTTCCGCTCGCGCCGGCCGGCACGAGCAGCGCCATGAGGACGACGAGAAGGGCAACGACTCGGCGCGGCATCAACCGTGCTGGCGCTGCAGCGGAAAGAGCATCACGTCGCGGATCGATCGCGCTCCCGTCAAGAGCATGATGAGGCGGTCGACGCCAACGCCGATTCCCGCCGTGGGCGGCATCCCGTATTCGAGCGCGCGCACGAAATCCCAATCGGGCTCGGGGATCTCGTCGTTTCCGCCGGCTCGTTCGGCGACTTGTGCCGCAAAGCGCGCGCGCTGGTCGTCGGGATCGTTGAGCTCCGTGAAGGCGTTGGAGATTTCCATGCCCGCACAGAAGAGCTCGTACCGATCGGCAATCGCGGAATCGCCGGCTCGCCGCTTTGCAAGCGGCGAAATGACGATCGGATAGCCCGTAACGAACGTCGGTGCAATAAGGTGCGGCTCGAGCACGCGCTCGAAAATCTTGTCGAGCGCGTGTCCGTGCGACGGCGACGCCGGCACGCCCAACTCTCGTAGAATCTCCTGCGCGCCGCTGGGATCGAAAAGGCGCTCGCGCGTGTACTTGCCCTCGCTGTAGCGCGACATTGCCTCGAGGTAATCGATGCGCGCGAACGGGAGCGCAAACGAGAGTACCTCGTCGCCGTACTGCAAATCCGTGCCGCCATCGGTTGCGACCGAGACGAGATGTGCGATCAGCGCCTCGTTGAACTCCATCATATCCGAGACGTCCCAATAGGCCGCATAGAGCTCGAGCATCGTGAACTCCGGATTGTGGGTCGTATCGATGCCTTCGTTGCGAAAGATTCGTCCGATTTCGTAAACTCGCTCGAGTCCCGCAACGATCAGACGCTTGAGATTCAGCTCGGTCGCGATTCGCAATCGCATGATCTGGTCGAGTGCGTTGCAGTGCGTCTCGAATGGCCGCGCCGCGGCGCCGCCGGCGACGTGCAGGAGCGTCGGCGTCTCGACTTCGTAAAATCCGCGTCCGTCGATAAAGCGACGCATCTCCGCGATAAGACGGCTGCGCATGATCATGGTATCGCGCACGTCGGGATTGACGATCAAGTCGACATAGCGCTGACGGTAGCGCTTTTCGACGTCTTGCAGGCCGTGCCACTTGTCGGGCAACGGCATCAGCGCTTTACCGAGCACCCAGAGGGCGCTGACGTGAAGGGTGAGCTCGCCCATCTTGGATCGGAACATGTAACCGCGCACGCCGATGAGATCGCCGCGATCGAGATCGCTCCAATCGCTGAAGACGCTCTCTCCCACTTCTTCCTTGCGTAGGTAGATCTGCAACTTGCCGGTCCGGTCGGCTAGATCGGCAAAGCTCGTCTTCCCCATCGTCCGTTTTGAGAGGATTCGGCCGGCGAGGCTCCAGCCTTCGGCGCTCGCATCCTGACCGGGAACGAGAAAACCGTATCGTTCGACCAGTTCGGCGGTTGTGGCCCCGACTTCGAAGCGGCGCGCCGCGAACGGATCGTTCCCTCGCGAACGCAAAGCGGCCAGATTCTCACGTCTGGCCGCTACGAGCGCCGCTTCGGTCTTGCCGAGTTCGTCCAATACTTACGAGGCCTTCTTAGCTGCCTTTTTCGGCGCGTTGCTCTTGATCGACTCGATCTTATACTTCACGACGCCGCGCGGCGTCGCGACGTCGACGGTCGTGCCTTTCTTGTGCCCCATGAGGGCGCTTCCGAGCGGCGATTCGTTGGAGATGCGGCGATTCGAGGGGTCGGCTTCGGCGGATCCGACGAGCGAAAACTCATAATTCTCGTTGTTCTTGAGGTCCTTAACTTTGACGATCGCCCCGAGATGAACCTCATCGGCGACGTATTCCGATTCGTCGATGAGACGCGCGTTACGGACCATCGCCTCCAGCTTGAGGATGCGGCCCTCGATGAAAGCTTGTTCCTGTTTGGCATCTTCGTACTCGGCGTTTTCGCTTAAATCGCCGTACTCTTTGGCTTGGCGAATGCGATCGTTGACCTCGCGCCGATGGACGCTCTTGAGCTCGTCGAGCTCTTGCTCCAGCTTCGCCAGACCTTCGGCAGTCAGTACGATCTCTTTGTCGTTCAACTAGTAGACCTCACGGGCGCTCATGACGAGAGCCCAGCATTTGATGGCGTTCTCCAACGCTGGCGCGGGGTGTTCTGAGGGGGCCGCTCCAAGGCCTTCTCGAAGCCCGCCGCGGTCGAGGAGTATACCCAGGCCGCTTGCCGGCCAACCCTGCACTCTCACTCTGACTGTAGTCGAAGAACGCGTGGCGTAAGCGCAAGCTCGTGTAAGAGGCGCTCGTAATCGGCCGGCACGACGTCGCTCCACGGCTTGCCCAGCAACGCCAAGAGCGCGGCTTCGATTACGTTGGTACCAAAGGAGCGCCCCGAAATATCGGGTGTCGTTGTAATCAGCATTTTTACGCCGCGCGCGGCGAGCTCTTCGACGTTACCTTGAGTCACCGTATTGGTCAGGACGATCTTTCCGTCGAGCCGTTCCGGCATGAACTGGCGCATGAAGTGGAAGTCGCCAGCAATAATTTCGGCCTGCTCGTAGTACTGCGGATACTTCGGCTCGGGCGGCTTCTCTTGTTTCTTGCCAGTGGGATAAAAGAACTGAAACGGCAGTTTACATGCATCGGGAAGATATTTTTCGGCCATTCGCTCGAACTCGTGGAGATCGCGAACCGGGATGTCCTTATCGAGCGCGAAAATGAAATCGCCGAAAAGCACGTCCGCACCCGCTTCGACGAGCGCCTGCGCCATGCCGAAACGATCCAAAGCGCTAACCATCAGCACGCGACGACCGCGCAAATCGACCGAAAGGTCTTCCCGCATAAAGCGAACGGCTTCGCGCTCGAGCGTGTTCTTGAGGCCGCTGCCATCCACGACGGGCGTGATCTTCGCGGCTTCGAGCAATCGCAACCCGTCGCGGAGCGCATAGCGGTGACGCCCCGCGTAGAGGTACACGTCGATGCCTCCCAGTCCGATCGCGTCGACCTTTCCGTCCAGCTCGCGCACCTTTTCGATAGCGACGTCGAGCTTGCCGTCGGTTCCGACGCGCGCGATGTCGAACTCTTCGCCCATGAACGTCGCGCTCGCGCGGTGGTCCCGGCTGCTCGAGCCGAGCGAAACCGAAACGACGCGCTTCACCGCGCGGCCGCTCGCGTCGCAGCGATTTTTTCCGGGGTAATCGCTGCGTCGAAGGCACGCATGCCGGCCAGCGTAAAGCCGCAGCGGGCCGCCATCGATTCAATTTCCACGACCTTCTCGAGTTGAATTCCGCGCCCCAGCGTGAACGGTTCGAACCGTCCCTCGAGCGCCAGAACCATCGTCTCGCTCATGCAGGCCAGCGCGGTGCCCGCCGGCAGATTCAAATCGAACTCCGTGCCCGGCTCGCGCACGCGCTCGAAGCGCGGGTTCCCGGGCACCACCATGTTCCCGCCCTCGATCACCAAGACGTCGGGGCGTTCGCGCGAAACGCGCCGGCTAACGTCGTGCGGCAGCGAGAGTTCGCAGATGACGGCTCCGCTTTGAAGGTCTTCGGGTTCTACGACGTCTTGCGTCGAGGTCGTCGCGGTAAGAATCAATTGCGCTCGACGCACCGCGCTCGAAACATCGGTCGCGTACTCGCTGGCGCACGGCAGCTCGCCGGCAACGTCGTGATGAAACTTTCGCAAGCGGGTCTCGTTGCGCGCAACGAGCACGAGGCGTTGCACCTTGGACGCGATCATTCGCACGCAGGCGCTTCCAATCGATCCCGTCGCCCCGATCACCACCGCCGTCGAGGAAGCCGGATCGAGCCCCATCTCTTCGGCGCCGCGAAAAAGGCTCGCAACGCCGGCGGCGATCGTCAGCGAGTTGCCGGTCGTCACCGGAATCGGCGAACGATCGTTGATCGTGATGCCTGCGTCGCCGACCACAGCGGTAAAGGCGCCCAGCCCGGCGACCTGCGCCCCCAGGCCGGCGCCGATCTCGATTGCGCGAACCACGCGGCTATAGACTTCTTCGCGCGGGAACTCGACGAGCTGTTGGGGCAAGAGCGGCGCCGCGACGAACCATCCTTCCGTCTCCCGGCCGTCCGGCGTCCGGACGCCGGTGACGTGTACTGCCGCATACGACGGCATCCACTCCATGATCTTGCGCAAGATGGCCTCGCCTTTGCCCTTCGCGCCGGGTTCGTAGCGGGCGATGTCTTCAAACGAGAGCGGGTGAATGACGAAGCAGAACTTGTTCATGGTTGCTCGGCTTCCCGCTTGAGCGCAGCTAGCATCATCTCGCTGTTCTCGCGCACCTTCTTCTGCAGGGTCGGGCCGATCAGCTCGGCGAGCGTCGGTACGCCGAAATCGTAATCGACGCCGAGCACCACGTGCGTAACCCCATCGCGATGTTCGAAGGTCCACGCGCCTTCGAACTTGTCGAGGTCGCCTTCGAGCAGCTTGTAATCGATCCGTAGTGCAGTATCGTCGAAGCGGTCCTCCTCGGTCCACTCGATGGGCGCCTCTTCGACGAGCGTCTTCCACCGCGAGATCACGCCAGCGGAATTGCGTTCCAGGATCGTCACCTTTTCCACGTCCGGCATGAACTGCGGAAAACGCTCCTGGTCTTTGGCCAGCTCGTAGACGCGGCGCGCGGGGGCGGCAATCGCGATTCTGCTCTCGACATACGGCATCGCTGAAAGATTATAGCCGGCCGAACTTCTCGAAAGCCGTTGCGACGGCGGCGTGCAGCGCCCCGATAGCGCGGTCGATTTCCTGCGCGGTGACGATCAATGGCGGCTCGAGCCGAATGACACGCTGGGCGTTGAGCGTCCACGCGGCGGTCACGCCGTGCTTGAGCATCTCCGGGATGATCCATCCGCCGTATCCTTCGTTGGTAAGCTCGACTCCGACCAAGAGGCCGAGCCCGCGTGCTTCGCGCACCACGGCTGGAAACTCGCTTGCGATCGTGCGCGCGCCGCGCAGCAGTTGCTCGCCGCGCACGCGAGCTCGCTCCGCCAGACCTTCCTCTTCGAGCACGTCCATTGCCGCGATCGCGGCGGCGCAGGCGAGCTCGCCGCCGCCGAAGGTCGACGTGTGCAAGAGCGGAGCGTGGCCGAATGCGCGGTTCCACGGTTGCGGCCGCGCGACGAATGCGCCGACCGGAACGATGCCGCCGGAGAGGCCCTTCGCCAGCGTCATCACGTCGGGAACGACGTCGTCGCGATTGCACGCAAAGCGGTATCCGCAGCGGCCCAGTCCGGTCTGGATCTCGTCGGCGATGAAGAGCGCTCCGGTTCGATCGCAGATTGCACGCACGTCTCGCAGATAGCCGGCCGGCGGGATGTGGACGCCGCCCTCGCCCTGCACGGGCTCGACGACAAAGGCGGCCGCCTCCCGCAGTGCCTCTTCGAGCGAATCGGTCTCTCCGTACGGCACGCAGATAGAATCGGCGAGCAGCGGACGGAACGGCGTTTGGAACGTTTCGCGCCCGCTCACGGAGAGCGCCCCGAGCGTCTTGCCGTGAAATGCATCGGACGTGCCGACGATTTTGGCGCGGCCGGTCGCCGCGCGCGCGAGTTTGATCGCCCCTTCGATCGCTTCCGTACCGCTGTTGCACCAAAACGATATCTGTAGATCTCCGGGCACCAGCTCGGCGAGCCGTCGGGCAGCGCGTCCGAGCAGAACGTTGAACATGGTTTTGCCCGAGAGCGCAATCCGGTCGAGTTGCGCGCGCACCGCTGCGACAACCCGCGGGTGCGAATACCCCAGGGTAAAGACGCCGTAGCCGCCGGCAAAATCGAGGTATGCCTTTCCGGTGTGATCCCAGATCGTCGATCCCTGCGCGCGCACTTCGACCGGCGAACCCGAGAGTTTCATCACGCGCGCGAGCGGCGGATTGACGAACTCCTTGTAGTTCTCGTAGGTCTCTTCCGCGAGTTCTTTCGGCGTCGCCGCGCCATAGAGATCCGCGCGCTCCTCAATCATGCTGCTGCCAGCGGCGCCGTTTCGAGCCGGGCTATCGTCTCTGCGATCACGGCAATCGCTTCGGCGGCGCTATCGATGCGCATGATGCGCTCTCGCAGGGCCGCCGCGCCCGAAATGCCTTTGAGATAGAGCGCAACGTGCTTACGCATCTGCGGAACGGCGCGGGCCTCGCCGAGCTCGTCGAGCATCGCGCGATAGTGCACCAGCGTAAAACGCAGGCGCTCTGCAGGCGCGGGCATGGCGCGCGCCGCGCGCCCCTCCATGAGGTCGCGGATTTGGGCGATGAGCCACGGGTTGCCAAGCGTCGCACGACCGAGCATGATCGCATCTACGCCGCTTTCACGCAGGCGCTGCATCGCGACGTGCGCATCGCCGATGTCGCCGTTTCCGATGACTGGGATATCTACCGCGCGCTTGAGACGCGCGATGTGCTCCCAATCGGCTTCGCCCCGATAGAATTGCTTGGCGGTACGTGCGTGGAGCGTAACCGCTTGCACGCCGGCGCTCTGGGCGCGACGCGCCACCTCGACATAGACGAGCGCATCGTCACTCCAGCCCAAACGCATCTTCATCGTGACGGGGCAATCGACGGCCGCAACGACGGCGCGCATGATCGCCTCGCAGCGATCCGGATCGCGCAGACAGGCCGAGCCACCATTGGTCTTCGTGACCTTCGGCGCCGGACAGCCGAAATTGATATCCACGATGTCGGCGCCACACTCGCGCACGACCTTGGCCGCTAGCGCCATCGTCGCGGGGTCGTCGCCCCAGAGCTGCGTCGCGACCGGCTTTTCAAGGCCGTGCTGATCGATCATCTCCATCGTCCGGCGGCTTCCGTACCTGAGCGCGTTCGACGAAACGAACTCGGTGACGGTCAGCCCCAGGCCGAATGGGCGATAGAGCGCGCGCATGGTGCGATTGGTCACGCCGGACATCGGTGCCAAAACCAGCGGCGGCCAGACCTCGATCGGACCGATCCTCAAGGGTGCGGGAGGCATAGCGTTAGAGTTTACGGTGAAAGAGCTCCAATCCCACCAAACTCAGGTGTGCGTCGACTTCGTCGATAACCGGCGTCTGCTTGGAAACGATCTCGGCGAGTCCGCCGGTCGCGACGACTTTGGCATCGACGCCCATCTCGGCGCGCATCCGCGCGACGATCGCTTCGGTTTGCCCGGCGAAGCCGTAGACGATGCCGCTCTGCAGCGCGTCAATGGTATTGCGCCCGATCGCGCGACCTGGCGCCTCGAGTGCGATCTGCGGCAGCTTCGCGGTGCGCCCGATCAGCGCGTCGATCGAAACCGCAATCCCCGGTGCAATCGCAACGCCGAGATATTCGCCTCGCGCCGAGATCGCGATGAAGACGGTCGCCGTGCCGAAGCTTACGATGATGAGCGGGGCGCCGAACCGCTCGCGTCCGCCGATTGCCGCGGCAACCAGATCGGCACCGACCTCCGACGGATTCTCGGTCACGAGCTTCATGAGGTTCTGCGTCTGCGGTTTCAAAAAGTGCGGCGCCGTCGCGAAGAAGCGCTTACACGCGCTCTCGAGCACCGGATCGAGTTGTGGAACGACGCTGGCAATCGCCACCGCGCGGATCGCGCTCGTTGCAAGGTCGCTGGTTGCGAAGAGCTGCGTAAAGAAGACGCCGTACTCGTCGGGGGTGCGCCGCAGCTCGGTCGTAACGCGCCAGGTCTGTTCGAGCGAATCCCCTGAAAAGCAGCCCAGTTTCGTCTCGGTATTGCCGACGTCGATCGTTAGGAGCATGTCGGGCTTGGCTCCTATGAGCATCGCATCAGCTCCTCGACGGCATCGAGCAGGCGCGCCGCCAGCGTCTCCTTTTGCGAGCTGCCGAGATCGCGGCGGCCGGCGTCGCCCCAGAGCAGCACGAGAGCATTGTGGCCGGTACCGAACCCGCGCTCGTCCCGCACGTCGTTAACGGCAATCGCGTCGAGGTGCTTGCGGCGCAACTTCTCGCGCGCCCGTGCTTCGTGCTCTTCGGTCTCGGCGGCGAAGCCGACCAAAAAGCTCGTACCCTTGCGTTCCCCCAGCGACGCGAGGACGTCGGGATTTGGACAGAGCCGTACGGTTAAATCCTCGCCGCGCTTGCGCAGCTTCGATGCGGAGCTTTCCGCCGGCCGCCAATCGGCAACCGCCGCGGTAGCGATAATGAGATCCGCGCCGACGGCGCGTTCGAGCGCTGCGTCGTGGAGCTGCGCCGCGGTCGTGACGCGCACGACGTCGACGCCGGCGGGCGGCTCGAGGAGCGTCGGACCGAGCAGCAGCGTCACCTGCGCGCCGCGCAGTGCCGCTTCGCGCGCCAGCGCGATCGCGGTCGCACCGGTTGATGCGTTGCTCAAAAAACGAACCGGGTCGAAGGGTTCGCGGGTCGGCCCCCCCGTGATTGCAACGCGTTTGCCCTCCAGCGATTGACGGCGTGCGAGCGCACGTTCCAACGCCTCAAGAATGCGATCCTCGGAGGCCAAACGCCCGACGCCCGTCTCGCGTTCGGCGAGAAAACCGCGCTCGGGATCGACGATTTCGTAGCCCCGCGCGCATAACGTGGACAGGTTCGCTTTGGTTGCCGGATTTTCATACATCGCATCGTTCATCGCCGGTGCCAGAATGCACGGAATCCGCGCGGCGAGCAGCGCGGTCGTCAGCAGATCGTCGGCTATTCCGGCGGCGAGCTTCGCCATGAGATTCGCCGTGGCGGGCACGACGAGAGCGACGTCGGCTTCGCGCACCAGGCGAATGTGCGGAATGCGCTCCGGGGAATCCCAGAGCGACGCATAGACCGGCCGCGCGGTCAGCGATGAGAAGGTCAGCGCGGTGATGAACTGCTCGGCCTCCGCCGTCATAACGACGTCGACGCACGCGCCGCGTTGTACGAGCGTGCTCGTCAATGCCGCGGCCTTGTACGCCGCGATGCCGCCGCTCACGCCCAGGAATATGCGCGCCGGCTTCACGATGTCAGCCATACGTTATCGATCAGGCGCGTCGTTCCGAAGCGCGCCGCACCAATTATGAAGGCCGGCGGACGCAACGATTCCAGTGGCGCAAACGTCTGGGCATCGACAACGTCGAGATACTCCAAGCGCGCCGCCGTACTCAACGCCGCGCTTCCCGCCGCGATCGCATCGCCCTTGCAGTCGCCGCGCTCGAGCGACTCGCACATGGCCAGCAATGCGCGATGCAGCGTGGGTGCCTGGGCGCGCTGGGCGGCGTCGAGATAGCGGTTCCGGCTTGACATCGCCAAACCGTCAGGCTCGCGAACCGTCGGAACGATTTCAACGGCCACCGGGAAATCGAGATCGTCGACCATCTTTTGCAGCAGCACCGCTTGCTGCGCGTCCTTCTGCCCAAGGAAAAGCACGTCGGGCTGCACGATGTTGAGCAACTTTGCGATCACGGTCGCAACGCCCCGGAAGTGGCCGGGCCGAATCGTGCCTTCAAAGAGCGCACCCACCGGCCCCACGTCGACGAAGGTGCTGAATCCCGGTGCGTACATCGCGGCCGCTTCGGGCGCAAAGAGCACGTCGACGCCGGCGCCGGCGAGTCTCTCTCGATCCGGCTGCGGGGCGCGCGGATACGTCGCGAGATCTTCGTTTGGTCCGAACTGCAACGGATTGACGAAGATCGACGCGGCCACGGCGGCCGAGCGGCCGCGCGCGCGACGAACGAGCTCGAGGTGCCCCTCGTGGAGCGCTCCCATCGTCGGCACGAAGCCCAGTGGGCGCGGCAACGCGCGCAAGAGCGCGCGCGCCTGCGCAACGGTCGTCACGTTCTTCATGAAGATTTACGCGCGCGTTACCCGAAGAATCGTCCGTCCGACCACGAACGGAACGCCTACCGGAAGTGCCACCGCGCCCACCACCGGCTTGCCGCCAAGCCGCGTGCCGTTACGGCTGCGCAGGTCGACCAGGCGTATGGCGCCGGCCTCGAGCTGCAGCCGGGCGTGCTGACGCGAAACGTATCGGTCGAGTGCAAGGCAGGCCTGGGCGAGCGCTTCATCGCGTCCGATGGTGATCTCCCGCTCGAAAGGCCAGGTCTTTCCGTCGAGCGGGCCGCTCAGCACTTCGAGCAGGTACATGGCCGCCAGCCCTTCTCTAGGCAATCCGGCCGCCTCCTGGCGCGCGGAGTTGACGGTCGGCCTAAGAAATCGAAGACCGGCGCCGAATACGCCGAAAAACAATGAAAGACGACCGAATTGACGACCTCCTGCACCTCATCGACGACGAGCCCGAGGGTCTGCGGACGGCCGAGTTCCTTCAAACGCAAGTCATGCTCGAGAGCCTCGTGGGGAAGAGCGTGACGGCGGTTGCAGTTGAGGAAACGCGGATCGTAATCACGATGTCGGACGGCTGCCGATATTATTTTTACGGCTACCTCGGCTCCGAGAGGCCGAACTGATTCACGCTTCGCACGCGCGCGCGGCAAAGAGCGCGCCAAGATACGCGTGCGCGACACTGACGCCGCCTTGCACGTATACTTCGAACGGCTCGCGCAGCGGCGCATCGCAAGAGAGTTCGATCGTCGCGCCGTTGACGAACGCGCCCGACGACATGATGACGGGCTGCGCGTAGCCGGGGACGCTCCCGGGCTCCGGCCGAAAACGCGCATTCACGGGCATCGCGGCCTGCAATCCCGCAGCGAACCGCGCGACGCGCTCGGGCGAGCCGAGCCGAATCGCTTGGACGATGTCGGTGCGCCGCGTGCCGGGCTGCGGATCGACCGCATAACCGAGCCGCTCGAAGAGCGCGGCGATGAAATCGAGCCCCCGCAACGATTGCGCGACGATCAGCGGTGCAAGAAAGAGCCCTTGGCAGAGTTCGCGGCCGAAGCCGAGCGAGGGTCCCAGTGCTGCGCCGAGGCCGGGCGCGTAGAGCCGAGCGGCGACGCGTTCGACCAGATCCGCACGCCCCGCAACGTACGCACCAGCCGGCGCGAGCGATCCGCCGAGATTCTTGATGAGCGATCCCATGATCAGATCCGCGCCGGCTTGTAACGGCTCGCGCTCTTCGACGAGCTCGCCGTAGCAGTTGTCGACGAGCACGACCGCGCTCGGTGCAACGCGCTTGACGGCCTGGATCGCTCGTTTGCACTCTCGTACCGAGAGAGAACGGCGCGGCGCGTATCCGCGCGAACGCTGAATGAAGATCGTAGCGCCACGCAGTTGTGAAACCGCCGCTTCAACGGCCTTCACATCGATGCCACCGTCCCGGCTCAGCGCGATCTCGCGGTAGACGATCCCTCCGGCGACGAGCGCGTGCGGCGCATCGCAGAGGGCATTGCGCAACGTATCGTAGGGCGTACCCGAAATCGAGAGCAGCGTTTGGCCCGGTGGCGTGCATGCCGCGAGCGCCGCGACGATGGCGTGCGTGCCGCTGACGATCGAGAGCCGGGCGATTGCGCGCTCCGCGCCGAGCACTCGCGCTAGCAGCGATTCGTAGTGCGTGCGCGCCGCATCGTCGTAGCCGTATCCGGTCGATCCGGCAAAATCGCTCTCCGCCAGCCCCTCGTCGAGAAACGCTCGCAGGACGTTGATGTGGACGCGCTCCTGGGCGTCGTAGGTGAGGGCCGCGGTGCGTTCGTAGGCGCTCAGTGCGGCATCGCGGAGGCGGCCGGCGATACCGAACTGCTCGCAAAGTGCGGCGATCACGTTCCGTCATCCCCAGCGGAGTCGATGGATGACTCGACGAGATGACGTTCGTATGCACGCACGAACGGATACCAGATCAGCGTTGCGATACCGATGTTGAGCGCTGCTAGGGCAATGGCGCGCAGGTCTTGCGTCGCAAGGTACGTGGAGACGAATGTCGGCACGGACGACGGCACGTAAAAGGCCGCGCGCGACACGATTCCCGTCGCGACTGCCGCGTAGGTCACGGTTGCCAGCACGAGCGGCGCAGCGACGAACGGCACAACCAAATGCGGATTAAAGACGACCGGTGCGGCGAAGAGCAGTGGCTCGTTCAGATTGAAGAGCGCGGGGAGAACCGTCGCGCGTCCGACGCGGCGCAAGCGCGGAACGTGTGAGATCGCCAGCAGACCCGCCAGCGGCAGCGTAGCACCAGCGCCCCCCGGAAAGACGAAGAGAAAGAGCGAGACCACCACGATATACGGAAGCGGCGCGTGCAGCGTGAACGCGTGCGTGTTCTGCATCTGCATGGTGAGATAGACCGGCGTCACGATCGCGGCGAGCATCGCGGGACCGTGGACGCCGGCGGTCCAGAGCAGCGTCTCGATTGCAACGATAGCAATCAGGGCAAAGTACGTGTCGCCCAACCGCGCGATCGGATGCATCGCCGCAGCGATCGCCGCCGGCAACGACCAATGCAGCAATAACAAGACGGCAAACGTGCAGATTCCCAGCAGCGCGCCGGCGTACTCGCGCAGCGGCGCGCGCAACCACTTGCGTGCCAATGCGATCCACGCCGCGGCGACGCCGCAAGCCAAGATTGCGATAAAGAGGCCCGACGCCCCAAGGAGTCGCAGATAGGCAACCGCGTCGGGGCCGAACGGACGCGGCAGCGCGAGCGCAAAACCGCCGATGCTGCCAACGAGCAGCGGCCACGCGCCGTAGCGCGCTGCCCGCGCTAGGCGCAGCGGCAGCACGACGACCAGTGTCATCGCCATAATACCGAAGGCAGGCAAGAGCGCCGATGCCAGACGCAGGCCCAACGGAACATCCGGCGGGCCGCCCGCGTGCAGCTGAACCGCGAGAATTACGGCAAAAGCGGCGACGAGACCGATAAAGCTCCAGGGCAATGCCTCGCGCACCGCAACGATGAAGGGCAGCTCGCCAAGGCGGCGCATGGCCGGCGCCGCGCGAGCTTCGAGGGCGAAAAATATTCTAGAGGCGGCGGACGACGGCTTCGACGCGACCGACGATCTCGACATCGCTCGCGTAGATTGGCGTCATTGCGCGATTCTCCGGCTGAAGCCGAATGCGGCCGGGCTCACGATAGAAGCGCTTGACGGTCGCTTCACCGTCGAGCATGGCCACGACGATTTCGCCGTTTTCGGCCGAGCGCTGGGGGCGGACCAGAATGAGATCGCCGTCGAGAATCGCAGCTTCGACCATTGAGTCGCCCTGAACCCTGAGCATGAACGCATCCGAGGCGCGGGGTACGAAGCCGGTAGGCAGGACGAACTCGCTCTCGATGTCCTCCTGCGCGGTAATCGGCACGCCGGCTGCAACCCGGCCGAGAACCGGCACGATGAGCACGTCGCCGACGACCGGCGTCCCTCCAGTGCGCAGCGCACGCGGCTTGGTCGGATCGCGCGAGATAAGGCCCCGGCGTTCGAGCGCCTTGAGATGTGCGTGGATTGTCGACGATGAGGAAAGGCCCACCAGCTCGCCGATCTCCCGCACCGAGGGCGGGTAGCCGTGCTCGGCGGTAAAGGCCCGAATGACCTCAAGAATGCGCCTTTGCCGCTCCGTGGCCGGCTTTTCCATGGTCCCTTTGCGCATGTTCCTCCAAACGATGCCAACCGTGTGGCAGAGATGGCGAGTACAACCCTACCATAAATCGTGTGCAGAGGCAAACATACGTTCGGAATCTCTTGACACCGATTGGAGGCGCCATGCTAAAATATAGGGGACGAACAGGTGTTTGGCACAACATGTGGGAGCGAAAACTGGGTATAGGAGTGGATATGGGAGTTAGACGGAGACGCTTCACGCTGATGCCGGCGATCGCGCTGGCGGCCCTCGGACTCGTGGTTGCCCTGCCGACGCTCTCGAGCGTCCGCCTTTACGCCGCTACGGCGCAGCGGTACGCCATCGTGACCGTGCAGCCTGGCGACACGCTCTGGTCGATCGCCGCCGCCCACGCGCGGCCCAGCTCGGACGTCCAGGAAAGCGTCGATCGCATCACCGACGCGAACCACCTTGGAAGCGGTGCGATCCAGCCCGGCGAGCACCTTCGGATCCCCGAATAGTCCTATGAGAAAGCTCTGATTTAGCGCATCTCGTTGTCGCCGCGGGCCTCGATTACCTCGGTAAACTTCGGCCCGCGCCTCCTAGAGCTGCATCTAAATCGGAGTTTTCTTCATTACACCTTTTTTAATTTCGTCGAGATACCACCACGATGCTGTGAGCCTGATGCTCGTCGAGGAAGGCGAGGCCGTCCATCATCCATGAGTCGAGGCCGTTGCCCGAGTGCCGGGCAACCTCCCGTACGACGTGCAACCTATCCCTGAGCCACGCAAGCTCGCTGCGGGTCGTGGCCGGAAAGATTGCGACCTCGCAATCCTCGCACTGGTAACCGTTTTGCGCTATTGTTTCGCCACGGAATCCGAGACGAGATTGAGCGTGGTCTGATAGATCGTTCTCGAGGTCCCTTTTAGGCCGCTGTCCGTGTATTGGTCGGCGTACTCGTCGACCGACGTTGGAATGGATTGCTTAAAATTGTAGCCGATCTTCGTCTCGACGTTCGTCGTCAGGTGCCCCACGCCGTACTCCTTGACGCTGCGCTTCTCGGCGATCGACATCATCCCGTTGTCGTTGCTGTTGATGGTGTAGTCGGCATGCACGTTATCCAAGCCGTTGTCTTGCGTGACGACCCAGTGACGATTCGCATCGAGCTGAGTGGGATCGACGAAGTTGCCGCCGAGAAATCGCAGCAGCGTGTATTCCTCGGTGTAGACCGTTTTGTTGGGATCGCAGATGACGTGCGTGTTGCCGTAAACGACGCATTCGGCGGCCGAAGCCCTTCGAATCTGCTCGCCTTGCTCGCTGATCATCACGACCAGCGCTCCGTCAGCCTGTCTTTTCACAATCTCGACGGTCATCGTTCCCTTGTCGGTCAAGTTGCCACCGTAGTGGCTGATACCATTTGTGCCACCGGTTATCATGTCAGGGACCGTAACCCCGTATTGCTCGGCATTGGTCGGGGAATCCCTCGACACGATGTTCTGCTTTGCGCTATAGCTAAAATTGTAGACGAGCGTCCCTGACGCTGTGTCGGCTCTGCCGATGCTGGGCACTATCCAGAGCGACGCGATCGCGGCGGCGATGGTAAGTCTGATAAGCATCATCTTCAATCTCCTAAGAAAATGTGGGGCAGGATGACGCGAAACCTCCGGCTATTGCTTTGCCACCGAGTCGGAGACGAGATTGAGCGTGGTTTGATAGATCGTTCTCGAGGTCCCTTTTAGGCCGCTATCCGTATATTGGTCGGCGTACTCGTCGATGGAGGTTGGAACGGATTGCTTGAAATTGTAACCGACCTTCGTCTCTACGTTCGTCGTCAAGTGCCCTACGCCGTACTCCTTGACGCTGCGTTTCTCGCCGATCGACATCATCCCGTTGTCGTTGCTGTTGATGGTGTAGTCGGCATGCACGTTATCCAAGCCGTTGTCTTGCGTGACGACCCAGTGACGATTCGCATCGAGTTGACTGGGATCGACGAAGTTGCCGCCGAGAAATCGCAGCAGCGTGTATTCCTCGGTGTAGACCGTCTTGTTGGGATCGCAGATGACGTGCGTGTTGCCGTAGACGACGCACTCCGCGGGCGGAGCCCTTCGGATCTGCTCGCCCTGCTCGCTGATCATTACGACCAGCGCACCGTCGGCCTGTCTTTTCACTATCTGGACGGTCATCGTTCCCTTGTCGGTCAAGTTTCCGCCGTACTGGCTCATTCCATTCGAGCCACCGGTTATTGCAGTGCCACCGCCTTGCGCATTGCCGTAGGACTCGGCACTATCCGAGGAATCTCTGGCCGTGATGTTCTGCTTTGCGCTATAGGTAAAATTGTAGACGAGCGTCCCTGAAGCCGTATCGGCTCTGCCGATGCTGGGCAGCATCCAGAGCGATGCCGTGACTACGGCTGCGCTAAGTCTGGTGTAATTCATATCAATCTCCTAAGAGTTCCCGCTTACTTGCCGCATTCGCTCAACGCCGTCGTGATCGTCTTGCCGGCGGTGTCTTCGCGCTTTCCCGTCTCGGCCCGAAGCCATTGTAATCCATCAACGATTCGCGAGAGCGGATTGTAACCGACCGCCAAGCCCGGAATCGTGGTGACGTCGAATGCATACGGATTCTGCTGCAGACCGGGGGTGTTGGGGTCTTGCCACGGATTTGGAGTTGCCTGCGCGGGCTTTGAGGTCAAATCGCCGGTTTGAATGGCGCCGAGATATTCCGTGCCCGCGTGCTGCAGCTCTCCCATTTGCAGCGTCGCCACGAAGCCGTTGATCAGATCGAGCGAGGCGCTCTGAAAAGCGATCGTGTCGAGCAGCTGCTGTTTGATCTTCGCGAGCGCCGCGTCGTCGGCCGCATTGCCGGTCGGCGCAACCATTTTCGCATCGTCGAGCAGCGTCTGCGCCGCGATGAGGTTGCGCGCGATCGGAATCACGAGATAGGACATTTGCTGCAGCGCCATGCTGGTCTCGGGCGACTGGTTGTAGATCGAGTCCATGCCTCCCGGGTTCCCGTTGCCGTTGGGGATGGCGGCATCTTGCGCCGTAAGCGTTCCGCGCTGGTATTTCTTGAAGAGCGGCGGGCTTTTGGCGATCTTCTGATCGTTTTCCAAAATCATCGCAACGGCCGGCCGGACGTGCTCGTGGAGACGCGCGCACAAGGCGGTCGTCACGATGTGGTAGATCTGCGGCGGCGGAGTCGACGCGGCCGATGCGGTATCACCGGAACGGGCTGCCGGGGGAAGAAAGGCGGCGCATGCTAGAGCGCAGGCCGACAGGAGCACGAGTCTCTGCATAGCTACCGAAATTTTCTCGAATCGCGCGCCGGAGCCTGCCGCAACGCAGGAGCGGGACCCCGAAGGGTCCCGCTCGCGTTTTCTACGTTAGCGCTAGGGTCGAATCGGTTAGATTTTCACCTGTGCGTTGAAGTAGACGTTGATCGGCTGCACCGCGGCGCCGATTGCGCCGTTGTTGCCGCCGGTCGGTGTGTAGCTCTGCTGGAAGTTGGCCGGGGTACGCGCACCATTGGCTTTGAAGTCGTTGATGCCCGTACCGTTGTAGAAGTTGGCCGGATAGAGCGTGCTGTTAAGCGAACCGCCGGCCGGACCATATCCGCAGACCACGTTGCTGGGCGGAATCGCGCTCGTCCACGGTGCCGACGAACCTCCGAAGCACGAGTGGAAGAGGTTGGCGCCCAGCACCATCAGCCGAATCCGCGGGCTGACGTCGTAGGAGAGCTGCAGGTTGCCAACGATCGAGCTGGGTTGCTCGTAGTTGTCAAACAGGAACGCTCCGGTCTGCGGATCGGGGATGTAGAGGTAGCTGAACGGCCCCAGCCCCGGTGCCGTGATCGAGAGGTAGTTGCACTGCAGCGGATTGGTCTTCGGCGAGGCCTTCGTGATGCCGGCCGCCGCCGAGTTCTGCAGGCAGGTGCGTGGATCGAGCCCTTCGGTATCGAGCGGGCTGCCATAGAAACCGCCGGTCTGGAAGTTGAAGCTCGGCGTGATCGCCAGCTTGTCGTGGCGCCAGTTGAGAATCAACGACGAGGTGTACGGCGATATGTAGCTGCTCACTATCCCGTTGAGGTTCGGCGCGATCGCGGTCGAGTACGGGTTGTACCAGCCGCTCTCGTTGAGCAGACCCTGCTGGGATTGGTTGTAGTACGGATTGAGGATCGTGTCGCAAGTGACCGAGCCTGAAGGTCCGCACGTTCCGTTGGGTTTCGAGCACGAAACGCCCACGCCGCCCTGGTAGCAGGGGCTTCCGCCGCCGGCCTTGGTCAGGGCGTTGTACTGCGAGATCACCTGGTTGAGGGCAATCGTCGTGTTCGGGATGATGCCGCCCGTCGCGGTCGGGATGTTCTGGAACATGACCTTCGAGTTGGTATAGGTGAAGGCCAGAAGTCCCGAGAGACCGTTGCGGGTGAAGTCACCCTTGTTGAACTGCATCTCGACGCCTTCGTTGCGATTGACGCCGACCGGCACTTGCGTCACGAAGCCGGCCCCGATGAAGGTCTGTTGCTGCCAGTTCGAGACCCAGGTGTAGAACGGCGTGAGCTTGAGGCTCATGTCCGTTCCCCGGAAGTGCTGCTCGTAGGAGAGGTCGTACTGCCCCGACGAGATTCCCGGAATCGGATGGAACGGCGAGTAGAACCCAAGGTTCATCGTGTTGTTCCAAACCGAACGGTCGTCACCCGCCGAGCTCAGGTATTGAACCGAAGCGGAGATCGGCGGCTGCGTGTAGCGACCCGCCGACAAGCGCCAGACGACGTCGGGCGATTGCGTGTAGGTTGCCGAGAAACGCGGCTCCCAGTAATCGAGCGCGTACGAGCTGGGCGAGGCTGCGGTGAAGTTCGGCGCCGCAACGCCATCCTGGGTCGTGCCGTTGGGATGGACCCAGCCCTTCTGCGGACCGACGCCTTTGGTAAGCGCGGCGACTGCCGTGTCGCAATCACCAACCACGTACTGAGCCGACGCCGGAGGCGGCTGGCCCGGTGCCAGCGGTTGCGTAAAGACCTGATTGGTGTTGGCCAGGACGCAGGTGTAGTTGGAGGTTTGATTGGCGTAGAACTGCGTTGCCGACGTCGTCGAGTCCGGCAGAACGTACGTGAAGTTGTCATACCGGATCGAGGCGTTGATCAGGAACTTGTCGCTGGGACGGAACTGATCTTGCAGCGCTGCGTTGACGAAGCGCGGC
Organism: Vulcanimicrobiota bacterium; assembly: GCA_963756635.1. Lineage (GTDB taxonomy): Bacteria > Vulcanimicrobiota > Vulcanimicrobiia > Vulcanimicrobiales > Vulcanimicrobiaceae > Cybelea. The sequence continues at coordinate 191,050 of CAVWOR010000010.1, forward strand.
CGAACGGAGTTGTACGAGCCGTTCGCGTTTCCGCTCCAGAGACTATCCCAGGTTGCCCCGGCCTTTCCGGCCGGAGTGCTCCCAGCGGCGAACCCGGTCGGACCGGATGCCGCGTTGGCGAGCCAGGTCGGGCTGATGTCGCCCTTGGCGGCGACGCTGTAGTAGCTCGAGTTGAGACAGACCTGCTTTGCTCCGCTGGTGGGATCGTAGCACGTGAAGTTGTGTCCGCTTCCCGACATGTAGCCGATCGGCGAGCAGTTGTTGGGATAGTTGAAGAAACCCCCCGCGCAGCCTGCGTACGCCGAGGCGTTGTTGAACCGGATCACGCCCGCGGTCGTGTAGTTTCCGTCCAGGCTGACCAAGTTCTGGTCGTTGAGCTGGTCTTGGAAGTCGAGCGCACCGCCCGAGGTATGCGTGATGAGCTGGTACTGCGCGGCTTCGGGGAACGACGGGCAGAGCTCGTCGCACGAACCGAACGCCGGGTCCGTCAGATACCAGTCGGAGTAGAAAGTATACCCGTAGGCGCGCAGATACGCCGATTGGCTCAGCGCATACGTGTATTGAATCTTCGTGATGCCGGCGTCGTTCTGGTTGACGTTTTGCGAGTCGTCAGTGAGCGAGATCGGCCCGCCGAAGGTGTGCGAAGGCGTGCCGGGCGCAATGTAGACTCCCGGCGCTTTGATCGTGGTCGCGTTCTTGGCGATCACGCTGCCGAACGGAACGTTATAGCTGACGTTGTCCGCGTACGGCATGTAGGTGTAGGAGCAGCCCAAGCTCGGAGCACTGGGCGGTGAGACGCCGCACTGGAAGGCCGACGCCAGCGACGTGATCTGACCGCAGTTTCCGAATTGATTGCTCGAAATGCCGCAGAACGGCGTACCGTTGAACTGTCCGGGGTTGTTGCAGCCGTTGACCGTCAGCCCCGGTCCGATCGCGTCGGGACCGCAGTGCGGCATCCTGGCCAGCGTGTTGTACTGCGAGTAGACGAACTGGTCGTTGCCCGGCCCCAAATCGCTCGGACTCGTGTAGCCGGAGTTCCCGAGCGAAGATCCGCTCCACATAAGCTGCACGTCGTCGCGCAGTCCATTGGCTTTGGGGATGCCCATGTGCAGGTTGATCACGTTCTCGCGATCGCTGACCATGAACGGATTTTCCGACGTGCCGCTGTAGTACTGCCAGCAGCCCTGCGCGGGGAAGGTGAACTTCGAAACGCCGGCGCCCACGAGCGGGCAGACCGGCTTGACACCTTGGCACGTGCCGGAGAGGCACATGAAGCCGACGTTGAGCAGTTGCAAGCTGCCGAAACCGTAGCCCGTGCCGCTGCCGAGATTATTGCCCGAGAAGAACCCGCCCGGCGTCATGTAGCCGGCGCCGTTGGTGTTATCGAAGAAGCGATACGTTTGGTTGTAGCCCAACAGCCCAATGTAGTAGCTGAAGGTTCGGTCGGGCGTCGAGCCGCCGATTTCAACCTGGGCTTGATGGTAGTAGTTGGGCGTCGAGATCCCAAGGTTCGCCGTAGCGAAGCCCGGGAAGGTGCCCGTCTTGATAACTTGGTTGATGAAGCCCGCCGTACCGGCCGATGCGACCGATGACGGACCGCCGCCGGTGTAAACTTGCAGCTCCTGCAAGCCCAGGCTCGACTCGGTGCCGGCGTTGTAATTGTCGAACGCGCGGTTAATCGGAATACCGTCGTATTCGAAGCCGGTGTAGTACGAGTTTTGCCCGCGCACGTAGGCGGCATTGAAATCCCAGCCGATGCCGCCTTGGGACGTTTGAACGCCCGGGACCGATGCCATCGCCGAGTAGGCATTGTTCAGGTTGCCACCGCCGCCCAGTGCCGCCGCTGCGGATGCCTGGCTGGCGTTGACGCTATAAAGATCGCCGCCAACACCCGATTTGACCAGCGACGTGCCTGCTTGTGACGTCACATGTGCGATCGTCCGCAGGGCCTTGGTCATCGTGTAGGCGACTTGCTGCGTCTGGTCGGCGAAGACCACGACGCCGGGATACGAGGTACTTTGATACCCACTCTTGCTTACGCTGACCGTGTAGGTATCGGGGTTGAGCGAGAGGATGACGAAGTGACCTCCCGCGTCCGTCGTTGCGGTCGCGGACTGCGACGCAGAGACTGCCTGCACTTGCACGCCGGCAATTGGTGCGCCGCTCGATTCCTTGATCGTACCCGCGATGTTTCCGGTGACCCCTGCCAGTGCCCATGTTCCCTGGCTAAGGAACGCGCCGATCAACGTCGCGACTATGACCGCATGACGGAGGGTTCGATGTGAACTCATAGTTCGTTTACCCTCTATCGATTTAAGTTGTCAAAAGGCGAGCCGCCCTGACGCCCGGTGCCGTATGGCTCAGGAGCTTCACAGAGTGACCCACTGCGCTCAAGATTTGCTCAGAAAAGCCCCTGCTCCTTTAGTCCCCCTTAACAGGGATGCATCCGGAGCGCCCCCGCGGCCTAGGCTCGAATCGCGAGCCCCTCGGCGACCAGGCGGGGTATTTCGGAGGGCCGCGCGGCGACCGGAACGCCGGCCGCTTTAAAGGCGGCAATCTTGCTCTGCGGCGTGCCGAAGCCGCCGGAGATGATCGCCCCGGCGTGACCGAGCGACTTACCGGGCGGGGCGTTGCGCCCCCCGATGAAGGCAACGACGGGCATCTCGGGCATGTGCTCAGCCACGAAGGCGGCGGCCTCTTCCTCGTCGGCGCCCCCGATTTCTCCGCAGATCACGATGGCGCGCGTCTGCGGATCGTTCTTAAACTCGCGCAAGCATTCGACGAACGTCGTCCCGATGATCGGATCGCCGCCGACGCCGATGCAAGTCGATTGCCCGAGGCCGGCTCGGGTCAGCAGATCCACGACCTCGTAGGTCAGCGTGCCCGAGCGCGAGATGACGCCCACGCCGCCTTCTTTGAAGACGTGCCCCGGCATGATACCGACGAGTGCCTTTCCGGGCGAGGCGAGGCCGGGGCAGTTCGGCCCGATGATACGCATCCCCGCCGTCGCGCCGACGACCTTGAGGGTGTCGTGGACCGGCACGCCCTCGGTGATGCAGACGGCTAGCGTGATGCCGGCCTCGTAGGCCTCGTACAACGCATCGGCGGCAAACGGCGGCGGAACGAATATGCACGTGTGGGTTGCGCCGGTCGCATCGACCGCTTCTCGCACGGTGTCGAAAACGGGGAGGCTTTGGGGCGTCTTCTGTCCGCCTTTACCGGGCGTCACTCCCCCGACGAGATTCGTTCCGTACCGCACCATGCGGTCGGCATGGTAAGAACCTTCGGCGCCGGTGATGCCCTGCACGATGACCTTGCTATTCTTGTCGACGAAAATCGACATCGTTTATGCTCCGCGTGAAAGGCGCACCGCTTCACTGGCGCCTTCGTCCATCGTCTCGACCGGCGTCATCCCTGCTTCTTTGAGGATGCGGCGGCCTTCTTCTTCGTTCGTGCCGGTCAAGCGGATGACCAGCGGAATCTTGCGCGACGCGGTCTCCGCCATCGCACCGACGATTCCGCGCGCGACCTCGTCGCCGCGCGTAATCCCGCCGAAGATGTTGATGAAGAAAACCGTCGCGCCGGTGTTGTTCACGACGAGCTCGTAACAGTTGCGCACGCGCTGCGCATTCGCACCGCCGCCGACGTCGAGAAAGTCGGCGACTTCGCCGCCCGCGTTAGCGACCGCATCCATCGTCGCCATCGCAAGGCCCGCGCCGTTGGCGAGTGTCCCGACTTTGCCGGGGAAACGCCGGAAATTGCGAATGCCGACACCGGCTCGCGCGGCCAGCAGCTCGTCTTGGTCGAGCGGCAGGGCCTTACGCCACTCCTGCAGTTCGGGATTGCGAAAGAGCGCGTCGTCGTCGAGCTCGACCTTTGCATCCGAAGCGACGACGCGTCCGTCCGAAGTCAGCGCCAGCGGATTGATCTCGACCAGCTTCGCGCCGTACCGGAAGAAGAGATCGTAGAGCGCGCCCACAATCGCCGGAAACTGCTTGCGATAGCCTGGATCGAGCTGCGCCGAAAACGCCAGCTCACGACCCATGAAGGGTGAGTATCCGATCCTCGTGTCAACGTAGAGCTTCGCGATCGATTCGGGATGCTTCTCGGCGACTTCTTCGATCTCCATGCCGCCGAATCGGCTCACGACCAGGACCGGTTTGCGCGCGGTGCGGTCGATCGTGATCGCACAGTAGGCTTCTTTTACAATCGCGAGCCGCTCTTCGACAAGCAGCGAATTCACCGGCTCGCCCTTGGGGTTCTGCCGGTTCGGCGGCATCGGCGTCGCCATTATTTCTTGCGCGGCGGCGCGGCCTTGCGATGGGCCCGTCGCCATCTTGATCTTGCCGGCCTTGCCGCGCCCGCCCATCAAGACTTGCGCTTTGACGACCCACTCCGACGGCATCTCGTCGAGGAAATCGGCGACGGACTGCGGGGTGAGCGCGTGGCAGCCGCGAGGCACGTCGATGCCGGAGCGCTTAAAAAGCTCCTTGCCTTGGTACTCCATCAGGTTCATAGCGGGCGAGTGGGTTCGCTTACCGGCGAGCCCGGACCCTGCGGGGAACCGGCTGCTGTCACAACCCCGGTCGCCACGTCGTTGTGCAAAAATATATCGGGAAGCTTCTGGATTCGCTGCTTTTCCGCGGTTAGAATAAGGTACAAAAGGTGTCTTTGCGTCTCTGAGGTGGAGCACTTATGAAGACGATTTCGGAATCGGCGCGGTGGATTTTAGGGACGTGCGCGGCCGCGATGCTGTTTGCGGGCTGCGCGGGATCGCCGGCACAGAGCCCCCTTCCGGGGCAGGTCGGGTCAATCGGTCAGAACGCACCGAGAGGAGTAACGCCGGACCACGCGGGATCGTGGATGGATCCCGAGGCAAAGCACGACGACCTCGTCTACGTCTCCGACACCGCGAGCAACGCCGTTTGGGTCTACGGGTGGCGCACCCATAAACTTGTCGGAACGCTCTGGGGCATCGAGCGGCCATGGGGATTGTGCGCCGATCAAAGCGGCAACGTTTGGATCATCGGTTGGAAACGGAGCCAGCTTTGGGAATACGCGCATGCCGGAATCAAGCCCCTACAGATTTTGACCGTGCGCGATCCCGAGGCGAGCCTTATCGACTGCTCGGTCGACCCGACGACCGGGAATCTGGCCGTCACCAACTGGGGCTACGACTGGTATAAGGGGTACGTCCTCATCTACCCGCACGGATGGGGCACACCGACGATCTACACTGGGCCGCGGCTCTGGTATTACTACGCCTGCACCTACGACGATCGAGGCAACCTCTTCGCGGATGGCTGGGATGCGTATTTGGGCGATACCTTCGCACTGGGGGAGCTGCATAAAAACGGCACGACGTTCAAGAACATCACGTTTCTGCCGAATCCAAACCCGGTGCTGATTGGCGGTATCCGGTGGGACGGCCAATACGTCGCAATCGCAGACTCGGGATACATCTTCAAATATGCCGTCAGAGGTCATTACGCGGACTACCGAGGTTTCATCTCCCTCACGGCACACTGGCCGCCGATGGGCATGTTTTGGATAACGAATCTCGGGGGGAAGGAACAGATCGTCGCACCGGACTACGCGGGCGGCCGCGTTGCAGTCCAGTACTGGAACTATCCCGCGGGCGGCAAGCCGACGGCGACGATCACCGGCCATCTCGACGAGCCGTGGGGAGCGACCGTCAGCCTCGCACCGCGCTAGTGGCCTGTAACAGGCCACTGGCTAATCGAGTCGCCCCAGCAGGGAGCGGGCGATGATCAGCTGCTGGATCTCCGAAGTGCCTTCGTAGATTTCGGTGATCTTTGCGTCGCGGTAGTGGCGCTCGACCGGAAACTCGCTCGTATATCCGTAGCCGCCGTGAATCTGCAGCGCTTCGGCCGCGTGTTTTCGCGCGGCGGTCGAAGCAAAGAGTTTTGCTTTGCTGGCGGCGAGTCCGAAGTTTTGCCCGGCGTCGGCCATTGCCGCGGCGCGATAGTTGAGCAAACGCGCCGCGTCGAGGTCCATCGCCATCTGCGCGATCTTGAACGAAACGCCTTCGAACGCGCCGATCGGCTTGCCGAAGGCGACGCGCTCCGTCGCGAACTTGACCGATTCGTCCAAACACGCGGCGAGAATGCCGATCGCCTGAGCCGCGATACCGATGCGGCCTGCCGTCAATGCGGTCATGGCGTTTCCGAACCCGGTGCCTTCCGCGCCAAGGAGCGCCTCGTCGCCGACTTCGACGCCGTCGAACGCCAAATCGCAGGTGTTGCTGGTATGAATGCCGAGCTTCTCCGTGACACTTTCGACGGTAATCCCCGGAAGGTTCGCTTCGACGAGAAACGCGCTCACGCCGCGCGCTCCCGGGCCGCCGGTGCGGAACATGCCCATGATGACGCCGGCGTAACTGCCGGTGCTGCACCATTGCTTTCTTCCGTTGAGGACGTATCCGCTCGCGTGGCGCTTCGCCGTCGCGCGAATCGCGGCCGCGTCCGACCCCGCATCCGACTCGGTTAGCGCGAAGCCTGCGATGACGTCGTCCGTTGCAAGCCGATGCAGCCATCGCTCTCTTTGCTTCTGCGTTCCAAGTTTCTGAATCGCCGAGCAGATCATCGAGTGCACCGAAACGGTGACCGCCGTTCCCGCGTCAACCCGCGCAAGTTCTTCGATCGCCAGCGCGTACGACACGTAGTCGGCGCCGGCCCCGCCGTACTCTTGCGGAACGAGCATCCCCATTATTCCGGCGTCGGTAAGCTTACGATAGAGCTCGCGCGGAAAGATGCGATCGCGATCCCATTGCGCGACGTGCGGGGCGATCTCGCGCGCTGCGATCTCCGCGGCCAGCGCACCGATCGCGCGCTGCTCGCCGGTTAGCTCAAACTGCCCTTGCTCTTGCGCAATCAACCGCTAATCCACGCGGATGAGGACGGCATCACCCTGCCCACCGCCCGAGCAAATTGTCGCGATGCCCAGGCCTCCGCCGCGCTTGCGCAGCTGATTGATCAGCGTAGCCGCGATGCGCGTTCCCGAAGCGCCGATCGGATGGCCCATCGCAACCGCACCGCCGAACTGATTGATCGTGCCGTCCTCGAGGCCGAGCCGCCGCGACGACGTGATCGCGACCGACGAGAACGCCTCGTTGATCTCCCATACGGCGATGTCGCTCGATTGCAATCCGGTGCGGTCGAGCAGCTTGCGCGCCGCCATCGCCGGCGTGAGGCAAATGTAGGGCGAATCCCAAGCGACGGTCGCGTGCTCGACGATCCTCGCGAGCGGTTCGTATCCATGCTGGGATGCGTACTCCGCATCGGCCAGTATCATCGCTGCCGCGCCGTCGTTGACGCCGGGCGCGTTGCCGGCGGTCACGGTGCCGTTGCGCTCGAGCGGACGGAGTTTCGCCATCGCTTCGAAGCTCGCGTCGGCGCGCACCGCTTCGTCGCGCTCCACGACGACGTGGGGCTGCTCGCCGGTCACGAACGGCGCATAGGCCGCGTAATCGAGGGTGAATTCTTCCGACGGCTCGTGTTCCCAGACGTGATTTGGCGCGCCTACCGACGCCGGAACGCGTACGCGACCCTGTCGCGGCAGCCGTTCCACGACGACCTTATCCTTGGCTTTGCTCGCGACTTTGACGCGAACGATTTCGTCGTCGAAATGTCCGGCGGCGTGCGCCGCGCCGGCGCGCCGATGGCTCTCGAAGGCAAAGCGATCCTGCTCTTCGCGCGTCAGCCCGAGTTCGCCGGCAACTTTGCTTCCCTGCGTCGCCATCGTCATCGGAAAATATTGATCCCAGAGGCCATCGTAGATCATCGCGTCGACGATCGTACCATCGCCGAAGCGATAGCCCCAGCGCGCGTCGCGCAACAAATACGGCGCGTTCGACATCGACTCCATTCCGCCGGCCGCGATGACGGCATTCGCCCCGGCGTTGATCGAACGCATCGCATTCACGATCGCCAGCAGACCCGACGCGCAGACTTTATTGACGGTATCTGCAGTCACGGTCTTGGCGAGTCCCGACTTGATAGCCACCTGGCGAGCCGGATTTTGACCGACGCCGGCCTGCAAGACTTCGCCGAACGAAACGTGCTCGATCTCCGAGGGATCGATATTGGAACGCTCGATGGCGGCGGTTAACGCGGCAGCGCCGAGCGTCGTCGCGGAAAGCGGAGCGAGCGCTCCTCCGAGCTTGCCGAAGGGCGTCCGCGCCATCCCGATTACAACGGTCTTGGAATTCATATCGCTCATGACGCGCAACGTTCTCCTAGCAGTTGCAAAGGCCTCGCCCGCGTGTCGGGGAGTGGAGGGCACGTCGCGTAGGCGGCGTGTGAATGCGCCGCGGAGCCACGGATGGCGGGAGCGGCGCAGAGGCGAGTGCAGGCGAGCGCGTGATGCGCGAGACAAACGGCCGCCCAAGCGATGTGCCCTTCGCGCCCCGACACGTGCGCTAGTGGCCGTTACAGGCCCCTTAGTGCTGAACGGGGATAGGACACTTTTCGCATTCGAATTGGATCGTGAGATGTGTTATGCCGAAGTGAGCCTTGACGCACGCTTCGATATCCCGAAGGACGTCGGCGGCTTCGCTTAGACGGCGGTCGTCGAGCAGCACGTGCGCCGAGAGCGCGTGCGAACCACTGGCGATCGACCAGACGTGCAGGTCGTGAACGCCGATGATACCGGGAATGCGCCCAATGTGCGCTTCGAGGTTGCGGGGATTGACGGCGCCGGGTACGCTCTCGAGCAGCACGTCGGTGGCGTCGCGCATCACGCGCACGACGCCTACGACGATGATCGCCGCGACGAAGAGCGAGAGCAGCGGATCGATCCAAGGCCGATGCGTGACTCCGATCGCGATGCCGCCGAGTATCACGGCGGCTGCACCCAATGCATCGCCGAAGACGTGAAAGAGCGCGGCCCGCACGTTGAGGTCGCGCTTGCTGCTGGGCCGCAGCAGCAACCCGACGCCGCCATTGACCGTGAGCCCAGCCGCGGCGACGAGCGTCATGAGCAAAGCACCGGGCTCGACCGGCATCGTAAAGCGGCGCGCGGCTTCGTAGACGATCGCAATCGTGGCGACGAGCAGGAGCGTACCGTTCACGAGCGCGCCGAGCACTTCGATGCGTCCGTAGCCGAAAGTGCGCCGGCGATCGGGCGGGCGCGCAGCCCCGATCGTCGCAACCAATGCGAGCGCGAGAGCGAGGACGTCGGTGCAGACGTGGACCGCATCGCTCGTTAGCGCTAAACTGTGCGAAACCGCTCCGCCCCAGAACTCAAACAGCGCAACGAACGCCGATGCAATCAGCGCAAAGATAAGTCGCCGGCGAACCGGCATCGCGCCGCCTATGCGCCGCGCGCGCGAAAGGCGAGCGCGGCCAACATCGCGCCGAAGAGGACGAACGTTTTGCTCTCCGCGGAGAGAAGCGCCTCGATTTGCCACTGGCCGTGCCCGTCGCGGAGAGCCTCGAGCTGCGGCACGATGCGTGGGACGCGCTCGCAATATCGCTCGAACGCTTCGCCGAACTGCGAGCGCAGAAAGCTCTCTTCGTGCGGCACGATCGCCGCATAGAGCGCGACCATTGCGCCGAGCGATCCCGTAACGAGCGCCGTCCGGGCGAAGTCCGAGTTTTTTCCGGTAAAGGCGATCGCATATCCGGCGGCGGTGATGAAGTTGCCGAGGTAGAGCGGGTTTCGAACGTATGCATACGGACCGGCCGAAACGAGCTTTTCCGCGGTCAATGTGTCGTGGCGCGTCGTCGCGCCGGCGTATCCGACCGCCCAGCAACGCACCAGCTCTCCCATCACCGCGAGCGGCAGACCGAAGGCTATGCTCACCGCGCTCGGCTTACCGCAGGCCGCGAGAACTGCGGCAGGCAGCGCAAGCAGCATGCCGCGGTTCTTGAAAACAAATGCTTGAAGTTTCTCGCGGTCCAGATCGGCCATGGGTCGCGATCTTACCGTTCTCGCGCGATGCCCCCTTTTGCACGAGCGCGCGCGGGGAAGGATAGCTCCGGCGGCATCTGTAACGGCCCCACCCACGCCGAGCCTATTATCGTTTGATGCATACTAATACGCGCACGCTCTTTCGCTTCCCCGGCATGACGGAGGTCGACGGAAACTTCCTCCATTCTTCGGCCGTCATCGGCCCTGACGTCGTGCTTGGAAAAGGAAATATCGTCGGGCCGTTTGCCGTCATCGTCGGAAACGTCGAGATTGGTGACGACAATTGGTTCGGCCCCCACGTGACGATCGGAACGGCCGCTCAATACGCTAAGGAGCGTTACGAACACAAGGAGATGGGATTTCTACCAATTCGCATTGGAAACCATAATACGTTTCGGGAATATACGACCGTCCACGAGCCGTCGACGCATGCGACTCTGATAGAAGACGACTGTTACCTTATGGCGTACGGCCACGTCTCGCACGATACGATCATCCGCTCGAACGTTACGTTGACCAACGGGGTCCAAATCGGTGGGTTCACCGAAATTCAATATGGCGCGACGATCGGGCTGCTCACAACCATCCACCAGTTCACGACGATTGGGGCATTCTCTATGGTCGGAATGTCCAGCGTCGTTGCGAAGGATCTGCCGCCCTTTTTGAAGTGGACTGGAAATCCGGCGCGCTGCCGGGGCGTGAACACCGTGGGGCTCGCGCGCAGCGGTTTCTCTCAGGAGGTCGTTGATGCTCTGGTGCGGGCCTACGGATCGGAGGCGCCGGTGTTCCCGCAAGAGGCGCTTTCTTACATCGAGGAATTCCGCGCCCGCAATGCCGTGAGCGGACGGCCCGTCGCCGAGTCTCGGGAGGTTCATGCAGCTTCTTGAGGGGCGCACCGCGCTCGTCACCGGCGCCTCGCGGGGTATCGGCGCCGCGATAGCGCAGGAGCTTGCTCTTCAGGGCGCTGCCGTAGTCGTCAACTACCGCGAAGACCGTTTGGGGGCCGACGCCGTAGTGGGCCGGATCCGGAGCTCCGGTGGAAATGCCGCGAGCCTTCAATGCGACGTCTCAGATCGTGCGGCGGTCGCCTCGATGGGCGCAGAGATCGCGGAGCGATATGGATCGCTCGATGTCTTGATCAATAACGCAGGGATTCTGCGCGATAAACGCTTCGTAAAAATGTCGCCACAGGATTGGCGCGACGTGATGGATGTCAATCTCGAAGGCGTCGTCAACGCCTGCGCTATGGCCTTGCCGGGCATGCTCGAGCGCGGCTATGGGCGGATCGTCAGCGTCGCATCGTTCGTCGCACAGGCAGGCAACTTTGGTCAGACCAACTATGCGGCTGCCAAGGCCGGGATCATTGGTTTCACCAGAGCCCTCGCACTCGAGGTTGCACGCGATAACGTGACCGTCAACGCCGTTTGCCCCGGCTTTATCGCGACCGGCATGTGGAATTCGATCCCGGAGGAGATCCGTCAAAAATTGCTGGAGCGGATCCCCATGCGGCGCGTCGGTCAGCCCAGCGAGGTTGCGACGATGATCCGCTTTATCGTTGCCGAAGGCGATTACGTAACGGGCCAGACTCTCAACGTGAACGGCGGCATATTCATCGGCTGAGCTCGCGAGCGAGTGCCGCGGCATAGATGTCTTGGAGCGAGCCGACTAACGTCCGTTGCGGGCACCAAGCAGTTTGCGACCGAAGTTTCTCGCCACTTCCAACGAGAAGAGGGATGTCGGCGACGCGCTGCCGAGCGCCATCCTCGCGCACCTCAACCGGCACCCCCGCGATCGCGATCAGCTCGCGCAGTACGTCGCGAATAGAGACCGCGCGACCGCTGCATACATTATAAACTTCCCCGCGCTCGCCGTCACGCGCAAGCGCGATGTACGCGGCGACGACGTCGCGGACGTCGAGAAAATCGCGCGCCGCAGCCAGGTTGCCGACGAAGAGCTGCGGGGGAGCGCCGGCGGCGATGCGCGCGAGTTGGGCCGCAAGCGAGGCGACGACGAAACGCTCGTTCTGTCCGGGACCGATGTGATTGAAAGCGCGAGCGATGACGGCGTCCGTTCCGAAGCTGCGCGACTCGGCGAGAAGAATCGCCTCGGCGGCGGCTTTGCTCGCCCCGTAGGGATTGGCGGGGCGCAGATCCAGCGCTTCTCGCAGTGGAAAATCGCTCGGCTCGCGCGCGCCGTAGACTTCGGCCGAGCTTGCAAAAACGATACGAGGCGGCGGCCCGGCAGCGTAGGCACGTACCGCTTCAGCGAGTCGCGCGCTTCCAAGCGCGTTGGCTTCGTATGTCTCGAGCGGCGACGCGAGCGACTCCGGCACGAACGTTTGAGCGGCGAGGTGAAAGACGACGGCCGGTCGCGCCGCATCGAGTGCGGCGCGCAGCGTCTGTGGATCGGCCAGGTCGATCCGGAAATGCTCTTCGCCGGCGTCGTGCGGTCCGCCGCAGGCAACGACGTCGGCGCCTTCGCGACGCAACGCGTCGACCAGATAGCGGCCGACGAACCCACTCGCGCCAGTTACGAGCGCTCGCATCGCTTGATGTCGGATTCGACCATCATCGCGACGAGCTGCTCGAAGCTCACTTTCGGCTCCCAGCCCAAAGCACGCTTCGCCTTGCTCGCATCGCCGATCAGGCGATCGACCTCGGCCGGACGAACGAAGCGCGGATCGACGACGACGAACGGCTCGAACGAACCCAAGCCAGCCACCTCGAAGGCGATGCGTACGAAGTCGCGGACGCTGTGCGTTGCGCCGGTGGCGATCACGAAGTCATCGGGCTCCGGCTGCTGAAGCATCATCCACATCGCCCGAACGTAGTCGCCCGCAAACCCCCAGTCGCGGTGCGCGTCGAGGTTTCCAAGGCGCAGCTCCTTCGCAAGCCCGAGCTTGATGCGCGCAACGCCGTCGGAGATCTTACGCGTTACGAACTCTTTGCCGCGACGTGGGGCCTCGTGGTTGAAACAAATACCGCTGGTCGCAAAGAGGCCGTACGATTCGCGGTAGTTTACCGTGATCCAGTGCCCGTACACCTTAGCGACGCCGTAGGGGCTGCGAGGATAAAACGGCGTGCGCTCGTTTTGCGGAGATTCGACCGCGTTGCCGAACATCTCGGAGCTCGAGGCTTGGTAGAATCGGATCGAGGGGTTCACCTGACGCACTGCCTCGAGCACGCGTGTCACGCCCAGCGCGGTGAACTCACCGGTTAAAACCGGCTGCTTCCAGGAGGCCGGCACGAACGATTGTGCGGCGAGATTGTAGATCTCGTCGGGTGCGACGTCGTTGACGATCGAGGTGATCGAACTTTGGTCGAGGAGGTCGCCCGAAACGATCTCCAGGTCGTCGACGATATGCTCGATTCGTTCGTGCACCTCGGTGCTGGTGCGCCGCGTCATGCCTACGACCCGATAGCCCTTCTGCAGTAAGAGCTCGGCAAGGTACGAACCGTCTTGGCCGGTGATTCCGGTGACGAGTGCGGTTTTCCCCAAACTTATGCGCTGCCTTGACGCAAACGCTGCGCCAGCGTGACCGCGATAAAGGACGCGACTTCGCTCGGAAGGGTTCCGCGGCCGAAGCCCGCGTCGTATCCAAGCTCGCTCGCCAAACGATTCGTGACCCGCGGGCCGCCACAGATCAAGACCATGCGGTCGCGCAGCCCCTCGGCCTCGAGCAGTTCGCTCAGGGCCGTGAAATTCTTGATATCGCTTCCCTTCTGAGTGACGACCTGCGATGCGAGCAGCGCGTCGAGCCGACGTTCCTTACTGAACCGCACGAGCTCTTCCACGGCGACCTGGCTGCCAAGATTGAAGGTCTCGAACGTGTGGTAGCGCTCGAGCCCGTAGTCTCCGTTATATCCCTTCATGTTCAAAATGGCATCGATGCCCACGGTATGCGCGTCGGTTCCGATACAGGCGCCCGCGACCCGAATCTTTCGTCCGATTCGCTCGGCGACGAAGGCATCGACCTCATCCATCGACATCGTATGTGCGCGCACCGAAGGCGCATGGATGCTCTCGACGTCGACGCCCTGCGGGGTGCTGGCGTAGAGCACGAAAAAGGAAAAACCGGAGGCGATCCGCCGGCCATCTACGACCTGCACGTCGGCGAAGCCCATCTTGCCTGCGAGCTGACGCGCCGCTTCGTCGGCGGCCTCGCTCCATTCGACCGGCAGCGTGAAGGAGAGCTGAACTCTGCCGTCGTTCTCCGTGTCGCCGTACGGCTTAACCAGCTGGGTCACCCTTCGCCCTTCGCCCTTCGACTTCTCGCTCCGCTCGCGCTCAGGGTGACACAGCTTCGCTCACTGCGCTCAGGATGACAACGTGAGCGTCCCCTTGAGGGCGTCTTCAAAGGGGTTAGAGTAATCGTCCGCGCGGGCGAAGACGCCGTCGAAACCGCGTCCGCCTTCGGGCGCACGAGAGACGTCGGCAAACGAGGCAGCTTCGATCGCCTTCATCAAACCCATCGCGGCGACTCGCTCGAGCAGCGCCTCGCATCCGGTCAGCACGGCCTGCGCGCGCCGCTCGATCGCGCCACCGGGCCGCAGCACGATCTCGTCGCCCAAGTGGCGTGCGGTCTTCATGACGTACCGCGCGTTTTCGAGCGAGAGCGCCCGGTCGCCTAAGAACGGCGTGTGAATGGCTTCGGTGAGCATGCCGCAGAGGTGGATGCTCTGCTTCGTCATCACCGAGGTAAGATTGAACATCGCGTCGATGAGATGACCCTTGAAGACGTCGCCCGTCATGTGTTTGGTGGGCGGCATGTACTTGAGCGCGGCTTCGGGGAAAATGTCGCGCGCCAACTGCGCCTGAGCGACTTGATAGAGAAAACTGTCCTCGAGGTCGGGATTGATTTCATAGGCGTCGCCCAAGCCGATTTGCCGGTCCGGCAGTCCGGCGCGATGCGCAAACTCCTCGTTGATGAACTGGGAGGCCAGAACCGCCGGCGCCTGATCGACGGCATCGGCGGTCGTAAGGTAGTTGTCTTCGCCGGTGTTGATGATGATGCCGGAATAGGCGTTGAGCATCCGGCTGAAGTGCTGATCGACGAAGGTGCGCTGCATGTTGATATCGCGGAAGAGGATGCCGTACATCGAATCGTTGAGCAGCATGTCGAGGCGCTCGAGCGCCGCCATCACTGCGATTTCCGGCATGCAGAGACCGCTCGCGTAATTCGTCAGCATCACATAGCGGCCGAGCTTCTCGCCGGTCTCGTCGAGTGCGGCGCGCATGATCGCGAAGTTCGCTTGCGTTGCGTACGTGCCGCCGAAGCCTTCGGTGGTCGGCCCGAAGGGAACGAAATCGAGCAGCGATTGTCCGGTCGAACGAATCACCGCGATGACCTGCGCGCCGGCTTCAGCCGCTGCGACGGCCGCCGTTCGATCTTCGTAGATATTCCCGCTCGCAACGATGACGTAGAGCAGCGGCGGCGGAAGTTGCGGCAGCCTTGCAAGACGGGCTGCACGCTCCTCGCGCTGCGCGCCGATCCGGCCGAGTGCAGCCTCGACGTACGGGCGCAACGCGCCGCGCGCCGCGCTCGCGGGCGTTTGCGCGAACTGCTCGAGGGCGTAACGGCCTTGCGTTATCGCCTGCGCGAGCGCCGGCGGTTCGAGGCCGGTTTCGGCAAGAGCTCGGCCGAACGCCGGCGCAATACCGTGCTCGAGTTGTTCGGCTGCGATCGAATCGACGACGGCGTTGGGCAACGGAACCTCTTCCGGAGTGACACCGTCGACGCCGAGCAGACGCAGCACGGCGCGTTCCACCGAGACCGTCGAATGCGTCGCAATGAATCTCTCGATCGGATTCGCGATTTCGGCGGCGAGTTTTCGACAGCGCTCGACGCGGCTACGATCGATTCGCAGTTCCATCGTGCCGTCTATCTTACTTCAAGGCCGAGATACGCCGCAATTCCGGCGCGCCATGAAGGCATCGTTATCCCCAAGCTGTCGAGCTTCGCGTTTGCCAGCGCGGAGAATCGCGGCCGGGCGGCGCGTGCTTTTCGCTCGGAGGCTGGAATCGGCTCGACCCTCGCCTCGACCCCCGCCTGGCGAATCGCCTCGGAGGCGAACTCATACCAGCTCACCGGTCCGACGTTGACCGCGTGGTAAAGCCCGTAATCATCGGTCTCGATCAGTCGCGCAAGGACTCGCGCGAGATCGCCGGCAAACGTCGGCGAGGCGACGACGTCGTTGACGACGCGCAGCGGCGGATCGTCGCGATGCTGCGCCAGCACGCGCTCGATGAACGATGTGCGCCCTCGGCTGCTAATCGCTCGTCCGTAGACGCCGCAAGTACGCACCACAAAAGCCCGCGCGCGCTGCGATTCGACCAGATATTCGCCGGCGAGTTTCGAGACGCCGTAGACCGAAATCGGATGCGGCGGAGAATCCTCGGCATATGGAGCGGTCGCGTCACCGTCGAAAACGTAATCGCTACTGATCGTCACGAAAACGATGCCGCACGAGCGCGCCTGCGCGGCCGCACTTCCGACCGCAGCCGAGTTGATCGCAAAGGCCCGCTCGGGCTCGTCTTCGCAGCGATCGACATCGTGAAATGCCGCGGCATTGACGAACACGTCGGGGCGAAAACGTTCCATGGCATCGCGCAGCCCGAGGCCATCGGCCAGATCGAGCTCGTCGTGCGGCGGCGCGGCGATTTCGCAATCGCGCCATTCCTGCCGAATCGCCGTGCCGAGCTGACCCGAACCACCGATCAAGAGAACCCGCTTCACACGGTCGACCGGCGGCCGCTGGTGTTTCGCTGTAAGGTCAGGGAAACAGCGACGGCCAGCGCAGCCACCGAGTTGCCAACGACCAGGATTTCAACGACCTTCGCGAGCGTCGGGTGGATCGCCACGATCGCCGCGAGCGTTCCCAGCGTGCTGATCAAAAGCGGCACCGTGAACGCAAGCCGGTGGGTCGCGATGCCGTACGATGTCAACGCGTTCGTCAATGCCAGCAAGACCATTGCAAGACCGTAGGTAACCAACAACGGCGCGGCCGCATCGAAGGCCCGTCCGACCAGCGCGTGGAGCACGTCTATCCCGAAGTACCGAAAGACGAAGAGCCCACAGAGGGCGACGACGCCAAACATCAACAAGCTGCTCGCCAAGACTTCGCGCGTCTGCGCGCCGCGCGCGTGGCGATCGGCCGCCTGCGGAAGCAGCACGGTGGAGACGAAGCCCACCAAGTAGAGTAGGATCTTTCCACCTAGCGACGCGGCCGCATACAAGCCGGCTGCGTGCGGGTCGAAGAAGTGTTTCACCAGGACCACGTCCGCGGAGCCCATCAGCGCCAGCGCGATCGTGGCAGCCGCGGCACCGGCGCCCGCGTTCATGATGCGACGCCAATCGTAGCGGACGGCATGCGCGCGTGCGCCCGAATATCGCCGCCGCATTCGCATTGCAAGGTAGACGAGCGCGCAAAGCGGTCCGAACAAAAATCCGATGATGCCGCCGCCGAGCTTGAATCCAACGGCGATCAACAAGCCGATGCCGCAGACCTTCGCGATGCCTTCAATCGAGTTGGAGAGCGCATATCCCATGAAGTCCTGGGTCCCTTGCGCCACGGCACGAAGCGCGCTAACGAAGAGCACGATCCCCGCCAGCAGTCCAACGATCGGTACCGACCAGACCGGCACGTGGAGAAAGCGCGCAAACGGTAGTGCGCCGCAGGTCGCGATCACAACGTACAAAAGACCGAGCTTCGCAAATCCGGCTGCGACGCCGTTCGTCAAGCCGCGGAGATGACCGTCGTCGTGGAGCGCGCGAAACTCCGCCGAGAGCTGCGCCACGACGGGTGCGACGAATGCCGCGGGAAGGGCGGCGATAAGTGCCGCATTGATCAACGCATAGAGGCCGCCATAGATGGTAACGCCGAGTTGACGGCTGGCGATCGCGTGCGCTCCGAAGCCGCACACATTGAGCACCATGCTTGCCGCAAAAACGAGCAGGCTTTGCTTGAGCATCGCGCTCGCGCGAAGACGCTCGAGTCCGCGCCGGAGCACGAACGTTCCGGGCGGACTCACACTGCCGTTCATAGTACCTTCGTTCTCATGGATATCGAGCAATTACCTCTCGTTGGGGCGCTACTGCTGACGCCGCGCACGTTTATGGACGAGCGAGGCTTCTTCAAAGAGACGTACTCGCTCGATCGCTATCGCGAGTGCGGGATAACGGAAACATTCGTCCAGGATAATCTTTCGCTTTCGCACCGCGACGTTTTGCGGGGGCTTCACGGCGACTCGCGGATGGCAAAGCTGGTCGCCGTGGTTCGCGGCAGCGCATTTGACGCGATCGTCGATCTGCGCGCAGAGAGCGCGACCTATGGGCGCTGGTGCGCGCGAACGCTCAGCGCGGCCGCGGGGCAACAAATGTACGTGCCGCAGGGCTTTCTCCACGGCTTCCTCGCCCTGGAAGACGAGACCATCGTCGCCTACAAGCAGAGCGCGCCCTACGATCCGGCAGGCGAGTTCTCGGTAGCCTGGGACGATGCGGATATAGGGATCGAGTGGCCGCTCGCCGGCCGGCGGCCGATTCTTTCCCGCCGGGACGGCGCGAATCCGACGCTTGCGTCCCTGCAACGTTCGTAACAAACGCCGCTCGGCTAGGTAGGAGCCGCCAGAGGAACCGAATCGAGGGGAGATGGCATTCCATGATCAGAGCGACGAAGCTCTGGTGCATCGGGTGCGCTCCGGGGAAAGGGAGGTCTTCGGCGTGCTCGTGGATCGCTACAAGGGCGGCATCGCGAACTTCATCGGCGCAACCGTACGAAACTCGTCGGAAACGGCGGACCTATCGCAGGAAACCTTTCTGCGAGCCTACGCCCATCTGGGAACGTTTAATCCGCAACTCGGTAAGTTCTCAACCTGGATCTACCAGATTGCGCGTAACGTGATTCGAACGCATTTGGCCAAATCGGTGCGCGTTCCGCAAGTACAGGAGCTCGCGCAGGATCAATCGCTCGAGAGTACCCTTCAGGATCTTTCGCCGCAGGCCGATCCCGCCGGCGGCGTTTTGCGCCAAGAGGCCGAGCGCGAGCTTCGCGCAGCACTCGCCGAGCTTCCCGAGCGCACGCGAACGGTTCTAGCGTTGCGCTATTTCGACAACATGGAGTATCAGACGATTGCGAGCACGCTGGGACTCTCGCTCGGCAACGTGAAGACGCTCATCCATCGCGGCAAGATCGCCCTCACGAAAAAAATCCGCGAGCGCGAGCGCAGCGCGATCGAAGCGCTGCGCGGCGTTCCACAGAAGGGGGGCTCGAGTGCGCTGCTCCTCGTGTGAGCCTTGGCTCGACGCCTACCTCGAAGAAACGCTCCGTGCGCGCGAAGCGCGCGCGGTCGGTGCCCATTTGCGCGCCTGCCCCAGCTGCGCCGCGCTCTTCCAGGAACTGCGCGTGATCGACGCATTGCTAACGACGGCGCGGCCCCCTGCGGTTGCCGCCGGTTTCACGGCCTCGGTCGTTTCGGCAACGCAGGCGACGCATCCGAGAATGCCGCGACGGTTGCCTCTCGCCGGCGCGCTTCTTTTTTATTTAGCAATCGCATGGACCTTGACAGCTCTCGCCGCGCTGCGGCCGCGCGACGTCGCCTATCTCGCTGGGACGCTCTTCGCGCTCGGCGAGCGCGATTTGACGGCGCTCGGCGCGGCCGTCCGCGCGCTCGCTCCGGCGACACCGGTCGCCGCGGCAGCCGTCACCGGAGTGCTGCTGCTCGACATCCTTCTGCTCTACGCGCTCTTCTACGGATATCGTCGGGTGCGTCCGCTTATCGCATTCCATCTCGAGAGAGGGCCCCGCTCGTGAAGCAACGCCTGGTGCTTATGGTGGGATTCTTTGTGGTGGCGCTAGCGCTCGCGACGCCTCCGGCGTCGGCGCATCTGCAAGCCATCTATCACGGCGGGACCTACTTCGGTTCGGTCGTGGTCGAGCCCGGGCAGGTCGTCGACGGCGATCTCACGGTGATCTTCGGCGACGCGACCATCTTCGGAATCGTGGACGGCAACCTCAACGTCATCGGCGGCAACGCCGATCAGCGCCCGGGCTCGGTCATTACCGGAGAAGTCAACAATGTCGGCGGGGACGTTGCCCAAAGCGTCGTGCCATGGGCGCCGAGTGAGTCACCGTACAACCCGTTCGTTCCGGACCATCGCTTGCTGTGGCGGCTTTCCTGGAATCTGCTCGCCCTGCTCGTCTTCCTGATTTTTCCGCTGCGGACGCGCATGGTGCTGGACCGTTTGGAGGGTCATCCCGGGCTCAGCGTAACGGCCGGCCTCCTGGGCTGCATTGCCGTGATTCCGCTGGCAGTACTGCTCGCGATCACGATCCTTCTCATTCCGCTGATACCGATCGAGTTGGTCTTGGTGCTGGCTGGAGTCTTCCTCGGCACCGCAGCGCTTGCGCTCTTGATCGGGCGCCGGCTCTGCGAGCTTGTGAGTCCCGCATCGACGCCTTCGCCGCTCGTCGCACTTCTCGTCGGAATCACTCTGATTTCGGCTGCCGAACTGGTACCGGTGGTCGGCACCCTAGTGCTGATGTTCGTCGGTCTCATCGGATTGGGCGCGACCATGCTCTCCTTTGGAGGCGACGCGTTCGCAGGACCGGTCGCACGGCCTTCGGCGCGAGCTCCGATAAGCGGACCCCCAATGGCGGCTGGCTAAGCTACTACCGCCTATGTCCATCATCTCGCGAGCCGCGCAGTTCGCGCAGCGCACGGCGCACATGCGAGAATCGACGATCCGCGAGATGCTGAAGGTGACGCAGCAGCCCGACGTGATCTCCTTCGGCGGAGGTCTGCCGGCTCCCGAGCTTTTTCCAACCGCCGCGATCGCGGACGCTGCACGTCGCGTCATGGAACGGGTCGGGCCGGCCGCGCTCCAGTACAGCGTGACCGAAGGCATTCCCGAGATGCGCAGCTGGGTGGCCGAGCGCCTCACCCGCCGCTTGGGGCGAATCTTCGAGGCCGAGACGGTTACGATCGTCAACGGTTCGCAGCAAGGCCTCGACCTGGTCGGAAAGGTTTTTCTCGACCCCGGCGATCACGTCGTGCTGGAAGACCCTTCCTACCTCGGCGCGATTCAGGCCTTCGATGCATACCAAACGCGATATCTGACGGTCGACACCGATGACGAAGGACTGATTCCCGACTCGCTGGAGCGGGTCGTCGAGCGCGCCGACCCTTTCCCAAAGTTCCTCTACCTCGTTCCAAATTTTCAGAATCCCACCGGGCGCACGCTCTCCGGGCGCCGGCGCGAAAGCGTCGTGCGCATTTGCGAGCGCTTCGGCCTGCCGATTGTCGAGGACGATCCCTACGGCGAGCTGCGATTCGAAGGCGACGATCTGCCGTCGCTGATCTCGCATGAGACGACCGCCCCGATTATCTACTCCGGGACGGGAAGCAAAATCATGGCTCCCGGCATGCGCATCGCATGGCTCGTCACGGCGGACGACGAGATTCGCGAGAAAATAGTGCTGGCAAAACAAGGCGCCGATCTGCACAGCGGGACGTTCGCGCAATACGTTTTCCACGAGTACGCAAGCGACGGGGAAGTCTTCGACGCTCACGTTCGAAAGATCGCGCAGACCTACGCGCACCGGCGCGGCATCATGGCCGACGCGCTCGCCGAGTTCATGCCCGAAGGAACGCGCTTCACGCGGCCGGCAGGCGGCATGTTTCTTTGGGTGACGGTGCCGGGGGTCGATACCACCGAGCTGTTGCGTATCTCGGCGGAAGCGAAAGTCGTCTTCGTGCCGGGCGTCAACTTCTACCCGGGACGCAACGTACACGACGGCATGCGCCTCAACTTTTCCAACGCCTCGGAAAAGAATATCCGGATTGGCGTCGAACGCCTTGCACACGCCATCAGGGTGTACAAAGGCGCAGCTTAGGCTTCCAAAGGAGTCCGCGTGGCAGGCTTGGTCGTCGGCATCTTCCCCACATCAGATGCAACAGCGCTGGAGGGCGCGCTTTCGGAACAACACGTCGACGTGAGCAAGGTCAAGGTCGTCAGCGCGAGCGCGACCGAGTCCGAATCCTCGCGCCTCGAGTTTGTGGACGTCATCGAGGAGATGGAATCGAACTCGCTGGCCGACGACATGACCAAAGGCATGGGCATCTTGGACGACGCCAGCGGAACCGGCGTTCCGGGAATCCAGGGGCGCGGGGCGACCGCCGACCCGTTTCCGCACCACGACAACCCGTCGAAGCGTTACTTCGCGGGCTTTGCGATTCCGGACGACGAGGCCGATAACTTTGCCGATTCGGTGGAGGAGGGACGTGCGGTGGTGATCTACCCCGACGCGGGGTCGGACGCGCAGACGATCGCCGCCGGCTTTAAAGCGGCCGGTCTGCGAAACGTCCGGGTCTATTAGGGCCGCCCTCTTTTTTACCGGCGCTTTCGTCGCGCTTACAAGCTGCAGGCCCGCGGCAGAGTTCGACTACACGCATCTGCCCGCCGGTTATCACTGGCGGGGCGTCTACGATCGTGCGACCAATGCAGTGGTCTTCTACGGGCGGGATCCCCTCACGCTCGATACCGTCTACGTCGGGCCGGATAACCGCTTCTTCATCTATCATCATGCGGGACGGATCGGCCCGGCGGATCTGACGACGCGCTGGAATCCGCACGATGCCCGGTAGCGGTTCTCGAGTTTGGGCGCGAGGAACGGCGTTGCAAGTGCTCGGCCGCGACGATACCAGCCTGCCTCCAAAACTCGAAACCAAACGCGGCGCTGACGAAGGGATGATAGAGCCATTCCCTACGCCGGTCGCGCACGACGCCCCCAACCGCGGCGATTGCCGGTAGGACGAAACTCACGGAATAGAACGGCCAAATGTAGGCTCGAAAACGTTGCATCCGGCGAGATGCGCGCAGCCGTCCCCAGAGTGGCTGACCGGCGTCGGTCAAACGGGTCCGAAAGCGCGGAGCAAACTTGCGCAGTGCGTCGCCGATGTCGCGCACCGTATGATGTTCGAGTGCCGCGCTTGCAACAAAGGCGATCTCGCCGCCGCCGGCGAGCAGCATCTCGACCGGCGCTACGTCGTCCTCGTCCGTTCCGGGCGGCTTTCGATAAGGAAGGCGAATCGTAAACGCCTGTGCCAACGCGATGAGCGGTCGCGGGCCCGATTCGAAATCGTAGATCACATAATCGTCGGTGCGCCGCGTGATGCGATAGGTTCGATGGTATGAGGCCGGCGACGTGGCTCCCCCATAGATGAAGTGATTGAACGGATCGCTGAACGCGTTGAAGTAACGGGCCGTCCCGCCATCCTGCGCGGTACTCGTGAGGCTTGGAAAGGCCGCGGCAATTCTCGGGTCCGCGAACGGAGCGGCCATCTTCTCGAGAAAGCGGTCGCCGGCGAACGCATTGTCGGCGGCGAGCAGCATAGCAACGTCGCCGGTCGCTTTTTCCAAGAGCATGCCAACCCCCGGCTCGCCTCGCCGCATCGGATTGTGAAAGACGCGCGCGCCGGAAGCTCGCGCGATGGCAATCGTGTCGTCGGTCGAGCCCCCGTCCGCCACGAGCAGCTCGATCAGTTCGCTCGGATAACGCTGGCGCCGAATCGAATCGAGCAGCGCCGGCAGGCGCGCCGCTTCGTTCAAGGTGGCAACGATCAACGAAAAGCGGACCGGAGCGCAATCGGTCGTCACACCACGACCCTTGCTCCATCCAGTTCGGCCGAACGCATGGCAGCCTCGATGACACGAACGACGTTTGCCCCAAACGTACCGTCGGCGCGGGTCGCCGACCCGTTTTTGATCGAGGCCGCAAAATCGGCAACGAGTTTTCCGAGCGCTTCGCGGTTGTCGACGAGCGGAACGTGAAGGTCGCCCAGCCGGTACGATACCATTTGCTGCTGCAGGGTCGAGCTCGACGGGTCGAGCACGATGCCTTTGTCGTAGAGATAGATCTTCTCAGTCGGCTCGACGTCGTCCCAAACCGCCATCTTGAGGCTCCCCGAAATCGTCGTTCGCCGGACCTTCACGGGCGATAACCAACTCAGATGCACGTGCGCCACGCAGCTCGGATACCACATCGTGAGGAAGGCGACATCGGGAACCGATGCGTGCACGCACGCGTCCAGCTGCAGTGCGACCGATGCCGGGATTTCGCCAAGGATGTAATTGACGATCGAAACGTCGTGCGGTGCCAAATCCCAGACGACGTTGCTCTCTTGAAAAAGACCGAGATTGACGCGAACTGAATCGATGTAGTAGATCTTGCCGAATTCCCCCGCTTGGCGCAGCGCACGGAGCTTTTCTACGGATCCGGTGTAGAGAAAGGTGTGATCCGTCATGAGGTGAACTCCGGCTCGGCGCGCGCGCGCGCAGAGCTCTTCGGCATCACGGTACGACTCGGCCAGCGGCTTTTCTACCAGCACGTGTTTGCCTGCATCGATCGCTTGGATCGCCAGCCCGTAATGCGTGCGAGGCGGCGTGGCGAGCGTCACCGCTTTCACCTCCGGGTCGGCGAGCGCCGGTTCGATCTCGGCATATCCTTCCATCGTTGGATAGAGCCGCAGCAGACGCTCGCGCTTGGCGCGATCGGGCTCGACCACGCAGCGAACGGTCCACTCTTCCGAGGCGTGAAGGTTGCGGACCACGTTGGGGCCCCAATATCCCGCTCCAATCACCGCTATGCCGAGCGGGCTGCGTTCCATACGGTCGTTAACGGGAGGGAGTAGCTACGCTACGACGAGCGGCCGCGAGCTCGCGAGGGCATCGGCAACGAGCTCGATTTGCTCCTGCGTAAGCTCGGGGAACATCGGCAACGAGAGCACGCGGCCGGCGCTGCGCTCGGTCTGCGGGAACGAGCCGGGGCGCAGGCCAAGGTCGGCGTACGCCGGCTGCAGATGAAGCGGAATCGGGTAGTGGATACCCGACGCGATACCGCGCTCGCGCAGCGTCGCTTCAACTCGTTCGCGGTGCTCCACCTCGATAACGTAGAGGTGGTAGACGTGTCCTTCCTCGGCAAGACGGGGCGGCGGCTTGATTCCGATCTTGGCGAGGCGTGCATCGTAGGCGGCGGCGTGGCGACGGCGCGCGTCGTTCCAGGAGTCGAGGTGGCGCAGCTTGACGTCGAGTACGGCGGCTTGAATCGAATCGAGGCGGCAGTTTCCTGCCTTGATGAGATGCTCGTATTTCTTGCGCTGTCCGAAATCGCGCAATAATCGAAATCGATCGGCGAGGGCCGCATCGTTCGTCACGATCGCGCCGCCGTCTCCGTAAGCGCCGAGATTCTTGCCGGGGTAAAAACTAAAGGTGCCGACATCTCCAAAGCTGCCGACGCAGCGTCCGTTCCAACGCGCACCGTGCGCTTGGCTCGCGTCCTCGATCACGTAGAGTCCGTGCCGCCGCGCAAACTCCAGGATCGCATCCATCGGTACGGCTTGTCCGTAGAGATGCACCGGCATGATCGCTTTCGTGCGCGGCGTCAACGCATGCTCGAGCAGCCGGGGGTCGATCAGATAGTTTTGATCAACGTCAACGAGGACGGGTCGCGCGCCCACCGACGACACGGCGAGCGCCGATGCGATGTACGTATTGGCGGGAAGGATCACTTCGTCGTCCGCGCCGATTCCTAATGCCTCGAGACCGCACTGCAACGCCGCCGTGCCCGATTCGACGCCGACGCAATGGCGCGTGCCGACATACGTCGCAAAGTTCTTCTCAAAGCGAGCGACGTCGGGCCCGAGAATGAAGGTTGCATCCTCCATCACTTGCATGATGCGCGGAACGATCTCCGCGCGCAATGTGCGGAACTGCGCCTTCAGATCCACGAACGGAACGAGCGTCGTTACGGTCACGGGGCGCGCTTCGTCGGAACCCGTGCGAGCGCCTTCAGTAGCCAGAGCGCGCAGAGCAAGCCGATAATTTCGGCAATCATTTGCAAGAGTGCCGTTACCTGTATGAGAACGATGCGTCTCGACGAAGCTCCGAGAACCCAGCCGTTCGCCGACATATCGATTCGGACGTGGCGTAGAGTACGCCCCGACGCCAATGCAATCCACGCGTCGTCGTACCGTTCGTTAAATCGCAGAAGCTCGTCCCCGGGCCCGGAATCGAGAGCCCGATTGACGACGTAGAGCCAAGGCGTAAACTCGCGAAAGTCCAGCTCGCGCCCGGGCGCGGGCGCGGAATACCGTGGCAGATCTGGAAGCCGCGCGGTTTGCGCGACCAGCTCGCAGATCCCCGCGCACTCCACCGCCGCGACGCCGGGCGGGATACGTAGCCAGACGAACGCTCCGGAGCTTTGCGCGAGCTCGCGTCCGCCCGAGCCGCGCAATGCGCCACGCACGTACGCGAGCAGCCACGATCCCGGCTCCACGCCGAACGGAAGACGCGATTGTGTAAGCGCACCACCAATTGCCTGCGCGAGCGCGGGTGACTCGGCGAAGGCCAGACGCGCATCGATCCACGCCGTTGAGGGATCGATCGAATCGCTCGGAGCGATCAGCGGACGTATCGGCGCGTCGTGTGCGGCATCGCTGAAGAAGACGTCGCACGACCCCAGCGAATTGGGCACGACGACGATGCGCGGCCCCGCGCATTGCGAGATCAAGGGCATCGTGCCGGCAACATAACGAATGGACGGCACCGCACGGCGCTGCGATCTCGGTTGCAGGGACGAAGCGGCCAGCCCGATTGCTCCGCGCGTCCGCGAAACGAGCCAGGGCCGCGCGATGACTTCGCTTACGCCCAAGGCGCGCAACGGTTCGGCGTCGCCCGACAGCTCGTATCGCGCAAGCGCCATGTCGACCGGATACGTCGGGAAGTACTCGTTGAGCGCCGATACGCCGGCGCGATTCACGTACGCATCCGGATCGGCGCCGTCACCGCCTCCGGCAGTCAACCCCAGGGGCTGAAAGGCCGGCAGGAGCGCAACCCTCGTCGAGGCCGGCGCCACAACGACGGGGTGGGAATAGGCATTCGACGGGATCCAGAGATCGCCGGGCGGCCGGAGTAGCCACGTTACCGGTAAGAGAATCCCTGCGGCAAACGCGACGTAGCCGAGTCCGCGAAAGCGCGCCGTTCCGGCGCATGCAAGCAGCACCAGCAGCGCAGCAAAGACCCCCGCTAGGTCGTAGAGCTCGCGGAAGACGCCGCTTTCGGGAACGTTGCGAACGATCCACGCATAGGGAGCGGCGATCGGACCATGCAGACCTGCGATTGCAATGTAGATGAGAGCGGCCGCAACGATCGCCAGGATGGCCGTTTTCGAGCGGCGCGCCACAATCGCGCCGACGATGGCTAGCCCCATGACGACCCAAACCGCGACGGCCGCCGCAATGCCGAGGCGGTCCGCGTAACCTGGAAAGTATCCGCCGAGGCCCAGCAGCGCAAGCGGCGCGACCGACTGATTGGTCTGCCACGTCACGCCGTACGGTATTCGGAGGAGCGCCCCGCGTTCTGCAAGCAGCCCAATGGCCGACGGCAAACTAAAGATGACTCCAAACGCGAGCGGCAGCCATTTACGCGTCGCGAACGCAAAGAAAACGAGGGCAAGCATCGCGAGGATAAAGAATTGCAACTGCGCCTCGATCAGCGCAATCCATGCCGCGAGACGCAGCGACGAAGCATTGCGACCGCGCAACATCTCGACCAGCATGCCGATGAATCCAGCGTAGGCCAATACCATCACGAGATGTCCCGCGACGACCTCGTTGTAGACCCACGGGTTGAACAACGAAAAGAGTCCGATCCCTACCGCGGCCGGCCAACTGCCGTTCCAATGCGACGACGCTGCGGTAGCGCAGCGCATGCAGAGATATCCGGTCGCCGCGCCCAGCAACCCCAGAGCCGCAAGCGGGCCGGCGAGCCACATGGCAACCCCGATGGGTAACGCGATCAAATAGGTCGTCGGATGCGGGTTGGACATGCCAAAGCCCGCCGAGAGCCAACCATACATCGAGGCTTGCACGAAGGACGGGACCGCAGTGCGATCGATCGGCCAAGTCCAGTCGTGTCGAAGCGTCGGAACACCTCTCGCGACGAGAAAGCCTGCGAAAACCATCGCAGCCGCGACGGCGAGGTATTTAAGAGCAGTTACGCGCGCAATCGCCGGCACTCCAAGGCGAGGACGAAGGCGGCGAACGCGGCGGCGACGTACGCCGCAATCGCAAACGGTTCGGCAAAGGGCGCGCGCAGAAGACTGGCAACCACCATTGCCGCGACGGCGGCGACGGCGCAACTGCGAACGGTTCGGTCGAGCACGAGCGGTCTGTCGAGCAGCGCCACTGCGTTCGCGCAGCTCTTCTGTAACCAAACGCCGGCGCGCGTCGGAGCGAGCAGCGAGGCCGCAAACAAGAGCATCGCGAGGGCGATGAGGCGATATGCAAATTCGACGAAGCCTTCGGAGGCATCCGCCGGAACGAGCGCGGCGAGCCCGAGTGCGCAAGTCGCGGCCAGGACCACGTATCGCACCGCTGCCGCGATGATTCCGCCGCGAGCCAGGGCCGCATGCAACGCCCGGGCGCATGCCGCCAACGTTCCGCTGCGGACGAACGCGGTCGCAACAACTAGCGCGGCGCAGCCGGCGAGCGCGAGCAACTCCGCGCCGGGATCCGTGACGAGCGTGGCGACGAGGCCCAAAAAGATCGCGCCGCCAACGGAATAGCCCAGAAAAGACGGAAAGACGGGTCCCGAAATCGCGTTACGATCGGAAGACGGCACCGCCGGAACGAAACGCTCGACCGCCAAGGTCAGAGCCGCGAAAATCGCGGCGAGATAGGCGACCGTCGCGAAGCGCTCCGAAGCTTCTGCCGAGAGCGTCGTCGCCACAAGGAGCGCGACGACACACGTACCGATTGCGAATCGAAGGGCGGCGTCGAGCGCCCACGCCAACTCCGACCGTTTCAATGGTCGAGAGGGTGAATCGGCCATAGCTCCGGCGCCCATGCGAGCAGGACCGAGATCAGCAGCGCGATTACCGAAATTGCGCCCGCGACAACGTAATACTGCTGTCCCGTAAAGGTCAAGAGAATTCTCCCGCCGCCGGGAAGGCTCGGAACGATCCATCCGTTCGCGACGCCGTTGACGATCACGTGGGGAAGCATTTCGCCGTCGAGCGTCGCCTTCCACTCCGGATGGTACGCTTCATCGAAAACGAGCAGGAACGGGTCTGCACTGCTGCCTGCCGTTACGTCGAGCGACGTCGTGGCGCGCCGATGCCATACCAGCCGAAAATCGCGAGTAGGCGGACGGTTCGTCCGTTCGATGGTTAGCAGGCCGATATTGACCTGCCGGTCGGCACTCGCCACCAGATGGTGCCCGCGCGCGAGGAAAACCGGTCGGCTCCCGGCGGGCTTACCGTCGACGAGTATTGGAACCGACGAGAGCGACGCCGGAGCGCGCAAGGCTCGGCCCGGCATGGCGTGCAGGCCGTACTGCACGTTTGTGAGCTTCGGGTGGCCCCCGCGAACGAGGAACCAGATGCCGGCGACGCGCTGGGACGCATCGTCCCAGTCGTTCGGGAACGCGTGCATGAAGTTGATGTCGAACGAACCATCCTTCGCGACGGGAAAGAGCCGGTAGAGGACGCCGGCTTTATCCGCAAGCGCGACTGCGAGCGAGGCATCCCCGCGCGCGATATTCCTCACGTTTCCCCTGAGTTCGGGGTCGCCGTCGAGCCCGGTTACCGGCGGTGCGAGCGCGATCACGCTGAACGCTCCGTCCGCCCTGGGCGGAAGCGACGTGGGCGCGGTAGCGATTTGAGTAAAGGCGAGATCCGGTGCGACCGCCGCCGAAAGCACGTCCGCGCCAAGGTCGAGCCGTTCGCCGCTGCTCACATGAAAATCGAAGGCAACGTCGTTCCAGCCTGGATGTAAATCAACCGTGAAATGCACCGGGACCGGCGTCGGACCGGCCACGCGGTCGATGGTATCGTACTGCTGATCGTTCGCGGACGGCCCAGGCAGCGCGACGTCGCGCGGCGATTCTCCGGCGACCGCAACGGTCATCAGATCGGAGACTTGCAATCGGCTGACCCGCATAGAAACTCGGGCGCGAACGGCGTTACGGCCCGGAACGAAGACTCGCACGTGCGAATCACGCGCAAAGAGAAACCACGCGATCGGGTCGCCGCGCTGCCACCGATAGACCGTTGGATCGTTGCGGTACCAATCCGGCGGCATCAGCATCGCCGCCGTACCGACGATGCCGTTGCCGAAAACGTACGGAAGTGTCGTCGAGAGATTGGCTGGGAAGATGCCTCGGTACCGCGTCCCCGAGTGAACGCCGGCGAGACCGTCGGGTCCCAGCCTACCAATTCTCGTAGCACGGACGCGATACTTGGCCGAATACGGAAGCGTCACGCTGACGGCCGGAGCGTACACTAAGCGTTGCGTTGCCAGGTTCTGCGGTAGCGCGCGCGCCAGCGCGGCGATTCTTTCCTGCCAAGCTCGTAGGTCATCGACATTGACGAGCGTGACGACCAGATTCGGATCGAAATAGCCGTCGGAAACCCAGTGAACGCCCGGCGTTAGACCAAAGCTCTTATACTGCGCCCAGGCGCCGTCGCCATGCTGAAGCGCAAGATGCTGGCCGTCGATTTCAAGCGTTGGTGGCGCAGGCTGGTGGAAGAGCAACGATTGCTCGAGCGCGAAGACCGCGTAGACGCCGCCGCTCTTCACGTCGAAGTGCGTCAACCAGCCCGCATCGGCCGACGGCGGATGGACGCGGATCCCTTCGGGCAGAGCCTGGTTGACCGCCAGATCGCGAATCTGCGCTGCCGACCCGGGAAGGATTGGCGAAAGCGACTGCATCAGGCTCGAAAACTCGTCGGCCGAACGACTTGGCGGATCGAACTGCGCTCGCCCTTTCGCCATCGCGTCGACGTCGCCGAGATACGCGTCCGAAAACGTGGGCAGCGTGCTCACGACGGGATGCATGACGCCGTAGAGAAGCGGCAAAGCTCCCCTGAGGTGATAGACGCGCAGTGGCCCATCGGAGCGCACCGGGGTAGCGTGAAGAACCCGGATTAAGAGATCGTGCGTGAGCGTCGTGCTGTTGAAGCGCGCTTCTCCGGGCGAGCTAAAATCGATGGCCGGTATGAAGTCGTCGCGCTGCAGAATTGTATTCACGCCCATGGCGCGAAACATGTTCGCGGCGAACGGCAAGCCTTCGCGCGTGGCGCGATAAGCCCGGCGAACCCACATATCCGTCCCTTCGGAAGGCTCGCTACCGAGCAAGCCGTAGATCATCGGGCGGTCGACCAAAGAGTTTTCAATGTAGAACTGCGGATTGCCCCAGTCGAACTGCTCGAGAAATTGCGTCGGGAAAAGCGCGACGCGTTGGCGCTGGTCGCCTCCCACGAGCGCGTTCTCGCGGTACTCCCATGCCGGCAGCGCTTCGCCCGGATAGTTCATCTTGTCGATTACCACCGGGATGAAGATCAGAATCGGCATCGCGATCAGCAGGGTCCGCGCCGCCGAGGCGAGCCAGCCCAATTTTTGGGCCTCGAATGCGGGGAGCTTCGCAATCCGTTCCTGCAGCGCGGCAACGACGGCATAGGCGCCAAGCGCGTAGAGGCCGCTTATCCCGAACTCGACACCCGCGACCCACTTGTACGAAAAGCGGAACATTTGGAATCCCGGGAAGTTGCGATAGAATTGATCGTAGATCGGCGTCGTCACGGCGTTACCGAGCTGGTCGTGATAGTAACCAACGACGATCGGAACCGAAACGATGGTAACCATCAGGAAGAAAAGCGTCGCTGGGCGCCGGTTGCTTCTCAGTGCGATGCCGCCCAGGGCGACGATCGGAACGAACCACAGCAACGCGCCGAACAGGCCGGATGCGTAGCCTACGGCCCATGGGAAGTATGCGCGTCCTGCGAAGGAAACAAACGTTGCCCAATGACCGAGCCCCCGCAAGACGTTGGCAAAGGACGTCGCCGCGTTGTGCATCGAAGGCGCCTCGCTCAGCACTCCGTTGAGCCACACGGCTCTGAAGTAATCGGCGAACGGCACGATCCAGTATAAGTTGATCGCGACCGCGGCGATCGAAACCGCCGCTACAATGGGCACGGCTCGCTTCGCAGCGCTCGCCGGATTCGGATCGAACGCAATCGTTACGACGACGAAGATCGCAAGAATCGCAGCGTTGATTGCGACCAGCGGCGGATTGATGCCGGCGCCGGCGAGCACCAGCAGCGCGATGGCCAAGACTGCGCGCCAGATATTCACCTCGCCGCGTATAGCTCGCGCCATAACGCCAACCATTGCCGGCAGCGTCGCGTAGGTGAGCAGCCAGACAATCTGCGCCTGCGAGTTCAGCGCGACGTACATGTTGAAGAGGTACGCGCAACAGCCGGCAATGCGCGCCACCTCATCGAGCCACGGTGCCACGCTGCGCAAACAGTAGTACATCGACCACAGGCAGCCCAGATACACGAAGAAAACTGCGACGTGCTGGGCAAGATCCTGCGGAACGCCAAGGAGTTGAGCCAATCCGTACGCCCACGAATACGGCGTCTGGTACGGGACCCAGAATCCCGTATGGAAGCCCAGATCCAGAGCGGGATTCCACGCGTGAAGCAATTGTCCCAAAAACTGCAATGGATTAATGTGTAACGCGGCTTGCCCGTCGTTGAGCTGCACGCCGTTGCCGTAACCGGTCGTTACGAGCAGTGCAAGGACGACGAAGAGCGTGGGGCGCAGCGACTTTTGTAACGCCGATGGCATTGGCCGATCGAGCGCAAAGGCGCGCAGGCCGCCTGCCGGGGCCGCCTGCGCGCCCGGCGGGCTACCCTCGGCCGTCTGCTCGTTCACGAGTAAGCCTTTCCGTAGAGTCTGAATGGACCTTCCAAAGCGAGGCGCTGTTCGATTGAAGGAGTTTCAAAGAGATCCTCGACCTGCTTGCTGACGCTATCGTACTCGATGTCGCGCAGGATGCATCGATACTCGATGCGCCGCACGCATTCGAAATCACGCGAGCCTTCGTCGTGACAGGCGGGGCAGAGCGACGGTCGCAACGCAACGGCCGGCCCCACCGGAACGCCTCGAACTTCGCTGGTCATGCCGAAGAGCGCGAGTGTCTTAACGCCCAGGCCCGAGGCGAGATGACTGAAGCCCGCATCGTTGCCGACGAAGACTTCACATTCCGCGAGCCGCTGCGCAGCCAGCGCGAGCGGTTCGCAGACGACGCTGACTCCATCGTTGCCGCGAAAATCTCGTTCGGCGCGAACGGCTTCCTTTTCTTCGTGTGGACCGAGAAAGAAGCGCACGCTTCGACCGCTGGCAGCCTGCGAGCGCGCCAGCGCCACGAATCGCTCGTACGGCCACCGCTTCGCCTCATTCCCTTTCCAGGCCATAGAACCGGGATGGACGCCAAGCGTACCGGCAATGCGGTCCGCTCGCCACGATGGTGGGATTAAATACTCGAGATCGTGGTCCCCAGCTCCCAAGCCGAGTGCGCGCGCGAGCCGGAGGTTCTCGACGAGCCGATGACCGCCGCGCAGTGGAACGCGCACGTTGCGCGAGGTGCGGGCAATCAGGCTCGCCGCACCCCCGTACTCGTGCATCCAAAGCTTGTCGGCACCGGCGCCGCGAGCAATGATCGTGTATTGCCAGCGCGTCGCCGGAAACGGCAGAATGCACGCATCGTAACGGCGCGGACGCAACCTAAGAACGGCACGCAGGGCGTCGGTAGGCTTCGGCCGCAGCGGCAACTCGACGATGTTGCGTACGACGTGCAGGGCGCGCAGGTATTCGCTGACGGGCGCATGCATGGTGAGGGCATCGATCGTCCAGCCGTCGCCGCTCAATCCCCTCAGGATCGGCCCCGCGGCCAGCGCATCGCCGAGCCCTGGTAGCAGCAGCACCAGCGCGGTACCGGAGCCCACGCCGGTTACTCGCCGATAACGATGGGAGCCACGATCTCGTGCGAGCCGTCGGCACGCTCGAGATTGACAGCCAGAGGCTCGGGCCGATCGTAATAGCGCAAGATTCGCATCCGGTAGAAGATGGCGAGCGTATCGAGAAAAACGTTCCAGACGGCCGAAAGGCGCAGCCGGCTGCAGACCCGTTTGAAGTTTAGGGTCACCGGAGCTTCGACGATCCGGTAGCCGAAGTGATGGGCGTTCGCCAAAAGCTCGAGGTCGAAGGCAAACCGTTTGACGAGAATGCGCGGAAGCACGCGCATGAGAACGGCGCGTTTGAAGAGCTTGATTCCCGTCTGCGTGTCACGGACCGGCAGTCCAAAGAGCGCGCGCACGAGCATGTAGTAGAAGAAACTGTAGACGCGCCGCAACGGCGGATAGTCCACCTTTGAATCGGGATGGAACTTCGAACCGATGACGACGTCGGCTTGACGAGCTTCCATAATCGCGAAGAAACTCGCCAACTGTTCCGGGTGCAAATCCATGTCCGCATCGAGAAAGGCCACGTAATCGCCCTTGGAATACCACGCGCCGCAGATAAGCGCATTGCCCTTGCCCTGGTTGCGCCTGCAGCGCACGACGCGAACGCGATCGGGCCACGCGCGCAAGGCGTTGCTCGCAGCCGCGTGCGTTCCATCCATACTGCCGTCGTCGATAACGACGATTTCAAAGTTCATGCCGAGTGCCTGCATCGTCTCGACGGTCTCGCAAACGTTCTCGGCTATCGAGTTTGCCTCGTTGTACGCGGGCATGAGGATCGAGAGCATGGCGGAGGAAGGTTTGCCCTCGATAAAAAGCCAGCCTTCCCTGGAAAAGTTGATTGTAGTCATCAGCCCCTAAGCGATGGGCGCGTCACGGTTCTCGGGTGGGCTGACCAAGTTGCGCTCGAACTTCGCAACGAACGTGCGCCACGCGAGGTCGAGCTCTTCCACGCCGAGCATGCGCGCGACCGCTACGAAGACGGTGCCGCCAATGGCCATCTGGCCAAAGAGAAACCAAGCGCGCGACCCCAGCGAGGCCTCCGGGGTAACGCCCAGCGCTCCGATCCAGCCTAATGTCGCGAGCATTGCGATCGAACTCAGCGCCACCTTTCCGGCCGACACCAACAGCGCACCCCAATCGATCCCCGGGACGAGCCGCGTAATGACGACGAGCAAGAGAATCGCCTGCATGCTTTGGCTCAGCGAGTTCGCGAGCAACAGTCCGCGGGCGCCTAAGGTCGGCAGCCATACCAGGGAGAGCAGCACGTTGACGATCACGCTCACGACCGAGATGGTAACCGGCCAGAGCGTTTCGCGGCAAGCGAAGCAGCAACGGGTCAACACGACGTTGGCTGCAAGTGCGACCAATCCGATCGCGGCATAGGGCAGCAGAGCGGCAGTCAAGTCGGTTGCGCCGGCCTGGAACGTACCGCGCTCGAAGAGCGCCTGGACCATGGGGTGCGCAAGTACGATCAGCGCGCAGACTGATGGAATCGTAATGAAGTTCACGAGCCTCAGCCCGGTTACGACGCTGCGCGCCACGCCTCGCCGGTTTTCACGCGCAAACTGGGCTGCGAGCAGCGGAAAGATGACCGTCGCAATCGCAGCCGCAAAGATCTGCTGCGGAAAGTTGACGAGCTTCGTCGCGTAGTTCATACCGGCGATGTAGCCGGGCCCCAGCGTCGACGCGAAGAAACGATCGAAGAAGAGCGCCAGCTGACCCGCCGCCGAGCCGACGATGATCGGCCCCAGTAAGACCCAAATCTTCTTCAGGCCGGGGTGGCGCAAGTCGATGATCGGCCGGTACTTTCCGATCGAGAGGAATGACGGCAACTGCACCAGCATCTGCGCGGTCAATCCCAAAACGGTTCCCAAAACCAGCGCGTAAATTCCGAGATTTCTGATGCCGTGGGTCAACAGCACCACGCACGCAATCGTCACGACGTTCACCGCGACTCCGACCAGCGCTGCGGAGCGGAAGCGGTGGTAGGCGTTGAGCATGGCCGAGAGGACGCCGCTGAGGCTGACGGCGACGATGCTCGGCATCAGCCATTGGGTCATCCGAATCGCAACGCCCATCTGCGGCGCCGGAAAACCGTGGGCGATGAGCGGTACGTACCAGCGCGCGGTAAAGAACCCAATGACGGCGCACGTCGTCAGCACGATGGCCAGGATATTGAGCACCGTGCTCGCCAAGCGCCACGCCTCTTCTTCTTTGCGATGCGCGAGGTACTCCGAGAATGTCGGAACGAGCGCGCTCACGAGCGCGCCGTTGAAGACTCCGAAGAGAATCGTCGGGATCGTCGCCGCCGCGAGAAACGTATCCATTTCCCAGC
Organism: Vulcanimicrobiota bacterium; assembly: GCA_963756635.1. Classification (GTDB taxonomy): domain Bacteria; phylum Vulcanimicrobiota; class Vulcanimicrobiia; order Vulcanimicrobiales; family Vulcanimicrobiaceae; genus Cybelea. Next base: position 227,182 of record CAVWOR010000010.1, read on the forward strand.
GCGTTCCGTAATAACGCGCGCTGACGACCTCGCGCAAGAAGCCGAGCAGCGTCGATGCGAAGGTCGCTCCCATGATGAAGAACGTCGAGCCCGCGATCGAAATTCGGTGGCGCGGGCGGCGGTGCTCCGGGACAATCCTAAGGTGCGGAGTGGACCTAATGCGCTCCGTCCCTCCTCAAGACGGCCGGAATCGTCTTCACGACGATCAGCAGATCGCCCAACGGCGTCCACTCGTCGACGTACCGGTTATCGAGCTCCATCCAGTGTTCGAACGAAACCTCGCTGCGCCCGTTGATCTGCCAAAGGCACGTCACTCCTTGCGGCACGCTGAGCCGGCGCCGCGCGACGGCATCGTAATGCTCGACCTCGCTCGGAAGCGCGGGCCGCGGACCGACCAACGACATTTCACCGCGCAGGACGTTGATGAGATTCGGGAGCTCGTCGATGCTCGTGCGCCGCAGGAAACGCCCGAGCGGATGGAGGCGCGGGTCGTTGCGGATCTTAAAGACCGGCCCGTCGACTTCGTTGAGGTGCATCACGCTTTGGCGCATCGCGTGCGCTCCGTTGACCATCGTGCGCAGCTTGAACATCTTGAAAGAGCGTCCGTGCATGCCGACGCGTTCTTGCGCGAAGAAAGGCGTCCCACCGGTTACGCAGGCGATGGCGAGCGCGGCGAGCGCGACCAGCGGCGCCGTAACCGCGAGCAGGAGCGCGCCGACGACGACGTCGATTGCTCGCTTCAGCAGCTTCCACAACTCCGGCACGTCGCGTTCGCTCGGAGCGCTGACCGCGATGCGCATGGCGTTCGAGAGCCTCATGCTAAGAGCGCCTCCTTGACGGTTCGGCCAACCAAATCGAGCCCTTCGACGTCGCCGAGCGCGCCGCCGCTGGCCGGTCCGAGATGGATGAACGGAACGTACTCGCGCGTGTGGTCGGAACCCGGCGCCGTCGGATCACAGCCATGGTCGGCCGTCAGGATCACCTCATCTCCGGGGTGCAGTCGTGCCTCGAGGCCCGGCAGCATCCCATCGAGTTCTTCAAGCGCGCGCCCATATCCGCGCACGTCTCGACGATGACCGTACTTCGAATCGAAGTCGTTGAGATTCGTAAAAATGAAGCCGCGGTCGACCTTTTCCAGCAACTCGAACGTTCTCTCCATCGCATCGCGGTTATCGGTGATGCGCACCGACGACGATATTCCCCGCCCACAGTAGATGTCGCAAATCTTTCCTACCGCATGCACCTCGATATCCCCGGTTTGAAGCTCGTCAAGCAAGTTCGGGGGCGGCTCGATTGCATAGTCCCGTCGATTCGGCGTCCGCCGGAAAGCCCCCGGTTTCCCCACAAAAGGGCGGGCGATGACCCGGTTGACGTTATGAGGAGGACGCAGCATCTCCCGGGCTTCCCGGCACCACTCGTAGAGGACCGCCAGTGGAACGATTCCCTCGTGCGTCGCGACCTGGAAGACCGAATCGGCGGATGTGTAGAGGATGGGACGGCCGCTCTCGAGGTGTTCCGGCCCAAGCTCTTCGATGATCGACGTGCCGGACGCCGTGGTGTTGCCAAGCGGCATTTTTCCGGTGATGCGCGCGAATGCCTCAACGACATCTGGCGGAAATCCGTGCGGATAAGTAGGAAAGGGCAGACTGGTGAGGACGCCCATCATTTCCCAGTGTCCGGTAATCGTGTCCTTGCCGCGACTACGCTCCCGCAGACGCGCAACGCGCGCACGCGGCTGCGCTAGCGCTGCAACGCCGCAGATCTCAGTGAGCAAGCCGAGACCCAGCCGCTCGAGGTTTGGAAGGCGCAACGGGCCGAGACGCCGCGCCACGTTACCAATCGTGTTTGCTCCCGGCGCGTCGCCATATCGATCGGCATCGGGAAGCGCGCCGACGCCGCCCGAATCGATCACGATCGCCACCACGCGCGTCACCGGTCGCTCCTTCCCTCTCAGAGTACGTTCCTACTGTTCGATAGGAGAGGGGACCACGGCCGAAAAAAGCGTTGCCACCGTGCCACGAACCGCGCTCCCGGCGGCGCTTGCAACGCTGATGCTTATCCTCGCATGCGCCGCTGCCGGCGCTGCCACGCCGGCACCTAGCCCGACGCCGGCGGCGCAATCCTCCGCGGCGCCACCCAAGACGGTTCTTTACCTGACCGCAAAGCGCATCGACTTCTACTACGATCGCTTTCTGCTCGAGGCGGACGGCAACGTGCGACTTCGCACCAGCGACGGTTTCACCGTAACCGGCGATGCGTTCTCGATGGACTTGAAACTCAATCGCTTCATGGTCGCCGGAAACGTCACGCTGCACGACGCCACCGGAACGGTAAGCGGCGCGGCGATCTCGGATTTTCTCGACTTTCGGCGCATCTATTTCGTTCCGGTGACGAGCGAGCCCGACCGCTGGACTTTCCTCGATGGCGACCTCGCGCATCCGGTCAAAGGCCGCATCATGCCGGGCGATACCTTTTATTTTCCGATCATCACGCAGACTCCGAGCATTACGGCCGGCGGCGCGGTCATCGGCACCAAGACCTACGTCCGCTTCGTCAACTCTCACACCTATCTGGCGGGCGCCGAGGTTCCGCTCGGAACCGACGTCGTCAACTTCTCGTCGAATCAATACTTCGCGCAGAACACGCTCTCGGGTGCGAGCGTCGATCTTACCTGGACCATGGCAGGCAGCCCCAACGCGCTCACCGCGCTCCACCTTCGCTACGATCCGACCTACAAGACTTATCTCTCGGTAGAGCAGCATCTCGTCGGCGACCACGATTATGCGATCGTCTCGGTGAATCCGGCGACGCGCGCCGAGAAGTGGTGGAACCTAATGCTCTACGAAAAGCTGGGCAGCCGTTTCCAAATACAAACCTTCAGCCAACTCTACACGCAGCAGTTTTGGCTCCAGGAGCCGCGCGCGGCCCAACAGACGACGTACATCAACGCGACCTACGCTTTTCCGCATTCGTACGTGCAAGCCACCTCGCAGCTCACCAACTACAACATCCTCGGGCCGGGATCGCTCGAAGTCCCCGACGCGATCGGGGGCAATCTCTCTCATCCCACGCAAGTGCAGATAACGGCGACGAGCTTCCAGAATAAAGTTGCGAATCTGCCGCTCTTCGAACAGATTTACGAAGGCTACGGCTTCAATCACGATTCGGTGGGCGCGGCCCAGTATCTCAACGGATTTCCGCAATATTGGCCGCCGCACTTCCCGCCTATTCCCGTGCCGGGGTTGCAAGCCTACGGCGCACTCTGCCAAGAACAACCCTCGAAGCAGTTCACGTACTATTGTCCGGTCTACACCACGATCTGGAACAGCGTGCTCGGCGTAAACTTCTTCACGCCGGCGCTCAAACTCAACAATCCGCCGAGCCCGTTTGAGACGTACTACTTCAACGCGAGCTTCAACAAACAATACCAGTGGAACTCGCTCCCGCACTGGATCAGCAACACCTCGGAGAACTTCACGATCAGCCGGCAGTTCACGCGCACGCTGCACACCTACGTCGGCTACCAGATCCAGAATGTCGGCGACCATTACATCAGCGGCGGCTACCAGCCGTGCCAGCCGGTCAATCCATTCGACTGCCCGCTGAGCTTTACGTCGTTCCGCGGGGTCTCGACCTTGCGAACGACGAGCGCCGGCATCAACGTCGTACCGAATCCAGAGTTCAACTTCTCGCTGCTGGTGCGCCATCACGACGATTTTCCGATACCGGTTCCCGGCGTCTTCGCACCGCCGCCCAACAACATCATCGGCCAGCCGCTCTACAACTGGTACCTCGGCGAGCCTCCGTACGACGCGACCGCCGACGTGCGCTTCGTGATCTTCCCGCACGCGTTGCTCGACGTATCGCGCACGCTCTATTGGTATGGGAGCGCCCAGTACCGAACGCAGTTCTGGCAGCCGACCTTCGTGGTTCAGGTGCTGCCGATATGATGCGCCGCGCTTTGTCGATTGTAATGGCGGCGCTGACGGTCGTGCTGCTCGCCGCGAGCTCGTCGATTGTCGTGAGCGGGCAGCTCCTCGCCTATCAGGATGGCTACGTCTTTTTCACGACCGGCGACGGCTTTCGCGTCGCCCACGACGTCGTCATCCACGATGCCAAAACCGGCGCCGCCACCATGATTCATCCCGCGCCGCGCGTCTGGGCGCGAGCGACTTTCGATCCAAGCGGGACCGTTACCGAGCTCGACCTCTCGCGAACGGCTCTCCCGCCGGAGGGCAGCTTCGCGGACGTCGCGCGCTTTGCGGTCGCCGCTTCCTCGCCGGTTCCCAATCCGGATCTGAGTGCGTATGCGGCCACGCCGGCGCCCGGCGCGTCGGTTGCGTCGATCGTGCAGTTCTCGGGAAAACCGGTGCTCGTTACGTTTATCGTGCAGGTGCCACCGAACACGCCCTTCACATCGAGCGTCTACATCACGACCGATGTGAGCGGCTGGAACGCGCAAGCGATTCCGATGGATCGCACCGATGCGCTCCACTATGCGATCACGCGCCGGTTCAACTCAGGGACGATCTTTCGCTACCTCTACGACCGCGGCACGTTCCAATCGCAAGAGATCGCGCAGAACGGTTTGCAGCGCAAGCCGCGCCAGCTCATCGTAACCGACGCCGACGTGCGCACTCTTAGCGATAGCGTGTACGGTTGGCAAGACTCGGTGAGCGGCGGCGTCAATCAGGGGCAGCCGCAGATCATGCCGACGCCCTACAACCCCGCACCGTTTCCGAATCTTCCGACATGCTTGCCGGCGCCGGAGCCGCCCGGACACGGCAAGCAGCCTCCCCCGCCGCCCGGCTGTCCGGGCGCTCCGCCGGCGGACCGCTAACGGACCGTCAGCGGGATCGCCAGCGTTGCCATATCACCGCGCGGGTTGCGCGCGATGAGCATCATCCTGAAGTTGCCGCGAATGAACCATGGCAGCGGACCGACGGTATACGTCAGATCGAAGCGGCCGACGCCGGTCTTCACAAGGCTCACCCCGTAGCCGCCGATGCGCGCCTCCACGCTAGCGACGTTCGAAGTGGTGACGACGCTTCCGAAGACGCGATCGCCGGGCCGGACCGACGTCTGGCTGATGGCGACGTCGAGAATTCGCGGGGGAGCCTCCGGAGGCAGTCGCGTCACCTTCTTCTGCGCCGGCTGAGCCGGCCGCGGCGGCGCTCCGAGCAGCCTCGGGGATCTGGCCGGGGATGGAGACGGGATTGGCGAGGCCGGTTGCTGCCCGGGGCCTGGAGTCGTGCCGCGCGGGCGTCCTGCTGCAGCCGGTGTCTGCGGAGCCGTCGGGCGCCCCGCATGGCTGCAGCCGCAGAATACGAGCAACAAGGCTGCGATCCAAGCGATCGGGCGCACCTTGCACATCTCGGCTTGGTTCTGCCGTGCTGAGGTTGAAAACCCTCTAGTGGCCTGTAACAGCCAAATGAGCAATCGCGCGCGGCCCGTTCTCAGCGTCGTCGTCCCACTGCACAATGAGGCCGGGAACGTTGCGGCATTGCTCGAGCGCATCGGCAGCGTGGTCGACCGGTTGCACGACGATTTCGATTACGAGATCGTGCTGGTCAACGACGGCAGCACAGACGGCACTCTTCCAGCGATCCGGCGCGAGATGGAGCGCCGGCCGCACATCGTGCTGATCAGCCTCTCCCGCAACTTCGGTCATCAGCTCGCGGCAACCGCCGGCCTCGAGATGGCGACCGGAGATGCGGTGGTCTTGATGGACGGCGATCTGCAGGATCCGCCCGAGCTTATCGAAGCCTTTCTGCAGCGGTGGCGCGATGGTTACGACGTCGTCTATGCGGTTCGGCGTGCGCGCCCGGGGGAGAGCCGCTTTAAGCTTCTCACCGCACGCGCGTTCTACCGGATCATCAACCGGCTCACGAAGATCGCGATTCCGCTCGATGCCGGCGACTTTCGCTTGATGAGCCGGCGCGTCGTCGATGCGCTGCGCCGATCGCCCGAGCGCAACCGGTTCTTGCGCGGCATGGTGAGCTGGGTGGGTTTCAACCAAACGGCGATCGAGTACGACCGAGACGTTCGCTACGCCGGCTCGACGAAGTATCCGCTCGCAAAGATGATCCGCTTCGCCATGGACGGCATCACGTCGTTTTCCGACATTCCGCTGCGGTTTGCATCGTACTTGGGCTTTACCGTTAGCGCCGTGGCGTTCGTCTACGCGCTCCTAGTCATCGGGTTCAAGCTCTTCAGTCTCAACCCGCCGGCATATACGCCGGGCTGGGCCTCGACGATCGTTGCGGTGCTCTTTTTGGGTGGCGTACAACTCATGAGCCTGGGCATTCTGGGCGAATATCTCGGCCGCGTCTACGACGAAGTCAAAGGCCGCCCGCTCTATCTTATCAGCGACATCGAACGGTCTTGAGCGGCCTGGTCTATCACCCGGTCGTCGATCGTTTCGCGATTCCCGTTCCGCTCGATCCACCTTCGGCCGCGCTCTTCGTCGGCGCGCTCGTCGCCGCTGCTGCGCTCACCGCGCGCCGGCCCGTCTATGGTTTGGCCGCGCTTGCGCTCGCGCTGCCGATTGCGTTCGCTCACGACGCCTTCGGCACGACGATCACGCTTCCCAAGGCCGTGTTGATGGGCGTCCTGCTCGGCCTCTCGACGTACGCCGGCTGCGCCCAATCGTTGCGCAGACGTCCGGCACCCCTCTTGCTTGGAGCGCTTGCCGTACTCTGCATCGTCACCCTGCTGACGCTGCTCGACGCCGCGAATCGGGGCGCCGTCATTCGAGAAACGCTCAAAGTCGTCGAGTATGCATCATTCTTTGCGGTAGCATTCGTCTGCTACGTACTCGACGCAGAGGATGCGCCGCTGATCGGCGCAATCGCGATCGCCGCAATCGGCGTCTCGCTCTCGGCGCTCGCACAAGAGGTCGCCGGCGCGCCGTCGGGGCTCTACATCGGTCCCGCGATCGTTCCACGCATTGCCGGCCTGCTCGAAGGACCGAACCAACTTGCGGGCTATTGTGAGATCGCGCTCGCGACACTTGGCGCGTGGGCGCTCGTCTCGCGCTCGGCCCTACTCGCCGTCGCGGTTGGCCTAACCGTTTGCACCGCCGTTCTTACGTTCTCGCGAGCGGGCTGGATGGGGCTCGCGGTCGTTGCCGCGCTGCTCGCACTCATCGGAGGGAAGCGCGCGTGGCACGGGCTGCAGCCGGCGATCCTCGGCCTCGTCGCGGGCTTAGCCGGCGCGGGAGGCTGGGCCATCTACGCCCATAACCCGGGCGTGTTACGCGCCTCGCTCGATTCGAGTCTTTATGCCGGAGGCGTCGGAAATCGCAGCGAGCTCTGGCATGCGGCCTGGCGCATGTGGCTCGCGCGCCCGATTCTTGGCGTTGGAGCGGGCAACTTCGAACTCACGCTCCCCGCCTATGGCGTTTTTGGCGTGCGCACGCACGCCAACAGTTGGTACCTCCAATCGTTAGCCGAGGGCGGCATTCTGCTCTTCCTCGCGACGATCGCGCTTCTGGTTGCCGTAACTGCGGCCCTCGCCGGACTGCGTCCGCTGCAACGGTTGCGCGCCGCATCGCCGTGGGTCGTCGCCGGAGTAGGCGCCACGCTAGCGTTGGCAGTGCATCAAACGGTCGACGACCTCGTCTTCTATCCGAAAGTCGGCGGCGCGTGGTGGCTGTTGCTCGGCATCGCAGCCGCCGCGCTCGCTCGCGCGTGAGCGCGGCCTCGCAACCGTTAACCGTTGTCACGGATTGGGGCGCCGCCGGCCTAGCGCCGCTCGGCGCGCTCCTCGCCGCGGTTGCGGTGGCGGCCGTTTTCTACTGCCGAATGCTACGGCGAACGCATTGCGTACCGTTGCACGTGGTGCTCGCCCTTACTGCCGGCGGCCTGGCGATCGGGTGGTGCGCGCCGGTGCTCTTCTCGAGCGACGTGTACGCCTACGCCGCATACGGCGAGATGGCACGCATCGGACTCAATCCCTACGTGCAAGCGCCGGTCAATTCGACCGACCTCGTCGTGCGCGCCGCGCAGCTACAGTGGGTGAGCGCCTTTCCGATCTGCGTCTATGGCCCGGCGTTTCTGGGATTAGCGCGAGTCGTCGTCATGATCTTCGCGCCGCTCGGCCTGCTTGCGCAGCTCGACGCGTTTCGCGTCTTGGCGTGCGTTGCGTTGCTGCTCTGCGTGGTGCTCGCATACGGCGCGTTTGAGGGCGATCGCGCGGCGCGACTACGCTGCGCCGCAACCATCGGCTTAAATCCGGTCGCGATCTGGTGCGCGGTCGAGGGACATAACGATGCAATCGCCCTGAGCGCCGTCTTCGCCGGATTGGTGCTGGTGCGCCGGCGGCTTTTCGCTATCGGTGCGGCGGTCGTCGCGTTCTCCGCGCTCGTCAAACCGCCGGGTATCGGGGCGGCTCTCGCGCTTGCATTCGCACAACCCCGGGCGCGTGTTGGAGCGATCGGGGGCCTCGCGATCGTGTTGGCGTTTTCATTTCCGTTACTAGCGGCGGTCGCAACGCGGCTGGCGCCTCATGGAACCTACGGGCCGCAGGCATCGCTGCAAGCGATATTCTTTCCGGCTTCGCCGTTTGCGGCATGGGGAGTCGCGCTCGTCGTGAGCACGCGGCTCGCAGTGCGCGGCGTCGAGTTATTTCGCCGCCGCGTTGCCGAAGGATGGATATGGCTCGGGCTGGCCGCGTGGGTTCTCATACCCAACCCATATCCATGGTACGCCCTCTGGCTGATCGCGCTCGCTGCGCTGGCGCCCAACACGCGCGCCGCTACCGTCGCGATCTTGCTCTCGTTTACTTCCATGCTACGCTACGTCCCGGACGCGATCGGCCAGCCGAGCCCGGCGGCTGCCATTGCGCTCGGCATCGCTGCAACGCTGCCGCTGCTCGCCCTCATTCGCCCTTCGACAAGCTCAGGGTGACCGAGGCTCCGCTTGGGGTGACGCGGGCTGGTATAATGAGCGACTCGTATGACCGTTGAAACTGCAACGTCGGTATCGCCCTTCCCCGTTCGACAGGCTCATGCTGACACGGATCGGCTCGCCTCGCTGATCGAGTCGAGCCGATCATGGCAGAGCACTATCGAAAAATTGCGCGCGTTGCGCCGCTTGCCCGGACGCAAGCCAGGGGCGTACGCGCTGCACGAAACGATTGCGGCCGCGAGGCCGGCTCTCTTGGCGTCGTTGCAGCGCGCGCTGGGCGACACGCTGCTCGCGATCGTTCCGACCCCCGACGCGGCCGAACGCGCCTTTGCGGATTTGCTCTACTATCTCGGCGAACAAACCGACCGCGTCGCGTTACTTCGTTCGCGCGATGAGGCGCTCGGTGCCATCGAGAGCCCATCCGAACGCAGCGCGCGCATGACGTTGCTCGCCGATCTCGCCGACGGCAGCCCGCGCATCGTTTTGGCGCCGATTGCGGCCGTGCGCCAGCACTTCATGCGACGAGCGCGATTCGAAGAGTCGCGTTTCGTCCTTCGAACCGGCGACGAGGCCGGCTGGGAGCGCCTCCAGCAGCAACTCTTCGCGCTCGGGTACGCGCGCTGCGACGTCGTGAGCGCGGTCGGCGAGTACGCGGTCCGGGGCGGTATCGTCGACCTTTTTGCGGCTACGGCCGAGGCCCCGGTCCGCATCGAGTTTTTCGGCGACCACATCGAGTCGATGCGCCCTTTTGCGATCGAATCGCAACGCAGCAGCGCGGAGATCGACTCACTCGCCGTCGTGCCGTGGAGCGATGAAGTCGACGAGGGCGCCACGCTCTTCGATTATCTCCCGCCCACTGCAACGGTCGTGCTCGAAGAGCCCGCGACGATTGCCGCCGTCGCCGAGGCACTCGACGCGGAGCGCGCTCGCGAACGGCACACCCTCTCAGGGGAGGCGGAGCGCGAGGAGCTGCTCGAGGCTGCCGCGGCGCCGGCATCGTTGGGCGATGTCGGCGAACAGATCGCGCAGTGCGCGACGCTCGTTCTGCCGGGCGCAATCGAAGGCGTTTCCTCGTCGCACGACTGGACGCCGGCGGTGCTCGAGTCGTTCGTCTTCGAGTGCCGTCCGATCGAGCATTTCAACCGCCAGATCTCGCTCTTTGCAGAGGCGATGCGCGAATGGAGCGCGAGCGGTGAGATCGTTTACATCGTCGGCGCCGCAGTTTCGCGGACGGTCGATCTGTTGCGAGCGGCCGGCGTTGCAATCGGAACACACGCGCGCGGCGGCGTATTCGTCGACCACGGATCGATCGAAGCCGGGTTTCGCATTCCCGCGCTTCGGTTACGCGTCCTCGGCGACCGCGAAATTTTTGGCGCGCCTCCCAAACGCGTCAAGATGCGGGCCGTCAAAGAAGGCGTGCCCGTCACGCTCGCGGATCTGCGAGTCGGCGATTACGTCGTTCACGCGGTGCACGGCATCGGTCAGTATCTCGGTCTGCGCGCTGAAACGATCCTCGGCGCGACTCAGGATTATCTGGACTTGCGGTACGCCGGTAGCGATCGGATGCTGGTTCCCGTTACGCAGATGCATCAGATCGCAAAGTACGCGGCCGGCGAAGGCCACTCTCCGCGTCTCTCTAAAATGGGCGGCGCCGACTGGGCGCGCACGAAATCGCGCGTCTCCGAAGCGCTGGGCAAGATCGCCGACGAGCTCGTCGCCCTGTACGCCGAACGCGAGATGTCGCAGGGCTTCGCCTTCGGTTCCGACACGACGTGGCAGGGCGAGATGGAAGAGGCTTTCCCTTACGAGCCGACGCCCGATCAGCAAAAAGCCTTCGACGCGACCAAAGCAGACATGGAATCGGTACGGCCGATGGATCGTCTCATCTGCGGCGACGTGGGCTATGGCAAGACCGAAGTCGCGATGCGCGCCGCGTTCAAAGCGATCGCCGACACGAAGCAAGTCGCCGTGCTCGTGCCGACGACGCTGCTTGCCGATCAGCATTACCGCACGTTCAGCGCGCGCTTCGGCGCCTTTCCGGTGCGCGTCGAAGAGCTTTCGCGCTTCACACCAAAAGCCGATCAGAAACGCATTCTCCGGGATCTCGCCGAAGGAAAGGTCGACGTCGTGATCGGCACGCACCGCCTTTTGCAGAAAGACGTCGCCTTTGCAGACCTCGGTTTGATCGTGATCGACGAAGAACAGCGGTTCGGCGTCATGCACAAGGAGAGGCTAAAGGGATATCGCGCCAGCGTCGACGTCCTGACGCTTTCGGCGACGCCGATTCCGCGGACGCTCCATATGTCGTTGATGGGCGTTCGCGATCTCTCGCTGATTCAGACCGCGCCGAAGAATCGGATGTCGATCAAGACCCTCGTCGTTCCCGCCAGTGACGCCGTCGTTCAGCGCGCCGTTGCCGCCGAGCTCGACCGCGGCGGACAAGTCTACTACCTGCACAACCGCATCGAGTCGATCTACGCCGTTCGCAACGCGTTGGAACAACTCGTACCGCGCGCGCGCATCGGCGTCGGTCACGGGCAAATGCGAGAAGCGGACATCGAGCCGGTCATGCAGCGTTTCATCGACGGCGATCTGGACGTGCTCGTCGCTACGACGATCATCGAAAACGGCATCGATATTCCCAACGTCAATACGATGATCATCAACGATGCGGATCGCTTCGGTCTCGCGCAGCTCTATCAGCTGCGCGGCCGGGTCGGACGGTCGAATCACCAAGCCTACTGCTACCTGCTCTATCAAGGGCACAAGGCGCTCACCGAGGAGGCGAAGGCGCGTCTGGAGGCGATTCGTGAGTTCGCGCACCTTGGCTCCGGGTTGCAGATCGCGATGCGCGATCTAGAGATCCGCGGCGCCGGCAATCTGCTCGGCTCGGCTCAGTCGGGCTTCATCGCATCGGTCGGCTTCGATGCGTACTGCGAACTGCTCGCCGAGGCCATCGCGCAGCGGCGCGGCGCGCCCGGCGCGCTCGAGAACCGGCGGGAGGCCGTCATCGACGTGAAGATCGACGCCTTCATCCCGAACGACTACATCGCACAGGTCTCGCAGAAGATCGCCGTCTACCAGCAGCTCGCGAAGGCTCGCACGGAGGACGAGGTCGACGAGGTCGCGGCTGGCGTGCGCGATCGTTTTGGCGTCTTCCCGCAGCCCCTTGCGAATCTGGTGGAGCTCACGAAATTGCGCGCCATCGCGCTGCGCAAGCACGTCACGCGGGTGGTGGTCGACGAACGCCGCCTGACCCTCGGCGTCGGCTCGGGGTTCCAGCTCGATCCGGGGGCGCTCCCGAAGTTCAAGTCGCTCACCAAAAATCGATTCCGTTTTGGCGAGGGGCGCATTCTCGTCGAACTGCCTGCGGCCGGAGCTTGGATGCCGCTGTTGAGGAAGCTTCTGGACGCGATTTAAGCGGGCTCTCGGGCTCTTGAGAGGAGCTCTCCCATTGCACGCGAACCCAGGGCGCCGTGATGCGGGGCCTTGCGCCCCGCTTAACTACGCACTCCAACCTTTCTTAACGGAGCAATGATGTCGAAAGCCCTACGAATCACCGTGGGCCTCGCCGGCCTTCTCATGGGCACGTTCCTCGCGGCGTGCGCGGGCGGCGCGGTTGCAACGGTGAACGGCCAACCGGTCAGCCGGTCCACCTTCGATACTCGCCTCGAACAGAGCCCTATGGGGCGTCAGGTTCTGCAGCAGCTGGTCCAGGAAACGCTGATCGAGCAGTACGCAAAAAACAACAACATTACCGTCAGCGACGCTGAAGTCGACGCGCGGGAAAACCAAATCAAAGCGAACTTTCCGACCGGTTCCTGGGACGAGATGCTGAAAGCGCGCGGGCTGACCGAAACGGACGTACGCTCCGCGCTGCGCGAGCAGCTCGTTCTCGACAAAGCCCTAGCCAAGGACGTAACGATAACGCCGGCTCAGATTCAGGACTACTTCAACAAGAATCGGGCAACGTACGACAAGCCCGAGCAGGTCTCGGCGCGTCACATTCTCGTGCCCAACCTCGCGCTCGCGAATCAGATCGAAGCGGACTTGAAAGCGGGACAAAACTTTACGGACCTCGCCAAAAAGTATTCGACCGATCCGGGAAGCAAGGACAAGGGCGGCGACCTCGGCATGTTCCCGCGCGGACGGATGGTAGCCCCGTTCGATAAGTACGCGTTCTCGGCACCGATCGGCGCGATCAGTCCGCCGATCAAATCGCCCTTCGGCTTTCACATCATCCAGGTAGAGTCGCGGACGCCGGGGCAGAAAGCGACGCTCGCCAGCGCGACCCCGCAGATTACGGACGCGCTGCGCCAGCAGCAGGAGGCGCCGCTGATTCAACCCTTCTTGCAAGGGCTTCAGCAAAAGGCGACGATCGTCGTGAACGACCCGCAATTCGCCGGTCTCTACCCGACGCCGGCAGCCGCGGCGGCCGCGAGTCCGGCTGAGAGCTCGACGGCTTCGCCCGCGCCGGCAACGACGAAGTAGGCCGCGGCCGCGGCTGCGAACCATGTACGGGTGCTGGTTCGCATCGCGGGTCTGGGTCCGGGCGATCCCGGGCTCTTGACTATCGGCAGCCTCGATGCGCTGCGAGCGATCGGACGGGCCGTCGCCTTACTTGCACCGCCGGATCTGGTTGCCTATCTCGAGCGCAACGGCATCGAAATCGTGCGCGGGATGGTCGAGGATCCGGCGCTGCTCGTGCGAGGAAGCGGCGACGAGATCGCGCGCTTCGTGCAATGCATCGGCGATGGCTCGCAGAATGGCGCGCTCGGGCTGGGCGTGCTCGGAAATCCGCTCTCCGACTTTCCAGGATTGCCGCCCCTGCTACGAGCACTGGAAGCGCGCGGCATTGCCGCCGAGATCGTGCCGGGCGTTCCGCGCGCAACGCTCTCCGCATCCATTACGATGCCGCTGGTTCCGCTGCCCCCGCAATCGGCCCACTACTCCTGGGACGACCTCGTCGAGATCATGGCGCGCTTGCGCATGGGTTGCCCGTGGGACCGCGAGCAAACGCATCGCACGCTCGTTCCGTATCTCATCGAAGAAACGTACGAGGTCGTGGAGGCAATCGAACTCTCACAGCTCGACGGACTCTGCGAGGAGCTCGGCGACTTGCTGCTTCAAGTGCTTTTCCACGCGCAGCTCGCAACCGAAGTGGGAAAGTTCAGCATCGCCGACGTCGTCGACGGACTCTCCAATAAGATGGTTCGGCGGCATCCACACGTCTTCGGCGACGCGATCATCGAAGACGTCGACGCGCAGTGGCGCAATTGGGAACAGCTCAAGGCGCTGGAGAAAACCGGACGGGAGCGCCGCAGCCGGCTCGACGGCATTCCCAAGCACCTGGGTGCATTACAGCGAGGCCAGCGCATGCAGGAAAAGGCCGCACGCGTCGGCTTCGATTGGCCGGACGTCTACGGCGTTCTCGACAAACTTTTGGAAGAGCTGCACGAACTGGCCGAAGCTCGCCGGCAGCGACAAGACGATCCGCGGGTGCGCGAGGAGCTCGGCGACGTCTTCTTCACGCTCGTGAATCTCTCGCGCGCGCTCGGCATCGACGCGGAAACCGCGATGCGTGAAGCCAACGAGAAATTTTACCGGCGATTTGCGTTCATGGAAGAACGGGTCGCCGCCGGAGGAAAGAGTCTCTCGGATCTCTCGCTCGACGAACTCGAGGAACTATGGCAACTGGCGAAGGTTTAACTGCGGTCCTGCGCGTCCGCATGAGCGCACACGACGGGCACTACGGCGGCGGCCTCGTGGACGGCGCGCGCATGCTCGCGCTCTTCGGCGACGTTGCGACCGAGTTGCTCGTCCGAATGGACGGCGACGAAGGGCTCTTCGCCTCCTACGAGAGCGTCCAATTTCTCGCGCCGGTCTACGTGGGCGATTACATCGAAGCCGAAGGCCGCATCGTGCACGTCGGCAGAACCTCGCGCCGCATGGACTTCGAAGCGCGCAAAGTCATCGCAGCGCGCCCCGCAATCGGGGAGAGCGCGGCCGATGCGCTCGACCCACCGGTCGTCGTCTGCCGCGCCACCGGCACGTGCGTCACGCCGAAAGCGAAGAAAAGGAAATAAGATCTTCGGGCGTGGCGTAGGCAACTCGAAGACGCCCGTCGCGCGCGTCCTGCGCGCTCCTGCTCCTCCACTTTTTCGGGAGAGCGAAGCTCTGAAGCAGCCCTCCATGGCTGGCCCGAAAAAGCTGGGCTTCTCATTGCCTACGCGACGCCCTCAGATCGTACGATGGATGCGTGGCGCAGGCCGCGCTACGCGAGGCGCTCGTGCGTCTTCTTTTTCCAGACGAACTCGTAGTAGCAGAACTGCAAGACCAGGCCGGTGCAGTAGGCGATCGGATAGCCGAGCCAGACACCGTCGAGCCCAATGCGACGCATGAGCAGGTAGGCCGCTGGAACTTCGACGCCCCAGATAGCGAAGATGCCGATTGCGGTCGGCCAGAGCACGGTGCCGCTGCCGCGCATGACGCCGCTGAGCACCGCGGAGTTGCCGAAAATCGCATAGCTCCACAGCGTGATCATCAGCAGCTCGTGCGCGATCCGTAGCGTGTGCTGATCGGTGATGAACCATCCCAGGATCGCCCACGCAAAGATGTAGCAAGCTCCGATGATGACGGCGCCGATGGCGTAGTTCAATCCGACGGCAGACCGGATCACCGTGCCGAGCTTGTCTTCGCGTCGCGCGCCGATGCATTGCGCCCCAAAAATCGAGGCCGCGATGCCGATCGAAATCGCGGGAAACTGTACGTATCCGACAACCTGGTTCACGGCGCCATACGCGGCCGTCGCGCTCGATCCGAAGCGGTTCACGAACGTAATCACGGCGATCTCGGCGAGCGAGACCATCATGACCTGAACGCCCGTCGGAACGCCGATCCGCAGCACCGCCCGCAGAATCTTCCAGTCGATCAGCAGATCGCTGAGCATCTCGCGATCGAATTTCAACGGATGATCGCGACGATTCAAATAGTAGAGCAGCCACAGGAGGGCCGCACCGTTGGCGATCAATCCTGCGACGGCCGCACTGACGACGCCGAGTTTCGGCAGTCCGAAGACTCCGAGGATGAAGAGCGGCGTAATGACGATCGCAAGCACTGCAGAGACGATCAATGCGTAAAAGGGCGTGGTGGAATCGCCGGTGCCGCGCAGGATGGTTGCGTAGACGAAGTAGACGAAAAAGACCGGCATCGTGAGGAAGATCACGCGCGCGTAGGCGTCGGCTTGCGCGATGATATCGGACGGCGTCCCAAGCCAGCTCAGCACGGTGGTCGAGCCAAGCGCCCCGACGACCGCGACGATAATGCCGAGATAGAGCGCGGCTCCAAGCACCGTGCCTGCGACCCTCTTGACCTTGTGGTGGTCGCGCGCACCGAAGGCTTGGCCGATCAACACGCTGCTGCCGCTCGAGACGCCAAAGACGAACGAGAACAACAGGAAGATGATCGGAAAGACGGCCGAGACGGCTCCCAGCGCTTGCGTCGAAATCAAGCGCCCGATCCAAATGCTCGCCATCGTCTGCGATGCCGACTGCAAGACATTGCTGAGCATCAAAGGGACGAGAAAGACGAGGAGGATCTGCCACATCGGCTTCCCCTCCTCGAAAATATTGACTCCGTGGCGACGCCCCGCCTGAGCCTGCGCCAATGCCTTACTCCTGGGCTAGCAGTTCGTAGATCTTCTTGCGAGCTTCATCGAGCAACTCACATACGCGCTGGGTCGTCTCGGCTTTCGACGACGGCCCGAGCTGCGAAATGGATTGCATTAACCTGCCCGCCGAATCCCGTAATTGCGCGGCGCGGCCGCCGGCTGCCTCTTCTTGGTCGTCTTCATCCTCGTCATCGTGAAGCAAACGCTCGAGTTCGGCGGCATGCTCCCCAAGCAGCCGGCGACCCTCTTCGGTGATCTCATAGATGCGACGGTCGCCCTCTTCACGTCCCGCGACCAAACCGGCCGCCTCCAAGGCGGCGAGGAGCGGATAGATCGAACCGGCGCCGCCGCCCCAGCCTTTCTCGCGAATCTCGCGCATCAAGTCGTAACCGTGGCGCGGCAGCTCCGAGAGCAGCTTCAACAGGGCGAATTTCAGAATGCCCCGGCGAAGACGGCGCATTCCGTGCCGCCGATGACCCCGCTGGCGTTGGCCCCACCACGCCGAGCGCGGGTCGCCCCAAAAACCGCTATCCATCTGCACTCTCCTATCTTTCGCAATAGTATGCGATATATCGCTATACTGTCAATCCTTCGACAAACTCAGGATGACACGGCGACGAGCTTAGGATGACACGGGTCAATGCCGCATAGGCGTCTGCGGCGAACTTGCCATTGGTGCGGCTCGATAAGTTCATGAAGGTTTCGCGGCTCGCGAAGCGGCGCAGCGAGGCGCATGAAGCGCTCGAGCACGGACGCATCACCAAGGACGGTAAGCCGCTCAAACCGGGCTATCAGGTGAAGCCCGGCGATAAGCTCGAGGTTCACTACGCGACGAAGTTCGTCACGATCAGAGTGCGCGAGGTGCCGCTGCGGGTCACGCCCCGCGTCAAGCCCGCCGAGCTCTACGACCTCCTCGACTCGCAAAAGGACGATGCGGAGTGGCTCTGAGCTCGGCCGACACGAAGGACGCGCTCGCGCGCGACGTTCCGGCAGCGACTCATTGCCGCGAAGCTCTGCTCGCCGGCCTGGCTCTCTACGGAAGCACGCGCGGTGAGTTCGTCACGCATCGCAATGCCGTCGCACGGCTGTTCTGGTCGTTGCTCGACGAACGCAAATCACACCCGATCGAAACCCGCGCACCGACGCGCCTGCAACGCCTGCCGACGTTTGCGATTTCCTTCCCGCCGCGATTGCGCGCAACGCCGCCCAAACCGGTACGCAAATGCGATCGCCTGATCGAGATTCGAGCGGCATTTCTTGCGTGCGGCTCCCTTGCGGCCGGCACGCAGGGTTACCACCTCGAGTTCGTGGCTCGCGGCGACGACGCCGCGGCGCGTTTGAAATGGATGCTGCGCAGCGCCGGAGTTCCGCCCAAGCAGGCTCGTCGCAAGGCGCGCGCGATCCTCTATTACAAAGACTTCGACGCGATCGTCGAGCTTCTGACGCAGATCGGCGCATTCGCCGCGGTTCTCGCGCTCGAAGCCGTGCGAGCATTGCGCGAAACGAAGAATCGCATTCACCGCCTCGTCAACACAGAAGCGGCGAATCTGGAGCGCACCGCGCAGGCGGCGGCGTCGCAGCGGCGCATCATCGAGTACCTGCGCAATGCCTACGGACTGGCGCGGCTCACGCCCGCCTTACGTGAAGTCGCCGACCTTCGTCTCAAGCATCCGGACGAGTCACTTGCGGAACTGGGACGCCGTTGCAATCCGCCGATCGCAAAACCGACCGTGAGCGGCCGGCTGGGCGCGCTCAGCCGGTTAGCCGCCCACCTCCGCGGCGTGCAGGTAAGCGCGAAAGCTGCCCGGTAAACGCGCTCATGCGCATCGGGATCAACGGCTTCGGCCGCATCGGACGAAACTTTACCAAAGCGATCGCGGAGCGTCATCCCGAGATCGAGATTGCAGCGATCAACGATCTGACCGACGCGCAGCAATGCGCCCAGCTTTTCAAGTACGACAGCAACTACGGGACCTATGCGGGCAGGGTTGGCGTGCAGGACGGAAGCCTAACGATCGATCGCCAGACGATCCGCGTCTTCGCCGAACGCGATCCCGCAAAGCTTCCGTGGAAGGATCTGGGCGTCGACGTCGTGATCGAGTCGACCGGTCTCTTCACCGATGCTGCCAGGGCCCGGGCGCACATCGACGGCGGCGGGGCCAAGAAAGTCATCATCTCTGCGCCGGCAAAGGGCGAAGACCTCACGGTCGTGCTCGGCGTGAACGACGACCGCTACGATCCCGCCAAGCACCACGTTATTTCAAACGCGTCCTGCACGACGAACTGCCTGGCGACCGCCGTTAAGCCCGTCGTTGACGCGCTCGGCTGGGTCAAGGGCTTCATGACGACGATCCACTCCTATACCAACGACCAGAACCTTCTCGACGGGCCGCACAAGGATCCACGCCGCGCGCGCAACGCCGCCACCAACATCGTGCCGACCTCGACGGGCGCCGCCAAGGCACTCTATTTAACCATTCCGGAGGTCGAGGGCACCTTTGACGGGTTTGCACTACGCGTTCCCACGCCGACCGTTTCGATGATTTATCTCGTCGCGCAAACGCGCAAGCCGACGACGCGCGCGGAGCTTAATGATATTCTGCGTCGCGCCGCGGAAGGCGATCTGCGCAAATACGTCGCCTATACCGAAGACGAACTCGTTTCGAGCGACTTCAAAAAGGATCCGCACAGCTCGATCATCGATGCCAAACTGAACAACGCCAACGGCGATCTGGTACAGATCGCCGCCTGGTACGATAACGAATGGGGTTACTCGTGCCGGCTGGCCGAGCTCACCGCGATGGTCCTGGCGACGATTCCGGCAAAGGTGTAAGAGGCTGTCCTTTCGGCGGTTGGCCGAGCTCGACGTTCGAGGGAAACGCGTTTTAGTGCGCGAGGACCTCAACACCCCGACCCTTCGACAGGCCCAGGGTGACATTCGGATTCTCGATTATGCGCGGGTCGACGCGGCGATTCCGACGCTGCGCTGGCTACACGAGCACCACGCACGCACGATCGTTCTCTCGCACCTCGGGCGCCCCGACGGCAAGCCGGACCCGCGCTTCTCGCTTCGTCCGCTCGCCCGGGCGCTCGCCGATCGGCTCGACATAGACGTCCGCTTTGCGGATGACTGCGTCGGTGAGGCAGCCGAACGCGCCGTTGCGGGGCTGCGCGACGGCGACGTGCTGCTGCTCGAAAACGTGCGGTTTCATCCCGAAGAGGAACGCGACGACTTAGAATTTTCGAAACGCCTCGCGCGCCTCGGCGATCTCTACGTCAACGACGCTTTTGCAACGGCCCATCGCGCCCACGCCTCGACCGAAGGCGTCGCACACTTGCTCCCGCACGCCGCCGGCTTTCTGATGGAAGCCGAGCTCTCGGCTCTGGGGCGCCTCGTCGAGCACCCAGCAAAGCCGTTCGTCTGCGCGATCGGAGGCGCCAAAATCAAAGACAAGATCGGCTTGCTCGAACGTCTTTCCGAACTCGTCGACTCTTTTTGCATCGGCGGCGGAATGGCAAACACTTTCCTTGCGGCTGGCGGTCTCGACGTCGGCGCGTCTTTGCGCGACGACGATCTCGAGCCGGCACGGCGAATCCTGGCCCACATGAACGAACGCCGCGTGAATTTCGAGCTTCCCTCGGACGCCGTCGTCGCGCCCGCCGTCGAGGCCGAGGCGCAAGCGCACGTGGTGCCCGTCGGGGCAGTCGGCTCGGAGATGATCCTCGATATCGGTCCGCAAACGGCGCAGGCGTACGCCCGCACGATCGAGCGGGCGAAGACGATCGTCTTCAACGGACCGATGGGCGTCTACGAACGCACGGCATACCAGCACGGAACGCAGGTCGTCGGCGATGCTATCGCGCGCGCTACCGCCGCCGGTGCCGTCAGCGTCGTTGGCGGCGGCGATGCCGCAGCGGCGGCGCACATGCTCGGCTTTGCCCCAAAGATGACGTTCGTCTCCACCGGCGGCGGCGCGACGCTCGAGTATTTAGAAGGCAAGCCGCTTCCCGGAGTCGCCGCACTTGAATCGTAAGACCATTATCGCGGGCAACTGGAAGATGCACAAGACGGCGGCCGAGACGACCGCGTTTCTTGACGCGTTTCTGCCGAAATCCGCCACGTTACCGCCCGCAATCGAAATCGTCGTCGCGCCGCCGTTCACGTCGATTCCCGCAGCCGCGCAACGATTATTCGGTACGCGGGTGCGATTGGGCGCGCAGACGATGCACTGGGAGTTGGCGGGCGCATTCACGGGCGAAGTCAGCGCGCCGATGCTGCGCGAGTTTGGCGTGACCCACGTCATCCTGGGCCATTCCGAGCGGCGCGCCCTCTGCAACGAAACGGATCGCACCGTCAACTTAAAAGTGCGCACCGCGCTCGAGCAGGAGCTCACGCCGATCGTCGCAGTTGGTGAAACGCTCGACGAACGCAAAGCCGGCAAAACCGACGCCCGCGTCGTCGCGCAGACCCGCGCCGCATTCGACGGCGTCCCGCGCGGCTGGCTTGAGAGAGTGCTGATCGCGTACGAACCGATCTGGGCAATCGGCACGGGCGAGAACTGCGATCCCGCCGAGGCGGATCGCGTCATGGCCGAGATTCGCTCGTCTCTCGACGGCCTCGATACAACTCCGATCCTTTACGGCGGGAGCATGACGGCGGGCAACGTGGCGTCGTACGTCGAGCGGTCCAACATCGACGGCGGCCTCGTCGGCGGTGCGTCGCTTGACCCCGCCGGCTTTGCCGCGCTGATCGCCAATGCCATTCATCCTTCGACAAGTTCAGGATGACAGAACCCACAAGCACAGGATGAGGTACCGGCCGGTCGTGCTTGTCGTACTCGACGGCTGGGGCTGTCGCGATGCGACGCACGGCAACGCGATCGCGGCTGCGACTATTCCGCATTGGCGAGCCCTGCTCGAACGCTATCCGCACACAACGCTAGAGGCCTCCGGCGAAGCGGTGGGCCTTCCCGGCGGCGTGATGGGCAACAGCGAGGTCGGGCATATGAACCTGGGAAGCGGACGAGTCGTTCCTCAAGGCGTCACGATCATCGACGCTGCCATCGCCGACGGCGACTTTGCGAAAAACGAGACCTTGATGCGCGCCCTCCTTCACGTGCAACGCAGCGGCGGAACGCTTCACCTCATGGGCTTGCTCTCCGATGGCTGCGTCCACAGCTCGATGGTGCATTGCTTTGCCTTGATCGACGCGGCGGTCACGGCAAACGTGCCGATCGCCGTCCACTGCTTTCTCGATGGCCGCGACACGCCTCCGCGTTCGGCGCAGCATTACATCGAGCAGCTCGAGTCGAAGCTAACCGCCGCGGGACGTGCCGGTTCGATCGCGAGCATTACCGGGCGCTACTACGCGATGGACCGCGACCGGCGCTGGGAGCGCACCTACCTGGCCTACGACCTGCTCGCCAACGGACGTGCGGATCTTCGCGCGAGCGATGCACGCATCGCTCTCCGCGACGCGTACGCGCGCGGTGAGGACGACGAGTTCGTGCTGCCGACCATTATCGCACGGCCGCGTCCAATCGAGGACGGCGATGCGTTCGTCTTCTTCAACTTTCGCCCCGATCGCGCTCGCCAGCTCACGACGGCCTTCAACGCCGGAACGACGATCTATTCCCACGACGGCTCGCGCGCCTTTACGTCGAAGCGCTATCTCAATCCGTTCTTCGCCACGATGACGAAGTACGACGAAACGTATACCAACCCGGTGCTCTTCGGTCCGCGGCCGCAGCGCGACACATTCGGCGAAATTCTCGCCCGCGAAGGCCTGCATCAGCTGCGCCTCGCGGAGACCGAAAAATACGCCCACGTTACGTATTTCTTCAACGGCGGCCATGAAGACCAATTCGAAGGCGAAGAGCGTATCCTCATTCCGTCGGATCGGTCGGTTCCAACCTACGACCTGGCACCGGAGATGCGCGCGCGCGAGATCACCGACGCGGCGGTAGAGGCAATCACAAGCGGAGTGTACGATGCGATCGTGATGAACTACGCCAACGCCGACATGGTCGGCCACACCGGGAAGTGGCAGCCCACCATTGCGGGCGTAGCGACGATCGACGCATGCCTCGGCCGTCTTAGCGATGTGACGCTGCACGCCGGCGGCCTCTTGGCGATTACGGCCGATCACGGCAATGCCGAAGAGGAACTCGACGCGCAGAACAATCCGATCACCGCGCACACGACCAATCCCGTGCCTTTTGTTTTGGCGGCGAACGGTCTGCGTGGAACCTTCGCGAGCGGCGGCAAGCTGGGTGACGTTGCGCCGACGCTGCTTGCTATCCTAGGACTCTCGGTTCCGGAGCGCATGACCGGCAGAAATCTCTTCACGCCCTCAAAGGCGTAAAACTCAGAGGAATCACAGCCCCTTCTGGGGCCTTTACCAGCCTGCGGTGAGAGAGTGCGAGGCATGGACGCCAACGACGTACTGCTGGTGACACGAGCGTTGATCTACTTCGTCTTCATGGGCACGGCGACCGTAGCCATCGCCGTTCTCGCCCACCTGCTGCCGTTCGGTGGTTAATCGGTACGGTAACAGCCGCTGGCATCGACCTGGACGAGCCGATCTCCGACGACGATCGCGCGGATCCTGTGATCCCAGAAGCAGAGAACGTGCACCGCCGCCGGCCGAAGCTTCGCGATGATCTCGCGCGCTCGCTGGGAGACTGCGACGGCATCCTTTACCCAGCGCGGCTGGTCGTGCGGCAGGAGCGCGGTTTCAAGCTCGGCCTCGGCGACGACCGGAACGACGGACTCGGAGCGGCTCGCGCCGATCTGCGACGGTACTGCGGGGCTGGTTTCGTCGAGCTCAATGCGGCGCAGCATGGGCGTCGCGTTTGAGTCGCGCTAGCGCGCTGGTATGGAGCTGCGATGCGCGCTGCGGGGAAATCGCGAGGCGCCTGCCCACCGCGCGCAGCGAGGTTTCTTTAAAATAGTGCAGCAGCAGAACCTCGCGCTGACGCCGGGGCAACCCGCGGATCAGCGCCGCCAGTTCCGCGCGCTCGGAACGGCGCTCGACGATGCGCGCCGGATCCTCGCTCCAGTCGTACGCCAGCGATTCCCCTTTTGGCAACGGAGCGTCCAACGAAAGCGGCTGACCTCGATATGCCGCAGCCAACGCTCGACGATATCCAGGGCAACGCACTTCCATCTCTGCCGCCGACGGAACGTTGCCGCGGGCGGCCGCGAGCGTATAGCGCGCGTTCTCGCCATCGCGAACGATGCGACGAGCCCGCTCGGATACCGGATCCATGCGTCGTATTCCGTTGAGCATCGCACCGGCCACAAGCCGGCGCGCGTATTCTGCAAGCTGCGGGCCGCGCAAGGGATCGAACGAGTCGACGGCCCGGATCAGACCGACGCAGCCGTCACCGACGAGGTCGTCGAGGTCGAGTCCCGGCACGAGCCGTTTAAGCCGGCGCGCGAGCTTTCGCACGAGCGGCAGCAGCGTTCGCACCGCGGCCTCACGAGCCGGCGCTTCGATCAAGGTGCGCTCTGCAGACGTGACGCAATGAGCGCGGCAAATCCGCGTTCGTCGCGTTGCGCGATCTCTTGGGCGAGAAGGTCGAGCTCGTACCCCCCGAGCATTCCGGCGCCCGCGATCATCGGCCGAAGAATAGGCGCAAGCAGCAGCGTCTCGATCAGCACGCCCGCGCGCCGCGCCGTGATGCTATCCACGTTGCAGGTTGTTGGCGATACGCAGCATCTCGTCGGCCGCCTGTACCCCTTTAGCATTCGCTTCATAGGCTCGCTGCGCGGTAAGAATCTGCATCATCGCGTCGATGATGGTGACGTTCGATTCCTCGAGCATGCCGAAGCGCAGTTTCGGGCCGCCGTCCCCTCCCGGCGGTATCTCTCGCAGCTTGCCCGACTCGGGCGTCGCTTCAAAAAGCGCGCCTGAGATCGCGCGCAGCTGCTCCGGAGCGGCGAACTCGGCCACCCGAACGCGTCCGATGATGCGCGCGCCGTTCGCAAACGTCGCATGCACGCTGCCGTCAGCATCGACCGTGACGGAAAGCGCCTCGGCAGGGATTCGCAAGCCAGCCAAATGCAAGTCGTGCGCGCCGCGAAGCGTCCCATCGGCGGCTCTGGAGAACTGGCCGTCGCGCGAATAGAAACGACGGCCGTGCGCGTCGACGAGCGTAAAGAACCCCGGACCGTCGATAGCAAGATCGAACGGTCCGGGGCTGCGCGCGAGCTTCCCTTGCGCGAAGAGCATCCGAGCTCCAAGGGCCACGGTTCCCAAACCACCCTGACCGGGTGCAATCAATTCGGCAAAGCTCTGCGCCGATCCCTTGAAGCCGACCACGCCGGCGTTTGCCAAGTTATCCGAGATCGTGTCGAGATTTTTCTGCTGGGCCGCCATACCGCTTGCGGCGGCGAAAAGCGCGCGATCCATCGCAGCCTCCTATGAAATGCGCGCCGCTTCCGCGGCTTTTTGACGGGATAGGTCGATCGCGCTGACGGCCTTTTGCGCGCTTTCGAAAGATCGCTCCGCCGCGAGAACGTCGATCATTTCTGCAATCGAGTCGACGCCATTTGAAACGCGCGGCCCGTCAATTCGACGCCCGGAGGCATCGCGCAGGGCTCCGTCCGGCTCGCGAATGAAGCCGGCGGCACGCATCGGACCGGGCGTCTCGGGTGTTCGTTCGCGGGTGATCGCTACGCCGACGGCCGTGAGAAAACCATGCGCCGCTACGCGCCGGAAGCCGTCTGTCGAGACGTTTGCCAGATTCTCGGTCGCGATTTCGAGCCTCGTGCGCGCGGCGACCATCGCGCTCGCAGCCCACGCAATACCGTCCACGCACGCATGGTAGCTCGCGGGCGTGGCCGAATCGTTTCCGCAGGATGGCCGATCTGCGCGTCTACGTCCACCTCACGCTAGCGGCGCTTCTTGCCGCGTGCAGCTCGCAATCACTGCAGGAGCGCCGGAATGCTGCCGAGCTGGCAGCCGTTGCACCGCTCAAGCAGCAGTATTCGGGCTTGGTCGCGGGCTTCGATATTCGGCCTGCGAACACCCTGATCGTCAGCCTCGATCTGCAACAGTACATCGAAACCGACGATGACGTCATCGCGGCAATGAAGCGCGCCGCTGTGGGACGGTGGCGAGCCGCTTGGATCGCTGCGCACCCGCACGAGCACGCGGTGCTTACGGTCCGATTCATAGACTTCATCGGCCGCAGAGTTGCGCAGGAAACGATTAAGGTCTAAAGCCGAGCGGTAACTGCCTCGGTGAAGGCATGCGTCGAGAGCGCCGGGCTCGAGCGCGTCAGTTCCGCGGTGCGCAGCCCGTCCGCGTAAGCGCGCTCGACGGCCCGCTCGATGCGCGCCGCGTTCTCGTCGTCGCCGAGCGAGTGACGCAACAACATCGCGGCCGAGAGTATGGCTGCGGTTGGATTCGCCACGTTTGCACCGGCCAGGCCGGGCGCCGTTCCACCGATCGGCTCGTAGAGACCGAACTGTTTACCCGGCGTTCCCCGCGCGCCCAAGCTGGCACTGGGAAGCGTCCCGATCGATCCGGTGAGTATCGCCGCCTCGTCGGAGAGGATGTCGCCGAACATATTCTCGGTGACGATGACGTCGAAATCGCCGGGACGCTGCACCAGCTGCATCGCCGCGGTATCAACCAGCAAGTGCTCGAGCTCCACGTCGGGATACTCGCGTGCGACGGCGTTGACGACGCGCCGCCAGAGCCTAGACGTTTCCAGAATGTTCTGCTTATCGACCGACGTACAATGCTTGCGGCGAGCGCGCGCCAGCTCGAACGCGACCCGGGCGATGCGCTCGATCTCGGGCGCGCGATAGATCATCGTGTCGATCGCCTCCTCGACACCGTCGACGCAGCGCTGCTCCTTCGGTCGGCCGTAGTAGATGCCGCCGGTCAACTCGCGCACCACCATCAGATCGAGACCGCGCACGATCTCGGCGCGTAGCGGCGAGGCTTCTTCCAAGCCCGTGAAGACACGCACGGGGCGCAGGTTGGCGTAGAGCTCGTAGTCGCGGCGCAACAGAAAGAGCGCGTATTCGGGTCGCTCCTCCAGCGGCTTGGCCTCGTATTCGGGAAGTCCGACGCTGCCAAAGAGAATCGCGTCGCTGCGGTCGCAAAGCTCGCGCGCTTGGGCGGGTAGCGGAGCGAGCCCGCGTGCGAGCGCGGCGCCCCCTACGACTTCCTCGACGCATTCGACGTCCGGCCGCACGCAACCCAAGATCCGGACGGCAGCATGCGTCACCTCGGGGCCGATGCCGTCCCCAGGCAAGACCGCGACCCTCACGACGCTAGAAGTTTGTAAAGGCCACTAGTAAACGGTTATTCGCGTCGTGTCGTCTTTGCGCGGCGGCGTTTCTTTCGGTTCCTCGGGCGGCGCCGGAGCGGCATTCTGCGGCGCGCCGTTGCCCGGACCACCGTCGGATCGTTCCAGCAAAGCCAAGTGCGTCATGAGCAGGCTGCGCAGCTCGCTGCGAATCTTCTCGGCGGCCTCGACGGCGCGCTGATGCTCGCGGCGGACGTCGGCGATCGCATCGTTGTAACCGGCAATCTCGCGGTCGCCGACGAGACGCGCCTGCTCGCGAATCAAATC
Source organism: Vulcanimicrobiota bacterium (assembly GCA_963756635.1). Taxonomy (GTDB): domain Bacteria; phylum Vulcanimicrobiota; class Vulcanimicrobiia; order Vulcanimicrobiales; family Vulcanimicrobiaceae; genus Cybelea. The sequence goes on from CAVWOR010000010.1 coordinate 254,355, forward strand.
AGCTTCCTTATGCGCGGAGGCCTTGACCTCATCGGCGGTGCGCTGCGCCAGCACCAGCGTGTTTTGCAACGACTCTTCCATCGCCTTGAAATGGCTCACGCGTTCCTTGAGGTCGGCAATCTCGGCTTCGAGGGCGGCTCGATGTTGCGCTTCGTCCTCGAGCGTCTCGATGATCTCGTCGAGAAATCCGTCGACGTCGCCACGGTCGTAGCCCTGCAGCGCCTTCTTGAAGCTTTTGTGCTGTATGTCGACCGGTGTGATCTTCTCCATGCTCGTATCCTACGTTCTGTTTGTCATGAAATCGAAAGTGCCGTCGGCCATCATCGAATCTCGCAAACCTGCGGCGTTGACGACGATACCCGCGGGAACCACGAGGTAGATGGACTCAGCAAGTTTTTGGATCTTGCCGTCGATCGTGTACGCGACCCCCGACGTGAAATCGACGACCCGCTGCAGGAGCGTGCGATCCGCGTTCTGCAAGTTGACGATGACGACTTGGCGGTTGCGCAGCGAGTCGGCGATTTCGACGACGTCTTGATAGCTGCGTGGTGAATAGACGCTCACCTGGGTTCCACCGCGCCGCCCGGCAGAGGAGAGCGGAACGACGCGCGAGGGCGACGGGTCGTCGCCGTAGAGGTCTTCCTCGTCATCGTGGATCGAGAAGAACGATCCGATCTTGCTGAACATGCTCACTACCGATCCTCCTTTGCCGGTCGCGAACCGAAGAGAGCCTCGCCGATGCGCAACATCGTCGACCCGGCTCGCACTGCTTCGCGCCAATCGGCCGACATGCCGATCGAGAGCGTACTTCCACCAATGCGGGCCAACGTCATGGCAGCCAGCTCAAATGCGCGCAAGATTGCGTCGCGATCGGCGACGAGCGGTCCAATCGCCATGACGCCGTCGAGCCGCAAGCCCGGCTGCTTCCGAAGCGTCTCTGCGAGCCGATCCGCCTCGGCGGGCGGACAGCCGAAACGTTCGATCGGCGAGACGTTGAGCTGCACGAGCACCGGGAGCTCCTTGCCCGCTTCGAGCGCGCCGCTCGAGAGCGCTATGCCGGCCTCTGCGCGGTCGACGCTTTGAACCACATCGAATAGGGCGGCGATTGCCTTCGCTTTGTTCGTTTGAATGTGACCGACGAAGTGCTTTCGGACCGGCGGCAGGGCCGCAAACTTGCGCCGCGCCTCCTGGAAGTAGCTCTCCCCGAGGTCGCTCAATCCGGCTTCGATTGCCGCCGCGATCGCCTCGGTCGTTTGCCGTTTGCCGATCCCGACGAGGGTGACGCCGCCCGGATCGCGATCGCAGCCTCGAAGCTCGTCGCCGATCGCGCGCTGCAGCGTTCCGAATCGCTCTGCAACTCCGGTCACCCTTCGACGGAGCCTGTCTTGAGCGAAGAGGAAGTGCTCAGGGTAAACTACGCGCCGAGGCGACGCGCGCTTCGGTGCGCCGGCCGGGCCGCGTTGCGCAGTAAGCGATACCCACGACGCCGACGACGATCATCGGAAGCGCGTAGAGCTGACCGCCGGTAAGGCCCATCGCGGTGAAATCGGCTTGCCGCCAGAGCTCGGCGATCGACCGCGTAATGCCGTAGAGCGTAAACCACGTCCAGGCTACCACGCCGTCTTTGGGCTTAAACCGATAGAGGATCAGCAGAATCGGGAGGGTGAGGATGTCGAGAATTGCCTCGTAGATCTGCGAAGGGTGACGATAGAGCGTGCCTTGATCGGGTGCGCTCGGGAAGCGCAGACACCAGGCCCGGTCGGGGCGGCAGATATCGCCCCACAGCTCGTCGTTGATGAAGTTGACGATCCGAACCAGGGTTATGCCGACCGGAAGCATCATCACGACCTCGTCGCCGACGACCGTGTACTTGAGGCCGGGATGCTTGCGAACGAAGAGGCCCATCGCCACCAGCACGCCGATGAGTCCCCCGTGGAAGGCCATGCCGCCGTTCCAGACCGCGATGAAATTGATCGGGTTGGAAAAATAGAACGACGCATCGTGCTTGCTGACGATGTCGTTGATCACGAAGAACGTGCGCCCCCCAACGAGCACGCCGATCAGAGCGTAAAAGAGAAAGTCCTGGATCTGGTCCCGCGTGAGGCCGAGCCGCCGCCGGCCGGCCGGGCGGCTCATCCAAAGGTAGACGCAGAGGAACGCCACCAGATAGGCGATGCCGTACCAGTGAATTCGCAGCGGTCCCAGATGGATCGCAACGGGGTCGATGTTTGTCGGATAGGTAAACCAATGTTGCATTGCTAAACGTAATCAGCGCATGACCGCGACGACACATATTACCGCCGGCATCGCCTTCCTTGCGGGCCTCGTTTCCTTCGTGTCGCCGTGTGTCCTCCCGCTCGTGCCGGCGTACCTCTCGCTGCTCACCGGCGAGAGCGTGGAGGATTTGAAAGCCGAAACGGCGGCGGCCGCGCGCATTCAAACGCTCGCGCACGCCGTCGCTTTTGTGCTTGGCTTTAGCCTCATCTTCATCGCGCTCGGTCTGAGCGCCAGCGCGATCGGTGGCGCGCTCGATTCGCATCGCAGCCTCATCGCTCAAATCGGCGGTGTGCTCGTCGTCGTGCTCGGCCTGCATATGATGGGGATGCTCCGCATTCCGTGGCTCATGATGGACAAACGTCTTCACCTTCGCCACGATCGGGCGACCTTTTGGACCTCCGGGCTCGTCGGAATGGCGTTTGCCGCCGGCTGGTCGCCCTGCATCGGCCCGATTCTGGCCGGCATTCTCGCGATTGCCTCGCAGCAGCACAGCGCTGCGGCCGCGCTGTTGCTTTCGTTCTATTGCCTCGGTCTCGCGGTGCCCTTTCTCGTCGCCGCCGGCGCGATCGGCGTCGTGCTTCCGCTTCTGCGGCGGATAAGGCCGGCGCTGCGCGCGATTGAATTCGGCGCCGGCGCGTTCCTGGTCGCCGTCGGGCTCGTTCTCGTCAACGACGCATTCCTCAAAATCGCTGGCTGGTTCTATCAGTTTGTCCCGCAACCGAACCTCTAATCTAGTCGGTACGTTCGTCATCGCGAGCGTCGCGGTGCTCGTCCTATGGGCCGATCAGTTCACGAAGGGCCTGATCGTACGGTCGTTCTTGCCGGGCGAGAGCCGTTACGTGATTCCGCGTTTTCTCAAGTGGACGTACGAACGCAACGTTCACGGCGCCTTCGGGCTCTTCGGCAACAATGCCGTGCTCCTGATCGCGATGGCGATCGTCGTACTGGTGCTTTTTTGGTTCAGCTTCCGCGATGCCGCCGCACGCTCGCTCACGGTACGAATCGCGTTCGGAATGATCGTCGGGGGCGCGATCGGAAACATCGTCGATCGGCTTCACTATGGGTACGTGATCGACTTCATCGACTTCTATCGCATTTGGCCCAATATTTTCAACGTCGGCGATTCGTGCATCACGGTCGGCGTTGGACTGCTCTTGCTCTCGAGCCTTGTTACACGTCGTCACCGCTGACCAAGCGGGAAAGCGCACCGACGTCCTCGTCGCCTCGATCTCCGGTGCCTCGCGATCCCAAGCGGCCCGCAGCGCGAAGCAGGGCGAGGTCTTCGTCAACGGCGCGCCGGCAAAGCCAAGCTTACCGCTCGAAGAGGGCGACGTGCTGGAGTTCGATATTCTGCAACCGCGCCCGCTCGTCGCGCGGCCGGAGGCAATCGAGCTCGCGATTCTCTACGAGGATGAAGATCTGTTGGTCGTCGACAAGCCGGCCGGGATGGTCACGCATCCCGCGCACGGCGCACCGGGCGGAACGCTGGTAAACGCGGTGCTCGCGCACGTCGAGGGCCATCTCCCCGGCAACGGCCTGCGACCCGGCCTCGTCCACCGCCTCGATCGCGATACCTCCGGCCTGCTCGTCATCGCAAAACGTGACGAGAGCCTGCGCAAGCTCACCGCGGCGATGAAGTTGCGGCGCATCGAGCGCGAATATCTCGGTCTCGTCTGCGGCGTACCGCAGCACCGCAACGGCCGGATCGAAGGGCCGATCGGCCGCGATCCGCGCAACCGCCTCAAGTTTGCGATCGTCAGCGAGGGGAAGCCGGCGGTCACCCATTATGCCGTGCGCGAGGAGTATCCGAAGCACGCCGAGCTTGTGTTTCGTTTGGAGACCGGACGGACGCATCAGATTCGCGTACATCTTGCCGCCGCCGGGCATCCCATTCTCAACGATCCAATCTACGGAAAAAAAGAAACCGGCTTCGACCTTCCCGGACAAGCACTGCACGCGTGGCGGCTCGCGTTCCGTCATCCCAGCAGCGAAGAACCGATGGAGTTTGAGGTCGAGCCGCCCCCCGCATATCGGCGCGCGCGCGCGCGCGTTGCATGTTCGGTCTCGTAGCGCGCGACGGCGGCGCGCGGCGCGGCCGCTTACGATTGGCACACGGCGAGGTCGCAACCCCGTGCTTCATGCCGGTCGGCACCGCGGCATCGGTGAAAGGCGTGACGCCGGCGCAGTTGCGCGCGGCGCAGACGCAGATCGTGCTTTCGAACACGTACCATCTCTGGTTGCGCCCCGGAATCGCGCCGATCGAGGCGGCCGGTGGGCTTCACCAGTTCATGGCCTGGGATCGACCGATCCTTACCGATTCGGGCGGATTCCAAGTCTTTAGTCTGGAGAGCCGGCGGCGCCTCGACGACGACGGCGTCACCTTCGCGTCTCATCTCGACGGAAGCGAGCATCGTTTCACTCCGGAAAACGTGGTCGAATTTCAGCAGCGCATCGGCAGCGACGTCGCCATGGTGCTCGACGTCTGCGTGAAACTGCCCGCGCCCCGCGCAGAACTCGAAGAGTCGGTGCGCTTGACGAGCGCCTGGGCGCGACGCTCGGCGGCGGTGCCTGCCCGCGACGGAACCGTGCTCTTTGCGATCGTGCAGGGCGGACTCGATCGAACGCTGCGCGAGCGCAGCGCGCGCGACGTCATCGAGCTCGGTTTCCCCGGCTACGCTATCGGAGGCCTTTCGGTCGGCGAAACGCGCGAAGAAATGTACGATTGCGCGCGTTCGACCGCCGCGCTCCTTCCGGAAGAGAAGCCGCGCTATCTCATGGGCGTCGGTACGCCCCGCGATCTGATCGCGGCGATCGATTCGGGGATCGATCTCTTCGATTCGGTCTATCCGACGCGCTGCGGGCGCAATGGGCGTGCGATGACGCACGACGGCGAACTCAACATCTTCAACGCCGCATTTATCAGCGACGCTTCGCCGCTCGATCCGCGCTGCGATTGTTCGACCTGCACGACCTACACACGCGCCTATCTCTCGCACTGCTTTCGCGCAAAAGAGATGCTGGGGCCGGTGCTGCTTTCGTATCACAACCTCTATTTGCTCAACGCGCTCGCGCGCGAAGCCCGGACCGCAATCGAAGCGGGCAGATGGGAGACCTTCCGCCGCGGCGAGTGGACCTAGTCTTCTTGGAGCGCGCGAACGACCTGCGCGCAATCGGCGCAGATCGAAGGATGCCCTGGGTCCGTCCCGAGCTTGCGGAACTTCCAGCAGCGCACGCATTTTTCGCCCGCTGCAGGTAAGAGCTCGAACGCGACCACGCCGTCGCCGGCTTCGCCATCGCTTCCCTCGCTAGAGTCCAGCGTGAGCTGCGAAACGACGAGCGCTTCGCGCAGATTGTCACCCAGATCTGCGAGCCGCTTGTACGCACCCGGCATTACGGTAAGGCGCAGCTGGGCTTCGAAATCACGCGGGTTCGTTGACGCCGCGACGCGCGCGCGCAGCGCGCGTAACTGCTGCCAAAGGCGCAGATCGCTCTCCGACGCGGCGCCGCGTTGGCGCCCGGCATCGAACGACGTATCGAAGATGCTCTCCGCGTCGCCGCGCAATTCGGAGGGCACGGCTTGCCATGCCTCCTCGGCAGTGAAGGAAAGCACCGGCGCGAGCACGGTCAGAAAGCGCGTCAGCACGTACAGCAAAGCGGATTGCGCGCTGCGCCGCCGGGGGTCGGAGGCCGCGCGCGAGTAGAGCGGATCTTTCAACGCGTCGAAATACAGGCTCGACATCCCACTCTCGAACTCGACGATTCGGAGATACGCGTCGTGAATTTCGCACCCATCGTATGCGCGCTTGACATTCGCGACGAAGGCGTCCGCTACGCCGCAGGCAAGACGATCGATCGGCTCCATCGCGTCGCGCGTAATGACGTCGCCTGGCGCAAAGCCGTCGAGATTCGAAATCATAAAGCGCATACGGTTGCGAATGTTGCGATAGACGCGTCCTACCTGTTCGATCACGTTCGGCCCAAAGCGCACGTCGTCGATTGGTTCGACCGAAGCCGCCCAGAGCCGTAGGACGTCCGCGCCCCAGCGCCCCATCGCATCGAGGGCGCCGATACCGGTGCCGCGCGATTTGGACATGGGACGCCCTTGCTCGTCGTTCACCCAGCCGTTCTTCATGACGCGACGATAGGGCGCGCGGCCTTTGATTGCGACTCCGGTTATCAACGAGCTCCGAAACCATCCGCGAAACTGATCGCCGCCTTCGAGAACGAGATCGGCGGGCCACGGCACACCGTCGTGACCGAGAACGGCGAGATGGGTCACGCCCGATTCAAACCAGATGTCGACGATGTTCTTCTCTTTCTCGAATCGAGCGCTGCGACAGTTGGGACAGACGAAGTCGGCCGGGAGATAGACCTCAACCGGATCGCTCCACCACACGCTCGCGCCGGCTTCGCCAAAGCGCTTGGCCGCAAGCCGCGCGACGCGCGCGTCGAGCACCGCCTCGCCGCATTGCAGACAGACCAGCGACGGAATCGGCGTGCCCCACGTGCGCTGCCGCGAAAGACACCATTCCGGATGCGTCTCGATCATCTGGCGCTGGCGCGCGCGTCCCCACTCCGGCGTGTACTCGACGCCATCGGTCGCGTCGATCGTCCGCTGCCGCAACACGTTTTGATCCATTGCGAGAAACCACTGCGTGGTCGCGCGAAAGATCACCGGGTTGTGACAACGCCAGCAGTGCGGATACGAATGCTCGTACTCACCGGCGCTCCAAAGGTGGCCGCTCGCCAGGAGATCCTCAACGATTTTCGCGTTTGCTTCGAAGATCTGCATCCCCGCGTAGGGTCCGGCTTCGGCCGTAAAGTGACCCGTCGCGTCTACCGGATTGAGAATCGGCAAGCCGTACTTCATGCCGGTCTCGAAGTCGTCGGCGCCGTGGCCCGGCGCCGTGTGGACCGCGCCGGTCCCCGTCTCGCAGATCGACGTAATCGGCGAGCACGATCACCGAATCGCGGTTCATGAACGGATGACGCACGGTGAGATCGTCGAGCTGCGCGCCGCGCGCGCGGCCGAGCAGCGCCGCCTGCGCAAAACGCTCCCCGAGGCTCTGCTTCGCTAAGGCTTCCGCGACGATCACCGCCTCGTCGCCGACGCGGTAGAGTCCGTACGTCGCGTCGGCGCGCAGCGCGATCGCGGCATTCGCCGGAAGCGTCCACGGCGTCGTCGTCCAAATGAGAAACGAGACCTTGCTCGAGGCCCTCGGTGACTCGAAAACACATCGAGGATACGGTCGCGCTGCTCCGGCCCGGCTGTGAATCGCACGTAGATCGACGGCGAGATCCTCGTCTCGTATTCGATCTCGGCTTCGGCAAGCGCCGTTTCGTCGTGGATGCACCAGAGCGTCGACCGCAGGCCTTTATAAATTTGCTGCCGCTCCGCCAGATCGGCGAGCGCGTTCACGATCGTTGCCTCGAACGAGGGATCGATCGTGCGATACGGACGATCGAAGTACCCGAAGTTCCCCATACGAACGCGCTGTTCGCGTTGGCGGTCGAGCCAAAAGAGAGCGCGTTCTTTGCATTGCTCGCGCAGCTCGAGCGGATCGATCGCGTGGAAGTCCTTTACCCCCAAGTACTTGAGGGTCTCGTACTCGATCGGTAGCCCATGCATGTCCCAGCCCGGAACGAACTTCGCGTACTTGCCGTCGAGCAAGGCAATCTTCACGAAAACGTCCTTGAGCACCATGTTGAGGAAGTGCCCCATGTGCAGATCGCCGTTGGCATAGGGAGGCCCGTCGTGCAGGATCCACGCTCCGTTCGAAGCGTTGCGTTCCAAACGACGTTCGTACGTCCGGCGATCCCGCCACCATGCGAGCCACTGGGGCTCGCGCTTCGGAAGCTCGGCCTTCATGGGGAAGCCGGTCTTGGGCAGATTGAGCGTCGCCCTATAATCCATCGCCGCTACCCTTGCGCAGAAGCTCGCCGAGCACGTCGAAATTTCGTTCTGCCGCGGCTTGCACGGATTCGCGGCGCCGCGCCAATTCCGCCGAGAGCGCGTCGCGCTCGTTCACCAGGCGGTCGACGAGATCGTCGATCGCGGCCTCGCTGAGGCGTCGCTCGCCGATGCGCCAGAGCGGCGCCAACGGATACTCCAGATCTTCGCAGAGCGCGCTGACCTTGGGATCGTATGCAATCGCGAGAAACGGCACCGCATAGCGTGCGGCAAGAACGAGGGAGTGGAAGCGCATGCCGACGACGACACGGGCGCCGCGAAGAATCGAGGCCGTTTTCGCGAGCGTGCATTCCGGCAAGAGCACCGGGTTCGATGTGCAGGCGCGGATGACGTCGGTCGAAACTGCGGCATCGGCGGCTCCCCCCAGAGGTAGGAATGCCGCGCGAATGTCGTGACGCTGCGCCAGCCGGTCAACGGCACGCCCGATAATTGCCGGGCCATCGCGGAACGCCGCTGCCGTGCGCACGCTGACGACCGCGTACGCGCCGCTTTCGGGTCCCAAGCCCTCGCTCGCGAGGTCGGCCTCTCCTTGGCGGGCATTCATATAAGAAAACCGGATCCGCCGTGCGTTCGATCGGCGTCCGCGGAACCAGCTCGCGTAACAGCCGAACCGATCGTTCGTCGCGCACGGTCGCGCGATCGAGCCCTTTACAAAACTGACGCACGAGGAGGCGACCCCAAAAATCGAGCGGCCCGACCGATTGCGCGAAGACCATCGTCTTGCGCCGCGCGCGAATTGCCTCGCGCAGGATGCCCGCGTAATAGAGCAGGCTACGCAGGCTCGTCGCGTTCTGCAGTAAGCCGCCGCCGCCGGAGAGCACGACGTCGGCTCTCACGATCGCAGCGCGAATCGCCCGCCAGTCCCAGCGCGCCGTCGTTGCAACGCGATGGTGTTCCGCGGTCGCTTGCGGCGTTGCCGAGAGCACTTCGAGCTGCGCCGACGGAAAGCGCCGGCGCATGCGCTCGACGATTACCTCCAGCAGCGCTTCGTCGCCGAGATTGCCAAAACCGTAGTAGCCCGAGAGCAAGACGCGCGCCATCACTGCGAGCTTGCCGGAACGCGGCGATAGATCCAGATTGCAAACGCACCGATAATGGCGCCGATGACGAGACCGTTGACGATGCGCAGCAACGAGATCTCAAGCGGCGTGTGCAGATGCGAGAACGTGTCGATGACGTCGCCGATGCCAACGCCGATGCCCAACGCCAGCAGCCAGCCAATCGCGCGCCGGTGACGCGGCAGCAGGGCCGGAAGCAGCATCATGCATGGAAAGCCGATCAAAAACTCCTTAAAGCGCGGGCGCACGCTCAGCACGTGGGTGAGCGCGTGCCGCAGCGAGAGTTCGAACGGCGAAGGGGAGACATCGCTCTCGTTTCCGCTGCGCACCAGCATCAGGACGCCGAGCGCGACGATGACGATTCCGGCGAGGAGCTGATAGGCGAGTACCGGCGAGAGGAACACGTCGCGTGGACGCTGCGCGCCCGCGCCGAACCTCTTGTCGAAGAGGTAGAGCCCCAGCGCGATGAGCGGCGGTAGCGCGAGCACGAGCCGCACGCCGCGGAAGCGTTCGATCTCTTCCATCGCCAGCGGCGAGCTCATCACGCCGACGACGACGAGCGCTCCGAGCAGCGCAACGCCGGTCGCCGCGAGCGTCCAACCGAGGCTGCGAGCCAGCTGGGTTCCGCGGCTCGCCGCAGGCCTTTCGTTCCACGCCGGAATCAGGATCAGCAACGCCGCGGTCGCAAAGAGCAACGCGCCGGCCAGCGCGATCGCGGAGCGTGCGAACGCGTCGTGATGCGCGACGATGCCGGCAACGTACAGCAGAACCGTGAGCGCGTAGGCAACGACGGCCCAGCGGCGCCGATACCATCCGAAGAAATCGAGGAGCAGGACGAAGATCGACGGTACCGCGAGCGCCGCGAGACCGACGAGCGCGCGATTGTTGCCGTGATACGAGCGGGATCGGAGTCGCGCGCCCCAGCCGGAAACCGTCAGCCCGCAGCTCGTCGGCGATCTGCTTGACCATCTCGACATTGGTTGCCTCGATCGAGAGATTGCCGTCTTGGTGGCCCCACGGGCGCAGATAGACGACGCGAACGTTGCGCTCGCGCACGCCGAGAACGTAGCGCGCGATGACCTCGTCGAGCTTGAGCTTATCGAGTTCGGTCTTTGCGATCGCCTGCACGCGCACGGTCCGGCCCGGGACGAGCTTCGCGAGCGTGTCGTTCCCTTTTTGGACCTGACTGGGGTCGTACGTCTCGATCGAGCCGAAGTTGAAAACGTGCCGCTTGAATGCGTCGGCGGCCTCCGGCAAGTGATCCGGATAGCCGAGAACCTGATTGCTCAAACCGAAGAAGATGACCGTCGAAACCTTCGGGTCGTACCGGAGCACGTCGTTGAACGTCGCATTAATTTGCGGCGCGCCGAAGCGCTCGTCGTTTTGAAAACGCGGAACGACGAGCAGCGCAAGCCGTCGCGCCAGCTCGATCTGATCGGTCGGGATGCCCAGCGCCATTGCGTTGAAGTAATCGATCTGGGTGTGCACCTCGATCAGCCAAGGTCGCGACGCGCGCAGAACGCGCACGCTCTTGGGCATGAAGTGGAGCGCCAGCTCGCTGCGATAGCGATGGTAGGTCGAGGCATCCGAGACGAGCAGATAGACGGCACCGTTCACGATGCGGTGGTTACGAACCAACCCGGCCAGGAGCGGGTCGCGGATCGGCGTAATGCCGGCTTGGTTCACCAGCGCGGCGCCCGTCGTCGCATAGGCTTTTCCGTCGTATCCGACGTTGGCTCCGAGCTCTTCGGTCAGCGCGAGCGACGTAAGCCCGGCGCGCCGCAGCGCGATCAAGAACGCTGCCGGATTATAGTCGTACGAGCGCGCCAAGGCGTCGAAATCGGTGAAATCCATTGCCAGCTCGACGCGACGGGCGTGCGACTCGGCGCGCGCCCGAAAGAGCGCGACCGCAAGCGAGGCGAGCAGGGCAACGATCAAGAGTATTGCGGCATAGCGCGTTCGCGGAGCGAAGAGAGTCACGAAGCGGCACTCATTCGACCGAGGCGCCCGTTTTTCTCCCGGCCGGGAATCACAGAAGGGCTCGCCATGGGCGAGCCCTCCTGCCGTCGCGTATGCGCGGGTCCCTTTTTGTCGGGCCACGCATACCGGGTGTGGGCGACGCTTTTTGCTTCATCGCGGTGCTCGCTGCCCACACCAATAGCGCCGCGGTCCGTCGGGCTTCAACGGTACCCAACTAACCCCTCCCGGAGCCTTCCCACTTCGGCGAACGCCGTTCGAAAAACGCGCGTGATGCCTTCGCGCGCATCGGGTTCGAGCGCATTCGACGTCATCACCGCTTTCGTATACTCGTAGGCGCGCGCTTGATCCAAATCGATCTGCGCGTAGAACGCCGCCTTCCCAATGCCCACGATGCCGCGGCTCGACGACGTAATCTTGCGCGCGAAGTGCGAGCGTTTCGTCATGAAGGCGATCCGGCCGCGACGACGCGATTGACCAGCCCCCACGCGAGCGCCGTTGCAGCGTCGATCGCGTCGCCGGTGAGCAGCATTTCCATCGCGCGTTTGCGTCCGATCGCGCGCGTCAGCGCAACCATCGGGGTACTGCAAAAGAGACCGATCCGCACGCCGGGCGTCGCAAACGTCGCTTCGGTCGAGGCGACCGCGAGATCGCAGGCCGCCACGAGCTGACAGCCGGCCGCGGTCGCGACCTTTGCGACCTCGGCGATGACCGGTTGCGGGATCGCCGCGATGCGCGCCATCAGATCGACGCAGGCATCGAAGATCGATGCGGTAGGCGTCGACGTCGCGATCGACGAGCTCGCGCAGATCGTGGCCGGCGCAAAACGCCGGGCCCTCGCCGCGCAACACGACCGCGCGCACGCCGGAGTCTTGCGCCAGCATCGCCAAGGCAGCGTCGAGCTCGCGCATCATCTGCAGCGAGAGCGCGTTGCGTTTCTCGGGCCGGTTCATCGTGATGAGGGCGATCTCGCCGTCGCGGTCGACCTTGATCTCGGTGTGCGTCTGCAATGCGTTCATAACGGTCAATTCGACTCCGCTCAGGATGATACGAGTGGTGGGCGATGACGGGCTCGAACCGCCGACATCCTCCTTGTAAGGGAGGCCACGAGGCAAGCCGCTCTTCGGCGTAAATCGCCAAAAACTCAATAACGGCAAGGGTTTTGACTTGGGCACCTTCGGTCACGTCCAGTCATCGGGGGGCTCTAACGCCACCCAGTAGTCCACCCGGTTAGTCCACCCAGGAGGCCGGAGAGGGTTCCGAATGACTTCGGCACCGACTGTCCACCCTCCGGGGATGCGAGTGGTGGCACCGGCTTGGCCGTAAAATCGGGGCATTATATACTAAAGACAGTAAGACTTTGAATAACGAACCGGGCGCTGGCCGTGACAGGGCGACTGAGCTACTCCCTCCGCACCAGGAATATTTGGAACAATGCGCTGACCGCCATCGCGATTAGGGCCGCCTTAAACCAAAACGCATTATCGACCGTCACGATTGCTGCCGACCGAGCCCCCAATGGGCATGGCGTCACGGACTGGATGGCTCCCTGCGGTGCCGCGTTCCCAATGGCGACGTTGCCGTAATCGTCGGTCCAGAGCGCGATCACGTTCCCAACGCAAATGTAGTCCCTTTCATGCGTAGTTCGCGTTTGCGAGTCCCAGAAGTGCGGGACTGTCACGATCTTTAGGCCGGACGATGAGACTTGGAATGAGAGCGCCAAAACGACCGCCGCAACAACATTCACCAGGAGAAGCACCTGAAGAATCCGCTCCCGATGTTGATTGGACCACGCTGTACTCTTCGGATGGCCCAACTTTTCTATTTTACGTTAGCGATCTCCCATTTAGCGCCACACGTCGGGGGACTAGCTCCCAGATCGCGGACCCATGCGAGAAGCGAGCCCGTGATTGCCGCGATTCTCAAAGAGGGGGTGGAGTATCCGCTTTGACCTTTGCACTCGAAGTCATGGACAGGAACACTTTAGCCAGCCGGTTTGAATCAGGGTCAGCGGCGGCAGATCGTCCACTTTATTGATGGTACGCTTTGCGCTTATTGAGTGCGCCGCCACCGCTGGCCCGCACAGCAAGGCACGTAGTTCGTCGGCACTCATCTTCGCGTCTGCGAGAATCGAACGCAGCGGCCGCAGCGCCTAACGAGGCCCTACGAGTCGGACTGCGGTAGCGGCGTCGCCGTAGGTTCGGACCAGAAGCGCGGACCGCCGGCGCGGATCCAAGCCGCCTGTCGATCCAATCCCTGCGCGAGTGGTGTCGGGCACCCAATACCGGTCAAGTCTAAGCGCGTGGTCGATACTATGAGATCGCGCACCGCGCCCGGTAGCAATCGCACCACGGAGCAACTTTCTGCGGCGCGCACGACTTCGTCGGCCAATCGTTCTAGCGTGAAGGTTTCGTCGCCGGCAAGGTTGAACGTGCCGGTCAATCCGCGCTCGACTGTGTTGACGACTGCGCGAGCGACGTCGTCAACGTACACGTAGTTGCGCCGCGCGCGTCCCATCGCTTCGACGAAGAGCGGCCGATTGTCCATCGCTCGTGCGAAGAACGTCGTCAAGACGCGCGCGAGCCGCTCGCCCGGGCCGTAGATCGTGCCGACCCGCAGAATGGCTGCCGGTGCTTCCGTTTCACCTGCCCACAGCTCTACCGCTCGTTCGCCGGCCAACTTGCTAGCGCCGTAAGCCGTTTGCGGTTGCGGTTCGTTGTCTTCGTCAAGTACTGGGCATGGCGCGTAGACTGCAATCGAACTGAGATAGACGATGCGCCGTGCACGATGGCGCAAGCTTGCCAGCAGTCGCGCTGTTCCCAGGAAGTTCACGTCGAACAAGCGCCGCACATCATCATCCTCCGCGCTGCCATTCGGCACGCAGGCGGCCGCGTGAATAACTGAATCGAAGGCTCCCTCCACTTTCGGCGCGCCGACGCCGAGATCGGCCGCCGCCACGGCCAAGCGTCTGTTACGGTACAGCTCGCTAACGGCGGCTGCGGTAACGGGCGAATTCGTTACCGCCGTTACGAGATCTCCACGTTCGAGGAAGGCACGCACTATCCGAAGGCCGGCGTGGCCTGAGGCACCAGTAACCAGTACGTTAGCCATCGCCGACTGTCCGCATCCACTCCAGTTCTTCGCGCAGGCCGTTGCGCAACGAGACCGTCGGAGCGTATCCAATATCTGCTATCGCTCGCGAGACCGAAAATGCGTAGTCGCGCCGCGCAGCGGACGATACACCGATGTGCACCGCGACTGGCGGTGTCACCAGCGAAGCGACCGTTTCCGCAAGCCTCCGAATCGTCACTGACTCGCCGTTCGCGATGACGTAGGCACCGGAAGCGGCGCACAGGAGCGCGCGCAGAATCGCTTGAGCGACATCGTAGCCGTGAACAAAATCTCTGAGATCCGCCCCGTCGCCTTTGATCATAATTGCCTCGCTGCGTAGCGCCGCACGCAAGAAATTCGGGACGGCGCGCCGAGCGCGCCCTGGGTGGGTCGCCGACTCGAGGTGCTCGAACGGCCCGAAGACGTGGCTGATCCGCAGCGACGCTACTGGAATTCGCAGCTTGCGGCCGTAGGCGTTGAACACCTCTTCGGCCGCTAGTTTTCCTAGGCCGTAGATCTCGTCCGGACGCGCTGGCGTGAATTCATCGCAGCGAACATTCTTAAGCGGTCCGAAAACAGAAATGCTGCTGCCAAAAACGATCGCGGCCAGGCGCCCGTGGAATGCTTCCAGCAGTCTGTGCGCCGTGGACAGCTGGATCTCGAGTTCTCGCACCCCGCTCGCGTCCAAAGCACGGTTGGTAGAAATTGAGGAAGCGAGGTGGATAAGCGCAAGGCGTTCCGGCAGCGAAGCCCCAGCGCGGTCGAGTTGCTCGCCCGAAGTGAGATCGACGCAGTGGTAGCGATGCAGCCGTAGTGGCTCAAAATGCGGCAGCACTCGCTCCGGCGTCGCCAGATCGAGCACGTCGACCGCAACACCAGCTTCACCAAGAATTGCGAGCAACGCAAGACCGACAAATCCACTTCCGCCTGTCACGACCAATGGAACCCTTGCGAGCTCGACTGCCAGCGCTCTCGCGCCTTTACGTAAGTCCGGGATTACCATTCCTTGTCAAGATTCAGGGCTGAGTCCTCCGCGATAACCGCATTGATGTGTCGGTTTGGAGTTGACCCGGTTCCGTGGAGAGATGGTTTTTTGACATCAGGCGGCTTGATCCATTCGCCGCTCGAAGTTGTTGGGTGAAGAGGTAGCCGAGCGCCGAATGCCGGCGATGCGGGTTGTACCATCCCTCGATGAAATCGAAGACCACAGGCGCGGCTTCACGCTGGGTCTTGAAACGATGGAACGCGAGCAGCTCGCATTCGAGCGTCGCGTTGAAGCTCTCGCACATCGCGTTATCGCAGCAGTCACGACCGAACCCATCGATGGCCAGACGCCAGCCTGACTGCACCGCTTGCCAAACGCGATCGATGTGTACTGCGTACCCTGGTCCGAGTGATGGATAACGCCGTTGGGCCTGGGGCGGAAGATCGCCATGTCGAGCGCCTCAAGGACGAGTTCAGTGCGCAGATGATTCGCCATGGCCCATCCCACGACGCGACGGCTGAAGACATCCAGAACGATGGCGAGGTACAAGAAGCCGGCCCAGGTTGGAATGCAAGCGATGCCGGCGACCCAAAGTTGATCGGGGCGATCGGCGCGGAAGTTCCGGTCGACCAGATCCGGCGCTGGCCGGGCATCGCGGTTCCGGATTGTCGTGACGGTGCCTTTCCGCCGAGAAACGCCGCAAATACCGCGTTCTCGCATCAGACGTGCCACACGCTTCCCCGATACAGCGATTCCTTCATCCTTGAGATCGGCGTGGACCTTGGGTCGGCCATACGTGCATCGAGATTGCCGATGAAATGCCTCAATGCGATCGCCGAGCAGCGCATCATTTGGCTATATGGAACAAACGCGCATCGGGCCGATCCTTCGCGCATGTGGCACTGCCGATTTGGAGATCGACAAAGACGTGCGCCACGCTCGTAGCTAAGGCTTGCACTGCCACCAGGAGCATGGCAATAACCGTTGCAGACCTTTGCCGAAGCGCCCTTCCATAGGGCATCAAACTAAAGCCCTACGCCGACCGAAACGGCGTAGGGCTCTGCGAATCCGGGACTAGCTCAAGATCGCCTTACTAATGCGAGTCGTGACCCCCCACCGAGCATCAACCCTGATTGAGTATGCAAGGCACACAAGCGCCTATTGATGGGGCGCTTTGGGACATAAAAAAGCTCGGCACTTACTTCGGCACTTCCGAATCTACTATCCGCAGAATGGTGCGCGGGCGACGGTTGCCAGCGTTGCGCGTAGGCAATCAGCTTCGCTTTCGTCCGGCGTCGATTCAGCGATGGCTCGATCAACGTGAAGCCGGAGGGCATATTCCACCTCGTCAGGGACGCCCGCAAGGCAGCAAGAGGATGAAAACAGTGACCGACGGCAAGCCCGAGCCAGACGTGGTGGCACACTGCGTCGGTGTGTTTTCCATAAATCATGGCCCGCTGTCCGACGCTCAAAGTGTGCGTTCCTTGTGAATCGCTTGTGCGTAGCTGGACAAAATGTGTGGGCTGCTTACGCCCGCCTGAAACTGCTCTTTATTGGTCATTGCTGGCTAACTTTGAGGCGGTTCCCGGCGACCCTTGTCGCGTCTTTGAAAGGAGTTCCGATTGCGGTCATCTGCCCCCGGGCAAATCGGTATAACCGCCTACGCGAAGAAGCTGCCGGTTAAGGACGGCCCCTTCTCGTAATCCGAACGGACCGCTCAGAGGTCCTTAAAAAACGTGTCGAACTTATCGGCGACTTCCTGCGATGCATCAGAAAAGAGGTGACTTTAGACGTTCGCGGTTGTGCCGATGCTGCCGTGTCCAAGTTGACGCGATGCAACGAGCAATGGAACGCCGAGTGCGGCCAGCAGTGACGCACTCGAATGCCGGATGCCGTACAACGGAATCGCGGGAACCTTTGCCTTCTTCAGCAACGGCAACCACACTCGCGAACTGAACGTCGTGCGCCGGATGCCGCCCCCCTGGGGGCTCGTGAAGATGAGGTCGTCCTTGGAGAAGCCGGGGCGCTTGTGCGCCTTCGCTTGCCGTGCGCATAGCTCACGCGCAACGAATCTTGGAAGCACGAATGTACGACGGCGGAACTTTGTTTTGGTTGTACCTTCGACGAGGCGACCGGCGACTTCGGTTAGGTTGCCTTCGACCGTGATGGTGCCGCGCTCGCAGTTAAGGTTGCGATACCGCAGCCCAAAGCACTCGCCGGGACCTAGCGCCCCGACGATCATCGTGAGGAACATCGCAAAATGCTCGCTGCGTTTCGCGTAAGCGAGGAACTTTAGCGCCTCTGCTTTATCCCAACAGCGCGTTTCGCGGGCGGCCTCGTTGAACGTCGGCAACTCTGCTGCCGGATTGTCGGTGCGGACCTTCGCGACCGACATTGCGTCCTTGAATACGGCTTGAAGAACGACGCGGCCCTTCGCCTTACCGGCACTTCCAAGTTTGAGGCCGTGCAAGAAGCCGCACAGGTCCTCATTGCTGATTGCATCGAGTTGCTTGCTGGCAAGTTTCGACGGAACAATGTGTCGGTCGATTGCCCACTTGTATGCGCCACGCGCTGCCGCCGAAAGTGAGTCAGTCCTCGCGTACCTATGAATCTTCTCTTCCGGTGGAACGCTCGGATCGCGCTCATCGACCCATTCCTTCGCGTACTCGCCGAGGGTGATCGACTGGACGAGCCGACGCTGACCACGCCTGGGCGTCGGGTAGGCGAGAACGAGTTGCCTCAGGCGCTCCTCGACACCTCGCTCCGCGTCCTTGCTCTTGTCACCTCGCGGCCCGTTACGACCTTGCGAATGCGCTTGCCTTTGGTGCTGTAACCAATGGTATGTTCGGCGACGTATCTTTGATCTGGTTGCGACCAGCGAACGCAGCCGCTGCCGCGAGTGCCGCGCTCATGATCACCATTTGTCCGTTTCATGCCGCACTCTTCGCCAAGAGCGTATAGTCCATCCGGTAGTCAAACCATTTTCCGCGACTCCATGCTAAATCATCAAAAAATGGCGGTTTTTGGTGGGCGATGACGGGCTCGAACCGCCGACATCCTCCTTGTAAGGGAGGCGCTCTCCCAGCTGAGCTAATCGCCCGCTTCGTTACTCTTCGCTGCCGCCACGAGGCGTCTCTGCGCCGGGCAGCAATCCCAGCAAGGTTTAAGCAAACGCGTTAACCGGGAAGGCTCCAAGGAGAAAGCCTACCTTGAAAAAGCAGTACCGTGCCACCTATCCGAGCGACATCAAAAACGTAGCAGTGGCGCGCCTCGGCATCGCCGAATTTGCGGCCGAGTGCGGCTTTCCCAACGACACGATCTCCGATATTCGGCTCGCGGCCGGCGAAGCGCTGAGCAACGCGGTCGAGCACGGCAGCATGAAGCCCGGCAGAAAGATCACGGTCGTTTGTGTCTTCGACGGCGTCGAGCTCTCGATCGAAGTCCGAGATCGCGGAATCGGGTTTGCCGAACCATCCGATCGATCGAACGTTCAGCCGGGCCATCGCGCACGCGGCTTCGGAATCTTCTTGATGCGCCGCTTGATGGACGAGGTCTCGTTCGCGCGCAACGGGACCGTCGTGCGGCTCGTCCGCCGCCATCCGCAGCCCAACTAGTGGCCCGTAACTAGCTCTTCGTCTGCGCGATTTTCTTCTGCAGCAGCGCGATCGCCGCGCGCAACTGCGCGTCCTGCTCGACCTCGCCGAAACGCGCATCACGGTTTTCGTCGACACGAACGTCGGGGTCGATGCCGCGAAGATTGATGTCGCGGCGGCTCGGCGTGAGATAATGAGCGGTCGTGATCTTGATTGCGGCGCCGTCGGGAAGCGGCGTCAGCGTCTGCATGACGCCTTTACCAAACGTTCGCGCGCCGATCAGCATGCCGACTCCATCATCCTGCAACGCTCCGGCCGTGATCTCCGACGCCGAGGCGGTGTACTGGTTGACGAGAACGGAGACCGGCAGCGCAATCGAAGGATCGCCGTCGGCATCGATCGTCGTCGCATGCTTTCCGCGCTCCTCGACCGTCAGCAGCGCCTTGTTGGCGATGAAGCGTGAGCTAATGTCGAGCGCCGAGTTGACGTAACCGCCGCCGTCATTGCGCAGATCGAGAACGAGCGCCTTCGCGCCGAGCTGGTTCAAACGCGCGATCGCCGTATCGAACTCGGCGGGCGTCGCTCGGCCAAACTCCATTACCCAGACGTATCCGATGCCATCGGGCAGCATCTTGAAGACGACCGTCGGAGGCTGGACGTCTTCGCGCGTAATCGTAAAGGCGGCCGGCGCGCTCGGGCGTTGCACCGTAACCGCTACGACGGTGCCGGGCTTGCCGCGCAGGCGCCCACTCACCGCATCGACGCCCAGGCCTTTGATCGGCAAGCCGTCGACCGCGGTCAGGATGTCGCCGACTTGAATCCCCGCTCGCTCGGCGGGCGTGCTGGGCAGCACGTACGTGATGCGGACGCATCCGGTCGCCGCGTCCGGCTCGATCATGACGCCGATACCGCCAATTCGCTTGGGATCGAGGGCTTCGTTGAACGCCTTGAACTCGTCGGGCGTAAAGAACTGCGTGTAGCGGTCGTTCGTTGCTTTGGCCATCGCATCGATCACCGCGTAGGCGAAATCGCTCGGCGGCGCATGCGCGTCACGAGCCGCTGCTTCAATCGCGCTGTCGAGCTCGGCGAGGGTTGCATCGCGATCGCCTTCGGGGTGAAGCGCCGGCGGCGTAATGGTGATGCCGTGCTTGCGAGCGCTCTGCGCGAGTGCGTCGCTCGCGGCGGCAAGCAGCACCTGCGGATCGATCGGTTCGTAATAGGTGCTCGTCAACAGCGTGAAGCTCTGGGCGACGTCGCCGGCAACCTGATACGGTAGCCCGCTCGGCGTTGCACCGAGGCAAAATATCGCGAGCAGCGCAGATACGGCTGCAGCGCGTCCGAAAAACAGAGAACTCGGCATCATCATCCCTTCTTCGACCTTATCGGCATAACGCATGGCAAGCGTCAAGTGTTTCGCTGAGCCGCCGCGCGCCGGAGGCGATCCATGATCGCAAGCCCCAGTCCGTCTTCCGAAACCGGCTGCGCGTCGATGCGCTCGAGCCCCAGTTCATCGAGCTCGTGAAGCGTTTCGAAAAAGCAGGCTGCCGCCGCGCGCAGGTCGCCACGCGGCGAAAGCGTGCGGACGGCCGCATATCCTTCGAACGTACTCCGAAATGCCAGCGCCCCGGCTCGCCGGCGCTGCTCCGGGGGCACCTCTGCAGGTTCGATCAGCCGCAACGGGGTGCGCGGCGCATAGTGTCGCGGGAGTTGACCCGGGGCCTGGACGGGTCCGGCCGGATTCGCACGCGCGAGCCGGCCGACCACCGCTTCGATGACCTCGACCGGAATTGCGCCCGGCCGCAGGAGTGCCGGCTCGGGCTCGAGTGCGATAATCGTTGACTCAAGGCCGTGTTCGGTGGGTCCTCCGTCGAGAATTACATCGATCCGTTCGCCGAGAGCCCGCGCGACGTGTTCGGCGCGCGTCGGGCTCAGGCTGCCGAACGGATTTGCGCTCGGAGCTGCAAGCGGAGCATTCACGGCTGCCAGCAGCGAGCGCGCAATTCGATGCGAGGGCATGCGCACGGCGACGCTTGCCAGACCGGCGGTCACCAACTCCGGGACGGCTCGCGCTTTGGGCAGCACCAGCGTAAGCGGACCCGGCCAAAAGCGCTCGATGAGCCTCTCGGCGAGTCGCGAAACCTGGGCAACGACGCGGGCCAGCATCGGGCGGTCGAGCACGTGAACGATGAGCGGGTCGAAGCGAGGACGCTGCTTGATCTCAAAGATCCGCGCCACCGCCGCTGGGTCGAGGGCGAGCGCCCCCAAGCCGTAAACCGTTTCGGTCGGGAAAGCGACGACGCCGCCGCCCCGGAGCACCTCGGCGGCCCGCGCGATGCTCTCAGGCTCGGCCGGCAGCAAGCGCACGTGGAAGGGATGGCCCCCGCGCCCGGACGATACCTTTAATACTATGCCGGGTATCGATCGCTGGTCGCGGGCCCTCCAGCTCGCCGCTCTCCTTTGTGCGGGAGTCCCCTCGACGCTTCTAGGCGGGTGCGGCGGGTCGGGATCCGCCGGACTGGCGCCATTGCCGCCGCCGCCGCCGGCAAAGCAGGGGAAATACTTTACGCACGTCGTCATCATCGTCCAAGAGAACCGCACCTTCGACAATCTCTTTGCGACGTTTCCGGGCGCCGACGGTACGACGCGCGGAAAGACGCACGACGGCAAGAGCATACCGTTGCGAAACGCCAATCTCGAGAGCCCGGTCTCGCCGAACAACGGCTATCCGTACTGGATCAAAGATTGGAACCGCGGCAGCATGAATGGCTTCGATCGGGTGCCGATCGGCAAGGTTCCGGGAACGTACGTCTATCAATACGTCGATCCGGCCCAGATTCGGCCCTACTGGGAGCTCGCCAAGCAGTACGTGCTTTCGGATCACACCTTTCAAACGCAGGGCAGTGGCAGCTTCACCGCACACCAAGATCTGATTCGCGGCGGCACCGAAATCGGCGGGTCGGAGAGTCTCATCGATTTCCCGAGCGCGCAGCCCTGGGGCTGCGATTCTCCGGCCGGAACGAACACGTCACTGATCACCGTAAACAATCGGTACCTGTATCTTCAGGGACCGTTTCCGTGCCTGACGTACGCAACGCTCGCCGACCTGCTCGACGGCAATCAAATTTCGTGGCGTTACTACACGCCGGCGGGGGGAAGTTTCGCCGGGAATCTGTGGAACGCGTTCGATTCGATCAAGGCCGTGCGCCAGGGCCCGGACTGGGCGACGAACGTCATCTCGCCCGAAACCGACGTTTTCACCGACATCGATCGCGACACGCTGCCGGCCGTATCGTGGGTCATCCCCGATTTTCAAAATTCCGACCATCCCGGCGACAACTCCGATACCGGTCCCTCGTGGGTTGCACAGGTCATTAACGCAATCGGCCAAAGCCCCGCGTGGAATACCACCGCGATCCTCATAGTGTGGGACGATTGGGGCGGTTGGTACGACCACGTACCGCCGCCGGGCGCGCGCCACTATGGAGGTTTAGGCTTTCGAGTTCCAATGCTCGCCGTTTCGTCGTCCGCAAAGGCGGGCTACGTATCGCATCGGCAGTACGAGCTCGGCAGCGTCGTTCGATTCGTTGAGGATAACTGGGATTTGGGGAGCCTCGGAACGACCGACAAACACTCTGCAGATTTCGTAAACGATTTCTTCGACTTTACTGCAAAACATCGAAAGTTCGTCCCGATCGGAACCGAGTATTCGCGATCGGCGTTGCTGCACCGTCCTCCGTCGAATAAGCCCGTCGACGATGAGTAATAATAACCAGGATTACTGATGTTTATCATCGTTTACAGTAGCGCTCGCTCGAATGGGATAGCGAAGCAGACGGCGAACGTCTGTAAGACTTGAAATGCGTATTCTAGATAGATTTACGAGTCCGTCCTCAAGACACGCGGAAATCGCTGCCGCAACTATCGCGGCTCAGCCGCGGGTACTGGCCGTGCCGGTCGTTTTGTCCGATTTTGAAAGGATCGACGTAACCGCGCCGGTCGCACAAGACGAACTCAAACCCATTCAAGCGCACTTCATGACCCTCGCGCAGTGTGCGGCTCGACAAGTTACCGATCCCGGCGATCGCGAGCAAATCGCGCGAACCCTGCAAGAGCGCATGGCGCGTTACGGCACGTCGGCCGAATATATCGCACGCCGGCAAGTGAGCGTGCTGACTTCTCGTTTCGTAAAGCGCGATGCAGATAATCGGTCTGAGGCGGTTCGGCGTTACGGAGACCTTCGAAACCCTACCGGCGAGACGCTCGACGAACGCATGACCCTTTTTGAGGAGGTTGCGTGCGACGTCTTCGAGCGGGTCTATCGCAACCCCGAGATGCAACCTCCCGACGACATCGTGCACGTCAGCTGCTCGGGGTACGTTTCACCCAGCCCGGTTCAGAGTTTTCTCTCGCGACGCGGCTGGCTTGGCGTTGGGGTTACGCATTCGTACCATATGGGATGCTACGGCGCGTTCCCCGCGATCCGCACGGCGGCGGGGCTCGTCGGATCGTCGTACGTTTCGCTTCCGAAAGCGAAGCGCCGCGTCGACCTCGTGCACACCGAGTTTCTTTCGCTCCACTTCGACCTACTCGGCGAGGAGCCGGATAATTTCGTCACCTCGACGCTCTTCGCGGACGGCTTCATCAAGTACGCGGCCTATCCGCACTCGGAGTTCGTCAAAGAGCGGCGCAGTGGTCTGAAGATCCTCGCGATCGACGAGTACATACTGCCCGATTCGCTGCCCGAGATGACGTTGCGCCCCGGTCCGCTGCAATTCGACATGTCGCTCTCGAAGCGCGTGCCGTTCATGATCCGCGATTCGATCGCCGACTTCGTCCGCGCGATCTGCGCGCAGGTCGGTCTCGATTTCGAGCGCGAAAAGGCGGCGATGATCTTCGCGATCCATCCCGGCGGCCCGGCGATCCTCAATCAGATCCGAACCAAGCTCGGAATCGAA
This sequence comes from Vulcanimicrobiota bacterium, assembly GCA_963756635.1. Classification (GTDB taxonomy): domain Bacteria; phylum Vulcanimicrobiota; class Vulcanimicrobiia; order Vulcanimicrobiales; family Vulcanimicrobiaceae; genus Cybelea. Next base: position 278,282 of record CAVWOR010000010.1, read on the forward strand.
GAGTCGGCGGTCGCGCTGAGCCGGCAAGTGCTTTACGAGCACGGAAACATGGCCTCCGCAACGGCGCCGCACATCTGGCAGCTGATCTTAGAGTCGGCCGAAATCCCCAGCGGGTCGAAGATCTTGAGCATGGCGTTCGGCCCCGGATTGACGGTTATAGGCGCACTCTTCGAGAAGCTATAAGTCCGCTATGGCAGCGACCGATTCTAAGACACCTCAGAGATTCTCGGTGCCCGGACCCTTCTATTGGAGCGTCCGCGGCGTGCATGCGGCCGCTCCGCTTTTCGTCACGCTTGGGAATCTGGAATCGCGGATGCTGGGTCGCCGGCTATCGGCGCAGAGCATCGATCGGCCGGTCTACATCTGCGGGTTGCCGCGAGCCGGCACCACGATCACGCTGCAAATGCTCAGCGAGCATCCCGATGTCGTAACGCACAAATACGCGGACTTTCTGATGCCCTACATGCCGTGGGTCTGGAACAAGGTTTTTCCGCGGATACCGGTCGCGGCGATGCGCAAGCCGGTTCCGCGCATCCATCGCGATCGGATCGAGGTGACCCGCGACAGCGCCGAAATGGGCGAGGAAATTTTGTGGGAGCACTTCTTCCCGCAAATCCACGATGAATCGAACTACAGCGTCCTCGATGCCGCGACGTCGAACCCGGCTTTCGAGCGTTTCTACAGAGAGCACCTCTGCAAGTTGGCCCTCGTACGAGGGCGCAGCCGCTACGTCAGCAAGGCGATTATGTGCGTCGTGCGCATGCAATACTTGCGCCGGCTCTTCCCCGACGCGCGATTCCTGCTCTACGTGCGCAATCCCATCGATCACGTTGCGTCGCTGATCAAGCAAGACCGCATCTGGGCCGAGCTGGAGCGCGACGATCCGCGGCAGATCGAAATCATCGAGCTGACCGGACACCACGAGTTCGGTCCACACCAAGTGATGGCGAACGTCGGAGATCCGGAGGTTTTACGCGAGATTCGCCGCCTTTTCGATGAGGGGCGCTGGGCGCAATCGCGGGCGCGGTACTGGGCCTACGTGTACGGCTTCATCGCAAAACAGCTCGACGACGATCCCGAGCTCGCGCGCCGCGTCTGCATCGTGCGGTACGAAGATCTTTGCACCGATTCGCTCGGGACGATCGACCGGATCCTCGCGCACACGGGCCTCGAGCCGGCGAGCTTTGCCGAATCGCGAGCGGCGTACGGTCAGAAACTCTCCTTTCCCGATTACTACAAACCCGCGTTCGATGCCGCAGCGCTGGCGGAGATCGTCGCGACCACCCGCGAAGTCGCCGGACGCTTCGATTATGACGTCGCCCAAATCGCCCAGCGCGTCGCCGTCGCAACTCCGCAGTAACGGAGGCATCATGAATCGAGCATTCTACCGTGGGGTTTGTGCCGGCGTAGCGAGCTTTGCGCTGACCGCCTGCGGAGGCGGGGATGGATCGTCGTCGTTGCCGCCGAGTTTTTCGGTCCACCATCGATTGGGTTCCGGGAGCACGCCGATTCGGCACATCGTTCTGCTGGTTCAAGAGAACCGAACGTTCAACGACCTTTTTGCGGGGTTTCCGGGCGCGATTAGCACCAAGATCGGTAAAGAACTCGTCGGAAAGGGAAACAAACTCAAAGAGAAGTCGATCCCGCTGCGCGAGACCAATCTCCAAGACAACGGGAACCAGACTCACCTCTACGCGGCGTATCTCACCGCGTATCAGAATGGGAACATGGACGGCTTCAATCTGATCAGATACGTCACCAATGGAAAACCGGAAGGCAAGGATCCCTACCAGTACGTTAATCCAAGTCAAGTCCAACCCTATTGGGAGGTAGCATCGCGGTGGGGCCTTGCCGACAAAATGTTCCAGACACAGGGCAGCGCAAGCTTTACCGCGCATCAGCAGTTGATCCGCGGGGGTACGTTCATTAACTCGACGGAGAGCTTGATCGACGATCCTACGACCGCCGCGGCATGGGGATGCATGTCGCCGAGCGGTGCCAAGACTTCGCTCATAACGACAGACCTCAAATATCTCAGGAACCAAGGCCCATTCCCGTGCACCTCAGACTTCCCGGACCCCAACAACTATAAGACCCTCGCCGATCTTTTCAACGCGAAGTCGCCCCCGGTTTCGTGGAAGTACTACACGCCCGCACCGATCAAAGAGACGGCCGGCGCGCTTTGGAACGCGTTTCTCGCGATCGCGTCCGTCTGCAACCGCCAAGGCCAATGCGCTGCGAATGTCACGTCGCCGGAAACAAACATCTTTTCGGATATCTCGAACGGCGAGCTCCCGGCGATGTCCTGGGTGATTCCCGACGCGCCGAACTCCGATCATCCAGCTTTCTCGTCCAAGGACACCGGCCCGTCGTGGGTCGCCAGCGTTATCGATGCGGTCGGCCAGAGTAACTATTGGGACTCGACGGCGGTCATCGTCGTTTGGGACGATTGGGGCGGCTTCTACGACCCGGTCGCACCGCCGGCTGTGGACAATCAAGGGGGCGCCGGATTCCGGGTCGCGATGCTGGTCGTCTCACCCTACGTAAAGATAGGGAACGGCAGTCACGGCGGCTACATCTCCAACACCGTCTACGGGTTCGGCAGCATCATCAGGTTCATCGAAGACACCTGGCATTTGGGACGGCTGGGAACGACGGACGAAACCTCGTCGAGCATCTCCGACATGTTCGACTTCAAGCAGGCTCCGCGTCCATTCAAAGAGATTCGCTCGCGCTACACGAAGAAGTTTTTCCTCCGTCAGCCGGCCTCGGGCTTGCCGGTCGATACCGAATAGCGAAAGTCTACTGCCTGTCGGGAATTCGGTTGTCGTTAGGCTGATTCAGAAAGAACGTCGCGTCCTTGGGCGCCTCGATCGGCACGAACTTACGCGGCGGTCCGAAAAAATCGAAGCAATCGACAGCCGGCGAGGTCGCGCGCGTGTCGGCGGCCGAGAGTTGCCCAAGACCGAAAAGGTCTTCCGCAAAGCGTAGCACGCTCGCGGTTTCGTACTGCACGCGCGAAACGTAGTTCTTCTTCGCGTAGGGAGCGATCACGATTAACGGAACGCGGAAGCCCAGGCCATCGTAGCCTTTGTACGGCGGCGGCACGTGGTCGTAGAATCCGCCCCAGTCGTCCCACTGCACGAAGATAACCGTCGTCTTCCAGAACTTGCTCTCGCCGACCGCGTTGACGACCGAGGTGACCCACGACGGCCCCAACCCGCCACCGCAGTCAGAATGATCGGATTCGACGCAGAGCGGCGTGATCCACGTGAAGTTTGCGAGCTTGCCGGCCCCGACGTCGGTAAGGAATCGCTTCTGCGGAGTAATGACGTTCGTTTTCCAAGCGCGTCCGTAAAAGACGTGCCTGACCGCTTGATATCCCGACCATAGCCCACTGTACGGCTGCGTGTACTTGCTGGTATAGAAGCGCCACTGCAAGCCGGCTTTATCGAGCTCGTCGCCGAGCGTTTCGTAGTTAAAGCAGGGTCGCTGCGGATTACCGAAGGTACGCTGCTGGGTGATCGTCGCGACGGAATCCGTCTTCCCGCCGCCGCAACCCCAATAGAAGCCCGGAACGTCGACGCTCGATTGCGCCTGCGCGGCGATAATGTACTGATGCGCGACGAAGCTCTCGTCGAGCTGCGAAGCGAACATCCGGTCGGCTAAGACCCATTCGTGCGCCATATCGAAGTACGGTTTCGACTCAGCGTGCGGCACGTAGGCGTACTGCCCGTTTTGGGGACCCGCCTCTTGCTCGCGGTTGAAGCCGTCCATCCGACAATGCGTTCCGGGAAGCTTGCCGGTTCCGTTGCAGGCGTCAAACATCGCAACGGCCGAGTGGTTGATCTCGTACGCGGTTTTCAGTGAGATCGGCTGCAGCTCGATTATTTTTCCGAAACTGTCTTTGCCTTTGGAAACGGTATCCGCGCCGGGATAGCCTTGAAACATATCGTCGAAGCTGCGGTTTTCTTGGACGATCCAGACGACGTGCGTGATCTTTCCGGCGCCTCCGCCAAGAAGCGCGGCAAAGCGTTCGGTGCCTGCAGCGAAGGGCACGACCGCATCGTTTGAACGCGCCGAACATCCGGCCAACGCGCAAAGCGCGGCCGCCAAAGCCACGATGTTGAAAAGCCGGTTCGGCATGCGATGGCAGATGCCCCAAGCGTGGCCGCGTTCCTTCCGCCGCGGAGGGGAACGGGCCGAAGCTTGGCCGTACGAAGCCCGCAAAGGTGGGCGGCCCAAGCGGCTCTAACTGGGCACCTATGAAGCTCGCGGCGCTGCTGCTTTGCGCGCTCGCTTTTGCGGCGTGTAATGCGAGTGGCTCGTCCGGTATACCGGCTGCGATAGGCCAAACCACTTTCGCAACTGCGATTCCGCAATGGCAGGCGAATCACGCCGCGCAACGCGTCTGCACGGACTTCCGCCCGGGCTACATGCACTGCGAGGTGCTGATCATCAACGAACCGGCTCGATCGCGCATCGCAGGATTGACTCCGGCCGACTTCCAGACGCGTTATAATCTGCCGTCCGCGCGTAAGGGTTCCGGGCAGATCGTGGCGATCGTCGATGCGTTCGACAACCCCGACGTCGCGTTAGATGTAGCTCGGTATCGCTCCACATTCGGCCTAGCGGCTGCGAACTTCACAAAATATAACCAAGAAGGTCAGCAAACAAAATTTCCCCGGGGCGACGTCCACTGGGGATCCGAGATCGATCTCGACGTCGAGATGGTCTCGGCAACTTGTCCGAGGTGCACGATTTATCTGGTCGAGTCGAACGATAACAGCGCCCGCAGTCTTTATGCTGCCGAGAGAGAGGCGGTAAAGCTCGGAGCGCACATCGTCAGCAACAGCTGGGGCGGCGGCAGTGGCGCCCCATCGGGCCGCGCCTTCGATGCTTCAGGCGTGACGTATCTCGCCAGCGCCGGCGACGACGGCTATGGCTTACAGGATCCGGCCGATTACGATTCGGTCGTCTCGGTCGGCGGCACGGTGCTTTCGAGAAGGGGATCGAGCTACGATGAAGTCGTCTGGTCCGACACCGGCGGGGGCTGCTCGGTCATGCATAAGCCCTCATGGCAACGCGATCCGAAATGCTCGTTCCGGACCGGAAACGATGTCGCGGCCGTAGCCTGGAACGCCGCGATCTACGATACCTACGGATATCGGGGCTGGGGCACGGTCGGCGGCACCAGCATTGCGTCGCCGCTACTGGCCGGTGTCTATGGCCTGGCCGGCAACGCCAGCCGCCATCAAAGCGGAGAGAGCTTCTGGAGTCTGAGCGGCAAACAGTCGACGACGGAACTGCACGAGGTCAGTGCCGGCACGGTGATCGGTTGCCCGCCCAGCTTGGACGGCACCTATCTCTGCTCGGCTGGAACGGCTCAGTTCAAGACCTACTCCGGCCCTGCCGGATGGGGAACTCCGGACGGCATCGGTGCGTTTTAATTGAAGGTGGCGGACTCACACGGACTTAACATCTGCTATCCCAGACCCTCTCCCCCACAAACGAATAAGGAGCATCTGTGAACGGAACCTTTAAACTTGTGGCGCCGCTCGTTGCAGCGCTCACAATAGCCGCTTGTAACGGCGGCTCTTCCAACGTACCCGCATCGCCGGGCCAATCCACCGCGCAGACGGGATCCCACTCCGTGATGCCCGAGTGGCAAGCGAAGGGCCTGGCCCGCCCGGCCTGCCCGCAACTCACCGGCAAGCCGGCCTGCATGGTGTTAATCGTGAATGGCATTCGGCCGGACACGTGCATCGGCTCGTCGTGCGGCATCGCCCCAGCCGAACTTCAGGCGCGCTACAAGCTGCCGATCACGAAAGGCTCGGGACAGATCGTCGCGATCGTTGATGCCGGCGACAATCCGGACGTCGCCACCAGCTTATCGACGTATCGCTCCGAGTTCGGTCTCGGCACGGCGAACTTCAAGAAGTACAACCAAACGGTCAACAAAGCAACTACCCGCCCCCGGGTGTGGCTTTCCGGTCGAGATCGCTCTCGACGTCGAGATGGTCTCGGCAAGCTGCCCGAAGTGTACGATCTATCTCGTCGAGGCAAACAGCGCCTCTTCGAGCGACCTATCCGCGGCTGTGATGGAAGCGCAGACGCTCGGCGCGAAGATCATCAGCAACAGCTACAGCTGCCAGACGTCGAGCGGCAGCTGCGGGCTCACCGGCTTCGATACGCCGGGCATGTTGTATCTGGCCTCGTCGGGCGACAGTGGCTATCCGATAACTTTGGCCCTCCGAGCATATTCCCGACGGTCGTCGCAGTCGGCGGCACGCAGATTACCGGGGGCGGCACCGGTGAGATGGTCTGGAACGGCGCGGGCGCCGGCTGCATCTCGGGCCAGACCAAGCCCAGTTGGCAGCACGATCCAAGCTGCACCGGGCGCACGGACTCCGATATCTCCGCCCAAGCTGGAGTTAGCCCGGGCGTGGCGGAGTACGACTAGTAGGCGAAGGTGGGTGGTTCGGCGTCGGCGGCACCAGCGTTGCATCGCCATTGACCGCCGGCGTCTTTGCCCTCGCCGGAAACGCCAGCAGCCTAGACGCCGCGAAGAAGTTCTATACGCTCAATAACAGGAAACGGAAACACCAGCTTCACGCGATCACAACCGGCAGTGACGGCTCGTGCGGCGGCAGTTACCTCTGCACGGCTGGAACCCACCAGTACAAGACCTATTCCGGACCCGGTGGCTGGGGAACGCCCAACGGCATCAAGGCCTACTAAGCCGAACCCAATCCGAACCTGGCTCTGAGGCGGGCGCGAAAGCGCCCGCCTCTGCTTATTCGGAAGGAAGGAAACTTCCCTTACCCCCTAAGGAGCTTCCCTTTTGAACGCACGCTTAAAACTCGTTGCGCCGCTCGTTGCCGCGCTGGCAATCGCTGCCTGTAATGGAGGCGGCTCTTCGAATGTGCCCGCTGCGCCGGGCCAATCCACCGCGCAGACGCGGTCGCACCCCACAATGCCCGAGTGGCAGGCGAAGGACCAAGCCGTGCCCGTGTGTCCGCAAGTCGTCGGAAAACCGACGTGCCTAGCGCTGCGGGTCAAGGGCACTATCGGCCATCCTACTCCCAGTGGCTTGTTGCCGATCGATCTCGAAACTGCCTACAACTTGCCGATCTCGAACGGGTCGGGACAGATCGTCGCGATCGTCGACGCCTACGACAATCCAAACGTGGCGTCGGACCTCGCGACATATCGCAGTGAGTTCGGTCTGGGAACCGCAAACTTCACAAAATACAACCAGGAAGGCCAGCAAGGTAACTATCCCGGCGGCAGCACCGGCTGGGGTGTCGAGATCGACCTCGACGTGGACATGGTCTCGGCGGCTTGCCCGAAGTGTACGATCTACTTGATCGAAGCCAACAGCTCCGACAGCAGCGACCTGGACGCGGCGGAAGCCGAGGCGGTAACGCTAGGCGCCCATATCGTCAGCAACAGCTGGATCAGCTACGGCTGTAACACCTGCGATAACAACTCCGACTTCGACACGCCGGGCGTCGTCTATACTGCCGGCTCGGGCGACGATAGCTACGATGCGATCGGCTCACCTTCGGTATTCGACACCGTCGTCGCCGTCGGCGGCACTCAGCTCTCGAAGAGCGGCTCGACCTACAGTGAGACCGTCTGGGACGGCGCTGGTGCCGGCTGCGCAACCGGTGTGACGAAGCCCTCGTGGCAGAAGGACCCGGGTTGCTCCTCTCGCACGGATTCCGACGTATCGTCGGAAGCCGGTTGCTCTCCGGGCGTCGCGGAATACGACTCGTACGGAGATAGCGGCTGGACCGTGGAATGCGGCACGAGCGCCGCAACGCCGTTGAACGCCGCGGTCTTTGCCCTCGCTGGAAACGCCAGCACGATTAGCGCTCCCGAGAAGTTCTGGAAGCTCAAGAAGCGCAAGCTAAAGCACGACCTGCATGATATCACGGTTGGTAGCGACGGGTCGTGCGGCGGCAGTTACCTCTGCACGGCCGGAACGGGACAGTTCAAGACGTACGCCGGCCCCACCGGCTGGGGCAGCCCGAAAGGCATCAAGGCATACTAGAAGACGTTTTTACCGGTAACGTCACCTTCTAAAGTAGACAGGCAAAGCGAGGCGGGTGCGAGCACCCGCCTCGCTTCATTCGTAGTCAGGAATCCGGTAATCGGCACCCTGATGTAGGAAGAAGCGGCGGCCCTTCGGCGCTTCGATCGGCACGAAAGCCCGCGGTCGCTGCGTGAAATCGAAGCAATCCGCGGCCGGCGAAGTCGCCCTCCGGTCGGCCGCGGCGAGCCGACCGAGACCGAAGAGATCTTCGGCGAATCGCAAGACGCTTGCGGTCTCATACTGGACGTGCGAAACGTAATTCTTCTTCGCGTACGGCGAGATGACGAGCAACGGAACGCGGAAGCCCACTCCGTCGTAGTCTTTATACGGCGGCGCGACGGGATCGTAGAGGCCGCCCCAATCGTCCCACTGCACGAAGATGACCGTCGAGTTCCAAAACTTACTTCGGCCGATCGTGTTGACGAGCGCCGCCACCCACGAGGGCCCGTAACCTCCGCCGCAATTCTCATGATCGGAGTTCGCGCAGATCGGAGTGATCCACGTGAAGTTCGCAAGCTTTCCGGCGGGCACGTCGGTGAGAAACTTCGTCTGCGGCGTAATCACATCTTTCGACCAGTCCGGACCGTCATAGATGTGTTTGACGGCCTGATAGCTCGACCAGACGCCGCCGAATCCGCTCGACGGCGTATCGTAGTGACTGGAGTAAAATCTCCACGAGAGGCCCGCATCGTCGAACTCGTCGCCGAGCGTCTGATAGTCGAAGCACGGAAGCTGCGGAGCTCCGTAGGTGCGTTGTTTCGTAATCGTGTCGACCATATCGGAAGGTCCCGGCGCGCAGCCCCACGGGCCGTACGGGAGGTCGACGCTCGAGTACGCCTGCGCCGCAATGATGTACTGATGGGCGACGAAGCTCTCGTCGAGCTGCGATTGAAACATGCGGTCCGCCAGTACCCACTCGTTCGCCATGTTCCAGTAGGGCTTCGAATCACTCCGCGGCACGTAGACGTATTGGGGGTACTTGACGTGGGCGGCCCCTCGTCGGTATACTCCCGATCGAATCCGTCCATCCGGCACTTCGTTCCCGGGAGCTTTCCGGTTCCGTCGCACGCGGCGAACATCGCTGCTGGCGAGTGATCGATCACGTATTGATAGGCGAGGCTGACCGGTTTGAGCGAAATCGTCTCTCCTTTCGAGTCTTTGCCGTTCGTAACCGTATACGCACCCGGATAGCCCATGAAGAGGTTGTTGAAGCTGCGGTTCTCTTGTACGATGTAGACGACGTGCTCGATTTTGCCTGCGCCGCTCCCAGGCGGCGCATCGACGCCGTTGTTTGGCGGCAGCGACGACCGCGAACCAAACGCGCAACCACCGATCGAGACGGCCGCGAGAAGCAGCGCTATCCTTTCAAACGTCTTCACGGTCGTTTGTGCTCTACCGCTTCGATGTCAACGACGTGCCTGGTCTTACTGCGCTCGGAGCGAGTTTCGCGCGGCTGACCGTCGAGCCCCACGGGTTGTGCAAGCCACCGATGGTTTTGAACGGAAAACCGCCTTTTGGATATCGCCAAAACATGACGTTTGCACTATCGTCATTCGGTCCGATCACGGTCGAACCTTGGATCCAAAAGCCGATGGGAAAGCTCGAACGCTTGAGGTGAGTCGCTCGGACTTCCGTGCCGCTATCGCCGCTGATGCTAAACTCGTAGATAACCTTTGATTCGTAATCTCCCACAGCGAGGTCCCCGCGAATCCATGCGAGGGCACCGGCATACGCGATGCTTTTGTCCACCGTTATGTTGGTGAACGCCATCTGACCGCCCGGAATTTCGGCGAGCGCAAACTCGCCGGCGTTCGTACCGTCAACGTACAAGTTCCCTCGATCGTCGTAGGCACAGAACTCATAATACGAGATCTCCGAATCCTTGTACAACTTCGGCTTTCCCGTTGCGCGTTTGTAGATAGCGACGTTGCCCGGATTGCCGTACGGCGAGCTCACGTTCGTGACGGCGAGGTTTCCGGTCGTTGGATCGAAGGCGCAGTCACCTGGCTCTTTGCGCCGGTCGTTCAGAGTTGCTATCGGCGTCGTTCCGCCGTGGCTGTATTCGACAATCTGAAATGCGAACAGGTCCGTAACATACACATCACCGGCGGTATCGACGCACAAACCCGCCGGCCGAGTGAAGCCCGTCAACGTTCCCACCAGCGCTCCTTGAGGATACGAATACACGTAGACGTCATCCGTTCCCGCGTCGGAGACGTAGAGCAGGTCGTTCTTTTTCGCGTCGGGAGCCATCCAGGATGGGCTGCGATCAGGGTGCGGGGTGTGCGCGGCGTTCGGCGCCATCGGCTGCCACGCAGCGGAAGGCGTCGCCGAGATGCCGCAGCCCTCGAGCAGGGCCAGGCCCGCACAAAGACCTAGCGCGCGGCAAGCACTCGAAAGTTTCATGGATCTTCCATACAATAGGCGATCCGGGCCGGCCTTACCCTCTTTTGCAGAGGGTGGCGGGCCTGCGCGCCCAAATAGCGGAGACTTCACCGAAAGGAGCTCTTTCGATCATGCCCTGGAAGCGCGTGGCGCCGCTGGCGGTGGCGTTCGCCGCCGCGGCCTGCAACGCAAACGGTTCGCTTTCCAACGTACCGGGGGCGGTGGCACCGCAAGCGCTGCGCCGGGAGGCACGGCCCGGTAGCGCGAGCCCAATTCGACACGTGATCTTCATCGTTCAAGAGAACCGCTCGTTCAACAACCTGTTTATGGGCTACCCGGGAGCCAAGACGCAAAACTACGGCTATGACTCGAACGGAAAAAAGATCGTTCTCCAGCCCAGAAAATCTCACGGAAATATGGGACATCGATCATTTTTCGCCGGCATTCTTCGCAGCCTGCGACGGCAAAGGAAAGCTGCCCGGGACGCATTGCCAGATGGATGGTTGGAATACGGTGCTGACGAGTCCAGCTGCCCCCAAGAATGCGCCGTACTCCTACGTCCGCGAATCTCAGGTCGACCCGTATTGGAAGATGGCCAAGCAGTACGTGCTCGCAGATCGCATGTTTGCGTCGAACCTCGACGGCAGCTTCATCGCTCATCAATATGCTGTTGCCGCCTATGCGAGCCGCGCCGTCGACACGCCGTACGGCGACTGGGGCTGCGAGGGCGGGTGCAGGCGACGATATCCCGACGCTCAACGAGCAGCGTACCCACGGCGCGCCGATACGCGCCTGCTTCGACAATCCGACGATCGCAAGCGAAGCTGATGCCGCGGGTCTGAGCTGGCGCTTTTACACGGGAGCGATCGACAAGACGGCGGCCTCTGGAGCTCGTATCAGGCCGACAAACAGAATTTATGAAGGCCTCGATTGGACGACCCACGTGATCAATCCACCATCGCAATTCCTTACCGACATCGGCGCGGGCAAGCTCGCCGGCGTGACGTGGATCACGCCGACATATACGAAAACTCCGACCATCCCGGCCTCGATGCGAAGCGGCGGTCCGGCATGGGTAACGTCGATCGTCAACGCGGTCGGCAGAGCTGCTTCTGGAACTCTTCGGCGATCTTCATCATGTGGGACGATTGGGGCGGATTGTTCGACCCCGTGAAGCCCGTCTTCAAAGATTACGACGGCCTTGGTTTCCGCGTGCCGCTGCTCATGATTTCGCCCTATGCCAAGCGTGGCTACGTCACGCACCGGCAATACGAAACGTCGAGCGTCCTGCGTTACATCGAAGATAACTTCGGGCTGCCGCCCATGGCGGCCAGCGACGCGCGCGCCAACGACCCCGCAACCGACGCCTTCGATTACGCGCAAAAGTCCCGAGCATTCAAGAAGTTCAAAGGCGGCAAAGCCAAATGCGTATTGGACCGAGCAAGATCGCAGATCGCGCGCGAGCACGGCAAACCTGCGGGGATGATCGGCGACGACTGAAATCCGCAAGCGGAGAGAAAAGAGAAATGGCCGGCGCGACGCCGGCCATTTCCGTTTGCCGTTATCCCGAAAGTAGGTTTTACGTTATCTCGGAGAGCTCGGGCTGTATGCCGCCGCTTCGACGATGTTTGATGCGAACAGAGCCATTGCTGAAGCTGTACATGTAGACCGGTACGCGGGTCGGCAGGTAGCGTAGACGTCGGCCGGCCCGTGTTAGCGTTGCCGCAGGCAAGGCGCTCGTTCTGACGGCCGAGGTGGCAGAACACCGCGTCGCCCGTTCCATTCAGGTCGATCGGGCCGGCGACGATGCTGCAGGTGTTCGAGACGCAGCTATAGACGGTGACCGTGCTCGGCGCGCCGTCTGCGCGTGAGCCGAGTACGACAGTTGCCCTTGTTGTCGATGTCGAGGCCGCCGCTACCGCCGCCCGAGGCTGAAGCCGCTCTGCGCGGTCTCCGCAGCACGGCGCGAGTCCGGCGATAAGAGATACGACGCCGGACGAATTGTAGACGGGCCGCGTAGCAGTTGCCGCTGTTGTCCATCGCGACTTGGACGAAGCTCGACAGTGGTCGTCGAGAGCGTGCGCAGCTGTGGGTCGCAGACCGTGCACGCAGCCTCGACCGGCCGGCGAGTTGACCGACGACGATCGTTCCGTGGACCGCTTCGTGGCGGCTCCGTCGGCGGCCTGGCGTAAGCGTCCGGAATCGTTGCGGCAAGCGTTCCGCAGGCTGCCGGTGAACCAGTGATAGACTGGATGCCGTCGAAGGCCGCGGGGATGATCAGTTCGCCGCAGCGGTCGACGCCGAAGCCGTTAATGTTCGTGCCGCTGCCTGATGACGCACGTCGGCCGGCCCGTTGGCGCTATTGTTCTTCGGATAGCCTGAACGAGAGTTGGTCGTCGAGAGGAACTGCTGAACGTAGAGGTCCGTGGGCGGCGCGGTGGGGCATGATTTGTGCCCTTGGAACTTTTGGCTGACGAACCTCGCTTCGGCAGGCCATCAGCGGCATGCCGTGGTGGCCGGTTTGGCTGATCTTGAGGCGTTGCCGACGCCGCCCGGCGAGCGCCGAGCTCGGCGAGGATCCATTGCCCGAGCAAGCGGCGAGTAGCGCTGCAGCGACCGTCGTACACAGTGCTGCGGTTAACAAACGCATATGGAGAATTCTCCTTACTTGTAGTTAGGGAACTATTAGCTTGTCCTGCCCCACTGTCACCGCAATCCGCGTATCGGCTCCAAGCCACCCTCGAGGTTTCCGATTCGAAGTGCTCCTCTTACTTTCATGAAAGTGTCTTTTTAGGCTGGACCCGACGGGGATTCCGGTTGGGGCCGGACCCCTCTAATGCGCCCTAAGCTGAGTTTTCCCTGCGGAGACGCTCAGCGCCGCGCCGACCGGCATGCGCGGGCCGCTCACCCGTATTTTGGGGCTCCCGCCGGCGGGGAACGGCCATACGTCGGTGCAGCCGCGCCCGTCCTTGCAATAGTCGTAATCGCCGCCGGCAAGGCGGCTCGCGCCGACATAGGCTTGCGCGACGTCGCATGCGCCCTTCAACGAAGTCGTGCCGGTGATGCGCGCGCTCATCCCCGAAACGGAGAGTTCGTAGAAGCACGAGCTCGCTCGGTCGTTACATCTCTGGTCGCCGAGGACGAGCGTCGAGCCGATCCAGGCGACGGTTCCCGGGAAGTAGATTTTGCCGCCCGCTATCGCAACGGTCGACATCGAGCTGCGGCCATGCGGAAGAACGGAGAGCAGAAACGCTTTCTTGGAGGTCGAGCCGCTGACATACAGATCGCCTTTGCGATCGTAGCCGCCAAAGTAATAATAAAACTGATTGGGGTTAGCGTACGACGTCGGGGTCCCCCTGGCGTGTTTGTAGACGAGGACCGAACCCGCCCCGCTGAAGCCGTAGAGGTTCGTAACCGCGAGATCTCCGCTGGTCGGATCGACCGCGCAGCCGCTCGGATATCCGAGCGGATCGTTCAAGGTAGCGATCGGGCTCGTTCCGCCGTGCGCAAAGGCAAGCATCTGAGAGACTCGCGTATTTGCGATCCAGACGTTCCCCTCGGCGTCGGTGCATTCACCTTGCGGCTCGTCGAAACCGGTGAGTTTGCCCGCGCGCGCCAGCGACGGAAAGCGATAGACGTCCACGTCGAACGTTCCCAAGTCGGAGACGTAGAGGAGCTCCGGCGACGTTTTTGCCGCGGCCGACATCCACGACGCGGTACGGTCACGGAACGCTTGCCGCCGACCCGGCGGCGATTGCGGCCATTGTCTCGCTCGACGTCGCGGCGCTCGGCTCGGATTGCGTCCAACCGCTGCACGCAGCCAGGGCTGTCACAGCAACGAGGCTCGCGAATCTCACCCTTCGGCGATGCTCGTGACCGCGGTCACGAGCGAATCCTTGCCCTTGCTCGCGGTTCGCAGCGCCATTCGTGCATAATCAAAGACTTCGGGAAAACGCCGCGCGTAGCCGGTCAAAAAGCGCCACGAAAAGAGACGCTTCGGCGAGAGATACTCCGCCTCGTACAGCAGCAGCAGATTTGCGAGCACGAAATGGCGCATCGCGCTGCCGCGCTTGATATGAACGCGCCAGCGCTTCGAAATGTCCACGTTCGTGAAAACATCGTTGCGCAGGGAGCCCGCAAGGACCGCAGGGCTGACCGCGATGATGCTGTCGTAGACCTGGGGAAGGTGGTCGCTTCGCTCGATCGCCGCTTTTCCGAAGTCGACGCACCAATACTCGCTCTGCGGTTTATCGATCGTAAAGACCCAACGCGTCTTGCGAACGAGCGGCCGCAGCAGACGCGTCGAGCGGAAAAACTTCTCGAAGTACTTTGCAAAATCGGGAAACGCGATTTCCTTGGTCTCCTCCGAGCGATAGGTTTTTTCGAGCCGTTCATTTTCGCTCTGCGCCCGCTGCTCCGCATAAGCGACGATGTCTTCAACGACGTTTTCGGTCAGCTCGAAGCCGGTTTTTGAGGACCAGCTGCTGCCGACCGGCATGACGATCAACGAAGTCGAGGGCGTGCGCGAAGCGTTCGCTTCGAAGTACGCGCGCATCTCCGGCGCCGAGACCAAGAACCGGTTTTCGTCGCGCACCTCACGGTGCAGATGGCAAATGCCGCTTGCAAATGGGACGGCGTAGCGCGGGCGCAGCTGCTGTGCGGCCGCCACGAACGCCTCCATGTACGTGCGCGAATCGACCGGGAGCCGGTCGGAGGCGTCTTCGAACGTATACCGCGTGGGATACGACCAGGCCGGCGAGTGGCTCCGAAGCATGAAGTCCACCTTCGGGTATTTCGAACGAAAGGTTCGCCAGAGCGACGGCAGCGGCTTGGCATCATTGAGGTCGAAGAGCACTGCGCCGTCGGCTTCGACCACCGCAACGCTGTCGTCTTGAAAACTGACCTGATAGCTGGTGAGCCAAAAATCGTCGCCGAGCTGGATGCGTTCTCCGTGGCGCAGCTCCACCACGCACTCGAATCCCAAACCCTCAAGCTGTTGCTTCAATCCGGAAATCGGAAACTTCGGTACGATCGCGGTCGTGCTTTTTTGAAACTTGCGGAGCGTCTTGGGATCGAAATGGTCGAAGTGCCAGTGCGTGATGTAGAGGTAATCGGCATCGAAAATGTCGGGGCCGAAGATGGGCGGCGGACAATGCCACCACGACGACCAATAGGTCGGCTCGTTCAGCCACGGATCGATGACCAACCGCTTGCCGCCTGCCCTCACGTCGAGGCAGGCGTGGCTTACGATGCGGAATTCCATGCCACCCCTGTTCTTCGGCGCGACGGCCGATACCTACGCTACGTGCAGCACCGCCGCGCCTCTGAGCTCGTCGTGTTTGAGCATCGCTAGCGCGCGGTTCGCCTCGTCCAAGGGCATGGCGACGGTCTAGGTCTTGATCGGAATCTCGCCTGCGATTTTCAAAAACTCCTCGCCATCGGCGCGCGTGTTGGCCGTAACGCTGCGAATCTCTCGCTCGTAGAAAAGATCGCGCTCGTATTCGAGCGGCGGCAGGTCCGAGACGTAAATGCCGGCGATTGCAAGAATGCCGCCACGATCGAGCGATTCCATGATGGGCGGCACTAAATCTCCAGCGGGCGCAAAAAGGATAGCCGCGTCCAGCGGCGCCGGCGGACGCTCGGACGCGTCTCCGATCCAATCGGCACCGAGTTCCTCGGCTAGCTCGCGATGGATGCCTCCGCGACTCATCACGAAGACGCGGCATTTCCAATGCTTGAGCACCTGCATCGCGAGGTGGGCCGAGCCGCCGAAACCATAGAGCCCAACGGTCGCACCAGGCGTGACGCCCGCGCGTTTGATCGCGCGGAATCCGATGATGCCCGCGCAGAGCAGCGGAGCTGCATGCTCGTCGTCGATCGTATCGGGCAAACGGTAGGCAAAATCTTCGCGCACGACGGTGTGCTCGGCATATCCGCCATCGCAATCCCATCCGGTAAAGAGCGCGTTGGGGCAGAGATTCTCGCTGCCTTTGCGGCAATATCGGCAGAGACCGTCGGTTTCGCGCAGCCATGCGACGCCGACCCGATCGCCGACTTTGAAGCGCCGGCTACCGGGACCCAAGCTTTCGACCACACCGACGATCTCGTGTCCGGGAACGATTCCGGCATGTTTTGGCGGAAGATCGCCCTCGGCGAGGTGCAGGTCGGTCCGGCAAACGCCGCAGGTCGCGATGCGCACCGAAATCTCTCCCGCGGCCGCAACCGGCTGGGGCTTTTCGACCAATCGCAACGGCTCGGTCTCGATGGGCGCTGGGTTTGGCAAGGTCATCGCACGCACGGCGTTAGGGAACCGAAGCGCCAATCGCTTACGTGCCTTCCGGCGAATAGCTCGAGCGCGACGTTGGCGGCGGGCTAGACATGGGTGGGGTCGCTTGGGGTCCATGCTGCGCGAATTTTTCTACGACGAGCACGTCGCGCAGTCCGAAGCTATAGTGGAAGGCGCAGCCGATCAAATAGGTGCCGGCTTTGACGAGCGTCACGGTCACCGATTTGCCCGGCTTGATTGGGCCGCTGGCGTAACCTGCCTCGAGTTTTCCGCCGCCCTTTGCCGATACTGACAGCTTTGGATTCTTTGGAAAATCGGCCGGCGGCCCGGAGATTACTTTCACGACGTCGAGCGTGTGCGTGATCGACTTGGAGAGATTGCGAATCGTGATCTTCGTCCCGGGCGGGAAGCCGAGCGACTCTGAGTAGCGCTGCTGCGTGAAGCCGCCCAGCATGGCCTGCCATTTCACCGACTTGATCGTCCCGAGCCCTTCGTTGGGCAGCTCTACGCCGATCGTATCCTTCGGTAGCGTTGCGAACATGACGAGATCGTCGTCGATACGCGGAAGCACGTAGGTGTTGGCGCCCATCGGTACGACGTTGCCGGTTGTAGGGTGGCCGCCGCACGCGCCGACGGCAAGGCCGGCAGCCGCGAGTCCGACGGCGATAAATTTCCTCAGCATGCGGCATACTCTAGCCGCAGCGCGTGAAAAAAGTCTGAACCGGCGCGCGTTTTACTGATTCAAGCGCAGTCGAAGACTCGTTTCGGTCGTGCGCGAGGTCGCAGGATCCGTGACCACGATCTTTACGGTGACGGTCTGCTGACCAGGCATGGTCGTGAGCGTCACGCGGAGGTTGAAGTTGCCTTTTGGCCCCGCGCTCGTCGTGCCGCTGAACTCCCCCGAGTTCGAAGGTGAGGCGCCCGCGGTGACCCGCACGCGGCCGTTGGGAACCGTGTTGCCTTGGATCGTGAAGTTGCGTCCGACCGGCGCGTTTGGCGCCGGCTGATAGATCGTCAGATGCATCGGCGGCGCCACGGAGCCGGCGACGCTAAAAGACCACGAACGATCGAAGGGCGCGCCGCCCGGGCCACGACCCGCAACGCGCACGGTATGCTTTCCGTAGTCGAGCGGAGCGGGCGGTTTGTACGAAAAGCCCGTCGCCGAAACTCCGCTTTGCAGCGACACGTTCCCGCCGTCGAGCCAAACGCGCACGCTGCCGGCGTCGACGCGACGCGTGAACTCGGCGCCGATGACGGCGAAGCGATTGCCCGTCTCCATACCTGGAGGAGGCTGTTGTGCGCGCAGGTACACGGCCGCCGGCGGATTTGGCGGCGGCGGCATGGGCGCAACGGGACGCGGCGGCGGTGCCACGGGGGCCATCGCACGTGCCATCTCGATTGCGACAACCTGGGTTGAATTATCGTAACCGACGTTTGCGCCCAGTGACTGCGCGATGAAACGCAGCGGAACGTAGGTCGTCGCACCGACGATAAAGGGCGCCACGTCAAGAGACTGGACTTGACCGTTCACGGTCGCCTGCGTCGATCCGATATGCAGCGAGACCGTCGTGCTCTCTTTGGTTGCATTGATCGTCCCGGCGGAATAGACGACGCTCGCGCCCAGGCGCTCGAAGATGCCGCGCAGCGGAACGAAGACGCGCCCGGCACGTTCGATGGGGCCCGGGTTGAGAGAGAGCGGCTGACCGTTGACGGTGACGGTTACCTGTTGCGCGAACGCCGGCACCGGCGAGCTTGCAGCAATGAACGCCGCAATGAAAGCAGCGGCTACTGGGCGACACGGTGTTGCGAGCACGGCAATTCTCCTCATCACCAATCGCGATTCGCATCCAGCCGGGGGACTTACCTTCCCAAAATCTGGTCCATGAGGTGATCAAACGCCCGCTGGAATCCGTCATAAGTACTCGTTCCTAGACCGACGGCTTCGAGAAGTTGTCGGACGTTCCTAAAGATACGATGGAACGTGCTCGCGGAAGAAGGCGTTCGCGATGATCGAAGAGGACCGCAAGCGCCGCAAGAAACGAGACCGCCACTAGCCTGAACCGGCACTCCTAGCGGGAAAAGCGCGCTCGATAGAAAAAAGTGGGGACTCCCAGACTTCTTTCTGCTTGGAGGTTCGCTTGTTTCGCTTCAGCATCAAATCGGCGCTCATTGCATTCGCCGCCGTCTTCGCCGTTGGCGTCGCCGGGTGTTCGGGAGGCCGATCGGTTCTGCCGGGTATGGCACCTCAGACGCTCGATGCGTTACGTTCGAGCCACGCGGGGCGGTTTACCATCGTCAAGAGCCAGCCACCGGTCGGAATGCAGATGGCATTTTTAATGACCGACGGCACCGTTCTCACCCAGAGCGGGCAGAGCTGGAACCAGTGGTATCGCTACACCCCCGATGCGCAGGGCAGCTACACTGACGGTAGTTGGACGCAGGTCGGCTCGCTTCAATCCGGTTACGCACCCGATGCTTTCGCCTCCGACGTACTCGCGGACGGACGCATGGTCATCAGCGGCGGCGAGTACAACGCGGGCGGCAACTATCAGCTCCAGCTCGTCAATCTGGGCGCGGTCTACGATCCCACGACGGCGACGTGGACTCCGCTCGGACACCCAAAAGGGTGGAAGTTTATCGGCGATTCTCCGAGCAGCGTACTCCCCAACGGGCGGCTTCTGCTCGGCGACAAGCTTCACGTTTGGGATGCCGCATTGGATCCCAAATCGCTGCACTGGAAAACGCTTAAGCATACCGGCAAATCCGACTTCAACGCCGAGGAGGGCTGGACGCTGCTTGCAAACGGCACGATCCTCACCGCCGACGTAAAGAACGCTCCCAACTCGGAGATCTACAACCCTGCGACCGGCACGTGGAAGAGCGCGGGCTCGACGATCGTCGATTTGCACTCGCCTTCGCCCTATCACAGCTGTTTGCCGTACGGGCCTACGCCGAAGGACTGCTATCTTCCGCCGGGAGAGATCGGCCCGTCGATTTTGCGGCCCGACGGCTCGGTTTTCTACACCGGATCGTTCACCGCGGGTTACGGAGCCGGACATACCGCGATCTATTACTCGACCGGGAGCAAGGCCGGCACGTGGGCAGTCGGACCGAACTTCCCCAACGGCGACAATGCCGGCGACTCCTTCGCCGACGCTCGAGCCGAGCGGCAACGTCTTGGTCTTCGGCGCCAGCGGCACGCTCTACGAGTGGAACGGTACGACCTTCACCCAAGTCAACGGTGCGTCGGAGGCCGGACCGCCGATTCTGCTGCCGACGGGTCAGATCATGATGGTGGGATACTCGAACGTCGTTCTCTATACGCCGCCCGGTTCGCCGCAAGCAAGCTGGGCACCGACGATCAAGAAGGTTGCAAAGACACTATCGGCCGGTAAGACGTATAAGATTACCGGAACGCAGTTCAACGGCCTCGGCCAGGCAATGTCGTTCGGCGACGAATATCAGAACGCGACGAACTACCCGTTGGTCCGCATTACGAACAACGCAAGCGGTCACGTCTATTACGCTCGCACGCACGACCACAGCACGATGGGCGTCGCCACGGGATCGAAACTCGTGTGGACGTACTTCGACGTTCCCGCCACGATCGGTTCGGGCGCGAGCACGCTCGAAGTCGTCGCCAACGGTATCGCGTCGAAACCCGTCAACGTGACCATCTCGGGCGGCCGGCGCTAGTTCCGACGTCAGTCGGCACCAACAGACAAGCTCGCGGCGACGCCGCGAGCTTGTGCGTTGTTCGCGAGTTTGTGTTCTGTTACGGTCCCGTTTGCGGAGGCGGCTGCCCGCCCGTGATGGCGGTCGCGTAGAAGTTCCCGCCTTCCCAATAACCGTGAGCGACGATCTGCCGGCCAACCGCGACTCGTCCTGTATTTTGGTTGTTCAACGCAGCCGAATCGTCGACCACGACCTGCTTGTTCGTTTGCTGCAGTGTAACCAAATGGCCCTTAACCGCCACGATCGTTCCGGCAACCACTTCGTGCTTGTACAGCGTCGTCGGGCAGTTGCCGCTGGGGGTCCAGACGTCACCCTGCCACGTACCGCAGGTGGTATCGACGTAGGGCGGCGCCGCCGGCGGTGGCGGAGCCCCCTGGGCGCGTGCGATCGAACCGGCGGCGAGCACCCCGACCGCCGCTATGAGAATCATAAAAAGAGCTTTCATAACCGTTGTAATTTCCCAAATTTGTCGCGCGCTTAACCGCGAGCAGGCGCTCGATCGCACTTAGCACGGCCGGCGACAAAGAACGGAATCGCGCACAACTGGGCGAGGGTCGAAAAGAGCACGAGCCCCACGACGGATCGGTCGAGAAGAATGCCGCAGATCGCGCTGCCGGCGAACCACGCCGATGCCGAAGATCAGATCGTAGAGACCGAACGAGGTCGCCCTTCGCCGATGCGCGAGCACGCCGGCGACGAGCGCGAGCAGGAGCGCATCCTGCACCGCAATGCCAACTCCCCAGAGGGCAACGCCGGCTTCGGCCGCCGCTCCTCGTCCTAAGAAAGCGAGCGGCGTCGCCGCCGACGTCAGCGCGAGCGCGAGGACGATAACGACGTTACCCATGCGATCGAAGAGACGCCCCAAAAGCGGCGCGGTGACCGCGCCGACCGCCATCGCCACCGCAAACCAGATCGAGATCGCAGGGACGCCCACGACGTGATCGCGCGCAAACCGAAATGCAATCAATGCAAAATCGACGTAACCCGCCGCGACGAGCGCTCCGCCGATCGCATAGCGACGAAATGCCGGCCAATCCGCAACGGCCGGCTCGACGCGACCCTCATCGCGCGGCACGATGCTTCGTCCCGCCGCCGTTGCGACCGATAGAAACGCCAAGGTCAGCAGCGCGGGGACGATCAGAATGCCGAAGCCGAGGTGGAAGCCGCCGCGCGCGAGCGCGAATGCAACGACGAGCGGCCCGAGCGTCGCGCCGGTTTGATCGAGCGCCTCGTTAAGCCCAAAGACGCGACCGCTTCCCAACGAACGTCCCGCCTCCGAAAGCATCGCCGAGGTAACGGGCTTTCGAATTCCACGCCCGACGCGTTCGCCGATCATCAAACCGGCTGCGGCCGGCCAGCTTCCCGCCAACGCAAGCGCCGGCACGCAGAGCACGTTGATTGCATATCCGACCCACACGTCGAGCCAATAGAAGCCGGTACGGTCGGCGATGACGCCGGCGACCGAGCGAATCGCGTATCCCGCCAACTCGCCGCCTCCGGCGACTGCGCCTATCGCGGCGCCGCTCGCACCCAGCTGACCGAGAAACGCGCCCACGACGCCCCGGCCGCCCTCGTACGTGAAATCGGCAAAGAGGTTGACGATGCCGATGAGAACCACGAAGCGCAGCGCGCGCTTCGCGCCGATACGAGCGGTCAATGCGCGAGGTAGTGTTGCTTGACCCAGCGCGCCCATGCATTGGCGGGCGTGCCGTTGTAATTCGAGATCAGAACGCCGCAGCCGCCCCACGTGTCCCAGGTCCACGCTTCGTATCCGACTCCGTGCGCGTCGGCCCATCTCATGAACGTCGAAATATAACTCGAGCCGCAGTCGGAGCCGTCGTACGTCTCACCCGTCTCGCCGAAGATCATCGGAACGACCTTGGTGATCGGCCGCATGCTCGAATCGAAGCAGGCGACGGCATCGCAAAGGTTCTTTCCGTAGACGTGCGCCTCCGCGACCGTCTGACCGTCGGGATCCTTGGGACGCGATTGTAACCACGTCGAGCCGTTGTAGTTGGATCCGTTAATCTTGCCGCAAGCGTTGGCGTAATCGATGCACGGGATTGAAATCACGCCGTGATAGCCGGCCGCGCGCATGAGGTCGACCGCTTGGCGCATCGAGGCCGTCAGATAGTATTTGTTTTTCTTGCCGTACGTCGCTTCGTTATCGCAGCCTTTGCGCATGAAGCAATTCCAACCGACCGTCGTTTCGCCCCACGGCGCCAGAATGACGTTCGGATCGTCTTTGAAGGTTTTTGCCATACTCGACCACATCGCCGGCGAGTGATCTTCGTCCGGCGCGTCGGGTTGATAGGTGGCCTTATACTTCCCGGGCGCTCCCCAAATCAGCGAAACCTCGGCATACATTCCGTACCGGTGCAGCAGGCCGACGTAATCGACGATTGCCTTTCGGTAGTTGGCGCCGGCATATTGCGGAGCGATCCCATTGATGGCGAGCCAGCAGTCTTCGTTGAGCAAAACGCGCACGACGTTGACGTGCCACGTGGCGATTGCCTTAATCGAAGCCGCATCGTTGGGGCCGTCGAAGATCCCCCATCCCTGCACGCATGCGTACTCCGTCCCCGAGCGGTTCACGCCTTGGAGGTGGACGGCGTCGCCGTGTCCATCGACGAGCTCGTTGCCGGAGACGCGCAGACCGGTAAGCTTTGTGGACGATGGCAGCGGGGCATCGAATGAGCCGCGTACCGGCACGCTCCCGCCACCGGGATTTGCGGAACACGCAGTTACCAGTAACGCACCGAGGGCGATCGCGGGCGCTCGAACGTTCACGTTAGGCAAGCACGGGCGCTTGAATTTTTTGGGTCGTGCTTCCACTGTCCACCACCACGACGTCGCCGTTTGCGTAGGCGGCCGGGGTCAAGAACATGTCGCAAACGACCGAAGCTATTTCCGCCGGAGCGATCAGCTTGCCGCTTGGGTTGAATGCGGAAGCTAATCCGGCCTTTGCCTCCGCGCCCGCACCACCGGTCAGCCGGTCGATCATCGGGGTATCTGTGATCCACGGGCAGACGGCATAGCACCGAATGCCGTTCTCCCTGTAACCCGCAGCGACCGCACGGGTCAAACTAATGACCGCCGCTTTGCTGGCACCGTAGAGCGCGCCATCAAGAAAGGGGACGACGGTGCCGACAAACGAGGCCGTGTTGACGATAGCGCCGCCGCCCGACTCGATCATTGTCGGAACGCCATGCTTGATCCCGAGGAAGACGCCCTTCACGTTTACCGAGAGCACCTCATCGCAGTTGTCCTCACTCCACTCGGCTGGCGGCGCGACCCCGGCTCCCTCAGCACCGGCGTTGTTGAAGATGAAGTCAATCCTGCCCAAGCGATTGCGTACGCCTTCAAGAAGCGCTGCAACATCTGCCTCGCGAGCTACATCGGTGCGAACGAAGTGCGCGTCGCTTGAGACCTCACGAGCTGCGCTTTTTCCTCGCTCCTCGTTTCGACCAGCCAGTACGACCACGATGCCGGAAGCGTTTAACTTTTTCGCCACCGCAAGCCCGATGCCGCTGGTCCCACCGGTGATCACCGCAACGCGTTCCTTCATAGCGTCCTAGTTCCGGCAATCGGAGGCGAGCCGCGAGCCAAGCCGCTCGCGCACCTGCTCGATCGCGCCGGGATCGTACGTCCAGTGGTGAAAATCGGCGGCGATGCTGCGCGTCTGGGCGTGTGCCCACGCACCGAGCCCGCACCGCTCGAGCAATGCGACCTCGTCGGCGTCGTACATCCCGTCGCGAATCCATTTCAAACGCATCGACGGCTGGAGACCTTTCGTACCGACGTCGCTGCCGGGGTACATAAGGATGCCTTCACCGGCGTAAAGCGTACCGCCTTGGTTCGACTCGATGTCGTTCCAGGGATCGTCCCCCGCGACGTACGTGTACGCATCGAGCGCCCAGTACAGCTCGCCCGTAAGTCCGAGGTTGCCGTCGATGAGCGCGACGATGGGAAAATCGCCGGGCGGCACGTCGACTTCCCACTTCGGCGAATACTCGTCCTGCGAAAGGGCGGTGTAGAACCACGCGCGATCGCCTTTCGCCAGAACCTTCTTTACCTCGGCTTTCGAGCGATCGTACTCCGGGGCCAGCATCGTCCAAATGTCGACGTCGTCTTGGAGTTCGAGCAGCGGCGCCATCGTAATGAGCTGGAGTACGCCGGCGGCGTGCAGATTGTGCGCCCAGCGTTCGATAATCGGAATGAGCGTTCTCTTGAGGTTCTTGCACGAGCCGATCTCGTCGGCGGACTGATCGTAGAGATAGTTCAATGCCTGCCGGCGGACCACGCGCTCGATCTCCCCGACCGTCGGCGGTTCGGACATTGTGCAATGCCCATAGTATGCGCCGCTCCAGAAATTTAAGCCCACCATCTTCAGGCCAAAGCGATGCGCCAGCTCGCGCTCGGCGGACGTATTTACCGGAACGGCCTGCACGCGATTGCGCAGCACCTCCGCCTGCGTCGCGAGGACGTGCTGGTCCTGCGAGCGCTGCAGCTCGAAGTCCGCATCGGTAGCCGGCGCATGCGGCATCGCAAAGCTCCAAACGTGCAGCAGCACGCGCACCGTCGCCGAGCCTTGCTCGCTACTGACGGTAAAACCCGCGGTGTAATCACCCGCCGGCGTATCGTCAGCGGTGATCACGTCGATCCAGTACGGTTGCGTTTTGCCCGAAAGAATAGCGACGGGTTCGGCGCGCAGCCGGCTGGGCTCGGGCGGCTTTCCGGTCCAATCGTCAATAAATGGAATCAACCCGTCGGGATAGAGGCCGGGTCCTAAGCTCTTCGGGTATCCGTGCACCGGACTGGCCACGGTAACGTGCGAGAAGTGTTCGCGGTAGAGCGCGGTCAGGATTGTCGTCGCCTGCGCCCCGCGGGCGTTACGAAATGGGGCTGCCGCGACCCGCACGCGGGTTAACCCCCCGGTCGGGGCCGTAACTGAAATTTGAAAACTCACCGCCTGGTTGCGCGCCGCCGTAAGCTTGAACTCACGCGACGGATTCGGGGGCATCGCCGTCGGTCCAACGCGGACCATGTCCCCGAGCGTCTCAAGAATCGGCGCGTTCCCGCCCGGCGGCAGCTGCAACGATCTTCGCGCCGGCGCAAACGGCGTCCCCGCGTTGGGAACCCCGCATGCGACGAGAACGGCGAGCGCGAGCGCGCCAACGGCCGACGGCAGCAGATTTCGGCGCATGCCTCATTCTAACGTATCGAGAATACCCACGCCATGGCAACAAAGTATCGTTACGGCGAAATGACGTGGCCCGAAGTCAAAGCGGCCGCGGCGCGTCCGTGCGTCGCGATCGTGCCGATTGCGACGCTGGAAGATCATGGCTTCCACCTTCCGATCGATACCGACTTGCTGCTCTGTTCGAGCGTCTGCGAGCTCGCCGCATCGCGCGCGGCGGATCGAGCGGTACTCGTTCCTCCGATCAATCACGGCTACAGTCCGCATCATATGGACTTTCCCGGCGCGCTCACGATCGGTCCGCACACGCTGATCGATTACGGGCTCGACGTCTGCAAGAGTCTGGCGCATCACGGATTCAGACGCATCCTCATCGTCAACGGCCACGGGAGCAACGCGCCGTTTGTCGACATCATCGCGCGGCTCTGCGTCGTCCAGACCGACGCGCTGGCCGCCGCCGTGAGTTACTGGGCCGCGCCGGGCGTGGCCACGGTTGCGAACTCGCTGCGCGAATCCGAGCCGGTCGGCGGGATGAATCATGCGTGCGAGTTCGAGACGTCCCTCTATCTCGCGCTGCGTCCCGATCTCGTCGACATGAAGCAAGCCGTCCACGAGCTCTCGCACCGCCCGTCGAAGAACTATTGGACCGACCTCATCGCCGGCGAGGGCCCACTCATGATGATGGAGCACTGGAGCCAGCTCAGCGAGAGCGGCGTGATGGGCGACGCGACCAAGGCGACTCCCGAGAAAGGGCGCGCGCTGCTCGATGCCGCTGCGAACGGAATCGTCGAGCTCGTCGACGAGCTGCTGGCGCGCGAGAGGCGTCCCCGCACCGATCGTCATTAATGCAGCGCTCATGCATCGTTGCGTCGCACTCACCTTGCTGACGGTCGCAGCGCTTTGCGGCTGCACGCGCGCGCATTCGCATGCCGCCCAAGGACGCAACTCCTGGACGATTCCGGGCGTGCTGCGCATCGCGCAGCGCGAAGATCCCGACAATCTCAATCTCTTGCTCGGGACGGAGACGGTCGATATCGACATTTCTGCATTCTGGGGCGCCTACTTGTTTCGCTGGAGCGATCGCAACGAGCTCGTTCCCGAGCTGGCAACCATCGAGCCGACGCACCACAACGGCGGCATCAGCCGAGACGGGCTGCGGATCACGTACCATTTGCGCCGCAACGTGCAGGTGGCAAGACGGCGCGCCCTTTAGCGCCGACGACGTGATCTACACCTGGCAGCAGATGCTCAATCCGCGCAACACGATCGTCAGCCGTGTCGGGTACGACGTCATTGCCGGCATCGATCGCGTCGATTCGCACACCATCGTCGTGCACCTCAAGCGCCGTTTTGCGCCTTTCGTCAACACGTTCTTCGCCCCGGCGAATCATCCCGACGTGATCTTGCCCAAACACCTGCTCGCGCGGTTTGCCGACCTCAATCACGTCGCGTACAACGGACTGCCGGTTGGAACCGGTCCCTTCCGCATCGTCGCCTACGATCGCAACGCGCGCGTCGAAATGGTCGCCAACGATGCGTACTGGCGCGGGCCGCCGCACCTTCGGCGTATCGACTTTCGCATCGTGGGAAGCGACGAGACGATGCTGGCGCAACTCGCTTCGCACGAGATCGATTTCTTCTACCGCGCTCCCGAATCGCTCGCACCCGAACTGCGAGGAATTCCCGGGACGCGCCTAGCGATGACTCCGATCGACCGCTTCACCGATGTGGGCATCAACGCGTCGGTCCCCGGCCTCAACGACGTTCGCGTGCGCCGCGCGCTGGCCTACGCGATCGATAAGCGGACGCTCGATCGAGAAAGTGATGCATGGCGTTGCAGTGCCCGGTGATTCGCTGCACCCACCGTTTTCGTGGAGCTACAACCCCGACGTCGAACGGTATCGGTACGATCTCGCCCGCGCGGGTAAGCTACTCGCAGCGGCGGGCTGGCCTCCCGGGAAGCTGCACCTCACGCTGGTGAGCTTCACCGGCTCCGGTACGGTGACGGCGGCGGAAGAGCTGCTGCAGCAGCAATGGGGCGCCGCCGGCGTCGTGGTTTCGATCAAGAACTTTCCGTCGGGGAAACTCTACGCCACAGCCGGGGCCGGCGGCATCGAGCAGTCGGGCAAGTTCGACGTCGCGCTCGAAAACTGGGAGAACGGCACCGACCCCGACGACTCGATTCTGGTGATGTGCTCGATGGCGCCCCCCGCCGGCTGGAACATCTACCACTTCTGCAGCCAGCCCCTCGACGCGGCCGAACGCACCGCCTTGAGCACCTACGATCGCGCGCTGCGCGCGGCCGCCTACGCACGAATCCAGCGGATCGTTTCGGAGGAGCTGCCCTTTATCGTGCTCTGGTATCAGATGCAGCTCGACGCGATCAACACGGACCTGCGCGAGTACCGCCCGGCGCATGCCGTGACGCCGTTCTGGAACGTTTGGGAGTGGTCGATCTAGCATATTTGATGGTCAATTGACTGCGAGGCACGTTCGCCCGTGCTAGACTCGCCATGCATGCCCCGAGGGTTTCCTACACTGCGCTCGCTTCAGTATGCACTGTACGTTGCGGCGGCGGGCGCACTGACGTGCGGGCCGGCAAGTGCGGCAGTCAGCCAGACATTTTCCTTCACGGTGGCACGGGCGCCGCACGCGCTGGCACTCGATCCGGCGCTCGCCGATCCGGCCTGGGCAGCCGGCCAGGTACCCAACGGAAATGGACCGTGGGAGAACGTGACGACGCGTTCGCCCGCGCGCTTCGCTACGACCGCCTATTTACTCTACGACGACAAGAATCTGTACGTCGGCTTCAAAGCCGATCAAGCCGGCGTGCCGATCGTCGCGTCGCAGACGACGAACGACGTGGGCTTCGGAAGCGACGATTTCGTGGGAATCGGCCTCGACACGAGCGGTACGGGGAGCCAGGTCTTTTACTTCGAAACGACGCCGCGCGGCATCCGGTACGAACAGGCCAACGAAAACACGCGTTTCCGCCCGCGATGGAGCGCCGCCGGAACGAGCACGAGCGGCGCGTGGAGCGCCGTCATGATCATCCCGCTCGACGTTCTGCGAGTGCCGCGAGGCGGTAAGCAAACCTGGCGGTTGCAGTTCGTCCGCGGGATTGCCGCGCGCGGCGAGCATCTCACGTGGGTGTGGGACCCGATCATGCAGGATGCCTCGAGCGGCACCTGGCCGGTCTTCAGCCCCGATCCACGCTTTTGGCCCGCCGCCCAGCTCGATCTCGCGGCTTCCGCCGCCGCGCGCCCGAAGCCGCGAGCGGACATCTACGGCCTGGCGAGCATCGGCGAAGATCGCAATCTCTTCCAACAAGCCAACGGCACGTTCTTGCCGATGAACGTGCGCTCGTTCGGCGGCGACGTCAGCTATCCGCTGACGCCGACGATCCGTTTCGTCGGCACCCTCAATCCCGATTTCTCCAACGTCGAGATCGATCAGCAGACGATCGTTCCGCAAGAGTTCCAACGTCAGCTCGTGGAGTACCGGCCGTTCTTCTCGCAAGGCGCGGCCTATATCAACGCCGATTCGAGCGTTCGCGCGCCGGCCGGAACGAACGTGCAGGCGCCGTATCTCGTCTTCTACTCTCCATCCGTCGGACCGTTCGACAGCGGGGCTAAGGTTGAGGGTACTTTCGACGGAGATGCCTTCGGCGCGTTGACGTTCCACGGTTACGACGAGACCACGAACAATACGTTCAGCGATCAGGCCTACGGCTTCCAGCATTCCGTTCCGGGCTCGACGTTCACCTATTGGAGCGACGGCGTCTTTGCAAACCACAGCATTGCCGGAAACGACGATACGATCGAGGACGGCTTCGAAGCGCGCAATCTCCAGAACGGAATGATTTACTTTTTCGATTACTCATTCGAAAACGGAAGCTGGGTTCCGCAGGGCCATGCGGATCTCACACAATTCTTTATCGATCGGCATAAGGGGAATTTCGAGCTGAACGGCGGCTACCTCGACATCTCGCCGAACTACGACCCAATCGACGGCTACACCGCGAACTCCGACATTCGCGGACCGCAGTTCTACACCGACTTCGCCGGCGCGACGCCGGCGATCAAGAACTATACGCTCTTCTTCACCGCCGATCGCTTTCTCGACGAATCGGGTGCGGTGCATCAGGCCGACGTGCAGTACTTCGTCAGCGCCGTCTTCAAGGACCAGTTCTCGCTCGACGGCGCGGGCGAAGCCGTCGGACAGCTTCGCTCGTATGGCATCCCGGCCGGCCCCGACTGCAGCGGACCGATTCTCTTCACGTCGAGCTTCACCGGCTATCCGTGCTACCGCGACGGCGTGACGCAGCCGTACGATCTCTATCAGATCCCGGTCGGCTATCGCGACGGCACCCCGACGCCAATCGACGTCAACTATTCATGGGGTCCGTTCGGCGATGACTACGTGCATCTCTTCACGATCGTTACGAGCCGCCCGCTCTGGCGCCGGTTCACCCTTGGCTTGGAGTACGATGGGACGTACGAGCGCGCGTTCTCCGACGGCGTTCTCGATTCACAATGGCTGCGCCGGATTTCGCTTGGCTACAACGTCAGCAGCGAGAGCACGCTGAGCCTGGAACTGCGCGACATCAACGGATACGGCGGCTTCGCAACGCAGATCGGCAACAACCTCGCGCTCGGGTTCCACGAGCGATTCTCGTCGGGCAACGAACTGTACGTCAACTACGGAAGCCCTGCCGCCGGCGCCACGCTCAATCGCCTCATCGTGAAGTTCGTCTTCCACGCCGGAGCCGACGAAGGGACCTGAGCGAAAGGGCTCCGCGTTAGTCGAGGAGCCGGACCTCGCCGCTTCCGAGATAATAGACTCCGCCGGCGAGGAGCAGGCGGCCGGATTTCGCGCCGTCGCTTAGCAGTGGGGACGTTGCCCGAAGCGTCGCGACCGCCGCGCGGACGTTGGCTTCGACTGCCGCCTCTGCGCTGCCGTGCGCTCGCACGACGCTTTCGATGCCGGGGCTCATGAGCCGTTCGATCGTCGAAAGATGCGGGGGGAGCGGCTTCCCCGTTTCGATCGCCGAGTAGACTGCCTTGACGGCGCCGCAGTTCTGATGACCGAGCACCATAACGAGCCTCGTTCCGAGGTGTTCGATCGCGTATTCGATCGACGCGGTCACGAGATCGTCCGGATAATTTCCAGCGACCCGCGCGACGAATAAATCGCCGATTCCTTGAACGAAGATCAGGTTCGGGATGACGCGCGAGTCGGAGCAGCCCAGAATCGCCGCGAAGGGCGCCTGACTTTCGGTGAGCAACTCGCGCTTCTCGGCGACCCGATTGGGTACCGGAAAGTCGTTATCGACAAAGCGCTTGTTCCCGGCCATCAAGCGTCCGAGAAGGCGCTCCGCCGAGGTCTCGGCCCCGGCCGGCGGGGAGGCCACCGGGACGGCGGCACCCGCACGTTGCGCTATTGCGCTCATCGCAGCGAGCGGAGCCAGCCAAAAAGGCGGCGCGATTGAACTCGAGGCGATCGTTTGACATGTCAGTTCTTATTCGGCGTCATGAACATCCGACCATGCGGATAATCGAAGACGTAGTCAAAGTGTTTGAGAAAATCGAAGCCGAGCAGCATGTAGTTCGACGGAAATCCATAGAGACAGACCTCTTGGCCGGCGTACGCGATCGGCCCGATCGTGAGGCTTTCGAGATTGCCGCAGCCCCGCGCCCATATCGACAGGTGATGCTTCCTCGCGAGATTCAGGCTCATGAAGACGATCCCGGGATTTCCGGTGTCGAGCAACGCGTTGACCGCGATCGTCTTGTTGAGCATCATGGGGATCGCCGGAACCCCCTCCGAGAGGTCGACCAGCAACGGCAAGCCCCCAACGCCCGAGAGGTCGGTTGACGGATCGAGGAGCGTCATCTTTGAGCCGTAGACGTCCAGCTTCACGATTGCGCCGGCAAAGAGATCGAAACCGACGAGACCGTCGTATCCCTGACGGTCGAGCCCACGAAAATCGCGATTGCGAAAATCCTCGGAGTAGA
The DNA here is from genome assembly GCA_963756635.1 of Vulcanimicrobiota bacterium. Taxonomy (GTDB): domain Bacteria; phylum Vulcanimicrobiota; class Vulcanimicrobiia; order Vulcanimicrobiales; family Vulcanimicrobiaceae; genus Cybelea. Next base: position 310,006 of record CAVWOR010000010.1, read on the forward strand.
CCACCACGTTATGGAGAGTGGAACTCCCGAATCCGAGCGTATCCACGCGTCGCGCTCGCGTCTTGACGCTCCCGTACATTGTGGATGCTTCGCTGCTTCCTTTAGGGCCGGCACTTTTGCGCGATCGGCAAATTGATCGTCGAGAACGATCGCCGTCGCTCCCGTGTCGAGAATGAAGCGGCCCTGCACGCCGTTGACCGCGACGTCGACGAGAAACCGATTTCGCGTCAACGAGATCGGGAATGCGGTTTGGTTTCCAAACGTCCACGACGCCGTGGGTGCCGGCGGATGCAGGTCATCGCTGGAAACGGCGAGATTCGGTTCGAACGCGGAATAGTTGAACGTAGACTTCGAATTGCCGATGCGGTAGGCGGCGATCATCTTCTTGCCCGGCGCCGCCTGCTGGTACGAGAGCATGTGAATCGTCGTATCGTAGGACCCGTCGGGATCGATGGTTGCCTGGACGTATGCGCCGGTCTGCGGATCGACGTAGCAGTCGATCGGATCGCCGTTCGCAAGCGTCACGCGCACGACGCCGACCGATTTCCCATCGACCGTCTTCTCTCCGCGAAAACTCGCCGGCAGCTCGGTCGTCCCCTCTTGCTGCAGAACGGTGAACGAGGCCAAGTACTTGGCGTAGCCGCCGTAGACCGGCGTCGTAAAGCCGTTGACGTCCGCGTGCCAGAAGAGATTGCCGGTGAAGCCGGTGTGTGTCGTGAGGTTACCGAGATCCGTCGCCGTGTACGAATTGTGGTACACGAGGCCTTTGGAGAGCATGACGAACGTCGAAGTCGCGTCGCCTTTTTCGTCGGTAATGTTCCCGGTAATGCGCATGCTCGTGAACGTACCGTCGCCGAACTGCCACCCCACGAAAGCGCGGTGCTTGGCGAGCAGCGCAGCAGCTTGCGCATCTTGGTTGGGAGCGTCGGCCCGCGCGGCGACGAACGTTGCGAAAGCCGTGACACGATTGCAAGCGATTGCGCAGCATGTACCACCTTCCGAACGGCGAACGCAGCAGCGGTGGCTCGAGTAACCCTTGACGGTGGAACCCTGAGCGTTCGCCTCTCCCTTCCCGAGGCAATCTTTTCATTCCACGGCGACTTTAACATTCCGCTCTCGCACGTAACCGGCGCGTACGCGAGCACGCTACAGGATCTTCAATTGGAATGGCGGCTGCTCGGCACGGGAGCCGGAACGCTCATGACGGGCGGCATCTTCACAGCGCAGGACGGCATGATCTTCTGCGACGTCCACGGTCGCAGCGATTGCCTCGTCATCGAAACGCGAGACGAGCGATTCCGCCGGCTCGCCTTTACGCTCGACGACGGTGAAGACCCGGGCGAAACCGCGCGTTTAATTTCGGGAAAAATTGGGCCAGGGTGACACGGATCGCGATCATTCCTCGACAAGATCGTACTGTAACGTGCCGCTGGGAAGGACGCGCACACCCGGCGTCAGGCGATGCGTCTGGGGAGCGCCCGCGTGCATGAGATGCCGCACCTCCACGCCGTGAAGCAGCACGAGGGCGTCGGCGATGAGACGGCGGTGGCATCGCCACCAGAGCGTCTCCGAACACATGACTGCGGTCGGCTCCTGCTCGCCGTCCTTTACTAATGCGTCGAGAGCGGCGCGGAAGGCGGGCGTCTGCATGTAGTCGGCGTAGCCGCGAAAGGACGGATGCCGTAGCGCGACGTTGGGACTATCGGGGCGTGGCTTTCGAAATCCCCCCAGCTCGCGCCGCCACTCGTAGCTCGCGCCGCCGAGATCGGGCACCCACTGCGCCATCCGCTCGGCCCAGACGTGCAGATGAATGCGGCTCTTGGGAACGCTGCGCACGTCGATGACGGCCCGCACGCCTTCGCGGCGAATCAGCGCGGCGAGCTCGGCCTCACCCGCGGTCCCATGCCCGAAGGTAAATATTTGTCGTTTTTCTACATCGTTGCAATCAATGGGGCAGCGGATTGCGTAACTAACTCTCCTCGGATGATCCGGCTTGCACATGCCACTGGTACGACGAACGCCTCGAGAAGAGCTTCCGAGGCCACCGCGCTTTAGCGAGGAGTTTCGTACGATGCACGGTGCGCTGCGCCAGACGGATTGAGAGAGGGTCGCCGCGAATGGGTTATCGGTGAAACTCCGTGCGAACCTCGAGCGTGGAACCTCTCTCTTGACGATGCGCGGGCCGCCATCGATGCGCGCTCACATTTCGTGGAGTTCTTAAACGACGTACAAAGCGACGCGGATTTCATCAACACGGCAGAGCTCGTTTTCGGAGAGCTATTGGGCAACGTCGTTCGCCACGCCCCGGGTCCCGTCGAAATCTCCGTCGACCTGAACGACGAGTCACTCATCTTACACGTCATCGATTCGGGACCCCCGCTGACGGCTGCCAAACACCGTAAGTTGCCCGAGGACGTGCTCAGCGAACGAGGACGGGGGCTCTTCATCGTCGAGCAGCTCGCGTCGGACGTGAGAATCGAGCGTCTCGAGAACCGCGGCAACCACATCAGCGTGACGATGTCGCGCCGGCTTTCAGGCGCCCAACGCTAGGTTTGAACTTTCCGCCGTTCGCGCTCGAGCGGTTTTTTGCACGCTACGAGTTCAGCACACGCTATCTTCTCTGTGCCAGCGATGCCGAGTCGATGCCGATTCAGGATGTTCTCGCACGAGAACCGGGATCGGATACGCGCCTCGCACAGCTGCGGCTCGGCTATACCGAATCGCGTGGAAGCGCCGGCCTGCGCCGCGCGATCGCACAACTCTACGAGCACGCCGGCGCCGAGGCCGTTCTGGTACACAGCGGCTCGCAAGAAGCAATTTTTACGTTTATGAACGTCGTGCTGCAACCCGGAGACCATGTCGTCGTCCAGTTCCCAGCCTATCAATCGCAGTATTCGATCCCCGAAGCTATCGGCGCCGAAGTTACCCGATGGCATTCCGACTTGGCGGCCGAGGGTTCGCCCGACGTCGAGAAACTCGAGCGCCTCATCGTGCCGGCGACGCGAGCCATCGTGCTGACGACGCCGAATAATCCGACCGGCTATCCGTTCGATCGCAATCAGATCGACGCCGTGGTAGAGGTCGCGCGCCGGCGCGGCCTCTGGCTCTTCGGTGACGAGGTCTATCGCGGCCTCGAGCGTGAGGCCGCGCACATTCCGGCCGTCTGTGATCTGTACGAACGCGGCATTTCGCTCGGAGGCCTCTCGAAAGCCTATGGACTAGCCGGTCTGCGCATCGGGTGGATCGTGACGCGCGACCGCGCGCTCTACGATCGACTGGCGGCCTTCAAGGATTACCTCACGATCTGCAACAGTGCTCCTGACGAATTGCTCGCGGAGCTGGCACTGCATCATAGCGAAGAACTCCTCGCACGCGTCCGCGGGATCGTCGCAGGTAATCTGGACCGTCTCGACGAGTTCTTCGCGCGCCGCTGCGCGCTTTTTGAATGGACGAGGCCGCGCGCGGGAACGACGGCCTTCCCACGTTTTCTCGGCGGCAGCAGCGAGGAGTTCTGTTCCCGGCTCGCAAAACGCGCCGGCGTGCTTCTTCTCCCCAGCACGATCTTTGAGGCCGGCGACGAGCACCTCCGATTTGGCTACGGTCGCGCGGATCTTCCGCAAGCGCTTGGCGCGCTCGACGGGTTCTTGTCGTGAAGGTAGTCATCGTGGGTGGAAACGGCACGATCGGCAAAGCCGTCGCCGCCGAGCTCTCGCAGCGCCACGAGATCGTGACGGCCGGCCGATCGAGCGGCGACGTTCGCGTCAACATCGCGGACCTCGCGAGCGTGCGCGATCTGTTCGGCCGAGTTGGGAAGGTCGGGGCCGTCGCGTGTGCCGCAGGCAACGTGCACTTCGGTCCGCTCGAGTCGATGACTCCGCAGGAGTTCGAGATTGGATTGCGCGACAAACTGATGGGTCAAGTGAACCTCGTACTCGTGGGTCGAGAATTCGTCGAACCCGGCGGCTCGTTTACGTTGATCTCCGGAATTCTTCTCGAGATCCAATTCGCTTTGGCGCTTCGGCTTCGATGGTCAACGGCGCGATCGAGAGCTTCGTGCGCGCCGCAGCGATCGAACTTCCCAGCCACCGTATCAACGTGGTCAGTCCGACGGTCCTCGAGGAGTCGATGGACTCCTTTGGGCCTTACTTTCGCGGCTTCGAACCGGTTGCAGCACGGCGCGTCGCCCTCGCCTATGCAAAGAGCATCGAAGGATCGCAGACCGGTCAAACGTACTCCGTGTAATCGCCGTAGCATTCAAGCATTATGGAATCGAGAACCTCGGCAGCGCCAAGTGAGGGAAGCCTAGGGCGGCAGGTCGCCGCTGAGGAGTGATTGTGCGATCTCGTCGAATCGATAACGGCCGCTCTTCGAACGCGTGAAGACCCACACGTCGTCAAAGCGCGAGCCGGGCCATGTCGCCGGAGCTTTGCTCGAGAACGCCTGCGCAATGATCGGAATGTGGTTGTGCTCCCAGGCGACCAGCACGATCCCATTTTCAAGGGCGAGAATCGTTTGGGCCAACTGCGCCTCTTCCCCAACGGAAAATGGCGTTTGAAGTCCCTTTGCCGGGCCGATCGCATCGGTCAACGGCGTTACCGTTTGCGCAGGCCGTAAGCTCATGGAAATGTCGTGACCGTCAACCATGATAATCGTGGCACTAACTTTGGAAGCATAGATCGCGTCAGGCGGCTCGATGCAGCGAGCCCACGCTTCGGTGAAAAATGGCACCAGCGCCCCCGCCCGCTGCCAGCCGCGCGGAGTTAGGGAGTGTTGGTTCTGATTACCTTGCGCGTCGACGCCATAGGGGGGCGGCCCGTCACTGGGTTCTTTTTCAGCATGCCTGATCAGCATCAGCTTTTGTGGCGGCATTCCAATCCGTCCTAGCGATTACCGCTGAAGTCGAGGCTGAAACCGATCAACCGCATTCTATTCCAGTAAGCGAAGCCGAGGTAAAGGCCGGGCGCGACGTTGCGTATCTCATCACGGATCCAGTGCGCGAGCGTCGAGGTCCGTGAATAGTCCAGCACGATGCATTCCTTGTCGTCGAGTAAGCTCGGCGCCGGATAGACTTTGGCGGCGATCGCATTGATGTGAAACGGCGAGATGCGATTGAGCAGGACGCCGCGCGCAGCATCGAACGTCTTGCCCTGCCATCCAAAAAGCCGAATCGCCTCGGCGATGGTTTTACCGTACGCCGTCCCGGGAGAGACGATTGCGAGGCCGCGCGCGCGACCATTGGGAACGGGGCCAGCCGGACTGGAGCGGTACAGATCGTCGAGCTGTTGCCGGCTCATCGATAGCAGCCGCTCCTGGTCCGGGGCTAGCGCGCTGAACATCGCGTCGCGATTCCGCTTAGGCCGGGCTTCCCTCTTTCACGGCCGAACGTAGCATCGTCCGCAGTTCGTGCGAATCGGCGTGCTTGTGAACGGCTACAGCGTGTTGACATGCCGCCTCGATCACCTCGTCGTCGCTATCCGCGGAGATCGCGATCGTGCACTGGGTCTCGCTCGGATGCTCTCGACAGTCGATGAACTTACGAGCCATGGTTTCCTCCTTCATACGCCGGCCTTCGCCGGAATCGCGCGCTTTCGCCCCGCCTCCGACGTTTCCCGCGCGGCTCCAAGGATGCCGGCGCCGAGCATGCGCGAATCGTTACATCCGCTGTGAACGACCCAGAAGTGATCGTGGTTGGGGCGGGGCCGGCCGGGATGGTTCTGTCGCTTCTTCTAAGCCGAAGCGGCATCGACGTCGTCGTGCTGGAGCAAGCGACGACGTTCGCTCGCGAGTTTCGCGGTGAGCTACTGCAACCTGGAGTCATGCGGATCTTCGATGACATCGGACTGCGAGAGCGCGTCCTATCGCTCGGAAACGAGTTCCCGACCGGCGTCAGCGCGGAGATTGAAGGGAGGCGAGTGACGTTCGAATTTTCTGGGGTCCCCAATGCGGAGGGACTCGGAGGCATTACGATCGTTCCGCAACGAGAGCTCCTCGAGATGCTCGCGGAGGAAGCGGTCAAACGTCCCGAATTCAGGCTGACCATGGGATGCTCCGTTGGCGAGTTGATATGGGAGAACGGCCGCGTCGTCGGCGTGCGTGGGCATCTGCACGACGGTGAACGTGTCGCAATCCGCGCGCCGATTACCGTGGCGTGCGACGGGCGATTTTCGGCCGTCCGCAGAGCGGCAGCAATAGAGTTAGAAGGCGAGCGCGTAGCGTTCGACCTTCTTTGGTTTTCTACGCCCATTCCGGCCGGCGCGCCGAATCGCGTTCACGTTCGCATCAGACGCGGTGAGCTATTCGTCTCGTTCCCGAGTCGCAGTAACCGTATGCAGGTCGGATGGTTCTTACGTAAAGGCGCATTTGCGAGTCTCAGAGGCCGCCCCTTTAGCACATGCGTCGCGCATATCGCACGTCACGTGCCGCATCAGCTAAGCGACTCCATCAGAGCGACGCTCGCTGGTTGGGAGAGCCTTGCGCTCCTACCGGTCGTGAGCCAGTCTTCACGACGCTGGGTACGGCCGGGCCTACTTTTGATCGGCGATGCCGCACACCCGATGTCACCTGCCGGCGGGCAAGGCATCAACGTGGCGATCTATGACGCCGTCGTGAGCGCGCGACACCTCGCGCGCGCGGTACGCGCCGGTGAGTCGCTCGACGACGCGGCACGTGCGATTGAGGCGGAGCGGCGCCCATCGGTCGCAGCCACGCAAAGGCAGCAGAACGCTGCCGCCGGCATCTTGACGTTTCTCGGCCCGAGCCTCACGTTCAAACTGCTCGCGGCACTCGTGCAAGCGGGCGCGCGTTTGAGGATTCGTCCGAACTTATTCCGGAGAACGATACACCGGTTCTTATGGGGCGATCCCGAAGTTCGCGCCAATTGCGGTCGGTGGAACGGCGCCTAAAAGCATCGTAAGGGCTGGTGGCGAAAGCCTAGGTAATGCAACCTTTGCGGACGATCGCGCGTTGTAACGTTTTGTGACGACCTCTACTCTGCCCGTTGCCCTCCTCGCCATTAGCGCAGCGGCGAGCGGTCGCGACGTTTCGCAATCCACCGAACCCGTCTATGGCGGCTACGCCAACGGGCGCGGCGAGGTCGTGCTTTTCGGAAAAGACCTCGCCTACCGCGTCAACTTCAAAAAGCAGACGCTACAGGAGCGGCCGCAATTGAATCCCGGCGCCCAAGCGCGCTATGACGCAACGGACGCCGGTGAGGAATTCGAGTACGGCCGCAAGACGTTCCGGCGCCTGAGCAACGAACAGATCGTCGAGATTTGCTCGTCGGGCCAGTTCAGACTTACGTCGAAATATTACGGAACGTACTGACGAGCAGCGCGTCGCCTAGCGATAGGCTTGCTGCGATGAGAAGCAGTCGCGGCAATAGACCGGTCTTCCGGCCCGCGGTTCGAATGGAACTTCCGCAACGCCGCCACACCGGCCACACGTCGCCTTGAATAATTCCCGGCGGCTACCGCCGCTGAAAGAGCTGCTGCGAGTTGAATCGCCGCCCTTGCTAACCGCACGGCAGTCATCGCAGCGGCCGGGTTTGTTTGCGAAACCCTTGCTGGCGAAGAATTCTTGCTGACCTGAGGTAAACGTAAACGAACGGCCGCAATCGCGACAGTTTAGGGTTTGATCGGTATACACGAAAGGGTCTCCTAAATCTTAAGGTGGTTGTTGTTCGGACCTTTGCGAGGCCCGGCGCTCTTCGCCGGCACGATATCGATAGACGATGCGGCCCTTCGTTAAGTCGTAGGGCGAGATCTCGATCTCGACACGGTCTCCGGGAAGAATTTTGATGCGATGGCGACGCAGGCGCCCGGCAATATGCGCGAGGACCACGTGGCCGTTATCGAGCTCGACTGAAAACGTCGTGCTCGGGAAAACTTGTTTGATGCTTCCAAACACCTCGAGCGGAGCTTCCTTCGTTGTATTTTGGGAAGTCTTGGCCTTGGGTGGGCGGGAAGTAGTTCTGCGTTTTCGATTGCGAACAGCTATGGGACCGTTCTCCTTTTTTCGGCAAGGGCTCGAGCGCTTTGCTTCTCGCGGCGCTCGCGGGCCAAGTCGGCCGGAGCCGCTGCCATTGGAGCACGTAAAGAATCAACCCTCTCAAGTGAGGGGTTGATGCTCGATAGACGAGGATAATTGCGTTGAGAGGTCGCGCACTTTGAGCCGATGGCGGGATTATCTCATAAATCCGCTCTCCGTGCAACGTTTCGTGGACCGCAAGCCTCACAGGTGCTATACTTGAAGAGCTCCGGACATCATTGAGCGCTTAGTCTCTCACTTGCTGAGCGCCGATCCGTTGAGGCACTCGGTTTCGAAAGGACATCATGACCAACGCCGACCTCATCGCCGAAATACGAGTGCAGCGATTGCTTAACCTCGACCGAGCCCACGAGCTTGAAGAGCAAGTTCTCGGCGAGTCCACGAAAACCGGCCCCAAGCCGAAACGCGAGGAAGACGCCGCCGCGGCGCTGGGTTTGCTGCTCTAGCAACTCACTAGATATCGAGCGGCCGCTCACGCTCCATGAAGAGTCGCGCGCTCGCACCGATTGCCGTGTCCATCGCGACCGCCGCGGTTGTAGCAGCGGCGCTCGTACTCTTCACTCCACACTGGCTCCCGCCGATGGTACGCGTCGTCGCGGTCTACGACGCGGCCGCTCTCGCGCTGCTCGCTTGCCATTGGGTCGTCGCGTTGCGCACGAATGTCTCGGCTACGAGAGCGCACGCCGCCGCTCAAGACCCCGGCCGAGATGCCGTCTTCGTCGTCACGCTTACGGCGGCGGTTTTCGGGTTCGTCGCGGCTCTCGATATGCTCGGCCGCGGTCCTCGCGACCGCACTCCGGAACACGAAGCGATCGTTTATACTTTGGGATTCGGCGCCGTCATCTTGGGATGGCTGCTGATCCACACCATTTTTCTGTTCCGTTACGCGCATCTGTACTACGGCGATCGGGACCGGAATAAGGAGAGCGACCGCGGGCTCACCTTCCCGGGAGGCGCGGATCCAAACTACCTCGATTTCGCGTATTTCTCGTTCGTCATCGGGATGACGTTTCAAGTCTCCGACGTGCAAATCACGGATCGGATCATCCGCCGCCTGGCCCTCGGCCACGCCATGATCTCGTTCGGCTATAATACCGCGATCCTGGCACTGGTCGTTAACATCGTTTCGGGCTTATTGCATTAGGCCTCACCCCCTCCCAGCCCCCGTCGCGGCCTAGGCTCCTTCGAGCGCTGGGCTCACACAAATTGGGCCCCCGAAGTGTGCACGTCGGTCGTGCAGATGTGTGTTACCGCGCATAGCCCCTCCGAGGCACCATCGCATTACGACAAGGGCATCTGCCTTTGCGTGTTTGCGAAGGAGCACTCGAGTGAAACGCATCCCAAGTCCGGCCCGCTATCTGTCAAGCCTTTGCGCGGCCGCGGTGACGTTCGCCGGCTGCAGCAGCGGCGCCTCACAACTGATCCCGACCACCGCGGCGCCGGCGCCGCAGCAGGTTACGCAGTCCCGTCCCTTGGTGCGTCCGGACGTCCGGTCGAAGCGCGACCGCGCCCGTCTGCGGCCGAGTGGTGGATACGTGTACGTCTCCGACCACACCAAGAAAGGCGCTTCGGACCTGCTCGTCTATACCGAGGGAGCGCAAAACCCGGCTCCCATCCGGACGATCACACAGGGCCTCGTCGACGTCTCAGGCGTTACCACCGATTCATCGGGCAACGTTTACGTGGCCAACGGCAACGGCGGCAACGTACTCGAGTTCGCGCCGGGCGGAACGTCGCTGGTCGAAACCTACTCGACTGGGCTCGCTCATCCCACTGACGTCGCAGTTGCCAATGGCACGTTGTACGTCGCGGACCAAGGAAACTCGGCCAATGGATACTCCCAGCAAGTTTTCGAATATGCGGTTGGTAATGGCACGCCGACGCTCGGTATCGCCGGAATCGAAAATGAGTCGCAACCCAACGAAGGCATCGCTGTAGACACGAGCCTACAATCTCCGGAGTTCTTCGTTTCCGCTAGTGCGATGACCGGTAATCCTCCCATGGGCGCGTGTCCCGCGACTCAAGATCCTCTCGTCGGTGAAAACCTTATGCCGACCCTTTGGCGGGTAATAACCCTGTCAAACAACCAGCAAGCCTGGGGACTGGCCTTCGATGCAAACGGACTTCTTTACGCGGCCGATCCCTGCGGTAACGACATAGCGATCTACTCCGACGCCACTGGGGGCTGGACGTATCAAGGCAAGGTTTCCGGTACGTTTGCTACACCGCTTTTTATCACGATCGACCAGCAGCTGTTAGCGATTCCGAGCGCCGCGGTTCACACCGGTGCACCCGGCTACGTTACCGTCATCGACTTGACAGGGCACACCTCCACGGTGACCATAACGAATGGTCTCAATCAACCAATAGGAGCGACGGTAGGCTTCAGTTCGTAATGAACCGTCGCAGAAGCGATCGGCGCAGGCCGAGCGAAAGAGGTGCACGTGACCACCTTGACGCTCTTCGGTGCCTGCGCCGTCGCCTCAATGATGATTTTCTATGCTCTTGACGATCGCGCGCCCGGCTTCACGCTGGCGTTTGCCTTTGCATGTGTGGCAGCGTCGGCATACGGATTTCTTGCGGGGACCTGGCCATTTGGCGCCATCGAAGCGGTCTGGGCGGTCGTCGCGTGTCGCCGTTGGCTGCGCCGGCTACACGCCAGCGATCGGGCTTAAAGGCGAAGCTCCTTGTCCAAAACAAAAACCTTCACCGTATCCCGCAAGAGGCCGTCAGACTCCATCGCCTCGTGGGTCGCCGGCGAATCTAGAACCTTCAGCGCGGCTGATAGGTCCGCGGGTTCAAGACAGGCGATGACGTGATTGTCTTCGCCCATTCCGTAGCTTATCGGCTTGGTGACCTTGTAATCGTTCCTGAAGAGATCGCCGTGGCTTCGAAAGCCCTGTTCCCACTTCGCTTGGTCTTTGCATTTCGCAATAACTACAATTTTCGCCATATCATATTTCCTTTCTTATAGGCTGCATCGCGTTCATCGGCGCATACGCGGTTTCCCACGTCGCATGAGATTCAGCGATGAATTGCCGACCTGCGCAGGCGAAAAAACCTCTTAATCGAACCGCTCGTCGTGCCCCTGCACCGGCAAAGACACCCGCGCGATACCGCCGAGACGGACGTCTATGCGACGCGCGCCATGGAAGCGACGATCCCCAAACACCGGGTACCGGCGGAGGGCTTGCGCCCCGACGTGGCGCTGCAGCTCGTGGTCGACGAGCTGATGCTCGACGGTAACGCCCGTCAAAATCTCGCGACCTTTTGTCAGACATGGTTTGACGACGCCATCCACAGGCTGATGGATCTCAGCCTCGACAAGAACATGATCGACAAGGACGAGTATCCGGCGACAGCGGAGATCGAGAGCCGCTGCGTGCATCTACTCGCGCATCTCTGGAATTCGCCGGCGGCCGGGACGACAATTGGATGCTCGACGACCGGTTCGAGCGAAGGCGCGATGCTCGGCGGCCTGGCGCTGAAGTGGAAATGGCGCGAACGGCGCGCGAAACTCGGTAAACCGAGCGACAAGCCGAACATCGTGACCGGTCCGGTGCAGGTCTGCTGGCACAAATTCGCGCGTTACTTCGACGTCGAGCTGCGGGAGATTCCGCTCGAGCGCGACCGATTGGGCATGACGCCCGAGGACGTCATTGCACGCGTCGACGAGAATACCATCGGCGTCGTTCCAACTCTCGGCGTTACGTTCACGTGTCAATACGAACCTGTCGCACACATCGCCGAGGCGCTCGATAAGCTCGAACTCGAAACCGGACTCGACATACCCATCCACGTGGACGCGGCGTCGGGCGGATTCATCGCGCCGTTCGTACGGCCGGAGATCTCGTGGGATTTTCGCTTGGCGCGCGTGCGATCGATCAACGCCTCGGGGCATAAGTTTGGATTGGCGCCGCTGGGCGTCGGCTGGGTGATTTGGCGCGAAGCGGCCGATCTGCCCGAGGGGCTTATCTTTCACGTCAACTATCTCGGCGGCGACATGCCGACGTTCGCGCTCAACTTCTCCCGGCCCGGCGGTCAAGTTATCTGCCAGTACTATTTGATGCTACGCCTCGGCATGGACGGCTACCGGCGCATTCATCAGAACTGTTACGACGTCGCGCAGCACATCGCTCGCGCCGTGGCCGCAATGGGGCCGTTCGAACTGCTTTTTGACGGCGACAGCGCCAACGGAATACCGGCCGTATCCTGGACGATGCGCGAGAATGCCGGAGCGGGTTATTCGCTCTTCGATCTCTCCGAGCGACTGCGCGGACGCGGCTGGCAAGTCGCAGCCTACACCATGGTTCCGAACATCGCCGACACAATCGTCATGCGCGTCCTGGTACGGCACGGCTCGAGCCTCGATTTCGCCGACGGACTGCTCGAAGACATCCGCCGGTCCCTCGAGTATTTCAAGACCCACCCGATTTCCACACCGATGACCGCTGCAGAAGGCGCCACGCACAACCACGATGCGCGTCCAAAGCATGCTCTGCGTTGACGAGAAGCAGGTTCGCAGTTTGCTGCGTTGGGAGCAGCTGATTCCCGCGATGGAAGATGCGCTGGCGGCCTTTTCTCGCGGGAGCGTCGTGCAGCCCGTGCGCAACGTCATCACCATCGAAGAAGGAGCGCGCTACCTCGGCATCATGCCAGCCGTCACGCAAACGATGATGGGTCTGAAAGCCGTCAGCTTCTATCCCGTCAACGAGGGCAGCGCCGTCCCCACCCACGATGCGATGATCCTGCTCTTTCGCACCGATAACGGTCAGCCGCTGGGCGCGATGGACGGGCGCGCGATCACCGAGATGCGAACCGCCGCGGTTTCGGCCGCGATAACCACATATCTCATGCCTGCCAAGAGCAGCGTGCTGGCGCTGCTTGGGAGCGGGGTGCAAGCGGCATCGCACCTCGCGGCGCTTTCGTACGTTCACGAGTTCGGCGAAGTGCGCGTCTGGAGCCGCGCGCCCGAGCACGCTCGAAGGTTCGCGCAGGAGCACGGCGCCGTCGCCATGGACGCCGAAGCGGCGGTGCGCGGCGCCGACGTCGTCGTGGTCGCGACCAACTCGCAGCAGCCCGTGCTCGAGGGTGCATGGCTCAAGGCCGGCGCCCACGTGAACGCCGTCGGCGCCAACCGCCCAACCTGGCGCGAGCTCGACGACGAGGCGATGCACAACGTCGTCGTCGTCGACTCTCGCGAAGCGGTTCTCAAGGAATCGGGCGACGTGATTCTTTCCGGCGCGACGATCTACGCCGAGATCGGCGATATCTTCGCGGGAACCAAACCGGCGCCGAAGGATGCAACGACGATTTTTAAGTCGGTCGGCATTGCGGTAGAAGACATCGCGGCGGCGAGTATCGTTTACAACGCCGCCGCGACTTCTTCTCCTATCTAGAGCGCGTTGGCCAGCGCCCAGCCTTTCGGAGCGCCGATACCGGCAGCTTGATTGTACTGCGAGGCATTACACGAGTACGCTCCGTTGTTGCCGGAGGTGCACGGCGTGTAGTACTCGCTGTAGCCGGTCGATGCAAAGAGGCTGTACAAGGTCGGATCGATCCATCCGAGCTTGCTAGCGTGGAGCTCGTTGGCTTCGATGACCAATGCCACCGAGGCCGGAGAAGACCACGAGGTTCCTAAGTACTCACCCCAGCTTCCGCCCGTGTAGACCGCCACGGGGAAGAACGGAAGTGAGATGTCGGGTTGATTGCGGCCGGAGGTGATCATCCCCGTAATCCCGCTCTGATAACTCGGAAGAGCGAAGACCGTCGAGACGCCGCCGCCGCCGGAGTCCCCGTCGACATTGCCCATGACGACGGTTTCGAGCACACCCTGATTCGTATCGGTGAAGTCGATTCCACCGATCGATGAGAAGTACGGTCCGCCCGCCGGCGCGCTGACGCCCTTGCCGCTACACTCGTTGCTTCCGGAGTCGCCGCTGGATGCGGAGAACTCGACGCCTTCGGAGGCGCCTTGCTCGGCAATCGAGTTGGTCGCATCGGCGAACGACACGTCGCTCGATTCACAACCGCCGAACGACGAGTTTACGGCCGTTGCCTTCCCGTCGCTGAGCGCCTGGTTGTAGGTATCTTCGATGTGCTGATCGGTGAGCGAACCCATGTCGTAGACGATGATGTTCGCGCCGGGCGCGAGGCCCGAGATCGTTTGAACGTCGAGGTCGGTCTCGGGATCGTCGCCGCTGCCGCCGCCGTCAACGGCTTCGTTCGTGACGGTGCCGGTTTGCGTGACCTGCGCGGCCGACAAGTAGGTCGAGAGATAGCTCGCGTTCACCGGATCGTCGATGGCGATGGCGGCGGTATAACCGGCTCCGTTGCATCCGTGTTGAACCGGAAAGTCAAACGGCTTGGCGACGCCGGTTGCGAGCGTTCCCGTAGAGTTGGTAAGCGGGCCGTTATCGGGCGTCGCGTTGTTGCAACCACTGCCGGGAGTTGAGGTCGGTGAGGTTGTCGGAGTCGGCGTGGGAGCCGGCGTTGACGTCGGCTTCGCGGTTGGAGTCGGCGTCGGACCCGCCGTCGGCGACGATGACGGCGATGGCGACGGCGACGCACCTCCGGCCCAGGCGACGTCGTCGACGTATTGATAGACGTACGTTCCGCTATAGCCGTCGCCGTAGCAGCCGAAGTAGATGTAGTCGGTCTGCCCGGCGTACGCGCTCAAGTTGACCGTGTAGTTCACCCAACCATTGGTGTTGTTCACCGTCTTGTAAAACGTGGTGAGGATGCTGCCTCGCTGATTGAGGAGGTAACCTGCTTGCCACGCGTACCGCGTACCGTAGCCGAGCTGTCCTTCGTTCGAGCCTTGATAGACCCAGAAGCTCAGCACGCCGTTGCTCGGAACGGTCACCAGCTGCGCGATCGAACCCCAGCCGTTGATCTCCGGCGGCGCCAGCGTCCCCATGAACGCGGAGTACGAGCCCGAATGGGCTTGCGCCGTCGTGACCTGCGCGTAGCTACTGCGTGTGCTCTCATTGATCCAACCGCTGAGCGAGCCGGTCTCGAAGCCGCCGTTGGTAATACCGGAACTGAGCGGCTTGATTCCGCCCGCAGCAAGCGGGACTTGGACTCGGCCCATCCCGTCGTGTTGGAACTGCGGCGCGGTGCGCTGCGTGGTGACGCCGTCTTGACCGACGACGGTCCGCACAACGATCAAATTGTTGAGCGAAACATCACGCACGTAGGCAGCGATTGAGGGCGGCACGGTCGCCGGCTTGACGTTGGTATAGCGTTCGCCGTGCTTCCCTTGGTGGACCGTGTGGATTTCCGTCGAGAAGAAACGCTCGACAGCCGAGCTTCGAGCCGTCGCATCGACGATCGTGCGGTTGGCGTAGCGTTTCGTAATCGTGAAGCCCGCGCGCTGGAGCGCCTTCACGACATTGCCTTCTTGCTGCGCCGTGGCCGCGTAATAGGCGTTGAACTCTTTTGCAGAGAGGAAGTGGCGATGCGCTCCCGAGTGCGGATCGCTGAGATTCGCAATGAGCCGATCGAGTTCGGCTTGATGATTGTAGCGCAAGGTAATCGAAATCCGAACCCTCTGGTTGGCGGGATGCCGCCCTACATCGGTATACGCGAGGTCCCCGGAGAGTTTAGGGATCGAAATCAATGGATTGTCGGAGAGCGTCGAGTTCGTGGGTGACTGGACACTGCCGGCGCCGTTGCCCGGAAGGCCAGGAAGCGACGAGTTGTGCCCGCCGCATGCAGTAAGCGCGAGCGCCAGCCCCAACGCCGACGCAATCACGCGTGATGATGTTCGCATGTGCCTCCTGATGTGTAGTAGCAAGTTGGCCCCCTCAGCTTCGGCGAGCCCCGGCCGGCACCCGCCAATTAGCCGAAGCGTTTATGGAACGCGTCTGCAGTCATTTCACCCGCCGCCTGGACGATCTTTCCGACGATGGGATTAACAAAAATGCTAGTGAGTGTGCCCAGCATCGAGGGCAGATGCTTGACGAACCAATCGCGCACTTCTTGCATTCGCCCCACCTTGGGCTGCGGCAAGATGGCCGATTGCAGTTGGGCGACCTGGCGCAAGGCCTCGTCCCGCTGAGCCGGGGGCACGTCGCTGGTGATGCGATCGCGCAACTGATCGATGGAGTCTGCGACGCTACGCACTTCCTCGGGCGTCAGCGTCGTCGGTACTCCGGTCTTGGCGTTGACGACGACGGTGTTCCCATCTCCGGACCAGAGTGCTCCGAAGTTGCTGCCTCCAACTGAAATGGAAACGCTCTTATTTGGTTCGTCGGACATGTGTTGCTCCTCGCTGATCGATTGGCGGGGGATTTGGTCGCGGGGTCGTCGGGCGCGGTGTCGCCGGCCGCGAGTACGGGTTGTAGGGTTTCGAGCTCGGCGAGCCGGGTTCTCCGTAGTAAATCTGATTCGGCGGGACGCGGCGGGTTGGATAGGGCGTCGGCGTCGGCTCGCGCGCTGGGTTGAAGGTTGGCTGCGGGTGCGGCGGGCGGCATCTGACGGTACCGACCTCGTACTCGTAGATCGCCGGCCCGCACGTCGGTCTGGGATGACTGGTTTTCGTTGGAACGGGAGTCGGTGTGGGGCGCAGCGGTTGCGGCGTCGGCGTCGGCACGCGATGCGGCGGCTTGGGGGTTGGTCGCGGATGCGGCGTACGGCAATCGATCGTGGCTACATCGTACGCGACGTCGATGTTCGGAGGGCATGTGGGCTTGGGATGTCTCGTCTTCGTCGGCAGAGGATGAGCGGTTCTCGTCGGCACCGGATGCGGGGTTCTCGTTGGAACCGGATGGGCCGTAGGACGTGGCGGCCGAGGGTAGATGGGAATCGGCGGATGCTCGGTCTTCGCGGGTGGTGGGGCTGCGGGCGTTGGATGCTTTTGCGGAATCGGAGCGGTCGCTATCGGTGCGGGCGGGTTCGGGCGGGGCGGCGCTACTACGACGACGACCGATTGAGCGACCGGGATTCCGAGCAGCCCGGTTGCCTCGACTTTGTAGACCGTCGTTCGCGCCGGATGCACGGCGACGCATCCGTTTGTCGCGAGAACGCCGTTAATTCGCACGTTGCTGACGTGCGACGCCGTATAACAGAGTGTTGTCGTCTGACCGCGGGCGATTTTGGGTTTAACCGCGTGCAACGAGAGCGAAGGTCGTGCTGCCACCCAGGCGCCGAGTGAGCCGAGCAAAACGAAGAACGCGATTCCGACGGCGATCTTAGTCGTCAAGCCCCACCGCGTCGCACTCGCTTCGGCGTGCGCGGAGGGCGCCGGCGTCGGGGCGGCCAGCAACTCGAGGTTGTGCTGCGTCACCGCAATTGCGTTCGGATCGCCCAGACCGGTGCGAATGTGCAGCGCGGCTTGTAACGCGCTTTGGGCGGCCGCGACGTCACCGAGTGCGAGTGCGCGCGAGCCCAGCTGGTGAAGCGCCCAGGCTTCGCCGGCGGAGTCGTGAGCTGCTTTTGCCGACGCGAGCGCCTGTTGGAGCATCTCCTGCCAGCGATCCCATCGGCCGCTAAGCGCGACGGCGTCACCAGCCCGATGGGCGAGCGTCATAACATCAGCATGATTGCCTGAAAGCGCCGCGTTTTTGAGCGCGCCGAGGATCGCATCGGAATGTTCGACCAGCGTGGCTTGTTGCGACTGCGCGGCAGCATGCAAGAAAAACTGCGCGGCGGCCTGCGCGGGCAACATTCCGAGAAACGACATCGCGATGGACGCGACCAGGCCCGCGCGTACGCGATTGCGCTTGCCATCGAAGTCGACGAGCCGGCGATCCTTGAGCCCTTCGAGCGATTGCGCGGCTGGTTCGCCGCCGATTGCGCCAACCTCTGAATCGTCCAATGGCGCGCACTCCACGGCCGCGAACGCTGCCAGCGCGGCTCGGTCGCGGTCCGATAGCTTGCTGCGGATCAAGTCCCCCAGCCATGCTTCCGGCGAGTCCGCCGCACGGACTTCTTCGGCGAGCTGCGTGAGGGGTACGCCGTAGACGCGAGCGTGCGCGGCCACAAGAATGACGTCGCGCGGGTTTTCGTCGAGCGCGGCGCAAATCGCGCGCGCGGGCATTACTTCAGACTGGTCGAGGGGCCGCGCGAGTTCGCGGCTCATCAGCGCCAGCGCGTCGCCAGGCTGCAACCCTCCGAGGGCTATCGAGCAACCTTCGCCCAGCAGGACCCGTTGCGGCCCGGAAACGGCGAAGGTCGTCGTTGCGGCAAGATTGAGCAACCGATCGAACTCGGCGGAGGAGCCCAAGAAGCCGTCGAGCATGACGAGCGGCGTCGTCCGCGCCAAGAATTTGCGAAGCTCGGTGTCGTCCGGTTTGAAGGGCCGATCCGTCTCGAAGAGAGCTTCGAATATTTGCTGCAGCACGTCGCTCGCGCTTTGCCCAGCGCCATCGAAGTAAATGGTTCCGTCGGGGAACGATTTTTGAGTGCCGGCATCGCCGCAAACGTGGCGAAGCAGCGCGGTCTTACCGATTCCGGGCGGACCCGATACATCGACGGACGACGGCGGCACCGCCGTGAGCGCCGTTCGCGACTGCCGGTCCTCGTCCACACGATCGACGATATCCGGAAACGGCCGCGGCCCCAGGTTTGCAGAGCCTTCGCGGCGGGTCGTCTTTACGGGTTGCACGGGCAGGACGACGGCGCCGGCGGGCTGGTTGATCACGACCGTGTTGTTATCGCCGACGACGATTGCGCCGAGATTATCGCCCGCAACCGCGATATTGACTGCCACGGGTCCTCCCGTGAGGCTCTGCCGCCTCGTGCGAAATGGTGGGTTGGAGTGGGGCGGAGCTCTAGTCTAACACATTCGTCGATGGCGCGAGCCGGAACGGCGCAGGCGGGAGCGAAGGCTTCCCTCGAGGTAGGCGATCATGTCACATTTCATCACGGTACCGATCAACGAGAACGGTATCATCTTCGACACCAACATGACCACCGTCGTCGCGGAAGCCATCGCGGAGCAACCCTTTGGGTTTGAAGACGTATACGTCTATTCGCATGGCTGGTCCACCGACGCGTTTCTCGCGCTCGACGAGTACAATCGGTTTTCGGTCGAGCTGGCCAAGTCGATCTTGCTCGCCGGCGCGCAAACTCCGTCACCGCTGGCGAATCCTCCGCGGGATTCGCTCGGCGTTGGAATTCACTGGCCGTCCGAGATAACCGAAGATCCCAACAGCCCGCTCAACGATCTTCAGCTCTTTACGTTCTACACGATGGAGCACCGGGCGGACGCCGTTGGGAAAAATGCCGTCTACGCGATGCTGCGGCTCATGTTATCGAGCCGCGCCGGTTCGCCGTTGCCCCTGCGGTTCTTCGTGCTCGGGCACAGCTTCGGCTCGAAAGTCGTCTGCGCCGCGCTCAACGATCTTCAAGTCGACATAGCGAACGGGACGATCCCGATGCCGGCCAGCGTTTCATTCCGCATCGTCCTCCTCGAAGGGGCGACGGATAACAACAATCTCGAGCCGGGCGACATTTACGGTGCAATTTCCAGCATCGCGAACCTTCGGATGCTGCTCACGACGTCGCAGCTTGACGCAGCGCTGCAGACTTGGTATCCGGCGGCGTCGAAGCTCGCCAATCTCTTTCACGGTGGCAATCCGAGACCCGCGCTCGGTGCGGCCGGTCCTTCGCAGAACACCCAAACGAGTTTTGGCGGCGCGGCGCCCATTTCAATTACGCCGGGATTTACGCTCGCCGGCGTGCCCTCGGGCTCGCGTCTCGTCGTTGCCGACCTGACGCCCGTCCATAAAGCGCGCGTGAGTGCGGGCCTTTACAACGGTGGGTTTGCCGGATCGCATTCCGACATTTACTTCAGCGAGGTCTACCAGCTGGTGATGGGATTCCTTTTCTCGTGAGCTAAGCGCCGAGTGCGGCTTTGTAGGCGTGCACGCGCTGGCGTAGCGCGTCTCCGCACTGTGCAACCATCTCCTTGGTCAGCGACGATCCGGCGGGCAGCGCGACCAAAGACCCGAGATCCCAGCGGCAGTCGGGGTCGGAGGTAAAACCGCACAAGTAGCCGTCGATCGTCGCGCACTCCGCGTGCGTGAGAATCGTGTGCTCGCCCGCGGTGCTTATCTGGTTTCCATTGTCGTCAACGTGGGTTTCGCCTTGTTGGACCGTGCCGAGCGCGTCGATGCCGTAGCGCGTTGCGAACGCCGCCGCCGCGGCACAGAGATGCTCGAGCCCGGTCAATGTGACCGCATCGGGACCGAAGTTCTGTTCGGTCGCGCCGCTCATGCCGGCGATCGAAACGCCAACCGCACCGGTGTTCCGATGCCAGGTGTGTGACGCCGGCGGATTGTTGTTAACTCCAACCGCATTATCGCGGGGGTCGTGCGTCACGAGCATCGTCCAGTCGCCGTTCTCGAAGTCGGCCTCGCCGTTGTAGTCGGCGAACGTGCACCCGAATGCTGCCACGGTCCAGTGCAGATAGAGGCGCGAAAGCGAGCCTGCGGGGACCGCGGGCAGCGACGCCAACAAGGTCTTGGCTTTTGCAAGAACGGCCGGGTTGACGGATGCCGAGGGATCGAAGTTTCCCAGCGGGTTAAAGGCCATCGCACCACCTCAATTGGAGCCGGAAGTTCCATCACTAGAGTCGCTCGAGGTTCCATCGGTCGAGTCGCTCGAGGTCCCATCGGTCGAGTCGCTCGAGGTCCCATCGCTCGAGGTTCCGTTACCCGAAGACCCGTTGCCACTTGAGGATCCGTCGGTACTCGAAGACCCGTTGCTACTTGAGGACCCGCCGGTACTCGAGGATCCATTGCCATACGAAAACTGGTCCGCGCTGCCGGTCGCGGATGTGCCGACAATGGTCGTCACAACCACGTCGACGGTGCCGCTTCCCGTTGGAGCGGTCGCGGTGATTTGGGTGTCGCTGTCGACGTTCATTTGGGTCGCCGACGTATTTCCAAAGCCGACCGAGCTTGCAAAAGTGAATCCCGAGCCCGTGATTACGACGCTCGTGCCGGCGGCGCCGCTGGCCGGCGAAATTCCGGTTACGGTCGGCGAGATGACGAGCGCTTGTGCGGCGCTGCAGATCGCCGCTCGCTGATCGATGATCGGCTGCCCCGGACAGTCGGTATGACCGCCCCACGCCGCTCCGCCCATCGCGTGATATCCTAATCCCGAGTCGGTCGGCGAATTGGCGAGTGTCAGCGAAACGCTCTCGGTGATATTGAGCCAGGCGAGAAGGGTCGCCGCATTTGCGACCTGCGTGGCCGTCAAACTGTCTCCCGAGTTACCCTCGTTTTCAAGGCTGATCCAGGCGCTGTTGCCGGCCACTTGCGCCCAAGCCTTATCGTTCGTGTCCACCCACTGATCCAGCCCGCCGGTCTTCGGATTGCCGAAATGCGCCGAGACCTGCGACGCCGGGTTGTGGAACCACGAGTCCGTTCCGTTCTCGTTCCCTTGCTGAATGTGCAGCACGAGGCCCTTAAAGGGCCGCACCATTGCGCCCACGTTCTTGTTCGGCACGGGCCCACGCCAACGCGCCAGCTGGAATATCGCCACGTTCTCCCCCTTGCACTTCGCTTGACGACTCAGCGAGGTAAACCCGAGTGTAAGTCCGCGCGACGGGCTCGTCAAGCGGTTCTTCACAGAAGTGCATTGACGCCCCGGTGATCATGCGATAAGGTTTTCTCCCAACTAAGGAGCCCGCATGAACTTTCAAGAGTGGGAAGCCGAGGTGCAACGGCGCATCGGCATCAACGAGGGTTACTCTTCGACCGTCTACATGGACTCCGCATCGCCCCCGAATCCAACGATCGGTGTCGGGTTCAATCTCAATCGTTCCGATGCGCGGCAGGCGCTCGCGAACATCGGGGCCGACTACAACGCGGTTCTCAACGGCACCGCCCTGACCAGTCAACAGGTGAGCGCGCTTTTTACCTACTCGTTTGCACCGGTGCTCGACGAGGCTCGAGCGTCCCTCCAGGTCTCGCACTTCGACTCCATGAGCGACGCACGACGCTTCGTCGTCTGCGATCTCATCTACAACCTCGGGGACGCCGGCTGGCTGAGCTTTACGAACACGCGCAGTCTTATCGATCAGGCCTGCCACGCGCTGCACACCGGCGACACGGCCGGCGCTCACGCGCTCTTCGGGCAGGCAGCGGTCGCCCTCTCTCAATCGGCCTGGTACGCTCAGGTCGGCAATCGAGCAAAACGCGATTGCGCGATGATGAGAACCTCGAACTGGTGCGATCCCAACGGCGACGGCTCCGACGCCTCCTAGCACATTACCAACACCAATTCCGTAAGCAAGGAGAAATCACATGAGTCAGCAGACAGCGAGTGGAGTCAGCCTCACGATCGAATGGGATGACGGCGTCGTCATCGTCTTTTCGTTTACCGATCCGACTTCGAACAAGAAGTTTACCTGCGGTTTCCCGCACATCGTGCCCTCCTGGCAGAGTCAGACCGGCACGCAGACGCAGGTTTCGACCAAGGTTCAAAACATCACCACGAGCACGCTTCAAGTTAGCGGCGACCCGGCAACCTGGGTCGAAACCGTCAAGTACGGTTCGCGCGCCACGGGCGGCAGTACGCCGACCGTCACCATCGTGTACGACGATTCCACTTCCGTCCATTACACGACGGAAATCGCGACCTCGTTCGACCTCTACCAGCTCTTTGCCGTCTATGGCTGAAGCGCCGCTGCCAACTCCTTGATCGCCGCCTGGGCCGCGTTAATGGCGTCCGCGCGATGACCGCCATAATCGTTGTCATCGGCATCGAGCAGCGCGACGAGCCGCTGCGAGATGTGCTCGATCGATAGAACCGTCCAGTCGTCGACCGGCTGGGTACCCAGCTGCGCTCCTCTGAATGCTAAGGCTTGGCCGAGGTCGGCCACGGCCGCTTGAAATCGTCCGATTGCGGCGTCGCGGTGACCTCCGTAGGTACTCTGTAAGTTTTGGAGATCGGCGATGAATCCGACGAGATCCGCCCGCACTTCGCGAAGATTCTCATCGCTCGTCGCCTGTGGCGGCGGCGCAGCGGCGGCCGACTGGGACGAAGAAGAGGACATCGACGAGGCCGACGACGCAGTCGCGCCGGCCGACATGGTGGGTTGCGACGGCGTGGTTGGCTGCGACGGCATGCTTGGCTGCGACGGCATGGACGGCTGGGAGATTGGTCGGGGTGGTCCGCTGTTGTCCATAAGAAAGCTCGCTCCGTTCTCGAGGTTACTGTGCGCCTAAGTGCACGTGGTCGGCCCCGTCATCCTGGAAGACGCTCGAGCCGGCCGCCGCCACGTTGGCCGGCGTGTAGGCCGAACCGGCGAGGCCGATTTGATAGAGCCATTGCGAGGCGGCCGCATCCTGCAAGAACTTTTGGAAGTATGCGTCGCCCGCGTCGAGGTAGGCGCCCGCCGTCGGTCCCGAGAGCGGCCACATGTCGGCGCAATAGCCGTTCGCGTGGCAATGCTCGCCAAGGCCCGAGTCGTTGCTATGATCGGTGCGGACGGCGGTAATCTCGATGTGGTGGCCCTTGTTGACGAGCTCGACCAGCAAGGCGATCAAGTCGGTCTGCGTCATGTTCTCGTTGAGCAGGTCCGGCTTCTGGGTATCGTCCTGGAAGAACAGCTTGCTGACGAGGTACTGTCGTGCTTGTTGGCTCATGTACGGTTCTCCGTTCTGACGTCCTCATAAAATAGCACACTTTGCCCCGGGCCGGTCCCCCTTTGACGGGGGGGCTTGCCTAGTTGGGTTTGCCGGGCTATTATCAAAGGCCACGCGTCCCTTATCCACTCCAGCGCGTTGAGATTCACGCGCGATACGCACTCTCGGAGGACGTCATGACCACCATGCAATCGTCGGTGAATGCGGCCGGCGCGATCACCCAGGCGATGTTGAACGCCCTGGACCAAATCGAGCAGAACGTGGCCGCTTCCCTGATCGGGCCGGACGGCAAGCCCTCCCAGACCGCGATCTACATGCACATGCCCATCGGCTATCCCGTTGACCCCAAGATGTTCGCCAACCCTTGGACTCCCGGAGGCGGGGACTCGTCGGCGAGTTTTAGCGATACGGGGACATTTGTGGCGCAGTCCTCATCCTCGAGCAGCGCGGCGGCCGCTCCAGCGGGGCCCCCGGGCTCGGTCTATCCGCCGCCTCCGCCGGGGCCCGATGAGCAGCTCCAGGCATCGATCCAAGCCGCGATGTTCACGTCGCAGCTGGTCGACCAAATGCTCATGGTGACGAACAAAGGCGTCGCCGCTGAGTGGCCCGAGCGAAACGTCAGCACCGAGTATTACACCGTGATCGAGGGCATGCAGCCGCTGACCACAGAGCAGCCTTCGCAGTCGGTGCTCAACGCGGTGGCTGCCGCGCAAAACCTGCTCTACATCAAGGACAGTAACGGCAACTTCATCGGGTACACGCCGCTGTACGCACAGTACCAGCGCAATCGGGCAGCTTGGACGACCGCGATCGGCGCTCAGGCCGCCGCGTACGCGGTGGCAATGTCCAATCCGGTCGCCGGACAGGCGTGGCCGGTCGAGGCGGAGACCTATGCCAATGCGGTGACGCAGGCGCTGAACGACTTTAACAGCATGGGCAGACAAGAAGTCGAGGCCGCACTCAACACGATCGCCACCGTGGGCCAAAGCGCCGTGACGGCGCTCGCCGCCATGGCGCGCCAGATGTACGATGCATACGACATCCAACTCGGCGGCTCGATCTCCGTCAACGTTCCTTGGTCGTACATTAGTCCGATATCGTGGTGGGACAGCACCGACGAGTCGTTCGGCGTTCAAAAGATTACGGCGACGAACTCCGCGTATCAAGCCGCAGGAGGAACTGCAAGCAACAGCTTTGCCAACAACTGGCAGACCGAACAGTCGTCGTCCTCGGGCGGAAGTGGGGGGTTCAATTTTGGTTTCGTGAGCGCGAGCGCGAGTGCCAGTTACGCTCAAGGGTCGAACGCGTGGGCCGCACATGCCGGACAAGCGGGCCAGACGCACTATGCCGACGTGTCGTCGAGCGCATCGGTCTCGATCGAATTTTTCCTCGCCACGATCTATCGTCCGTGGCTTCTGGGGGACATCTTGAATATCGGCGGCTGGTATCTGGTCGGCCAGAAGAAAAATAGCATCAGCGACGGCTCCGTCACGACGCAGGTGGGCAACGACCAGAAGATCCTACCGATGATTCCCAAAGGCTTTCTCATCGTGCGCAACGTCTCTATTACCGCCGACGATTGGGGTCAGGCCGGCGACGCGTTCAACAATGCGTATCAGCAAGCCGGCGGTGCGGGGCAATCGAGCTCGATGTCGGTCGCCGGCTCCGCGGGGTGGTTCGGGATCGGCGGATCGGCACAACACCAACAACAACAAGAGAGTTCGGCATTCGGCGCCAGCCAGCAGGCAACGTCCGGCTGGAGCTTCTCCAAGAGCGGCAACGGTGGAACTCTCAATCTCTACGGCTCGCAAATCTGCGGATGGGTCGGCGAGATTCAGCCCGCAGCACCGCTGCTTGACGATCCCAACTTACCGTCGAGTTCGAGTTCCAGCTCCAGCTCGAGTTCGAGTTCCAGCTCGAGTGCGCCGCAGCAGGTGATGACGGGTGCACCGGGCGCAGGCGGCGGCGCGCCCGGCCAATCGGGATAAACACTCGTCACGTCTGACGCCGATCAACTCGCAGCGCTCGGTCAGGAGCTGGCATCGGCTCTGATCGGCGCGTACGGGAGTGACGTTCCGACCGGCGACCTGGTCTTTCTTCCGGGCGGGCTCCCCGTGCCTGACGATATCGTGCAGCCGGTAGGCACTTCCAACATCGTCAACCTCACGGCGATGGAAACCTGGCTGGAGACCTTCGACTATCCGGTTAGTATTTCGAGCGGCTCGGCGGCAGCGCTCGAGCTTGATGCAAGCTATGGGACCGCAAGCCTCATCTACAGCTTTGCGGTGTCGCAGGCCGCGCCCGCCGGAAGCGCTGACGATGATGGATGGAAAGTGGTCGACGCGGAAATTTCTGCGGCGCAACAGAGCTTGGTCCCGGCCGCCGACCAGCACCTGACCTGCATGCCCGACGACTGGCCCCTCCCTTCCGCGACGGGATACTGGCAGCCATTTAACTTCTCACAGACGTCGTCGTCATCGTCGTCGACGGCGGCGACCGTTCGAGTACCAATCGTCGATACCAGATTTTGGATGGTGCGGTCGCTGGCCGTCGCGCCGGCCGTCAGCGCGCCGCCGGCGAGCACAGCCACGACAACGACAACGACAACGGCGGCTCGTGCGCAACTCGAAGTGCCGGCACCCGAATTCAGGATGGAAACCGCGCCGCGCGTTTCACCAATGATGGAAGCCGCGCCGCGCGCTTCACCGATGATGGAAGCCGCCCGGATTGCTCCGCAATCGAGTTCATCCTCTTCGAGCGCACCGGCGCAGGCCGTAGACGTCGCACGGTTCCGAGCGCCGATCACGTTGGGGCTGCTTCCCGAACGGTTAAATGCGAGCGCGCTCTTTGCCGGAGCCGAGCCGGTCGAACAAGTCACGACGTCAACCTCCTCGACAATCAGCGTCCAACTCGAACATCTGCTCGTAACGATCGATCGTTATAGCGGCGGTCAACCGTGGTGGGACGGCCTGTTCCTTGCAAATCAAGGTTGGTACATTCCGGGTATGACGCGCGGCGGGCTTCTGCCTGCGCCCAGCGACGCCGCGACTGGAGCGATCTACGGCCTTCCTGTCGCGCTGATAATCGTCCAGAATCTCAAGGTCTCGGGTCAATGGTCGCAAGAGGCGCTGACGGCGCTCAGCTCGCAAGGCGGTTCGATCGGACCGCTTTCGCTCGGCGGAGCGACCGGCACGACCACGGGGGATACGGTGACGTTCGCGGCCCCTGGAATGCAGGTTGTGGCGTTGCTCTGCAGCCCGCTTTCCGTATTGCCGCCGGTCGATGCGTCAGCGGCGCCCACCTGGTCGGCTTCATCCGATTCGTCGTCGTCATTATCGTCGTCGTCGTTGTCGTCGCCTTCGTCGTCATCGGCAGCGCCGTCATTGTCTTCGTCTTCGTCATTGTCGTCGTCATCGTCGTCATCGGCGTCGCCGTCGTTGTCGTCGTCTTCGTCTTCTTCCGTCGCGTCGTCGGCAACGGCGACGTCCTCTTCGTCAACCTAGCCAACGCCGCACGCGATGGTCGCATCGACGGGGCCTCGGCGCTTGGTGCTTCGCAATTCTCAATCGCCGGGCGATATCGTGATGCTCACGGCGGCGGTTCGCGATCTTCATCGAGCCTATCCCGACGCGTTTCTCACCGACGTTCGGACGCCATGCCCCGCCTTGTGGGAGAACAATCCCTACATTTCTTCGATCGCCGACGATGACGAACGCGCCGAGCAGATCGAATGCCACTATCCGCTGATTCACAGCAGCAATCAGCTGCCGAATCACTTCGTGGAGGGCTTTACCGCGTTTCTCGCCGATTCACTCAATCTTACGATCAAAACGACGGCGTTCAAGGGCGACATCCACCTCTCGGCACGGGAAAAAACGTGGATATCCCAACTGCGCGAAATCGTGGGCTCCGACGTGCCGTTCTGGGTCATCGTCGCAGGCGGAAAGCGAGACTTTACGATCAAGTGGTGGGATCACGACCGCTTTCAAGCCGTCGTCGATCACTTCCGCGGCCGGGTGCTGTTCGTTCAAGCCGGCGAAGGCGGCCACCATCACCCGCCGCTGCGCGGCGTCATCAATCTCGTCGGCGCAACGAATCTCCGGCAACTCGTTCGACTGATTTACCACGCGCAAGGCGTGCTCTGTCCAGTAACTCTGCACATGCATCTCGCCGCGGCCATCGAAGTCAAGCGCGGGTCCCCGAAGAACCGGCCGTGCGTTGTCGTTGCGGGTGGTCGCGAGCCGCCCCAGTGGGAGGCGTACCCCCATCACCAGTTCATTCACACCGTCGGCGCCTTGCCGTGCTGCGATAACGGCGGCTGCTGGAAGGCTCGCACGGTCGCACTGGGCGACGGCGATCCGAACGACCGGCCGGAGGCGCGCTGCGTTTTTCCGGTGGGCGACCTGCCGCGCTGCATGGACCTGATCTCACCATCCGAAGTCATCGCCCGCATCGAGCGATACTTCAGCGGCGGAGCCGTTCGCTATCTTACCGAATCCGAAGCCGCGGCGGCCGAGGCCGCTATCGAACGCCTTCGCTGAGCGAGGATTGTTAGCTGCCTGCGCTCGCGCTCTGGGGGGGAGCCGGCCCGCTACCGCGCACGTTCACGAAGCGTGAGAGCGTATCGAACCAAAACGGCGCTCCCATAGAGATGGCAACCGTCGTGAGCAACAGGCCGATGAGCTTGATGGCGATCTTCGCTGGGGTGTCGGCTAGGGCGCACTCCGCGGCGCTGGTCGCCGGCGGGCAGTTGAAAGCGTCGGGCCAGCCAAAATGCATTTGGGTGAAAACCTGATTGCTCACATACTGCTGCGCCGCGGCGGCATCGCCACTCAGATTGCTTGCGTTAATCGCGAGCGGCGTGGTCGTCAAGCCTTGCGCGATCCGAAGCGTGTCGACGTTAAACAGCACCGCGATCGCGGCGCCGACCACGAACAGAATCACCTGCGTGTACCGCCGGTACCAGCCGCTGACGCGCTCCATTTGATCGTCAAACCAGTTCTCAACGCTGGAAACGAATCTCGTGAGATCGGCGTTCGCCTCACCGGCGAGCGTGGCGAGCGCGTCCTTGAGGCGGCTCGCAGGTAAGCCGGCGATCCCTCTTTGCACGGTCAGGAGTGCCTCGGAACCGGTCGTACCGACCACGCTTGCGCCGTTGATAATCCCCATGACGGCCATCGAAAACTGCGTAGCACTGATGTAGGACGGATCGCGCTGTTTCGGAGATTGTGCCGCGGCGAAGGAGGGCTGATTGAAGAGCGCCTGGTGTGTCGCGTCGTCGTTGACCATTTGTTGAATGCCGGCCCTGAGCGTCTTCGAGCGGAACTGCATGACGGTCGCGATCCGCTCCTGGATCCACGACGCAAGAAGGCTAAAGGCGGTATATACGGCGGCTAACCCGATGACGATGTTGAGTAGAGTGAGCATGTTCCATCTCCGGGCAGAGGGGGACTGTGTTGCGAATAAGAATAGCAGAAAGACGCCTACTTGTTAATCGTTGCCCCGCCGGGGAATAGTACAGTAGAGGAGGAGTCACGCAATGATGAAGGGTCTCTTGGCTGCCGCCGCGCTGGCCATTGCTTTTTCGGTAGCATCTCCGCTGAGGGCTGCCGTCGTCTACGTTCAGGTTGGTCCACCGACCGCGATCGTCGAGACCGTGCCGGTACGGCCCGGGCCGGGTTACGTCTGGGTCGGGGGCTATTACAACTGGACCGGGTCCGGCTACGTCTGGGTGCACGGGCATTACGTCCGTCACGGTGGAGCATGGTGCGGGGGACATTGGCGCCACGCCTACCATTCCGGCTATTACTGGGTTCCCGGCCACTGGTGCTAGGAGCAGATCGAGGGACTCATACGAGACCTTTACGCATCGCGTAAATCACGACTTGCGTACGTGCCGTCACGTTGAGTTTGGCGAAGATGTGCGAGATATGATTCTTGATCGTTTTATCGGAAAGGGAGAGCCGAGCGCTGATTTCTCGGTTTGAAAGCCCCCCCGCGATCAATCTCACGATGTCGGATTCGCGTGGGGAGAGCTCGCTCGGATCGCGTCTTCCGACGCCGGCGTCCTTGCGCAGAATCAATCCCACCATCCGCGGATCGACGTACAGGTTTCCGCCGGCCATCGCTTTGGTCGCCATGATCAGCGCGTCCGGCGTAATGTCTTTGACGATGTAACCATCGGCGCCGGCCGAAAACGCGCGTTGCATGACCGCCGAGCTCAAGTGCCCCGAAAGCACGCCGATTTTGGCCGTGGGGCAGGCCGAACGGCAGGTTCCGATCGCATCGGAAAGCTGATCGAAGCTCGTATCGGAATCTAAGAGAATCAAATTGGGAGAGGCGTTATTGAGCCCGGATGCCTCGGCCACCGTTGCGTCTCCGACGACGACGATTGCATCGTCCTGCTGCAATACGTTGCCGAGCGCCTTCGCCACAAGTACTTGCCGGCCGATGATGTAGACGCGGACTCGTGCAACGCGACTCGGAAGAGCTTCCACTCGGGAGAGCGTTGCAACGCCGCGCAAGGCCTTCAATGAATTCTCCTTCTGTCCGAGGCGTAGAAAACCGCCGCGATTGTTTTTGTGGGTCGTCCCGTTTTTGCGCGCTAGCGGTTCGTAAACCCTGCAGCTTTTTTGTTACGGACGTCGCGGACTAACTGCGATTGCGTGCGCAATAGCATGCACCTAGACGATATTGCCTATTGACATGCGCGACGTTTTGTACTCGTTAACGCCTCAACGCTGCGTGTGCAGCTGCGCCGCGGCTGCCTGCGCGCGTTCTCGATAGTACGCGGCGGGCAGGTCCCGAGCGTCGCGGGCCGCGATGCTTTCGAAAACTTTCAAACTGAGATCGAAGTCCTCCGCAGCGAAGGCTTGCACGCCGCGCTCGAAATCCTCCGCGGCCGCCATCTTAGCGAGCAGCACCTCGGGTTCATCGGCATCGCAAACTTCGAAGACGCCAATCTCCTGCGAGAGGCCCGGCGCGTGAATCGAACCCATGGGGCGGAAGTGATATTTATGGTGGTCGACGACCGCGTCGACGACGGCGTGGCTGACCACGATCTGGGCGCCGAGCGTCCTCGTCAGCTGTTCCAGTCGCGACGCAACGTTCACGGCGCCTGCGATCACGGTCGTCTCCAAACGCCGCTCCTCTCCGATCGTTCCGAGCATCAACACTCCACGGTGCAGGCCCACGCCAACGGCAATGGGGTGAAGCAGCGCGCGAGCGCGGCTTTCGTTAAAACGTCGCACTTGTTGCTGAAGGGTAATCGCCGCATCGATGGCGTCATCTGCGGTCCCCGCAAAGAGCGCCATCACCGCGTCGCCGATGTACTTATCGATGAAGCCGCCGTATTCTCGCACGACCGGGCCGACGTGCGCCAAGAACGCATTGACGAAATCGAAGCTTTCCCTCGGCGTGAGCTGTTCGGAGAGCGCGGTAAACGATCGGATGTCCGAAAAGAGCACCACCATCTCACGCTCCACGTGGTCGCCGAGCCGGACCTCAACGATGTCCTTGCGGTCGAGCAGCGTCAGAAACTCGTGGGGCACGAACCGGTTGAACGCCTCGTTATGCTCGGAGAGGGTCGCGATCGCATCGCGCTGGGTTTCCACTAAGGCGTCCTGTGCCGCGAGCTCCCTTCGTTGCGCCTCGTCGCGCGCGCGATTGGCTGCCAGGAGCCGATCGGCGAGCGCGAACTGGAAGAACAAGGAATCGAAGCCCACGCCAACATCGAAGCCCCAGCGTGCGAACCAGTACTCTCGAAGCAAACCGGCGGCCACGAAAATGCTAATCATTCCGGCGAGCCCGAGCGTGAAAAACCGTGCCTGCCGGAAGCCGTCGCGCCAGCGAACGATGCTGGCAAAGAGCAACAGCGGGAACGGCAGGAAGTTAATAAGCGGCGTTACAACGCTGAGGCCGTTCGAATCGGGTGCGAGCGGGTAAACTACGAACGTGACGAGGACGTTCAACGCAAACGCCGACCAGAGCGCAATGTCGAGCCGCGGCAAGTTGCGCCCGAGCGCGAGGAAACTACGCGAAAAAAGCAAGAGGACGAACAAGTAGCCGATAAACGCGACGTCATCGGCGAAGCGGTAATCGACCGAGGCGGCCGGCCAGAGATATCTCCACGCGAGCGAGCTGTCGACCAGCGTATAGAGTAACGAGACCGCCATAAGCAAGGCTTGCAGCCCGAATGCCGGCTCGCGCAGGTAGAGTGCGAGAAAGAGGCTCGCCATGCCGATCGCAAACAGGAAGCCGGCAAAGCCGAACGTCCACCGTTCGAGCCGGCTGTCATTTTCGTCGAGCTTTTTTTGCGCCCCGACGTCTAGGGCACGCGGCGGCCCGTAGGTCCGCAAGTAGAGCGCCGCTCCGTTGCGCATTTGTGGCGTAAGTGCGAGGTCGGGAAACGTTGAGGGATAGGCGCGCGCTTCGAAGGGGACGCGCATCCCAAATCGAGCGAGGGCATAGGAGCCATTCGTTCGTCGGAAATAGAGATCGGCGTCGTCGACGGATGGGGGCAGCGTAAGCACCATAGCAGTTCCGCTCATCGGCGGGGCGACGAAGCGGTACCAACGCGTGACGCTGCGGTTGGTATTGGGCAGCGTAGAGACAGGGCGGAAGGCACGCGCAAGACCGGAGCCGGTGACGTCGTCAATGGTGAGCGGCGAAGCACCCTCGTCGAGCGCGTCGATTTTCATTGGCTCGATCTGAAGCGCTTGGCCGGCGATCGCCGCGGGGCGAAGTGCCAGCAGACCGCAGAACAGAAGCGCCGCACCCGCGGCGAAAAGCAGAGGCCTAGAGAATGGCAGCATAGGCGGTTGCCGTTGTAAACACACTGCACAGATCGACGGAGTAGATGTTAAACGGAAGGCCCGAGCCGCACCAGCGCTGCCACGCGCCGACCGAAAGCGGATCCGTCGCGTCGGGGTGCGGAATGCGAAGTCTGGCGCAGCCGCGCCAGCGGCCATCTGGTTCTTGTTGCGCAACGAGCGCAGCGGTGAAGCGAGCTATCTGTGTGGCGGCGCCGCCGTGCCGAAGGATCGCGAGCAAGAGGCTTAGCGTGAAGGACGATGGCGCGGTATCGTGGTCGAGCCGCCGGCATGCCCAGCCGCAGGCGCGTTCGACGGCGGAGCGCGCTTGGGGCGATCGCGCGCTTGCGAGCGCAGTCACCGACATTGCGGTGGCGTACGCGTCTTCGAACCACCAGTAGCTGCGCCACGAACCATCGGGTTGCTGAGCAGCCAGCATTTCGTCAACGAGCCGCGGATCCAGCGATCCCAGGAGCGCCGCCGCTCCCGTAACGCACGCATGCGGTTGCATCCATCCCGAGAAATTAATGGATCGAGGCGCCTCGATATACGCTCGAATCTTGGGAACGTTGGCATAGGTGGTGAAGCCGCCTTCGACGCGAGCGGAGCCGAGGAAGACAAGAGCATCGCGCGCACACGCCGAGTGCTGCTCGCCGATTCGCTCCGCGAGGACGAGCGCCCATGCGGTCGAGTCTGCGTCGCTCGGCACGCGAGCGCAGTAGCCCCAGCCGTGCTCGGTGTGTTGCTTTCCTGCGAGATAGCGCCATGCCGCTCGCGCGCTCGCTCGTACATCCTCATCGGCCGAACGCGCAAGGGCGGCGCCGACGTACGCGCTTACCCATTCGTCGCTTATGCCCGACGGCGTCCAGAAGTCGCCCCAGGCTCCGCTGCGCGACTGAGCCGAACGCAGCCACTGCGACGCTCGCCGAAGCGAATCGCGGGTGGCGCTCACGTCATGCGTCTGTGGCGAGCGTCGCACCAAAGTATGCCTTCGCGAAAACCGTGCCCTCGGCGTCGAGCGAAAGCTTGACGTGCTGCAGCCCGGTGTAGAGCGTTCCGTATAAGAGCAGTTCGCCGGAGGGAGACACGCTCGCGATCAGGCGTTCGATCAGCGGAGCGGCAAACGTCCGTTGCGCGACCCACCCGAAGAGCGCCTCGCGTTCGCGATCCGAACAGAGCCCATCCTCGACGAGTCGCGCGAATAACGCGCTCCAACGTCCCTCTTTGTCCGGCTGGCTCTCCCGAGCTCTCGCGTCGTAGAGCAACTCAACGCCGACCGAGGGCGCAATGCCATCGAGCACGTCGACGTGAACGCCGAATCCGTCGCAGAGCGGCGCATACGGCTCGATGACGGCAGCGACGCGGTCGAGAGAGCCCGGCCAGGAAACGGCGCGCAGGAACGAGAGTGCTTCGTCGAACGCGAGCGACAGGAGACAGAGACGAATCGGCGACGTCGCGCGGGAAAACATGAAGCCGAGCTGGAGCCGACCGACCGATGGGGGGATGGCATCAATGCAGGCTGAGAGCGCCGGTGGCGCCTTGGCGGCGCAGCCGATCGCGGCGTAGAAATTTTCAATCGCGGCCGTTATCGCCGCCGGCCGCGCGAGCGCGCCTGATTCGCGGCGGTCGAGCGCGACGAAGGCGTTTGGCACGCGCTCATCGGCCACGCGCCGCGACGTATCGAACTCGAGCCAGACGGCGTCAGCATCGGAGGCGAAGTGCGCGCGCCAGGTGGCGACCAGGTTCGCAAGCTGCGGCCAGCGATTGGAATCGAGGAGCCAGTCGCGACCGAATCTCGAGAGGCTTAGAGCAAAATCGGTACCGGCATTCGCTCTACCGAGACGCCGCTCGAAACCAAAGAACCCTGCGACCGACGCCGGCAGAGACTCGGCCACGTGTCGCACGCGTTCGAGACTCTCGGGTTCGGTGAGTTCGTTTACCGCGCGTAACTCCACAAGCGCCAGCATCTCCGCGAGCGTCGCGGCGTACACCGCGTGGAGGCTTTTCAGCCCCTTCTTGGCCGACGAGCTGGTGCAAGCGCGGTTTGCTTCCACTCATCCCCGAGGTTGGCTCTGCTGACGAGCGCCGCGTGGAGCTGCCCCGCATCGAAGAGATACCCCCTCGCCGCGCCTTCGGCGACGATGTCCTCGACCAGTCCATCTTTGAGGACCTCGCGCACAGCCGGATGACGCTTTAGGTAATCCACGAAATCGATCGCCCGGTTCGAGTCTGCCATACGGAACCTCCAACATCACGTCTGTAGCTTCGTCAACGCCGCTTTGGGAAGCGGGCGCCCAATACCTGGAAAACATCGGGTTTCTAGCGGTCAACCCATTCTATCGTCGCTCCCACCCGGGCGTTCGGCATCGCGCACGCATCGGAAAGGCCAATCGCCTTTTCTGCACCGTGTTCGCGCAGCCAGGCTCCTCGATTATGGGCGGCCTGATATTTTGCCGAGAGAAGCGCATAAGCGGCGTTCAAATTGCCAAAGTTCCAATCATCGTAGTAGTCGGTAACCCTCGCCATGAGATTTTGCTGCAGCGAAGTATAGGAGTTCGAACGCCATTGCTCGCACGGATTTTGGTGCGGGTAATCCACGGCGTCGAGCCGAGGCCCGCTCCCCGAGCTCACGAGCGCCCAGAGAACGAATGACTGTTGCGCTTTGTCGAACTCGCTCGGGCGCGGCCTTCCAGCGTTGATCAGCACTAACGAGTTCATCATACGGGCAGCATCGTAGGCCGAGAGTTGCGGATCGCAGACTTCAAGGCCGAAGTGGTTGAGCGTGTTGCCCAAATGGTAATCATCCTTGCCGGCCGTCCAGCAGTTGCCGACTGCCTCGCCGGGAAAATACTCGCCGTCTCGCACCATTGCGATCACGCCGCTTCCCAGAACGCTCGAATGATAGGTTGCCTGGAACGACTGCGGCGGGGCATCGCCGCCGGCCTGCCAGTTCGATCCGTTCCACTCGATCGCTCGAGCACCGTTGCTATAGACGACCTCGTACTCTTCGGTGCCTAAACCGCCGCCGTTACGATCTAAGTGAACCGAACGAACGGTAAACCCGGCCGGAACGTACGCGGGCAAAATTATCGCCGTATAGGTGATCTTGGAAAGCTGCTTCCATTCGCTCTCGGTAAACTGCGCGCGCACGGCCGCCACAGCCGATTGCGCAGCGAATCCCAATCCCGGTCTCCCAATAACGGCGGCGAAGAAAAGGCCGGCGCAGAGTATCCGTCTGCGGTACAACATGTCGGCTACCTCGTGCGCGAGAGTTGTCGGCCGCGCGAAAAGGTTCCTCCGGGTTCTGTCGTAGCTCCGATGCATGTACCGCGCGCTGGCCGTCATTGGAACCGCGATCGCGGTCTTTTTTGCGGTACGCGACGCGCTCGGACTGCACGATCCGTTCGCCGTCACGTCGCTCCTGCCACAGTTTCACGATCGGGCCTGGGGATGCATTCGCATTCTGATGTTGTCGGTTGCCGCAATGGTGGCCTGGACGGGCTCGGCCCGCGCGCCCGCGCGGTATTTGGCGGCCGCCCTCATCGGCCTTTCGCTCAACGATAATTGGTGGTTTTACGCCAGCGACGACGTCCTGATCTGGCCGAGCGTTGCCTTGAACTACCTGGGCATCGGCTTTGGCGAGTTCGCACTCATGCGCTTTGCCGCGAGCTACGGCAGCGGCGACTGGGCATGCGTGCGCGCCACGGTTGCTCGGCTCGCGCCGGTCGTCGGCGCGCTGATCGGCCTCTTCGGGACGCTCTGGTGGCGCAGCGAGCTGGTCGCGCAAAATCCGGTAGCCGCATACAACGTGCTCTTCTGGATCTTTTGGATCGCGGCAAGCTTCTGCGTTGTCGCCGCTGCACTCGTCGCATTTCTGCGAGCTCCCGCGAGCGAGCGGTACTGGCTGGGTTGGGTTTGCGCATCGGTATCGACTTCGGCCGTCGGCATCGCCGTGCACGGAATCGTGCGCCTTATCTTCGGGGAGAGCGTCTGGGTCAATAACCTCGACAACCTTGCGCAGGCGGCGCTGCCGATCGGCCTCGGTTACGCGATCCTTCGCGGAAAGGTACTGGAGCTCGAGTTTGCCGTGAGTCGCGTGACGCTCTTCGGGCTGCTTGCGTCGATCTCGGGCGTTTTGTTCAGCACCGCCGAGGAGCTCTCGACGAAATTTGCGGACGCATTGCATTTGACCAAAGGTACGAGCAGCAGCTACGCGGGAGCCGCCGATTTCGCGGTTTCGCTTGCAATTGTGCTCAGTTACCGCTCGCTCGAGCAAATCACCGACTCCGCAATCGATTCAATTCGGTCGAAGCCGGAGAAGAACGTTGGCCCGACTGAACTGCTCGCACTTGCGCGTGAGCTCGTTTCGTACCGCGATTCGAGCGCCGCAGCGCTCGCGGTGAGGAGAGCGGCGGAAGCTTTTGGCGGATGTTCGAGCTTTGCGCTCTATTGGGGAGGCGCGGGCGCGGATCTTCGCCTGATAACCTCGAGCTTCGTCAAAGATGCGGTGCCCGAAGCGATCGCAACGGACGATCCCGATTTCGTCCGGCTCGCGAGTTCGCAGAAGGTTACGATGCTGACGGGGAAAGGTAAGTTGCCGTCGCTCTTGGCGTTCCCGATCGCTGCGCGCGGGGTCCTGAGAGGCGTCGCGCTCTGCGCGACGGTCACAACGCCGTTGCCGGAGGCGCAGCGGGACGCGCTGGCCGCGGCACTGCAAGCCGCGGGCACCGTCTTGGCGGATTCCGCTCCCGATACAACGTAAAGGTGGCAGATGGAAAAGTTGTACGAAAAACGCGGATTCATCGTGTTCGTCGAGGTGCTCTACCTGCTCGTGCTCTTTGCCATCGCCCTCATCTACTTGACGAACCTGCACAATTCGCTCAACTTCTCGCTTCCGGCAACGCTCGGCTCGCTTCCGGTTGGAGTTCCGTGGTTCGGCGCACTTGGTGCGGTCATTATCTCGCTCTCGGGCGCGTTCGATCATCGCAACGATTGGGACCCAACCTGGAATCTTTGGCATTACACGCGACCGCTGATCGGCATCAGTCTGGCGATCGTCTCGTGGCTCATTCTTCAAGCCGGGATCCTTGCCGTCGGATCGAACGTTCCCGGTTCGCAGGGAATGGGGATCCCGACGAACCTGCTCTATTACCTGATCGCGTTTGTCGTGGGCTATCGCGAGTCGGTCTTCCGCGACCTCATTAAGCGAGTCGCCGACGTTATTCTTACTCCAGCTGCACCGGGCCCAGCCGGACCGGTCGTCTCCGCAGTGAGCCCGCGAAGGGGACGAGCCGCCGGGGGCGACCCCGTGACGGTAACGGGGAGCGGGCTTATTGGGACGACGGGCGTGAAATTTGGCTCGAATCCGGCCTCCGACGTTCACGTAGATTCCGACGCAAAGATCACCGCCCGCACTCCAGCTGCAACGCCGGGAACGGTCGACGTCGTGGTCGTCACCGACGCCGGCAGCTTCGCGGGCGGCAAGTTTACCTACGAAGGGTAACGTTCAACGCGCTGCGTTTAAGCTCGAATAAGGGTCTCGTCGAGTATTTCCATCCGATCGCGCTCCGGATCGAGATTCGCAGCCGCCCATGTCAATACGGCGCCTTGCTGCGAGAAGACGATCACCTGACGCTCTTGGCTGATGCCGTGAAGCAAATTCATAATCGCCGTCGTGCGCATCTCGTCGCAGTGGGCCGTGACGTCGTCCAGCAGGAGCGGACACGTCTCCGCGGCGCTTTTGGTCAAGTGATCGACCATGGCGATTCGCAGGAGCAAATAGACCTGCTCGGCGGTTCCGTGCGAGAGCAGCGCGGCGTCGCGCCACTCTGCGTTCTCGCTGCGCACGCGAACGGCGAGCGTTTCGGGATCGACCGTCGCTCGTTTGTATAAGCCGTTCGTGACGAGCGGAAGCCACTTCTCCAGCGTGGCGACCAGCACGGGAGCGATGTTGCGATGCACCGTTTCTTGGGCCCGTTCGAGAAACTCCTGGGCCGTGCCGAGCGTGTCGCGCAGGCGCTCGAGCCGCTCCAGCTCTGCGCCGGCTTGCGAAAGCGCTTCCTTGGCCTCCGCAACGCTTGGCAACGCGCGGGCGATCGGCTCGAGCTCGCCGGATTGCCGGGCCGCTGCGCTTCGGGCTGAGACTGCGGATTCTCGAAGAAGCCGCAGATCTTGCGTGTTCCGCGTACCTTTGGACGATTCGAACGCCTCGAGTTCGCCGGGCGCCACGAGCGCGATGAGATCGTCGGACTCGCGCGCTTTGATCAGCGCCTCGCTCTCGAGGCCATCGAGCGTACCGCCGTGAAGAATGCCTCGCAGCTCCTCCCACTTGGCAATCGTTCCCCGCACGTGGCGTAGGCGATTGGTGCGCTCTTTTTGCCAATCGCGCAGTCCGGCGAAGAGCTGTTCGCCGCTTCCTGACACGCCGCAACGGTGCGCGACCTCTTCGAGCTGCTTGGTGAGCTCCGCGCGCCGCGCGGAATAGTCGGCGTGTTGGCGCTCGAGACTCTCCGCGGTCTCTAAACGCCGCTCCAAGTCCGGTTTGCGCGCGAGTTGCGCGGCGTTCTTGTTACGGATCGCACAATCGTCAACGTACTGCTTATAGAGAGCGCCCAGATTATTCGTGACTGGGTATCCGCGCGACTCGAAGGCGCTGCGCAAAGCCTTCTGTAAGCGCTGGATCTCCTTCTGATGCTGCTTGGCCCGCGACTCCCAACCGGCGGCTTCCGCGCCTTCCTGAGCCTCTGGGGTTGTCGCCGAGGTCGTGCGCCCGAGCTCCAACACCAGCAAGACCGAAAGGAGCACCAGCGCCCCGACC
Source organism: Vulcanimicrobiota bacterium (assembly GCA_963756635.1). GTDB lineage: Bacteria > Vulcanimicrobiota > Vulcanimicrobiia > Vulcanimicrobiales > Vulcanimicrobiaceae > Cybelea. The sequence goes on from CAVWOR010000010.1 coordinate 349,281, forward strand.
ATCACCGCCGTAAAGATTGGTCGATAAAAGAAGAGCGACGCAATGGCAATGGCAAAAGCCAAGCCCGCAAGCGGCCAGAGCCAACGCGACGCCGGTACGGGACTCTTCACCGCTATCAGACTCTGCTCTGATGGACCACGCTTGTGCAGCGCATGCTCGGCGGATGCCGCCTCGGCTTCGGCCAGGCTTCGATGCGCATCCAGAATGGAGGGATCGGGCGTCGTCTCGCCTTCCACGCGTTGCGGAAGGGCTGCCAGTTCCGCGCGCAGCGCGGACGCGTCTTCGCCGCGCACCGTCGCATCGGGAAAGTCTCGATGCCGGCTCAACACCGAGGCGACGTCGTCGGCGAGTTCTTGATCGTCCTCAAGATTCGCCGGCCGTTCGGAGCCGAGCTCTGCCGAGAGACTCTTCGCGGTCGACGCTTTCGCGGCAAGAGCTTGCGCTTCGGCACGTGTCGCAAGGGCGTCGGCGAGCGCACATTCACGTTCGAGCCTCTGCGCTTCGTCGTTGAGCCGATCGCGCTCGCCGAGAAGCGCCAGGTACTGCTCGTGGGCCTCATGCGCGGTTGCCAATTCGGTCTTGCGCGATTCCAAGGCTTCCTTGGCGGCGCGCAATGGCTTGGTGCTATTCTTACGATCGAGGCCGATGGACTCGGCAGTAAATTCCTTGATCGCGCCCAGCGCCTTCGATGCGGTGGCGTCGCGATCTGCGCTCGCTGCGGCGCGTTGCAGATATTCCTGGAGCTCGCCGGCGGAGTGAACGACTTCGAGAATCTCGGCCTGACCGACGCATGCGGTCCTTATAAACGTTTTTCGGTCGAGGCCGACGAATTTCGAACCATCGGGCATTCCGTCGGAGATGATCTCGCCCGAAAGATCCCGGCCGAAATCGAGATCGGTCGCCGAGCATTCCACGCGGCCGTCGAAATCGTACCGAAGCTCGACGCGCTGCCCGTTGTCGCGCACGATCTCGGCAACGGTCGCCCAGTGATCTTCGCCCCACGGCCGGTGCCGGTCGGCAAAGTCGCTGTCTTCGCGACGCAATCCGCCGCCTCGGCGCATTCCGCACAAACCCGCGTAGAGCGCCGCGTGCCAGGACGACTTGCCGGCGCCATTGGGGCCGCCGACGATCGTCATGCCGGGCGCGAGATCGATGCGGCGATCCTTGAACGGCCCGAACGCGATGGCGGTTAACGATTTAAATCGCATCTCAGACGGGCTCCAAATCCTTGCGCCCATCCAGCGCTCTCAGACCGACCGTGAGGACGCGTTGTTTTTCTGGATCGGCAAGATCGCTGCCCTCGACGTCGCGCACGAACTGCCCGCGCACGGTTTGCTCGTCGCGCAGCGATTGGAGGTCGTAATCTGCGGTCAAGCCTTTCGTTCGCACGACCAGTTCGTCAAGCTCGTGGGGAACAGCGCGAACGTCTTCAGGCCGCAACTCTACGGTCGGAGCGAGCCTTCCGCAGAGCGTCAGACGCGCGAGACCGCGCATGGTGGCAACTGCGGCGCGCGCTCGCGCGACGATCTGCGACATCGACGTGGCCTCGGAGACATCCACCTCGATGTCGTGAAACGGGACTGACGATACGTCGGCACGCGTGCGACTTATCTTTCCGTTTGCGACGGTCACGACGACTGCTTTGCCCGCACCCTCGCCGAAGGCGAGCGCCTGCGGGCTCCCCGCATAGGTCACCCATTGACCGTCCTTGGGCACGTGATAATGGCCGACGAACGCATGCAGGAATCCGGCTTCGCGCACGTCGGTATCGCGGAAGGGCGCGTGAGGCGCCTTGCCTTCTCCCTGTTCGGTGAGAAAGCCGCGTTCCGAACCGTGGAAAAGCGCGATGTGAGCACCTTGGCCCGCTGCTCGAAAGCCTTGCAAAAAATTATCGGTGTTCGCCGGCGCCCGGTGGGCCGCGCCCCACAAGGTGAGGCTCTTATCGAGCGGGACCGGGACAAGGTTCGCGTCGGTAAAGACGTGGACGTTCGAACTCCACGGCACGCGCTGGTAGAGGGAGGCGGGACCGTACCAATCGTGGTTGCCTGGCGTGATGAAGACCTTGACCGGCGCGATGCTTGCAAACGTCGTTCGCAAATACTCCGCCGTGTCGGGGGTGAAGTTCTCCTGTTCGTAGAGATCGCCGGCGCAAAAGACGGCGTCAGCGCCCTGTTCCGAGGCCAAGGCGCAGATGCGATCGAGCGTCTCGCGCAGCGCCCGGCGCAGCTTTCGCCCGAGCGCTACCGGCGCCCACTGAAAGGGCGCATCGAGATGCAGGTCCGAGAAGAGTATGAACTTCATAGCCTCCAAACCTAGTGAAGACCGATTCACGGGGCGTTCACGATTGCCCTCTCCACGGGCGTACGGGCCGCAGGACCCACACCTGGGCCTTGCCCGGCGGGTCTTCGTGCAGCCGTCAGAAGTGCGCGCACGTGTAGAATAGAGCGGTGCTCCTCATCCCGGCAATCTTTCTCGCGTTACTCTGCGTTTGGATCGTTATTCCGCCCTTCAACGAATCCACGATTATTCTGGCCGTCGCGTCGATCGAACTCAGCGCGTATCTGTTGGCCGTCAACCTGATCTTGCTCGGTCTTACGCTCTGGAGGGGCGGCCGCACGCGGAGCGCGGCCGCGATTGTGTTCGCAGCGAACTGCATGGTTTGCGCACTCCCATCGCTGGCGCTCGCCGGTGCGAGCCTCTGGAGTTCTCCTTCATACGGCAGCGTCAACGTGCCGGTTACGGAACGCACTATCCCGATTCGGTTAGGGCCTCAAAGTTCGCACATGCGCGCCTATGTGCCGGCCTCGCCGCGCCGCACGCCCGTGATCTTCGCCATTTATGGGGGAGCCTGGCACAATGGCACCCCGCGCAACGATGCTGCACTCAATCGCGCGCTGGCGCATCAGGGCTATGCCGTGTTTGCGTTGGATTACCGGCATGCGCCGAAATACCGGTTTCCGGCTGCGCTCGACGACGTGCGCTTCGAGATCGCGAGTATTCTGAAAAACGCGCGCCGGTACAACATCGATCCGCAGCGGGTTGCCGCGCTCGGGCATTCATCCGGCGGCGAACTCGCCGAACTGATTGCGTTTGCGCCGGGATCGCCCATACGCGCGCTGATCAGTTACTCGGGAGCGGTCGACCTGACCATGGGATGGAAGTATCCGCCCGTTCCGGATCCCATCGGCATCCGCGCCGTCATCCAAGAGTACATCGGCGACACGCCGGAACGCGCGCCGTACCGGTATCGTGCGGCATCGCCGCTCGATCACGTACGTCGCGGCTTGCCGCCCGTTCTTTTGATTTACGGCGATCGCGATCATGTTGTCGACATTCGCTACGCGTGGAAATTTCGTGATGTCCTGCGTGCCGCTGGAACGAGCGTCACATTCTTGCAGTTGCCTTGGACCGAACACGCCTTTGAATACGTGCCGTTCGGATTGCACGCACCGATCGCGTACCGCGCAACGCTGAACTTTTTGGTCGAGACCCTAGGGCGGCCGTAATGGCCGTCCTACACTAAAGCGAAATCGTCGCGATCCCGATTTCGGGCCGGTCGGTCTTGCGCAGCGCGTATTCGTAGACGTCGACGAAGAGCTCGAGCGTCGGGAAGACGCGGGCGGCGAGGAGGTGCCCACCGCTCACGGAGCCGCCGCGATGAGCGACGACGGCATGCGCGTGCAGGAATGGCTCTTCGCCACGCATGGCGACGTTGCCGATCAGCGAGAGCAGCTCGACCTGCTGCTCGATCGCGATCGGTTCGTACTCTTTGCGGTCACGCACGAAGTATCCAAGCGTGGCCTGCGAGAATCCGCCGATTCCGCTGAGGCTCGCCGCCGTCACGTTCTGCTCTTTGGCGAAACGGATTGTTTCAGCAATCACATCGTCGCCAGCCTCGAAAATGAGCGCGTAGGTTGTGACCTCACGTTTCGCGATCTCGGCATATTTCATAGGCAACCCTTATACGAAATCGAAGAAGCGGAGGCCTTGCGTAACTCAACGTTACATCGGCTCTTGCGTTCCTGTGATCGATCTTCATGATGTCGGCGGGCATTTCGCGAACAGCTAGTTCATGTCACTTTGGATCGGGCGAACCGTCGGACCAGTGGGACACCGGAATAGCGATTGTCACCGGCTGGTATGGGCGAAAACCGGCCGATGGAGGAGGCGCGAAGATCGGCGACCCCTTGAAGCTCGCGCCCCACGTGGCCAACTGGTCGTACGCGATGAACGGCATGACATGCGGACGCCACGGTCCGTCGGCGCCGAGCAGGTAGCCGTTTTTCGATAGCATGAACGCAAACGAGGCGGGAGCGGGATCGGTGAATTGGTGGGCGGCATACGCGGCTTTCGCTTTCGCGGCCATCTCTTCACGAGTATCGCCGGCGATCGCCCACTTCGTCAGTGCAAGGTACTGCGGGAGTACACTTCGCACGGCCGGCGGATTGAGGCATCCTGGCCCGAGACCGTGCCAGTTCCAGAACTCGGGATCATCGAAACCCGCCGTCCACGAGCGTCCGACAACGCAGACCCAGCCGTTGGTGCCCTTGACCCCGACGACGTAGCCTTGCTTCGTGAAGACGAGCACTTCAGCATGAGCGGAGATCGATGACGGCCCTGCCGAGCGAGCCAATGCGATTTCGGCGGCAGCGCTGGGCATCAGGTACTTCGCGATCGGCGCCATCGTCGGATAGGGGTTTGGCGAGGGGACTTGTCCGAACGCTACGGTGGAGAACGCAAGCGAGAGCGCAGTGGCCACGCAAGCAAAGGCGATCTTCATGGGGCCTCCTTAGGTAAAGACAAGCGTTGCAGAGATTGGCGGGGCCGCCGGCAGTTGCGGAAGGCTGAGCGGTGACGTGCCTTTGCAACGCGCGAACCCGAGGCGTTGTGACGATAAAAAACAACACCGGAAAGCACGGCCGAAGTGGCGACACAGTGCCTGAATCCGGTGTGGTCTAATGCATAAGGAGATGCGACCTCTGACGCTTGCCCGATGGCGTCAACACGTTGTACGTGAAGAGGGCGAGAGAAATGCCGTTAACCGTCGTTTGCTGAAAAGTACAACTTGTCTGCGGGGTGTTTTTAACGCTTAAATTGAGGTTAGGACTGCCCACATAACTCACGCTCCCAGAGCATATGGTTATCGGATTGGTTATATCGGTTCCAAATGAGAAAGACCATACCGCAGGCTCATTGAACGGCGAGCAGCTCGTAAAGTAGGCGACGTAATCCGGTGGGGATGGGAACATATAGATGCCCGGGACGAGTTCATATATCAAGGTCGGATAATAGGTAACCCAAGGGCACCCTACTTTCCCAGTCGGCGGCAAGACTTCGCTGCTTAAATGTATCGTCTGTGTAGCGCCATTGTAGACGTTAAAAGGAATGGACGGATTAACACCGGGATGTCGTATGGCCGAGTGCGCCGTGTTCTGTTGAATTGGCCCTGATGTGTTTAGCACCGATTGTGCGCCGCCGCAACCCGAGAGGATTGCTGCAGCCGCGAGCGTGCTCAGCACGCGGCGACCGGGAAGTAGCAGTTTCATGGCGAGTCTCTCCTCCGTTTGATTTATCTGCTGGGTTAGGCTAGGAAAGTTGAAATCATGCCGGCACCATCGGGGCACTCCCCGACAGTGCCGACACGATCGATTCGATGGCCTAGGTTAAGGTGATCGTGGCGTATAGACCACCGGTGCCCGGCTTGCAATTATCCCCGGAATTCTGCGAGAACTGCAGTACGTTGATGTTGACAGTGCCCCCCATGGTGCGTTTGAACGTTGCCGAGGGGTCGCCCAACGCGCCGCCCTTCAATGTACCGTCGTTGCCTCCGCTGACGACCATAAAGAGGTATTCGGTCCCCGATTGCTCGTCCGGAATACAGGAACTGCCGCCCACGTACATTAGACAAGAATCGCCTACCTTGACAGTGTAGGGCCCGTTAGCACCGGGGACAACCGTGAACTGACCGCAAGAAGCGGCGGGTTTTACCTTAGACAAACCGATCGCAGATGCACTCTGAGCTGTTGGCACCGCGGTACTCGAACACCCCACAAAAGCGAGCACCAAAATTCCAAGGGCCAGTGTTCGGACTCCAAAAACTTTCATTGCTTCGTCCCTTTCTAGCGTGGCAAACGCCTAGCGAAATTCCCGATAGGCGACTTTAGGCTGGTATCTAGCTAGTATTGGCTAATATAATCCTTGTGGGCATTTTCAGCAAGGGGGAGCCTAGAAAATTTCCTCGCTGGCTCCAGTCGACGAGGCCATTCGAAGCCGTTTTAAGGGCCTTGGTAAGGCTGAAACTAGCTATTCCCGGGGGGCGGTACTCCATTTTCTCCCGAAGTTGGTGGCCCGTGAGCGATCCAACGAAGAAGGCCGGCCCCACTCCGCTCTGGCGGAGCGAGTTTGAGATCGCTTACAACGAGAGCCGATTTAAGGACGCGACCGAGATCTACGGCCGCTCGGCGGGAACGTCTGAGCCGTTCGAGCTCGTGCTTAAGGCCGCAAGCGCGTATCTCGTCCGCGACCCAGCATCAACGCTGCGATTGTTGGTGGACTTGCGCATCCCGGCCAAAAGGCCCCGCGACCAGGTCCAACGAGACGCGTTGCTGGGCGATGCGTACGCGTTTACAAGGGACTTTGAGTCGGCAGACGAGCGCCTGGATTCCGCCCTAACGAAAGCCTCACTCCTCGAGGACAACGACCTCATCGCTCACATCGGTTATCGCTTGGTGCGACGTCATTTGCTCGAGGAGAACACCGAGCGTGCGCGCGAGGCGCTCGAGTTGGCAAGAAGAGGCCGCTCCCGAGAATCACGGATCTACGCGCTTCATTCAGAAACGATGATTTTGGTCTTCGAGGAGCGCCTTTACGATCAGGCCGGGCGTCTCATCGAACTACTTCGCCTGCTTGACCCCAACGAGCACGAGTTCTTAAGGATACGATCGTCGGCTACCATGCGGCTTGCCGTCCTCGCGAGGGGCCTCTATATTCCAGACGCCGTCGCTGAGATTGAGCGCCAGCTCGACGGACGTGCGTGGCCAAACGATTTTGCTACCGATCGCTACATAACACTCCAAGCTCTGGCCTGGACTAAAGCGCTCCAAGGTGACTATTTCAATGCTTTCCGGCATCTGAAGCGTGCGTCTGAGGCAGCCCCCAACGCCGCTTGGAAAGTCTTCGCCGCCTGCGATCGCTCCTTTCTCGCCCGTCACTTCGGGGAACGCGGGTGGTCTCGCGTCGAGCTCGACGAGGCGGAGCAGTTGGCGAGGGAAGTGGATTGGCACGGGACGTTAGAAGAGGAACGGACCGGACTCCTCGCGCTCGCCGAGCTTTTTAGCGAGGTCGACACGGCCAGATCTTCGATGTACCTTGCCCAATATCGTAGTCTCGGCGAGATCAGGTCACCGTCGTACTATCGGCACGACGTGCGCAGGGAAGCCGATGAAAAATACTCCACCGGTGTTGTGGAGCTCGCCCTGGGTAACCGAACGCGCGGGTTATCCGACGTGCGAGAGGCGCGCGCGCTCTTCGAACGGGTCGGCTACGATTTCCGCGCCGCAGGGTGTCTCGTGAGCGAGTACCGTGCTACGGCGAATCGCGATCTGCTGCCGCTGATCGAAGAAAAGTTGCGGCACTATCAGCAGAGCTGGCTCGCCAACGAAATCCGCGGGACGATCGCACAACCGAAGGCGCCGCTTTCGCCCATGCAACAGACGGTCTTCGAAGAACTTTGCCACGGTAAGTCCACGGCAGAAATCGCGCGGTCCTTAGGACGCAGCGAATACACCATAAGCAATCACATCAAAGAGATTTTCAAGGCATTCGGCGTGCGAAGCAGAGCGGCCCTTTTGGCCAAAGCCTCCCGTCAAGGGTTAATGAGCAACTCATAGACCGGTCCGGTCGGCGGGCAATTGCGCGACGCCGTCGCATAGATACATCCATGGAGGGCGAGGGAAGAGCATTGCCCACCGACATGGTGACGTTTCTCTTCACCGACATTGAAGGCAGCGCAAAACTCTGGGAACGCTGTCCCGAGACCATGCGGGATGCGCTCGCGGATCACGACCAAATACTTCGGCAAATTACGTCTAAGGCCGGCGGCGTCGTCTTCAAGACGATTGGGGATGCTTTCTGCTGCGCCTTCGACTGTCCCGAAAAGGCTTTAGAAACCGCAATCGATGCGCAGCGCGCTTTGCAGTCGCACGTGTGGCCCGGCGAGCTGGGGGACCTTCGCGTACGCATGGGAATCCATAGTGGCAATGCGATTGAACGCAACAGCGACTATTTCGGGCCGACCGTCAACCGCGTGGCCCGTCTGATGTCGATCGCGTACGGGGAGCAGATCTTACTTTCGGCGACTACCGCTGCGTTGTTGAGGAGCGATCTCGATGCGAGCGTAACGTTGCGCGACCTTGGCCGGCACCGCTTGAGAGATTTAACCGCGCTCGAGACCACCTATCAAGTCGTCGCCCCGGGCTTGCGCGCCGAATTCCCCGTTTTAGTGTCTGTCGATTCACGAGCCAACAATCTTCCGAGTCAGATTTCAAGCTTTGTCGGGCGCGAAACCGAGTTGTCCGAGTTACAAACGCTTTTGCGCAAACACCGCTTGATTACCATCACCGGGCCCGGCGGGATGGGCAAAACGCGTCTAGCCCTCCAGCTTGCTGCCGGCGTCATTGCGCATTATGACGACGGTGCGTGGCTCGTGGATCTCAGCGGCATACGCGACGCGTTGCTCATTCTCCAATCGATCGCGACCGAGCTAAAGGTGCGGGAAGTGCCGCGCGAACCCATCAGCACAACGCTTCTGGAATATCTTAGCGGCCGGCATCTGCTGCTCGTCATCGACAACGCGGAGCACCTCTTAGCCGACGTCGCAGCGACTGTAAGAACGCTGGTAGCGAAGTGCGAACGGCTTACCCTTATCGTAACGAGCAGAGAGCCCTTGCATCTAACAGGGGAGCAGGTATATCGGCTGGCCCCAATGCCGGGCGCTCCAGTCGGGTCGGACCCTGCGGCTCTGTCGCTGCACGACGGCACGCGGCTTTTCCTAGAGCGAGCCCATGAGGTTGCCCCGAACCTCAGCATTACCGATGCTGACTTGGCCGAAATCGCTTCGTTATGCCATAGGCTCGAAGGGATCCCGCTGGCAATAGAGCTCGCGGCAGCACGGGTCACGCTGCTCTCGATCAAACAGCTCAACCAGCGATTAACGGAAGGTCTCGATCTCCTATCGTCTCGCGATAGTACGAGGCCTCGTCATAGGACGCTCGAAGGAACCATTGACTGGAGCTACCGGCTCTTAGTAGATGCAGAGAAGCGCCTTTTTGAATCGCTCTCTGTTTTCGTGGACGGGCTTACCCTGGAAGCGTGTGAAGCGATTGCGACATCGCCTGCCGCGCCGGGCGCGTTAGATCTGCTGCAGTCCCTCGTTGACAAATCGCTCGTGACTGCAAACGCGACGAGCCTGGGCACCCGCTACCAAATGCTCGATATGGTCCGCGAGTACTCCAAAAGGCGATGTGCGGAAACGAAGCGGCACGAGCAGCTCTTCGCCCTGCACTTCAAGTTCTTCTTGGCGTTAGTAACCGGGCACGAGCGAGCCCAGGGAGTACAGGAGCGCGGTCAATGGGCGACAGCCGTAGATGCCGATCTCGCAAATTGCCGCAGCGCACTTAAGCGATCGTTGGACGCCAAGGATCCCGCAGCCGGAGCGTTTCTTTGCGGGCTAGCCGCCTTTTGGCAGGGCCGCGGCCTCTTGACGGAAGGGCGCTCTTGGTTGCAACGTTACCTTGCTGAGGCTTCCGAAACCGAATCGCTGTATCCTCGAGCGCTTCGCTTCGCGGCCTTTTTCGCTGCGTCGCAAGACGACTACGACCAAGCAATTACGCTGGCATCACGACTCCTCGAACTCGCCAGACTGCACGGAGATCGGCTTGGAGAAGGCGAGGCGCTGCACAGTCTAGCGGTTGCGGAGGAGCGCCGTGGGAACGACGAGATTGCGACATCGCACTACGCTAACGCCCTTGCGCTCTTTGACGCCGTCGAGAATAGCCGTAATAGCCTGATAGCAATTCTCAACCTCGCGAACCTACTCATCGGCAGCGAGCGGCTGGAGTCGGCGCGTTGCCTCGAGTTGCTCGAAAAAGCCGAGACGCTGCTCCCTGCCGTTCGCGACGAAGAACTTACCGCTTTGGCTTGCGGGCTGCGCGGCATTCTCGCGCTGCGCCGCGATCGTTTGTCGGAAGCAGAAGCCCATATTCGGGAGGCACTATCGCTGCAGACGGCGGCAACAAGTGCGCGCCGCGTCGAAGACCTGAGCTCGCTCGCCGAGGTTCGCGCGAGGCAGGGGGCGCTCGGCGACGCGCACGATCTCGCGCGAGAGAGCCTTACCCTATCGATGGCCTCCGACGAGCATAACAACATTATTCGCTCATTGGAAGTATTTGCATACGTCCTATTTCGCGAAGGTCACGATACGCAGTCGATTCAATGCCTGGGAGCTGCCCGCGTGCTGCGCGACACCTTTTCTTATCGCTCCCAGATGTTTTTTGGAATCAAAGAGCTCGAGATCGAACTTAGGAAGCGGCGAGGCGAAGAATTCGACCGCGTACTTAGAGAGACGAAACGGGCGAAATGGCAGACGACAGCCGAGGCGTTACTGTAAACGCCCCGGCTCTACGGTCATTGGGAACTATCGGTGCGGGATCAAGACGTGCAGCTCAGTATACTGCGTGTTATTAAGGCACGAGTGGTTCGCTCCGCCGGAATCGGTCCAGGACACGCTCGATACGTTGTGGACCGCATACGCTTCTGTAAGAGCAGTGGGCCAGGAAACAGGGCCTTCGGCCGTACTGGTCGCGGGGGCCATGAGAACAAGCGTGACGGGCGGATCCTGGTAGCCGTGGTTAACTCCGGACACGTTACTCACGGGACCGTTATCGAAGGTAAGACCGATTGGGCTATAAGCGCCCTTGATCGACTCCACGGGAGAGGTCGATTTTGCCTTCCCCGTTTGCTCGGCGTGGACAACCCATAACGGCGCCACGCTCACAAGGGCCAAGACGATGGCGACGACCCATCCAAGAGATAGCCACCCCAACAAGAGACGATGACCCCACCTGGAGCGGCGTTGCTGCGAATCGTTCATAGTTAACCACCTCCATTTACGTAGTGTCGGGCAGAGTATTTCCGTGCCTTGCTGTCCGGCGCCCTGCGGGCTTTCGATGGTCGCCGTTACATCGCGCGGCCGTTGCGCGTTTCGGCATCGAGCACGTCGAGAAAGGCGCGCAGCTCTGCGGCTCGCTGGTCTCCGAACTGACGCGCCGTACGCGTGATCAACTTGGGCGGGATCTCGATGAGGAACTTGCGCAGCGCGCGGTACGCCGGCGCGAACGACGGTGCCTTCTCGCCGGTCAACGAGAGCATCCGCGCGGCGCCGATCGCACCGAGAAAATCGAGCGAGTCGGCATCGTGCAAGACGACGGCGGCCGGATCGGTGCCGGGATTCATGTAGTACATATGGCCGCGCTCCGCGGCCTGCACCGCTGGGATCTTCGCGACTGGAAATCCGGCCTCACGTAAAATCGCGGGGCTCTGGAGTGCGGCGCACGCGCCATGCTCGAGATGGGTGTCCGCGCACGGCATGAAGGCCGCCATATCGTGCAAGAATGCCGCCGCGAAGAGCACGTCGGTATCCACGTTCAAATTGTCGCCTCGCGCGAGGTCGAGCCCGAGCAGATAGTTGCGCTCGGAGTGCTGCCAGCCCCAGGCGGGATGCACGAACTTCGTCTTGGCAAGCTGATAGATGCGAACTTTCCACGCCGCGTCGAGCGGAATCCCCGCGGCGGTTTCTGCTATACCGGGCCCCGGCGTCGAAACGACGGTCGCCGACGCCGCCGGCGCCGCGAAGAAGATCACGAGGAGTAAACCATAGCGCATGAGTTTCATGGCGGATTCTACGTCATCAAGATGTTCTGCATCATGCCCGTATCTTCGTGCGGCAGAACGTGACAGTGGAAGACGGTCTTGCCGTACCATTGGACGAATCGAACGCGGATCGTTAGCGTGCCGTTGACGCCATTAACCTTTGGCGGAATGGCAAAGGTATCCCAAATTTCTACGGGATCGTTGGGCTTACCATTGATCGCGAAGAGCTGGAACGAGTTCTCGTGAAGGTGGAACGGGTGCAAGTCTGCGGTCTCGTTCACGATGTGCCATTCCTCGGCAGTTCCGACCTTTGGCCGCGTCGCGCACACCATCTCCTGGTAAAGCACGCCATTGACCGTGAAACCAAAACCCGTCAGCAGATCCTTACGCGGCCCTTGGCCGAACGTGAAGGTCCGACGGGGTTGGCCGGCGATTTCCTCGTCGCTGATGATCGGATATTCGCGGGTGGGCTTGGGCAGACGCTCGGGAATGCCCATCTTCATTGGTTTTCCCGAGACGACGAACCGCGCGATATCGAAGCCGCCGCCCGCCGACGGAATGATTTTGTTTGTTTTCAGCGACGAGAGCGTGTAGGCTCCTTCCATCGTTGGCGCTTGAATCAGCAACTCGATTCGGTTGCCCTGCGCGGCCAGACGAATCGGCGCGCTGAAAAGATTCTTAGGCGTAATCGTCGTGGTGTTTTTCCCACTCATGTCGAGATATTTTGGCTTGAGGAGATTGACTCCGTCGAATCCAATCTGCCAAACCTCGAAGCCGGGCAGCACCATCATCAGCGGGATCGAGTTCGTTCCGTTGAGGAGACGCAGGCGCACGACCTCGCCGGGTCTGACTTGATATTCCGGTACGCCCAGCGGCGTGAAGACGGGTGGTTGTGTGCCCATGGCGTTTTGAATCCAGCACGCCCCCTCACCGTTGACCGTCAGCATCGTAAACTCGGTGCCAAAGGAGTAGCCGCCGTCCGCCGGTTTCTTGTAAGCGACGTACTCGCGCTCGTAGAGATTCAGTTTCTTGTTCAGGTTTACGTTGAGCGACTGTACGGCCAGGAAGATTTCGCGTGCCGCCGCGATCTCCGGAACCTCGTCGATGGGGCCGCGCACGACGAGCAGGCCCGCCATTCCGCCGCTGACTTGTACGTCGGTCGATCCATGCTTATGCGGATGGTACCAGTGCAGCCCGCTGGGGTGGTCTTGCGGGATGGGAAAGTTGTAAAGGAAGCTCGTCCCCGGCTTGATTTCGACCATCATCGCGGTGGGATCGCTCGTGCCGATTGGAAAAAAGATATGCGGAGTCGTTTGGATTCCGTGCACGTGTAGGTTCGTCGTGTTGAATCCGTGGGGGTTGTTCATACGACTGATCCTCCTCGACATTGTGTTCGGAGGACGGAACAGTGGATCCATCGCCTCCATCGAGTCCTTGACGACCGGTACGAGCACGCTGCCCGCCGGAAAGTTCGCCAGCGGATTGGGCGGCAAATGGTTCGTGATCCGCATATTCAAGGTGTCGCCCGGGCGCGTCTCGATTATTGGGCCGACGGTGCGACCGTCGTAGGTGCGGGTACGCAGCCGGTAACCTTTGATGTCCGCGATCGCGTACTTCACCGTGAGGTTGTGTACTGGCCCGATCGGGGGCATTGGATTCGGACCGGGCATTGGGCTGTTTCCAGTGGACGAGCAGGCATCCGTTGAGAGAGCTACTCCCGCCCATGCAGCAGAAAGGCCGGTAACGATAAAACGACGCCTCTTCATGGCGTTTAGCATTTTGACGCCTGCTTGGTGGCGCCTCCCTTAGCTGCCCGATTCAGCTAGCTCGCAATACAGGGAGGCGTGCCGGCGCAAGCCGTTGCACCCAGGAGGTGATGATGCGCAAACTTGTCGTCCTCGCCGTGCTCGCGCTGCTCGCCGTTGCGCCGGCGGCTCGAGCCAGCGCCGACAATTCGAGTGCAACCGCGGTCCTGAAGCGATTCTACGCATGGTACGAGCGGCAACCGAATCACGAGTGGACCGAACACTTTAGCCAGGTCAAAGCGCTATTCGACCCCGGCCTCTACAGCATGCTCGAGACGGTCTTGCATAGCAAAGCCAACCAGCGCGAGCCGATCCTCGACTTCGATCCGTTCGTCAACGCTCAATGGGATGCCGCATCCTCTGCTTTCGGTACGCCGACCATCAACGGCGTCGATGTGCGCGTTCCAGTTACGCTCACGCCGACGCAACGACTGAACCCGCAGACGAAGCTCACCGCCGTTTTGCGCAAGAACGCGTCGGGCAGCTACGTGATCTACAATCTCATTTACGATCCGAAATTCAACCTACGCGAATTCTTGGAGAAGCAGGTTCAGAAGTAGGCTAGAAGCGATGCGTCCGACGCCGTATTCCTCGATGCAGCGGCTTGCGCGCGATCCGAAGGTCATTTCAGGCGAACGCGCAGCGCGCCAGATCATCGGCGCATGACCGTGCGGGAACCAACCGCGATTACGGCGTCAGCCTGACGATCTTGTTCGCGTTGTATGCTGTCGCCCAGATTGAGCTGCCGCCCGGCGCGATCCCCGTCGGCTCGCCGTCGCTCGGCCCGGGCACGGCGTACTCGGTGATCTTACCGCCGGTGGTAATCGAGGCAAGTTTTCCGGCGTTGCGCTCCGTGAACCACAACAGATTGGCACTGCCCGGCTCCATGACGAACGGGCCCGCACTCGCGGTCGGCACCTGGTATTCGGTAAACGAACCCGCCGTTGTAACGCGTCCGATTTTGTCGCCGTTGACCTCGACAAACCATAATGCGCCGTCCGCGCCGGGAGCGATCCCTCCGGGTTGAGATTTCGGGGTTGGAACGACGTACTCGGTGAACTTTCCGCTGGTTGTCATGCGTCCGACGTTGTCACCGGTATCCTCCGTGAACCAAATCGCGCTGTCCGGGCCGATACAAATTCCTGAAGGTCCGGAATCTGGTGTCGGGACAATGAACTCCGTGATCTTCCCCGACGTCGTGATCTCGCCGATTTTATTTCCGCCGCGTTCGGTGAACCACAGCACGCTGCCGCCCCCGGAGCGGATCACGGAAGGGTCGGCGTTCGGCGTTGGAACCTTGTACTGCGTGAACTTTCCCGCGGCCGTAAGCTTCGCGATTTTGTCAGCATGCGCTTCGGTAAACCACAGGTTATTGTCGGGGCCAACGGTGATCCCGGCGGGCTCCGCTTGCGCGCTTGGGACGTCGTATTCTGCGAACTTCCCGGCGGGCGTGATGTTCGCAACCTTGTTCGCCGCGAACTCGGTGAACCAATAGTTCCCGTCCGGCCCGAGGACTATCTTGTATGGTTCCGATTGCGCACTCGGGACCGTATATTCTTTGAACTTCGCTTTCGGGCGGGCGTCAGACACGTGCAGAGTGGCGTTGCGTGTCGTTTGCGGTGCGACCGAATACGACGATGACAGCGGCGAACACGCCACGACCGCACAAAGGGCGCCCCAGACGAGGATACTACGAGTGCACGTCAACAAGAAAACCTCCATCGATTCGGCATATGACCGTCCTATTCGAGCCTCCGGCGGTGAGTCCGGCGCTTTTCCGCGCGAATACGAGAAGTCTTCGTCACGAGGTCGCTCCTCCGCTTCGTCTAAACTTAGCTTTCCGGGTGAAATTTAGCAAGGAGATTCCATAATGTTGTTTCGCCTTCTCGCGACCATCGCCACGCTGACGGTGGCGCTCGGCGCGCCAGCTGCGGCCTTTCCAGTGAACTTTGGAGCGGGCTTTACGACGCGCACGGTTACGGTCGACGGCTGCACGATTAGCGCAACCATCGGCGGCCACGGACCGGCGGTCGTGCTGCTGCACGGCTACGCCGAGGACTCCCGCATGTGGAGGCCGCTCGCCGTCGCGCTCGCTCCTCACTTCACCGTGATCGCGCCCGATCTTCCGGGCATCGGCAACTCGTCGATTCCGTCATCCGGTCTCGACATGACGACCTCGGCGCGACGCGTCCACGACGCCATGGCAGCGTGGGGCTATCGCAACGTTCGCGTCGCCGGACACGACATCGGGCTGATGGTCGCCTACGCGTATGCGGCAATGTATTCGAGCGAAGTCAAGCGCCTCGCGCTGATGGATGCGTTTTTGCCCGGCGTCGCCGGTTGGCAGCCGATCTACAACAGTCCGGACTATTGGCACTTCCGCTTCTACGGCCCGACACCGCTGGCACTCGTCCAGGGCCGCGAGCGCATCTATTTCCAATATTTCTGGAACGGCTTCGCAGCTAATCCAAATCGTTCGATTCCCGAAGTCAATCGGATTCAATACACGGCTGCGTACTCGCGACCGGGCCGTATGGCCGCCGGTTTCGCCTACTTTGCGTCGTTCACGCAGACCGCCGTTGCCTTTTCGAAGCTCGCCCAGACCCGCCTCGCCATTCCCGTTCTCTCGATCGGCGGCGATAAGTCGCTCGGCGTCGCGCTCGGTGCGCAGACGCGACTCGTCGCTTCCAACGTCACCGTCGTCGTAGTGAAGAACGCTGGGCACTGGCTGATGGAAGAGCAACCGGCGCAGACGATGGCTGCCCTCACGCAATTCCTCGAACGCCCATAATCACTCGCGTTCGGGCTCTTCGCTTCCACGAGCAATCTTTGCGACGCGAACGGGAGGAACTCGTCGATGCATCAGATGATACGCTATTGTCCGAGCTAGCATGACTCAATCGAGGCTCCTGCGCGGTTTGATCGTCCTCTTCACCGTCCTGGCGCTGCCACGGTACGGTGAGGCCTCGGTGGCAGCGCGTCACGTTTCGCCGAATGCCGTCTTTACCAGCGGTATCCTCAAGGTGGAGCGCTTCGGCAATCACGCCGGACGGTCGATCGTCTTCATCCCGGCGCTCTTCTGCGGCTCGTGGCAGTGGAACGCTCAAATCAACGCTCTCTCCGGTCGGTACGACGTCGTCGTCGTAACGCTACCCGGGTTCGACGGGCGGCCGGCAATAGCAGGCGACGCGCTGATGCAAAGGGCCGCGGCGAGCCTTCATCAGCTGATCGTCGCACATCATCTTGACCGGCCGATCGTGGTTGGTCACAGTCTCGGCGGGACGCTTGCCGTCTATTTTGCCGAGCATTACCCGCACGACGCGACCAACGTCGTGACCGTCGAAGGCGGCTATCCGCTCGCATCGACGCAGGCACAGCGCGACGCGCTCGTAGCTAAGAGCACCGCGCCGTACGCGACCGTCGCACAAAGCGCCGTTGGAGCGGTTATTCGCGAGCAAACGCTGCAATACACGATCACCCGCAAGGCCGACGTCGACGCCGTCGAACCGCTGACCGCGCGCAGCGACCCGCGCGCTATCGCGGCTTGGATGCGCGCCGCGCTCTCGCTCGATCTCACATCCGGTTTGTCGAAGATTACCGTCCCGTTCACCTCCATCATCCCGTTCGACCCGGAGATCGACCCCTATCAGGGCTTCAAAACGCTGGCGAGTAAACGGACGGCGTACATTCGATGGGTCTCTCACGCACCCACTGGCGAGGTTATCGTGATCGACCACAGTCGCCACTTCGTTATGTTCGACCAGCCCCGGGAGTTCGAAGCAGCACTCGAGGCGGCAATCGCACGATCGAACCGGGCTGGCACAACTGCGATGGGTCTGGAGCCGAAGCTCATTCTGTCGGGCGTCAATCCAACGTGAGCGCGATGCGATTGTCGCGGGGCGCGTTCATCGGTTCGTCGCTCGGGATCTCTGCCTTGGCGGCGGCGCGCATGGCGCCGCCAGCGCTTGCCGCAGCGCCAAGCCCGTCGCTCGTTCCCGTACGCATCGACGCAGGCCGCGTCATTCGTACGGTCGTCGGTTTACGCCCGTTTCGTTCCACCGGATTCGTACTTCGAGCAGAACCCTTCGGTTCGAAGCTCCTCGTGCACAACTACGGTCACGGCGGCGGCGGATTTAGCTTATCGTGGGGCTGCGCGACGCTCGCTGCGGACTTGGTGGCGGAGCGCTCGCCATCAAAGGCAGCCGTGTTGGGCTGCGGCGTGATCGGTTTGACCACCGCGCGAATACTGCAAAACCGCGGCTGGCAAGTGACGATCTACGCCGCGAGTCTTCCGCCCGCAACGACGTCGAACGTCGCCGGCGCGCAGTGGACACCGACGGCGGTCTTTGCAATGAGCGCTGCGACGCCGGGCTTCCTCGAGGTCTTTCGCAAGGCATCGCGCATCGCCGACCGCGCGTTTCAACTCATGGTCGGCCCGACGTACGGTGTCCGCTGGATCGACAACTACGACCTAAAGCGCGATGCGAACGAGACCGGCGGGGAACTCGATTACGCGCAAAGGGCCGGCATTGCCGACCTCTATGCCGACATCGAGAGGATCGATCCGGCCACGCTGCCGTTCGTCGGCTTCAAGAACATCCGGCGGTTCGCCACCATGCTGATGGAACCGAACACGTTTCTGCCGGCGGTCGAGCGCGATTTTCTGTTGCAGGGCGGGCGCATCGACGTGCGCACGTTCCACACGGCGTCGGAGATTGCGGCCTTACCCGAGCCGGTCGTCTTCAACTGCACGGGCTTGGGCTCGCGGCAACTCTTCAACGATAACGTGCTCGAGCCGGTCCGCGGCCAGCTCACGATTCTCGAGCCCCAACCGGACATCGACTATATTTATTTGGCTGCCGGACCGCTCTACATATTCCCGCGATCCGACGGCATCGCGCTCGGAGGAACGTTCGAACGCGGAAACTGGTCGACGGACGTCGACCTCGCGACGCAAGCGCGCATCCTGGCGGCCCACGAAGCGATCTTCAGTCGAGTGTAAGTCGTAAATACGCGCCCGGTGTTTAGGCGCGCGGCCATGGATCGGGGTTAGCGATCGCGTCGAGATCTTTGCGCAAGCGGCGATAGTCGACGCGCGGCGCGCCGCGGAAGATCTCGAGGACCGTTGGAAGGCCCGCGTCGCGTCGCCTTCGGAGTGGAACCAACTCGCCCACAGGCATTCCGGCACGCGTTACGATGAAGCTCTCGCCGGCTTCCAGCGCGCGCATGATTCGGCCACTTTCGTTGCGCAGTTCGCGCTGAGAAATCTCCCTCACTGGTCTAGCGTAGCACAAGACGCTGCGCCTGCGCAGGTTCGGGTGAAACACTGCAGGGCGCTCTCCGGTAGAGGGACCATGAACCTCTTGCGTTTTGCCGTGGGCGCCTTCGTTGCGGCCCTCCTCTTCACACCAACCGCCTCGCGCGCCGCCGGCTCCGACCCACGCGTCGCGCAAGTCATCGCGACGTCAGGGAAAGCCCTCGGGATCGCGTCGCTCGCATCGGTTCGCACGATGCGCATCGATTGCACTATTTCACTCGCGGGGCTGCACGGAACGCTCACGCAGTACGTTGATTTGCGCGGTGGCCAGTTCGCCGAGTCGACGAACGTCGGACCGGTCGTTCAACTCGACGGCTACGACGGACGCATCGAATGGAGCGGCGATGGCTCCCATCTCGTCTGGAACGATGGCGGCGACAGCGATCGCGCGTCGGAGATCAACCAGGCATACGTGGAGAGCTATGGACTTTGGCGACCGAATTCAGACGGAGCGGCCGTCGCGTGGATCGGTACGAAGAGTGCCGGCGGTGGCTCGTACGACGCAGTGAGGATCACGCCGGTTGGATCGATGGTGCCGTTTGAGCTCTGGTTCGATGGCGCAACGCACCTGCCGGCCCAGGCCCACTTCATCAATGGTTTTACGACCTCAACGCTGACGTTCTCCGATTACCGCCGCGTGGGTGGGTTCAATTTCGCCTACGCCATCCACGTCGATTCGAGCGACGGCAACAACCTCGAGATCGCCATGACGCGCTTGACGCTCGATCCGCCAGGAGCGCAAACCGCCTTGGCGCGGCCGCAAACGCATCCGACCGATTTTTCGATGCAGAACGGAAAGACGTCGACGACTCTGCCGATTACGCTGGGCGACAACCACGTCTACCTCGACGTCATGCTCAACGGCAAAGGGCCGTATCACTTCATCTTCGATACCGGCGGCGCGAACGTGGTCGATCCGGCGGTGGCCAAAGAGATCGGCGCATTCGGCAGCGGATCGGCACAGGGCAGCGGCGCCGGCTCGCAGACCGAATCGTTCAGCTTCGCTACGGTTGCGACGCTTGGGGTCGGTGATGCGCTGCTCACCGATCAGTTCTTCGCGATCGCGCCGACGCGTCAAGGCTTCGGCGTTTCGGCCGGCCGTCCGGTCGACGGACTGATCGGCTGGGAAGTCCTCGCGCGGTACATCACGACCTTCGATTATGCCAATCGGCGCGTCGTACTGAGCATGCCCGGCACGGCGCAACCGCCGGCGAACGGGCACGTGGTGCCGTTCGTGTTCTACGGCACGCAGCCGCAAATCGCGTGCACCATCGACGGCACCCCGGCCGAGTGTACGATCGATACCGGCGCGCGCGACACCATCAGCTTCATGACGCCGTTCCTTGCCGTAAATCCGCAGGTCGTGCCCGCTACGACGACCGCAGTAGGCGTTTCCGGGTTCGGCTTCGGCGGCCCGGCGATGGGCAAGCTCGGCCGCGTCCAAACGGTCGGCATCGACGACCTGCAGCTCACCAATCTGGTCGCGGATTACTCCGAGCAGACGGCGGGCGCGCTCGCGGCGCCGTTCGTCGGAGCAAATATCGGCGGGAATCTGCTGCGACGCTTTAGCGTCACGTTCGACTACGGCAACGGCACCATGACGCTGGTACCGAATGCGGCCTTTGGCGAACCCGATACCTACGAACGCTCCGGGCTGTTCCTCATCAAACGTGCCGGCAATGTGGTGGTGCTCGACGCACGCCCCGGCACGCCGGCCGCGGCGGCGGGAGTCCTCAAAGGCGACACGATCGTTTCGATCAACGGCACGTCGGCCAACACGATGCTTTTGGGCGACGTGCGCAACCTGCTCGCACAGCCCGCGGGAACTGTCGTGACGCTCACGCTCGCCGGCAAGGGCGGAACGCAGCGCACGGTCAAACTCACACTGCGCGACTACGTGTAGCGAGCTTGTGACGGGCATTGCGCTGCGGGTGAGCGAATCGGCCCGACATGCGATTTACCAATAAGAGAAGCATCGTGACGGGCGGGGGCTCAGGCATCGGTAAAGCGACATGCGTGCAGATGGCCGCCGAAGGATGCCGCGTCGTGGTGGCCGATCTCAAGCTGGATTCGGCGCAGGCAACCGCCGATGCGATCGCGGCGGCGGGCGGCACGGCGGTCGCGGCGGCGGTCGACGTCGGCATATCCGACCAGGTGCAAGCGGTGATCGACAAAGCCGTCGCAACGTACGGCGGCATCGACATCATCGTCAACGACGCGGCAATGATGACGTTTACGCCGATCGTCGAGATTGCCGAAGACGATTTCTTCCACGTTATCACGACCAATCTCGGCTCGGTCTTCTTCTTTGCCAAGTACGGCGCGCCGCACATGGCGCCGGGGTCGTCGATCGTCAACGTCACCTCGGTGCACGCGTTCGCGACAACGCAAAACGTCGTTCCCTACGCGTCGTCGAAGGGCGCGATCGAGGCATTCACGCGCGGCTTCGCGCTGGAGATGCAATCGCGCAGCATCCGCGTCAATGCGGTCGCGCCGGGCGCCGTCGATACGCCGATGCTCTGGAACAATCCCAACGTAAAGAGCGGCGTGGAGAAGGTGCAGGGCGCGATCGGTAAGCCCGAGGATCTGGCCGCAGCGATCTGCTTTCTCGCCTCGGACGATGCGCGCTTCATCAACGGGGCCACACTGTTAGCGGACGGCGGACGCCTCGCGGCGCTACCCTAGGCCTAGGCGGATCTTGTCGAAGGTCGCCTCGATCATTTTCGGAGCGAGCTTGTAGAGCTCGGTCATGAATTTAACCGTGGCCGCCGCCCCACCGTCAAACTCGAACGAGCAATCGTTGAAGGTGCATTCGACGAATTGAACCGGTCCCGAGGCGCTGAACGTGAGCGCGCAACGATCGAACGTGCATCGCTCAAAGCGCTGGTTGTCGATGGCGAGGCGGGCGTTGGTGAACCGATTTCCCGTGTGCTGCAGCATGGTTTCTCTCCTGACTCAGACCTGGGCACTGGTCTTCGCCACGCTACGCGCGTGCTGCTGCAGTAGCTTACCTTCGCTTGTTTGCGATTCGGCCGGCGTGATAGACTGGTGTGAGGCCATGGTACTCCACGAAATCGTGCTGCCGGAGACGAAGCCCGAAACGGAATGGGTGCGTGGGCGGCCGCTGCAAAAGGTGAGCCCCCAGCGCACGCACTCGCGGCTGCAAGGGGCGATGACGATGCAGCTGGACCGCTGGGCGGCGGGTCGCGGAGAAGTAGGTCCGGAGTGGCGCTTTCGCGTCGCGCCGCCCGACGAAGTTCGCCGACCGCTCGTTCCTGATGTTGCATACGTATCGAACGAGCGCCTTCGAGCGCTCAGCGATACAGAACTGGAGATTCCGCCGCTCGCACCGGACGTCGCCGTGGAGATTCTCTCGCCCGACGACCGCCGTGCCGACGTCGACGACAAAATCGGCGTGTACCTGCGGGCCGGTTCGTCGCTGGTGATCGTCGTCGATCCGCAACAGCGTGCCGTCGAACTGCACGACCGCAACGCAACGGTGCGCCTCGACGAAACGGGCGCGATCGAGCATTCGGCGCTGCCCGAATTCTCGTATCCTGTTCGCGATTTGTTCGGGGTGCTTCGCCGTGCTTAAGCCGTCGGCAGGCTATGCGATTTTGGCTGCGGCGTTGCTTGCGCCGGGACGCTGACGTTCAGCAACTATCAACCGAACGCACCCGTCTCGCCATCGGTCTTCGCCTCACCGCATTAACCGGTGCTAGCTACGCCTTACGGCACATGGGCTCTACTGGTGTGGGCGGTTCCATGGCGGGCGCGACCTCCCACGCCTTGCCTTTGGACTCGACCTCGAACGGGTGCTGTATGGGCAGCTGAAATTCAGGGCTGACGACCGTACACTTGTAGGCCGTTTTCCCGCTGCACGGCGACGACGGCGCCATTTGCTCGACGATAAAGGAGCGGTGCAGCTGCGAATTTATTGATAGCGTTCGGATGCGAGCCGTATCGCACGATTGCGGCAGCGTCACGTAGGCTTGGATGATGAACGTCGACTTCTTGACACCGGCGCTCACTACCGTCGCCGTTGCCGGCTGCCACGACGGGCTTGCGGCGGCCGCGATGGCGGGCGCGAAAACGAGCGACACGAGCGTTACTGCTAAACAAAAATTGCGCATTTTAAAAAAGCCTCCCCAGCTATCGGGCGTAAGGTTCGTACGGCGTCCGTTCGTTACTCGGCCCACCTTGTCATCCTAAGCTTGTCGAAGGATTGACCGCTCTTAGGGCGAGCCTAGATCTTCCAAGAGCGCCTCTACATCGCGCGGATCGCTCGGCCGGCCACTCGCGCGCTCATTGTCGATGCAGTCCCGTTTCCCAATGACATGTGCGGGTACGTCGCCATAGACAGACCCCTCGCGCGCCCCAACCCCGCGAACAGTACTCAGGAGCCCTTCAGTTGAAGCGTTTTGCGACCTTCAATGGCATCTGAGCGACTGACGATCGTATCGTGGATTTTCCTGAGCGGCGCCTTCGCGTCGTCGGCCTGGCTGATCATCGAACAAGTGCGCCACCCGCAGCGCATGTGGATCATGAATCTGGTCTGGCTGATTACGGCGCTCTACATGGGTCCGCTTGCGATTTGGGCCTACTACGCAATGGGCATTCAAAGTGCGCGTGACGCCCGGTCGCAATCTGAAAGGCCATTCTGGCAGGCGGTTTACGTCGGCACGACCCATTGTGGAAGCGGCTGTACGCTTGGGGACGTGCTCGCGGAGTTCGCGGTCTTCTTCACCGGCTTTGCGCTTTTGGGCAGCCTCTTTACGTCGGAACTGATCCTCGATTTTGCTGCGGCCTATCTGCTGGGCATCATCTTTCAGTATTTCGCCATCGCGCCGATGCGCGGCACATGGGGATTCGACGCGATCTGGGCCGCGATCAAAGCCGACACGCTCTCGCTGACGGCGTTCGAGATCGGCCTTTTTGGGTGGATGGCGATCTTCCAATTTCTGCTGTTTCCCGGCCTGATGCCAAACACGGCGGGGTACTGGTTCATGATGCAGGTTGGAATGTGCTTGGGGTTTCTGACGTCGTATCCCATGAACTGGTGGCTGATCAAAAGCGGCGTAAAGGACGCGATGTAAGCCCTTTCAGTGTCACCCCGAGCGGAGTCGAGGGACGGCGTTCGAAACGATGTCACTATGTCAGCATACGTCATCGTCAACGTCGACACGAAGCACCCCGAAGAGTACGAGCGTTACAAAGAGATGGCGCAGAAGACCGTCGCGCAATACGGGGGACGTTACCTGGTGCGGGGCGGTCAGATGAACGTGTTGGAGGGTTCGTGGACGCCGACGCGGATCGTCATCCTCGAGTTCCCCTCATACGAGAAAGCTCATGAGTGGTGGCACTCGGCCGAGTACGCTCCGGCAAAGGAGCTGCGCCAACGGCTAAGCACCACCGATCTCCTCATCGTCGAGGGTCACAATCCCACGTCTTGACTGCGCGACGGAGTTGCTTGTCATCCTGAGCTTGTCGAAGGATGACAGGCCTCCGCAATCAGGCTCGCATACGTCCGGCTGGAGTCAGTCGGCACACGCTTCAACTCGGGGTCGGTATCGAGATCGACGTGATAGAGTCCGAAGTCGCTGCCGTCGTCGAAGCGCAAGCCCCACTCGCGATTCGAGGTGATGCTCCAGCAGAGGTACGCTTCCACCGGAGCGCCGCGATCGACGGCCTTGCGCACTTGGGCGACGTGCGCTTTTAAGTAGTCGGCGCGCGTGAAGCCGGGCACCCGCTCGACGCAGCCGTTCTCGATGACGATGATCGGCTTGCCGGGAAAGAGCCGCTCGGCCTGGCTGATGATCATGTCGAGCGCGTCCGGCCAGACCGGGGCGTTGGCGTAATTGAAGTCGGAAGCGGCGTCGAGCCGATGCAGGTCGCGGGGCCAGAACGACGGCACGCCCCAGTAGTAGTCGAGGCCGACATAGTCGAGGGCGCCGACGCATTCGTGCGGGCAGAGAAACTCCGGTAACTTACCGGCCAAACCGAGATTCCACCAATTCGTTCCGAGCAACGTCGTGAAGATCGCGAAGGCTTTGCGGAGTGCAAATAACGCATGCAGCCAGGACGATCGGGTCGCGTTTAAACGCTGCTCGCCGCGAAGCGGCACGAACTCGACGCGATTGGGATCGCCGAAGATCAGCTGCGCGATGCGATGCGCGATCTCCGGCTCGAGCCCTTCGTACGTGTCACCCTGAGCTTGTCGAAGGGCGACACAGAGCCCCGGCACGCCCGGATTGATGCCGACCCGCAGCACGCCACGCCTGCGAATGCGCGCGACGAGGCGGTCCATGTCGGGAACCGGCCGCTGCGTATCGGCCTTCGCTTCTTCTTCGCGCCCGATGTGCGCGATCGTCTTGCGGTTGAAGGCGTTTGGAATCTCGGGATGCTCGCGCCGCAGCTCGCGGATGGAGCGATCCGCGACGTTGAGCAGCGTGCGGCTGCCGAGCGCCATCGCAACGGAGAAGTATTGCTCGGAGCGCGGAAGCGGCGTGAGGCCAAGCGCGTCGCCGGCATACGCGCGCAGCGTCACCTCGTCGTCGAAGACCGCATCGACTTCACCGCGCCGCAGCGCGCCGACGGCGTCGGACATTGCGTTGACATACGAAATCGTTGCGGCGCAGAACCAGCCGCCGACGATGCTGGCCGGCAGCGTCTCGGCGACCACCGCGATCCGCCCGCGCCAGGTTTGCGTGTCGGCCGGAAGCGCCAACGCGCTCGCGTGCAGCGCGGCAAGCGGCGTGCAGTAGTACGGCTCCGAGAGAAAGGCGTGCTCGCCGCGCTCGAGCGTCATCGTGAGCTGTGCGATCGAACAATCGACTCGCCCGCTCTCCACGATCGCCGATGTGGCGAAGCGCGCCACCTGACGCTTCGCATCCTCCGGCGACTGCAAGTGCGTGACGTTGCGGTCGATCAAACGTTGCAGCCATTGCGGCAGGCCTAAAACGAGCGGGTTTGTGCCGACGCGCGCGTTCGGCCGGATGCGCCGGATCGCGTCGCGCGCCTTGGAATGCGCGCGAAAGAGATTGGGGATCAGTCTGAGCACGTCGTCCATTTGCTCGTCGCCGCTTGCGTACGGCGGCTGCCCCGGCGGCATCGCGTAGGCGCGCATCCAAAAGCCTTTGATCCAGCCGTAGACAAGCTGATCGGGTTCGTTGAGCGTGACGTAGTCGTCGATCAGATCGCCCAGACGCTGCGCCACCTCGGTTGCGAAGCGCGTAACACGATCGGGAAAGCCCGGGTCGAGCGGCCCCGCGCCTTGGCCGGCAGCCTGCACGTGAAGCGGCCAGGTGTTGTGCACGAGCGTGACCATCGCCGACATTCCAGCGTCGCGAATCGCTTGAAGGACGGCGCGGTAGTGCGTGAAGGCCTCATCGCTCCAGACGCCCGACTCCGGCTCAAGCCGCGCCCAGGAAAGCGAAAGGCGGAACCTCGTGCATCCCAGGCCGCGCGCGAGCTCAACGTCTTCCGCGTAGCGATTCCAAAAGTCGGTAGCTTTGCCGCGAGGAACCAGCCCGCGCACGCGCTCCCAAACGTCGCGGATGTCGTCGTGCCCATCGTATGCCTCGCATTGATGATCGGCGGTTGCGACACCGAATTGAAGCGTGCGCGCCATGTGCCGCAGGTGCGCGCCATGAAGCGAGCATCCCTGTTTTGGCGCCTTGCCAGTAACGGCGCGATCGTCAACCCGAGTCTGAGGGCGCACGTAAGCGGCGACAGGCACGCCCGCCGGACACGCGGTCACTCGCCAAGTTTTCTAACGCCACCGGTCCCCGAGGCCTCGGTCGCGAAGACGCAATGGTCAGATGCCGGTTGTCTTAAGTCAGCGCACTTGGCACGCCGATCCGAAATATTTGGATCGCGAGGGCGTCATCTACCATTATCCGCGTCAATATCGGGGCCGAATTAACGATTTCGACCGATTTATTTACTACCGGCCGGCGGCGGGGGCGGCGCCGGAGGAGCAATCCACCTACGTCGGCCACGGGATCCTCGGCATTTCCGTAGAGGACTGGGCACGCGCGGGGCACTGGTTTGTCGACGTCGCCTGGTACGAGCCGTTTGGTCGGCCCGTTGCGCTTCGACAAAATGACACCTTCGTTGAGACTGAAAGCGTAACGTCGCCGCAATTTCAAAGTGCTGCCAGACCGATCAGGGAAACCGCCTTTTATCGAATCCTGTCTCTGGGCGGCGTTTCCGCAGGGCGCGAGTTTGCTCCATTGGTCACTACAGATTCGGTGCTAGCAACCGGCTATTCGGCGCTAATCACTGAAGCGCCGAAGGATCCGTTTCGTGAGGCCCTCGTTATTCCCGAAGGCACAGGCTACGTTCCATCAGGCAAAGCACTTCCAAGCGTTTACGAGTCGGCGGCGCTGCAAGAACGTGCCCGAAGAGACCATAACGCAACCTTAGAATTGATTCGGCGAGCGGCGGAGCGGCTCGGGGGTCAATGCTGGTATAACAACAATATCGATCTTTTCGTTCAGTGCGGTGCACAGAGGATGCTCATCGAGGCAAAAAGTCTCACGGACGCGCGACGATCGCTCGATAGGATGCGTTACGGGATGGGCCAGCTCTTCGACTACCGAGTGCGTTACAAGGCTGAAGTATCCGGAGCCGAAGCCGTCCTTGCGTTTGGTGCGCCGCCCGACCGAGCAACGAGCTGGATCGCGAGCATCCTTCAAGAGAACGGCATCGCCTTCATCGCCAGAGACCACGAAAGGATCGTGCCCTTGAACCAGCGTGGCGAGCATTTGAGGATCTGTCAGTAGTTGGCGGCTGACGAACTTTATCGGATCGTCGTCGCGTCAACCGATCCAGATTGGTATCGCTTCTTACGCGGTCGTACAGAAGCGGGAGAGATCAATTTTTGGCGACCCGGCGTAACGTCGATGCAAATGGCAAGGGGTGTCCCTTGGCTCTTTCTCATACGGGGAACCAACGAAGTCTGGGGCTGCGCATTTTTCTCCGCGTTCAGCCTGATGCCGATCGGGGTCGCTTGGGAAACTTTCGGCCCGGCAAACGGCTTTGGAGACTTCTCCTCCTTCCTGAAGAAGATTGCTAAACTTAAGGGTGCAGCCGAAAATGCGGTCGGAGGCATCGGGTGCGCCGTCCTGTCGAGCCCGGAATATTTTGATACCCCGATCCGATATGACAATTTCGGTCGCATGTACGGCCCCATCAAGTCGTTCGACGCTAGGAGCGAGCTGGGGGCACAACTGCGCACCGCAATGGCAGCGCGGGTCAAGAGGCGCCCTGAATCATCCGCCATCATCAGTGGCGGCGTAGGGAGCCCGGTGCTCGTCGTTCCGCGCTTAGGTCAAGCGACGTTTCGCATCGAGCTTGAGAAGCAATATCAAACGCGTTGCGCTGTCACGGGCGAGCGAACGCGACCTGTTCTTGACGCGGCCCACATTAAGCCGTTCAGCCTCGTTAAGGAGCACTCGGTTACCAACGGCCTGCTGTTAAGAAAGGACATTCACAGGCTGTTTGACGACGGCTACGTAACCGTAACGCCGGACCGGCGCTTTCGTGTGAGCAAGGCTATCAGGGACGAGTTTGAAAACGGCCGCGACTACTACGCCCTCGATGGCAAGCCCATATTCGAGACTTTGTCAATCGACGCGCGACCGGCCCAAGAATACCTAGAATGGCACTCGTCGCTGCGATTCAAGGGTTGACGGTGCCACGAGGCTCCGTTGTGGCGCCAGCGCGAATCGACCCTTTATCTGGGTGTTTGTCCAAAGATAGGCCGCCGTTGATTAATCAAGGGCCGTAAGCGGCGACTGATAACCGTGCCTGGGTGGATCGGCCGGTCACCTTCTCAGGGGCCGGCTCAAGGACCAAAGCTGAGTCCTCGCCAACGCCCAATAGCTAAAGCTCTCGAGTTGCTCGGGGGGAAGAATGGCGCAATCGCAGACTTGGAAGGAGGCGGTTCGCGGCATCGTCCAGACGCTGCCGCGAGAGTTTTCGCTGGCCGACATACTCGCCTACCACGACGAGCTCCAGCGACGGTTTCCAAATAATCGCTTCATCGATCCCAAGGTCCGGCAGAGTCTCCAAGTGCTCCGCGATCAAGGGTTGTTACGCTTCGTGCGACCGGGGCATTATGAGCGAGCAGATATTCCACCCGTCTTCAGCCCGCTCGTCGACTTTTCTGTAGCGGCGCCCTTCGTCAGCGCTGCTCAGGCAGCGAGAGTCGCACTAGAAACGTGGGCATCATTCAATCTTTACTGCTTGGATTGCACGAGCGACGCCCTCGATCCGTTGCCTAACAATACTCCCGTCGCCGATTTCAAGTGTTACGCATGCGGACGATTCTACCAGTTGAAGGCTAAGGACGGACGGTTTGGCCTTCGAGTCGCCGGTGCCGCCTTCCAACCGACGATTGACTGCATTCGCAGCGGAGACATGCCCGAACACATCTTCGTTGAGTTCGACAAGAGATTCAACACCGTGGTCTTCGTCGATGCCATTCCAGGTCGCTTCATTACCGAAGACCGCGTTTTGCCCCGAAAGCGCTTGTCGGAAAAGGCCCGCCGAGCAGGCTGGCAGGGGTGCAATATTGTGATTTCGGGACTCCCATCGGTACGAATGGTCGCCCCCGCCGGGATTGAGAGAAGCAAGGTCCGCCAGCGTTGGAAGTCGCTCTGATCCCGCGCGGCGATTTACGAGTCGGCGACATCGCGGCACTCATGCGCCATGCGCGCAAGTCCGCTAGCTACAAGCCCGCTCTACTCAAGGCGCTGGTGCGATGTTGCCAGCAATCGCGGGATCTTCAAATACCGCTCGACGCCATCGGCCGAGAATTTACCAAGTTGTATTGGGATCAAACAATCGTCTATCACCTCCGCCAGGCGACGACACTTAGTAAGGAATCTACCGCGGTCAAATTGATCCGCCGAATAGCCTCAGAACATAAGACGCATGATCTCTCAAGGCTGTCGGCAGCAGGGCGGGCAAAAATTGATCGCCAGATGTCTAGGCTGCTAACGGTGAACGTTTTGAGCGCCTTTCATTCGAGCAGGCCACCGGCCATGCCGTTGCTGTACCATTGGGAGCCGGGGCATAGCGACGTAATGATCACGCCGGACACTCGCTCGTTCTTGATGAGCCAGGCCGCGGCCCTTGAGCTCATCGCGAACTTCTATTGGGCGGAATTCCTGGAAAACTGCAATCGGCTGGCGCCTCGTATCGTGCAGAAGGTCTCAAGGGAGGGAGCGTCACGGAAGTCGTTACAGAAGTACCTAAAAATTCTCCTTATGGAATCACAATCGTGCTTCTACTGTGGGTCACGCTTTGGCGAAAGTTTTGTTCCGACCGTTGATCATGTTATTCCATGGAGTTTCTTGCTCGAGGACGACCTCTGGGATCTCGTCCTGGCGTGTGGCAAGTGTAATGCGGGAAAGTCAGACTGGCTTCCATCCGATGCCTTCATACGAAAACTCGTTTTGCGGAACCGGGCTTTATCTCGCGAGGGTATATCATTGGCAATTAGCGAGCCTGAGATCGAGCGGCTTTACCAGGCCGCAATCTCAGTGGAATGG
This sequence comes from Vulcanimicrobiota bacterium, assembly GCA_963756635.1. GTDB lineage: Bacteria > Vulcanimicrobiota > Vulcanimicrobiia > Vulcanimicrobiales > Vulcanimicrobiaceae > Cybelea. The sequence goes on from CAVWOR010000010.1 coordinate 379,892, forward strand.
CCTCGGTTTTGGTCTGCATGAGATATGAGAAGCTGGTCCGGGATCGCATCCCGGAAATAATTAAACGCGCTGGGAAGACAGCCACGTGGAGACAGCTTCGCGACGACGAATTTCGCCTGGCGCTCAAAGCCAAGGCGCTGGAGGAAGCTGCGGAACTCGCAGATGCATCAGATGATGCGCTGCTGTCTGAACTAGCCGATCTTTCAGAGGTTATAGATGGAATTCTTGGCGCTTACGACTTCTCGCCCGAAGATCTCGAAATGGCTCGCCAGAAAAAGAACAAGGAACGGGGCAGTTTTAGCAGGAGAATATTTCTCGAATCAGCTAGCGATTGAGCGCGATCGCGGCTGTTATTCCGTTGAGCGCCGTTCCCGAAGCCATGCGTCCACTCCGCCGCTAAGGTTCGCCACGCGAGCGTAGCCAAGCGCGTTGAGCTTCCTTGCGATGTATGCGCTGCGCGCGCCGATATGGCAGATCACGACGATATCGCGATCGGTTGGAAGTTCGTCAAGGCGGTGCTCGACTTCGTCCATTGGAATATTGACAGAGCCGGTGATGACGCCGTCGACCATCTCCTTCGGCTCGCGAACGTCGAGCAAGAACGGCGCAGCGCCGTTATCGAGACGCTGCTGGAGCTCGCCGGGCGATATCGACTTCACTTGGCGTCACCCTTCGACAGGCTCAGGGTGACAACTGCGCTCAGGGTGACACGGCCCTTCGACAAGCTCAGGGTGACGCGAGGTTGAGGCACGAATCCTCATAGTGTGAAAGTTCTCGTCACCGGCGGCTCGGGCGCGATTGCGCGCTGGTGCATCGTCGAACTCCTTCGCCGCAGCTACGACGTCCGCACGACGGTCCGCGATCTGGCGCGGGAGCCCGAGGTGCGCGCCTCGATTGCAACGCAAGTCGATCCGCAGGACCGATTGACGTTCTACGCGGCCGACTTGATGGGCGACGACGGTTGGGCAACTGCCGTCGAGGGCGCGCAGTATGTGCTGCACATTGCATCGCCGTTTCCACCAGGCCCGCCAAAGCACGAAGACGATCTCATCATTCCGGCGCGCGAAGGCACGCTGCGCGTTCTCGCGGCGAGCGTTGCCGCGGGCGTCGAGCGGGTCGTGGTCACGTCGTCGGCGGCGGCGATCGGTTGGGCTCCGACGCCACCGGACGGCATATTCACCGAAGACGAGTGGACGGATCCGACGAGCCCGCAAACTCCGCCGTACGCGCGTTCGAAGACGATTGCCGAACGCGCCGCTTGGGACTTCATGAAAACGAGCGGAGGAACGATGACGCTCGCGGTGGTGAACCCGACGCTCGTCGTCGGCCCAGTGCTCGGCGAAGATCCATCCTACTCGTTCCAAAGCATCAGCCGGCTCCTGGCCGGCGACGTGCCCGCGATCCCGCGGCTGGGTTTCAACTTTGTCGACGTCCGCGACATCGCCGACCTCCACATTCGAGCGATGACGGCCGCCAACGCCGCCGGACAGCGCTTTATCGGAACCGGAACGTTCGCATGGATGGCCGATGTGGCGCGCATCTTGCGCGAACGACTCGGTCGCGACGCCCGAAAGGTTCCAAAACTCTTGGCACCCGACGCGCTCGTGCGTTTCCTCGCGCTCTTCGACCACTCGCTGCGCGGCGTCGTCGCCGATCTCGGCGACCGTACGAACTTCTCCAACGCAAAGGCCCGCAGCCAACTCGGCTGGCAGCCGCGGCCGCTCGACGAGACCGTCGTCGACTGCGCCCGCAGTCTAATTGCGAACGGCCTCGTGAAGGTCTAAGCGCTTCGATGGTATCGACTGTAGGCTTGATACACCTTGCAGCTCCGGGTTCGATTCCCGGGCGCTCCAGCCGCGGCAACGGAGAGGTTGTTGCGAAGTCGTTCTAGCTGTGCTACGTTGGCCTTGTATCAAGCCTGCAGACACATCGAAGCGCGCGAGGCGCCGCAGTAATGTGGCGCCTCGTTTTTTGCGACGCCGTCATCCTTCGTCCGTCGACTCCGCTTGGGATGACACAATTGCGCCCGTTCTTAATCTTTTGACAGTTCTAGCTGCAAATGAGTTCGGCTGGGTAGAAAGAACAACGGGCAACGATGACAGACGAAGAGCTTCAGAAATACGCAAACGAGCGCGTTCGGATCGGCCATGGCGGGCGGGTGCTGACGGGCAAACTCATCGCGGGCTTCGAGGCGCAGCTGAAAGTGCAGGCGCCGTATGCGATCGAGTGGTCCGATCTCAATCCAACACTTGGAACGAACGAAGTGCGCTTAGCCGCGATTCCGGGCGCCGAAGCGATTGAGTCGATCGAGGTCGTCGACGAGCCCGAGGAGACAAAGGCGGAGATTGAAGACGTTGTGGAGGACACGCAGACACCGGGGTGAGTTGGATGACAAAGGAATTGCTTAGTGTGACACGTGGCGGGGGGCGTATTTTAACGATGTTGCGGTGTTGAAGAGAACGACGGGAGCGGGCAGTGGGACGCCCTGCGCAAGCAAGAGACGAAGCGCGGCGAGCGTCGCGCCGCCTTCTTCGGTCGCATCGATGCCTTCGCGCCGATGCAGATCGCGCATCGCTTCTTCTGCTCGTTCGTCGGAGACCGCGACGGCATGCCCGTGCGATTCGCGGAGCGCGCGTAGCACCAGCCGGTCGCCAATTCCACCGGGAACGCGCAACCCCCACATTCGCGTCGATCCGCCTTCGACGGGTTGCGCGGAGGTTTCGCCGCGATGGAACGCCGCAACGATCGGCGCGCAGCCTTCGGCTTGAACGCAGACCATCACCGGCCGTTGCGTACCAATCCAGCCGAGCCGCTCCAACTCCTCGAACGCCTTCCACATTCCAACGAGCCCCGTTCCACCGCCGGTTGGATAGACGATCGTACCGGGGACGCGGCCGAGCTGCTCGACGAGCTCGTATGCCATCGTCTTTTTGCCCTCCACGCGATACGGCTCGCGAAAGGTCGCGACGTTGAACGCGCCGGTCTCTTTCGCGTATTCCGCCGCGGCGCGGCCGGCATCGTCGATCAAGCCGTCGACGAACGCGACGTGGGCTCCGTAGCCATGCATCTCTTCGATGAGAATTTCCGGCGTGTCGCGCGGGATATAGACGCGCACCGGAAGCCCGGCACGCGCGCCGTAGGCTGCGAGCGCGCCGCCCGCGTTTCCGGCGCTGGGTGCGACCAATGCGGTCGCTCCCAAGCGTTTGGCAACCGTGACGGCAACCGACATGCCGCGCGCCTTAAACGAGCCGGTCGGATTCTGCGCTTCATCTTTCACGTAGACGGCACCGTGCTCTCGCTCCAGGTGCGCAAGCGCAAGGAGCGGCGTCGCGCCTTCGCCGAGCGAGATCGGTTCCTCGTCTGCGGCGATCGGCAACATCTCACGATAGCGCCACATCGTCCATGGGCGCGCGGCCACGTGGTCGCGGCGGAGCTCTTCGCCGTGGTAGCGGACCAGCAGCGGCGCGCCATCCTGCGCACACACGGTCGCCAAACTTTGCGGCGATTCGCGGTGCGCGCCATCGCGCGAGCATTCCAAATAGTCGGGCAGCATCAGGCGGCCTGGTTCGTCGTGCCGGCGCGCCGCGCCCACAGTGCATAGGCCGGAACCGAACTCAGAACGATCGCAAGCCCGACGAGCCCGTCGCGAGGATAGGCGACGCAGGTCGCGATCGCAACGCCCCAGGATGCGAGCAGGTAGATCGCCGTCGAGAAGGGATGCCAGGGCACACGAAACGCGTCGGCGTCGATCGGCCACACGCGCCGATCGCGGGCGCGAATCACGAAGAGCGCGAGCGCGAAGAGACCGTTGAATATGTAGAATGTTGAAACGACGTAGTTGAGAATGTGATCGTAATCGCCGGAGAGCGCGATGAGAATCGCGACGATCCCTTGCAGCGCGATGGCGATGACCGGCACCCGCGTGCGCGGATTGACCCACGCCACCGCGCGAAAGAACAGCCCGTCTTGGGCCATCGCGTGATAGAGCCGCGGCACCGTCAGCATTCGATTGCTCATGAACCCGAGCGTCGTGAGCGCAACGATCAGCGAAGCCACACGCGCGCCGGTTGGGCCGACTGCGACTTGCAGAACCGCCGAGACCGGAATCGCCGTGTTCGCCAAGCCGTGGACGCCGAGTACGCGAATGCAAGCGACGTTCACCAGCACATAGAGCACGGCGACGCTCGCCATTCCCAGCCACAGTCCGAACGGTAACGTGCGCGCGACGTTTCTTGCTTCGACCGACATGAAGTTTGCAACCACCGCGCCGTTATACGTAAAGAGTATTGGAATCATGGCGACGCCGAACGCAGCAGCAATGCCAAACGGCGAAGCAGCGGCGGCGGTAAGCTCGCGATGAGCGGTTGGATGCACGGTGAACGCGGCCGCAACGAGGCCGCCAAGCGCGGCAATCTTCAACACCGTTAGCACGCCTTGGAAATTGCTTCCCTGCCGAACCCCGAGCGAGTTGACGAGTGCGAGGACGGCGATGGCAATACCCGCGACCAGCGCAGGCGCGATCGCAAGGCCGGTCAACGAAAGAAAGTAGCCCGCGAAGAGCACCGCGGCGGCGGCTAAACCGCCCGTGAACGAGCCGAGCAGCGCAACCCAACCGTACGCGAAGGCAACGACCGGATGGAACGCATCGCGTAAGTAGGCGTAGGCACCGGAGCCGTCGGGACGACGCGCTGCGAGCTCGCCGAGCACGAAGGCTCCGAAGAGCGCGACGACGCCACCGACCAACCACGCGACCAGAATGAGAGCGGGTACGTGGATTCGCTGCGCGACCACGGCCGGCGTGCGAAAGATGCCCGAGCCGATGACGCTGCCCATAACGAGCAGCATTACGTCGAACGGGCCCAACTGCCGGACGAACGCCGGAGAGCGCTGCGTCAAATAGGCCGTTCGCCGAGGATCGTCGCGCGCCGAACGACGCGCCGCGACGGAAAATAGTCGGCCAGCGCGCAGTGCTGCGTCCAGCGATTATCCCAAAACGCAACGGTGCCCGCGCGCCAGCGCCAGCGCACTTGAAACTCGGGTTGTGCCATGTGTTCGAAGAGAAAACGAAGCAACGCGTCGCTCTCGCGCGCCGAGACGCCCTCGATGTGCGTCGTGAAATCCGGATTGACGAAGAGCGCCTTGCGCCCGGTGGCAGGGTTGGTGCGCGCGACGGGGTGCGAGACCGGCGGGTGCGCGGCATACATCGCCTCGCGCCGCTCTTCAATTCCAAGCGCGCGAAATCGCTCGGGCGTAAAGTTCTTCGCAAACGAATGCGTGGCACGCAAGCCGGAGACCAGTGCCTTGAGCGGGTCGGAGAGCGTTTCGTAGGCAAGGTACATATTCGCCCAAAGCGTATCGCCTCCGAGCTCCGGAATCTCTTCGGCATAGAGGACCGCGCCGAATGGCGGGGTTTCGAGATACGTCACGTCGTTGTGCCAGCGGTCGCTGTTGGCGCGATGCGTGGCGTCGTGCGCCAGAATCATGACCTCGGGCGCGTCGGGTTCGCCGGGGTAGAACGGATGCGTATAGAGTTTGCCAAAGCGCGCTGCGAAATCGCGCTGCTGCACGCGCGTCAGCGACTGGTCTTCAAAGAACAGCACGAGACGATCGTCGAGGGCTTCGCGAATTGCGGCAATATCGCCGTCCGCGAGCGATGCACTGAGGTCGATGCCTTCGACGACCGCGCCGATCGCGGGCGTCAGTGGTTTAGTAGTCACCCTTCGACAGGCTCAGGGTGACACGTGGGGGACGCCCTTCGACAAGCGCAGGGTGACACATCGTCGCCTTCCTTAAAGACGCCCAATCGCTGGTCCTAGGTTAGTCCGCGCCCTTGGGCCTAGAAACAAGCCGCTGAAGTGCCGTTAAGGAATTGCGGAGGTATTCATGGATAACCAGAAGGACGTCCATCGCGTGTCTATTCAATGCTATGGCGCTGTCGCGTTGGCATTCCTCGCCGTTTACCCAACGGTCACTGGAGCACAGACGACAACGGGGAGCGCGGTGGCGCCGGCGGCATCGCCCTCGGCGGCGAGATCCCAGAGGGTCGTCGTACCGGGTGGCACCGTGGTCCAGGTTTCTTTAACCGAACCGATTTCTTCTGCCACCGCCAACGTCAACGACCAGGTTGCGGTCGTCGTTAAGAAAGAGGTGGACGTCAATGGTTGGGTTGTCATCCCAGCCGGCTCCACTGGGCACGCAACGGTGACCACGGTAGAACACGCGGGATCAAACGGAAGTGGCGGCAAGCTTTCCATGAGCGTCGATTGGGTCTACAGTGCAGATGGCGGCATGATTCAACTTTCCACCACGAACCACGCGAGTGAGAGTGGCGACACAAAGGGAGCTGCAAGCACGGCAACCCTTCTTTCTTGGGTTTTCTTAGGCCCCGTTGGCTTCTTCGCTCACAACTTCGTTCGCGGCCGAGACGTTACGATCAGCACCGACAAAACCTTTACTGTTTTTGTAGATCACAACACGCATATCCAAGCCAAGCAAAGAGCCGCTCAAAGTCCGGGCTTCGACCAGTAAGGCCGCACGGCCAGCGAAGAAACTGACACGAGATTGGGTTCATCCAGCTCCCATTCTACATCTATTGGGCTCATAACATCGCCCATTTCAAGCACCAGCCCCTTGAGCGATCCGCAAAATGGGACGCCCTCGCTCGCCTTTCTTGATGTGGTCATTGTATGACCATAGTAACAAAGGGGCGTAATAAGGGCAACGTCGTTGTGTGTGCCCTTCGACAAGCTCAGGGTGACACATTGGGGGTGCTCAGGGTGACACATTGGCGACGTCGATCGGCATGGCGTCGAATGCGGTAGAGAGCACGACCAGCGTTACAATATGAACCGATGCCGGTTCGAGATGGTTGAGCAGCTCTTCAAGATGCGTTACATCCCGCACCACGGCTTGGGCGATAAATGAAAATTCGCCCGTCACGCGGTGGCAGGCGAGAATCTCGGGTCGCTCGCCGGCGATTTGCACGAATCGCGCATCCGGCCCGCTCGGACGCGCGAGGATAAACGCCGTTACGGGATAGCCGAGCTTGGCAGCCGAGAGCCGCGCATGATAGCCCTCGATGATACCGGCTTCCTCAAGTCGCCGGATTCGCTCCGCGACGCTGGTGGCAGAGAGGCCGATCGCCTTGCCGATCTCGGCAAAGGAGTCGCGGCCATTTTTTTGGAGCGCGCACACGATCGAGCGATCGACTTGATCTAGCGCATGAAATCGAGGCAAGGGCGAGCTTTTTCGTTGCATTCTCTCTGTTCCCCGTCTTTTTGCCGCGGTACGATGCGATGGTGCCGGTCGATTGCATCCTCGCCACATGCGACATCGTGCCCGCGCTCGATCCCGACGACCGTGCGCTCGTGCGCGAGCTTCACACGCGCGGCTTGACGGTGTCGACCGCCGTTTGGAACGACCCGCTGGTCGACTGGGCCGCGGCGCGCCTCTGCATGGTGCGCTCCACCTGGGACTATCACCATCGCTACGACGAGTTCATCGCGTGGATCGAACGCGTCGCATCGCTGACGGCCGTCCGAAACGAACCGAGCCTGCTGGTGTGGAACGCGCACAAATCTTACCTTGGCGATCTCGAGCGGCTCGGCGTGCCGATCGTGCCGACGCTGTGGGCGCGGCACGGCGAGCGCCGGGCGCTTTCGGAAGTGTGCGAATCGCGCGGCTGGCGCGATGTCGTTCTCAAACCCGCAACGGGCGCCGCATCGCATAACGTCACGCGCGTGCGCGCGGACCTCGCGTCGCGGGCCAGCGGCCAAGCGCGCCTCGACACGATGCTGCAAACCGAAGACGTGCTCGTTCAACCCTATCTCGAGGCGGTTGCCAGTTACGGCGAACGAGCGCTGATCTTTCTCGACGGCCGGTATTCGCACGCCGTCGTGAAGAAGCCGTTCGATCGCGTTCTCGCCGTTGGTGACGAACCGTCGTCGGTCGTCCAGGCGACGCGCGAAGAAATCGAGGTCGCAAGCCAAGCCATGGCGGCCGTCCCCGGCGCGCCGCTCTACGGGCGGGTCGACCTGCTCAACGACGACGCGGGCCAGCCGCGCGTCAGCGAAGTGGAGCTGATCGAGCCCGGACTCTACTTGGGCGTTTACGAGCCGGCGCAACGCGCGTTCGCGGATGCCATCGAGCGCGAGCTCGTGGTACCATTCCATCAATGACACTCGCGTTCGCTCGGCCCTTCTCGGCCCTGATCGCCGCGGCATTGCTCTCGGCGTGCGGCGGCGGCTCGAACTCGCCCACCTTGCCCTCGGTGGGCGGCGCGGCGAAATTACCGGCGAACACTCGCGCGGTCTGCGGCGCCCCAAGAGATCCCAGGCGCGTCTATTGTATGTCGTTGGTCCGCACCGACGTTCCCGCGAACTCGCCATCGGGATATACGCCCAGCGATTTGCAATCCGCTTACAACTTGCCCTCGGAAACGAACGGCGCGGGGCAGACGGTGGCAATCGTCGACGCACTCGACGATCCCAACGCCGAATCCGATCTGTTCATCTACCGTAACGAGTTTGGGCTGCCGGTCTGCTCGACGCTCAACCATTGCTTCAAGAAGCTCAACCAGGAGGGAAAGACGCATCCTCTACCTCCGCCGGATGCCAGTTGGTCGATCGAGATCTCGCTCGATCTCGACATGGTTTCGGCGGCCTGCCCCAATTGCAAAATTCTCCTGATCGAAGGGACGAGCGACACTTGGCGGAGCGTCGGCGAATCGGTCGACGAGGCGGTCAAGCTCGGCACGCACATCGTGAGCAATAGTTACGGCGGCATGGGCCACGGCGCAAATCGGCAGGATTACGACCATCCGCACGTGATGATTCTCGCAAGCGGCGGCGACAGCGGATACTACGGAGACAACGATCAACAGCCGGCCGGCTACCCGAGCGTCGTCGCGGTCGGCGGAACGAGCCTGATGCACAGCAGCGGCAGCCGCGGGTGGAGCGAAAGCGTCTGGGGCGGTACCGGCAGCGGTTGCTCGACGTTTCGGAAACCGAAATGGCAAACGGATTCGGGCTGCAAAGGCCGCACGGCAAACGACATTGCCGCCGTCGCCGATCCTAACACCGGCGTTGCCATTTACGACAGCTACCAACAAGTAGGATGGCTTCAGATCGGCGGGACGAGCGTCGGCTCGCCGCTCAACGCCGGTGTCTTTGCGCTTGCGGGCAATGCGTCGACGTTGAAGGCCGCGCACGCATTCTATCGGGCGGCAAACCAGCAGTACTTGTACGACATTACGACCGGATCGAACGGCTCGTGCACGCCGGCATACCTGTGCACGGGCGAAGTGGGCTACGATGCGCCGACCGGATGGGGCACACCAAACGGCATCGGTGCGTACTAACGATGAGGAGATGACTCGATGGTGAATAACAAAGCACGGCTGTTTTTTGTAGGCGCCGGCATGGCACTGGCGGTTGCCGGATGCTCCGGAGGCGCATCACCGGTAACGCCGGTTTCGTCGATGCCGGCCGGCGTGTTGGCGAAGAAAGAAAAGCTGGTGTACGTGACCGATTACACCGCGAACATCGTTTTGATTTACAAGCAGGGCGACACGGGCGCGGGGCCGATCGGTGAGATCACCACCGGGATCAGCAGTCCGCAAGGCGACGCGGTCGACAAGTTGGGGACGCTCTACGTCGCAAACGAAGGCAACAACACCATCACGGAGTATCCCGCCGGGTCCAGCAGCCCGAGCGTCACGTTATCGACGGATATCTCAGCGCCGCTCGACGTCTCGGTCGACTCGAAGGGGATCGTCTATATCAGCGAGGGTCGCGCCGGAGAGATTCTGGAGTTTAAGCCAGGCAGCATGTCGCCCGACGCGATGGTCACCATAACGCATCCGAGCGATGTGACGAACGCCAAGAACGACGATGTCTACGTCACCTACAACGAGTCGTCGGTTGGGCGAGTAGCGCGGTGCAAGCCGCTCGCAACGACCTGCAAGGACCTCGGCATTCAGGTGGAGCTCGCACAGGGCATCGCGATCGACTCGCACGGCAACCTTCTCGTCGGCGACTACTTCGGTCAAGCGATCGACATCTACAAGCGCGGAGCCACGAAGCCGTTCCGCACGATCACCACGACGGAGGAGGAGCCCGCGAAGCTCGCGCTCGATCAGACCGATACGACGCTTTACTTTGCCGATCCGGCGAACTTCGCGGTCGAACTCTACAACTACGCAGCCGGCACGCAGGCAAGTTCCTTTACGTTTGGATCCGGCAACGAGTTGGAAGGCGTCGCACTCTCGCCCGGACAGAAGCCCGGCAAATAAGGTCAGTTCGTACCCGGATCGAACGCTGCGCCGATTGGGCTTCCGCCACGGGTGCGATAGGTATGATCTAACGTCCCACCCGGGAACGTGTATTGAAGTCCGCCGTTCGTGCTCGCCCCGAGCAGCAGCGTGCCGTCGGGGCTGAGCGTAATCTCATTGAGCCCAGCGGTCGTAATCTGCAGCCCGGTCGGCTGACCGGCTTCGGTAAACTCCTCGACGCCGGCGCCTTGTCCGGCGACGAGAAGATTGCCGGCGCTGTCGGCTTGGATGCCCGACGGATTTCCGCCAAAGAAGATCGGAAGCTGCGTCGCTCCCTTTTGGTGGCCACCCGGAAATTCGGCGACGGTTCCGGTCGTCCCCAGCACGAGCGTCCCGAATACGTTGCCCTGCGCGTCGCAGGTGACAAAGAAGAATACGCCGCCCTCGTAGGTCAGCTTACCTGTTGGCGTACGGCTGCCGTGCGCGTAGACCGCAATGTCCCCGCCAATGTTGGCAACGTAAACGGTGCCATCGGGACAGACCGTGATGCCTTCGGGTTGCCTCTGGCCGTCGCGCAGGATCTCGAACGGCGTGGAGGCGCCGCGCTCGAACTCCAACACGTCGTTTGAGCCTCGATTCGCGACGTAGAGCGTACCGAGCGCATCCACGAAGATTCCTTGCGGGTAGTTCACGTCTTTTGCGATCGTGCCGATGCGCTTCCCATTGAGTTGGAACGCGGCGATGCTGTTCGATGCCGCTAGGGAGATGTAGACAACGGACTTCTTTTCGCCGCGGGTCTGGAGCGGCGCGGCCTGCTGCGTGAAGCTTGGCGCACCGTTGGCCGAACACGCGCCCAGAACGGTCGTTGTGAGCGCCAGAACGGCGGTAGCGAAAACGCGTTTTATCGGTCTATTCTCCTTACGGCGTCGTGACATACTTATGCGTTGTAGACTCGACGAAGCTCGTCGATGTCGAGTTTGCCCATTTGCAACATCGCGCGCATGGCGCGCTGGGAGCGCGCCTCGTCGTCTCCGCCGAGAACGTCGCGCAGGCCTTCCGGCACGAGGTTCCATGCGAAGCCGTAGCGGTCGGCGACCCATCCGCACGGAAGCTGCTTGCCGCCTTGCGAGAGTTTGTCCCAGAGCTCGTCGAGCTCGGCTTGCCTCTTGCAGGTCACGAAGAGCGCGATCTTCCCTTGTGAAAAATTGTCGCTTGGCACTTGTTCGTCACGCGACGGCGCGTTGATCGCCATGAAGGGCTGCCCGTCGAGCTCGAACTCGATCGTCATCACCGAGCCGGCGGGGCCGGGACCGGACTCGCCGTAACGGGTTACGTCGGTGATTTTCGAATTCTTGAAGACCGAAACGTAGAAGTTGGCCGCTTCCTCGGCCTGACCGGTGAACCACAGGAACGGAGTGATGCTCGGCATGCTATCTCCTTTTCGGTTCGTCTACCCTTCGCGGCTCACGGGCAATCAGATCGAGGACTAGGAGGCATCGGCGATCTCATACCGTGGGGGTGAGGCTTTGGCGATCGCACGATAGTGCCCGGCGCCCGCACACTGCGTGACGAAGGCCACGCCCTGCGATTCCGCGTTAGCCGGTGAATCAGCCTCGATGCCGAGCGTCAGCACGGCCTCGCACTCGCCTGCTTCGAAGACTTCTACGTCGTACCTCATGCCGCGAGCGCCTTCGCGAGCCATGTATTCGAACATGATTGTGCTTCCTTTCATCACGAATTTTCGTTCGCAAGAACGCAAGGGCCAGTTGCCCTCGTCGTGATTCCATGGTGCTTCAAAGCGCTACGCGCCGTAACACACATACACACAAGTAACGCTCACGATTAGCCGGCTATCTATGGCGAACGCGTGTTCGCCGTTTGCAGGCCCGCTCGCGTTTACGCGCGCTGCAGCCGGAGCTTGCGCGCACCGACTGCCATCGCGAACAGCACGAGCGAGGCCAGCGTAAAACCGGGCGCGCAGGCGCCTTGCGTGAAGTCGAACGTCGTGCGGTTCATCGGGCCGATGTACCAGAGCACGAGATAGGCGATCTCGAAGAGCCGAGTCGTGCCGGAGAGCGCGCCGCACGCAATCGCCAGGGTCGGAACGAAGACGGCGCCGGCCAGAATGCCTTCGATGCCGCTGAGGTTCCCGGTGAGCGCCCAATGGACGAGCGAACCGCCCGCTGTTGCAATCGCGAGAAGCACGCCGGCGAGCCACTGCGCGACGAACTGCCGGCGAATCGGATGCAGCGTCGGGTAGATGAGCTGCTCGGTCGCGCAGACGGCTTCCCGAGTGCCTAACTGCGACCACTGCAACATCGGCCAAATCCAGGCGAGTCCGACAACGAGACTCTGACCCTTCGCATCCACAGAGAGCTGGGCTATCCATAATCCCGCAGCGACGACGTACCACCAAAAGCTTAGGCCGCGGACGAGTAGCCGGAACTCGGCGAGCACGATCGCACCGAAGTCGCTGCTGAAAAGCGCGTCGATCAGCGGGCCGCTCAACCGTGTCAGCGCCGATTGCCAGCGGGTCGCAACGCCGTTGCGCTTCGCGTGTTCGGCGGTCCGAGCGGGCTTGGAGAACCGATCGAAGAGCAATGCCGCCACGGCGACAACGGCGAGCGCGACGGCAAACCAGATCAAACGGTCGGTCACGTCGCTTCCGGTGAACAGAAACCCGTGAAATGTAAAGAGGTGTCGCGCGCGTTCGCCGCCGGCCCCGATTTCGACATCGTTCAAGCGGGCGTGCGGATCGACGTGTACGAGCGCGGCCCAGACTTGACCGATCACGAGATTTACGCCGAGCAAGTCTCTCCACCACGGCACATGACGCGCCTCGGCCTGAACGCTCCAGACTAAATACCACATCCAGAGGGCGAAATAGACCACGTTGCCAAAACCGCTTCGCAACCACGGAATCATTTCGAAGAGCAGCGCGATGGCCGCGACCATCGCGATGGCCGGGAGGACGACGAGCGCAAACGGGGCGGCGATCTGCCCGAGGTCGAATGCCGCGCTTTCGCCGCGCACGAACTGCATCGCAATTGCGACCACGAAGAGAATGGCCGCCATCGAGCCCAAGACGAGGAAGTTGCTCAGCGCCTTGCCGAGTGCGTAGTCGAATCGCGCCATCGACGTCGCGGCGAGGATCTCGCCAACGCGCGTTGTGCGGTCGCGCTCGACCGCGCTCTTGACGTTATAGAAGGCGAAGAGCGAGAGCAGCATCGATGCGAGGATGGCGAAGGTCGCGCCGATCCAAGCCGAGTTGTAGATTCCGCGATAGCCGTCGATGAGGAAGGTCTCGTAGCCCGCGTTTTTCGCGGGGACGAGCAGCGTACCGACCAGCAGCGTGACGGCGATCGTCGCGACGTACTGGTAGCGGCGCGTTCGTTCCAGCAGATCCGCTCGCGCGAGGGAGTAGATCGCCCAGAGTTTGATCACGCGGCTCGTGCGCCGGCGACGATCTGCAGGTACGCTTCTTCCAACGACGATCGTCCTTGCATCAGTTCGGACGGATGGCCGTCGGCGAGCAGGGCTCCATGATTGACGATGGCGACGCGCGTCGCCACGTTTTCGACGTCGGAGCAGATGTGCGTCGAAAAGACGATGATGCGGTCGCCGGCCATGTCGCACAGGAGCGTTCGCAGACGTACGCGCTCCTCGGGGTCTAATCCGGCCGTCGGCTCGTCGACGATTAAGAGTCGCGGGTCGTTGAGCAGCGCCTGCGCGATGCCGACGCGCTGACGCATGCCGCCGGAAAAGCCGCCTAAGGCGCGCGAGCCCGCATGCGTAAGGTTGAGGACTTCCAACAGCGTCTCAATGCGGGGGCGTAACGCGCGTCGCGGGATGCCTTTGAGCGCGCCGATGTATTCGAGGAACTCGATTGCCGAGAGATGCGGATAGATGCCGAAGTCTTGCGGGAGATAGCCGAGCGTCCGGCGCAGCGCGTCCGGTGATTTGGCGACGTCGCCGCCGTTGAATCGGATCGTTCCGCTGCTGGGCTTCGTCACCGTGGCGAGCATGCGCATCAGGGTGGATTTCCCGGCACCATTGGGGCCGAGCAGGCCCAGAATTCCGGGCTCGAGCCGCAGGCTAAAATCACGAACGGCGTGGATGCTACCGTAGCGCTTGTTCAGGGCATCGATCTGGAGTTCCACGGCGCATTTACGGCGCCGAGCGATGGATTGTTTCTGCCAGCTCCCCGAAGCCGGGCGGGACTCATTGTGCGCGCGCCCACCATACCCACGCGATGATGACGATCTGGAGCGGCAGCCGAAGGTAGAATAACGGCGCGCTGCCGATGTCGGCATAGAGTTCGGGGCGTTGCGCCATTTGAACGTTTGCCGGAAAGACGGCGATCAAGAGCGCGATGAGGCCGATTGCGGCGTACTTTCGAAGCCTCGGAACCAGCACGCCGATTCCGCCAAGGATTTCGCAGCCGCCGCTGATTTGGACGAGCAGGGCATGCGCCGGGAGCCACGGCGGGACGATCCGCAGGTAAAACCCGGGATGCAGAAAGTGGTTGATGCCCGCCGCAATAAAGAATACCGCGAGCAAAATGAGCGCGACGCGCCGCCAGAGATTCACGACCGAACGTCACTTCATCAACCGGCCGCGTCAATCCCAGATCCGTTGCCTGAGGGCACAGCCACGATGGGCAGGGAAGGGCGCTGACGTCAGCATATTACGCAGACGAGACCCGTGCCGGTTTAGCGAACGCCGTTCTTCACAAAGGATTCAGTCGTGCGTCGTGTTGCCCTCGTCCTTTTTGCAACGATTTTCGTAAGCGCGATACCGTTTATGACGTTGGCGCAAACACCAGCTGCGCCGGCGCTCGTTTCGGCGCTGCAGCGATTACGCACGGTGGATCCGTCCTTCATCATCGGGTGGAGCGCCGATCCGCGTCCACCGGGAAGTGCGCCCGGAGCCGTCAACGAGCTAAAGAAACAAATCTTGGCATTGGACGGGAGCGATCGCGAAGCGCTGCTGTTTTGGTTGCGCTCTCACGGCCGGGACGCATTGCATCAGCGCCGTGTGACTGACTCCGAAATCGGCGCGCCGCTCTATCCCATCGACTACACAATCAAATGGATACCGCTGCCGGAAGGCTTCGTCAATCCCACGCCGATTCCGACGGCGACGCCTGCCCCGCCACCGACTCCCAAGCCGCAACCGCCCAAATCGCGGGGCGTCTGGGGCTTCATCGTTCCGATCGCGTTGCAGGCAATATCGCACATTCCAACACAGTCGGCGACGATCGCCTCGTCGAGCAGCAGCCACAGTCACACCCAAACGCATTCGGAATCTCACATGGAAGGCAACACGCACGTCACGACCTATCGGAGTTCGACCAGCACCAGCAGCTCGAGCACGAGCATGTCGGTCGGCGTCGACGTGCGCGGCCTTGCAGGAATGCTCGCTAACGAAACACTCAAAGAGCATCCGACTTCCGCCCCGGCGGCGCAGGAAGTAGCGAACTCTCCAGCTGCGCGGCAGTGGACGTTGCTCGAGCTGGGGCGGCAGCGCTCCGACACGCAAACATCGGGAATAGCCGTGGACAATGGAGTCGCCGGCGTGCGCAACAATAGCGAAGGCGCGGCCTGTTTGGGATTTACGAACCGCAACGCAAGGGCCGTACGAGAGATCGATTTCGATTTCACGCTCATCGACGCGCACGACCGGTCGTTGCAGAGCATCGGGCTGCATCGCGCCGGGACTTTTGCGCCGAGCGAGACAAGCGCAGCTCCGCGCGATGTTACGATCCCTGCGGTCGCGCGTGAGGATGCTAACTGTGTGACGATCGGAAGTTCTGCCGCCGATGCGCCGGCCATACCGTCGCTCTCGCGTGCCGTTGCCATAGCGTACGAGATTCGTCGCGTCGTCTTCGACGACGGAACGATGTGGGTGCGTCCGGGAGCCAACCCCTGGCCCTAAGCCTCGCGGGTTCGAACTTTACGCGGCGCGCTCATCCGCATCGGCGATGTTCAGACGCTAGCGCGTCCAAAACGTCCCGTTGCTCCAGTGAATCGTCGTGAGATTTTGCGAGATATGTCCGATGTAATGGTTCCGCGAGAGAGTATTCACGTGCGGCATTGTCGACCAACTCGCCGAAATCGTCGACGGGTCGGTAAAGACGCCTGTCGCCGGGCTGTCGACCTCGCTGGTTAAAGTTAGGTGAGTGCCGCTCTGCGTGATGTGGCACGGTTTTGAGTGATTGCCCTGCGCGTACCACGTACCGGAAATATTCGGCAGAGTTCCAGCGTTCGCGCGAGGTAACGTTCCGAAAAAACATGCCGCGACCACGATGGTCGCGATCGCTGAGGTCCGTAAGAAGTTCATTTGTTGCTCTCCTTTGGGCGATGCTCAAGCCTGGGCCGGAAGGCGGGGGGATAGCCGTCGCTGGCATCACATTTTTCAGGATGCGCGTCGCCGCGGGCGCACAAGACGTGACCGACCTTGGCCTCATGGAAGATTTGCGAGGAAAAAGTCGCGTTGCCGTTGTTGAACGTTAGATCCTTGAAAGCCACGAGTCGAGTAGCAATTGAAAAGACGTTCGTACAATCAGACTTTTCCACGACGCGAGCGTAGAAACGTATTTGCGGTCCCGAGTCGGGTTTGCTGTAAACAACGCTGGTTTTCCACTCCCGCCGCGGTGCGACGCAGTCTTCGTGTTCCACATGCCAGAAAGGATGGCCGGAGTATGACCACTCGACGTAAAGCTTCGCCGAGTGGTCCGTATTGTTGAAGTACGATACAAAGGCGGTTGCAGAAGCCGCCCGCGAAACGACCGCCGGCATTGATGGCATCGCTCCGGACGCCCCGATCTGAGACCGCGAGCCCCCGCACCCTGACACCAAAGCAACGACCGCGCAAACCGGTATCGTATGACGCATCGTAAATTGCTTCACGGGGAATTAGTACGCTGGGATCAGGCACCTTTCCCGCTCGCCTTGGTCACACGGTCGAGGCGCGTGATGCGCTTTGTTTTCTCATCAGGGGAAGCCCCAGGACGGTCATCGAATTGCGCCTCCAGTTCGCAACGATTGAGAGACTGCTCTTAGGAGGCCTCCTTAATGTACGGATACCCGTGGCTGCTTGGATCGCTGCTTCTCTTGCCGTATGACTTCGTACCCCAGGACTTTGACGACTGCGCCGGACAGCTCTTAGGGATCGAACAGGACAAACTGTTCAAGCTGCTTGGGACGCAGTTCGGAGGCAATGGGACAACGAACTTTGCATTACCCGACCTGCGTGAGCACGAACCCATAAAAGGCGTGAAGTACTGCATCGCTACGATGGGCGCACCCCCCTCGTGAAGCGTCAAACGTTCGTGCTAACCGGCGCCGGCGCAGTGCTCGCCGGTTGCGCCGCGCCTGCAATGGCTCCAAATTCCCTGGTCGACTCCTCAATGCATCGGGTGACTCGGCTTTCTGGGTCTGACAATACGCAGTTGCTCGGTTCGCTCTTGTTGGCTCCTTACGATTTCGTTCCGCTATCCTTCGAAAAGTGCGCCGGTCAGATTCTTCCGATAGAATCGAACCCGGCACTCTACACCCTGCTGGGCGATCGGTTTGGAGGCGATGGAAAGACGACCTTCGGGTTTCCCGACATGCGCGGGCACGAACCGATCAAAGGGTTGTCTTATCTGATTGCAACGGCCGGCATCTACCCGAGCCGTAAAGCGCTCAACGAGCCAAACCAGTACGGAATAGCCCCGCTCCTCGGGCAACTCTTGCTCGTCGCATACGTTCCCAAATACACGCCCCCAGCCGGTTGGGCTACATGCGACGGCAAGCTTCTGAAGATTGACAAAGAGGTGGCGCTCTACTCGCTGTTGGGGACCAAGTTTGGAGGCGATGGCAAAACCACGTTCGCTCTGCCCGACTTGCGCGGACATGAACCCATGAAGGGGATAACTTACGTGATCTCGCTCCAAGGCAGGTTCCCCACCACGAGCTGAGGAGTCAGCATCTTGGTATGGAGAGGTTGGCCAGAGTAGCGCGCTTCGTAACCGTCACTTTTTTCGTGGCTGCGGCCCTTGTTACAGCAACGTCTCTTGCCGCGCTGCTCCTACCCAACACGGCATTAAGTACAATCTGGCGTCTCAAACCTGCGGCACAGCAAAGCTTCATCGCGATGGGTCCATGGGGATTGGTTTTGCTTTGCGCAGTTGGAGTTTTCTGCGCCTTGGGGGCCTTAGGATTATGGATGCGAAAGCGCTGGGGCCTCTACGTTGCCCTCTTCATACTGTGCGCCAACATGATCGGCGACCTCACGAACGCATTTTTTCGCGGCGACGTTCGAATGTTGATCGGCCTACCCATCGGATTGGCGCTTGTCGCGCTCGTGGTGATCAGCCAGCCGTATGCCGGCCGAAATCCGAGGTAAAGGCGCTGCTAGCGGTTCCAGGATGACGCGGCGGCTAAGCGGTCGCGGCGACCTTCAAGCGTGAGGCGAACGAGCTCTCCCGCCAGGTACTCCAACGCGTCGTCGGGTGGCTGCTCGGTCTTTTCGCTCTGGCAGAGCGTTGCAACTTCGAGTTTCGCCTCTCTCAGCGAGAGGTTGCCCCTCGTCCGGGCGTGCCTTTCGGCTGAAGCCTTCATGCGATTCCAAACACGGTTTATTCCGGCCATAATGACCGACTAGGTTCGCTCCAAGAGCGACGCTCTCCGCTATGCGACTTTTACCGGACTAAAGCGCGATTTAGCGCGCGCCTGCGCTTTCGCGGCTTCCACGCGACGATCGCGCGGGGGAGCTTGGGTGACAAGTGCGTCGAGCAGCTCGCGCGTCACGCCGGTTACGCGTTCCACCGCTCGGTTGAAGGCGGTTTCATTTGCCTTCGACGGATTGGTGAATCCGCTCAGCTTTCTTACGAACTGTAGAGCGGAAGCGTGGATCTCGTCTTCCGTAGCGGGCGGGGCGAAGTTGTGCAAGGTCTTGATGTTACGGCACATTGAGAACCCTATCAGCTTAGCTAACGAGCATGCGTGCGGGGCGAGGACGGACCGGAACGGGCTCGACGTGCCTGCCCGCCTGGCTGACGAACCACACGCAGAGCAGCGCCAAGAGTGCGGCATCGTCCAATGCGCCCAGCACCGGGATGTCTCCGAAGATGTCGATTGGGGAGATCACCAGCAGGCCGAACGTCACGGCGATCAGCTTGAGCGCGAACGGGACGCGCGCGTCGCGCATCAGCGGTACCGTTCGAAAGATGGCCGTTTTCGCGGCGAGCAACAAACGCATAACTCTCATATCCGCCTAGTACCCTCGGCGGGGCCGGGTGTTTCAGAGCCGCTCGAGTAGCGATTCGTCCTCGAGACGCGCGAGCTCGGGCACTCGGGCGCGGACGCGGGCTGCGAGCTGAGCTGCGAGTTCCTTACGGCGATCGGGGGTCAGCGTATCGCGGCGGTCGAGGAAACGCTTGATCAAGGCGCGCTCTTCGCCGGTGAGGTACGCGGTCGGGGCGTAGGCAGGTTCGGCCTCGTGCGCAGTGAGGCGCGGCGCGGCGAGACGCGCGTCGCGCACGACGATCGTGCCGGCCGCCAGATCGCCGAGGCGTTTGTTCTCCGGCGAGATCAGCGCGCTGATGGCTGCGAAGATGTAGTAGCCCAGGAGCTGCTCTCCGACGCGTATCAGGTTGCGAATCAGCGATGCACCGAAGTCGATTGGGTAACCGCCGTCGCGGACGACGCGGAGGCCGAGCAGCTTCTTGCCGGGAGTTTGGCCGTTCCACGCCGCCTCGAACACGATGAAATACCCGAAGAGCACGACAAACACAATGACGAGGATGAGCGCGATCGCCATGCTTTGGACGAGCTGCTGAGATAGAACCGGTTTGACGTGCGAGGTTCCCACCCGCGAAGCCGCCAGAACGATCGCGCCGAATATTGCGACCAGCGTCACGATCTGGATCGCCTGGTCGACCAGGAGCGCCAGAAACCTGCTTCCCAAACCGGCAAGCTCGTAGCTAAAAGCGATGCTCTCGGGCGTACGAACCTCGAGCGTGCGATCCACCCTGCCCAGGTTCGACGGCCGGTGCTCGCCAACTCCCGGACGTTGACGCAACCCACTTTCGTCGCGCGCCGATCGGATACGTGGCAACGCCTCGATGCGCTTCTAGGGCGCATCGAACGCCGCGGCGCACGCACGCTTTCGCCCGACGAGATCTACGAGCTCGGCCGGCTTTATCGCGCAACGACGAGCGACCTCGCCTACGCGCAAGGACGCGGCTACGACGGCGCACTGCTCGAGTATCTGAACCGCTGCGTCGCCCGCGCTCACGCGTACGTTTATGCGCGAGCGCCCGAGAGCAGCGTAAGCCGCATCGCCGATTTTTACGCTCGCGTCTTTCCGCAAGAGTTTCGCCGGTCACTGCCATACTTCGCGATCTGCACGGGAATCACGCTTGCGTGTGCGGTCGTCGCATACGTGCTCGTGCGCACGCATCCCGCCGATGCGTACGCACTGCTGCCGAAGTATCTCGTTTCCGAAAAAATCCGTAAGAGTTTGCACGATTCGAATTTCGCCGTCGACCCGGGCTTCGCGCCGGCGATGTCGGCGATGATCATCACCAACAACGTCAAAGTCGCGATCATTGCCTTTGCGGGCTCGGTCACGCTCGGCGCGCTAACGATTTACATTATCGCCACCAACGGGCTGATGCTCGGGGGCATGGGCGCGCTCTTTACGAATGCCGGATTCGGGGGCGATTATTGGGCGACGATCGCGCCGCACGGCATCATCGAGTTAACGGCGATTCAGATTGCCGGCGCGGCGGGTCTGCTGATTGCGGCCGGTGCGCTCTATCCGGGACGCCGGCGCCGGCGCGACCTCATCGCCGCCAACGCGCGGCGCGCCGGCACGCTGATCATCGGCGTCGCATCGATGCTCGTTGTCGCGGGAACCATCGAGGCGTTCGTCTCGCCGCAGCGTCTGCCGGAGAAGACGCGCATCGTGATCGGGCTTTCTAGCGCGCTGCTCATGGCTATGTACTTCTCGGGCGCGGGACAACGCCCCGACGAATCGGACGACGAGGGTTAATGAAAGGCGGAGGAAGTTACAGCAGACCGCGCCGCTTGACGCGCAGATATTCGTCGATCAATGCCGTCGTCAGTTTTTTGGCGGGCACGTCGATGACGATGACGCCGGCGCGTTCCAACATCGCTTTGGCGACGCGCCGTTCGGTCGCCAAGCCGAGCGCAACATTCGCCCGATAGGCGTCGCTGACGGTCTGCGGCTCTTGCGAGAGCGCCGAGCTCACCGCGGCGTCGTTCATGAAGACGCAGATCAACAGGTGATGTTTCGCGAGCGAGCCGACGTCCGCCATGACCGTCGCTTGCGCCAGCGGATCGATCACGTCGGTCAGAAACACGATCAAGGAGCGTTTGTGCAGGTGATGGCGCAAGTAGGCGAAGGCGCGCGTGTAGTTCGATTCCTCAAAGCGCGGTTCGAGTCCGTAGAGTGTGTCGGAGAGGCGCGCGATCGACGAGCGCGTCGAGCGGGGAGCACTGGCGGCCAGGATCTCGTGCGCGAAGGCGACCAGCCCAACGCGGTCGCTGGCCAGCCCGGCGATCGTCGCCAGCGAGAGCGCTGCGGTCACGGCGTAGTCGAGTTTGCGGCCGGTGTCGATCCGAGGCGTCATGAGGCGTCCGCAGTCGAGCAGTAGCACCACGTTTTGGCTTCGCTCGACCTCGTGATGTGCGACCATCAGCTTGCCGCGCCGCGCCGTGGCTTTCCAATCGATGGCGCGAAAAGCGTCGCCGTCGCTCCATTCGCGCAGCGACTCGAACTCGGTTCCGGTGCCGCGCAACTTCATGCGACGCAATCCGGCTTCGATGAGGCGGTTGCGCAGATGAAGCTTGCCGTAGCGCTCGACCGCCGCGAGGTTGGGATAGACGCGGATCGCTTCGGGTGCGGCAATCCGGCGGCGGCGGCGGACGAGCCCTAGCGCGCTTTCATACCAGACGTAGAGGTCGCGCAATTCGCCGGCGCCGCGCGAAACGGGCATGATGGGGCGCGTCGCTGTGGCTCGGCTTTGCGGCGGGACGATCGCGATGAGTTCGTCGATTTCGAACCGCAGCGCCGGCGCCGGCGTTTCGATGATCCCAATTCGGACGGCGCGGTTCGAGCGGTTTTCGATCGTGTAGGAAAGCTCGGCGCGCACGCCGAGCGCGAAGTGATCGGGCGGCGTTCGCTTGATGCGCACGGCTGCAAACGGCGGCCCGAGCATCGCGTCGACGATCGTGGCGATTGTAAGGGCGGCGCCCAGAACGACGGAGAGCGGTACGAAGAGCGCGACGCCCGGCGAGCACGCGAGGAGCAACGCGATCGCGGCGAGCGTCCAAAGAAAGCGCGGCGTCACCCACGCTGGGAGCCAGATCTTAGCCACGGGGGACGGGGATGATGGCGAGGATTTCGTCCAGGACGTCGCGCGCGGAGATGCCTTCGATCTCGGCATCGGGTGCGACGATGAGGCGGTGCGGGATCACGAAGCCGGCGCAGTCTTTCACGTCGTCGGGCGTCGCGAAGTCGCGACCGGCGATTGCCGCTGCCGCCTGCGATGCGGTGAGCAGCTGGATGCCGGCGCGTGGAGAGGCGCCGAGCGTCAGCCGCGGATGCGCGCGTGTCGCCGCAACGATGCGATACGTGTAATCGCGCACGCCGTCGGAGAGGTGTACCCGCCGCACCGCTTGTTGCGCCGCGAGCACTTCGGCGGCATCGGTCACCGGCACGATGCTCGACGCTTCCAACGCGCGCGCGTCGAAACCGGCGGCCGTGCGGGCGAGCAGGTCGAGCTCTTGTGCCTCTTGCGGATACGACGACTCGACTTTGACCATGAAACGGTCGAGCTGTGCTTCGGGTAGCGGATACGTGCCTTCGTATTCGATCGGGTTCTGCGTGGCGCAGAGCAGAAACGGTTGTGGCAGCGGATAGGAAACTCCGTCGATCGTGATGCGCCCTTCTTCCATCGCCTCGAGCAGCGCCGACTGCGTTTTGGGGGGCGTGCGGTTCACCTCGTCGGCGAGCACGACGTTGGCGACGATTGGCCCCGTGCGCGTCGTAAACTGCGCGGTCTGCGGGTTAAAGACGGTCGTTCCGACGACGTCGGAAGGCATCAAGTCGGGCGTGAACGCGATCCGCCGAAAGTCCAGACCGAGCAGCAGCGCCAGCGCGCGAACCGCGAGCGTCTTGCCGGTTCCCGGCACGCCTTCGATCAGCACGTGACCGCGCGCGAGCAGTGCGACGGTCAAGCCTTGCGTCATGCGATCCGCGCCCACCAAGACGCGCTCCATGCCGCCCGTGAGGCGGCCGGCGATTTCTTGAACTTCAGAGTTCACGCGTGCTCCTTTCGGCGTTGCCCTTCGCCCCTCGACTCCGCTCGGGGTGACAAGCTCAGGGTGATAAGGGTTTGCCGGACGACGTCGTCGTCGGACGGACGGCGGCGTGAGCGGCGCATCAGCTGGGCGAGCGCGGCGATATAGTGCGACGAATCGCGCTCGTCGGGCGGGTCGGGCAGATAGGGCGGCGCAAACGGTACGTTGGCACCGATGATCGCGATGACCACGAGCGCGACGACGATCCAGACCGCGGCGTGCACGGCTCGCGGCAGCGCCGCCCACATCGTGAGGTTTTCGTTGTAGCCGTGGACGTACTCGTCGAAGGCCGCTACTCCGCGATTCGCGATGACGTTGTAGGCAAAGCGCAGGTTATCGGCATTGCTGAGCTGCGCGTTTCCGAAGAGCGCGGGCGCGGTGATCGCGATGACTTCGCCCCGCCCCAACCGGTACCACACGGCGACCATCCCTCGATCGTTAGCGAGCAGCGGAACACCGCGCGGTTCTTTAAAGGGAAAGAGCCAATCGACGGGGCCGCGCACCCGGGCGACGCCTTGTGTGTAGGCGTTGCGGGCGAGCGCAATGGCGCCCCCGCTCGCGGGTGCGCTCAGCGTTGTGCCAACGCCCGGCGCGACGTCTTGCGAGCCGGCAAACTGCGCATCGATTGCGACCAGACGCCCACCGTCGAACACAAAGCGACGCAGGATCGTCGCATCGTGCTCGTCGAGCGGCTTTGCCGAAGGATCGACTTCGTAGCCGGTCACGACGAGTGTCTTTATCGACGCGTCGAGTGCCGGAAGCTCGCGCTCGAAGCGGCGTACGGGAACGCCGGCGGCGCGAAGCACTTCGTAGAGCGCGCGGTACCCGTTGGGCCCCGTATCGTAGGTAGAGTAAACCGACGGACGTTGCTGCTGCGCGATCGTGCTGCGTTCGTAGGCAAGCAGCACGAGCAGCAACGCGCAGACCGTCAGAATGACGAGATCGAGAGAACGGCGAGTCATCCTTCGACACCGCTCAGGGTGACAAAGGCATTGCGCGCGCGATCCCACTGCGGCTCGTCCACCGCCCGCTCCGCGTACGCCTTTTGCACGAATGGGCCGGAGACCGTATCGAACGCAACGACGAGCGCGGCGTTGCGTGCGCGCAGTTCGCGGCGCAAGTCGCCTACCGTCGCGCTGGAAGTGCCGTCCACGGCGCCCTGCCGATCGAGGAGCGCGATCGTCGCAGCGAAGAGCAGGAGCGCGGCGCCGCCGTAGTCGGCGCGGCTTGCGGCGGCGCAAGCCAGCGCGTAGAGCGCACTTGGCGCCGGCGATTCTTCCAACGGTTCGGAATGAAGGCGCGACGTGGAGCGTGCGAATTGCAAATTTCGCAGCAGCCGCACGAGGACGACGATCAAGACGACGACGATGACGACGAGCAGCACATCGCCGATCCCGGCGGCTTGCGCTTTTCCGACGTGCACGCGACCGAAGAGTGCTTTCCAGAAACGCCCCCACCGATCGGCAATCCAGCTCCAAGCTCGTAACCACCACGGCTCACTCGCCGCCACCGCAGGCGGCTGCATCAAATGATATCGCCCCGCGATGCCGAGCTCGCGCTGCG
This sequence comes from Vulcanimicrobiota bacterium, assembly GCA_963756635.1. GTDB lineage: Bacteria > Vulcanimicrobiota > Vulcanimicrobiia > Vulcanimicrobiales > Vulcanimicrobiaceae > Cybelea. Next base: position 405,101 of record CAVWOR010000010.1, read on the forward strand.
CCAGGCTGCGTAAGTCCGTCGGAGCCGTGCTGTTGCCTAGGGCTGCAGCGTGCGGTCCGGAATCAAGCCGCGCGACGGAATGCGAACGACTCGCGCGCAGCCAGCGCTCGACCAACGCTTCGCGCGACGGCGATGCGAGCGCAAGCGTGGCCGCCATGGCGGCGATCACGCCGGTTCGGTGGCGGCTAAGCGGTCGAGGGCCGCCTGCAGATCGTAAGCCTCGCGCCGAATGCGTACGTCGAAGTAGTAGACTGCGAGCAGCACGACACCGAATGGACTGATCACCGCGTTGGGAAGGGACTGGACGACGGCCTGAAGACCCGGCAAGTGCACGAACGCCGCAAGAAGTGCGAACGCACCGAACATCGCGGAGGCACCCAAGATCACTGCGGCCACCGCGATTGAAAAAAGCACCGCGCGCCAAAACTCGGCGCGGTTAAAGACCCGCGAAAAGCCGGTCAGCACCGACGCGATGACGCTACGGTCTTCGATCACGACTGCGTACATGGCAAACGTGAGCGCTACGAGCAGCGGGGCGAGCAGCGGCAGCATCAACAGAAAGGCTACGATAACCCCGATGAATGCAAATACGACGGCCAGCGCAGGCACGGCCGCTGCAAGCGCCGTGGCGGCGAGCACGATCACCACCGCTACAAAGACCGCCCCCATGTACCATCCGAGCACGATGAGCAACCCGATGCCGATCACTCCGAAGGTCTGCGGCCAACGCCGCAGTACGATTTCGTAACACGCCCGAAATTCAACTGGGCGATTGCGGTACAGGCGCGCGACGCCGACCGCGACGGCATTCATCACGAACGGCCAGAGTGCGTACGATAACAGCGCCGTCACTGCCAAGAGCGCGACCGTAGCGGGAGAGTCGAAGACTGTGGGGATGTGACCGTTGCGCACTTGATCCGGATGCTGAAACACGCGAATCATCGCATCGAACTGCGACTGCGAACCGCGATCCACAAAGTATTGCAACACCGCCAGCGGAACAACCAACACCATCACGATAGCGGCGAACGGGACGAAGTTCCGTATATACAGCGTCACGGCCCGATCGAAGATCTCGCCGAATCCCAGAGGTCGCAGCTCCATGAGCGCGCGCTTCTTGCTCGGTGCTTAAAACACCTAGACGCAATCCGGCGTTTTCGACTAGGATGAGCTGGTGAAAGCGTTCGTCTGCACCGTTGCGGTCGCGTTCTTGCTGGGTGCAACCTCGGCCTCGGCACCGATCGACGCGCGCGCGGCCGTGCTCTTGGCGTATCGGGCGTTCCAAACCGCGCTGCTGAAGAACGACGCGTCGGCGCTGTCGGGGTTGCTCACGGCAGATTTCTATTCGCGCGAGGTCGACGGCACGATCGAGAAGCGCGGCGCGTACATCAAAGACGAAACCGAAAGTACGCCGGGTCTGACTCTCCTCGGGCCAGTTCGTGGTGACCAAGCTCACGATACGCGGTAATGCGGCCGAGGCTGACGCGACCCTTACCTTTACTGGAACGTACGTCGAGAAGGGAGTCCCGAAACCGCTTCGCGGTTCGATACATACGACCGACGAGTGGGCGGCTGAGGCGGGAACGTGGAAGCTCCGTTCGAGCACGCAACGCGACGAGATCACCTACGTTGACGGCAAAATCGTTCAGCAAGAACAGGCCCAGTTTCCGCCGACAAGCGCCGCGATCGCCGAGCTGCGAACGCGCGCCGTGGTGATTCCGACGTTCGCACTCGATGCCGACCCCGAACAGTTTGCCGGAATCGGTACGGCGATCGGAAACGCGCGCATCGTCGGCATGGGCGAGGGAAGCCACGGCTCCAGCGAGTTCTTTGCCTTCAAAAACCGCCTGTTCAAGTATCTCGTCGAAAAGAAAGGCTTCACCATCTTTGCGATGGAGGCGCACTGGGGCGCCGGGCTCTACGTGGACCGGTACGTCAAGACCGGTCGCGGCACAGCGCCGCAGGCCGTCGCGTCGCTGGGCTTTTGGACCTGGAACACGCCCGAAGTCGTGGATCTCGTTCAGTGGATGCACGATTACAATGCGAAACCGGGAAAGCATCCGATCCTCACTTTTGCCGGCGTCGACATGCAGGACCCGATGGGCGCAATCGGTTACCTGGCCACGTACTTGCCCGCGCACGACCCGGCAGAAGTCGCGACCGCGCGCGCGGCCCTCGCCTGCGCCACCGATACGGCGTCATCATACACCGCAAAACCGGCAGCCGGCTGCCGCGCGAAGGTCGCCGCGCTCGGCACGCAGCTTGCGACACGCAAAAATGCACCCAACGCCGGCGTCGCGCGCGAAGCCGTCGTGAATATCGTGCAGTATCTCGATTTCAAGGCCGCGCCGGACGATGCGCAAACAACGATGCGCGACCACGATATGGCGCAAAACGTCGAATGGCTCGCGGCCCACTATCCACACGAAAAAATCGCCCTGTGGGCGCATAACGGCCACGTCGGCGCGAGTTCGAACGAATTGAGCTATCCCACGATGGGCACGTATCTGCGCCGGGCGTTCGGACGGGATTACTACGTGATCGGGCAGACGTTTGGAAGCGGAACGGTCCGCGCGATCGTCAGCGGTCACGGTCTGCAATCCGTGCCGGTCCCCGCGAACCCCAACGAAACGACCGCCGCGCTCTTCGCGCCACTCGACGCCGCCGCGTTCGTGGACCTGCGAGGATTGCGCGCCGGCAGCGCGTTACAGACGTATTTTTCAACGCAGCACGGCATCGAAGAGATCGGCGCGATGATCGACCCGCAGCATCCGGAGTATCAAAAGCTTCCGATGGTAATTCCCAACTCATTCGACGGTCTGGTGTACGTTCCGACGAGCACCGCCGCGACCGACGGGACCTCGGTTTTGCAGATGCGTCGCGACGTGCGCGAGAACGGCGCAACTTGGCAAGTCTCCGGGGTCGGCTTCGACGACGTGACGCTCTCGACGAGTCCAAGCGGCGCGCTGCTGACCAACCGCGATGGGCTCAATGCCACGTCGAACGCTCTGATGCGCCGCTTCGATGCGGCGCCCTATGTGGGCCAGAGCGTGCGCGTAACCGGCGAGGTCCGGCGCGACGATTTGCTCGGCTTCGCTTTTACCATGGCCCAGGTGACCGGAGCGGATGGTTCCCTCGTGATGGGACCGCGAAGCGACCAGATCGGCACGACGCAGAATTGGATACCGTTTACGATGCAGCTCAACGTCCCGGCGCACGCGGCCTTTATCGATGTTCGTTTTTTGGCCTGGGGTCTGGGTTCGGTCGAGGTTCGTAACCTCACGGTGAGCGCGCCGCTTCCGTCCGCGAAAGTAAGGGCTACTTGGATCCGCTAACGATGCGGGCGCTCTTGATGTAATCCAAACGCGGAAATTCTTTCTCGAGGTAGGCGTTGCCGCGTGCCGCAATCATCGTCTGATCGGGCCGCTCGCCGTAGCCGGAGTAGATGTTATCGACCGCGTCCATGCCGCTGTCGACCCGGCCGATCGGAGCGAACCCCATCGCGTCGAGCCTGGCATTGTCGCCCAAGCTGATGAAAAGGTGGGTCGACCGGCTGTTGGGCTGTCCGGTTGCGGCAAACGCGATCGTTCCCCGCGCATTCGTCGCTTTGACCGGATCGTCGGGAATGTTCGCGCTCCACTTCTTGGTAACGGCGGGATCGGCTGCCGCCCCCCACTGCACCACGAAACCCGGCACCACGCGGTAGAAGCGGGCGCCGTCGAAATACTTGGCCTTCACCAGCTCGTAAAAGTGTTGCGCGCCGTTGGGCGCGAGGCTTCGATCCACGTCGATGACGACCGGGCCTCTGCTCGTGTCGAGCAAGACGCGGTAGGTATCGGCGGCCGAGCCCTGCGAAGCCGACTGCTTCGAAGCGCTAGTGCACCCGGCCAACGCGAGCCCCAAGAGAATTACTGTTGATAATTTCTTCACCTTTCACTCCAGCTTCCCCGGCAGCGTTTCGTAGGTAGGTAGAGAATCCATTTTTGTGTGAGGCGGTACTGAGCGATGTCAAAAAGGAAGAAGCAACCCAAAGTCGTTCCGCGCAGGGGCCCGGCGACCAATCTCCGCAAGGCCGGACCGCATGCGGACGCTAAGCGCAAAGCTCTCAAGGTGCTCGACGACAAGGAGGGCGACGACCTTGTCGCCCTTGGCTCTTGGGCATTTGACGATGAGTGAGTGCGACGATGCCAACCGGCGTTATCGCGAGCTCTTGCTTTTTTCCGCGAGCGCTTTCACTACTTTCAACGCGATCGCGCCGCCGGGGACAACCACATTGAGCGTTTCAGCTCCCAGGTCGAAAAGCGTCTCGGGCTTCAACAACTTTGCGACCGCAGCCATGGCTGCGGCAGACTGGGTCTGAAGTTCTCCGGTGATGGCATCGACGGCCACTTCGGCCGACTTGTTCTTTGACGTCCAGACGCACGTGAAGTTGAACGTGGGCCGTAGGTAAAGATCGATGCACTCGACGTTCACCTGTTCTTCCTTGACCTCATCGGCGTCGGGCGGGCGAAAGTCCTCTCCTAGCAGGGTTCGAATGACGGCCGAAGCGCGGACCACCGGCGCAACAATCTTCGCACCTTCCGGCGCGAAGTCGTCGAGGTTGATGGGGATCGTTCGCGCCTTGAGATATGGCTGAGCGTTTATCGGCTGACTGCTGAGCGCATCCAGCCAGAGCTCTTTTTTCTCGTCGCGCTCGCAGTGTTCTAGAACCGGCAGGTCGACGGCGCCGGCTGCTACCGCATAATCATTCCCGCCGACGGTAACTACGGCAACATGCGGCGTCTTGATCGGAAGTTTATACGACTCTCGACGATCGTAAGCGAAATGAAGATGGGCCTTTGCGTGCCAGACCGGAAGATACCGCAGCCCCTGATCCGATATCGTGATATCTTCCTCTTTGGGACGGGAAAGGAGCCGGGAAAGCGCTCCAAAGACGGAGACCTTGTGCGCGCTCGCGCGGCCGCGGGCTTCCTCCGGCGTCACTATCGGTTCAAAATAGAACGCCCCTCTCTCGGCGATCACTATTTCCATGCGACATGAATTCGAGCAACTCTCGCAAAATCCGTTAGATCTGCCTTTATGAGGAGATTGTATGGCCCGGGAATTTCGCGCAGTTCTTCGCGGCGTCGATGACTCGTCGGCAACCTACGTGCTGGTGCCGGCATCGGTGATGGAGACGTTCGACGGGCGCATCCGCGTACCGGTGCGCATGACAATCAACGACGTCGAGCATCGAACGACGATCTGCGACATGGGCCTCGGCCCCGCTCTCGGCGTTCCCGGTGCGGTGCGCAAGGCCGCCGGGGTCGACCGCGGAGACCGGATCGCTCTCTCGATCGAGGAAGACCGGGACGAGCGCACTGTCGCCGTTCCGGCTGATCTTCGCAGAGCAATGGTCGCCTCAGAGCGCAAGATCTTCGATGCCCTCGCTTTTTCGCATCGCAAAGAGTACGTGCTCTGGGTCGAGGATGCCAAAAAGCCGGAGACTCGCGCGCGGCGCATCGAACAAGTGCGCGCGAAACTGCGCGAGCGTCGAAGGGTTACTTAGACTCGCGCGTTTTGAATCTGACGATGCGTTCGATAAGACGCAAGGGTAATGCACGATCCAACGGAAACTGAACCGAGCCTTTTGCGGTCTTGTAAGCGGCCAGCTCGTCCGCAAAAGCCGCGATGGCCGCGGCGCCGGGATAGAATCCAATGTGAGATTTGTATGCCGCAAACGACACGAGCATTGCTCCGTTCAAGGAAAACGCCGGCAGGTTATAGCTGATCGTTTCCTTCGCTTGCGGCGCAGCCTTTTTTACCGCGGAGCGCACATTGCGCAGCGCGACCTGCGAGCCTTCGGGAAAGTGTCGTACATAGTCGTTGAAGCCGGTTGGAACTATCTTCCGCACGGTCGACTTTGCCTAGAAGAATCCGCGCAGGAAGGCTGCCGCTTCTTCCGATATGCCGACGATTTTGTTGGTTGCCTGACGATAGAATTTGAAATTGAGCTCGGTTTCGGGCCGGCCGTCCTTCCAATCCGTAAAAGGCTTGAGTTCGCTCCGACCCAGGGGCCGCCTCGCGAGCGCGGTGCATCTGACGTTGATGCTCACGCGCGGCGTCTTCCGGGCGACGCCACGCTTCTTGGCGATCGCTTCGGCGGAGGTGACGATGCCGCGCGCAACGAGGCCCTCGCCACCCTCGTTCTCGCTTGCGAGCACGAAGACCGTATCGCCTTTGGCAATATGCTTGCCCCCATACATCGTCTTTTGTGCCGTGAACGCGAACGTCTTAGCGCGCGGATTCCGAACGTCGGCTTTGATCGCGAACACCACCTTGTAAATCGGCGACCATCCAGGCGGCCCCTGCAATCAGGAAGTTCAGCGCGAATTCGGCCCAGTTCACACGCGCCTCCGGGTGAGCGATCAGGATCGGGATCCAAACCAACACGCCGAAGAGTCCGACCATCACCGCCATCAGGCGCATCGCAAGCCGCGCCTGACGATTAATGAGAATGGCGACCGCCGCGAATGCAAACGCGATCGTCGTGAGTATCGCCCAAAACAGTTGATTTGGGGGAATCCACGTCGGAACCAAGGTGGCCGTGAAATGAAGATAGACTTTCTGAGCCACTGCAAATGAGATCGCGCAGAGTCCAAGCCCAATGCGCGCCACTCGGCCGAGCACTGCCGCTCGCGCTGCATCCGCCTCGGTTGCGGCGTATACCGCAACCGCACCGACCACTAGGCAGAACTGTTCGAAGAAGCCTCCATATTGCACGTAGGAGGTCGGAGCGGCGATCATGCCGGGAATGCAGGCCAGCGAGAAAAGCGCATACACAATGCCCAGAACGACCGATGACAAGCGCGCCGTTCGCGGAGGGAGCATCCCGATTCCACCGACAATTTGAGCGATCGCGAGACAGCCCACAATGATTGTTCCGAAAGGCAGACTCGCGATCTTCCGCAAGTATTGGTAGGTGTCGGCGTCGTGCCACCTCAGTATGACAACGCCCATCAGCACCGCCGACGCCCCAAAGACAATCCGCCCGTACAACGCCGTTTTCATGCAAAACGCAACGTTCGCACGTCGGGCCCTGTGACCATTCCAGGCGGCGGTCGGATCGCGATAGGCCCCGCTCGACGAGTGGGTAAAGGTATCGACGCGACGCCCTTGAGAGGAAATGAAATGACGGATTCGAGCCTTCTGATGCCCGCTGTCGACGACGCCTATCGTCGATCGCGCGAACGCCTGCGTGCGGCGGAGATCGATTTGCGCGATCGGATCGAGGCGGTAGCTGCCATGCGCCGCAGCTTGCCGCCCGGCCCGCTCGTCCCCGACTACACGTTTATTGAGAACGGCAATCGCGTTCGCTTATCGGAGCTGTTCGCCGGCGACAAACCGTACTTGATCCTCTACCATCTGATGTACTGGTCCGGCGACGACGAGTTCTGTCCGATGTGTTCGCTATGGATCGACGGCTTCAACGGAATCGCGCCGCACGTAACGCAGCGAGCGAACTTCGTCGTCGCTTCCCGAGCGCCGTTCGATACGCTCCAAGCCTGGGGCGCCCGCCGCGGGTGGCAGCGACTTCGGCTCCTCTCAGACGATGGTTCCGCCTTCGCGCGCGACATCGACGCCGAGGATGCCGAAGGTCATCCGGACTCAACGGTTGTCGTCTTCGCGACAGACGGCGAAGGCGTGCGCCACGTGTATACGGCGCACCCCATGCTGGAGGACCGCGAGCGCGGGATCGACTTGCTCTCTCCTATTTGGCACCTCTTCGATCTCATGCCGTCCGGCCGCGCAGACTGGTACCCGACGAACGACGCCTTCGACGCCTCGTTGCGCGCGCTCGCGCGGCCGTGACGAAGATCCGCGGCAGGCCCGGCATTCGGCGACGTTTTTCGGATCTGGCTGCTTCGCAAACCAGGAGGGACACTGCGGAATCAGCGAACCGGAAATCGATGGCTGAACTCCGATACACGGTCGTACTCGAACCCGGTGACCCGGACGAAGGAGGCTTCATCGTGAGCATCCCGGCGTTGCCTGAAGCTCATACGCAAGGCGATACTATCGAGGAAGCGCTCGCGAACGCGCGAGAAGTAATTGAGCTTTGCGTGCTATCGCGCCGCGATCACGGCGAGGATATTCCGGCCAGCGATGCTGGCACAACGCGCATCGAGAGCGTGGCAATCACAGTCCCGGCCGCCTAGCGGCGGTAACTGCGAGCATGCGACTCCCGGCTCTGTCAGGCGCAGAGGTTGCGCGCGCATTGAAACGCGCTGGATTTGTACTCGACAGAGTAAGCGGATCACACCACATCATGCGGCATCCCGATGGCCGTAGGACGTCGGTTCCGGTCCATGCCGGTAAGGTTCTGCGGCGCGGCCTCCTGGCAGCGATACTGAAGGATGCACAGCTGAACGCCGATCGACTGCGCGAATACTTGTGACAATGTGGTAGCGCCAACGGGAATCGAACCCGTCTAAGGCTCCCTGCTCTCAGGAAGATCGATCGTGTAGAGCCACCACTTGGATTCGCCTCGGCGGGACTCGCGATCGTAGTAGACTTCGATTTTTCCACCGTCCTCGGTCTGCAGTTCAAACCAATGCCGCTTGAGATAGACATCTCCGCGATCGGTTTTCGTGGAGCGCCAACTCCGCAGCACTGCAGCGACCGCTAACGTTGTGCCGTCCCAGCAAAACGCACGCGGGACCAGTGGTTCGCTACCGCTCGCCGGCGCCAGAAAACCGTCACCCGCTGGGGCAATCGGGCGGCTCACGAATCTTCGCATTTGAGCTAAACGTTCGACACGAGCCGCTGCCTTACGCCGCCGGTTTGCGAAGAGGTTTGAGTTTCGCAATATCCTTCGCCTCAGGCGAATGCAGCGCATCGTAAATGTCAACCGCTACTTGGAGGTTGAGCCATGTCTGCATGCTTACGCCAAGCACTCGCTCGAGCCGCATGGCCATACCCGGCATTACGGCACGTTTCCCGTTGATGATCGCGTTCAAATTGGCGCGGCTGATACCTAGTCGATTTGCTAACGCTCCTTGAGTGAGCTGAAGCTCCGTATCATCAAGATAGTCACGCACAAGCTCCCCAGGTGCGCTCGGCCTCCGATGCGTTGGGACCGCAATTTCTCTAGCCATCAGTCGTCCTCCCCATGAAAATCTCCAGCGGTAATGCTAACCGCTCCGCGACGTGCGTGCCAACGGAATCGAATTCTGTATTGGCCATCAATCTGGATTTGGTATGTGCCGCGCAGCCTGCCATGCAGTTCCTTAAAGCGCCATCCAGGCGGGTAGTTAGAGCAGTCCTTGAGAGTCGCCGTGTTGAGAAGCAGGTCTATTTGCCTCGCGGCCTTCCCGTGCAGATGTGGAGGGACAGCCCTTCGAGCGGCCTTATTTGGCCGACCTTGCCAAATAAGATGCGCCTCCTCGCTATCAAATCGCTCCATCTACACGCAGTATATACTGTCACGCGACACTTTACAATCCTCTCCAGTGTTTCCGCCGTATCGTGCGAGCAAGCGCTTGCGTGCGACAACCTTCAGTTCGTCAGCTTGCGCTTGTGCAACGTTACCATGTTGCCTTCGGTGTCGTGAATCATGGCCATTCGGCACACCGCGGTCTCGTTCTCCATGAGGACCGCGATGCCGCGAGCCTTTACCGCGCCCACGGCGGTATCCAGATCGTCGACCGCAAACAAGATTCCATTGCTGGGTTGGAACGGCATCACTTTTCCGCCGCCGCCCCACAGACCAAATGTCGTGCCGTCGGGGAGTTGGTACTCGGCTCCGCGATTTTCCGGATAGACGAGCACCGGTTCGAGCCCGAGCACCTCGCGATAGAAAGCGATCGCACGCGCTGCGTCCTTGACCATGTATCCGCTCAAATCGATTCCGGTAACCTTGAACGGCTGCCGACTCGATGCGCTTGCGTTGCTCATGATTTCCTCTTTCTTTTTGGATCTTTGGCGAGTTCGTCTGCGAGGCGATCGAGTGCGGCATTCCAGAAACGCCCTTGCGCTTCGAGCCAGGAGCCGGCGGCGCGCATGGCGCGCGGTCGGAGCCGGCAGTGATGAACACGCCCAACGTCGTCCCGCGCGATCTGCCGCGATCTCACCGACCGTCAAACTTCCGCGTGCGAGCGGTAAAATATATCACCGCAGGGGCCGAGCGTCAAGAACGGGCCTGAGATTAACCGCGTTTCTGCACGCCTGCCTATGGGCATACTCTCTCGAACCCTTAGAATGGAGCCTATGAGACCAAATCAATGAGCACTCCCGTACGAACGACTCGGTTTGTAGCGGTCGCGCAGGGGTTGGTCCGGTTTTTTAAGATTCTTGGACCGGGACTCATCACCGGCGCGGCCGACGACGACCCGTCGGGCATCTCGACGTATTCGGTCGCCGGCGCGACGACCGGCTTTTCGATGCTCTGGCTGACGCTGATATCTACCCCAATGATGGCCGTCATCCAAGGCATGTGCGCGCGGATTTCGATGGTGACCGGCGAGGGGCTTTCGGCCCTCATGCGCAAGCGTTTGCCGTTGCCGATGGCCTATGCGCTGGCTTCGCTGGTCATCGTCGCCAACACGTTCAACGTCGGAGCCGATCTGGGTGGAATGGCCGACGCGGCCCACCTCGTGCTTCCGCTGCCCGTTGATGCGTGGGTCTTCTTCTTTGGGGTTGGCCTTATCGCCGCTCAGGTCTGGCTTTCGTACGGCGTGATTGCTCGCTTCTTCAAATGGTTAACGTTGTCGCTCTTCGCGTATGTCGTTACGGCCTTTATCGTTCACCCCCCATGGCCGCACGTGCTCGCGCAGTTCGTCACGCCTCAACTCCATTTCGATTCCGGTTGGCTTTCGACGATGGTCGGCGTAATGGGCACGACGATCACTCCCTACCTCTTCTTCTGGCAGGCGTCCTCGATGGTCGAAGAAGAGAAAAAGTCTGGAAAGAACACGTTGGCATCTCGACGCGGCACCGATGAGCCGGCGATCAAAGACATGCATGAAGACGTAAATGCGGGGATGATCTTCTCCAACCTCGTGGCCTTTTTTATCATCGTGACGACCGCCGCCACGCTGGGCGCCCACGGTAGACACAATATTGCCACGGCGCAGCAGGCCGCCGAGGCTTTGCGCCCGCTGGCCGGGCGTTTCGCAGAATTGCTGTTCACCCTCGGCATGGTTGGCACGGGCATACTGGCCGTCCCGGTAATAGCTGGATCATCGGCGTATGTCGCAGCCGAGACGTTCCGGTTCCGTGAAGGATTGAACGAGACTCCCCACCGCGCCCCACAGTTCTACGGCGTTATCGCCGCCGGCATCATCATCGGCATCGCCATGGAGCTGCTTCGAGTCGATGCGATTAAAGCGTTGTTCTGGGCGGCAGTGCTCAATGGCGTTGCCGCCGTTCCCCTTCTTGCAGTCATCGTCTGGCTGGCTTCGAAGTCGTCGATTATGGGCAAATGGAAGAGTTCGCTGCTCGCGCGCGCCTGGGGTTGGGGAACGGTCGCACTCATGGGCGCTGCAACGATCGGTATGTTCTATTTCATGGCTAAAGGATCGTGACCGTCATTGTCTGATGAGGGGTTCAAAACGACGATCCGGTACGAGCCACATGATCGCCACTCCAACCAAGATAACATCGGAGACAATCGGAACGACTATGGCAGCGCCGATGGCGATGACGTAGAGCACGAGCGATAACCTACCTTTGACGTCGATCGCGACGGCCTTGGCAAACGGGGCATCGGCGCCGTTAACGGCCAGCAGCGATCGCTGAAGCAGAGAGTACGCCACGGCGTCAAGGAAGAAGACGATGCTGTAGAGCGTGGTGGGTCCCTGGGCGAAAGGATTGCGACCCAGCCAGGCTGTTGAGAACGGAACGAGCGAAAGCCAGAAGAGCAAATTCAAGTTCGCCCACATCGCCCAACCGTCTACTCCTCGGCTCGCTCGCAGCATGTGATGGTGGTTGTTCCAGTAGATTCCGATGAAAACGAAGCTGAGCGCATAGGTAGCTATTGACGGGAGCACGTCCCAAAGCGCATGAAGATCGGTCTGCTGTGGCGGACGCAACTCCAGAACCATGATCGTAATGATGACCGCGAACACTCCATCGCTAAACGCCTCGACGCGGCCCGTTTCCGTTGAAAACCTGCGGATCATGATGTATTACTTCGGCGGACAGGGCGCAGGGTCTAGCCGGTGGGGAAAGGAGATCGATGAGGCGACACGGCAGGATATAAGTCTTGGAATGGCCGGACATTCGCGTTGCCAATTGGGCGGGCACAAAGCGTAGCCTTCACCTGTACGCGCAAATGCTTGGAAAGATTCGCCTTGCGCTCTCGCCGTCACAACCGAACTGGATGTTCACCGCGCTCTATCTCTCGCCGCGGGGTCTTACGACCGGGTTTATTCCGTATGGCCGGTCCTCCCTTGAGGCAACGCTCGACGTTTTCGACTCGCGCATCACGCTCACGCAGAGCAATGGCGCACGGACGTCCGTCGAACTGCTCCCGGTTCGCACCGTTTCCGAAATTTACAACGAGCTCTCGGATTCGCTCGAGCGCGTTAACGTCGCGTGTTCGATTTCACGGATTCCGCAAGAGATTCCCGATACAACCCCGCTGAACGAAGACCGGCGCCCGAGCGAATACGACCCCGCGGCCGTCTTGTGCTGGTTCCGTGCGGCAACCGCGGCTGCGACTGTTTTCGAATCGTGGCGGACCCGTTTCTTCGGTCGCTCGGGTATCCAGCTCTGGTGGGGAGCCTTCGACCTAGCATTGCTTCTCTTCAGTGGTAGGAAGGTACCACCGCCTGCCGACCGAGGCTACATCATGAAGTACGACCTTGATGCCGAGCTGATGAACGTTGGGCTCTACCTTGGCGATGTCGAGAGCCCGCCGATATTCTACGGCTACATCTACCCGCAGCCGCCGAATCCTGAACGCCTTCCTACCGGCCCATCTTCAGCTACGTGGTCGGTGCAGCTAGGAGAGTGGGTGCTGCCCTATGACGCGGTGCGCGCTGCACCCGACCCCGCGGCCGAGATCCGGCAGTTCATCGACTCGATATACGCGCAATGCTTCGCCGCTGCGGGGTGGAAGCGCGACGCATACAATTACGATGCGCCCAAGCGCGCCGGCACTGTCGTTTAGGACGCGGCGCGGCGACTGCGCCGTGCAGCCAACACGGTCCCTGGACAGAACCCAACAGTTGGGTTATAGTAATGCATGCCCTCGATACCTGCGCGGGGCTGGCGACTCGTCGTAATCCCGGGTGACCATGAGCCAAGGCACGTCCATGCACGGCACGGCACGGCACTGCGGGCGCGGCGGAAGTCGTGTTTCGGCTCAACTCGGACGGGACAATAACGCTTCGCGAAGCCGATCGGCAACTTACGCGGGCTCAAGTTCGCGAAGCCGGGGAGCTGGTAACCGAACACTTTAGAGAACTTGAGGAGCTCTGGGAGACATACTGCTGATGAATACTACAAGACATCGCCCTCTTACGAACGCAGAGATCGATGCCGCCTTTGGGCGCCGCGATCGGCGCCTGTCGACCGAGCCACTTGCGCTCTCGGTTCGTTACATTCCGGCGCGCAACAGCATCGTCATCGAAATGAACAATGGGGCTTCTCTCGTCATCCCAAGGCAGCTGCTCCAAGGCCTGGAAGACGCCTCACCGTCTCAGCTCCGAAACGCCTGCGTCTCGGGTCGTGGGACGTCTGTAAGCTGGCCTGATCTCGACGCAGACTTCACGATCATGTCACTGCTCCATGGCGTCTACGGCGGAAATAAGTGGATGTCGGAGTTGGCGCGCCATGCCGGTGCGGCTCGGTCCAAAGCTAAGACGAAAGCCGCGCGAATTAACGGCGCTAAAGGTGGGCGCCCCCGCAAGGTACCCAGGAGTAAGCCAGCTCGTCGGTAGCCTTACGACAATCTTACGATAATTCGCGCGGAAACTGGCGCAAAGCGCGGACGCTAGCGCGACTCTCCCCTGGTACGCCATAGCCTGCAGCCTAGGTCTTCAGAACTTTCAGCACAGCCTCGATCGTATTCCAGTTTCGCGTCGTAACCGGCACACCCAGGGCTTTGTCGATCTGGCCGAGATACGAAATCGTCTTCATGTGGCGCCGGTAGACGCCGAAAACGAATTCGTTTTTCCGCCCGAGGATGCGCACGTACCAATCGTCGTTCGAAGGGATTCCGAACGGCATCGCAGGCAACCGTCCGGGTACCGGTCCTGTAAGGATACTCATGAAGCGAACGTGATCCGAATCCACCATGGTTCGTTGGAACGGCGAGCGGTTCTCGAGAGCGAGCACGTCGGTACCCTTGCACACAACGACGTGCGTATCGAACGGTAAACGGCGGACGAGCTCCGAGCGGAACGTTTGGCCGGAGCCAGGCTTGCGAACGACGAACAAGCCGGTAGCTCCGACGTTGACGACGTCAAAACGCTGTAGCTCCTTGGCGACGAGCGAGGGGCGAAACCGCCGATGTCCGCCAACGTTCGCACCGCGCAAGAACACTACGATTGCCATGCCGTCGTATTTCGAGCTGGGCGCTATTTTGCGACGTTGAGCAGCACTTTGATGGCGCGGCGTTCGTCCATCGCTGCATATCCCTCGGCGACACTGCTCAGGGGCAGCGACATGTCCAGGACCGGTGACGGATCGATACGCCCAACCTCGAGGCTTCCGATGAGCTGAGGAAGATAGGCGCGCACGGGTGCGGGGCCGCCGCGGAGGGTGATGTTATGGTCAAAGATCGTTTTGATCGGCACGTCCTTGACGTTGTGCGGCACCCCAACGAAGCACACGGTGCCGCCCGGCCGAGCAACGTTGACGGCGAGATCCAAGCTTTCTTGATTGCCGACCGCCTCAACGACGTGCGGCGCTCCGCCCGCGGTGAGCTCGACGATTTGCTCCTGTACGTTGGCGTCGTGCGAATTGAAGACGTGCGTGGCGCCGAAGCGCTTTGCGATCTCCAGGCGCTCGGCATTGTGGCCCACGGCCACGACTTGCTCCGCACGCACTTCCTTCGCCGCGGAAAGGATGGCGCATAAGCCTACTGCGCCGTCGCCAACGATCACGACTGTTGAACCCGGCGCCGTCTGTGCCGCGACCACGCCGAAATGCCCGGTTCCCATGACGTCGCATAGCGCTACACTGGCATCGAGTTTATGGGCGTTGTGCGCGATCGCATCGGGCATCTTTACGAGTGTGCCGTCGGCATACGGGACGGAAACGAACTCGGCTTGCGCGCCGTGCCCTTCGCTCCCAAAGAAATCGCCGTGAATGCACGACGTCTGCAAACCGGCGAGGCAGAATTCACAAGTGCCATCACTCCAGGCAAACGGCGAAATGATCGCGTCGCCCGGTCGGACGCTGCGCACGTCGTCGCCGACCTCTTGCACGGCACCGACGAACTCGTGGCCTGTTCGATTACCCGGCGTCGGTTGGGTGATGCCGCGATAGAACCAAAGATCCGATCCACAGATGGCGGCGCGCGTGATCCGCACGATCGCATCGCGTGGATCGAGAATGCGAGGATCCGGAACGTTCTCGAGGCGAACGTCGTGCGGGCCGTGATAAACCGTTGCTTTCATACTTAACTACAGCTGACCGGAACCCATTTGCTCGAATTCACGATGGGACCTCCTGATCTATCTCCGACCATAGTCGCACTTAAGGCGCATTTTCTGGCGCTATAGCGTACCGACTTTTGAAACCGAGTAGTCTACACTCTCTTTATCAGGACGTGACGGAGGCCTTCGACGTGAGAAGTGCCTCCGTCAAGCTTTATGCAGATTTTGAATTCCAAAATGGAACAAACTAGTACAAACGTCCTATAGCTAACGCAATCGGCACCGCCACTCAAACGATCACGCCGATTCTCAGCATACAGCTTTAACGTCAGGGTGGATGGATGGGCACTCGCCGCCGCGCAGGCGATTGCGGCGATGGTCGCTGCGGCGAATGCCGTGCGAAGAGCATGCATGGCTCACGTCCTCTATTGGCAAGTAGACGGTGCTTCCTTGGCGAAAGCTCGAGTGTAGAGTACTCGGTTTGAAAAGTCGGTACGCTATGACGCCAGGAACGCAACCCGCGCCTCAAAAAAAACCACGAGAATGACCGTTAAGGAAGTCCCAGCCAAGCCGTGATTAAGCAGAACGCGATTCTGGGTGGCTTAAGTGCGGCTATGGTCACAGAGGTCCTCAAAACCGCGAAACTGATCGCGCTGGAAACGTCCCAGCAAATCTACGAGGCCGGCCGTCCGATACGAGACGTTTATTTTCCAATCGACTCGGTGCTTTCAGTGGTAACACAAATGCGCGACGGCGGCTCAATCGAAGTCGGGACAGTAGGCCGGGAGGGAGTCTCGGCAATCCCGTTGCTGCTCGGAGCGACGACCTCGGCTAACGAAAGTTATTGCCAAGTTCCGGGCCGCGCAGTCGTCATTAGCAGCGACGATTTTCGACGATTGCTCGACAGCGGTGATGGCCAGTTTCGTGGCATGCTCGATCGATTTCTTCAAGCTTATGTCAATATGTTGGGGCAGCTTGCCGCATGCAACGGGATGCATACCATCCACGAACGATGCGCGCGTTGGCTTTTGTTGACGCACGATCGCGTCAACTCGGAAAAGATCGCTCTCACGCACGAATACCTTGCGATGATGCTCGGCGCGCGCCGTTCCGGCGTGACCATCGCCGCGGCCACCCTTGCGCAAGCAGGGTTCATTCGCTACGCTCACGGCCATATCGTTATTCTCAATCGAGAAGGTCTCGAAGAGGCCTCCTGCGAGTGTTATGGCGTCGCGCGGGCGCAGTTTGGGCCGCTGTTGGAGTCTGTGGACGGCAAGAACTAGACATTTTTTTGCTTCGCCGGGTGCGAAACCGTACAGATTTTCCGCCGAGCCATTGCTAGGCTAGCGTCAGTAGCCGTTTGTTTAGGAATGAGGCTGGTGCGAAGCAGTTCGGAAACCACGGATTTCGCGCACTTGATCGGTCGAGGCATGGGTGGCGCTGCTACTGACGTCAACGCCCTGAGAATCGATAATATACGACGCGTTGCGGGCCTTGACGAGTCAGAGGCTCGCTTTTCGCTGCACGGGGAATTCGATATTTCCAACAAATGGCAACTCTTTGCAGCCCTCGAGCCCTGCATCGATTCTCAAACACTTACGATCGATCTGGCGGACGCCACATTTATCGACGCTAGCACTCTCGGCATTTTTCTCCAAGTAGCACGGCGTCGCCGAGAACTCAACGCGACGCGATTGCGAATCGTCGACGTTAGCACGCATTTTCGACGAATCCTTTCGCTCTGCGAGTTGGATGACGTTTTTGACGTCGACGACGTACCCGCGCGTAAGAGTAAGCCGCCGTTTTCCATAGCGGGCTCGCTCGCGGTTACTGCGCTGTCGTGACGCACGGGGTCGGTTCGAGTAACACGTTTCGGCTCTACGTCCATGACAACGGTGGAACATTTATCGGCCTGTGCACCGAGCTCAGGGAGGTCATTGAAGGTTCCACTGCCGACGAGATTATTGTCAAAGCCAAAACCCTGATCGACTCCGTGACGAATCGCGTGAAAACGCGAAAACCGCGTTTCGCCGTCCGCGTGAGTCCGAGCCTACGAAAAGGCTTCCCATAATTTGACCTAAATCGCCAGCAAGCGTGCGCTTCATACAGGCATTCGTTCGGCAAAGATGACGCCAGGAGTTATACGTTGGCGCTTTAGGCAAGAATGCACTTGGAACACCTGCTCGCCGGAAATTCGATTTTACCGTGTAACCTTTCTCGGTCCTTTGGGTTCGCTGCGAGTGGTAAGAACAAAAACTCAAATGAAAGTTGAGCATTTATGATGGATTTAACAAAAACCGCACCGCGCAGCGTCAAAGAAACGATGCTTGGCATCGTGCAACTCGCTCGGACGACCGACAAGGCAAAGGCCTTAGCGCATGGGCGCCTCGGCGAGTACAAGTATGACAGCCCCATGGACCAAGGCCTGTTCGAGTACCTTGGCATGGATCCGAAGGAGTTCCTCACTATCGTTAAGACCGCGAGAGACGATTCCGGGATCGAAGTTTACGCGAAGACCTTCGTTGCCAAGAAAGATCCTCGAAATATTGAGGCCTTCAACAAGAAGTGGCTCTCCGCAGTGCCGACCGGAGAATCGCTCGAGCATTTCAACGAACTGCGCGCAAAGATTGCTCCCGGACGGACTGACGTCGTATCTTGGCCAGATCTGCTCGACCTAGACGAAGGCCGCCCGGTCCCCCCGCAGCCCGTTCTCGCGTAGCAAAAACCAGAGCCGTAGCAAAGCAAAGGGGAGCGCGATTTGCATCGCGCTCCTCGCTTTTTACGCAGGTCGCTGCGAGAACGCCGTGCACCAGCCGTTTGGACTAATGCTTCCGGTGATAACCTTACAGGTACCGTCGGCAGCTGCGGTCTTTCCTGGGACGAAAAGCGTGCAGCCCGAGCACTTCTGGTTGCCTTTCGGCGTGGATTGATACTTCAGCTGGGTTCTGCTGTCGGCTCGAGCGATCGTCGTCGTCCCGATTGCCAACGCGCTCGCGAGTGCCGGAAGCGCGAGCAGGTTTGTAAGCGCCTCCTTCCGGGTTACGCTTTTTGAAAAGTCAGTCACGTCGTGATACCTCCAGATTATCCGGTTGTTAGTTTTAAGGTGAAGCCGTTCCGACAGGCGCCTTTGCTCTGTTCGAGGCCAACGACGGCGCCGAGAGTGTGAACCGCCATGGTAAGATATTCGGGGCTACTGCCCTAGAACGGAAAGTCGCGCTGCGTCAAGCCCACGTTTGTTTTCAGATCGCTGACCGATTCGTCGAGTACGACCTGTGAACCCGAATACATGATCTGCCGGATCGGCCAATGCGTTTCTTTAGAAAGATACAGGATTTGCTCGGTGACGTCGTGATTCGACGCCGGATCGGCGACGTTCAGCACCAAACGGTCCGTTTCGATCCCTCCGATTTCGCCGCCGTCGGTCTGCGTGAGCTTCCCGGAGATGGTCCCGTAGTCGTCGATTATGCGCGGCAGTAGACCGTCGGGAATCGTGACGCCGCGCAGCGAGACGGCGCGCGGATCGTGCAGGTCGATCTTCAGATGGATGCCGGAAAGGATGCCGCCCAAATGGCCGCTCACCTGGTCGCCGCCAATCCATACGCCGCCCGAACCTTTGCCATCGCCATCGAGGATCACCGTCTTTACGTAATGCGGCTTCATGAAGGAGTACTGGTAAATCCGATCCTGCGTTTGCGTTCCCTTCGCTTCGCGGACGTGAAGAACGCACGTGTAGTCGTAGACGCCGGCAAACGTCCGGTCGAACGTCGCTATTGCGGGCGCCTCGCTGCCCGCGCTTACCGCGATGCAACTCACGCCGACGAACGCGGCGAACAGTGACAACGAACGCTTCAAACTCACCAGTCTCGCTTTCCACTAACAGTGTACCCGGTTTCCCCTTAACAGTGTAGCCGGTTTTCTTCGATACCGATGAGAGAACATCGCATTTTGCCCACAACGGCTCGATCTGTGGAAGTTAGCGCTTGGTTGTTCTCAACTTAGGACAACCGGCGTTGACATCTTTACGGGGATTGGCAGATAAGCACGTCATCGGAATCCTGAATGCCAACCATGTACGTTCCCGGTAGACATGCATGCACAGATCGTTCCTCGTGGTCAGGTTCAGCTTCTTGGGTTCCGGCATCGGTAAACTTCGAGCCGTTAAGATGCCCCGCGACGGTCGAGCAAACGAGCCAGTTGTTCTTTTTATACCAGCCCGTCATTACCGTGTTGTTTGGGCAGGTATGCACGCGGTGCGACGAGCCATCATAGGTAAACGTCATGTGATTTCCAGCGTCGACGACAGCGTTTGAAACGTCGAGCGGTGCACACAGAAAGGCGTTGTTACCAGCGTCAACGCCGCGCATGGCACCCGAAGAACACACGTGCACACTAGTACCATCAAAAACGGACTGGGTTCCGTCATCTTCGAAATCGGCCTGTGCAAAGGCGATGGCACTAGCGGAGAGGATTACAATGGCAATCGCTGCAGCGTATTTAAGAATTAGGCGGTCACAGCCAGGTCGAAGCGATCGAGATCCATGACCTTTTCCCACGCGGCGACGAAGTCGCGCACGAAGTGATCGCCCTCAACGGCGTAGACTTCGGCGATCGCGCGGAGCTGCGAGTTCGAGCCGAAGATGAGGTCGTAGTTCGTGCCGGTCCACGTGACCTCGCCGGTGCGCCGGTCGCGACCCTCGTAGGTGTAGTCGCCGCCGGCCGGCTGCCACTTCGTCGTCATATCGAGCAGGTTGACGAAGAAGTCGTTCGTCAGCGTGCCCGGCCGCTTCGTGAGTACGCCGTGTTTGGAACCTCCGGCGTTGGTGCCGAGGACGCGCAGGCCGCCGACGAGCGCGGTCATCTCGGGAGCGCTTAGGGTCAGCAGTTGCGCGCGATCGAGGAGCCGCTGCTCGGGCGAACGCGAGTGTCTACTGCCGAGGTAGTTGCGGAAGCCATCAGCAGTAGGTTCCAGCACGGCGAAGGAGTGCGCGTCGGTGTTCTCCTGCGTCGCATCCGTGCGCCCCGGCGCGAAGCCCACCTTTAGGTCGTGACCGGCGGTCTTCGCGGCCCGTTCGATCGCCGCGCAGCCGCCGAGAACGATGACGTCGGCGAACGAGACCTTCTTGCCGCCGGATAGCGAAGCGTTGAAGTCCGCTTGGACTTTCTCAAGGGCTTGCAGCACCGTCGCCAACTCCGCGGGCTGATTGACGGCCCAGTCCTTCTGCGGCGCGAGGCGAATGCGCGCACCGTTCGCACCGCCGCGCATGTCGGTGCCGCGGAACGTCGATGCCGACGCCCACGCGGTCGTGACCAGTTGCGACACGGTGAGTCCAGAGGCAAGGATGCGGCTCTTGAGCGCAGCGATGTCCTGCTCGTCGATCAGGAGATGGTCGACGGTGGGCAGGGGGTCTTGCCAGATCTGATGCTCGGCCGGTACCTCGGGACCGAGGTAGCGCGAGATGGGGCCCATATCGCGGTGCGTTAGCTTGTACCATGCCTTGGCAAAAGCGTCGGCAAACTCTTGGGGGTTCTCGTGGAAGCGCTTTGAGATCGGCCCGTAGACCGGGTCGACCTTCAATGAAAGGTCCGTGGTGAACATCATCGGGGCGTGCTTCTTCGACGGATCGTGTGCGTCGGGAACGGCGCGGGCGCCGGCGCCGTCCTTCGGCGTCCACTGCCAACCACCGGCGGGGCTCTTGGTCTGCTCCCACTCGTAGTTGAAGAGATTGTGGAAATACTCGTTGTTCCAACGTGTAGGCGTCGTGGTCCAAGCCCCTTCGAGGCCACTCGTGATCGTGGCATCGCCGTTGCCGCTGCCGAACGAATTGCGCCAGCCGAGGTTCTGCTCTTCGATGCCGGCGCCAGCCGGCCCAAAGCCGACGTACTGGCCCGGATCGGCCGCACCGTGCGCTTTGCCGAACGTGTGTCCGCCGGCGATGAGTGCGACGGTCTCCTCATCGTTCATCGCCATGCGACCGAACGTCTCGCGAATGTCGTGTGCCGCCGCGAGCGGATCGGGCTTTCCGTTGGGGCCTTCCGGGTTCACGTAGATCAGACCCATCTGCACGGCCGCAAGTGGCTGTTCGAGATCGCGTTCGCCGGTGTAACGCTTGTCGTCGAGCCACGTTTCTTCCGGGCCCCAGTAAATGTTTTCGTCGGGTTCCCACGCGTCCACACGGCCGCCGGCAAAGCCGAACGTTTTAAATCCCATCGATTCCAACGCGCAGTTTCCGGCCAGGACCATAAGATCGCCCCACGAGATTTTCCGGCCATACTTCTGCTTGATCGGCCAGAGCAACAGACGCGCTTTGTCGAGGTTCGCATTGTCCGGCCAACTATTGAGCGGCGCGAAGCGCTGCTCGCCCGAGCCTGCGCCGCCGCGGCCATCGCCGATGCGGTACGTCCCCGCGCTGTGCCAGGCCATGCGAATGAAGAGCGGTCCGTAGTGACCGTAGTCTGCCGGCCACCACTCCTGCGAGGTGGTCATCAGCGCGAAGATGTCGGCCTTCACCGCCGCGAGGTCGAGACTCTTGAACTCGCGGGCGTAGTTGAAATCGGATCCCATCGGGTCGGAGAGTGCAGACGGCCGGTGGAGCAACGATAGGTCCAACAACTCGGGGAACCAATCGATGTTCACTCGAGGCCGGAGCGGTACGTGCTTTACGGGACAGCCTTGGTCGGCTTCCGACAGTTCGACGATCGTGTTTTCCATGTGGTACTACTTCTCCGATCCGAGGGGACCGGGGGAATGAGGTGGGCTCGTTAGCGCGTGCATTTACTATCGAAGACTTGTTGCTCTCCCATTCCGGAGAGGACTTGGTGCAAGCTAATATTGCTGGCACTCGCGATAGAATACGTGCTGGTGACGTTCATATTCATCGGACCCATCCCGCTCGTTCCGGTGTAGGTTTTTGCGTCAGCGGAGGTTGCAAAGCCGTGACCACCCTGATTGTCGGCGCTCGTGCTCCAGTACATCTTCATCTTAGAGCTATAGCCGAAATAGTCGTCACCGACGTACGTGCTGCTCGCCACGTGATCGTGGAATACATTGCCCGGCACCGCGTCAAAGGTAACCGTCACCTGGTCGGTGTGCGCGGGGTGCCCCATCATTGCGGGCACCGCGGTGGTACAGTTCCACGCTGCACCCAGCAAAGAATTCGCATAGGCCATTTCGCCGGTGAGCGCGCTGCTCTGTGCTTGAGCCGGACTCAAATGTCCGATGAAAGCTCCGATCGCTAGTATCGATACGAGAAGTATGCGCATGTTCTCAATCCCTTCCGAACGTAAAGTAACCCGTAAATCGTTCTTGGAGGCAGCAGCCCATCCTCTACAAAGGTTTTCGAAAACGCCGCTCAAAGCGCATTCGTCGCTTGGCGGCTGAACGCCGGATGCAGTATACTTCAAACACCATGCGCGCGACTCTCACTGCGTTGGCGCTCGCGGTTCTCGTTGCGGCTGCTTCGCCTGCTCCTGCGGATTCGCAAGGCGCCCCCGGTACTCCGCCGGTCTACCCGGGCGCGGTCCCGGGCGCTCGCCCTGAGGGCGTCGGCCTGAAGGCGCCACCACCGCAAGTAAAAGCTTACTCCACCCCAGACGACTTCGCTACCGTAAAAGCGTGGTATCAAGCGCATCTCACGGGTGCGCCCGAAATAGCGCAGCCAGGGATGGAGAAAACGGAGGACGCGTTCCTCGTAGGAAGTGGGGCGACCGGAGTGGTCGTCATGATTCAGAGCTTCCAAGGGAAGACCTGGATTCTGATCGGACCACCCATGTAAGACGCCGCCACGCGTGAGCCGCGTGCCGGAAGAGGCTCGCACGTCGTGCGTACGCGGTCGCGATAGACTGGCGGCATGATGAAACTTCAGATCCTCGCCGCCTCGGTGGCGCTCTCGTGTATCCTATCGGCCCAACCCGCACTCGCCGTCGAGCATGACGGGCAGTTGCCCCTGTATCCGCGCGGCGTCGCCGCTCGGGGGATGGGTGACATCCCGTCGAACGCGCTTGCCCAAGGGGTTCCCTACCAGCAAACGACGAGCGACTCCGTCCACGCCGTGGACCTTTGGTATCGATCTAACGCACCCAAATCGTGTTCCAGAGTCGAAGCTTCCGGCGGCGTGCAATATAAGTGCGCCGGCGGTTCGATCGTGATCCAAGAACACGGCGGAACCATCATCTCCTACGTTCCGGCGTTTCCACATTTCTGAGCGCGGCGGAAAACTAAGAAGCGTGAACTCTCGGCGCAACGAGCGAGTTTTCGTGGTACGGATGTGGCTAGAACGCGGCACGCCACAGCGCGACGCTTGGCGCGGTTCGATTCAAGATCTCGTCAGCGGCAGGAAGTTTTATCTTACCCGCCTTGGCGAGATCGCCGACTTCATAGCCGTCGGTCTTGACGAAGACCGCGAGGCCGAGGGCGCACTGTAACCGCTTCGAGTTGTCGCAGGGGAGCCGCCGTCGTAATCTCGGAATCGATGGAGTAGTAATGGACGGCGAGCTCGATATTCGGCTGTTCGGCCACGCAAGTATAAGCGTTGCCGGCGTACCGCTCAAGTTCGCAAAGCGCTCGACGACGTTGGCGATGCTTGCCTGCGTCCTGCTCAAGCGTGGGAGACCGGTGCCCCGCGAGTCGCTTGCGTACTTGCTTTTTCCGGAAATGGACGAGCACGCAGCGGTTGCCGAGCTTCGCCGTTACCTCTACCTCGCGAACAAAGCGCTGCCGGCCCGTGCCGCCGATCCGTGGCTCCTTCTCGACGCAGAAACGGTTGCCTGGAACGCCCGCGCTAAGGCGTTCGTCGACGTACTGGAGTTCGAGCGTCTTAGCGAGCGCGCCGAGACGCAGGGAGAAGCGATCGAGCTCTACGCCGGCGATCTGCTGGAAGACGTTTACGACGATTGGGTCCTGGAGGAACGCGAGCGCTTGCGCTCGCGCTACCTCGCAGTCTTGAACGAATCCCTCGATCGCCACCGCGCAAATCGGGAGTTCACCGCTGCAATCTCGTACGCGAATCGCGTACTCGCCGCCGATCCATGGCGCGAAGATACGATGCGCACGCTCGTCGCGCTTCGATACGAGTCGGGTGATACGGCTGGAGCGCTCGCAGAATTCGATCGTTTTGCAAGGCGGCTTCGCGACGAACTTGCGATTGCGCCAATGCCGGAGACGATTGCGCTGCGGCAGTCGATTCTGCGCAACGAGTCGGTGCCGGGCTCCCTTCAGCCCGTCGTTCCGCTGGAGGGTCGAGACGCGCGACGAGCGGCGCTCGTCCTTCCCTTCGTCGGACGCGATCGGGAATCGAGCAAGTTACGCGCCGCGTGGACGAGAGCGGCGCGCGGCGCGGGCGCTCTCGTGATGATTAGCGGCGAGGCTGGAGTCGGAAAGACTCGGCTGATGTCGGAACTCGCCCGGGTCGTCCAGGCCGAAGGTGGCCGCGTCCTCGTCGGCACCACGTCCGCACCGGAATCCACGCCCTATCAAGCGATCATCGAGGCGCTGCGATCCGGTTTGCCTTTGCTGATAGCGCGCCCGCCGGCGGCCGCGCGGCGTTCGACGCTTGCGCGGTTGCTCCCCGAACTACGCGATCCGAACGCGCCCGACGCCGAACTGCCCCAACAGTCGCCAGAACGGGAGACGTCCCGTACCTACGATGCGCTCGCGCACGCGGTATGCCGGCTCGCCTCCCCGCGGCCGCTCTTACTCGTGCTTGAGGACCTGCATTGGGCGGGCCCCGCGAGTATTGAAGCTCTCGGCGCGATTGCCAAAGAGTTGGGCCGCGCGCCGATACTCATGCTGGCGACATACCGCGAGGAAGAAACGCCCGTCGACCACCCCCTGCGTACCTTGCAGCGATCTTTGCAGCTCTTCAATACCATCGACGAAATCGAACTCGAGCGCCTTGCCGAGAAAGACGTTGAAGAACTCGTGGGTCGCATCGAGGAATTTCGCAACCAGGGACCCGTTCTGGCCCGCGCTCTGTACGCGCAAAGCGAAGGTAATGCATTTTTCCTAGACGAGGCAATCAGCGCCCAGCTCGAAAAAAATCAAACGCTCGCACATCTGCCTACCGAATCGGTAGCGAGCCTGATCGCCGCGCGGCTCGCGCACCTCGGCGACGAGGCACGGAGCGTTGCAGCGATTGCGGCGGTGGCCGGTGCGGGATTCACCATTTCCTTAATCCGCGAAGTTTCCAACCTACCGGCGGCATCGGTAGCGCGCGGCTTGGACGAACTCCTCGATCGGCGCATCCTGCGAGAGGCCGGAGCGCGCGCTCGGCACGATTACGTCTTCAGCCATCATCTCATCAACGAGTCGATATACGATGCGATCGAGCCCGCTTTGCGAGCTCAGCGGCACTCGCGCATCGCGCGTTTCCTCGAAGCGGGCTACCGGCACGACGAGGGCGCGTCAGTCCGCGACATCGCCGGCCACTACGAGCGGGCCGGCGATGCCGAACGAGCTGCCGATTGGTACCTGACGGCGGCACGCTTGGCCGCGGCCGTCCACGCCTACGGCGACGCCATCGATCTCGCGACGCGCGCGCTGGAGAATGCGCTTTCCGATCGCGTGCGGATAGCATCGCTGGACGTGCGGGAAAAAGCGCGGGGCCGGCGCGGCGACCGGGAAGGACAGCGCGAAGACATCGATGCGTTGCAGCGGCTCGCGAACACGCCGCGCGAGCGATTTGACGTTCTCAAAAGGCGGGTGCTGCTCGCACGAAGCCTCGGGGAATCGGATGAGGAAGGGCGCCTCATCACCGAGATGGGCACGGTGGCCGAAGTGCTCGCAGAGGACGACGCCCGCGCGCAAACGTTGGCGGAGCGGGCAACCCATGCGGGACTCTGCAGCCGACCGGCGGAAGGGCTGGCGCCCGCCCGCACGGCTCTCGCCATCTACGAGCGCCTGGGCGACGTTCGCGGGCAGCTCGAATGTCTCTACTTGTTAGTGGACTTCACCTCGAATATCGGAGACATTGCGGAGTCGAGAACCTATCTCGCGAGCATGAGCGAACGCGCATCGAGCCTTGCCGATCGATCGGTCGAGGCGCGCGCGCTCGCCGTGGCTGCGACCGCTCACCTGTTGCGACAGGAGTATAAAGCGTGCTTCGAGCTGACCAAACGTTCACTGGCGGTTCAGGTAACAATCAATGACCTGGAGGGCGAGGCCGCGTCCCGCGGGCGTCTCGCGGTAACGGCTGCGTGGCTGGCCGATTACGAGACCAGTTTGCGCGAGTTCGATCTCGCGCTCCAGGCGTACGAATCAATCGGCAACAAGCGCGGGCTAGCGGTCACGCATACGAATCGAGCCCTCCCGCTCATGCGTCTGGGACTCTTACGCGAGGCTTTGACGTCGATCGAACGGTCGAATGCGTACTTTGAAACCGTCCAAGAAGCGCGCACGGTTGTCGCCAATCAGGTGAATGCGAGCTTCGTCACCTTACAGCTGGGCGACGCCGCGACCGCAAAGACGTTTGCATCGGCGGCGCTGGCGACTGCGCAGGAGATCTCATATCCCGTTTTCGAAGCCGCTGCCCTTGCGAATCTCGGCAACGCCGAACGGGCTCTTGGCGAACTCGATGCGGCAATCGAGCATATGAATGCCGGCATTTCAATTCGGCGACCCATTCAGGAGGCCCGCGACTTCGTCGACGACCTCGCGGATTTGACCCTTGCATACGTCGGCGCCGAGCGAATCGATGACGCCCTAGCGACGGCTCGCGAGCTAAAGCAACTGGCGGAATCCAACTTAGCAGGAGCGTTCTGGCCGCATTACGTTTGGTGGGCGATCGCTCGTGGCTTGGCGACCGCGGGAGCCCAGGCCGAAGCAGCCGCGGCGGCGACTCGTGCGCGCACCGAGCTCAAGGCTTTCGCCGATAGCATTACGGATTTGAAAACGCGGCGAGCATTTCTGGCCGTACCAATCAACGAGCGGATCACCGCCGGACAGTAGCCCGCGAGGCGAGGCGAGGCGAGGCTCGGCACGCCGGCCGCACGCCACCGCGATAGACTCGCGGAATGATGAAGACCTCAGTATGGGCCATCGGCCTCGCGCTCCTCTGCTACGTGCCAGCGCCGGCAGCGCAGCGCACGTACTACATCGCCGCCGACGAAGTTCTGTGGAACTACGCCCCCACCGGCACGAACGTTCTCACCGGCTCGGCGCTTAAGCCTGACAAGAGCCAGCTCGGCTTTGCTTATCGCAAGGTCATCTATCAGGAGTATACCGATGGATCGTTTGCGACGATCAAGGGCCGTCCCAACGCCGAGCGCTACATGGGACTTCTCGGCCCTCCGATCCATGCCGAGGTCGGAGACTCGGTCGTTGTCGTGTTCAAGAACAACTCGCATTTGGGACTCAGTTTTCACGTCCATGGACTTCGGTATCTCAAAAGCTCGGAGGGTGCACCGTATCGTGATGGTGGACCGGTCGCGGAAAAGCCGGGCGACTCAGTCGCGCCGGGCACGACCTACACTTACCACTTCGACGTACCCGAACGCTCAGGACCGGGCCCGATGGATCCCAGTTCGATTCTGTGGATGTACCACTCGCATACCGACGAGCTCCGTGACGTCAACACAGGTTTAATTGGGCCGATTGTGGTTACGCGCCGGGGCGCCGCCAAAGAAGACGGCTCCCCGAAAGACGTCGATCGTGAAGTGTATTCGCTCTTTACGCAAATGGACGAAAGCCAAAGCCGCCTGCTCGAGGAAAACCTCGCCGATAGACTCGTTAATCCTCGCGACATCAAACGCGGAGCTACCGGATTCAGCGACGCCAACGTGTTCTATTCGATCAACGGATACGTGTACGGCAACATGCCGTTGGTCGACGTTCGCGTGGGTCAACGCACGCGCTGGTACGTTATGGCGTCGATGAGCGACTTCGACTTCCACGCCCCGCACTGGCACGGTGAAACGGTGATCGCGAACGGCATGCGCACCGACACCGTCGAGATCGGCCCCATGGGCATGCTGGTTGCCGATATGATTCCCGACAATCCCGGAATCTGGCTCTACCACTGTCATCTCAACGTACATCTCGAAGGAGGCATGGTCGCGCGCTTCAGGACGCTACCGTAACGGGCTCGAACGCCTAGAATAGCATCTTTACTGCGACAAGGCCGGCCATAACGGACCCGTCGGCAGCGCGAACCAGATCAGTCCGTTCCAGGTGGGCTTCTGGCCCACGCCGAGCGCCTCTTCGGCGTAGAGCATGATGAAGCGCGTGACGTGATAGGAGGCATCGATGTTGCCGATCTGCGTGTGGTTGCCCAGTCCATCGTTCGTCAACTGTTCGCCGACGGAGACGAGCCCGCGCTGGCCGATATTATCGTAGAGCTCGTATGAAACGCCGTTGCTGCCTGCCGGTGGGGCGCCCATCCCCGGATTGCTGTCGTGATTCATCTGATAGGTCGCGAGGAAGCCAGGCACGCCCGCGACCGGGTCGCGCTGCGCGTAAAAACCATTGGTGTAATACTGGTCGAATCCGCCTTCGGTCAACGGCCAGGAACCACGCGCACCGTAATAACCGAACTCGAGCGGATTGCCGCGGTTCGCAAAGGCAAACTTGTATTGCAGCGTCTTGTCCTGCGTCCAGTCGTAATCGTTGAACCCGCTCCAATCGTTACTAGCGGTCACGTAGGCGACTTCTGCATCGACGGAGCCCCGAAGGTATGCGAACTTATAACCCCAGCGATTGCCATCCAACTCGTAGGCGTGTTCGCCGACGGTGATTTCCGCCGAGGAGTTAACGCTGAGGCCGGTGACGTCGAGCCATTGACTAAATTCCGATGGCGCCGGCACTTCGAGCTTCCCCGCGAAGATGTGGCCGGAACCGTCGAAGAAATTGTTATACGCAAACCACGCGGTATCGAGGCCTCCGCCTTGGCTCGCCTGCCAAATCCACTGCTGTATATGATACGTCCATTCGCTTCCGGGGGTTCCGAACGCGCCGTCGGCGTGCACGCCGATGCTCCCGATGTCCCACGCAGCCGCGTTTGGCGCCTGCTCCGTGTAGCCGACGGGATAGTCGACCCACACCGGAGACTCGCGCTCCAAGACATGCGGATTCAAACCCGCGTAGCCCGTCCGCTGAACGTAGCGCCCATAGGCGTTGAGAGCCGGGATTTGAATGTGGCATTCGGAACATTTGATGCCGTACGCTTGCGCGAAGTTTGGCATCGCCTCCACTGGGTTACTCATGACGAGCATGATCGTGGCGGAGCCAACAACGCCGATGCATGACAGGGTTCCGATATTGCCATGAGTTCGCATGGACAGGTTGCCCATTCGAGTCGTCGAAGTCAACTCCATTCCCAAGCGGATTACGGGCCGCTGGACGGAGGGCGCGCTTGAAGACTTACGTGAGGCTCGTCTTTGTCGCCGGAATCATCGTCGCGGGATTGATTCTGGCGAATTTCGACGGCAGGGTCATGGGCGGTCAGACGCCCGACGGCAAAGCGATCTTCCTTGTCAATTGCGCGGTCTGCCATCAGGCGACGGGTCAGGGTGGCGGACCCTATCCGCCGTTGGCGGGGAATCCCGACGTTAATCAGGCAGACAGCGCCAACGTCATCCAGACGGTTCTCAACGGGCGCACGGGACCGATCACGGTGAATGGGACGCAATACGGTGGGAATATGCCGTCTTGGCGCGGTCAGCTTTCGAATGCTCAGATCGCGGCGGCGCTTACGTACGTGCGAACGGCGTGGCATAACAGCGCGCCGGCGGTTTCCGAAGATCAGGTTGCGGCTGCGCGAGCACCCGACGCCTTGAGTGGTGCTCAACTCTTCGCTGTAAAGTGCTCGACCTGCCACCAATCCGCGGGTCAGGGAACCGACATGTACCCGCCACTTGCCGGCAACCCGATCGTCTCCGCCGCCGACCCCAGCACCATGATCGGCGTGATCGTCAACGGGCGCACGGGCCCGATCACGGTCAACGGCAAGACGTTCAACGGGCAAATGCCGACTTGGAAAGGACAGCTCACGGATGCGAGCATTGCGGCGGTCGCGACATATATTCGCTCCGCTTGGGGGAACAATGCCGCACCTGTGACCGAGCAAGAAGTCGCAGCCATTGGCTCACCCGTCTCACTCCAAGTCGGGGCTTCTCTTTTTGCGAAGAATTGCGCCGCGTGCCACCAAGCCAATGGAGAAGGCGGAATTGGTCCTGCACTCGCGGGAAACCCGCACGTCAACATCGCCAATCCGACCGTGATGTTGACCACGATCTTGCAAGGTCGAAATGAAATGCCGTCATGGCGCGGACAACTCGCGGCGAGCGACATCGCAGCGGTTGCAACCTTCGTACGCTCCTCGTGGGGAAACAACGCTGGCCCAGTAACCGTACAAGAAGTCATGGCGATCAAGTGAAGTTGCGAAATTCTCAGTGGCGTTCCGCGAGCACATCGCCCGTTTCGATGTGCAGTTGCGCGTCGCGCCAGCGGACGGCCTTTCCGGTGAGCCCATAAGCCCATACGGCGATCCCGAAAAGATCGCTTGGCAGCACCATCCATGCCGGGGGAGATGTCACACGGAACGCGCGCCCGGAAACGCGCTGCAAGGCGATACGTGCGAACGCTGCAACGAAAAGCGCCACGATGCGCTCCGGGCGCGGCGCGAGCAGACACGCTAGCAGCGCCAGCGGCACCGGATAGGTGAGGAACATGCCGGCATAACCAGCCGGCTGGACCCCCCGAATCGTCCGATGCCAGCGCAACTCGTGGTTCCAGAGCGCCGCGATACTCGAATCAGACACGATCGTTCGCACGACGTAACGCGAGATTACGACGCGCAGACCTCGGGCAGCAACGTAATTCCCCAGCATGAAATCATCGGCAAGATGAGGTGCAAGCGCCTCGAAACCGCCGATTGCGGAAAGTACCGCCGAGCGTACCGCATTCGTCGGGCCGAGGCAGTGCCGCGGCGGACCGAAGAGGCGATTGACGAGCACCGATGGGATAAACTGCTCGTTTATGAACATCGCCCCGAGTTTCGCCGAAAACGTGCCGCTCGGATCGCCGGCGAAAAGACAGGTCACCGCGCCGACGCCAGGCTGCTGCAAGGGTGCCGTGACGGAGCGAACGTATGCCGGATTTACTCGTGTGTCGCTGTCAGCCAGAATCAACACCTTATGGCGTACGAGCCGCATCATCGAGAGTACGTTCGCGATCTTGGGGTTACGCGCGCTGGGAACTTCACCAACGTTGATCTCGATATTCCGATCGGGAAGCGCCGCCGCCAGGCGCTGCGCAATTGTCAGAGCGCGATCGTCAGCGCGCGCGACGCCCAGGACGAGCTGACAAACCGGATAGTCCTGCAAGGCGAACGAACGCAAGTTCTCCTCGAGACCAAATTCCTCACCATGCAGGGGCACGAGCAAACTGACCGCCGGCAGGTCGGCAGCGGTATCCGCCTCAGGTGCGCGCCGTCCGAAGCGGACAACGCATATAATTGCGACGGCCGCATAGCCGATCGCCGCGATCGTGGCGACATCGAGGCTCGCGGCCAGGAGACGCGCAAACTTCACGCGACGCGGTTCGCTAACCGCAGAAGGCGGCCTTTTTCCCGTTGCAACGCTGGCGGTGCTTGCGGTGCGCAAGCCGAATGCAGCGTCCCGATGAAGCCCAACTGGACGATGACGGCGTTCACCTACAGCCTGCGCCAGGTCTACCTTTTCTTCAGGATTCGCGTCCGCCAGTGGGGTCATTTGCCGGTAGAACGTGGGGCGACGGTGCTGATCACAAATCACCAGCACATAGACGAAGGAGAAATGGTCACGGCGCGCACGTTTCTTCTGCACCCCTGGAAGCCGCTGGTCACGTGCAATTCCCGCCGCACCTTCGAGACGGGATTCATCGCGGCGGAGCTGCCCTGGACCGCGTGGTTCACGCGCGGCCTGAACCTGAGCGGACTATGGGCCGGCTATAGCGTCCTACCTATCGAGAACCACCTCATCTCGCGGCCACTCATAAGCTGGGCCGAAGAGTTGCGTGCCGCACATGGCGATCTGCCGCTTGAAGCGATCTTGCCGCCCGAAACGCTCGAGCCGCTGGGCCTCGAAGGGCGCGTGCTGAGCGACCTTTGGAGGGCCGCCGACTTCATGCGGGCCCGCGCTTGGGTGAAAGTGACAAAGCTCAAGCAGCCTTACCGGCGCGAGGTGCTCGAGAACCTCCGGGCCGTGACCGAACGCGACATCGCTGCGATAGTCGAGCGCGTACGGACCGGCGCGACGTTCTACATCACGCCCGAAGGGGACTTCAGTCGCGATGGCCGCATGCACCCGATGCGTAGGGGAATCGTCGACGCCCTCTCGCCCTTTGCCGACCTCTGGCTCTGCGCGATCGCGTACGACCCTTTCCGGGGCAGGCGGCTCTCGATGCTCTACCGGGTCCTTCGATACGCCGGTGCCACCGATATCGGGACGTCGCTCGCCGCCGCTCGGCCGATCACGACCTCGGCGCTCCTGGCCGCGTTTTTACTCGAGTGTCCGGAGACGTTCGCGGTTCAGGATGCGGTGCGGGCGGTGCGCGAGCGGCTCGATTCGCTACCCGGAAACGTCTTCGTCGATCCCGAATTGCAGCGCGCGCCGGATGCTGCGGTCGTCAACGCACTTGCGACGCTGCGAAAACGCGGTACGCTCGCCGCGGAGGATGAACGCTACCGTCTTACCGCACATCGAAGCGACGCGAGGTTCCCGCACGTCGCGGACATGATCGCATTCCAACGCAACATGCTCGACGAGACGCTGGCGTCGGCCGGGCGGCAATAGCGAGCCTAAACTATGCATCCGCTTCGCCTTCGGCGCCTGCCCCTTGCGGCCGCGCTCGTTACCCTGGCAGTCCACGTTGCCGGCAATCCGCATTACGGCTTCTTCCGCGACGAACTGTACTTTATAATCTGTGGCTTTCATCCGGCGTGGGGATACGTCGACCAACCGCCGGTCGCGCCGCTTCTGGGGGCGGCCTCACAGCTCTTCGGCCACTCGCTCTTTCTCCTGCGTCTGGTTTGCGCGCTGTTTGCCGCAGCATCGGTCTACACTACCTGTTTGTTGGCTGCCGAACTCGGCGGGGGTGCGTTTGCGCAGTTCTTCGCAGCTCTGATTGCGGCGCTCACGCCGGTCCTCATGGATTTCGGAACGAAGCTGTCGGCCGACATCGTCGGGTTGTGGCTGTGGCCGCTGGCTGCGCTCTACGTGCTGCGCATCGTCAAAGGAGCCGACCCGCGCTGGTGGCTGGTCGTCGGCACGATCGTGGGTATCTGCGTGGAGAGCAAATACACCGTCATCTTCTTCGCCATCGGCATCGCCTTTGGTCTGCTCGTGCTTCCGCAACGCCGCGTTCTCTTTACGGGCTGGTTCGCCGGCGGCGTTCTCGTTGCGGCGCTCATCGCACTGCCGAACTTCCTGTGGCAAGCCGCGCACGGCTTTCCGATGTGGACGCTGTTGCGCGCCGCAGCGCAGTATAAAGACGTCTCGCTCACGCCGCTGCAATTCCTCGCTACTCAGCTGCTGATCACGTATCCGCTGCTCGCGCCGGTTTGGCTTATCGGCTTGGCAACGCTGCTGCGCCGCGCGGACGTCCGATTTTTGGGCATCGCGTATCTCGCATTGATCGTCCAGATGATCGTTCTTCACGCCAAGCATTACTATGCCGGCGACGTCTATCCGATACCGATTGCCGCGGGTGCGGTCGCAATCGAAGCCTGGACGGCGCGCGTCACCCTCTGGCGCCCCGTGCTCGCGCTCTACGCGTTGATTGCCGGCATTGCGCTCGTTCCATTGCTGATGCCGGTTTTGCCGGAACGCACGATGTCCGCGTACGACCGCACGCTGCAAACTATGCTGGTGCAAGAAGTGGATCTGGCGGTCACCGAACACACGCAGATCGGCAACTTGCCTCCCGATTGGGCCGACATGCACGGCTGGCCAGAACTGGCTCAAACCGTCGCAGGCGTCTACGACTCACTGCCCCCAGCCGAGCGCGCTCAAACCGCAATCCTTGCAAGCAACTACGGTGAGGCCGCCGCGCTGGACTTTTTTGGGCCGCCATACGGCCTACCACCGGCGCTCTCGGGCCACAATCAGTATTGGGTCTGGGGCCCGCGCGGCTACAGCGGCAACGTGCTCATCGACGTTCATGGAGAGTGCGAAAATAAAGCGCACCTCTTTCGGATGCGTCGCATCGTTGCCCGCTTTTCCAATCCGTGGGGGCGACCGTTTGAAAACGGCTTTCCGATCTCGCTCTGCCGCGGAATCACCATGCCGCTGAACGTCTATTGGCCGAAGCTTCGCAGGTTTATATGATCCTCCGGTGTCCCGCGTCCGTTTTCCGCTAGGGTCTGCTCTCGTTTCGAAAGAAGTAGAGGAACACGCCGCGAGCGCTCAATCAGACCGTGAAATGAGAGAAAACGCAGCATGCCTTATCGAACCGTCTTCCTTGGCAAACTCATCGGCATCTTCTGTATTCTCGTTGCATTGCCGATGGCCGCGAACAAACAAGCGGCGCTCCATATGGTAACTGCGCTCGTCAACGACGCGCCGGTGCTCTATCTTTTTGGTTTAACGGCCGTCGCCGCCGGGCTAGCGATAATCCTTAGCCACAACGTTTGGTCGGGTGGCGCGGTGCCGGTCATCGTGACTCTCGTCGGCTGGTTGACGATGCTCAAAGGGCTGCTCTTTTTGTCGTTGCCCCCTCCGGCGGCGGTGGCGATCTCACTCTGGGGAAGCGCGTACCAGCAGTACTACTATTTCGACGTCGCTCTCGCACTTATTCTCGGCGGCTACCTAACGTACGCGAGCTTCAGAGGCAAAGTCACCGCGGCGTAAACGCGTCAAGCCACCTAAACGTGACGCTTCCCTCGACCGCTGTTTTTCGCTAAGCTACACACATGACACGAGCACAGATATTTGCATCTTCTCACATGCTGATGGCTTTGGTGTTGGGCTTCTCGCTTTCATCCGCGCCGGCTGGGGCTCTGACTACCACCGCGAATGACCCGCACTGGCACGATTTTGATTTCGAATTTGGAAGCTGGAAGGCGGATTTGCGACTGCTCGCGCACCGGCTCGTAGGATCGCACGAGTGGATCGAGTACCGCGGCACCCTGGTGGTTCATCCGTTATTTAACGGAAAAGGGAATATGAGCGACTTAGAGGTTCGTAATGCAACCTCGAGCATCGTAGGGGGCGCACTTCACTTGTACAACCCTGAGACGCGCGAATGGTCGGTTTGGTTCGCGAACGCCGCCAACGGGACACTGGCGGTGCCCGGCGTCGGCCGTTTCCAAAACGGCCGGGGCGTTCTCTACGATCACGAAGTCTATCGCGGTCGCCCCATCTACGTGCGCCAGGCACTTTCGGACATCTCTGCGCACACGTTTCACTACGCGCAAGCGTTTTCTGTCGACAACGGTAAGACGTGGGAGAAAAATCTGATTATCAACTACGCACGGTAGAATGAGGTGGCGCTCGCGCCATTGCTGACGAACGTATCGTGAAAGCCTTCATCGTCGAGATACGAAAGGAAGGGCGCTCTGCGGCTTGGCGAGATGCCGGAGCCGGCGCTGCGGGATGGACACGGGCTGTCACAAGCGCATGCTTTCACTTGTTAGAAGCAAGCGAGTATCGTTGGCAGGAGGTACGCTCTGATGGATTCCATTTCGCGCCACGTCTTTTTCGCAATGATGCTGGCCCTTGTCGTGGCCGTCGCTCGTCCCGCCCCCGGCTGGGCGGGGAGTGTTTCTTACGAACGCATGGCTCCGCTTAGCCAGTACCTCATCGCCGATCGTCAAGCAGAAATCACTCTTGCGCGAAGCGCGGCGCCCTCGGCAATATCGCTTCATGCGACCTTGCTCGTGCTCGGCAATCGCGGCTACGAAACCGCGGAAACGGGCACCAACGGCTTTACCTGTCTCGTGGAACGATCGTGGATGTCGCCGTTCGACTCCGCCGAGTTCTGGAATTGGAAAATGCGCGGGCCAATTTGCTACAACCCCGCAGCGGTGCGCAGCGTTCTGCTCTACACGCTTCAACGGACACAAATGGCGCTGTCGGGGCTGACCAAATCGCAAATGCTCGATCGCACCAACGCCGCGGTTGCCGATAAGCAGCTGCCGACGCCGGAACCGGGCTCGATGTCGTATATGATGTCGAAGGACGGCTATTTGGGCGATGGCGTCGGGCCGTGGGCGTCGCACCTGATGTTTTACGCTCCTAAAACAGACAGCGCGAACGACGGCGCAAGCTGGGGCGCGGACTTGCCGGCGTCACCCGTGATACTCGACACGTCGCACCGCGTCGTGCCGGAGCCAGAAACGATCTTCATGGTTCCCGTCGCTCGTTGGTCTGACGGAACTCCATCGCCGCGCTAGGGCGGCGGCAAGGTCGGATGATGATTGGTATACGCCGGTGGCTGATAGTTTGGAGCAGGATGTTCTGCGAGGAGCCGCATCGCTTCGCGAATCGCGGTCTCTAACTGCGGATCGTGCCCTTCGCGCGTGAGTTTTGGATCCTGCCAAACATCGATGTCGGGTGGAATGCCCTGGTTCTCGACTTCCCAATGGCCGTGCAAACCACCGATCGCGATGCGCGGCGCCGTGATAGTTCCGCCATCGATCAGCTCGGGATAGCCGCCGATTCCAACGAGACCTCCCCAGGTACGTACGCCGACCAGCGGCCCAACGTGGGCTTTACGGAAGAGCCAGGGCAGCGCATCGCCGCCCGAACCGGCGAACTGATTGATGATCATCACCTTGGGCCCATAGATGGCCATTAATGGCTCGAGCGCCGTGCGGCCGTAGCGCGGCACGGTAATCCCCATCGGCTTGCGGGTGAGGTAGTCGATGATGTAATCGGCGACTTGACCGCCGTGATTGAAGCGCTCGTCGATGATGACGCCCTTCTTCTCGATCTGCGAGAAATAGTATCGGTTGAAGTTCGTGAATCCGCCGAGTCCGGTATCCGGCAAATAGACGTAGCCGAGCCGTCCGCCGCTGAGCCGGTCGACCAGCCGTCGATTATCTTCGATCCACGCGAGGTTGCGCAACGGAAACTCGCTGCGAACCGGAATCA
The DNA here is from genome assembly GCA_963756635.1 of Vulcanimicrobiota bacterium. Classification (GTDB taxonomy): domain Bacteria; phylum Vulcanimicrobiota; class Vulcanimicrobiia; order Vulcanimicrobiales; family Vulcanimicrobiaceae; genus Cybelea. Next base: position 442,750 of record CAVWOR010000010.1, read on the forward strand.
CCGTGACCTGACGCGAGCCGGCGCCGGATGAATCGGGCCCGACCGTCAGCACGACTTGCTTGCCGGCCGTCTCTTGAAAGAAGCTGTAGATGCTTTCGCTCGCGCGAACTTGTTGGCCGTTGACCGCGAGGAGATACTCGCCGACGCGCACTTCTGCTCCGGGCTGCGTCAGCGGTGCGCGCAACTCCGGATTCCAGTTCTCGCCGTTGTAGATGCGTGCGAAGCGATAGCGTCCGTTTTCGACGCTATAATCGGCGCCGAGCAGGCCGACGTTGACTTTCGAAACCGCCGGCTCGTGGCCGCCGCGCACGAACATGTGGCCGACCGAGAGATAACTGAGCATCTCGCGGAAGAGGAACGTCAGATCGTCGCGCGAGGCGATGCCGGCAAGGTAGGGGCGAAAGCGCGCCTCGGCGGCTGCGATGTTCAAACCGTGATAGTTGGGGTCGTAGAAGAAATCGCGCTCGATACGCCAGGTTTCGTTATACATCTGGCGCCAATCGAGGCGCGGGTTGACGAACATCTCCATTGAATCGGTCGCGATCGCTCCGACGCCCGGAGTTGGCGGCGATTCCGTCGGCACGACGAACCACGACTTCCCGCGCTGGTAGAGCATCTTCTTGCCGTTAAACGAGAGCGCAAAGTCAGAGATGCCGGAGAGCAGCGGCTCGGTCTTGCGGGCTGCGAGGCTAAACTTGATCACCGCGAGCGGCGGGGGCGCGTCGCTCGTCCAGGTCAGTGGTTGGGCGACGAGGTAGATCTCGCCGGCGCTTCCTGCCGAAAGGCTGACGTAGTTTGCCTCCGGGATCGGCAGCGAGAGAATCCGCTGCGAGATTTCTTCGAAGTCGATCCGCATCTCGGGCGTCGACGGCTTCGGCGTAGCGGCGGGATGCGGCGTCGCCTTTGCTTGCGGCGCTTCCGACGTCACCGGCTCTTCATCGCTCTGCGGCGCGGTCGGGGAGGCCGCTTCGCGCTGAAGCACGGCGACGTAGACGGTGCTGCTCACGGGATATGCGTCGCTGGTCATGTCGAGACCGGCGGCGGTCAATCCGGTATTCGTGCTCGCCGTAAAATACAGATACTTGCCGCTCTTATCGAACGCGGGATTGAGGCTATCGCTCATGCCATCGGTAATTTGCGCGCGTCGTCCATCCGCCAGCGAGTAGGCAAAGATTGCGTGCAGATGATTGGAGAGGAGCCGATCGTAGGTCAGCCAGCGGCTGTCGGGCGACCAGCTCTCGTTAAATCCGGTCGGACCAAAATCCGCGAACGGCGACTCGTCCACCTTGACCGGTCTTGGATTTTCGACGTCGACGTACCAGAGGTTCAAACGCACGTCGGCGTAGGCGATCTTCTTGCTATCCGGCGACCACGTCGGCCCGTAGAAGAACGACGGCGACGGCCCCAGATCGATAACCCTCGGCGGCTGCAGGCCTTTCTGGTCTTTCAAGCGGAGCGTGTACTCTCCGGATGCGTCGGAGAAATACGCGATCCAGCGTCCGTCGGGCGACCACGCGGGATCGCGGTTGGCGGTGCCGGGCACATTGGTAAGGTTGCGAACGTCGCCGAACTGGGTCGGCACCGTAAATATCTGCCCGTGCGCTTCGAAGACCGCGCGCACGCCGCTGGGCGAGATGTTCGCGTTGAGAATTTGATCGCCGACCTTCTGCCAATGCGGCCGAACCTGTTCTAACTCGTCGGCGATCGTGACGTGGACCGTTCGGGTTGAATGCGACGCAACGTCGTAGAGATGGAGGCTGTCGAACTTCGCGTAGACGATCGCACCCGCGCCGGCCGATGCCGAGGTGATGTCAAAGCCGGAGGGCTGGAGCACGCGCGTTAGCGCAGCCGTGTGCGTATCGTAGGCAAAGAGCGTTACCGGTCCATCGCGATCGGAGAGGAAGTAGACGGTGTCGCCAACCCACATCGGATCGTTCTCGTTGGAGTTTTGACGCGGCACCTTGACGACGCTGGAATCGGCGAGGTTTGCGATCCAGATGGGCGTCGTTTGGCCGCCACGATAACCTTTCCAGAACGGCTCCCATTGAAAGCTCGGCACGTACGCGAGATGCGTACCGTCGGGCGAGTAGCAGCCATACTCAGCCATCGAGAGCGGAAGCTGGGCGGGGACCGCGCCGCCGCGAACCGGAATCGTGTAGAGATGATCGGGATCGGAATTGCTGTCACGATCCGAGACGAAGAGCACGCGCGTGCCGTCGGGAGTCCAGCCTACTGCGGCATCGCTGCCATGATAGGTAAGCCGTCGCGGCTGGCCGCCGCCCGACGGGACGACGTAGACGTCGACGTTGCCGTCGTAATTGGCGGTAAACGCGATCGTTGAACCATCGGGGGAGAAGTGCGGACCCGAGGCGAGATCGTATCCGGTGACGAGACGCCGTGCCGCACCGCCTTCACGCGAGACGATCCAGATGTAGCCGGCGTATGCGAAGGCGATCTGCGTGCGGCTGACCGTCGGATCACGCAACAAGAGCGGCGGATCGCCATCGGCTTGTGACAGGATCGGCCGCGTGCCCATCGCCATAGAGGCGGCTATAAAGAAAAGGCACGCAAGGAGAGCTCGTCTGCTCATGCGTGCCGACGTTTTGCCCTTGCAGCGTCGCTCCCTGTTACGTGCGAGCTTTAAGAAAAATCGCCGCTACTAGGCGTGGTCACCGCACGGACCGTTCCTGCGCTATGGGAAGCATGAAGAGTACTCGGACGCTGCTGACAGCGGCGCTCGCGGTTACGACGCTTGCCGGCGTTTCAGCCGCTGCCGCTCCGGCCGTGGCGCCTATTCCAGCCCCCAACTATCCAGCCGCTGCGACGTCGCGCGACGGGAGCAAAGACTGGGCCTTCGAGTATGGTACGTGGCGGACTCACTATCGCATCCTGGCAAAGCGTCTTGTTCACAGTCACGACTGGTACGACTGCTACGGCACGTCGATCGTTCAACCGTTCTGGGGCACTGCCGGAAACCTGGAAGATGGGGATCTGAAGTGTCCGCATCGCTACATTGGCGGCATGACTCTTCGTATGTACAATCCGCGGTCGCATCAGTGGACGCTGTGGTGGGCGACGCAAGAGCTAGGCGTGTCGCCTCCGCCGCAGGTCGGGCACTTCGATGCGAACGGCGTCGGGAGATTCTATGCGTACGATACCTGGCGAGGCACGCCGATTATCAATCGGTATCGGTGGACCAAAGTGAACGGAAACCCCCGTTTCGAACAGGCCGTCTCTACCGACGGCGGCAAGACGTGGGAGACGAATTGGACGACCGATTACGTCCGGGTCCCATCACTGGCAAAGGGTGTCTGGAATCGAGCCGGCGACACGAAAGTCGGCCACGCCGGCTTCGATTTTCTTGTAGGCAAATGGCACCTGAGCATCAAGCGGCTACTTCACCCCCTGAGTGGGAGCCATGATTGGATTTCGTGCTCGGGTCCGTCGATCGTGCACCCGTTCTGGGCAGGTGCGGCCGATTTTCAGGAAGGCGCCATCCATTGTCCGGGGCAGCAGATCAATGCGCTCACGTTGCGGTTGTACCACGCTTCGACGGGTCAGTGGTTATCATATTGGGCGACGCAAAAGAATGGGTTAGGCACCGGGCTTCCAATTATGGGCCGCTTCGATGCTGTCGGACACGGAGAACTGACGGGACCAGACACGTGGCTTGGCAAGCCGATTGTGACTCGCACGATCTGGACGATGCGGAGGGGGAATCCGCACCTCGAGCAAGCGTTCTCGGCGGATGGCGGAAAAACGTGGGAGACGAACTGGGTGACGGACTATACGCGCGCCTAGACTCCGAGTACAAGGGGATTGCGGCGATCGATACCTACGAGCCGCCGAGAATGGCGGCTGCCTTCGTGAACGCGCGCTTCCAGGCGACGTGGTGCGCGGCGTAGGTCGAGTAGGAGGGGTCGTCCGCCGTCAACCAATCCTGGGGATAGATTTCGAAGACTTGCGCGTCGTTGTACACGGCATAGGCCAGAAGTTTTGGCAGCGGGGCGATGTTCGTTCCCGGCTGCAGTGTGAAGTTGATCGGCTGGAACTCGAGCGGCACCTGGCCGGCATGCGTCGTGAACGCGTGGCACCAATATTGGCTCGGCGTGCACTTTTCGACGACACGCCCGTAGTTGCCGGATCCCAAATTCTCCGTGCCGAACCCGACGCCGTTAGCGGCAGCCACGTTGGCAACCTCGTTCGCGACGTCGAACGGGTGCGCGGGATCGGCGAAGGGGTTGAGCGCCACTAGTTGCTGCACTTTCGAATGACCGCGACGTGCGGCTGCGGCGATGAAGCCGGTGAGCTTCGCACTGTATTGCGCCCAGAACTTCGCCGACAAGCCGTACGTTTGCCAGGCTGGAAAGCAGTTGCCGTCGGCGCCGTGCTGTGGAAAGTCCTCAGCGCCGGCACCCAACCCGAACCGCATGTAGCCGACGTTCGCGTTGTTTCCATAGCGCTCGATGACGGCAGAAATAAACTTGTGCCACGGCGTGAGGTACCCTTGCTCCCAATACACAGGCGTCGGCGGTACGACGACGTGGCCGCCGGGATCCGCACAGGGAACGAGGTCGACCTGGTTGGAACCGGTTTGCGCAAGGACCCAGGCGGGCGTCGCATTGTCGGTCGTCCCGACCTCGTCGGTCCCGACCAAGAGCAGATTCACGATCTTTCCCGCAGCGATCCACGGCTTCATCGCCCGTTCGATCGGGCTGAAGTCGTATTGAGGCAAAGCGGTCGGGCCCTTATCGATTCCCGACCACAACACGACGATGCTCGCCCCGCATAGATTGTGATCCGCAGCAAGATATTTTAGAATATCGGGCTCTTTTTTCGTTTCGTCGACGCTATGCAACCAAACCATCAAGCCGTGCACCGCGTCGGGATCGGCGGCGCGCGGAGCAGGCTGCCTACACGACAGCGTCGGGCCCGCTACGGGTCGCGCGGACTCAAACTGTGGGGGCGCGAACAACGGACCCGCGACAGATGCGGAACAACCGGCGACGCAAAGCGCCACGACAAGCGCAATAATCCCGCCCTTCATGCCACTAAGAGTCTTCAATCGAACACCGCCTTTCTCACGTGCAAATCACGCGCATCGTTCAATCCCTTTATGCGTCGAAGGGTCAGTTGCCTACTCGCAAATCTTCAAAACCAGCAGGGAGACTCCTATGCGCGGCGTCTTCGCCTGCGTTTCGTTCAAGAACACGAGCAGCGTCACGGCTACGCAAATCCGCTTCGATTTCCCACTGTTGGATGGCCGCAAGGACGTTGTCGGCACGGCGCATCTCGATGCCAAGGGTACGTTTCGTATCGAACGCATCGATTACGCCGACGGCAAAAACGCAAACAAGAAAACCTCCGCGTACAAAAATCGTTTCACGCGGCCGACCTCCGCAGGGCTGGGTGCTTCACCGATGCGCCGCCACTTAGAGCGCGGCGGCCCCGATCTCGCAGATCTACCAACAGGGACCCGGGGGGTCCCTGTTCTGTTCGCTCTGTGCGGTTAGCGATGCGGGGGCCTGCCGCCCCTGCCTCCGGGTGACGGACCGCGCATGGCTGCCTGCTGATGAGACGGCTGGCCGCGCACCACTCCCTGGAAATGGGATGGCTGGCCATGCATTGCTGCCTGCGGATTTGAACGCTGAACGTGCATCGCGGTTTGCGAATGCCCCTGGATCGTTCCATGCGATGGCTGACCGTGCATCGCGGTTTGCGAATGCCCCTGGATCGTTCCATGCGATGGCTGACCGTGCATCGCGGTTTGCGAATGCCCTTGGATCGTTCCACGTTCGTGCGTTAGCTGATTATGCGCGACCGCAGAAAGCTTGCCACTTGCGGGCCGAAGCTCTCGTTGCGCAACGCGCCTGTCGGCCGTGGTAACCGACGCAGAGTGTGCGGGCTTGTTCGTTGCGCTTAACGGATCACGGACCGCGGTTACCGGAGGTCTGCCGTGATTGACCGAGGCGGCAAGGTTCCGGTCGCGGGCGGCGACCATCGAATGCTCTCGCTGTAAGGCCGTCGGCGGGATGCGATGTCTCGCTGCGGCCATCTGGGCCGCCGTCGGCTTCGCCGATATTCCGCCATGGCCGCCGTTGAAACTCGCGCGGCTGCGAGTGACGACATTTTTGTTGACGACGGTTTTGTCGACGTATGTGTTACGGATTGCCGTCCTATTCACGTTCATGACGGCAGTATTGTAGCTAAAGGCGCCGCCGCTCCAGGTGCCACCGACGAAGCCGGTGCCGAAGTAACCGTACCCATAGTTGATGCCGCCGTAAAAGCCGACGCTCGGACCCCAGTAGCCCGGGAAATAGGCGTAGCCGGTACTCGCGTAACCCCAGTAGCCCGGCGTCCAGTACAGACCCACCGCCGGCGGTGGCACCCAGACTCCGGGGACCCAATAGTACCCCGCCGATCCCCAGCCCCAATAACCAGGGGTCCATTGATAATCAGGGTAAGGCGCGGGCGGCTGCACGTAATACGGGATCGGCGGCGGAGCCGCAGCGACGACCGCCGCGGACCCGCCAATGGTAAAGCCAACGCCGATGCCGACGAAAACCTGCGCGGCCGCAGGCGCGGGAATGACGGAGATCAGTGATGTCGCGATGAGTACGGGCAGAAGCCTTGGGAGATGCACGGTGTCCTCCTTTTTTTCTTAGGAGATTACAGCGTGAGTTCATACCCAACATCTCGCGTTTTCGAACGCACCTATCGGATGCTAAACTGCTCCAAGGGCGCCTAGGCGAAAGCTAGCTACAAATTGGCGTCAGGAGTGGGGCGCTCGGCGCTCACGTGCCGTCACATGGAGTCCATTTCGCGCCGCGTCTTTTTTGCAATCCCGCGTCGCTTTAAAGCTTTACCTTGAACACCGTTCCGCACCCGAAATCGACGCATGTGTAATTGTCATAGGCCGACGTCGTGCCATAGAGTGCGCCGTTCACGTAGATCAGGCTCGCCGCCGGCTCTCCCCCGTCGTCGAACCCGTTGAAGGAGTGCAGAACCGTTTCCTTGCCGGACTTCGTGACTTTAAAGACCGTCCCCGTGCCGTTACTTTTGCCGCCCCCAAACGTCGTGCCGTACAGCGTGCCGTTTACGTCGAGCAGGCCCGCAAGGGGCTCGCTGCCGTCGCGTTTGTACGCGCTCCTAAAGCTGTAGACAACCGTTTCCTTTCCGGCCTTCGTGATCTTAAAGACGGTCCCACACGCACATCCTGCTCCGCTGTCTCCCGCTCGCGTGGTGCCGTACAGCGTACCGTTTACGTTGATCAGGTTCCCCTGCGGGTATCCGCCGTCGGTACCATCTTTGAATTTATAAAGCACGCTCTCTTCGCCTGACGTAGTGATCCTAAAGACCGTTCCGCATCCGAAGCTGCTCCGGCAACCATTACCACCCTCAATAGTAGTACCGTAGAGTATGCCGTTCACGTCGGTCAGCCCGGCAAGCGGCTGTGCGCCGTCATGCGGAGGGCCCTTGAAGTTATGGAGTATTTTTTTGTCTCCGGCTATGGTGATCTTGAAAACGGTCCCGCAGCCGGACCCGCTCGCGATACAGGCTCCAGTCCCGCCACCTGCCGTCGTGCCGTAGAGCACACCCTTCACATCGGTCAGAGCGGCCCACGGAGCAACGCCGTCGGTACCGCCTTTAAAGCTGTATACGACCGTCTCCGTACCGGACGTCGTAATCTTGAAGACGGTCCCACAGCCGCGGTTGTAGCACGCTTGAAAGCGACCGCCACCGCCGGACGTCGTGCCATAGAGGACGCCTTTTACGTCCTTCAGGCCGGCCTGCGGGTAAACGCCGTCGGCGCCGGCTTGAAAACTGTGGAGCACTTGCTCCCCGCCGGACGTTGTGATCTTGAAGACGGTTCCGCAGCCCTCGCTTGAGCAGGCCGAACCATCACCACCCTGCGACGTCGTGCCATAGAGCGTGCCGTTCACATCGATCAGGCCTGAAAATGGTTTTGCGCCGTCGCTTAGGTCGAAGCTGAGCAGCGTCGTGAAGTCAACGTTGGGGCCGGCTGAAGAAAAAGCGCTGTTCGATAGGCTGGGCGGTAGCGGGGAAGAGCCGGTCGGGCGAGAGCAGCTCGCGAATGCCAGGCCGCAAATAGCCCAGATGACAATGCGCATGACCAAACGCATTTCGATCATGGGCGCACGTCGAACACGCTGCCTTCACCGCTGTCCGGCGCAAACTCGGTCACGCCGTAGAGCGCACCCGCCGCATTGGTGATCAGGCCGGCGTCCGGTCCGTAACCATCGCTTGGTCCACCCTCGAAGGTGTGAAGGAGACGTTCCTTATACGTCGCTCCGTTTGGCGTGAGGGCGAAGACGGTCCCGCCGTTTCCAGCACCTCCAAAGGTGGTCGCACCGTACAGCGCGCCTTGCAAACCGAAGGTTATGGCGATCGGGTTTGCCCCGTCATTACCGTTTCGGAAGCGGTAGAGAATTCGTTCGGTAAATCCGGAGGCGCCACGCCTCAGATCGAAAACCGTCCCAACATCCGCGGAGCCACCGTTTCCCGTAACACCGTAGAGCGCCCCGGTTTTGCCGGCGACGACTCCGGTCGGGCCGCAGCCGTCACGGCCTCCCTTGAAACGGTACAGAAGATCGAAAGCGTATTTCGTTCCGTGCGGCGTTAGCTTGAACGCGGTTCCGCATGTGTAAAAAGCGTCGCTTTGGGCGTTGGTACCGTAGAGCGAGCCTTTGGGACCAAGGATGAGCGGTGAGGGCCCGCTGCCTTCGGTGGTTCCGTTAAAACGATGCAGAACGCGGAACGCGTACGCCGATCCGCTCGGCGTGAGTTTGAACGCGGTTCCCTGATAGCCGGCGACGGTCGTACCATAGAGTGCGCCGCTGCCGTCGGCGACCAAGCCGCCCACGGGTTCCGCTCCCCCTTTTTTACCGCTAAAATTGTGGAGAACGCGTTCGGTATAGCCGCTATCCGATGGCATGAGCTCGTACACTGTGCCGAAACCGGAGGTTCCGCCGGCGACCGTCGTGCCGAAAAGATCGCCCTTCTGGTCGCTGATCAGCGCGCCGGATGGAGACTCGCCATCATTGGAACCGCCTTGGAAGCTGTAGATAATTTCGACGGCACCTCGAGTGAGCTTGAAGACATTGCCGTATGTGCCGCCGGCGTGGGTGACGCCGTAGAACGAGCCGTCGTCGGCGAGGAGGGCTCCGCTCGGATGGCCGCCGATGCTCGCGACGAGCTTCTCGTTGTTCAACTGTATAACGACGGTTGCCGACGCGCTGTAAGTACCAGATGACGCTTTTACCGTGTATGCACCCAACTTTGAGCTAAGGAAGAACGCCTTCTCTCGTCCGGGTGATACGCGGAGCGTCCCTCCACTCGAGCTCCAATGAGCCGGCAGTTGCTTCTCCGATACAACATCGCAATGGCGGTAGGTACGTCCCCTAAGTTTTAGCGTTTCCAACTCGTCAGTGAGCGTCAGGCGTTTCCCTTTCTGGGTGAAGACCAGGGCCGGCGCGATCACGAAGGCCTTCTTGCATGGGCCTAAGTCAGAGACATCGGTCCCTGCCTGGGATTGAAACTGATTCCCTGGAGCAATTGGCATCATCGCCCCGGAATGGCAGGCGGTCAAAAGAAACGCAACGCTCAGCGCGGTCGTTCTCCACATTAGGAAGTTCATAAGCGCGCCCTCATTTGTTTGAGACGAACGCGAACGCTTGCGGGGAGCTTTACACGGCTCGACGCTGGGCCTCCGGCAGGGCCGTGCGCTGGAGTCGCCACGAAGGCAGGAATGCCGCCGGTAGTTGCATCGTAGGCGTTGCCAGTGATCTCGCCGTTCTTATTTATGCTTTCTGCTAGCGTCAACGGCAGGGTTGAACCGCTAACGAGCGAGTTAAGGTCGCTCATTACGCCGTTTTGCCAAATGAAGGCGCGGCAGTTGAAACTCGCGTCGCACGATTCGCCGACGATTTGATCGCTCTCGTTGATTCCAAATGCGAAGCTAAAAACATCGCCTGGCAGCGTTCCGAGATCGGTCATTTTGCCGCTCTTCCAGAAGAACGCATGCGTGGCCATGTCTCCCTTGAGGTCCGAAAAGCCGACGATGTGACCGCGATTGTTGATGTCCCATGCGAGATTGCTCGTTTTCCCGCCGAAGCCGCCGAGGTCAATGGGCTTGCCATGTCGCCAGAGAAGAGCGTGGGCGCCGATCGCCGGGCTGATCGGAGCGCACATTCCAGAGCCTCCAACGACGTCGCCGCGATCGTTGATTGCAACGGCGCCCCCGATGACATCGCCTTTGAGCGGCGGCAGTTGTCGGGCTCGTCGAGATTTCGGTGCCCAGACAACCGCCTCGAAGTCGAGCACCTGCGGAGCGGAACAGCTTGGATCCTTCGTATTGTTTTCCGCGATCCCAACGACTTCGTCCCGGTTGTTCATTCCAAAGACTGAGCTGTTGTTGCCACCCAGCGTCGGAAGCGCGGTCATCACGCCGTGCGACAGCGCGTACCCGCTGCAGGTGTGTTTGGTGAACACCGACTTCCCGTCGATATTGAAGTGACAGAAGTTTTCCCTCAGCGGGTCGTTGGTGGAAGTAACGGAATCGCCGCCGATAACGCCTTGGTCGTTAACCGGCCACGCCAGACTGTTATTCCCTCCCAGCGTACCGAGGTCGTGGATCTTATTGTCGCGCCACAGAAAGGCATGCTCGACGTGGCCTCCGGTGAGATCGGCTGCGCCGGCCACCCAGCCGCGATCGTTTATCCAGTTGGCGAAATCCTCCGAGCCACCCAGGGTCGGCAACTGGTGAACAGTGTACGTGATGGATTCCCGGGTTGAAGGGCGCGTTGCCATAAGCGCGCCTGTCGCCGGCGGTAGAGCGGTCTGGGAAAACGAGCCCTGCGACGGGCCACCGCAAGCGACGAGCGCAGCGGCGAGTGCGGATGCGAAGTAGCGGCTTTTCATGAAACACTCCCTCGTCACAATCTCCTCCGTAGAATAGCGTCTACAATGCAAGGCTCGGCGCTCTGGCGATACCGGGTAACGTACAGCCGTACGACTCGTAACGTACAGTTGGACGCCCGCCCCTGAGGGGGCGGCTAGAGGCTGGCGAATCTGACTTCCTAATCATGGAGTCTGAGGGGCGAGCCGACAAATGGCCGGGGTTCGGGACGCTCCTGCGGCGGCATAGGCTCGCGGCAGGGCTCTCGCAAGAGGCCCTCGCTGAACGGGCGCGGATGAGCGTCGAGGGCATTAGCGCACTCGAGCGCGGCTTTCGGCGCACGCCGCAGCGCGAAACCGTCGCTCTGCTCGCCGGTGCCCTAGCCCTCGACGGCGAGCAACGCCAGGCGTTTGAAGCGGCCGCCGCCGGCCCAACTTCCTCTCGCCGAGGCGTGGGATCGGTGACCGTCGGGCCTTGGCCGAGTTCGGGCGCGGCGATCCTACCGGCCGCACTTACTACGTTCGTCGGCCGCGAGGAAGAACTCGTGAAATTGGCCGCGGCGTTTGCGCACGGCAACATTGCCGCCGTCTATGGCCTCGGGGGCGTGGGCAAATCATCCGTCGCGCGTGAGTACGCATGGCGCAGCGGCGAGCGATACTCCGTTACCTGGTGGCTGAACGCGCAAACCGAGGACGGTATCATTGACGGACTGATCGGTTTGGGCGTGACCTTCGTCAATGATCTCGACCAGCGTGCCGACCGGCGGGCTGCGGCGCGACACGTGGTCGATACGCTGTTGAGCGGCTTTGACAAACCGGTCTTGCTCGTTTTCGACAACCTTGAAGAGGAACGCCATCTGCGCGCGTGGCTGCCACGAACCGGAACCCACGCGCTCGTCACCTCACGCAATGCTGCGTGGCGTGCCGACGTTACGGCTATTCCATTGCATACGTGGTCGATCGAAACGGGAGCCGATTATTTACAGCGGGAGAGCCGGCGAAGCGACCTTGCCGATGCCGATGGCCACGCCATCGTCGAAGCACTTGGTGGTCTTCCGCTGGCGCTCGCACACGCGGCGGCCTCGCTACGCGGAATGCGAATGCTCACGCCGGGCAGGTATTTGGAGCGCATCGGCGCGCACCTCAGCAAAGCTCCTCACGGGGTCGAATATCCGCAATCGGTCTTCGCAACCGTTAAGACGACTATAGCTCAGGCGGAGCATGAAGCCGCCGGGGCGGCTGCCACGCTCTGTCTTGCAGCATCGTTTGCAACCGACGATATCCCCGACGAACTCTTTCGCCAGCCGCTTGAAAACTACGTCGCGGGATCGTCGCCCATCTTGTCGCACGAGACTGCGCTCGACTTGCGCTCCGTCGTGGCGGACGACGTACGCCTTGACGAGGCGCTCGGCGCGCTCGACCGGCTTTCGCTGCTGGTCTTCTCGGGGGGCGCGCGTACCTACCGCATTCATCGGCTCGTGCAGCTAGCCGCCCGAGATCTGGTTGCCGCGACGGCAGAGGCTTGGCGTGAGTGTGCTGCCACTGTGGTTGGCGCGGCATTCCCCGTTCCTGAATTCGCTGAATGGTCGCAGTGTGCGCGTCTGTTGCCGCACGCACGCGTCGCGGTCGATGCGTTGCCTAGCGATACGGCGTTTCTACCGGCTGGGCGCCTCGCCCATTTATGCGCCGCCTACCTTAAAGATCGCGCCGACTACGGCGCAGCGAGGCTGTTGCAAGCCCGCTCGCAAGCAGTTCTGGAGAAGGCGCTGGGACCGGCCCACCCCGAGGTTGCTAACTGCCTGAACAGCCTCGCCCTCATCTGCTGGGCTGAAAAGCGCGATTGTGGAGAGGCCGAGGCACTGTATTCGCGTGCGCTGGCGGCTTGGGAAAAGTCGCTCGGCCCGGACCATCCTCAGGTTGCAATCGGCTTGAATAACCTTGCGATCGTATACTGCGATCAGGGACGGTATGGGGAGGCGGAACAGTTGCTCACGCGCTCACTGGCAATCATAGAGAAGGAGCTAGGGCAAGAGCATCCCAAGGTTGCCAAGGCCTTGAGCAACCTCACGCGAGTGTACGGCGAACAAGGCCGGTATGCCGAGGCCGAGCGCCAAGGTCGACGAGCCCTCGCAATTCAAGAAAAAGCCATCGGTTCGGATGATCCCGATGTTGCAATATGCCTCGACAACCTCGCGGAAGTGGTTCGCGAGCAGGGACGAAACAAAGAGGCAGAGCTGCTCTGCACGCGCGCGCTCGCGATTTTCGAGAACGCGCTCGGCGCGGATCACCCGGGGCTCGGAGACGTGCTTCGTAACCTTGCAAAAGCGCACAGCGCGCAAGGACGTGGCGCGGAGGCTGAGCGACTGCTCTTGCGAGCGCTTGAAATTAGAGAGAAATCGCTCGCCCCTGATCACCCCCATATTGCGGCTTCCTTGTGCGATCTTGCAGATCTGTACCACGAACAGGATCGCGACCAGGATGCGATGCCGCTCTACGTGCGCGCTTTGGCAATCCGCGAAAAAGCGCTGGGTGCGGAGCATCCGGAAACGAATACGGCGCGCGAGAAGCTGAAAAACATTCAATCGAAGTAGCAACGCCCGGACGGCGATGTGCGAAGGGCTGGTTTTTGTGCAAGACTGTCATCGAAAGCAGGTCCCGTTTATCGGGCCATAAACGATCGCTTCGGCTGCTCGTTTAGCGTGCCTCGTCGGCGCTCATCTATGCGGGGCGACTGTGCTGGGCGGCGAAAGCCCCGCGATGTGGAGAGCGCGCGCGTGAATTTGTCTCGTTCGGCGATCGTTTGTGCGATCGCACTTGTGGTTGCAGCCCTCGCGCTTCGGACGCACCGGTCTTTGGCAGATCCTCCATCGCTCGCGAGCCCGTCGGTGCAGTCCGCGATCGCGGCTGCCGTCGAGCGCGATCGAGCGCGCTATGGTGGACGAACACCGGTGCCGGGCGCGCTCATCGGCGTGTGGGACGCCAACGGTCATGCCTTCGTGCGCGCTTTCGGCTATGCCGATCTCACGAAGCGAGCGCCACTGACGACCGCCGACCATTTCCGCGTCGGCAGCAATACCAAGACATTCGTCGCCAGCGTCCTGCTTCAGCTGGTCGGCGAAAAGAAGCTCGCGCTCGACGATCCGCTGAGCCGCTTCCAGCTGGGGGTCAAAGTACCCAACGCCGACCATATCACCGTTCGCGAGCTTTGCGATATGCGCAGTGGCCTCTACGAGGCGTACGATACACCCCAGTTCGCGCGACTCAACGGGCGGGTTCCGGCGAATTTTAGCCCGCGGATGATCGTCGCGTGGGCGGTGCAACATAAACCATACTTCGCGCCGAACCAAGGCTACCGCTACAGCAACACCAACTATTTGTTACTGGGTCTCATCATCGAAGCTATCACGAAGGATAGCGTCGGCGACCAAATTCGCAAGCGGCTCATCGAACCATTCCGCTTGACGCAAACGTCGTTTCCACAAACCGAAGCTATGCCCGAACCCTGGACGCGCGGCTACGAACTGGACAAGCAGCGCGACTGGCAAGACGTAAGCAACACCGTGCCGGTCGCGTTCATGTGGTCGGCCGGCGAGATGATTTCCTACATGAACGACATCCGCCGGTGGATCAAGCTCTACGCTACGGGCGAAGCGAGTGGGCACGCGACCTACCGCGATCTCATCAACTGCATCCCATTTTTGGGCAACACGTCGTTCGGGCTCGGCATCACCTGCAGCGAAGGCTGGTACGGTTACACCGGCGCGCTGCCCGGTTACAACACCGCAGACTACTATTCACCCTCAACGGGCACGACGATCGTCGCCTGGATCAATTGCAGGGCATCAGAGCCCATCGAGGGCGTCGCAAGCGTCATGGTGCGCGACATCGCGCGTATCCTGACGCCGGACCACGTTCCATTCGTGTATACCCAAAGCGAACTTCGGACGATGCTCGCCCAGTGAGGCAGACTTCAATTCCCGGTTACGGAAATGTGTCCGTGTTGGCGCCGTAGCTCTGTTGCGAGCCGTCGGCAAAGACCGCGTTGATGATATTGCACTGCACGCCTGCGAATCGAACGGTCCGGTAATCGCTGGGGAGCGGCACCGCGACGGCCTTTGAGACCTTACCGCCCGCCGGCACGCGCGTCTCGAGCACGTATCTCCAGTCGCTCAGGTTCCGACGATCGGCACTCGACGCAAACAGCGCGAAGTTCATCCACGTCGCATCCTTGCGGCTAGTATTCGCGATATCGAATCGCACCAGCACCATTTTCCCATGCGGCGCCGCGAGCTTCGCGCACGCGATCGAAAATGGACTCTGCGCCGGCCGCTGCATCGCGGCGATGAAATACGACACGTACGTGCCGGCGAAGGCCAGAAACGCGACCAGCGCGATGCCGCCGGCAATCCACGCTACTAACGATCGGTCGGCCATGTCGCCGGCGAGGGCTTTGCGCGCACGATCACAGTGGCATGGAGAACGCCGCCTGCATCGTACGTTCCCCCGGCGGTGAAAGGCTTACCTACGACCAAGACCGCACTTCGTTCGTGTCGAATCGCGTCGGAGTCGTCGATGCGAGCTAATTTTTCGGTACGCGTACGTAAGCTAAGCTGCGCGCCGCTGATGGCAACGAGCGTCCCGGTGACCTCGTGCGGCGCGCCGATAGCAGCGCGAGGGGCTTTGACCGGCGGGCCTTCTCCCGTTGCCGTCTTCGCGTTAGCACCGAGGAGTCCGAGGATGTCAAGCTGCTCGTAGCTCGCGACATAGACTTTTCCATTTGCTACGACTGGAACGAGATTTGCGTTTCCACCGTACGACTCCCAGGCGCCCGCCGTCCCTTGGTAAAGCGTTTCGAGCTGGCCGCTGCTCGAAGGTTCGGAAGTAAGCGCGAAAAGCGTGATGCTCCCAGGCACCGACTGCGGCCGCGCGAGCGCCCAAATGATTGCGCCGGGGCGCTTTCCGTTCGATGAAACGGCCGTGAAGAAACCGGGATCTTGCCCGCCGGGTAACCCTTGCGAAGATCCCGCCAGGACCAACTTTACCGGAGATTTTTGAATTTTCCAAACGGTCACGGTGTTGCCGCCGCTGGCAACAATGCGCGGGATGGAGTCACTCGCGGCGTCGAAGTACGACTGACCGCACCAGCATCCGCCGATGCCCTCCGAGTCGACCACGTGGTTGGGACCACCTGGAGTGTATCCACCCAAATGTTTCCGATTGAGCAGGAAGAGCGTTCCCTCTTTGCCGGCTGCCGCGGCGAGCTGCAGTTTCGACGCCGCGTTTGGCAGTAGCAACGCACCACCCGCTCCGAAGTCGGTATCGCCCTGGTCAAGATATCCCACGTCCGAAGGCGTAAAGAAACTGAGGAGTTGCGTTAGGTCCGGACTGACCTTGGCGACGGTCTCTGAAATATTTGTAACGCTGTTATACGTCGTCCCTGATGGATCGGAATTGCCGGTAACGAAGTAGAGGTTCCCCGCCGGATCGGCCGCGATTCCATATCCCGACATCCAGATCGCCGACAAAAAGAACGTATTCGGCGACGTAGAGAGGGTGTCGTTCAGCCGGTTTGCCGCAAGCGGCGTGAGCGATCCGGCCCGCCAACCCAGCAGCCATCCGCGTGACATCGATGCGCTATAATCGCAAAAGCTGCCGAATCCGGCATAGATGTTCCCGCTCGCTTCGATGAGGGCCGGTCGTTGTCGCTGGTACGTCGCGTTGAACGTGAACGTGTACTCGTTGGTTAAGGCGTGTGAGGCAGAGACCACGACGGGCGTTACGATATCGGTCAGGTTGCTCAAATTGAGTTCGTGGATGAAATAAGTCGGCACGCTGCCCTGCATCGTATAGGCAATGACGTACATCGCGTTTGCGTGTCTGTCGATGACCGGTGTTCCGTCGATTCCGACGTTCGGCCCGTTGTTGGTGCAACCCAAAGGCGTAGGAACGGGATTGCCCAAATTCTGTTGGAAGAGCTCCACCCCGCTTGACGCATCGATCGCATAGACCGTGTTGCTCTCGGTTGCGACATATGCCACGTCGTGTTTACCCGGCACCACGCCGCGCGTCGTCGTTTCATTCGGGACGATGAGGGGTTGCGTATCCACCTGGTCGTCAAGCGTCACCTTGTGCAGCAGGCCGAACGATCCGCTGTTAACGTTTTCATAGGTCAATACCGACTCTTTATTGTCCCAGCCCGTTCGCAGATTGTCGTAGTGGTAGGTGATAACGGCGACCTTGTGATGCCGAGCCGGGCTGACGGTCGCAGCCTGCGGTTCGCGAGCGTCGTCGATGATCTGCCGAGGCCCATCGCCCCCCGGGTAGTCGTAGAGCACGATGGCAGCAGAGGCGGAGTTGGAGCCTTGATTGGGTACGACGACTTGCGCACCATGAATCCAGAACTGGAGGGGGCTTCCGGCACCCGCGAGCGTGGTCTTGCCCACAAAGGCGGTTTGCCTTCCATTGATACCGTAACGGAAGATCGTCGTCGGTTCGGAACCGCTTTGCGGACTCTCTGCTGCCAGGTACTTGCCATCCCATTGAATCGAACCGGGCCGCAGGCGGCGTGCCCCGTTCCACGTGATGTTTCTGACCTGCGCACCGCCCTTCGGCAGCTCGACCAGGTTACTCGTGCCGTGTAAACTGCCGCCTGTCACCTCAACGAAGAGGTTGCCCTTGTCGTCGTACGCGCAAGACCAATAGCGACCGTTGCGTTCGGCATCCGCGTATATTCGAGGGTTGCCCTTAGCGTTGGTGTAGATTGCGACACCATATTTGTGAGAGACGCCTCCCGAAACGGCGAGGTTCCCGGTCGTGGGGTCCACGGTGCAGAATTGCGAGGCGCCCCCGAGTGAGTTACGCAATACTGCGAGCGGTTGCGTACCACCGTGGGCGTATTCGAGTATCTCGTTGCCTTTCGGGATAAAAACGTCGCCGTTTGTGTCCGAACATAGACCACTGGCTTGTAGGTTGAGCAGCCAGCCTTTCAGCCTGCCTTGAGGGTAGGAATAGACGTAGACGCTTCCATCCTTGGCATTTGACACGTACAGGAGATCCTGCGTATCGGCGTCGCGAGCCACCCACGAGGTTCCATGCGGGGCGTTCGCTGCGTCCGGCTCGGCCGGAATAAGGGGATTTGTCCGCCCCGCAGAGCCGGTGCCGGCACCGGCACACGCGCCGAGCGTCAGCATCCCGACGAGAAGTGAGAACAGTCGAGCCGAATGCAAAGTCATCTCGCCCTCCGATTCGTAGCAAATTCTACAATACAGTATTTTACGATACGTTTAAAGAATCGGTCGCCGCTATTGCCTTACGAACGCCGTCCAGCTCGTCGCGAACGGATTTCGTAAAAGCGTGTTCGTGCCCAAGTGTTTTTTCACGAATCGCCAAGACCCGCGCGAGGACCGGCTCAGCCTCCTGGTAGCGCTCTTGGCGGCAGTACAGTTGCGCTAGGTTATGGAGGGACGTCCCAACGTAGAGGTGATCCTGGCCGAACGCCTTTTCCATAATTGACAACGCACGCTCGTGCAACGCTTCCGCGTCGTTATAGCGCCCTTGGTCGCGATAGACGAGCGCGAGGAGATTGAAGCCATGTGCAACGTACGGGTGCTCGGGATCGAGCGTCTTGCCCCAAATCGTCAAGGCGCGCGTAAGCAGGGCTTCCGCCTGGTCACAGCGAGCTTGGTCGAGATACACGGTTGCGAGGCCATGAAGGCTTAAGCCGACGTCGGGATGGTCTCGTCCGAGCGTTTTCTCGCGAATCGCCAACGCTCGTGTATGGAGAGCCTCTGACTCTGAAAAATGGCCGAGGCTCCGATGCACCTGCGCCAGATTCTCCACGCTGTAGGCGACATTGGGATGATCCGGACCAAGCGTTTTCTCTTTGATTGCTAAAGATCGGGCGAGTACGATCTCTGCTTGGACGTCATCGCGATCGACGTACACCCCCGCCAGATTATTGAGAGTGCGTGCGACTTCGGGGTGGTCCTGACCAAGAGCGCTCTCCTGAACCGCAAGCGCGCGCCTGTAGAGGCGCTCCGACTCTTCGTACCGGCCTTGCTCGCGGCAGATCACCCCGAGATTGTTCAAGATGTCCGCTAGGTTTGATTGGTCCTGGCCAGGCGCGTCTTCGCAAATCGTTAGTGCGCGGGTCAGCAGCAGTTCGGCTTCCTCATAGCGGCATTGATCTATGTAGACCTTTGCCAAATGACAAAGGGTCGGCGCAAGTTCGTAGTTCTCGGGCCCGCATGCCTGCTCACGAATCGCGAGCGAGCGCGCGTACAGAACCTCGGCCGCTTCGAACTCGGCTCGCCTCCAGAGATAGAGGCCGCATTTTTGAGCGAGCCGGCTCGCCGGTAAGAACGTTGTGACTTTCAGCAAATTCTCCAACGCGGCACGTGCATGCGGCAGCAGGCGCGCGCATGCGGGCCACGTGTCAAATTCCACCTTCGGGAATGCCGCATCGGCAGCTGCCACCGCGGACTCGTGCCAGGTGACCGAATCCGCAGGGATCCGGTCTCGCGACGCCAGTTGGACGAGGCGATGGACGCCATAGGCACGAGTGACCTCGGAGAAATCGAGCAGCGAAAGCCGGTTCAGCGCGCCCAGTGCTTCGTCCAATTCAAAATCGTCGGCCAGCGTCGAGCGTAAATCACGCGTGAGCATGTCCTTGGACAGTACCGGCTGCAACTTTTCCGCGTAACTATCGATAGGCTGTCGAAAAAGCTCGTCGGGAATAGCATCGGCAGCGAAAAGTGCCGCGAAGCAAAGGACTGCTGCGGCGCCCGGGGCCTCGCTTTCCGCTTGTGCGATCGCCGCGTTAAACGTTGCAAAAACGGATTGCGGATACTCCGACGCGGGCGGAGCGATTTTCAGGTAATCGCCGATGCGTTCGAGGTATCGCCGAGGAGTGACCATCCGCTGGTTGCGCAACGCAGCCGCGGCGTGCGACAAGGCAAGGGGAAGAGCACCGAGCGCTTCGGTAATGGCGCGAGCATCGGCCTTGTTCAAATCAGCTCGTCCGCTCTCGCGCTCCAGGTACGTGGCCGCGGTCTCCAGGTCCCAGGCGTGCAAAGGAATCGCTGTCACGTCGGCGCCCCACGCCGCGCATCGCGAGGTCACCAACGCCCGCGCTCCGGTTCGTGGCAGCCAGGTTCGGAGCAGCGGCTCGTCTTCTAAGTTGTCAAAAACGAGCAGCGCAGGTTTGGAGAAACCGCTTAATAGGGCGCCGGTTACTCGTTGGGCAGCAGCGCGGCGATCGGCGAGCTGGTCGAGTCCCCGCATCAAGCTCGCTCCGAGGCGCAACAGCCCCTCGATAATTCCGTCTTCGGTCTGTGCCGGCAGCCACCAAATAACCGAATACGGGTCCCTATTGCGCCAGGCATATTCGCGTGCTATGGATGTCTTCCCGACGCCGCCCAATCCATGCACCGCAACAACCGCGCCGTCATGCGAGAGCGCTGAGGCGATCGCAGCGAGTTCCTCCTCACGCGCGCTGAAGGTCAGAACCGGGCGGATCGCTTCGGTGTCGACGACGCAGCGCGGCGGTCGCCAATATGGCCGCGTGGGTGCGTCATGCCGGGGCTCCTCGCGCACGGCGTCGAGCACAATTTCTTGCAGCAGCACGCGGTTCTCGCGGATCGGAACGAGATCCCAGTAGGCGAGGCCGCTTAGGAGTCCAACCGGCTCACATTCCGCGACACGCAACAAAATCAACCGCGATCTGCGGTTGAGCGGATCGTCGGCGATAGCGTTCTGCCATTCAGCTTGGCAGTGCGCGCTGCTCAGATAATCCGGCGACAGTAATGCGATGACCCGAGCACCGCCGGCCAGCGCGGCGTGCATGCGGTCCATAAAATTTCGATTTACGAAATCCCATTGCTGAAGGACAACCGCATAGCCCGCCGATTCCAAAATGCCGCCGATCACGGCAGCAAAGTCCGCATCGGCTCCCGCCCTGCTTACGAAGAGAGCCTTAGCGCCTTTCTCCGTCGATTGCTCCATGCGTTACCAGTCCCGCGAGGCTAGTTCGACGCACGGGCGCGAGCTCCGAGCGCAGTCCCTATTTGACCTTCGTGTTTTTAGTCGCGGGGCCGTTATCATCTTGCGGGTTCCAGACTTGGATCGCGAGCTTGTCACCCTTGTTGAGAACCCAACCTTCTTGGCCGTAGTCGTTCGTGAAACCGGTGATAACGATCTTGCTATCGGTCCACTGGGTCACGTCCAGCCATACGGAGTCGATCTCCGAGGAGCTCGTATGCCCGGCGTCCCAAGCACCGGTCTTGTCTCGAATCCGGATGTAGGCTGAGTCGCCGTTATACGGCTGCATCGTGCCGAAGCCGCTTCCCGAAATCGTGATCTTCTGGTATTGCTCAGGCTTGATTTTGGTGACCTTGGTAATGTCCGGTGTTGATCCGGCAGCGCGGGTAATCTGATTCTTGGAACTGCCGGACGACGGCAACGATCCCACGCTCTGCGAACAGCTTGAAACAACGATCGCGCCAAGGAGCAGATAGAAGTAGCGCACGCGGTTGGGTCCCTTTCTTGTTAACGTCTTAACGTCTTCAGCTTGAGCAAAAATCTCCGACAAGCAATTCGCGGCAGCCTTCTGGCAGACCTTGGCACCCCATCGCCCAATGAATCGAGCCGCTACATGAGTGCGATACGGCCGCTGCTCAACCCGGCACCGCTGCCGGCGACGCGGGCACGGGGTAGGGATCGGATAGGTCGACTTGGCGCGTTTCGGCGATCAGGTAGATCGAAACAAATGAAATCGCGGCCATCACCGTCAGATAGAGGGCGAGTATCCAGGACGCGCCGCCGGAGAGTTTGAGCAGTAGCGTCGCAACCAGCGGCGCCAAGCCGCCGGCAAAAATCGCAGCGCCCTGGTAACCGAGTGACGCGCCGCTGTAGCGCACGTTCGCGCCGAAGAGTTCGCTGAACATCGCGGCGAGCGTCCCGTATGCGACCGATGAGGGGAGATTGTACAAGCAAAGTGCCAGCGTGATGAGGCGCGGATCCTTGCTGTCGACGAGCGCGTAGAAAGGAAAGGCGAAGGCCAGGATCAGCGCAACTCCGGTCATGTACACCGGACGTCGGCCGATCCGATCCGATAGCCACCCTCCCAGCGGGTTGGCGAGCAGCCCTACCGCGCTTCCCGCCAGGTTTGCGTTGAAGAAGATGCGCGGATCCAGTTTCAGGATCGAGTGTGGCCCCGCACCGTAACTGACCGTCTGCGTGGTGACGAGATAGAAGCCTCCATTAATCACGAAGAAGGAGCCTCCCGCGAGTGCTACGGTTTTCCAACTGTTGCGAAGGACCGATAGAACGGGCGCGGCGACGATTGCCGCGCGCGCTTTCACGCGCTCGAAGGCCGGCGTTTCTACTATGTTTAGGCGCACCGCGAGACCGATTGCGACGAGAACGAGGCTGAAGAGGAACGGGGTGCGCCAAGCAATGCTCGCAAAAGCCGCACTCGCGTTGCCGCTCGCTGAGTACGGGCCGGCGACTTTGTTGAAAATAACACTCGCAAGGATGAGGCCCAACGGCACACCCATCTGAGGACAACTGGCAAGGAGCCCTCTAAAGCGCGCCTGCGCATGCTCCGCCGCCATCACCACGGCGCCGCCCCACTCTCCCCCAACGGCAACGCCTTGGCACAAGCGCAACGCGATGAGCAACAGCGGCGCCCAGAACCCGATTTGATTATAGGTGGGCAACAAGCCGACTAGAAACGTTGCGACACCCATGATCGTCAGGGTCACGACGAGCATGGCCTTGCGACCAACTTTGTCGCCGAAGTGCCCGAAGATGACGCCGCCTAAAGGTCTGCCAAGGAAACCAACCCAGAAGATGCCATACGATGCAATTTGACCCACGAACGGATCGGATTTCGGAAAGAAGACTGTCGGAAATATGAGCGCGGCAGCGTAACCGTAGATGTAGAAGTCGTACCACTCGATGGACGTACCGATCAGGGTCGCAGCCACAACCAACAGGGTCGGGGACCGCTTCTCAACAGCCGGTCTCTGCGTCATTCGTTGTCCGGCGGAACGTAGGACGGCCGTTCGTGCAAGAACGTCGATTCGGGATAGCGCGTCCTAATCGGCGAAAAAGACCGCGGCGGCTGGACCGAAACCATTTAGCCGCTTTTTTCAAAGTTCCGGCGAGCTCGCCCTTGCGGCGAGCCGTTTTCCGGCGCTTTATCGCCCGGCTCTTGGGCTTCTTCACGCTTTGAGAGTAGGCTCAGTAGCGCGGCGCGGCACGATTTTGCGAACCCTGTGGCGAACGCCGGATTGTCGGAGGATAAATTGGTGCGAGCTTCCCATTGCCTCATTATCATTGTGCTCGGTGCGATGCTAGCCGCGTGCGGCGGCGCGATCAATCCGTCCGCGCCCGGCATCTCCACGTTCGCCGCGCGCGCGCATTCGGGCATTAGGCGCGCATCGGCCTCGGGCTACCAACAGCTCTACGTATTCAAAGGGACGCCCGACGGCGCGAGCCCCTACGGCGGGCTCGTCGCCGTCAACGGCACGCTTTACGGAACAACGTTGAACGGTTCGAAGAATTATCGCTCGGGTAGTTGCGGCAGCAACGAATGCTATCTCGGCTGCGGCACGATCTTCAAGCTGAGCAAAGCCGGCAAGGAAGCGATCATCTACAACTTCGACGGCACGTTCAACGGCGGTCACGACGGCTCGTGGCCTTTCGTCGGCCTAACGCTCTTGAATGGCCAGCTCTTCGGCACGACGTCCAGCGCCGGAGAGTACGGCGACGGTACGATCTACACGTCGGGCACGTCGGGTAACGAACGCGTCATCTACAGCTTCATGGGGAGCACCAGCAACGACGGACAAGACTCCGAAGCGGTGATGACACCGCACGCCGGCGAACTCTACGGAACGACCGTCTACGGCGGCGGCTCCGGGTGCGGGGGCGCCGGCTGCGGCACGGTTTTCTCGACGACGACACAGGGCAGCGAGCACGTTCTCTACCGCTTCCAGGGCGGCAACGACGGTAATCGCGTCTACGCCGGCGTCACGTTCATCCACGACCACATCTACGGCGCCACGCTCTTCGGCGGCGCCGCGGGATGCGGCAGCACCGGCTGCGGAACGATCTACGAACTGAATCTGCAAGGGAAAGAGCGCGTGCTCTATCGCTTTAGCGGTGGCGATGACGGCGATTATCCAAACGGTCTGACGGCGGTCAACGGCGTGCTCTACGGAACGACCGAGGGCGGCGGCACGCGCAACTCCGGAACCTTTTTCTCGATCACGCGCAACGGGACGTTCAAGACGCTCTACAACTTCGCCGACATTCCCGACGGCAATTTGCCCGGCGCGAATTTGACCTATTCGAAAGGCGAGTTTTACGGAACGACCGTCGGCGGCGGCACCATGGGCGTCGGCACGGTCTTTGAGATCAACACGAGCGGTGCGGAGAGCGTGCTCTACAGCTTCCAGGGCGGCGCCGACGGCTCCGATCCGCAGGCTCCCGTCTATTTGGTCAAGGGCAAGCTCTACGGCACGACGACGACGGGCGGCAACGGCGGCTGCACCAACAACGCCGGATGCGGCACGATCTTCAAAGTAAGAGAATAGCTACGCGGTGCCACACTACTGCGCCCAGAGGCTCAGACGTAATCGCCTGCCGCTTTTTCACGGCCTCAACGAGAAGACCGTTCCAAGACTGTGGGCACCCCCATGCGCGGTCGTCCCATAAAGTGTGCCATTGACGTTGAGGAGGCGCCCAAATGGCGCAGTGCCATCTCCGTAGCGGATGAAGCTGTAGAGTACAATTTCCTTGCCGGACTGCGTAATCGAGAAGACTGTTCCAAGACCGTTGGCACCGCCGCCAGTGGTTGTGCCGTAGAGAGTGCCTTTGACATTAGTGAGGGCCGCCCACGGAGTAGCGCCATCTCCCGAGCCACTGAAACGGTAAAGCACGGTTTCTTTGCCCGACGGTGTCATCGAGAAGACGGTCCCACAGCCCACGCCCGAACACCCTCCACCGCCGCCATATCCGGTCGTGCCATAAAGTGTTCCGTTGACATCGATGAGGCCCGCAGTTGGCTGTGCGCCGTCCTTCCCGCCCGAGAAACTGTAGAGCACGGTCTCTGCGCCGGACGCTGTAATCGAAAAAACGGTCCCACAACCCGTGCCACCGCACCCACCACCACCCCCGAATTCGGTCGTGCCGTAAAGTGTTCCGTTGACATTGATGAGGCCGGCACGCGGGTAGAGGCCGTCTCCCACGCCGCCGAAACTGTGCAGCACCCTTTCCTTGCCGGACGCTTTGATCGAGAAGACCGTTCCGACATCGTTTGCGCCGCCAGCAAGGGTCGTGCTGTAGAGTGTACCTTTGACGTCAATGAAGTCCGCCTGAGGCTGTGCGCCATCTTCCCCCGCGAAACTGTGAAGCACCGTTTCTTTGCCCGACGGTGTCATCGAGAAGACGGCTCCACAATACGAGCTAGAGCACGATCCTCGCCCGCCGCCAAGATTGGTTGTTCCGTAGAACATGCCCTTGATATCAATGAGGTCCGCAAGCGGCAGTACGCCGTCGAAGCCCGAGAAGCTATTAAGCGTCGTCTCTTTACCGGAGGTGGAAATCGCGAAGACCGTTCCAAGACCCTTCGCGCCCCCGTAGCCGGTGTTACCATAGAGCGTGCCATTGACCGCGATCAGGCCGGCATATGGGTTAGCGCCGTTTTTGCGCCGCCCCGAAAAGCTGTAGAGGAGTTCGTACTTGACATTCGCACGCGTTCCCGTTGCCGCGAGTCCGTCTGGTGACGACGCAAGCGGCGTGCCGTTAACGCCGCCACATGCTGTAAGCATTGCAACGGCTCCGATAATGCTAAATGCGTAACGGCGATAGCCAGAACGTGTCATGTCTCGTCTCCTGTCCAAGAAGAGCGTAATCTAATGACCCGCGGGAAGCCCATCGCTCTGCAAGCTCACTGGGATCCTTGCGGCCCGATTGCATAGGCATTTTCAAAATACATTATCGATGCGCGCTTGCCAACGGCGATCGGCGAAAAAATCTTGACAAGACAACTCTAGTCAATGACGGTAGTCTATCCCGGCAGGGCGTTTTGCGATCGGGTCGTCTATTCGACGGCGAACGCCTCGGCCACGGCTTGCTCTTCCGATAGCCGCGCGCCTTCGGTGGCGAGCGCTTCGATCTCGGACTCGCTCAGCTGCGCACTCAACGCGGTCGTGAGGATAACGTCGACGCGCTGCTCGGTGGGCTCGCGCTCGTAGCCCTCGGTGCGATACCACGCATCGACGTATCCGCGGAGCCGAGCGGCGCGGTGAGGTTGGCCGCTGCGGGCCGCGACGGTCGCAAGATGCTGAATATTAATTATGCTGCGCTGCGTATCCGCTCCGCGACCGAGCTGGAGCGCATCGACCGCTGCGGTACGCGCGCCGGCGATATCGCCGAGCGCGAGACGATACGCCGCGCCGTTCCGCAATGCGACGAATATGAACCTCTTCATGCGCGGCACACGCGGTTCTGCCTCGATGGCACGTGCAAGCTCGAGTGCCGCGTCGAAGTTTCCCATGTCGAACTCAAGCTCGGCCAAGTTCAGGCGGACTCCGATCGCGGCTTCTGGATCGCCAAGCGATGCAGAAAGCGCGAGCGCCTCTTCGTAGAGTTGCCGCGCTTCGTCAAGGCGACCGCCATCATTTGCGATCATCGCCCCGTTGTTCAGGACGGTCGCGTGGATTGCAGAACGTGTAAGTCCGCCCTCATTCAAGAGTCGCATTGCTCGTTCGATGGCGGCCTGCGCCTCCTGCGCTCGCCCAGCCTGCATCAATCCGAATGCCAGCTCGCTCAAACTCAGCGTCGTGTCGGCCGTGTCGTCACATCGCTCACCGAGATCGATGGCTCGCCGCGCCGCTTCAACCCGGCGTAATCCCCCCGTTGTCCGTGACAGCGCGGCCCACGCCCGTGCCGCAAGCGCAGGGTGCGCGACGGCGTCGAGCCGCTCGATCACCGTCTCAAACCGGCTCCTCGTTTCGGCCTCTCCGACAAGCCTTCGATAGACGCTTGAAAGTCCTATGACGATACGTGCGGCAAGCGGGACCTCGTCGTGCGAGAGCGCCCAATCGACCGCCGAGCACGCGTTCTCAGCTTCGGGGTCGAACTCCGCGCGCCAGCGCGCCGTCATCCCATTCGACCACCTCGCCTCGTACGAGAGATCGGCAAGATCGGCCGCCCACTGCGCGTGCTTGCGCGCCAGCATCTCGCGCTCCCCGCTCTGCTCGAGTTTCTCGAGGCCAAAGGCACGCGTCGATTCGAGCAACCGGTAACGCGTGGAATCCCGTTCGACCTCGGCGACGACGAGAGACTTTTCGACAACGGACGAGATCAGGTCGATCACATCGAGCGCATCGATCGTTTTATCGGTGCACACCGTCTCGGCGGCTTCGATGGTCCAGCCTCCGACAAAGATCGAGACGAAGCGGAAGAGCTTCTGCTCCTGTTCCGACAGAAGATCGTAGCTCCAGCCGATGAGTGCGCGCATCGTCTGCTGGCGCGGCAGCGCGGTGCGGTTGCCGCCGGTGAGCACGCGAAAGCGCTCGTCGAGCTTCTGCGCCAACTGCCGGGGAGCCATCACCTTTACCCGCGCTGCGGCGAGTTCGATCGCGAGCGCAATGCCGTCCAAGCGCCGGCAGATCTCGGCGACGATCAGCGCGCTTTCGTCGCTGAGCGCGAACTTCGCATCCGATGCTCTCGCACGCTCAACAAAAAATGCAACCGCGCCGTACTGAAGCGCGTCGCCGGCGGTCAGCGCATCGTCCGGAGGGACGGCTAGCGACGGCACCTGGTAGACACGCTCGGCAGCAATGCGCAGCGGCTCGCGGCTCGTTGCGAGAACTCGTACTTGCGGAGCAGTTCGCAGCATCGCGGCGGTAATGCGCGCCACCTCTTCGATAAGGTGTTCGCAATTATCCAGGATCAACAGCAGCCGGCGCGGCTTGAGGTAGAGTTCGAGCACGTCGAGCATCGGACGATCTCCCTGCTCGCGTAAGCCGAAGGTTGACGCGATGGCATTGACGACCGACGTCGCATCGCTCAACGTTGCCAGCTCTACCAGCCAGACGCCGTCGCCGAGGCCGTCGAGCAGGTCCGCACCGATTTGCAATGCGAGGCGCGTCTTGCCGATGCCCCCGGTTCCAACCAGCGAGACCAGCGGGTGCTCGAGAACCAGCGGCTCGACCTCGGCGAGCACGTCATCGCGACCGATGAGCGGCGTGAGTTGACGCGGCAGATTGTTGGGCAGCGACCCTAATGATTGCAGCGGTGGAAACGACTCCGTCAGGCCGGGAGCGAGGAGCTGCCAAACGCGTTCGGCCTCAACGAGGTCCTTAAGCCGGTGCTCGCCGAGATCGCGCAGCTGCGTCTGGTCGGGCATCATGCCGCGCAAGAGCAGCGCAGTCGTGGCCGAGGCGACCACCTGACCGCCATGCGCAACGGCGAGCAGTCGCGCGACGCGATTGACCGCGGGCCCAAAGTAATCGCCATCGCGCTCGTCGGTGGCGCCGCTGTGCAATGCCATACGTACTGCCAGTCCGCCGACCGCGCTCCAATCTTCGGCTGCAAGCGCGCGTTGCGCATCAGTAGCTGCTGCTAGCGCATCCGGTGCACGCCAGAATGTCGCGCAGAATGCGTCGCCTACCGTCTTGAAGACGTGACCGTCGTGCGCTTCGATCGCCATTCGAAGGAGCTCATCGTGCCGGCGCAGCGCTTCGGCCATCGCGGCACGCTGTTGCTCCCAGTGCCGCGTGCTGCCCTCGATATCGGTGAAGAGCAGCGTTACAGTCCCGCTTGGAAGCGGGGCTCTTAACGCCATGACGGCGGCGTTTGGTTTATTTGGTTTACTTGAAAGAGCTTTATGCTCACGGCATCGGATGACAAGGAACCGGCATAGTCGGGTCCTTAGGCACGTTTGCCGGCGGACGGCCGATGAAGGCGTATGTGATTTTAGCATACGCTTTCTGCCCATTCGGGCAGGTCTGTCTGCCGCTGGCTATTACAACCATTGGGTAACTGTGGAAGTGGCCCGCGACACAAGTGGGCTCGCAATCGTTGAGCTTGCCCGTGCCGGTGCCGGCCGCAAACGCCTCGCCCCAGCCGGTCCACTGGATCTTTTCTATGCTAAAGTTACCATCGGCACAGGTTAAGATGACGCTCGTAGGCCGAACCTCCGGCTTACCCAGGCAGTTTGACAGAGCCATCGTCGAGTTCGCGACAGCAGCACCAGGATATGCCACTGGCGCTGCGACCACAGCGAAAGCTATAAGCAGTATCAGCTTAGCGCGCATTGTTTAATTCCTTTACTTGAATGAGAACGCTGCATCGTTGCCTCGCATGTGGCCGGTCGAGGTAACGGTCGCCCGCTCGCGAACGACGTTCAGGAACAGAAGGGAGATTCCTATGCAACACCTGTCCGTGAAAATCGCTCGAATCGTCGCTCTTTGCGCGAGCTCGATCGTCGTTTTCGGGGTGTTGACGGAAGTGCGCGCCGGCACGCTTCCCAACATCAGCGGCGGGTGGTACGCGGGCGGCGACGGCTCGAAGCATTGTCACATCAGTCAGAGCGGAAGCTCGGTGTCGCTAACCAACGAACGAGGCGCAACTGCCACGGGAAGCTTCGTCGATCCCAGTTCCCTCACCACGAATTGGGGCCCCTTTGGAGGCGGTCAGATCACCGGCCATATCTCGAATGATCTGCGGACCATTACCTGGAGCAACGGCACGTATTGGAAGCGCTCCGGAGCTGTTTCGTACGGATCCGTTTCGTCCGGGTCCAGTTCGTCCGGGTCCGTTTCGTCCGGATCCGCGCCCGTAGCAGTCGCGACGCCAAAACCATACCGGTATTTGGACTGGACCAAAGTCGAGGGACCGCGCGCGCCGATCGAGTTTGTCGACGGCTGGGCCGTTGTCAACCGCAACGGACGCGGTGCCTTCGCCTGCGTTTCGTTCAAGAACACGAGCAGCGTTACGGCTACGCAGATCCGCTTCGATTTCCCACTGTTTGATGGCCGCAAGGACGTTGTCGGCACGGCGCATCTCGATCGCAAGGGAACGTTTTCGCCCAACGTTGAGATTCACGGTTGGCATAGCGCCGCGGCATGGGTGGACGGTCAGGGGCATCGCGGCTATTACGACAACTGTGTGGTAAAGACGGTTAGCGAAGAAGAACGATTAGCGTATTCGCACCTCCACTACTACTCGATTCGCATCGAGCGCATCGACTATGCTGACGGCACAACATGGCCGAACCCGTAACGAAACGGGCTCTGGCTTACCGGGGTCGCTGAAACTCGGTCTGAGTTACGTCGGCATGGACGACGGTATAGGTCTGGGGGTGCCAAGCTCCGGCGAGGGCCATAAGGCCGGTGGCAACTAGCGCCCAAAAGGCGAGGAGGAGCAGCCCCTTTGTCATCGGATCGGAGTTGCGTTGCCGTTGGCGTGTCAAGTAGTACATGTTTCCTTAGTCGAGTGATCGGCCGAAATGGCGACCGCATGCAGTATTTGACATCACAATAGGGGCCGATGGGGCGCCCTTCACGCTCGCGACGCCCGCGGGACCCTCGCCCACGCCGCAGCGGGCCAATCGCCGCGCTTCGCGCCGAGCATCGCGCGGTGCCACGGAAGCGCATCGAAGATCGTTCGCCGTTCGTCGTTGAGATGCGGGAGATGCGCTTCGTAGAGCTCCATGGCGCGATCGAGCCACTCGTTCGCTTCCGCATCGCGCTCGCAGACGTGATAGGCAAATGCGGCGCACCATGCCGAGCGCTGCGGCCAGAGCAGGCCGACGGATCGCTCCGGTTCGTCCTTGGGAACCTGCGCAGCCTGTGCGAGTGCGGCGTCGCAATCGCCGGCTTGCGCGTAGAAGGCGGCTAAGAGCGCACCGAAGTGCGCCGCAGCGAGCGCGGGCGACGTCGCGCGGCGAATCGCCGCTCCTTCTTCGAGGTGAGCGATTGCGCTGCGCAGATCGCCGGTTGCATACTCGGCTTCTGCCAAACTCTGCAAGCGGTTCTCAAGCTCGAAAACGTTATCGGTCTGGCGGGCACTCGCGAGCGCTTCGCGGCCCAGCTCGATTGCGCGCTCCACGCTTCCGGTCAGCACGAGCGGGCGAACGAGACTCCCCCGCGCGTGAGAGGCAAAGAACGGTGCAACGGTCGCATAGGTCTGCGCGGCTCGCTCGAACGTCGCAATCGCCGCGTCGAAGGTCCCCAGCTTCATCCCGAACTCGGCGGCATTCATCTCGTTGACCAGCAGCGCCGGGCCGAGGCCGCACTCCCGGCAAATCTGAGCGGCGCGCTCCAAGATCGGCAGCGCATCGAGAAAGTTCGGGCTCCATAAGAGCGGCCAGGTGCTCTGGCCGAGCGCATCGGCTTCGCATCGTCGATCGCCGGCCTTCACGGTGAGCTCGAGCCAGCGCGCGCTCCATTTTACAACGGCGTCGCGCTCTAAGAAGTCTTGTGCGTTCACGCTGAGGTGCCCGATGGCGCGCTCCGCAACCGCATAATCGCCGCAGCGCTCGGCAATCGCGAACGCCTCTTCGGATGCGCGCCGGCTCTCTTCGATTTTGCCCGCGACGCAGAGCGTCCGGCCCATCTCGGCGAGAGCGGCGGCGGCGCCGACCTCATCGCCGAGCTCTCGATAGGCGTCGAGCGCGCGTCGAGCGAGCGCAACGCCCCGTTCGGCCCCCAGACCCAGTGGGTAAAACATGCTTTCGGCGAGATCGGCCTCGGCTTGCCAGCGCCGGCTTCCGCTCTTCTGCGCGCGCTCGCGAAGGCGCTCGAGCGGCGCGAACGCCCCCGAGGTTGCGCTGTACTCGCGGAAGGCCAAGCGCGCGCGCCGCATCAGCACGGCGCAGCGAATATCTTCGTCGTCGAGCTCGTCGGCAATCACGTCGAGCGCGTCGAGGTCGGAGCGCTCCTCGCTCGAGTTGTTCGCGCGATCGTTTATGAGCCGGCGCTCCTGCAGCAAGGTCGCGACCACCTTGCGATCGGAGGCAAGCGCGAGCGCACGATCGACGAAACGCCGCGCGTCTTCGGGCGAACCGACGTCGAGCGCGTACCGTCCCGCGCTCAGGTACTGCGCGGCCGCCTCTTCCGGCTGCTGGGCGGCCTCGAGGTGCTGCGCGATTTGGAAGGCGAACTCGCGCTGGCGTTCGGGATAGAGTTGCTTGAACGAACGAGCCATCCGCCGGCTTCGCTCGCGACGGCGTGCCGGTTCGACGAGCGCCACAATCGCATCTTGCACCAGCTGATGGCCGAAAGCGTAAGGGAGAATGCCGCGGCCGGTCGTTTCGTGTACGATGCGGCGATCGAGCAGCTCGTCGAGCGCGCGGTCGACCACCGCGTCGCCGTAGCCGGTGACGTCGCGCACGACTTCAGCGGAGAAACGCTGACCGGCGAGCGCGGCGACTTCAGCGACCGTCTGCGTCTCCTCGGAGAGCGCGGCGACGCGCGCCCCCACGAGCGATGCGACCGTCGCTGGAATCGAATCGTCGGAGGCCGGCGCCTCGAGCAACTGCGTGAGAAAGAGCGGATGTCCGCCGGAGCGGCGATGCAGCGCTGCCGCAAACTCGCGAAGCGTTCCATCGAAGCTAGCCCCCGTTTCTTCGACGATGCGTTCGACCGCGCCAGCATCGAACGGCGGCACCGAGAGCGATGCGGCGCTGCCCTCGATCGTCGCTTCGCGCTGGAGCTGTCGAAGCGGATGTCGCGCGAGCGCTTCGTTGTCGCGGAAGGTGACGAGAAAGAGCATCCGCGTGCCCGCAGCGCGACGCGCCAAGAACGCCAGCGCATCGAAGGTCGCCTGGCTGGCCCAGTGCAAATCCTCGAGCACGACGAGCAGCGATCGCGCCTTCGCCAAACCGGCGAACGCGCGTCCGAGGGCTTCGAAGAGACGCAAACGTTGATCGGCGGCCGCAATCGCCGGCAGCTGCGGAAGCGGACCGAGGCGTTGCGCGACCTCCGGCACGATGGTCGCCAGCGCGGCGAACCAGGTCGGACCGAGGTCGAGCGACGTCACCAGCGGCAACTGGCCGCGCAGCGCTTCGACGAGCGATTGATACGGAAAGGCTTCGGGAAATCCGGTGGCGCCGTAGAGGGCCCGGCCGCCCGTCTCTTCGACGGCATAGATGAACTCGCGCACGAGCCGCGTTTTTCCGATGCCCGGCTCTCCGCCAACCAAAACGATGCCGCCACGCCGCATCTTCGCGCGGCTCCACGCTTCGGAGAGCCGCTCCATTTCGCGCTCGCGCCCGACGAATGGAAGCGCCCGCGTTCGTTGCGGCCGCGGCTCGGATGCATGCTCGCCGTCAGGCTCGTTCTGCGCAATCGCATCGCCTTTGAGGATCCGTTCGGCGAGCGCGACGGACTCAGGCATTGGATCGACGTCCATCTCTTCGCGCAGCCGCGCCGCGAACTGCCGATATTCGCTGATCGCTCCGGCCGCATCGCCTAACTCGTAGCGCAGCGCAACGATTCGCCGCACGATGTCTTCGCGCCACGGATCGGTTTGCAGAATCAAACGCGCGAGTTCTATCGCGCGTGCGAGATCGCCGCGCCTGCGCGTCTCCGAGACGAGCTGGGTGAGAATGGTCGAGTACATATTGCGAAAGCGCTCGCGAAAATCGTAGATCCACTCATCGTAGAGTTCCGGCAGCAGATCGCCCCGATAGAGCGCCAAGGCCTCTTCGAGCCTGGCCGGATGCTGCGACGCTTCGACGAAGGCGTCGACGTCGAGCCACAGATTGACGTCGTTGTTCCACCAGACTCCGTCGGTGCTCGTCCCGATGAAATCGCTGCCGGGCTGCGGCAAGACGCGCAAGAGGTCGCTGATGGTCGATCGCAATCGAGCCCGAGCTCGTTCCTCGTCTTCGTCAGGCCAGATGAGAAAGGCGAGGTAGTCTCGCGAGACGTGGGCCGCGCGGTGCATCAACAGATAGGCGAGAACCTGGAGGGACTTCCGCGGCGTCGCCAGGCGGAACGGTTGTCCGTCGGCGACGATCGCTACTTGTCCGAAGAGCCGTACTTCGAGGGCGCGGCCGACGGTTACGGGAGCGTCGGGCACGCTCGGCGGTTCTACTCGTCTTCGCGAGTTTCCCTGGCGCCGGGCGCGTCGGCTGCATAGCCGAGTCGCAATGCGATGAAGTCCCACAGGTCGCGAAGTTTAGCGGACGCAACGCTTAGAGCGCTCGATACCTCGTAGACCCTTCCCCTCCACGCGTGACCCGATCTCGACGGCTCGCGCCACACGTGCACCAGGAATCGGCGATCGTCGCGACCGTCGTCATCGTAGCGGCGCAACTCTCTACCTGTCGATTTGGCAGGCACGTGAGCGAGTCTAGCAGCGGGAGTGTCCCCAGACGTCCGGACATGTGCGGACGCTGGCCCCGCTATGATGGGTTCCTGACTGCTTTTTAAGGAGATCGCGATGCAAAGTTCCTCACGTTCAATGCGCTGGATTCCGGCGGTCTTGCTCGCCGCGTGCACCGCTGCGCACGTCGCCGTCGTCCCACAGACGCCGGTCGCTCCGGCGTCGACCGGCGTTGCCGCCGATAAGGGCCAAACGCTGTTCCTCGCTTCACGCGATACCAGCGCCATTCTCGGGTTCCCGGCGACGGCGCATGGGAACGTCGCGCCCACGATTGAGATTGCCGGGTCGAAGACCGGACTTTACCTGCCGGTCGCTTTCGCGGTTGACGCCGGCTCGGGAAGGATCTACGCGGCCAACGACTCCGCAACCAGCGTGCTCGTCTTTCCGAAGGGCGCGAACGGGAACGTCACCCCGCAGACGCTGGGAGGCTCCAACGTTCCGATCGAGTCCACCGCAGGGATCGCGATCGACGCCCACGGGAAGATCTACGTTTCAGATTATAAGGCGAACGCCATCTACGTCTTTGCCGCCGGAGCGACCGGAAATTCGGTGCCCATCCGAACGATCGCCGGCCGCAAGACCCGGCTCCGGGAACCCGTCGGGATGGCGTTCGATTCGAGCGGGCACCTTTACGTAGCCAATCCTTACTTTTTTGCCAAGGCGCCTATCGTCGAGTTCGCCGCCGATGCGAACGGGAACGTGGCGCCGATCGGCGTTATCCACGGAAAGCACACGCAGATCGCCCGCGATTTCGGCAACATCAGCATCGACAAGCACGACCGTATCGTCGTTGCCTACGGCCAATCAATTCTCGTTTTTGCGGCGGGCGCTCACGGAAACATCTTCCCGAAAGCCGTCATCAAAGGCCCGGCGACGAAGATCGAAGACGTCTTCTCGGTGGGGACGGACGATTCGTCGAATATCTACGCCTCGCAGTACGTAGGCAAGACGGGGAAGTCTTCGATTTTGGTCTTTGGCGCCGGAGCACACGGAGACAAGGCTCCGCTGCGCGTGCTCGCCGGTTCGCACACCGGCATCGAGATCGCGCATTATCCTTCGTTCTACTGAGCCCCGAACGTTGACGGCCTGGCTTTTTTGGCGAGCGCTTTGACTTCGCGAAGCTCAACGAATGCTATCCACTCGCCGGCGTTCGCCCGATTCTCGCCCGCAACCGGCTCGTCGAGTCGCCGCGAGCGCAGATCGAGCTCGGTCCCTGAACGTACCCATAGCCGGCCGGAACGATGCCAGCCGTCAGCGATCAGCCTCGCCCGGATGTCGCGATCGGCAGCCTCGAGTGCCGCGCGGTTGAGCTTCTCCGACGAGATGCCGACATTGATCGTGGCGATGCGCAGGGGCCGGCCCGCATAGGTCGTGATGTAGTAGTAGCGGCACCGCAGAAAGGTCATCGCGCTGCCGGCAATGTGATAGTTGAAGATCGCAGCGCCGCCATATTGGGCACCGCTGAACAGCTCCGATTCAGAACCGCGTTGCACGCGGATCGACGAATCGGAGATCATGCGGGCAACCGGCATACCGGGCGCAGCGACCAGCGTTCCTTGCACCGGCATTTGCGCGATCGCTTCTGCCGCGGTGCGTTCGGCTAGCCCAGCCGGCGATGCGCCCTCGTTGCCGAAGAAACCGGCACGAATGGCGGCCGGCAGCGCTACCGCTAAACCGAGCGCCATGAGCACCCAAATCGGCCAGACGATACATCCAGGCCGGGCGATAAGCGGTTTGAACGGTTGCACGTTCAGCCCTTTTCCGATCAGATCGAGACCGCCGAGAACCAGCGCGACCATCAGCGGTATCAGCGAGAAGCCGAACGCGACGAACAGCGTGAAGAAAACGATCTTCGCAGGGGTTTCGAGTGCGGCTTGATTCTTTACGGCACCGGAGGCTATCAGAGCGTCGCCCACGAGCACGGCCAGAACGATGGCGCCAAAAAGGCCGCCCGCGATAAAAATGAGCGTGGGTATTTTCGAAGTCATAGTCGCGAGTGTTTCATCAATTCCATGGTAGCGCCCCGGGCGTCCACGAGCGTCCCGAAACGGGGCCGAAGTTTAGAGGAGGTAGCTCGCGAGAGAGGCGTAAGGACTGAGCCGGTAGGAGGCTCGCGTAGTATGAAAGCGGCACTTTGGGTCTGGGCTCTCGCCGCGCCGTGTATCGCCGTGACGAATACGGCCCCCGCTCTGGCCCAGGTTGAGGAGTACGTCCCCGGGGTGTGGCATTACCGGTCGGTGGCGTGTGTCAACACGACGATTACGTCGGTCGAACCGCGCCTTGTGTCTGAGGGACAAACGAAGTTCAGCACGCAAGACTTTGAAAGCGGTGTTGACGTCCGGTTTAACACGCATCTGGGCGCCGATCCGGCACATTCGTACATGTTCGCTTCGGTAACACACTACGGCGGATTACCCGGCAACGAGATCATGGTTCGCGAGCGGCCCGGAGACAAGGTGCAGGTCTGTTTTCTCTCGCGCCCGGCGCCGACTGTCGGCTGCAATCCCGACCAGGACGAAAGAGGCCGCATCTACCGGGTTTACGATTACCGTCAGCGCGAGCAGTACTCCGGGATGAATACCGAACACGGCTGCGGCGGAGCGTGACCCGTAGTGGAATAACGTCAAGACGACAAGTGAAAGAACTGGCGCGTATTTCACTTGAAGCGAGGCTTCGTACAGGACGGCATAGCTCCCCGTCCGGACGCGTGCGGACGGCCTAGCTGCTACCATCGGCGTCAAGCCTCGGCGGCCGAGGCTTCGAAGGAGATGACGATGCGCAGCTTCACGCTCTACCCCCGTGTCATACCGGTTCTTGCCCTAGCGGGCGGCCTCGCCGGCTGCGGCGGCCAGATCACCAGCGCCGCCTATGTTCCAAGCGTCGCCCGTAGCGACGCGCTCGATGGCAAAGCGGCTCAATCCGACGCGAAGGTTCGGATCTTTACCGCGAATCGCGGAGGTGCGAGCCTGCTGGCGTTCGACGCAACCGCGTCGGGCAACGTCGCGCCTGTCACCAAAATCGCCGGACCAAAGACCAAGTTCGGCATGCCCGATACGCTGGCGCTGGACGGCTCCGGCAACATATACACTTCCGACTACACTTCCGATAGTGCAATCAAGGTCGATGTTTTTGGTCCGACTGCCAACGGTAACGTCAAGCCGAAGCGGGTGGTTGGCGGGAAGAAATCGGATCTCGGCCCGACCGAAGGGATCTTGGTGGATCCCTCCGGCGATCTCTGGGTCAGCGGCATTTTCAATAACGACATCACCGAGTATGCACCGGGCGCCCACGGTGACGTCAAACCGATCAGTACTATCGCCGGTCGCTATACGCAGCTGAGCTATCCGAAGGGGCTGGCCATGAGCACGACCGGCCAGCTCTACGTCGTCAGCACCACGTCGGCGATCCTGATCTTCGCCAAGGGTGCCTCCGGCAACGCTTCTCCCGCGGCCTCGATCGCGGGCAGCAAGACCGGCCTCGTTACGCCGTATGCCATCGCGTTCGATTCCAAAGGGCGACTCTTGGTCGCCGACGAGGACGTGGGCGTTCTCGTCTTTGGCAAGGGGGCAAAGGGCAACGTTGCACCGTCTGCGATCATCACGGGACTCGATAATCCGACCGGCGTCGTAGCGGATGCCCACGATCGTATCTGGGTCGTGGATTTTGGCACCAATGCGATCGAGGAGTATGCCGAAAATGCCAACGGCAACGCAATGCCGCTCCGCACGATTCAAGGTCAAAAGACGACACTCGACGAGCCGCTTTGCTTGGCGTTGCGCTAATCCACATCGTCTCTGTTGCGAACAAGCAAAAAGGGCGGTGCAGGAGGCAATTGACAAACCTACGCCGTGTAGGTTAGTATGAAGCGCGCCCGGTATAGAGATCGAGGGCTTTCGCATCGTCGTTAATACGCGCGACGAGCGTGGCCACAGGCCGCACGCTCACGTTATCAGGATCGCGAGCAATTCATTGCCTAAAATACCACGTCGAATTCATGTGCCTCAGCTGACCGACGCAATTTACGCGCGGGGCCGAAGGACAGCTCGCGATGAACCTTTCGACGTTGTTCGGGCACTTTACAATCGCAAGGGGGACGCGCTCGAATTGACGCTTCGAAAGGGCATCACCGTGTCGATACCCCGTAAACAAATCCGAGAA
This sequence comes from Vulcanimicrobiota bacterium, assembly GCA_963756635.1. Lineage (GTDB taxonomy): Bacteria > Vulcanimicrobiota > Vulcanimicrobiia > Vulcanimicrobiales > Vulcanimicrobiaceae > Cybelea. The sequence goes on from CAVWOR010000010.1 coordinate 481,234, forward strand.
CTTACCAATGCCGATGCAGCGGATCTTGCGGGAGTTGAGATTCAGCCGGGTGGCGATGGCATTTCATTCCGCGAGATCGACGTTGACATCTACGTCCCTGGCCTGCTCGTCGATGAGCTAGGTACTATGTTCGCAAAAGCGATGGGGCACAAGACGCGCGGCCGAACTACTCCGCGAAAGGCGGCGGCTTCTCGCGCAAACGGTCGAAAAGGTGGTCGACCGCGTAAAGCTGCGTAGTCTTTCGCTTGGAGCTGGTTTTAGCGACCCGTCATGGCTTCGAGTTGTTCCGGATAGCGAGCTCCTTGGATCGGTATCTTTCCGGCCGGATCATCGATTCGCCGCAGATCGTCGGCAGTGAGTTCGATTTCGGCCGCCCCGAGGTTCTCCCGAAGGCGCTCGGATCGTTTGGTGCCTGGGATCGGAATAATCCACGGCTTCTGCGCGAGAAGCCACCCAAGTGCGATCTGCGCCGGCGTCGCGCTCTTCTGGCGAGCGATCTCGGCGAGAAGGTCGACCAGCGCACGATTCGCTTTTCGCGATTCGGCGGTAAAGCGCGGGACAATGTTGCGAAAATCATTGGCTTCAAACTGGGTCTTTTCGTCGATCTTTCCGGTCAGAAAGCCTTTGCCCAGCGGACTAAACGGAACAAAGCCGATTCCGAGCTCCTCGAGCGTAGGCAACAGCTCGGCCTCAGGCGCGCGCCACCATAGCGAATACTCGCTTTGGACCGCTGTTACGGGAAGTACCGCGTGCGCTCGGCGGATCGTGTTGACGCCTGCTTCGGAAAGGCCGAAATGCTTCACCTTCCCTTGCTGTACGAGGTCCTTCACCGCTCCCGCGACCTCTTCGATCGGCACGCTGGGATCGACGCGGTGCTGATAGTACAGATCGATCGCATCGAGCCTCAGTCGTTTCAATGAGCCTTCCGCACCCCGTTTGATGTGCTCGGGCCTACTGTTCAGCCCGATCTGTTTGCCATTTGCATCGAACTCAAAACCAAACTTCGTTGCGATCACCGCTTGGCCGCGGAGCGGCTCGAGCGCTTCACCGACGAGTTCCTCATTTGAGAATGGTCCGTATACTTCGGCGGTATCGAAGAACGTGACGCCGCGATCGACCGCCTCGCGAATCAGAGCCACCATTTCGTGCTTATCCGGAAACGGCGGATAGCTGTAGGTCATGCCCATGCAACCGAGGCCGAGCGCCGAGACTTCCAGCTTGCCGCCAAGTCTGCGCTTCTGCAGCTTATCTTTGTTCTCCATTACGTGTTTTCTACTCCATCAAAGACGCGTGGGGCGACGTCGATCATCAATCCGGTCGTCGTGGAGTATCCGGCGTACGAATGACCGTCCGACTGCTGCAGCCAAACGTCGACAGGAATGAGCGACCCGCGCCGCCGGGCCAAGGCAGCGCCGGCAGCCGAGCGCAAGAACTCGCGGCAACTCGTATCGGTGACGTTCAGTGCTTGCAGTTTTGGGCTTTGGCTTCAGGTCCCCTTGGGTGGCCGGGCGTGTGCACCCAGGCCTTCGCGCGTCCCCGGCGTAGAAACACTCCTTGTGAACTCTCGAGAGTTCCCTGGCGCGGTGATCCTCGGCTTGCTGGGTGCGCTAGTCGCCCATGCTGCGATCTTCGGCGGAGATCACGCAATGGGCGGAGCTTATCACGGCGTGCTTTTACAGCTGGCGCTGGCCGGCTCGCTCGGCACGGGCGTGGCGTTTGCGGCCCTGGCGTGGGGTGGGGCCGGGCAGGTGACCGATGGCAGCGTTTTAGCGGCGCGGCTCGGCGAGCGACTTCCGGCGGTTCCGTCGCTACTCTTGGCGACCACCTTCTGGTTTGCATTGGGTGAGCGTATTGAACCCGAACACGCCGCCGCATCTTTGTTGATCACGTTGCTCAGCCTTGTCGTCTCCGCAGGTCTACTCTGGATTGTCGCGCGGCAGGCCCTTCGGGTCTTGGTAAGGGCTGCATTTATGGTCTCACGGAGGCCCTTTGCCCAGCGCACTCCGGGATGGACTCGGCGCCCGCAGCCACCTCCAATCGAACGGCGGTCGCCACTGCTGCGGCGCCGTTTCGCTCGTCCTCCTCCGATCGCGACGCTAGCGCGCGCGTAAGCGCGCCTCGGCCCTAGCTCGCACTTCCCACTCCCGATCGAAGGAGAAACATGTCTCGTTTTCTTACGGCGCTCGTCGCCGTCTTCTTAGCATTAAACTTCGCTGCACCAGTCTTTGCCGCGACGACCGGGCTCGTTCGCGGCACCGTTACCATCGACGGCAAACCCGCCGCCGGCGCAACGGTCCAACTCGAAGGCGAAGGCTCCCTCTTTAAAACTACCGCAGATGCGCAAGGCGGGTACGTCTTCCCACAGGTACCGTTCGGTTCGTACCGGCTCATTGCGCAAGCCAAAGGAGTCCACGAGGTTCAAGTGCTGGTCAACGTCGCGAGCGGCCAAGTCTCGACAGTCAACGTTCCGCTCTCGACGCAACTCAAAGAGATCGCCCAAACGACGGTTACCGCCCACGCGGGAGCCGAGGGCAATCCGCCGTCGGTCAATCAGCTGACGCGAACGACGATTCAAACCTCGCCGGTCAATAACAGTCTCGACCGCCTGCTCGAGACGCTCCCCGGCGTCGTGCAGTTCTCGTACAACGAGCCGGTCATCAACGGCTTTCACGGCGTCACCTATAACATCGACGGCGCGCCGCTGCCCCTCGGCACGACCTCGAACTTCGCCGAGATCATCGACCCGAAGATCATCAACTCGCTCGAACTGCTCACCGGCGCGATTCCGGCCGAATACGGCGGCGATCGGATGGGCGGTGTCGTCAACATCATCAGCAACCGCCCGACCGATATCCCGGAGGGCACATACGGCTCGATCACCGGCGGCTTCGGTAATCAAAGTCAGGGCATCGGAGAATTCAACGTGGAATCCCGCTCGGGGCTGAGCGAATTCTTCTTGAGCGCAAACACTTCGACAACGCAACGAGGTCTGGACGCGCCGACCTACGTCCCGATCAACGACGCGAGTTCCAACAGCGACGAGTTCTTTCGCTTCATCACGCAGCTCACGCCGCGAAGCTCGCTGGCCTTCGATTATTCCAATCAGCTCTCTCAGTTCCAGATTCCGATCAACACCGACCCGAACAACCCGCTCGATCCGGTCGTCAGCGCGCCGGGGACGCTCGACACACAACTAGAGTACGAACGGTTCTCCAATCTCAACTGGACCCAAGTCTCACAAGACGGTAACGGCATCGTACAAGTGATCCCATGGTGGCGCTCGACGCGCATCGACTACTACGGCGACCTGCCGCTCGACGTGCAGGCCGTTGAGCCCGACTTCAGCGTCTGCCCGCCGACCTGCGCGAAGACGGTCCATATCGTCGGACTGAATCAAGGCACGTACGCAAACTACATCGGCCTGCGTGCTTCCGATTTTCGTGCCACGAAGAAGCACGCTTGGAAGATTGGAATCGACGTTAATCGCGAGAACGCCACGGCATCCCAAGAGTTTGCCTGCTTCTACGCCGACTGCGCGTCGAGCGGCAGCGTCGCAAGTCCATACTTTCCGGCCTATACGACTCCGCAAGGTCAGGCCGGCTCGCAGATCGGCATCTACGGCGAAGACCGGTGGCAAGAAACACCCAACCTCTCGTGGAGCTATGGGTTACGTTACGATCACTCCACCGGCTACGTGGGCGGATGGCAGCTCAGCCCGCGCGTCGGCCTCACCCTGTGGGACGGCGGCAAGAACGTGGCGCACGTCTACTACGGCCGGTTTTATGCCGCGCCGCTGCTCGAGGACGTGCGCCAAGCCTGCGTCCTGCTCTCGGCGCAGCAAGCCTGCACCACGACCAATCCGGTCTACGATCTCAAGCCCGAGAGCGACGCTTATTTCGAGATGGGCGACGTCTACTCGTTCAATCCCCACTTCACGCTGACGGCCAATCTCTTTGAAAAGAGCGTCGCCAACGTGTTGGATACGACGCAGCTCTTCAATACCCCAATTTTCGCGGTGTATAACAACTCGATTGGCATCAATCACGGCTTCGAGCTTCGTCTCCAAAATCAAGAGCCTGGCGGCAATCAATGGTTCCTGACCTCAACGATCTCGGAGTCGTATGCGGCCTGTATCTCAGGTTCGGAGTTCCTCTTCCCACCGAATCCGGTGGGCGTGTCCTGCCAGGCCCAACTCTCGCTCGAAGACCACAGTCAAACGGTCGACTCTACTGCCGGATACACGTACCGCTTTGGGGGTGGGCACAAGCTCTGGTACTCAACGCTGCAAGCGAATTATGGCAGCGGCTTTCCGGTGCAGTTCGAGGATGCCAACGTGAATTTGACCGGGACCCTTCCCGCGCACACGACCTTCGATTTCTCGGCCGGGCGAGACATCACGCCGGGCCGCCCGGGGGAAGATCAGGGCTTGGGACTCTCGCTGCAAGTCCTCAATCTACTCAATCACCAGTACGTGATCAAGGTGGCCAACGGATTCAACACCACGCAGATCGCGAACAGCCGCTCGATCTTGCTGCGGCTTACGGCGCCGTTCTAAGCGGCGTTCCTAGGCGATACTCCTCGTTGAGCTTTGTCGGAGGACGACCTCATACTCGGTCGTCCCCCGCCAAGCTCAAACCACCTCTGGACCTTGCGCCCAAATCCGTTTGATCAAGCGCTATTTGTAGGCACATTTCAAATATCCAATCCGTGCTATTGTCTCGAACGTTAAGTCGATTGGTTCGGAATTTCCGTCTTGGCTCAACCCAATTTGCCAACAAGAGAAAAAGGCGCGGTGAACAATGCTGCAACGATTCTTTTCGCAATCGCGCTGGATCCAACCCCGAGTCCTAATCCAAACCTCAAGCCTATGCGAAAGCCGACCCATGCATACAGGACGATCGGCCACGTTGTCTCCCGTGGGCGCAAACAAAATCTCGTGGGTAAAGTGCCGGCGGCATCGGTCGGCACAATCGACGAAGAGCAAATCAGGACGCGCCCAGTCCTGCGCCCAGCCGAAATCCTAGAGGCGATTCCCGGCCTCCTCATCAGCCAGCACAGCGGCGAGGGGAAGGCGAATCAATACTATCTACGCGGCTTTCAACTCGACCACGGCACCGACCTAGAGAGCTCGATTGCCGGTACTCCGATTAACCTTCCGACGCACGCACACGGTCAAGGGTACTCTGATATCAACTGGCTTATCCCCGAACTTGTCAGCTTCGTAGAATACGCAAAGGGTCCGTACTATGCCGACCACCGACACGCTCGATCCGCAGACCCAGGCGCCGTACAATGCGCTGGGCCAGCCGGCGTTACAGAATACGCCGCTTGTCCGTGCAGTCGGCCCGGAGTTCGGCTACCGTTACTCCCAGGGTGGGCTCAACAGCACGCTTTCCCTTTGGCAGCTCCACCTCAACTCAGAGCTGGTTTTCGATGGGGATGCTGGGGTCACTTTCGCCGGAGGCCCTACGATGAGACGTGGCATCGAATTTGCAAACTTCTATCAGCTGCAACCGTGGTTGACGTTCGACGCTGACATCGCTACGTCCAACGCTCGCTTTCTCAACAATCCGGACGGCCTCGGAACGTACGTTCCGCAATCGATCAACGTTGTGACCTCCGCTGGGATAACGGTCGATAGGCCCGATTACGCGGCAAGTCTGCGATTGCGGTATTTCGGCCCGCGCGTCCTCGATCAAGGGGGCGATACGGTTTCCGCGGCATCGGTTACCTTTAACGCGCAGGGGACCTGGAAAACGCACCACGGCTACGACCTTGTTGGGGATATCTTCAATATCTTCAACGCACAGACCGACGACGTAGAATACTACTATCAATCGTGGCTGCCGCAGGATGCTGCCAATCCCGCGTTCGCACGGAATCCAGCGATCAATCCTACGCTCGGAGGCGCCGACGTAAACGACTACCATTTCCATCCGGGCGAAAAGCGTACCGTTCGACTAACCTGGGTCGTACACGTATGAAGGGCTACTCGACCCAAGTGTTGTTTGATACGCGCTAAGGCCTTATGGGGTAGGCCGATCTTCAGGCCACTGCCATGGCACTGTCGGGGAGGGACCAGGCAGCGGCGTGTAGATGACCGCGCTTCCGGCGGGTCCATCGCCTTCGTGCCAGACGCTACCGTCGTCGAAACGAACCATCTTTACGCTGCAAAAAATCTTGGCTCCGCTCGGCGCACTGTTGACCTTTTGCTCCACGTCGTTGGGATTCGCGGGCAGCGTTTTTGAATGATCGATCGCAATCCCGGCTGCGAAGTTCCCCGTTCTAGCGGACGTTATGGTCTGCTCTGTACGTTCGCTCGAATCGACGACCTCGAAGCCAAAGTTGACTTCAGTCGCCGTTCGCTGGCTAACATTAGTGAAATCAACGTATTCCGAAAGGTAGTCAGCGTTGCCATGGGCGTTAGCCTGCAGCACGGCTACGCATTGATCGATGGAGATCGGAGCTCCGTTTTGAACGATCGTTGTCGGCAAGCTCGTCGACGCGCCAGCCCCCAAAGGAATCAGCGTCGCTCCAGCGATCCACAGCCATATTTTCTTAAGCGTCAATAGCCGAAGAAGTTCCACGCCCGAGGCTTAGACTCATTGGCTTCGATCGGCGAGCTCTGCCCGGGCGAGTTTTGACGGTATGACGTGCTTCTGCTACGCTGCCGCATGAATGTACGCGCTCGTCCTAGCCGTCACTCTGGCGCAGAGTACGCCGCCGGCAACACTTGCGGTCTCGACGACCACTGTCAATCTCAATCCGGCGCAGCAACAGGTCGTCACGGTGACGGGCGCTACGCCGCCGTTGCAAATCGCGCTGGACCGACAACTGGCGACGGTAAGCGCGAGTCCAAGCGGGACTGCCCTGACGATCGTGGCGACGCAGGCGACCGGATCGGCCACGCTTCACGTGATTGATGCGACCGGCGCAAGCGCCGACATTGCAATTCGCGTCGCCTTCAATGCGGGAACGATCGTCGGACAAACGACGCTGCGGGTTACCGGCAATCCGGCCAATCCCGCGTGGCTGGCACAGGAGGCAGCCGACTGGGTGACGCGCCTCACGCAAGCGCTTCCGGGCGCCGCGGTACACATCGGAACGGTCAACCCTCCGGCGGCGCCGCTGTTTCCCGATCAAAGCGCACAGTTCGTCGTTCCGGTGCAGATTGCGGGAGGCGGCCAATACTTCGACCAAGCCGGATCCACGACGGTTACCGTGAACGACCTGCGCTTGGAGCCGCCCTTGTCTACGCTCCTGTTCTATGACGACGACCCGGAGCACATCACGCAGGACGGCGTCTTGTTTCATGGATCGCTTTCGGTCGCACAGCCAACGCGTCTTTACTATTATCACGACGTTGCCGTCGGTCCACGCCGGCTCGTCGTAGCCCTGCGCGCAAACTCTGAGGATACGACCTCGTTGCAGTTGGTGGCTGCTTTGCCGTCGCCGGGCGGCGTGCCGGCAGTCGGACAGACTCTCACGGATGCGTTCTTGCCAATAAAAACGCAGAACGAAGGCGTCATCCTCGATCTCGCACGCGATGAACCGTACATTTTGGCCGACGTTCCGATGAGCGCGGACCAAACGGCCGTCGGGATTGCGGACATTCGCGTTCTATCGGGAGGTCCGGTCGACTTGACGGTGCTGGCCGTCTCGCCGGGCGTCGACCCGCGCACGCTTCTTAACGGCCCGCTACTTCCCGACGACACGCACCATCGTACCGGTGTCTTTGCAATCGACCCTGGCTACGGCACACACACGCTCACCTTCTCCGCCGGAGGCGAGGACGCGATACTGATCATCCCCGATGCTACGCTGCGCAACGTGGACCCCTCATCCAAGGGCGGCGATTACGGCGACTACGGTGTCGTGCACACGATCGATTTGACGCTCGCTAATCCTGGCGCCGTGCCTGCCGTGGCCTACTTTTTCTTTCAGCCGCCCGGGCAGATCGCGAACGGAACGTTCTTGATTGACGGGAAAATCATCGACATCGGCTGCGTGCGCCTTCCCTCGAACTATCAAGTTACCGCGTTCGATCTTCTCCCGGGACAGACGTATCATACCACCGTGAAGACGATGGTTAACGGGGGCTCGTATTTGCCGATCGAAGTAGGCGTGACGGCATCGCCGCCGGTGAGCGCTCCGCCCACGGACGCACCCGAGGGATGTTTTCCTAAATAGTTGCGAGGCAGTTTTCGTCGCCTTTCGTCGCTCTGACGTGAGCCCAGAAGTGCACTAGGCCGACGAGCGGATCGGATTTCGTCGGTTTTTGGTCCGCGACGACGTGCGCCGGCAGGAAGACGAGCACCGGAAGCAGCGGCTCAACGACCCTGATGCACGAGCCGGCCGGCACGGCACCAACGACCCTGCCCAACGTGCCCTTACGGAACGTACCGTCCGGGCTGATGAACTCGACCGGAGGCCGGTCCCGCAGCAGACGCGACCGTAGCATGATCCACGTCGGCGACGTATTCGGCGGGAACTGCTTCGGGTCGACAAGTTCCGGCGGCGTGAACAGGGGATTGATTACCGGCGTCACGCGGGGATCGGGGATGACGTACTGCGTCACGACTTGACCTACGTCGGCGACGTTGCGGTGCAGGTTCACGGCGGTCATGTACTCGATGAGATGTTGCGCCGTTTCAGGCGTAACCGGCGGGTTTCTCGAGGGGGAAGCGCTCGGCTTTGGCTGCGGCGCAGACCCGCGCGGAAACTCGTACTTGTAGGTGGCGACGTGGACCCAGCCGTCGAATTGCGACGGGGTTAGCCTCCACAGAACTTGGAACTTCGCGTCGTGACTGACCGGCGCGTCCCCGTTGAGCGTCGGCCAGTCCAGTCGCGTGTCCTCGCCGCCGAAATCGTTGTAATAGTCGTTCGCGTAGCCGGCGGTGACCAGATCTTTAAAGGAGTCACTCTCAATCGTTCGCCACAACCGCGAGTTGAGGCTGGCTTCAGACGGGTTCCACGAGCTCCGTCCCATGTCGGCCTCGTCGATAAGGACCTCGAGCAGGCGCGCCGCATCGGCTCCGGTCGCCGCGTGCGTAGCGTCCGCGTTGAGTAGCCGCGCGCCGATCAACAGCACGGTGCGGCGTTGCCTCTCCGACTCGGCGACCGACTGAAGCGAGAGCAGCGTCGTTGTGGCGTTCTGCTCGAGAACGGACTGGTCGTGCGCTGCCTTATCTTTTCTTATTTCGTATGCGCTCTCGCCAGGCTCCGGAACGTAGTATCCCCCAAACGCATCAAAGATGGATTTGTCGGTGACTAGTTGCTCAAATTTCGCATTGTATTCCTGTTGTCTTTCATGAGCCGTCGTCAATGCGGTGTAGATCGACAGGGCCGACGCGATTATGGTCGCAAGCGCAGTCGGCACAAAATACTGCGATACGATCTGCCTCCACCAGGGAATGCTCGGCGGCTCAGGATTCGGTTCCGGAACAGCCGGAACCGGCTTTACCTCGCTCATTACGGCGGGAGCGGCTTGCCTTCAAAGAAGAAGTCCAAGAACTCCTGAGTCGAGTTCACGCGCGGGAACGGTTCGTTCGGAACTGGCGCGCCGAGGAAAGCGCACAGCGGCGCCCAGCCTTCCGTCACGTCGAATATCAGTAGTCGTTCGGGTGGGATGGCGGCGCGGACTTCCTCTGTGCGACGGCGGTAAGCGGCAAGCGCGCGTTCCTTGTCGCTGGGGTCGCCGCCTAACGTGTCGTTGACGATCGCGATGTCCATCGCATCCATCATCGCCTTCACGTGATCGGGCAGCGACATCTCTTTGTAGCCGGCAAACATCCGGCCGATGGTCGAGGAAAAGCTCGTCCACCACACTTCCTCAGGACACACGGAGTGTATGACCTTGGCATCGGGATACGCAGCCGCGAGTTCCCGCCACACGTGCGCTCCCGGCCAATCGACTTGAGCGCGGTAGCCTTCAAACACGTCGTCCCAGTCGACGGGCTCACCCGCAACGTAGGCTTGCCAGTGCGCCACCTGATCGGGGTTCGTCATGACTTCTTCCATGTGGTGGCATGGACCAAAGCCCAACATCTCGAGCGCGCGCTTGAGCGATGCCGTGCCGGTTCGGCCGAAGCCGGATCCAATAACCGCGATGGACATCCGCAGCCCCTCCTCGAAAGCGTGGAAGCCGCATTCCGTACGGGGGCGCAAAAGCCTCGGGCGGGATGTGCCGATGCCAACGTGAATCGAGACCTGTTGTGCACCGCGCCAAAGCGCTGGGGCTCTCTCATCTTTTTCGAAGAAGCTTCTAATCATTACTAGCGGGAGCTTCCGCCTCCAGGATGCTAAAAATAAAGCGTGATGAAATTCCATAACATCTTATTGGCCTGCGCTCTGGGCGCAGGATCGTTACTCGGCGCGGCCGCGCCGGCATCGGCGGCTCACGTCTCCGTTGGAACCGCGCGACCGGCAGCGACGGGCCGGGTGCTCCCGGGCAACCGCTACTACGGAACCGGATACCGGGGCTACGGCTATCGCAACGGCTACGGCTACCCCTATCGCTACGGCTACCCCTATCGCTACGGCTATCGCTATGGCTACGGCTATCCTTACGGCTACGGCTATCCCTACGGCTACGGCGTTGGCGTTGGCATTGGCATTGGCGTTGGCTACGGCTACGTTGGCGGAGGTTACGGCTACGTTGGCGGAGGCTACGGGTACGCGCCTTATCCGGCCGTATATGGGCGTCGCGCATACTGGGCACGTCGTCCCTATTGGCGCCCTTACCGCCGCGGATATTGGGGACGGCGCTTCGTTCGCTAACGTATCGCTCCCATCGTTTTTGAATAAGGCTCTAGTCAGTGATTGAGAGCATGGCCATCATGTCAACGTGATCGTTCATCTGATCGATGGAACGTACGAGCTCTTCCGGCACTTTTACGGCCTGCGCCGCGCAGGGAGCGCGAAAGGCTCTCGGTTCGGAGCGGTCGCCGGCGTGCTTAACACAGTCCTGCAGATGATCTCCGAGGGAGCCACGCACGTCGGCGTTGCCACCGATCACGTCATTGAGTCTTTTCGCAACGAGCTGTGGGGCGGATATAAAAACGGAGAAGGCGTCGATCCGGCGCTCCTCACGCAATTTAAACCACTCGAGGATGCGCTGCGTGCGATGGGCATCGTCGTATGGGCGATGGTCGATCTCGAGGCCGACGACGCGCTAGCGTCCGCCGCTGAGATCGCGTCGCACGATTCTCGTGTTCTGAAGATTTGTATTTGGACGCCGGACAAGGATCTCGCGCAGTGCGTTCGCGGAGATCGTATCGTACAAGTCGACCGAAGGACCAAAGCCGTTCGCGATGCCGCCGGCGTGCGATCGAAGTTTGGAGTGGACCCGGAGTTAATCCCCGATTATCTGGCCTTGGTCGGCGACGCCTCGGACGGGTATCCCGGCGTAAAGGGCATCGGCGCGAAGGGAGCGGCATCCCTGCTTACGCGCTATGGCAAAATCGAAGACTTTCCACCAGAAGTGCTGGGCAAGCAGCGTACGGCGGCCTTACTCTTCAAGGATCTCGCGACGCTTCGAACGGACGCGAGGCTCTACGACAGCGTCGACGAGTTGGAGTGGCACGGACCGGCCACTGAATTTGCATCGGTCTGCGAGCGTCTCGGTATATCGGATGTATCTTCGCGCGCTGCGAGAACGCCTAGGAGACACGCGATCGGTTGAAGCTCTGACTCCGCTCAGCGGGGCACATGTCACATCATGGTTTTTGCGCCGGTGTTCCCTTGGCGACTACCGTGGCGTGAAAAGACGCACCTGCGCTGTAAACCCAAAACGTCCATAAACCTCCGGCATTGATTTGAGCAACTCCATTTCGGCCTTGGGCCGGGGTGGCGAGCTGGACGTCGATGTGGGCGGGCTCATTCGGGCGCATTGCACGATCGAGCCATGCGCACTGGCCCGGCTGTAACCCCTGCGCTGCCGGGTGTTCGGTCTTTGTAAACGCTACGACGAGCATCGTGCCCTGGGACGATGCCATGCCGCGCGCCCCCCGACATCGAATCGGAAAGTCGGGCCGCGATGCCGGGCCGGTTAAATTTGTCCCCGAGTTCGAAAGCTGCGTTTGCTGATTGACGAGCGGGTGGGCAGCAAAGGGATTTTGCGCCCGCAAGCGTTGCTCGTAACTGAGATATGCCTTGGGGCATTCATGCACGACGTCATGAAAGAGCGTCAGGGCGACGGGATTAGCGTCCGCCATGTCTTCGTCGAGCATCAGCAAGTACTGGAGCGTGCGGGAGTCAGCTTTGGCTTGACCGGACATTACGGCGCAGCTCTCGGCCGCCATAACAGAAATATCGGCTGCCGTTAGCGCCCGCGCAGGCCGGCTACCGGCGATTGTAAAGCCCGTCCAAGCCGCGAGCGCGCACGCAAAGAGAAGGCAGCGTGAACCGATTAGCGATGATCGCATCCGAGGTCTCCAATCGTGACGGCGCGTCTAGCCTTGGGGTTCGGGGTCGCGACGCTGGGTCCCTCAGAACGCTAATGCTCGTTGTGTACCGGTTGCCTTGGCAATGACACGATTTGTCATCCAAAACGTAGGAGGTTAGCGTTCTGCTGACACGGCGAGGCTACAGACGTTTGCGCAACGGCCAGCGCGCCGAACGGAGGCGTCGAGAACGTTTGCCTCGCAGGCTTCTGCGTTGGTGCGTGAGCCCGGTAATAATACAACATATGGAGCGCCTCGCCGTTCCACTGATCGAGGGAGTAAAACTCCATCTCCGGTGCCAGGGGGTCGTCCTGGGCGGCAATGATCCACTCGTCGAACGCCTGCGGCCAGCGTCGCTGCTGCGCGTAGAGGTTGCCGCGCATGAGATCGTAGAGACTGCCGCGATCGGGGTCCGCATTCATCTCCGCGATGGCCCGGTCGACGTCGCCCGCGCGCACCGCAGCCAGCGCGGCGGGCAGGTGCGGGCTGAGCTTATGATTGCCCGGGTCGCCCGCGCCGTATTGTGCGTCGTCGGCAACATAGGCTGCAAAGGACCCGGCATAGTCGCCGTTCCAAAAAAGCCGCTCCTCTGCGGAGAAGATGCCGGTTGAGTTCGGCTGCAGTCCCGTTATCAGGCGCAAGGCTTCGGCATCGTGATGCGAGGCTACGAGCGCATAGAAATATTCGCGATAGAAATCGATCCAGACACGGCCGTCGCCCGTGCGCTTTTCCATCGCCGGCAGCATCGCCGCGAACGCCAAGCGCGCCCCTTCCGCATCGCCACTACAGAGTTTGGCATATGCTGCATCTGCCTGACTCGTACCGCTTGGGGCTAACGCCCAGCCGCACCAGACGACCGGATGCGGTGCTGCTCCGCACGTAGCCCGAAGCCCCCAGAATAGGACGATGAGGGCGAACGGCCATTTCATCCTACGCAGCTTCGGTGCTTGCGATGAAAGATACCCTCAGTGCGGCGCGGGCGATCCGTCGGACCACGTGAGCACCGGTACCATAACCAGCGTCGATAGATATGGACCGCGATCAACGGATTGAGTCGGCGAATTGTCTACGTTGGGACCCCAACTAGCGACTTGATCTCGTGGAACGAAAAACATCACGTGAGGATACCATGGTCCGTGGGCATGGTTAAGATACCCATTCTTCGAGAGCATGAAGCCAAATGCACCAGGCTCCGGTGGCTTAAAGCTATCATCGGCGAAGGCCGCTTTCGTTCTTTCCGCAATTTGCTCCCTACTGAGCCCGGCCAGGGCCCACTGCGCCTCCTGAAGTAGCTGCGGTATCTCGGTGCGCGCCGCGGGAGGATTGTAACAATCGGGCCCGCGCTCTTTCGGATTCCAAAACTCGGTATCGTTAAATGGCGCAGCCCAAGAACGTTCGACGAGACACACGAAGCCATTCGTTCCTTTCACCGCCGTCTCGAAGCCGTGGGAAGTAAGCACGAGCACCTCGGCGTTCGCGGCGATCGATGGCGGAGCGGCGCTCTGCGCCAAGGCAACTTCAGCTTGACGATCGGGCATAAGGTATGGAGCGATTGGGCCCCTCGTTGGCAATCCTTCGCTAGCGGCTCGCGCCAAAAATGGCAGCGCCGTAGCGGCGAGGAGCAGCACGAGCGCTCGACGCAATCGAGAAAGAACCACGATCGGTACCCCGTTTTCAGCAGCGTAAACGTTAAACACGCGGCTCCAGGTCATTGTGACGACAAAAAGATGCCCTCTCCGCATAGCGTCGGACCCGTCACGCAGCGCCGACGCGGCTACACGAGCGTTGTTCATGGACGCCTTAGGAATCTCAAATAGAACGCTGCGAACACCAAGACGATTCCAATATTCACCATTAACCGTTCCCAGAATCGGTTTCTGAAGAGCACGAAATCTACACCGACTATGACGGCAGCCATCGCCACCACGTAAAGCGCGATAGCTACCTGTCTGCCCACTTCAGCCGGTATTCCTCATCCCAATCTGTCGACGTCACGTTCCCCGTACTTTGCTTAGGTGCTCGACCCACTTTGGATCGGGCGAGGCGTCAGGAGGATAATTGTCATGCCAGTTCCACCAGTCGTAGGGTTCGGTCTGCGGGTAGCCCTCGGGTGAATCTTCCCACAGTTCTTGTCGGCCGAGCGGGGTTATGTCGAGGTGATTCCAGGTGCTGCCCATCTGCTCGTCGCCACGGCTGGTAACGAAGTAGGTACGGAACACACGATTGCCATCGCGGAAGAACACATTGTGGCCATGCCATTCATCCACGCCGAAGTCGACATCGAAGCTGTCGGTGATAGTGTACCAGGGCATCTTCCATTCCATGCGTGCCTTCAGGCGCTGAATGTCCGGCTGCGGGGCCCGCGACGCGAACGCGAGCGTCGTGTTACGCGCGTTCAAGTGCGCGAGGTGAGCGACCTGATCAGCGCCGAGAGAACAGCCGCGGCACGCATGTTCTGGCCAGCCGAAAACGCCGGGCTCGAAGAAAGCGCGGTAGAGAATTAGCTGCGGACGACCCTCGAATAAGTCGAGCAAGCTCGCCTTACCTTTAGGCCCCTCGAACTCGTACTTCTTCTCTACGGCCATCCATGGCATCCGGCGACGCTCAGCAGCTAGCGCATCGCGAGAACGGAACAAGGCTTTCTCCTTCACAAGCAGCTCTTGCCGCGCTTCCTCCCACTCTTGAGGCGATACAATTGGTGGTGTATTCATGTGATGTTTCCTCCGGAAAAAGATCCTTGTCTAGCGCCAGCGCTCCGTGCGTAGCGCTAAGTGTGCGGGAAGAGTGTGCGTCCCTACGAGGAGACTTCAGAAATACCGATCGACGCCTGCGGTCAGCGGGCTATTCGGTCGCTGGCGCGCCCGCGATCGTGTCCAGCTGCGAATTGATCGATTTTACGGCGGCCTCGATGGACGCTCCGTTGCCCGAGTCAGCAGCAGCCGCTTTGTCTAGTTGGTGTTGCCAATCGAGCAGCGCGGGTTTGCCGGCTTCAGTGGCTCGCTCCATCCAAGTATCGCTGGTCCTCACCTTGCGACAATCGTCCTGTTTGGCCCATTCCCCGCCGATCCGGCGCCCGAGCGATATGAGCTGGGCGGCGACCTCGGCGTTTGCGCTTGGGTCGGTTACGTGCACGAGGAGCTTTTGGCTATTCGAGAACCAGCCGGCGTATCCGCGCGCACCAAAATAGAACGCGTGCACCTGCCCCCAATACTTGTTCCAACTCTGCCACTCCGACTCACAGTGGTCCGTTTGCCAAACCGTGTGGAAGGAGTCTTTCCACGAATCGAGGGTAGCAGCATCGTCGGCAAGACAGCAGGCTCGTGCGACGAGAAAGATCGCGAATGCAACCGGTAGTGCGCGCAGTATTTGCGGCGCTCTGCATCGTGAGATAGACATCGAGCGCTTGGTTCTGCGCCGGCGTCCGCTTTCCCGGGGATCCCAGCGATTGGCCTCGATCAAACCAGCTTCGAGGTTCACGCCGTCGCGCAGCACTTCCCTATCACCAACGCTGGCGCTGATACTGACTGGCATCCGGTGGGTTCGCCTAATATCTCGTCGTGCTCAGCGTACAGCCAATACGCCCCGCGATGCCAATGCGTTCGGCGACTTGCCCAGCGACGCTTTCTGGACGCCTGGTTTGCTATTATGGACGCGGATGACGACGATGAACGCGGCGCCCCCTACGAAACGAGCGATGCTCGCCTTCGAGCTCAAAGCGGCGTTTTTCCGCGCCAAACGCTTCGCGACCGACGCCCGCGGCGCGACGCGCCGCTGGCCGCTCACCGGCGGTTCTTCCGATGGCGTGCTCCTGGCCGAGATTTCGACGCCCCTCCGCTCCGCGGTCGCCGAAACCGATCCCCGCGAGGCACGCCTCATCGAAGGCAAGATCCACAACTTGCACATGGCGCTTCGCCGGCTCGACGGCGCCGTCGTCCCCGGCGGCAGCACGTTCAGCTTTTGGCGACAGATCGGTCGCGCCACCCGCCGCGCCGGATACGTAGAAGGGCGCGAGTTGCGCGAAGGCTGCATCATCCCTACCGTCGGCGGCGGTCTTTGCCAACTCTCGAACGCGTTGTATGCGGCCGCGCTCGATTCCGGTTGCGAAATCGTCGAGCGGCACGCGCATTCGCATTTCGTGCCCGGCTCGATGACCGAGCGCGATCGCGATGCGACGGTCTTTTGGAACTACGTCGATCTGTGCTTTCGCGCAAGGCACGAGCTCACGATCCGCTGCCGGCTCCAAGACGATCGCCTGATCGTGCAGTTTTTTGCGCCGGTGACTGCGGCCGTATCCCAGCCATTGCGATCCGTTCTCGACGTCGCCATCGCCGCCGCGCCGCCGTCGTGCATCAGCTGCGATCGAGTCGCGTGCACACGACATCGCAAAATACACGGCGTGAACTCTGCACCGGCGGCAGCATTCTTACTCGACGGCTATTGGCCCGAATACGATGCGTTCGTCGCGACGCAGGCAACGACAAGCGACGTGGCGTTCGTTCCGATCGACGGAAAACGTTTTAGTCTCCCCCAATACGCGTGGGCGCTCGCGGGATTCGGCGGCGTCAAGCAGGCGCCGCTCGAAACGCTCGTTCGCGCGGGACGTTCGCGCCGCCTTGCATCGCACGGGGCGGCGCGTCAACGAGCGATGCTGCTCGATGCCGAACGACTCGCCCGTCGATTTGCGCGCCATTTGCCTCCACGCATCGAGCACGTCGTCGTGATGCAGAACCTGCTACCGTACCTGTGGCGCACGGGTTACCTCGCCGGGTGCACCTTCGACGTGCTGATGACGTCATTGCCAATGGATACGTTGCACGAGGTGCTCGATGATGCGGCGCGCCGGCATCCGGATAGTCCGACTCTCTCGGACTTCCGCGCTCCGCGCGAAATCGTCGAAGCCGAACGTGAGGCGCTCGACCGCGCCCGTCGCGTCGTTACCCCGCATTGCGACATCGCGCGCCGGTTCGGTGCGCGCGCCCTGCTGCTGCCGTGGGTCGTTCCAACCGTGCCTCCATACCATGCGCCTACCTCTAACAGCGTGCTCTTTGCGGGCGCGACGCTAGGACGCAGCGGTGCTTATGAAATGCGCGAGGCGCTGCGGCGAACCGGCGCCTCGCTCGTTGTCATTGGCGATCGCGACGCCGAAAGACCCAATTTTTGGCGCGGGCTCGACGTGACGCGCGTGGCGAATTTTCGTCAAGGGCTCGATCTGGCGCGCGTCGTCGCGTTGCCCGCGTTTGTGGAACATCGCCCGCGCCAGCTTTTGCACGCGCTCGCCGCTGGCGCCCGCGTCATCGCAACCGCTGCTTGCGGATTGGCGCCGGCGAGCAATCTCGCGATCGTGCCGGCCGGGAACGCAGATGCGCTCGCGGAGGCAATTGGGTCCACCGAGACCATTAGAGCGTACAGATTAACGTAATCTGTTGCAAGGCGATCCAGATTGATGCTCGCTTACTTGACAAAGCGACAAAGTGCGAGCATGTTTATTTCTCACTTTGCTCCAGTGAAAGAGGTTCGCGCGTGCCTCAACTACTTCGCAAATACGCGCGGAATTTTTATTAAAAATGGAACGGCGTTACTTCGTTCGCATGGCCACGACAGGTTTCTCTGGGGCGTATCTGTCGCTTGTTGCGTGCGCTAATCAAAAGACGACGAAAAGCCCTACTGAAAGGAGTTCACCGATGACCGCAGTCGCGCAACAAACGGGCAGCGGTACGACCGCTGTTCGACCATTTCCTCGCTTGAACGTTCCGGAGTCGGAACTTGACGACTTGCGACGCCGCATCAAGGCGACGCGGTGGCCCACAAAAGAGCTCGTCGCCGATCAGTCGCAAGGCGTGCAGCTGGCGACGACGCAGGCGCTGGCGAGCTATTGGGCGACCGAATACGACTGGCGAAAACTCGAGGCACGGCTGAACGCGATTCCGCAGTTCGTCACCGAGATCGATGGGCAGGACATTCAATTCATCCACGTCCGCTCGAAGCACGAAAATGCGCTGCCGCTGATCATCACGCACGGCTGGCCCGGTTCGATCATCGAGCAGATGAAGGTTATCGGTCCGTTGAGCGATCCCACGGCGCACGGCGCAGCTGCATCGGATGCGTTCCATCTCGTGATTCCCTCGATACCGGGCTATGGGTATTCGCCTGAGCCGACCACGCTGGGCTGGGATCCCGTCCGTATTGCAAAAGCCTGGGTCGCGCTGATGAAGCGTCTTGGATACAACCAATTCGTTGCGCAAGGCGGCGATTGGGGCGCGTCCATCACGCAACAGCTGGCTTTGTTCGCACCAGAGAGCGTGCTAGGCATTCACAGCAACATGCCTGGCACCGTTCCGGGCGACACTTTAGCGAAGGCGATTGCCAACGCTCCGCCTCCCGCTGGGCTCGCGGGCGACGAGCTGCACGCGTATCGGCAGCTAGCTGACTTCTACACGCATCACCTCGGGTACGCCGTCGAGATGGCGAACCGGCCGGAGACGCTCTACGGATTGATGGACTCGCCCGTTGGCCTTGCGGCCTGGATTCTGGATCACGACAAGGACAGCTACGAGATGATCGCGCCGGCCTTCTTCGGGCACCCCGGTGGGCTTTCACGCGATGACGTGCTCGACAACATCACCATGTACTGGCTAACAAAGACGGCAATATCCTCGGCGCGCCTCTATTGGGAAAATAAGCTCGGCTTCTTTAACGTCGTGGGCGTTACTATTCCCGTCGGCGTGAGCGCGTTTCCGCACGAGATCTATACGGCACCGGGGAGCTGGGCGGAAAAAGCATATCCCAAGCTGGTGTTTTACAAGAAGCACGACGTGGGCGGCCACTTTGCCGCTTGGGAACAGCCGCAACTCTTCTCCGAAGACGTTCGCGCTACGTTCCGGTCGCTGCGAACAGGCAACGCATGATGCGACGCCTCAGGCGCGGTCGCAAGAGGTTGCCGCCGAAGCTCGCGGGCCGAACGATTGGAGACACAATGTCTAACAAACCCACCTACGATCGGCGTGCCTTCTTGCGCAACACCGGCTTAACCCTCGCGGCCGCGCAGCTTGGCGCCGCCGGCATCGCGAAAGCGCAGGCCGGAACGAGCACGTCCTTTGCCTCGATACGACAAGTCAATGCCGGCCTCCTGAACATCGGCTACGCCGAAGCCGGCCCTGCCGACGGCCCCGCGGTCGTCCTGCTTCACGGCTGGCCGTATGACATCCACAGCTACGTCGAGGTCGCGCCCTTGCTC
Organism: Vulcanimicrobiota bacterium; assembly: GCA_963756635.1. Classification (GTDB taxonomy): domain Bacteria; phylum Vulcanimicrobiota; class Vulcanimicrobiia; order Vulcanimicrobiales; family Vulcanimicrobiaceae; genus Cybelea. The sequence goes on from CAVWOR010000010.1 coordinate 500,911, forward strand.
GCCGCGCGCGGCTATCGCGTCATCGTTCCCTATCTCCGCGGCTACGGCTCGACGCGCTTTCTTTCGAGCGAGACGTTCCGCAACGCGCAGCAATCGGCCGTAGCCCTCGACGTGATTGCGTTGATGGACGCGCTCAAAATTCAGAAAGCCACCGTCGCCGGCTTTGACTGGGGCGCGCGCACAGCGGACGTCATGGCAGTACTATGGCCGGAACGCTGCAAGGCAATCGTTTCCGTCAGCGGCTATCTGATTAGCAGCCCCGCCGGCAACCAGATACCGTGGCCGCCCCAGGCTGCATTCGCATTTTGGTACCAGTACTACTTCGCCACTGAAGTAGGCAAGGCCGGCTATGCGAAATACCTCGATGAATTCAATAAGTTCATCTGGCACCAGGCTTCGCCGAAGTGGAAATTCGACGATGCCACGTACAACCGCACAGCAGTTTCCTTCAACAACCCGGACCATGTTGACATCGTGATGCACGATTATCGCTGGCGGCTCGGCCTAGCAGATGGTGAGCGGAAATATGACGAGCTCGAAAAGCGGCTGGCCGCGCTACCGGTCGTGACGGTGCCGGCCATCACCATGGAAGGCGACTCCAACGGGGCAATCCACGCGCCCAGCACAGCCTATCGCAACAAGTTCTCCGGCAAGTATGACTACCGGCTCATCACCGGCGGCGTCGGCCACAACATTCCGCAGGAAGCCCCGCAGGCCTTTGCCGATGCCATCATCGCCGTCGACGCTTACAACTAACCAAGCCGAATTGAGATGTAACCGAAATTGGAGAGATCATGGACGAAGTACAAGTAGAGCAGAAAAGCTATCACATGCCACCGCACGAGGGGTTTACCGTCGCTCACTTTCTCACGGTAACCGACCTCGAGCGATCCGCCGAATTCTACAAAACCGTCTTCGGGGCGGAAATTGTGAGCACGGGTGATGGAGACGCACCGCCGTACATCAAGATCGCAAACACGTGGCTCATAATCAACGTTGGGGGCGGTCCGACACCTGACAAACCAACGGTGACGCTTCGCCCCCCTCCTGACCCTAATGAGATCAGTAGCTTCATGAATATCCGTGTAGCAGATATTCAAGCGTCCTACAAGTTATGGAAGAGTCGGGGCGCGACGTTTCTCACTGAACCTCTGGAAAAGTATGGTGAGACGCGCTGCTACATCCGCGATCCTGACGGTTACCTCATCGAGGTCGGGCAAAGCAAAGCTGGGGTCCCTTATGGATAAGATAAACGACAAATGAAAGCATCTGTTGTGAGCGCGTATGGCGGCCCGGAAGTGATGAAATATCAAGACATGCCGGATCCGGAGCTTGGCGTGGGCGATGTCCTCGTTGAAGTGGCCGGCATCGGCATCAACCCGGAAGACATGCTCGAGCGCAACGGCGACTTGCAGGATCGGTGGCCGATGCACTTTCCGGCGATCATCGGCCTGGACGTGTCGGGAACGGTGGTCGCGACGGGTGACGGCGTCACCGACCTCAAGGTCGGCGACCGTGTCTGCGCGTGGTCGTACCACACGTACGCTGAACTAGTCGCTGACAAAGCGACTCTTTTCGCCAAGGTGCCGGAGACGATGGATCTGGTCGACGCGGCCGCGATTCCGCTCGTAGGCGTCACGGGCAGCCAATTGATCTCCGTCGCGAGCGGGTTGCGGTCAGGCCAGACGGTGCTAGTCTCCGGGGCGGCGGGCGCCGTCGGTCGTTGCGCCGTCTACATGGCGAAGGAACTGGGCGCGCACGTAATCGCGGGCGTGCAGCGTTTTCAGCTCGACCAGGCGGATAGCATCGGCGCGGACGAAACGATCGCTCTCGACGACCCGGTCGCGTTCGCGGCAATTCCGCAAGTCGACATCGTGGCGAACGCGCTTCGCGGGAAAACGGCAACGGATCTGCTCACGAAGGTCAAGGACGGCGGGACGTTCGCGTCGGTGACGGGTGAGCCCGGCGGCGCCAAGGGCTACCCGAAGGTGCGCGTCGTCTCGTTCCGCTCAACGCAAGACCCAGCGGTCATCGCCTTCATCGCCGATGCCGTAATCTCTGGCAAGGTGACGATCCCGATCGGCCGCCGCGAGGAGCTCAAGAACGCGGGCGCCGCGCAGGCCGCGTTCACGAAGGGCGGTATCGGTAAGGTTCTGCTCACCACGTAAGAAACTTGCGCCAAACGTCGGTATAAACACTCTCTAGCGGAAATGGAGTCGTTAATGGACGAAGTACAAATCGAACAAAAGAGCTACGAGATGCCGCCGCGGGAGGGATTTACCGTCACGCATTTTATCACCGTCGCCGACATCGACCGATCGGCTGATTTTTATGAAAAGGTCTTCGGCGGCCGCATTCTGAGTCGAGGCGACAGCAAGGGTGCGTCTGGACACATTCAGATCGCGAATACTTGGCTGATTGTCAACGTCGGGGGCGGGCCCACACCGGACAAGCCGTCGGTAACGCTCAGCGTTCCCGCCGACCCAGATAGGGTCAGCAGCTTCTTGAATGTCCGCGTTGCGGATATTCAAGCGTGCTATGAATTATGGAAAAGTCGAGGAGCCGAGTTCCTCACGGAACCGATTGCCAAGTACGGCGAGACGCGCTGCTACATCCGCGATCCTGACGGCTATATTATCGAGGTTGGACAGAGCACCGATCTCACGTACGGTTGAGGCTCGGCCCGGTCGGCTACTGGCGTGATCGATGAAAAAGTTGCGATAATTACCGGTGCTTCGCACGGTATCGGCGCGGGCCTAGTAGCCGCATACCGCGATGCGGGCTTCAAAGTGGTCGCCAGCGCACTCTCGATCGAGCACAGCACAGACCCGAATGTGCTGAGCGTTGCCGGCGACATCAGTAACCCCGAGACCGCCGAACTCATTACGAGCGTGGGCGTTGATCGATTCGGACGGCTCGACACACTAGTCAATAATGCTGGAGCCTACATTTCGAAACCATTCACAGAGTACACCCTGGTCGACTATGACTTGATGCTCTCAACGAACCTCGGCGGCTTTTTCCACATTGCGCAGCGTGCGCTGCGTGTAATGCAGGCCCAAGGTTGGGGCCATATCGTCAACATCACGGCGACGGTAGCCGAACAACCTGTCAAAGGCGTTCCGGCGGCGTTAGCATCGTTGGCTAAAGGCGGCTTGAACTCGGTGACAAAGGCCCTCGCGATCGAATATGCGTCGTGTGGCATCCGTGTCAATGCGGTCTCACCTATAATCATCAGGACGCATCCGGAGGCATCGTACGCCGGACTCGAATCGCAGATTCCGCTCGGGCGAATTGGAGAGATCCAAGACGTCGTCTCTGCCGTGATGTATCTGGAAAACGCTCCGTACGTAACTGGGGAAATTTCCCATGTAGATGGGGGTCAAAGCGCGGGCCACTGGTAGATCGGCGTGTCCCGCGGTTCCTACGATTAATGCCACTCCCAACGGTTAATGCATAACGCTCACTCGGTCTTAGTGCGTTAACGAGGTGAAAAGTCAGAGTAGTGGGCGACCGTTTGGTAGCGCCAACGGGAATCGAACCCGCGAATCGGGGTCCCGGCCGCTCCCGTCGAATACCGATTAGTCCTTTCTTGTACGGGTTTTCGCACTTTCCAGTACCTTTTAGTCCCTTCGAATCCCACCGAGTTTTGCGTAATCCGTTAGACGGCCGTTAGAGGATCAGGCGCTAGCTCCGCATGCTATGCACGCAGTTCGCCGCCGAGCGTGCTATCAAAATCATTTGGGAAGAGAGTCGCTAAAGTGTCGCCTCCGGCAATGAAGCTGCAATCGTTGTTCAAGAGAAGCGAGATTGTGTTAGAGGCAGCACGTATAGAAGCGTCATTACGGCGTCGGCTGATGCAGCAATACAGCGGCGCGCAAGGGCCACCGGAAAGCCAACTGGTAAAGACGCAGAAGGCGACGGCAGCGATCGGAGGATCGGCGGCGCTCCTCGCAAATATCTCTACGTTGCTTCGAAACGGAGGCGTCACATGCTGCGCGGATCTTGGATCGCCCTCACAGCGTCGGTCGCACTCGCCGCTTGTGCAAGAGCGCCGTCGACCGGGCCGGCGCTTCCGGCGCTGCCCGCCGGTACGCTGGTGAATACCGGTACCACGCTTCCGGCCGGTAAGATCACGCACATCGTCTTCGTCATTCAAGAGAACCGGACGTTCGACAACATCTTCGGAGGACCAAACCCCTTCCCCGGAGCCGACACCGCCTCGAGCGGGAGGACGAGCGACGGCAAGAAGATCGTGCTCAACAAGGTCGACCTCGGAACGTTGCGAGGCACCGAGGATCCGAACAACTATCATAAGGAGTGGCTCTGGGCGTGCCATCCGCCCCCCGGCCAACCGCCGTTTAAGGTCGGCGAACGATCGCCGTGCAGAATGGATGGTTTTAACGTCGCCGCGTCGCCGCATCCCGATTACACGCCGCCGGCTTCGGTCCTCAGCATCTACTCGTACGTTGATTACCCACAGACCAAACCTTATTGGGATATCGCGCAGCAGTTTACGCTCGGCGACCACTTTTTCATGGGTCACAATAGCGAGTCGTACACGGCTCACCAGTACCTCTTCTCGGCGCAGTCCGACAGCGTCGTTGACTCGCCGGATTTCCACAAGGACAAATCGTACTGCGGCACCATCTATCTCGGTTGCGCCTTAACGCCCTGGGGCTGCTACTCTCCGGACGAAACGACGACGTTCTTACTCGATGCGCAGGGCATGGAGAACCCAGGAGGGCCGTTCCCGTGCTTCAAGTATAAGGCCCTCGCCAATCGCGTCGACGAAGCGGGGTTAAAGTGGCGCCTCTACGCCCACTCGCTGTGCTCAAACATCAACGCGCTCGGCGCCAATTCTTCGATCAGCGAGTCATCGCTCTGGCCAAAGTCGCGTGCCTGGATGTCGCTCTGCCACTTTCGCACGCCGCTCGAAGCCTTTCTTCCGACGCGGATCGACACACCTAACTTTCGCACGCCCGAATCTACGTTCCTCACCGACGTCGGAGATGCGCACGGGCTTGCCGACGTCACGTGGGTCTTGCCCGGTCTCGTCACGTCGGACCATCCCGGCGTGCCGGAGGGGTATTGCGGGCCGTGGTGGGTCGCGAACGTCGTGAACGCAATCGGCCTGAACAAGAAGTACTGGAGCTCGACGGTGATCTTCATCTTGTGGGACGACTGGGGCGGATACTACGATCACGTGCCACCCTACGTGGTGCGCGATCAAGAAGGCCCCGGGTTCCGCGTGCCGCTTCTCGTCGTCTCTCCCTACGCAAAGCATGGGTACGTGGCTCACACGGATATCGAGTTCGCGACGCTGCTCAAGTTCACCGAAGAGACGTTCGGGCTGAAATCCCTCGGCGCTACCGATGACTCGCCGTATCTCCACGATCTCGACGACTTCTTCCAGTCGAAGGCGCAGCCGTTCACGAAGATCAAGGTGCCGCCCGGCATCGCTTTCCCCTGCAGCATTCTGCCCGATAAAGTCAAGCCAAACTCCAGCTCCAGATGGCTGCGAATGGTCGACGACGACGAATAGATCCCGGCCCGCGTCATTGGCGAGATGTCACGCGAAGGACCGATTCTGATCGTGTCCCAGGCCGTGGTGTATGAAAAACTTCGCTAGCGACCCCCCTTCCGCGGCGTGAGCATAGGTCGGTAATGACATGGGAGGCTACTAGATGAAGAGGGATCCAGCGAACAGGGTTTTCAGCGTGTAACGTAAGCGCGTCATCGGGGAGGCTTCGCGCAGCGCCAGCGACATTTTATAGCGCCAACGGGAATCGAACCCGCGTCCTTCGACCCTTCGACAAGCTCAGGGCAGGCTGAGCTCAGGATGACACGGGTCCCGGCCGCTCCCGTCTAGTACCGGATGGTCCTTTCTTGTACGGGCTTTCGCGTTTTTGAGTCCCGGCTAGTCCCTTCTAATCCCGACTAGTTTTGCGTAATCCGTTAGATCGCCGTTAGAGAAGCGGTCGCTGCGTAGCCAGCCGCTGTCACCCGCTTCAGCGAATGCAAACCCAAGCGCATGGGTTGAAAATAGGACGTTCGGCAGAACGTTCTGGTTCTGCAAAAGGGGCACGCTCGGCTTTCGCGCCATCTACCTCTACTTTCTGAGGTCGGCCGATCGCCAAAACCTCCCGCGCCGATCCGCGCGGCTTCGGGCTGGGCGTCGTGCAGCTGACCGATCCCGGCATGAAGGACACACCGTCTGGTTCTACGAGGGCGACACGCTGGGCTATCGCATGGTCTACGTGTACTGTCCCCGCGAGGATGCGGTGTTCTCGTACGCTCTGAACAGCCAGCCTGGCGCGGAACAAAACCAATCGGGAAAGCTCGCCGTTTCACTTTATATAGGAAAGTGCAGCGGCGGGTCACTGGAAATGGTGCCCGATGTGAGACATGTCGTTCTTGCAGCGATCGCGCGCGTGGCGAGCCGCCCGGAAGTAGACCGAGCCTCGTCGTGACGAGCCCGTCGGGGCGGGCTCGTCGTAGCTGTTACTGGTTCAACTATGATGAAGCACTTCGACCAATTGGTCTGGCAATGGACCGTATCCCTTTATGCGTTTCTCCGGAACGACGCGAACGTAATCGTAGTTCCACGTTCCTGGGGGGTTCCTCGAGGCACTGTACTTGAAAAATACGTCGTAATGATAGGTGCACCGCGACGTTTTAGGATCGCACATAGAAGAGATTTGGCGCGTCCCGATTTGACTGATTTTTCCTAACGGTTTCTTACTTGCCTCCGGCCCGCAAGTGATGAGTTGAGGTTTGTAAGCGAGGATAGGGCGGTTTTTTGGCCAGTCAACGTAGACAAGCGGATTTTTGAAAGAACGGTCGAGGCCCCCGAAAATATGCGCCAGGAGGGTGTCCGCTCGCACACGTCCATTTGAGGCCCCGGTCGTGTACGTTTTGTCCGTTTCCGGGCATTTAGCGACCCCATACCGGAGAAAATACCCGTAGCGCGCGAACGCTTTGAGCAGAGTGTACCGTGCTTTGCGAGATACTCCCAAAAGGACTAGTCTGCAGCTGCGCACCGCCGCAGCCCACAACCAAAGCGAGTGTCGTGCAAGCTCCCAACGCGCCGCAAATCGAAAACGGCTTCATAGGTTGCTCCTTCCACGCGATAAGCGATCGGCTAGAACCAACGTAGGCCCTAGCTGCTCGCATGGTATGCGAGCGCGAGCCCCTTTCCTGCTCACCGTGCTCACGCCGAGGCTGCCATCCGCAGTGCGATTGGTGGTAGCGACTCAGTTTGAATCGCGCTGCTTGGCAAATCTAGCGTCGCGTGACCGAAACCTGAAAAGCCCACTTCTCGTAGGCAGAGTAGGCTGAAAGGAGGGTCCTTAATGACCTTGCCGACCGCGATAGTCGTCGCAACCGGAATGATCTGCGGAACTGTTCTTTTGGTAGTTATCGCCTCTTTTATCTGGGCGGTGACCCAGCGTCAGTAGGCTCTAGCGCAGTATCTTTCGTTCGTGCGGCGGCTCCCTTTGGTGGCCATAAAACGTCGTTCCCGCCCCTTTCCGAATAATAGCGAACAGCGTCACGGGATGGCCAACAACGCGTTGTTGGCCACTAAATACGGTTCTCGGGCGCCTTCGAATAATGCCAAGCTCTCGGCGTGTTCGGTTAGGTCCGACGCCGACTGAGGGGTGTCCCTACCCCCATGCAGCGCGCCCAGGTCGGGTGCTGCAGAACGATAACGCGCGCATCGAGGCCGCGGCAACCCGTGCCACTATCGCGCGTGTGCACAACACCGTCTTCGATCCGAAGGATGCGACCATAGGTAATTCGCACGGCGGCGTTTTTGCCACTCCGCGCGCGCCGGAAGATGATCTGCGCATCCTTGGAAATGTCGACGGGCAGGGAGATTTCTGGTAGCGCCAGCGGGAATCGACGCCCGCGTCCTTCGACCACCTCAGGATGACACCGGTCGCGGCAACGACGCCGGGGTCAGCGGTCATCGCAGAGCACGCGTGCCGGTTCATGTCGAACGGTGACGTCATGCGTCGCATTGCGGCTCTGACCCTCATCTTGACGCTCCAGCCGATCGCTGCTGCGCCCGCTACGCCAGCAAGCGATCCTGACGCGCGGCTGCTCTCGCTAGCGCGCCTCTGGGGCGATATCGCGTACTTCGATCCGTGGCTGGCCTATCGCGCGATCGATTGGAATGGAGCGGCGATCTCGGCAATACCGAGCGTCGAGCAGGCCGCTTCACCAAAAGCGTTTGCCGGTGCGGTGGCGAGCATGCTGGCAATGTTGAACGATCCGCTCACGCGCGTGGTGCCGACAGCTTCACCTTCGCCGCACCCCGTCGCCGGTACGGGACTTACGCTGACGTCCACCGCGGACGGAACACCGGTGCTCGCCGTAAACGCCTCGGCTCTGGCCGCGACCGACGACGCAAAGCTCACGCCGGAGGAGTCGCGCATCGCCGCTTCGCTCGCGTCGCATCGGGCAGTCATCGTAGACCTGCGTGCCGATAGCGACGAGACGGACGAAGAATCAGCCGCGGTCGACTCTCTGTTCAGTGAAACGCCTGTTGCAACTGCGCTCGTTCACGGCAACCTTCAGATGCCCGTGTATCGCAGCCGCACCTACAATGGACTGCCAAGCTCCAGGCCGGGCTCACCCTACACCGCCGGCTTCCTCTCTGACGATGCGTCGCTGGTTCGCGGAACAGCGCGCAATCCAGTCAACGTCGCGTTTCTCGCCGGCAGTAACACTGTCGTGCCAGACTTGGCGGTGCCGCTGCTCCGCGATGGTCGAGCGGTCATCTTCAGCAACGCGGCGCAGCCGCTGCTGGCGGGTGGCGAGGTATCGCAGGAGACAATGACCGACGGCGTAAGCGCGCTGTTTCGCGTAAGCGAGTACGCCGAGGTTCCGGCAGCGTCGTTTGCACAGCCGCTTCCGGCGCAATCCGACGCGCTTGCCGTTGCGGCGAAGTCGCTCCAACGCGACGCGCTCGCCCCCGTCGCCTTCCAAGCAGCCCCGCCCGCAAATCAACCGGCCGCTCACGGCTACGAGCCCCCTGCACTTCCCGACGAAGCGCATCGCATCTTCGCGGTCTTCCGGATATATAACGCGATCCGCTACTTCTTCCCGTACCGCGCGCTCATGCACGAAGACTGGGACGCTGCGACGATTCAGGCGATTCGCGAGGTTCGCGCTTCAACCACCGAGGGCAGTTACCTCAACGCGATCCGGGGGTACTACGCCCTCATCCACGATGGCCACGGCTTCGTCGACGGGCTCCTTACCAACGAGTTGTACGGCGGCACGGTGCCATGGGCGAGTCAGTATCTCCACGGCCAAGTCGTCGTGAGCAGCATCATCGATCCGCTGGCTTGCCGGACGGCCGGAGTGCGCCTTGGCGACATCGTCACGGCCGTCGACGGTGTACCGGTAGCCCGCGCGCTCGCGGCGCAACGCCCGCTCGTTAACGGCTCGACGCCGCAAAACGCCATGGGCAACCTCGTCTCCGCGCCCGGAACGAGCATCTTCGCGGGTCCAAAGGTTTCTACGATCGCCGTCAGCTTGCGGCGGCCAGGTTCTAAAACGGTTTTTACGGCGAAGCTGCGTCGCGCTCTCGGGCAACAGCGGCATTCGCGGACGGGCGCGATCGTGCGCATACTGCCGGGGAACGTCGGTTACGTGGACTTAGATCGCCTGGCGCCGGAAGCGGTCGACCAAATGTTCACCAGCGTAGCGAAGACACGCGCGGTAATCTTCGACGATCGCGGCTATCCGCTAGCAACGTTTCCGCTTATCGCCCCGCGTCTCACGTTGGCCACCGGCGTGCGAGCGGCGCGCTTCGATATGATTATGGCGCTCGCACCACAGGTGCAAGATGGCGACACAATCTTCCAGCAGTCGTTTCAGACCGTCTATCAGCTGCTGGATACCGCAGCAGGTTCGCGCTATCTCAAGCCGGTCGTAATGCTGATCGACGCGCGCGCAATTAGTCAGGCCGAACACACGGCGCTGCAGTATTCGGCGGCGACCAAGACCACGTTCGTCGGGACACCGACGGACGGCGCAGACGGCGACGTTACGGGATTTTCCGTGCCGGGCGGCATCACGTTAGCGTTTTCCGGTTTGGGGGTGGCGCACGCCGACGGGCGCCCACTGCAGCGCGTCGGCATTCTTCCAGATGTCCGAGCGGAACCTACCGCACAAGACGTTGCGGATGGTCGAGACGTCGTTCTCGAAGCAGGCCTGCGCGCCGCGCTGCGCCGCAGTAGCGCCTCGCCGGAGGAAACGGTAAGCGCCCTCAAGGGCTTACGAACCATCGAGCGCGCCGATTTTGCGCAGCAGAATCGCGCAACGGAGAAGACCGCGGCGCTCCAAGCGCTCGAACTCACGTACACTGGCCGGTCGCTTCCGGGCGCAACCGGCACGCAACCGCTCCCGCATCCAGAGGAGGACTTTTCCTCGCAAGCGCCGGCCGGCCGGCAGTCTGTAACGACGTGGGGATCGCTCGACGTCGCTCCCTATCGCGGCAAGGCCGTGCACATCTTTGGTTTACTGAAGATCGCCAGCGCGTCTTCGGACGGTGCGTTGTGGGCTCTCGTGAATACGGCGGAGGGCGGCAACTGGAAATACGACGATATGGGTGACCGAGCGCTTCACGGGACGCAAGGATGGCAGCCGTTCTCCATCGTCTTGCAGGTCAGCGAAGATGCAACCGCGATCGCGTTTGGCCCGTGGCTGCGCGGTCCCGGCGAGATTTGGGCTTCGCACCTGACCGTGGAGGTCATCCCGAAGGAGATGGCTCTTTAACTACCACGAATGGATAGCCGACGAAGGCGACCGAGTCGATAGATGCATCGGCGGCGTTCAAGCATACCGTTTCTGCATCGATGAAAAGCCACGGGCTACCGGGGAGCTGGGGAAGCTCTTTGTTTGCGAGGTACAGATAGCGTCGTAGCTCCACCAGCGCAGTAGTTTCGTCCACGTCCGGAAAAACGTAAAGGCCAGAGACTCGCGCGAGATTGCTCGGCCACGCTGCAGCACGAGATGCGCTAACATCGCGAGCATCGTTGCACGTTTTGCGAACTTTAAGGGCGGGCCGTCCCAACTGATGTCGGCGTGCCCAAACAGCCGAATGGCGAGTCCGTCACCTTGGGCCATGACGCCACGTTCTGCGTCGCGCCAGGAGTCCACTTGCTCGCCGGTTGTGCCGGCGCTCGCACTTTCCCCGTCAAACCTTATAAAGTGCTCGGAAGTTAGGGGCATTCAGCCTTCGCCTGCCCACGTGATCTCGCCGACGGTGCCGTTGTCTTGACCATATGAAAACCCCGCGCTTCCGAGGATGGTGCGGCAAAGGGCTCTCTTACCGGGGCACCGCGCCCTAACCCGGCACGCCATCGGCACGCGCCGGTGTTAGCTTCGCAGTAGCGAGTCGAAATAATTTGGAGGGTTATTATGCCTGGAACATTTGGAAACACTCCGGCCGACGACGGTGTTAGCGGCACGAGCGGCACGAGCGACACGGGGAGGGGCGCTGTGGGAACCAGCACGAGCCAAGCCGGCGTTTGGGGGCAAAGCGATAATCCCGACCGGCCAGGGATTTTCGGGATAGGGCCGCGGCTGGCTGGCCGATTTCAGGGCGACGTCGACGTTACGGGCGATCTAGGCGTAGCGGGCGTTGCATTTTCTTAGTAAGCTCGTGCATTCGCCGAGCGGTTAGTAAAGGAGCTGTAAATGCGTTCAAATCGCGCCATCGTCCTATCGTGCCTGGCGGCGTGTTCCGCCTGCTCGCAGACCGGCGGCATCCCATCCTCGCTACCCGCTGCCCCGACATTCTCGCGGCAATCGAGTGCAAGTGCGACATACAAGACCGTCTATAGCTTTAAGGGGGCGCCCGACGGCGATACGCCCAACGGGGATTTGGTGTACATGGGCGGCGCTTTCTACGGCACGACGGGCACGGGCGGCACTAGCGATTTAGGAACTCTCTTCAAGCTGCTGGCCCCTGGGCGAGAGACGTCGCTGTATAGCTTCGTCGGGGGCTCGGGTGGCAACACTCCGGATTCTGGCGTCATCGCGTTGCATGGCGCGTTTTACGGAACGACGAGTGACGTGGCTTACCAGGTAACGGCGGCGGGCAAAGAGATGGGGCTTCACACGTTCGGAAGCGGAAATGATGGCGCTACCACCGTCCAAAGCCCGATGGCCGTGCTGAACGGTAAGCTTTACGGTGCGACACAGCTGGGCGGCTCAAAACGTTGCAACAGCGGCTGCGGCACAATTTTCGGGTTAACCACCGGCGGGGCAGAGAATGTCGTCTATGCCTTCCAGGGCGGCCACGACGGTGACGTACCACTCGGAAGCGTGATCGATGTCAAAGGTGAGCTCTATGGGACGACTTCCTACGGTGGCTCGAACGACGGCGGAACGGTTTTCAAAATAACGAGCTCCGGCACGAAGACCACACTTTACAGCTTTAAAGAGGACGGCAGTGACGGTGAGCGGCCGAGTGGAAACCTGATCGACGTCGACGGCGTGCTGTACGGCACGACCGGCTTCGGCGGCAAGAAAGATCTTGGCACCGTCTTCGCGCTCGCATCCGGCAAAGAGACCGTGCTGCACGCATTCACCGGCGCGGCCGATGGGGCATCCCCGAATGGAAGCTTACTCGACATAAAAGGCGCGCTGTATGGCACGACGTCTGGCGGCGGTAAATTTGGCAAAGGAACAGTCTTTTCGGTCAGCAAGTCCGGCGAAGAGAAAGTCCTTTACGCCTTCAAAGGCGGATCCGGAGGTTATCAGCCGCTACCGGGGCTCGTTAATGTTAACGGCACTCTCTATGGGACGACCGACCGCGGGGGTGGCGCCGACAAAGGAACCGTCTACTCGATAAAGACCTAAGTGAGCGCCGCAGTCGTGCTCGCTATTCATGCCCGAGTAAGACGCGTGCTGACGGTGGTCGTAAACGCTGAACTTACGTCCCCGTAAGTCGGTCTTCGGATTGCAGGCCTCATCAGCTTAGGTTCGCCGGGAAAGCAGACGCGAACGCGATCGCCAACTCGCTCTTTCACTATGATGTTGTTACCCGACTGTTCCTAGTAATGCACGACTTCTGCCCAAATTACGCCGCTGAGACGGTGCGCAAACGTCCGCGCGTCCTCGAAGGCAAATGTGGGCCACTCAATAAGCCTGCAGTAACAAAAGTTTAGTAAGAATAAGGGCCTTGGTGGTAGCGCCAACGGGAATCGAACCCGTGAATCGAGGTCCCGGCCACTCCCGTCGATTACCGGATAATCCTTTCTTGTACGGGTCTTCGCGTTTTTGAGTCCCTTTTAGCCCCGTCGAATCCCGGCGAGTTTTGCATAATCCGTTAGAGGGCCGTTAGAGGAGCAGGCGCTAGCTCCGCCTGCTATGCACGCTGTTCACAATCAAATCGCCGATCGTTTCGCTCTATTTTCGACGCGGCGAACTTAGAAGCGCCAGGCCCGCGAGCCGAAATGGGGCGACAACCTTGTCCCAGGGCCCGATCCGTCTCGGCAGCCAGGCCTCGTACTCAGTCCATTCGGGGTCATGGTAAACGCTGACAGTGCAAGCGGGCTTGAGTGTCTCACCGACCGGCATCTCGTTAGCATCGACTTCGTTTGAGCGGCAATAGAAATGGAAGGTGTAGGACACTGGCTTGGCCCGCGTGACTCCGGCAACTAATACGCCGCCGTGCTGATCGAGGAACGGCTGCACAGAGTCTTCGAAAGCGGCGCGATTCGAGACCGACTGCAGCATGTAGCCGCCGAGAAAGCGCGCCGAGATGCGCGTCGTCAGTCCGACGCGCGCAGCACGATCGCGAAAATCTTCGTTGATACTCACGATGACGGGATCTCCGTTATCCGTGCCCGCTGCTATCGCCCACGTCATGCTCCGCGCGTCTATTACCCGGGACGCCGTTCATCCTTCAGCGCGTCACCGTAGCGCCGCCGTAAAGTGGCCCTGCATTAGCGTCTTTTGAAGCGTCGCCAGAGCCAATAGATAGGGACGCCGCTGACAAGCGCGGCGATGCAGGGCAGCGTGTCCTTGGGAAAGGCGACCATCGAGTAGGCGACGACTCCGGCACATACGACGCCGAAGATCGCCGTCGTATACGGATGTCCCGGAACCTCGATGGTAACGTCTTCGTCGGAACGATCGCGTCTGCGAAACACGAAGACAGCGAGCGCGGCCAGTGCGAAGAACGCAAAATCGATGGCGACAACGCCGTCGAGAATCGATTGATACCCTTGGCGCAGCGCTGCGAAGGCGGCTCCAGCAAGGGTGATCGCGATAGCTACGACGCCCTGCAGCGCGATCGCAACGATCGGCGCCTCCGTCTTTGGGTGCAGCCAGGCGAGGCTTGCGAAGAAATCGCCGTCCTCCGCCATCGCATAGTAGATGCGCGGCGACGTAAGGATCTGATTGCTCAAAAAACCCAGCGTAGAGATGCCCACGCCCATGGCGATGATCCACTCCCACGCCGGGCCTGCCAAATGCATGATGTCGGTAGCGGGCGCCGACGAGAGCGCGAGCTTGTCGGGACCCAGCACGCGAATGCAGACGATCGTCACGGCAACGTAGAGTACGACAACGGCGAGAACGCCGATCACCAACCCGTACGAGAGCGTTCGGCGCGGATCTTTGAGTTCGCCGCTCATGAAACTTGCCGTTTGCCAGCCGTCGTAGGCGTAAAGTACCGGGATCATCGCTGACCCGAGCAGAGCGAACATCCCGAGCCCCATCGCCGGCCCCGAGGCCGGCGCCACCGGCACGCCGGCCGCTGTGACGATGAGTCCGGCGACGACCAGAGCGAGAATTACCGCGATCTTGAGCACCATGAACAGGTTCTGCGTGATGCCACCTTCCTTCACGCCGAAACAGTTGATGACGCTGAAAAGCAGGAGAATGCCGACCGCCGAGACGATCGCGGGGGCGTGCCACAGCGCGAGCGGGTTGAAGTACAACGCAAACGTGATGGCGGCCAGAGCCATACCGCCGCTCTGTGACACGAGCAGCGCCGTCCAGCCGTACGAAAATGCCACGACCGGATGAAAGGCATCGCGCATATATGCGTAGAGGCCGCCGACTTGCGGCCGGCGGGCAGCGAGCTCGGCAAAGACGAAGCCGCCAAAGAGCGCCACAATGCCGCCGACGATCCATGCCGTGAAGATCAACGGGGTTGTATGCGCGCGCGCCGCAACGACCGACGGATTGACGAAGATGCCCGTTCCGATGATGCCGCCCATGACGATGAGCGTCGCGTCGAAAGCGTTCAGCTCTCGCGCGAGGTGCGGACGTTGTTCGGCCACTCGGGGGCCTTTCGTCCAGGCCGCGACCGGGCCTTTTGACTAATGCTCGACGGGCCTCGTCATCAGCTGCCTGAACTGCACCTAACGGTTAGGAGGGAGATTTATTTCCGAAATACGGCTTGCTCAGCCGTGACCGGCGGCGCCGATTCGGCGGCCCTCGTCGCCGCAAACCGCGCTCGCGCGGCACTGCCTAGACTTTCAGCGCCTCTTCGACCGCCTGATCTTCGGTCCACGTAGCGCCTTCTGCCTCGAGTTTTGCAATCTCGTGCTCGCTCAGTGTTTCGCGCATAGTCTCGACGAGCTTGTCGTGGCCCTGTTGCTCCGTGGATGCGCGTTCCAATCCAAGCTCGCTGCATTGCACGTTCACGTAACCGAGCAGCCGCGCCGCGGATCGGCTGTCGCCATTAAGTGACGAAAGTACGGCCAGATGCTCGAGCAAAATAACGACCGCCATTTGGATCTCTGCCTGTCGCGCAAGGCGCAATCCCTCCCGAGCTTCTTTACGCGCTCCGCCGAGGTCTCCGAGCGCGATGCGATATGCGGCGCTGTTGGCGTGGTACGTTGCGATGCTTTCCGCGTTCTTCCCGTGAGATGCGAGCTCGAGCGCTTCGGTTACGTAACCCAACGCCCGCTCCGCCTGACCGCCCGCGAATTCCAGCTCGGCAATGTTGCCCAGCGCGATCGCCGTACCCGCCTCATCCTCAAGTGCCCTGTACGCTGCGAGCGTCTGAAAGTAGAGCTCTTCAGCCCTGGATAGGTCGCCGCGACTAAACTCGAGCGACGCATACACGTTGAGACAATCTGCCACGTTCGACTTGTCCCCGCACTCACGCGACGTCGCAAGCGCCTGCACGATCGTCGTCATTGCCTCGTCGAGTCGCTCACCCATCTGATAGAGAGCGAACGCAAGTGTCCGCTGCGCTCGAGCCGCCCGGCCGGCATCGCCCAAGGACTCGTACAGCTTCAGCGCATGCTGCGCTTCATCGTATCTCCGCTTTCCGGATGAAAGAATCCCGAGTGCGAAGTGCAGGCGTGCCACGATTCGCGGCTGCTCGGCTTCGCTCAGGCGTTCGAGTGCAAGCCCGATCCAATAACGCCCTTCGGCCGTCAGGCCGCCGTCGGCCCAAAACCCGAGCAATGCGCCGGTTATTGCTCCGCCCATTACGGCATCGCTGTTTTGCGTGAGCGCCCACTCAAGTGCCGCTCGGTAGTTGTCGAGCTCCAGCTCCACCCCGGCGAGCCACGCAAACGCCGATCCTATGCCGCGGCGTTCCTCGGCTGCGGCAGCCTGGTCGCGGAAGTACTCGGCGTGGCGGCGACTGCGACCCTCGTGCTCGTCTAACGCGCGCAGCTTTTCGAGCGCATAGGCGGCGGTGGACTCGAGCAGGCGGTATCGGTCCTGATCGCCGCTGGTGTCGGAGACGACCAGCGACTTGTCGGTCAGCGACGCGAGCAAATCCAAGATGTCGAGCTCGTCGAGCTCCTTGCCGGCGCAGACGCTCGCTGCGGCATCCAGGCCGAAGCCGCCTGCGAAGATGCCCAACCGCGCGAACAACAGTTGCTCCGGTGCCGCGAGCAAATCGTAGCTCCAATCGATAAGCGCGCTCAAGGTCTTCTGACGCGGCAGAGCGTCGCGACTGCCGGTGAGAATTTCTAAAGCGTTCGTCGAGCCGTTTCGCGAGCTGCGGAATGGAGAGCGCTTTCACGCGCGCGGCGGCGAGCTCGATCGCAAGCGGGATGCCGTCGAGGCGGCGGCAGATATCGGCGATGACGGGCGCGTTGTCATCGGTGACCGCAAAGCGCGTGTCGGCGCGATAGGCTCGATCGGCAAAGAGTGCAACCGCACCGTATTGCAGCGCTTCGTCAGTCTTCAAACCGGTGGTTTCGGCAGGCACCGAAAGCGCCGGAAGCCGATGCACGACCTCGCCCGCGATATCCAGTGCCTGGCGTGACGTGGCCAATATCGAGACGCTCGAGGCAGCGCGAACGATCGAGGACGCGAGCGTTGCCGTGGTCTCCAAGACGTGCTCGCAATTGTCGAGAATCAGCAAGAGCTTCTTACGTCTGAGCCACTGCGGAATCGCCTCGTCGAGGCTGCGGCTTTCCTGGCTCATACTCAGCGATTGAGCGACGACGCTGGAGACCAGCTCTGGATCGGTGATTGGCGCTAAGTCGGCAAACCAGACACCGTCGGGAAATCGATCGAGCAGGTCCGCAGCGACTTGCAAGGCAAGGCGCGTCTTGCCGAGGCCGCCGGAACCGACGAGCGTGAGCAGACGGTGGCGGCCGAGCAGCTCTTCGACCGCTGCGACGTCGCGCTTGCGGCCGACGAATGTGGTTAGCGAAATCGGAAGATTATTGAGCAACGCATCGAGCGAGCGCAGCGGTGCAAACTCGGCCTGCAAACCGGCGACGTTAAGCTGCCATACGTGCTCGGCCTCGGTAAGGTCCTTGAGCCTGTGCGAGCCGAGATCGACAAGCACGGTACCGGCGGGCAAGGCGCTATGCGCGATATCTCTCGTGACGCCCGACACCAGTATTTGGCCGCCGTAGCCGATGGACATGAGCCTCGCGACGCGGTTAACGGCCGGCCCAAAGTAATCACCGTTTCGCTCGACCGCTTCGCCCGTATGCAGCGCACAGCGCACCCGCAAGCCTCCAACTGCCGAGAAGTCTTCGGTGCCGAGCGAGCGCTGCGCGTCCACACAAGCAGCAATCCCTTCGGATGCGCGTGCAAAGACGCCGCAAAAGGCGTCGCCGACGGTCTTGAAGACATGACCGCCGTGCCCTTCTATCGCGGCGCGCAGATGTGCGTCGTGGCGTTTTAGCGCGGCATCCATCGCCTCGCGGTGTGACTCCCAGCGTTGCGTGGAACCTTCGATATCGGAGAAAAGAAAGGTCACCGTCCCAGTTGGGAGCATTACCGGCCGTTTCGCCGCTCGCCGAGGCGCTCCCAGCCCGAACCGCCTTACTGGCATGCGCTGTCGGCCCCAGAGGGTTACTTGCCGCGGCAGCGCCGCCGAAGCGGAGACGCTGACTATTCGGCACAAGCTGTCACAGACGCGCGGTTCTTGGTAGCGCCAACGGGAATCGAACCCGCAACCAGCGGTCCCGGCCGATCCCGAGCATTGACGAAAACGCTTATCTTATCGGGCTTTCGGCGCTTCACCGTTCCAGCCGATTCCGACCAATACCGCGGCGATTCGGCCGCTCCGTGACAAATCTGTGACAACTTGACTCTTCGCGTGGCCGGTCAGATTAGCTGGTCGACTCGGTGGAGCGGTTGAATGCGGAGGTCTTGAAAATCACTAAAGCCGTCCCGACAAGTCACCGCTAGCGTCGATTGAGCACGAAAACGAAGCTTATCGCGACCACCGAGCACCAGTCGGGCCTATGCGGTTAGCAAATTGTTAGCAGATTCGGAATTTGCTAACGGTGAGACATAACGAGTTGTGGTCGTAGATTGCGGCTCGGGAGTTTGCTGACTCGCGCCCCGAGGCGTCTTATTGCCTGGAACGTGGGTCGAATGCAGCCCCTTGAATTCCTGAGCTAGGGGAGATACCATTGTTGAAAGCGTACAAATATGTAATCGCAGTCGGCGTGTACCTATAGACGTCGACTTGACCATAGTGAGTATCGGCAGTCACGAATCTCGTTGACGCGGCGTTGAGATGCCCGTACATCGCTGTTCCGTGTAGCGCGAATGGCCCTCCGACAAGCTTGCATTGAGGCTTACACCCGGAGTAAACGTACACGGCGGGCGTCGCGGAGCTGATTACGACGAGATTACCGTGATCGTCAAGATCAAGACCGCCGGTTGCTGCGTTTTGAAAGCCTCTGGCAGTCTCACCGGAGCCGGTGCACCCCTTGAAATATGTAAGCACGGGTGCATAACCCATACTAGGCCCCTGCTCTGACGACGCCCAGCAATCACCATCATTCGCCAACGCGACACCCATTACAAAATTCATATCATTGTTTTTCAGATTGCCCGTGCAACCGGCCCTTAGCGTGCACAGCTCAATGCTGCCGGGACCGCTTCCATCTTGTAGAGCCGCCACCGCAACGGTGCCGTTGGCTGCGTCAGAGCTTGCGGCGTCGACGGCGAGGCCGCCCCATCCGATTGGGAGCACGCCAAGTTTCTTGCCGCACATAGGCGAGCCGTTGTAAACAGTAGTTACGCCGAAACCGCCTGCGACAATCACATTACCCTTTCCGTCGATTGCGATGTCATGCGCGTAAGGTGACTTTCTACTACAAGACGGCTTTTTATCGCGCCGATTCGCTCCACCGTATCCTAGGACCCGTGCATCCGACCCGTTCTCATATTCGCTTACGTAAACGTTGTTCGTCTTAGAACCGATGTTCGGCGAACGACCGTTAGCAATTCTTGCTGGGCGACTTGCGATTAGCTGCGGCGTTATCGTCGATGGTGCGCCTGAAAACGCGAAATTACTGCAGCCGGAAGAGACACTAGCCGCCAGCACCAAAGTAATGAAATGCGCCTTGGTGGTGCAGGAATTCATCAGAGACCCTCTCTTGGCAGAATCTCGCCGACGTAACCGTTGGGCGGCCTTCAGATACCGAAGCATGCATACGTGAGCCCCAGATCACTTCCGCCTGCGATTGAGCTACCGGAGCTATTGAAGGCCTGGATTTGAAATCCGGTTGTTGTCTGATTGTTAGCGAGCGGGTTGAGCAGATAGGCCGAGGTCGAGCTCAGGGTACAGTTGTATCTATCGTTGGCGAACTGCGCATTGGCGGCGGTGAAACTTACTGAAGCGTTGTTTAGGGTGCACCAAGTGTTATTTGCACAGGCTCCGTTCGTCGTGACGTTTAGCGAGCTACTATTCTTAACGAGATGGAACGTGGCATTACAGGGAGTCCCGTCGTTTTTATAGCAAGGCGGCACCGCACCAGCGGAAGATGCGGCGGACGAGGTCGATCGCAGAGGCGAGTTGCACGTGAGATTTCCGGCAGAGGTTTCGCCGTAGTCGCATCTTACGCTGCTGGCGCTACTTCCCAGTAAGAGTTCACCGGTAGCTGTGCCTGTGTAGGACACTAGCGAGCCATTGCTCGGCGATGGCACCGGGTTCGGGGTTCCCGCGCCGGCGCCCGCGACAATGGCTGCCCCGGCATAGAGGTTGGTAAGAAGCCCGAGGTTGCCATTTGTATCTAAGGCAACGTAGTATGCACTGTGGGCTGTTGGCAGCGGGCTAACCATGACCGTTACGCCAAAAGCCTTATTTGATACACCTCCGGGACACAGGAAGCTGTCGTCTTGATTACAATCGTCTGCCGCGCCGTGATGCGTGAATGAGCCGGGAGCGGCGGTTGTGGTGGGATTTATGTCGTTTCCGTATGCGAGGTAATGGTGCGAGGCCATACCGGGCGTTCCGAAACAGATGAAAAAGCACTGATTTGTGTCGAGCACGCCCGTGCCGACCGGCCCGTTACTGGTGTTGTAAAAGTTTCCGGAGCCCCAGGCTCCCCCTATGCTTACGTACGCCGCCGCGATCGTGGGTGCCGGTGAAGTGTACCAAGGAAGGTAACTCGGAGGGTCGAGTGGAGTGGGCCCAAGTCCTACGCGGCCGCGTGGGGTTGAATCCTGCGCTGTCACCTTCGCGTTTACGGATATCAAAATTGCGATCGCTGCGAAGCTTAGGGCAAGCCGTTTGGGCAACGAAGATGCCAACCGAAGGCAGGGGCGCTTAGACACGGAAGGTCAAACCCCGTAGCATGCATAGCTGATTCCGAGATCAGTATTGTTCGGAATGGAACTCCCGGAATTGTTATATGCCTGTATGCTGAAGCCGGTGGTTGTTTGGCTATTGGCCAGGAGATTAATCAGATACGAGGTTTGCGAGCTCAAGGCGCAGCTATATTTGTTATTTGAAAACTGGGCATTGGATCCGGTAAAGCTGATTGACGCGCTGCTTAAAGAGCACCAGGTATCATTCGCGCAGGCGCCGTTAGTCGTGACGTTTAGAGCACTGGCGTTCTTAACGATGTGGAATGTATCCGCACACGAACTGCCGTTGTGCTCGTAACACGGCGGGACGGGACCAGGCGAAGAAGAGGCGGAAACGGCCGATCGTACGGGCGAGTTGCAGGTTAAATCGCTTGCCGTCGTCTCGCCGTAGTCACACTTAACGTAGCTTGTGGCGCTACCTAGCAGGATATCGCCCGCGCCAGTGCCTGCGCCGTTTCCTGTATACGAGACGAGCGATCCGGTTGTGGGGGACGGCACGGGGTTAGGCGTCCCCACACCGGCCCCGGCGACGACCGCAGCACCTGCGTAGATGTTGTTGAATACGCCAAAGTTTGCGTTAGCATCGATGGCGATTAGGACCGTGGGCGTGGCCGAAGGTGCCGGATAGCTCTCTAGGGCGAAGAGGTTGTCGGTGACTCCGCCGGGACAAGGCGGAGGGGTCTCAAACGGCGGAACGGGTCCGTGGCAATCATCTGGTGCACCGAGTGTCATAAAAGATTGTGTCGAAAGATCGGTGCCGATTGCGAGCACGTTTTTGGATACCGTACCCGGTGAGCCATAGCATATGAAATAGCACTGCCCTGTATTTAGAATTGCGGTGCCGTTCGTTCCGAAGCCATTAGTCGCAGTATTGTAGAGATTACCTGCCCCGAGCGCTCCCCCTATCGCGGCGTACGCTCCAGTAATCGGGCTAGGGGTAGGAGTCGGCGTCGCGTAATACCACGTGACGTAGCTTGGAGGATCCGCTGGCGAAGCCATCGCCCGCGGTTTTGCCGCGTTCGCACCACCGGTTAGAGCCGATGCGATGATCGCCAGAAGCGATATCGCCGCGAAGACTCGAGCTGGCAGAGCCGGTTGGCCCCTTTGCCGAGGGTCTGACTCGCAACCTGTCATACGAGCGGCCTTAGAGCTGCTTGTCGAAGCTACAAGCTGCCTTAGTGCGATCGCGATCTGCCGAATCATCGCCGTAAGCTGCCTCCGCGTTGCTCGCTCAATGGCGGTTCGAGATCGTTCAACACAGACGATTCTCCCCCTCTCTAGCGGTTCAGCGTTGTAAGCCCATGCCGTGCACGAGCAGCTGCCCGGTATACAACGGGCTCAAATCGGCGGGGAGCGGATCGCCTAGCCGAATGACACCCAAAAGCTTGTTGTCGACAGGGTCGATGACTGAAACCGTGTTTGAAAACTGTTCTGCTGCGTATACCCGGTCGCGGTGAGTGATCGGGATATCCGGTGAAGCCGCCGCGGAGGGGGCTTGTCCCGCAAATGCGACAGAGCTGGTGGCCCACGCCAACGCGATCGGTACGGCCGCTGCAAATAATAGCCTCATACTAATACTCCTGTTCTTTCGGCGTCTGGTCTGGCACTGGAGTAGATGACGGCAGCGGTTCGTGGACGGCGAGTCGCATCGCGGAGATCTCTTCCTGCTGCGTTACGATGATTTCTTGGGCGAGACGCCGGAGTTGCTCGTTGTGGCCGTAGCGCAGCTCCGCCTCCGACATCTCGATCGCTCCTTGGTGGTGGGGCACCATCATGGCCACAAAATCTCTGTCAACATTGCCGGACGGGCGCACGTTCATCGCATTCATCATCTTCATCATCGCTGCATCGATTTGAGCGGTAAAGGCGGTATCCGACGCTCTCGCCAGCACCGGTAAAGCAATGCAGGCCAGAATCAAAATCGGCAGACGGTAACGCTTTCCAATCATCAAGCCCCTACCTCTTCTCACGTACCGATGATAGCGCTTCAAGCTGCTGCCGTCTATCACGATACTGTTGCCTTCGTAACGGTCGTGCCCAGCATCGCCAAGACGACAAGATCCTGATAGACGGGCGTATTTTTAATGGCTATTCTCGGTGAATGAGGTCCTCGGGATTCCAAATCGGACGTCCCGGTCACGAGGACCCGACCAAGAGCTACGGCTCAGGAGGTACGGTTTCATGTATAAGAAGACAAGGTTAATGGCTCTGGTGGCTGTGTTCTTCTTTGCCGGTTTTGGTGCGGCATACGCGGGAGAAACCGGCGCTCAGACACGTCAGCAACTTCACATCGACGTTCCCGTGAAGTTAGAGAAGGCGAACGTCGTGTTCGATATCGGCAACTTGGTACTCGTTGGTGATATGCCTTTCGTCCTCGGCGACATGCATATTCTCGCCAGCGATCTCAGCGACTCGAACGCCGAACGCAACATCATAGCCGTCTTTCACGGAGACGCTGCTTATCTCGTGCTGAATGACGATTCGTATAATGCCAATCGCCACGTTCAAACGGGGAATCCTTACGGAAAGCTCATCGTCGAGCTGATGAAGCAGGGCATACAATTCGAGCTGTGCGGCGCGACCGCTGCAGCCAACCATTGGATGAATGCAGACCTGCTTCCCGGAGTAAAGGTGGACACCGATGCCATGGCCAGGGTGACTCAGCTGGAGCAGAATGGATACACGCTGATTTATGAGTAAGAATGATTTGAAGTGAAAGGAGCCGCGTTGTGAAATACTTGTTTCTTGCCATATTACTGCTCGCGTTTGCTCCGTCGGCATCCGCAGCCGTCCAGAAGGATGAGGGAATCGTGACCATTCCGAGCCGGCACTCCGTGGACGAAACGGTAAATAAACTCGAGGCTATTCTGCAATCCAAGGGAGTGAAGCTGTTTGTCCTGATCGACCACAGCGGAGAAGCCGCCAAGGTGGGACTGAAGATGCCGCCCACCAAGCTGCTGATCTTCGGCAATCCGAAGAGCGGCACGCCCCTGATGCTGGCCGCACCGAGCATCGCCATCGACCTTCCTTTGAAGATTCTCGTGGCGGAAGATTCTCAAGGAAAGGTGTGGATCTCTTATAACAGCCCTGAGTATCTGGCACAGCGGCACGGGCTGCCGCAGGATCTACTGCCGAATATCGCCGTCGTCGGGGCGTTGGCAGCCGAAGCTGGAGAGTAATGGGACCTCAACGTCCGCGACGGCCAGCTCGATTGCAGCGTCTTGGGACAGGAGTGCCCCCTCTGCACTATGCGCGGCAATCAGTTCATCCGACGCTTGTTTACGTAGCGATGAAAGCAGCAGATCGTATCCGATCTGCTCCGTCTTGGGGCGGACGATGCCGCTATGCTTAGCCATTGCATCGACGTGTCCGAGAAGACGGGCCGCGCGGATGACATGCCCGCGTAGAGCCGCGACGGTCGCCAGATGTTGAGTTGCATAGACCGCGGCCCGGTTCTCGAACATCAGATGAAGAGGATCGAACTTGCGCACTGCGAGCAGGGATTCAGATGCATCCCAGAAGGCGCCGTCGGTATCCCCGGTGGCAAGTCGGTAGAGTGAGCGATTGACGAGGAGGAGCAAGCGAACTATTGAGAAGGTGGCCTTGAGCTCGTCGTCGTCAAACAACTCGAGCGATTCGTTGGCAACTTGGATTGCAGCGCGCATATCGCCATTTTGGAAATGCACGTCAGCCATGAACATGTGACAACTGACGACGCTCGGCCGATCGTCAAATTCTTGGGCAAGATCCCGAAAACACTGGATTTCACGAATGGCGCTGTCGAGGTCGCCCGTGTCGCTAAATGTACAGGCGCGCTGATAGTGAACGTACCCTCTCAATAGCGAGCGCGCCATTCGAGTTTGCTCGTAAAGTGAAGCGGCGCGGCTGAACGCGGTTTGCGCACTTTCAGCATCGCCTGAGGTTCGGTAGCTCTCTCCGAGGCGCACGAACGCCGAGGCGAGTCCGATCGGGTCGTCAGCGTCGGTGAGCAGACGGATTGCGCGCTGCGCGGTGTCGTGGCGATCGGCGCCCTGCTGGACTCTCGTTAGCGTCACGAGCAACAGGCCAACGGCGCCGGGGTCTTGCGCTTCGCTGATCAAGGCCAGGGTCGCTTCGACAACGTTCCGCAGTTCGACGAGGCGCCCGGAATCGGTCCAGAGTGATCTGAAGCCAGAAATGATCCGCGAAGCGAAGAGCGGCTCGCCTCCGTCGGCCAAGGCCCATGTAAGTGCGGCGCGGACATTGTCGAGATCCGGAATGTACTTTGCAAGCCAAGCGAGCCGAGGCACGAAGGGCGCTTCGTCGCCTGCGCGATCTCCAAGATCTGCCATCCAGGCGGCATGACGTCGGGCGTTCCCCGGTCCTTCGTCCGAAGCGAAAGCTTTTTCCAAAGCGAATGCGCGGGCCACTTCGAGCATGCGGTAGCGTGCGATGGGTGGACCAACATCGATGCTCGCAAGCGATTTCTCGACTAGGCCGGAAAGAGCAGTCACCGTCGTCTCGTGCGAGAGGTCCCCGTAGGCGCAAACGTGCTGCGCACCTTCGAGGGAGCAGCCGCCCACAAAAGTGGCGAGCCGTCGAAAGAGCACACTTTCCGGCATCGTAAGCAGCGCGTGACTCCACTCGAGTGTCGCGCGTAGCGTCTGCTGTCGCGTCGGCATGTCACGATTGCCGCCGACAAGGGTTGCGAGATGCTCGCCTAACTGCCGGCGAAGTCCGCTTAGGCCAAACAGGGCGAGTTGCGAAGCGGCCAACTCGAGGGCAAGCGGAATACCTTCGACGCAGCGGCAGATCTCGAAGACTGCTTCGCATTGATCGTCGACGAAGACGAACGCGCGCTCGGCGGCAACCGCTCGTGTAACGAACAGTTCGACGCCCGCGAATTTCATTGCAGCACGCGCGGTTGCCGGTGCTGCGGACGGTTATCGCATACGATCGGCGCGGCTTCGGGTCGTCCAGCCAACCAACGTGCGGTTACGACTACGACACGTTTGCGAGCGACTTCAACACCTTGGTTACGACACTCGCTCTTCACGAAGCCGTGTTGGCCGGTCACGGTATGGGGACCGGTGAGATCGTCCGCTATCTAAGCACGTACGGCTCTCATCGTGTCACGCGAGTGGCCCTCATTGCGCCGATCCAGCCGTATTTGCTGAAAGCACTTGACAATCCGGAAGGCTTGGAGGCGGCCACGTTCGATCGCATGATCAACGCGATTCGACGCGATCGGGCCGCTTATATCGCAGAATTCCTCGCGACATGCTTCAATGTGGACCTCGTTTGTGGCCAACGCGCGAGCGCTGATGCCCTACGGAACTTCCAGAACGTCGGAATGAGCGCTTCAGCGAAGGGCACCTCTGACTGCGTGACCGCGTGGTTGACCGACTTTCGCCCCGACTTGCCGCGGGTCGACGTACCGGTGCTCGTCATTGCCGGCGGTCGGGACCGGATCTTCCCGTTCAACGCTACGGGGAAACTTCTCGATGGAGTGCTTTCCCGCAGCAAGACCGTTTTGGTCGAGGAGGCACCACACGGTCTCCTCTGGAGCCATGCCGACGAGGTGAACCGCGCGCTGCTCGACTTCATCGACGCGTAACGCGAGGAACGAAAGGAGACGCCGCCGTGATCACGAGCACGACAATTGATGGAACCCGTTTTAAGACCGTCCTCGATTTCATCGAGAGTTCATTGGATCTCGAAGTTGGGCTTTCGGATCTCGCATCAATCGCGGGGTTGAGCGTTGCTCGCTTCGCTCATGCCTTCAAGGAAAGCCACGGAGTCGCTCCGTACCGTTATGTTATCGAGCGGCGCATCGCGCGCGCAAAGATGCTCCTGCGCACGAGCGATCACACGATTGCAGCAATTGCAGCGCAAGTTGGTTTCCCAAGCCAGAGCCGCTTCGGGCAGCTCTTTGCACGGGCCGTTGGGACGACGCCATCGACTTACCGGTTGGCACAATGGTAGAAATCGTCGCGATTGACAGCGCGGAAAAATGCAAATTGCTGTGCGAACTATGGACGCGGATTGGCGGCCATTCGACGTCTGACGCTGCAGAGGATGTCGAAGGCGCTTACGCCGTGCTACTCGGCAGCAGCGACATGGAAGCGGTGTCGGCATTAAGCCCTCGCCTCGGCGGCAAAATCTTGATCGATTGCAGCAATCCTCGAGACTTGGAAGAGTTGAGAGCGCAGCCATCCCGGGCCGAGGCGCTGGCCGCAACAGTCGCGGGCGGGCGAGTCGTGAAGGCGTTCAACGCCTGCACGCTGGAGGACCTATTGCTTGCCTCCAAGCACGGTGGGCCAGAATTCGGTAATGTATATCCTTGCGGTTTTTACTGCGGCGACGACGCCGACGCAAAGCGAATGGTTGCCGGCCTTAGCGAGGAGCTTAAGCTGACGCCCGTCGATTGCGGCGCTCTCTCCAACGCAGTTCTCCTGGAAAGCCTGGGACTTTTAGGAGGCTACTTGAAGACCCGTGCATTTTCTTCGTTTGCGATCGCGCTGGCAGGCCCGAGGGCAGACGGAAGCCCGCTCGACCGTTGGATGTAGACACTCCGACGAACGTTCGCATCTTGCTCGGCTGCCTACCGGGGCGTCATGTTTGAGCCGTTTGTACTCTCCGCTCGAAGACACCTGGACGTAACGCGTCGAGGCTCGCTTACAAGCCAGCGCATTATTCTTATTCTGCATTCGCAGCAGAGCCTACACTCGCCGAGAGAGCCTGGAGTGAATGTAAACGTCGACGATTTCAATGGGCTCGCTGTGACCATCCAAATTCTTCGTGCGCACGGCCAGAATCGTCGACTAGGGTCGAAGCGTGCAGGTCTACTGGGCGTGCCGCTGCCGACCAGGGATTGTAGGCTTGGATGCTTCGGCAAGAATCCGTTAGACGGAATCGAGTGAGAAACGCATATAGCATATGAGTTTTTATAGCGCCAACGGGAATCGAACCCGTCTTTCCGCCTTGAAAGGGCGATGTCCTAACCGATAGACGATGGCGCCGCGTTGCTCCAACACCCTAGCCCGACCGGCTCGGGGTGTCAATGCCCCGTCATGGCTTGCAGCCTTGATCCCACCATTGCTTGAAGCGCGCACACATCTCCGGCGACCAGGTTTCGCCCGTTCCCGGGGGCGGCATGCTCCCGTCGCTGACCGTGATATAAATATTTGCCGCGTTGCCTTCGACGTCGTCCCGGCTCGAGAGGTCGATGCCGGCGGCTTTCATGTGGTCCACGTCCAAGTCGGTGAACATCGGCCGAATGTCTTTCGCAAAGCTGAGTGGGTTGTCGTTCATGATCTTCTCCTAGTAGCGTCAATGCGGCATTTCGTCGTCGTCGAGCCCGAAGTAATGGCCGAGTTCGTGGATCACGGTCTCGCGCACCTGGTGGACCGCCTCATCGCGCGTGCGGGCGACGCGACCGATCGGTCCGCGGAAGATGGCGATTTCATCGGGCAGCAGCGGCGCGTCGTGCGTGCGGTCGGTGAGCGCTACGCCGCGGTAGATGCCGAGAAGCTCCGAATCACCTTCGGCATCGCCGTCGACTTCGAGGTCCTCGCCGGTCGGCTCGTCTTCGACCGAAACGACGACATTCTCAACGAGATCTGCGAATCGTTTTGGAAGCGATGCCAACGCTTCCTCGACGACGCCTTCGAATTCAGCGCGCGTGAGGCGCCCGCTCGCCATGCGCCGGCTACTGCGATACGGGCGTAATCGGCGTCGGCTGCTGGCTCTCCATCGGCAGATACTGGACGCTCGAACCCGCGCTCGCCAAGGCTTTGCGGACGTCGACGCCGTGCAGCGATTGATCGTTGAACGTTCGGAAGTAGAACTGCAAGTTCGTTAAGTCTTCGGCCGAGGTCCAGAGCGTCCACTCGTCGATGGTCTTTCCCTGCACTTCGTCACGAACGGCGCCGACGGGTATGTCGAAGTTGTTGAGGATGTGGAAGACCTGCTGCACCGCTGCGGCAGCGGTTGGCGGTTGTACGGCCGCGGCTTCGTATGCGACGGCGCGCACGAAGCGCGACGGTGGCGTGAAATCGCCGGGAATCCCGTAGAAGCCCGACCCTTGGCCGAAGCTGTTCAGCGTGACGCCCTGGATCGTCACCGACGCGCGGTTTTCGGCAGAGAGGCCGACGTAGTTGCTCAGGTTCGTCATATGCCAGTCGAACGTCGGAGAGTTCGTGAGAACGCCGAGCGGATCGTCGTAGATGACGAGCTTTCCGCCGATCGGCTCGACGACGACTGCCGCGCCGGTCTTATCCATAATGCGAAAATGAACCGGCGGTGCCATCCCCAGTGCCGGTAGGACCGTCGACACGAGTGCTACGCGATCGTAGGCGGCCTTGACTTCGGCGACGGTCGCAAAGTTCGCGAGGATCCACATCGAGTACTGATATCCGGCCATTGCACGCGATGAGTTCTCTGGAGTGACATCGGCAAATTGCGCCGATCCCGGGAAAAAGAATTCGCCGACATAGAGACCTTGATCGTTGATTCCATCGACGAGCACTGGAAGGCCGAATGCATTCGCGCCGACCATCCCATACTTGCTCTTAAAGGTAATGCCCGTGCCGTTATTCGGCAGCGTGCCCACGAAGGTCGTTCCGGCCGGGAAGACTCCAACTTTCGATTCGAGGTCCGCGCCGAACTCGAGCGTCCGCGCCACGACGACGCTGCCGTCCTTGGCGATCAGGCGAATCCCCGTGCAGGCTACAGCGGTCTGCCAGGCGGTAAGCGAGAGCACGGCAAGAGTAAGAATTGATAAACTCCGCTTCACAATAAGTTCTCCTTCAGATGGTAAGCATACAGCAACCAGGCCGTCTTTCCTGTAGGAAGCTGTTGCTTGCCTGCGAAGAAAGTTACCTAGCTTAAGGAGGCTTCTTTAATTTATGAACGTTTCTCGTAGTTTCGCTTATGCGTTGGCCGCGCTGATCATGGTAAGCGGCGCCGCCGCGCTCGCCGCCGCTCCAACAATCGAAGGAACGCCGGTTCCCATTCGCCCCAAGCCTGACTTTTCGAGCATGAAATTCCTAATCGGCACGTGGCAATGCAGCGACTCCAGTTCCAGGCGCCCTGGGCCCTTCATGACGACCGAGGTGTACTCGATGGATCCCAGCGGATACTGGATTGTGCGCGACAACACGATCCACAAAGCGTCCTGGATCCCCCGCGAGTTTCACAGCCAAACAAAATACACGTACGATACCTTTGCAAAGCGTTTTGTGCGGATAACGATCGGGGAATTAGGCGCATACTCCGTGGCGACCGCGCCGATGCCGGTTGGTAACAAGAAGACGTATACGTACGTCATCCAAACGAAGACACCCGACGTTGCTTCATACGCCCCGGAAGTGTACACGGTGGTAAGCAACACGAAGAAGATGATGACGTCTTCGTTCACTGAAACGAGCGGCCGCGTCGTCACGGTCAAGGAGACGTGCACGAAGACGTAAACGCCCTTGTCTTCTTGTTGACGCTCTAAGGCTCTGCATACATCGAGCCGCTCGCGAAACCGCGCGCGGCTCTTCCTTACCTTAAGCGATGTTGCGATGTCAATCCGAAGTTGTTGAAGCTCCCGGATCGAGTTGCAAGTCGTACAGCTGCGTTTGGTCGGCGCTTACGCTATACCCCGAAACGGATCGCGTGTCGTAACCAGACTTTTCGGCCGTCAATGTGTACTCGTCTGGCGGCAACGAAAACACGATGTAGTGGCCGTGGGCGTCGGTCGTCGTCGTTATCGTTTGAGACGGGGAGCTGATTTTCAGATGTACGCCGACAAGCGACGCTCCGGTTTTTGCGTCTGTGATTATGCCGCCGATCCCTCCAAGTGTACCGGCTGTTGCCCAGCTTGCCTGGCCGATAAGAGCAGCAAGCAGGCCGAGCTGGATCAACGCGCGTCGCAAAGTGTGTAGTTTTATCATTATAGATTGACCTCAAGATGAGACTGAAGGAAGCACCCTACGGCTAGCGTGCTCCTCTCCATGCATGGCCGCAATAGAGAAATAATCAAAAGCAGCTCGCGCGGACATGTTTGATGTAATTGATGATTATCTGATCGTCGCCGCGACCAGCGCGGCTAAGGCACAGCTAGCGAGCTTGCTATTGCGCGGTTGTTCCGAGTCGCTGGGCGCTGCGTGGTGGGCCTGGTAGGATTTGAACCTACGCGCAACCAGTTATGAGCCGGCCGCTCTACCGCTGAGCTACAGGCCCACGCTAATAAATCAATTCCGGAGTGACCGCGATAACGTCGCCGATGTTTCCGGAGAAACTCTTCTTCGCCCGGTTCTTGGGTGGATAGCTAAAGAACTCTACCTTGCCGTTTTCGGGGAAGAGCAGCTTCTTGCCGTCAATCGCAAAGACGGCGTCGTCGTGAGCGTTCCAACCCGCGATATGCCAGGTATTGAGGATCGTGCCGGTGCTCCCCGAGATCGCAATACGATAGATGACGTCGCTCAATCCGTCGGCAACTGCGAGGTCGTGCCCGTCCCACATCAGGCCGGCGGCGTTATATTCGCCGCTGCCGATGCCCGACACGGCGATGCTGGTTAAACTACTGCCGCCCGCACGAAGCTCGGCGAGCTGAAAGCTCGAACCGGTGCCGTATCCGTCGACGTACAAATTCCCCGACTTATCGTAGTCGAGAAACGAATAGGACGTGATGTTCGGGTTCTCGTACATCACCGGGGTTCCACTCGCCGGCGGGAAGAGTTCGACATTTGTGCTGTTCGCTACGGCGAGGTTGCCGGTCGTCGGATCAAACGCGCACGCATTGGGCGTGTAGAATAGGTCGTAAAGCTTACCAAACGGCCGGCTCTGCCCGGGATGGTATTCCCAAATCACATTCATACCGGCGTCTACCACGTAGAGATCGCTGCTCGGATCCGAACATAAGCTCACGGCGTCGGTAAAACCCGTCCGCTCCGCAACCTGCTTTCCTTTCAACGAGTACCCGTACACGTTTGTGTCGATGGTCCAAATGAGGCTCGAGGTTTTCGCCCGCGAAATCCACGAGCCGGCACGAGACGCAACTGTTTCCGAAAGGCCGACGGCCGTCTGAGGCGAGACGCCGGCGCCTTGGCATCCCGCGACAACCATCACTGCAACCGCGCAGCTGAGAACTCGCGCTTTTCTCACGACCTACGATCCTTTCAGCCCCCGCGCGTGGTAGAGCTTAGCGCCGGGATAGCGCCCCGCCTGCCCGAGTTGCTCTTCGATGGCCATAAGCCGATTGTACTTTGACGTGCGATCGCTGCGCGAAAGCGAGCCGGTCTTGATTTGGCCGGCCCCGGTAGCGACGGCGAGGTCGGCAATCGTGGTGTCTTCGGTTTCGCCCGAACGATGAGAGATCACCGTTCCGTAGCCGGACTTTTGGGCCATCGCGATGCAATCGAGCGTTTCGGTGAGCGTTCCGATCTGATTGACTTTGATAAGGATCGCGTTGGCGGCGCCTTCCGCGATCCCGCGCTCGAGGAACTGCACGTTCGTCACAAAGAGATCGTCGCCGACGAGCTGGATGCGATTCCCGAGCGCTTGCGTCAGCTTCTTCCAACCCTCCCAGTCGCTTTCGGCGAGGCCGTCTTCGATCGAGACGATCGGATAGCGGTCGCAGAGCTGCGCGTAGAGCGCGATCATGTCGTCAGCGGTAGCGGAGCGATCGCGCGAAAGCGGATAGTAGCTGCCGTCTCGATAGAACTCACTCGAAGCGGGGTCGAGTGCGATCGCGACGTCCTTCCCCGCATGGTAGCCGGCGCGTTCGATCGCGCCGACGATAAGGTCGAGCGCCTCTTGCGGAGTTGCGAGTGGTGGCGCGTAACCACCCTCGTCGCCGACCAGCGTTGGGAGCCCGCGCTCGTGCAAGATCTGGCCGATCGCGTGAAAGACTTCCGAGCCGCAGCGCACGGCTTCGGCTTCGCTAGCGGCGCCGACCGGAACGATCATGCATTCTTGAAACTCGAGCGCTCCCTCGGCGTGCTTGCCGCCATTGATGACGTTCATCATCGGAACGGGCAACGTCGCGGCGGACGGACCACCCAGATAGCGGAAGAGCGGTAAGGAAAGGCTCACCGCTGCGGCGCGCGCGACCGCGAGCGAGACGCCGAGAATAGCATTAGCACCGAGGTTCGATTTGTTCGGCGTGCCATCGATATCGATCAGTCGCGCGTCGATTTCGCGCTGTGCGGTAGCGTCGAGACCTTCGATCGCCGGGCCGAGCATTTCGTTGACGGCCTCGATGGCTTTACGCACGCCCTTGCCGCGATAGCGCCGCTCGTCGCCGTCGCGCAGCTCGACGGCTTCGTTTGCGCCCGTCGAGGCACCGGCCGGCACCATCGCTTCTTCGACGGCGCCGAAGCTGGTTGCGACCGTTACGGCAACGGTCGGGTTGCCGCGCGAATCGAGGACCTCACGCGCGTGAACGCCTTCGATCAGCGGATTTCCGCCGCCCCGCAGCGATTCGAGCGCCACGTTTACTCTTTGATCCAGCGTTCGAGATCGTGGCGGCGTGAAACGAAGTCGTTGTCGTTGAAGAAGATTTTTAACTCGCGCTCCGCGCTGGCGCCGCTGTCGCTTCCGTGCACAAGATTGCGCCCGATCGTCTGAGCGAGATCGCCCCGAATCGAGCCGGGCGCGGCCGCGTGCGGATCGGTCGCTCCGATCAGCTGGCGACAGCCTTCGATTGCTCGTTCTCCCTCGACCGCCATCGCGACGAGCGGACCGTTGGTGATGAAGTCGACGAGGTCGGTGAAAAACGCCTTGCCTTTGTGTTCGGCGTAATGCTCGCGAGCGCGATCGCCGTCGAGCTGCAGCAGCCTCATCGCCAGGATAATGTAGCCGCGGCGCTCGATACGGGTGGTAATTTCGCCGATGAGTCCGCGCGAGACGGCATCGGGCTTGCAGAGAATGAGCGTACGTTCGATAGCCATACGAGCCCCTTTGGGGTTGGCGCCGTAGTCATCCTTCGGCAAAGCTTGTCCCCGGCCAAGTCGAAGGCTCTGCATCCCAGTGGCACTACAAGCAGGACCGTATGAGGCGGTGGCGCGGGAGCTGAAGGGGACGGCCTTCGCGTCGATTGCCTACGTGGAAGAAACCGAGAGCACGAACGCCGATGCGGCGACGCTGCTCGGCGACGCGCGTTTCGGCGGCCACACGATCGTCGCCGAGTATCAGCGGCGTGGGGCCGGACGAAAGGGACGCACCTGGCTGGCGCCGGCGGGGAGCGCGCTGCTCTTTACCACGATCTTGCCACGCAGCGTCGCTGC
This sequence comes from Vulcanimicrobiota bacterium, assembly GCA_963756635.1. Lineage (GTDB taxonomy): Bacteria > Vulcanimicrobiota > Vulcanimicrobiia > Vulcanimicrobiales > Vulcanimicrobiaceae > Cybelea. The sequence goes on from CAVWOR010000010.1 coordinate 535,233, forward strand.
CGATGCGCTTTGGATCGTTCCGTATTGGACGGCTCTTGCGGTGCGCAAGGCGTTGCTCGAGTTCGGCGTGACGGCGGAGCTGCAGTGGCCCAACGATCTGTTGCTGGGCGACCGCAAACTTGCGGGCGTGCTCTGCCAGTCCTCCGTCAGCGGGGCGGAGGCGCGAGTGGCGTGCGGCATTGGGATCAACGTACGGCGGCCGGGCGCCGATGGCGGCATCGAACCGCCTCCGGGCTTCTGCGATGACGTCGCCTCCCTCGACCGCGCCGCACTGCTGCGCGCAATCCTGCTCGAATACGGGCACACGCTCGCGGCAATCGATTCACCGCAGCGCGTCTGCGCGCGATGGGATGAGGCCGCGCTGCTTCCGGGGCGGCGGTATCGCATCCAGGTCGATGGTGAAACGCAAGCTTTTGAAGCGATCGCCCAGGGGCTTGCAAGCGGCGGCGGTTTGCGCGTTGTCCGTGAGAACGGTACGCGCGAAACCGTTTCTCTCGCCGACGCGCGCGTTCTTCGCTAGGCTACGAGCGCTCGTTGCGTGCGCGCGTCAGGCGTCGGTCGCAGACCTCACAAAAATGCGGCATTTTGTTGTCCGTCTCGAAAATGGAGTTTGAGTAGTACATCGCGCAGCGCACGTTATAGCAGTGTTTGAGACCAAATGCGTGTCCTAACTCGTGAATAGACTCCTTGAGCGTCCGCTGAAAGAGCAGGTTCGTGTCGCCCGGCTCGCCGTAGAACTCGCAGCGCAGCCGATGTACCGAGACGATCGCGAGGCCCTGCGTCTCGTCGGCGTCGCCGAAGACGAAGCGGTGCGAGGTCTTGTAGAGATCGAAGTCGGTAATCGTCAAAAGGACGCCATTGGGATCGGGATGCGCGCGCCGCACTCTTAACGTGAGCGTGGATACGAATAACTGACCGCGCGTTGGGTTGAGCGTGCTGCGCGGCACGACGAGCGAACGCTCGACGCGCGCGCTCGCGAGAAAGCGTTCCTCGAGACAGGGAGCGAGACGGTCCAAGAACGCAGCGTCGACGGTATTGATCGGCACGATGCCTATCTGCGAGTCCATCTCGTAGTGGGTCGTTCGCCACGAGCCGACGCAAAACTTGCTAAAGGGCTTCATAACCATTCTTAAGATGACAAGCAAGCCGTGCGTAGAAGTCGTCGCGGTGATCGTTGGAGTCGGAATGGACGTTGCCGACGTCGCGCGCTATCGTTTCGATGCAGCTGCGCTGGCGTGGTTTGCGCGCAAGATTTACACGGAAGGCGAGATGGCCTACGCGATGCGCAAGCGCAACTGGCCGGAGCGGCTCGCCGGGTTCTTCGCGGCGAAGGAAGCGACGCGCAAGGCCTTCGGACACGCGATACCGTGGCGCTGCGTCGGCGTCGCGCACGAGCGCAGTGGCAAGCCGACGATTGAGCTGCGCGACCGTGCCGAACCACTGATGCGCCGGCGCGGCGTGCGAGCGATTCACCTCACCATTACGCACACCGCAACGGCGGCCGCGGCGTTGGTTATTTTGGAATCGTGATCTACGTTCTGACGCCGGACGTAATGCGCGCAGCCGACGCGCAGGCGATCGCGCGGGTTGGCGAGGACGCGCTCATGCAAAACGCCGGCAGATGCATCGCAGAGTGCATCCGTGCGCTGACGGGCCCTGAAACGCCGATCGTCGCCTTTGCGGGGCCCGGCAATAACGGCGGTGACGCCTTTGCCGCGCTGGCCGAACTTTCGCCCACCTATGAGTGCACGATCGCCGCCGATCTCGCCGGGCGCCGCTCGGAGGCGCGCGCTGCGGCCGAGGCACGTGCAGCGACGGCGGGCGTGGCGATGCGGCCGTTACCTGCCGACGAGAACGAGGCGCGAGCGTTGCTCGACGATGCGGTCGGAGTCGACGGCCTCTTTGGGACCGGCGCACGCCTTCCGCTCCCGGAGAACTATCGGCACCTCGCCCGCGCGCTCGACGCGCGCAAAGGGCCGGTGGTGGCGATTGATATTCCAAGCGGAGTCGATGCCCTGACCGGCGCAGCCGGCGAGGACGCGGTTCGTGCCACCGTGACCGTTACGCTGGCCGCGGTTAAGCCCGGCTTGTTGCTCGAACCGGCGCGCGAGTACGCCGGCGAGCTTTGGTGCGGGCGGATCGGAATCGACGACGCGACGCTTGCCGCCCAACCGCGCGAGTTCGCAACGCTCGACGACGAGGCGTTCCTGCGGCTGCTGCCCCATCGCGCGTCCGACACCCAGAAGTACGCGGCGGGTGCGCCGCTGATCATCGCCGGGTCGGCACAGTTTCCGGGTGCTGCCGTGCTATGCGCGCGCGGCGCGGCGCGGGCTGGAGCGGGGTATGTGACGGTGGCGACGCCGAGCTCGGCGCAGAACCTCCTGCGCATGCATCTCGTCGAGCAAGTCGTTGTCGAACTTACCGACGAGGCATCTCCGGAGGCGATTGCCGAGGAACTCGTCGAGATATCGAGGCGCAACGGCGCCGTCGCGATCGGGCCGGGTTTGGGGTTGGACGATCGCACGGGGCAGATTTTCACACGTTTTCTCACCGCAAATCAGCTGCCGATCGTCGTTGATGCAAGCGGGCTCTTTCATTTGAGCAAGCGGCTCGATCTGCTGGCCGGTAAGCCGTGCGTCGTGACGCCGCATGCCGGGGAGTTCGCGCGCTTATCGGGCCGCGGTACGATCGCACCCGGAACGCGCCTCGATCGCATCCGCGAATTCGTCGACGACACCGGCATCACGACGCTGCTCAAAGGATCCGACACGCTGATCTACGACGGCAACGGGCCAGTGCACATCAATCCGACCGGAACGAGTGCGCTCGCAACGGCCGGCACGGGTGACGTTCTTACCGGAATCATCGCCACACTGCTCGCGCAGGGGCTGGCGCCGGTCGACGCCGCTCGAGCGGCCGCGTATTGGCACGGCCTGGCGGGGCAGCGGGCGCAGAAGAAACGGCGCATCGGCGTCGTGGCGGGCGACGTCGCGGAAGTACTCGGCGAGGCACTCCCTCGCGTTACGGGGACATCGAAGTCGGCGCTGGTACGGGTGGGATAACCATTCTCGCGGACAGGGCTTGATCTGCGACGGATTCGAGTGCCGCGAGATGGGCTTTGGTTAGATCGTCGAGTCCCAATCGGTCCCGCGCCGCCCGGGATTCGTCTCGAACGGCGACGAGTTCGGCTCGCGCGAGCGATTGCGCGTCGTATGGCGTTCCCGGTCTCGGCGCGAGCAGCATCTGCGCCAACATGCGCGCGTACCATTGCTGCAGGCTCCGATGCACCTCGCCCATCGAATCGGGGTGCTTCCCCCGCAGATTCCCAAAGACGGCGGCTTGCGTCCAAGCGAATACGTCACTCAAGCTCATCGTGCTCCCGCTGCTATACTTCAACGATAGATCGTCGAGGCGCTGGAGCAGGACCGGGTTAAACATCGATTTTATCGTTTGCTGCTGCAACGCTTCGGCGATTTGAGCGACGGGCTCGTCGTGACGAACCGGCGGATTGTAAGCCCACAAGGGCTGGGGTAGATCCGTCACCCACTCGGAGTAGACCAGCTGCCGGAGAAGACCCGGCGACAGGTTCCACGCCGCCGGCGAAAAGAGGTGCGCGTCGAGAAAAGCAAAGGCGCGCCTCGATTCACTTCGCGGGATGGGCACGAGCGGAGCCGTCGCGTTGGGGTCGCCGATGTGCGCGCGCGAGAGCTGCTCGCCCCCAATGTAGTGCCAAGCGACTCGCGTGCAGACGAAATACGGAAAGAGCACGCCTTCGAACGCCTGGCGGAGCGGATCGTGGCTCTGCTCGCTCTGTTGGTAGCGCCGTGGCAGGTTTTGCAGGATGGTATTCACGATCCGTAACTGCGCCTGACACCAACTGAGATTATCGCTGGTGAGATCGAACTGGTCGACGCGCGGATCGATGGCATGGCCCGACTCCCAATGAACGTCTTCGTCCATCGCAAACCGGCGCCAAGGATTCGACCACGCAGAGGCCCATCGCAGGAGCGTCGGCCGCTCTTGCTCGGGCGTCGTCGCGCCGGGGATCGGAGCGTAACCATACTTGATCGCATAGTAATCGTACGGCCCGAGCACGGTCTGAAAGTACAGGCCGCCCGACATGCCTTTCGGCCAGACGTTGGTGGGCGTGTACTCCATCACCGAATTCGCGAGTCCGTAACGCTCGGTGAAGCTCCTCGAGCGAATCTGCGCCGCCGTGTACGCTTCCGATGCGATGAAGTTGTGCTGCAACCCCCAGTTATGACCCGATTCGTGGAGCACGATCGCCTTCAAGAAATTTTGCGCATAGTTTGGGGGCAGTTGCCAGGCCGGGATTTCGTCCATGGCCCACAACGCGGATAACCCGAACATCGCGGAGGCTTTAGCGCCCGCAGCGTAGGCCGCTTCGCCCGGCATTCCGCCGGCACCGCCGAGCGCGCGCACCGGCTGTGTGAAGTCGGCGCCTTCGAGATAACCGAAACGCATGAGATCCGCGTCGACCACGATCGAGGTGTGAATCATCTCGCCGGTGCGCGGATCCCAGACCAAGCCGGCTTGGGCGTAGGCGCCGCCGTATGCACTGGTTAGCCAATGTACCGTGTTGTAGCGGATGTCGTCGGGATCCCACTCCGGATCGTCGGGCTGGTCTTTCACGACGACCGCGTTTGGATAGCCGACCGCCGCGAAGGCTCGATTCCATGTGAGCAGTGCGTCGCGGATCGTCTGGCGATACTGCACCGGCACGGTGTTGCTGATGTAGTAGACCATCGGATGGCGCGCGACGTTCCAGCGTACGATCGTACGCACTTGGCGCTCGCGAACGTTGTCGCTGTCGAACTGAAGCTGAATGTTCGGATAGTAACCGACGCGATCGTCGGCCAGGCGCGGCATGTAGCTTCCCGGCGCCGGCGCTTTGGCGATGTTGTACTTAACGTCGATTTGGATCGCGCGTGCGTCGATCACGTTGTCCAATACATCGGGTGGCATCGCGGAGGTGAAGGTTTGATCGGCTTCGACGATCACGTTCTCCGGAAAGGCCTTGGTGGGCCCGAAATAGGTGCGCGTATCGTCGAGACGATAGGCCGATCCGGGCTTCGCATCGGTGTTGAGCGCTTGCCGAAACTGGTCGGTGAGATCGAGAACGTCTCCGAGTAAATACGACCCATCAAAGACGAGCCGCCCGCTCGCCGCATCCTGCGCAACGACGGCTGCGGTCGCAATAACCGACGGCGCGAAGGAAGCGGCGACGGCGCGAGCGCCCGCCGTGCCGTTCGCGGCGATGAACGATGTGTTCGGCCAGGTGACGACGATCTTGTCGTTGGCTCGCGTGAATCGGACGATGCGCGCGGTGGGGAACTCCACGTACGGCAGGCCGGGCGTCACGACCAAGCCGCCGACGCCATTGGCGGGAACGGCAGTCTGGATAAAGTCTGCATCGAGCTGGTCTTTGGTCAGCTCGATATAGACCTTGGCATTCTTACGCCAAAGCGTGAAGAGGCCGCGCTGCGGAGTGAGGCCCTTTGTAAACGTTGCATAGTCGGCCGGTGGGGCGGCCGCGGCGTCACTCTGAGCTGCGGCATAGGAGGGTCGAACGATGCAGATGGCGAGCGCAAAGCCCGCGCAAAGCAAAATGCGTCGCATGCAGGTTGGTTCGCGCGAAAGTTAACCCGCCCTTCGCGCAGGGTGTCGCGCATGCTGCCTTCGAAAGGGCGCCGTATGATACCAATTTTAAGAACGACCCGGCACGCTTCGGGCGTTCTCGTGGCCGTTGCACTCCTTGCCGGTTGCGGCGCCCCGCAGCTCGCTCCATCGAGTCAGCCGCTTGGCACGCCTGCGATTCATCCCGACCACAATCCGTCGTGGATGTCGCCCGACGCAAAGAACCACGACCTCCTCTACATCTCCGATTTCGGAACGGACGACGTTGACGTCTACTCGTATCCGAAAGGCAAATTGAAGGGCACCCTAACGGGGTTCGCCGCTCCTCACGGCGAGTGCGTCGACGCGGCGGGCAACGTTTTCGTTGTGAACACGGGAGCGTATGATATTCTCGAATATCCGCACGGCGGCTCGACGCCGATCGCGGACCTGAGCGATTCGGGCTGGTACCCCTTAAGCTGCTCCGTCGATCCGAAGACCGGGAACCTGGCCGTCACCAACCAATCGTTGGGAAGCGACGCCGGCAGCGTCTCGATCTACAAGCGCGCCAAGGGCAGTCCCAAGCTTTATACCGCTTCAAACATCTTCTTTTACTATTTCTGCGGTTACGACGACAAGGGCAACCTCTACGTCGACGGCAACACCAACCATACCAACGCCTTCGAGTTCGCCGAACTCCCGGCCGGCGGCACGACGTTCAAGAGCATTACGCTCGGTCAATCGTTCCAAATTCCCGGCGGCGTGCAGTGGGACGGCAAGCACGTGGCAGTGGGCGACCGGCGAGCTCCATCGAGTCAGGGCACGGAAATTTATGAGTTTGCCATCAGCGGGAGCACCGGGACCGAGGTCGGCTCGACGCCGCTCGATGGTTCGAGCGACGTCATGCAGTTCTGGATCCAGGGCCCTAAGGTCATCGGGCCAAATTCCGCCGGGAGCGTCATATTTTGGCGTTATCCCAAGGGCGGCGCACCGAGAAAGAGCATCGGCGGACTCAGCGCGCCGGCCGGAGCAACGGTCAGCAAGAAATAGCGCTATGCCGCGGCGTGGGCGTTCTGAACACTCCAGTGT
>CAVWOR010000011.1:0-43989 GCA_963756635.1 Vulcanimicrobiota bacterium
ACGAAAACGTCCTTGAGCACCATGTTGAGGAAGTGCCCCATGTGCAGATCGGCGTTGGCATAGGGAGGCCCGTCGTGCAGGATCCACGCTCCGTTCGAAGCGTTGCGTTCCAAACGACGTTCGTACGTCCGGCGATCCCGCCACCATGCGAGCCACTGGGGCTCGCGCTTCGGAAGCTCCGCCTTCATGGGGAAGCCGGTCTTGGGCAGATTGAGCGTCGCCCTATAATCCATCGCCGCTACCCTTGCGCAGAAGCTCGCCGAGCACGTCGAAATTTCGTTCTGCCGCGGCTTGCACGGATTCGCGACGCCGCGCCAATTCCGCCGAGAGCGCGTCGCGCTCGTTCACCAGGCGGTCGACGAGATCGTCGATCGCGGCCTCGCTGAGGCGTCGCTCGCCGATGCGCCAAAGCGGCGCCAACGGATACTCCAGATCTTCGCAGAGCGCGCTGACCTTGGGATCGTATGCAATCGCGAGAAACGGCACCGCATAGCGTGCGGCAAGAACGAGGGAGTGGAAGCGCATGCCGACGACGACACTGGCGCCGCGAAGAATCGAGGCCGTTTTCGCGAGCGTGCATTCCGGCAAGAGCACCGGGTTCGATGTGCAGGCGCGGATGACGTCGGTCGAAACTGCGGCATCGGCGGCTCCCCCCAGAGCTAGGAATGCCGCGCGAATGTCGTGACGCTGCGCCAGCCGGTCAACGGCACGCCCGATAATTGCCGGGCCATCGCGGAACGCCGTTGCAGTGCGCACGCTGACGACCGCGTACGCGCCGCTTTCGGGTCCCAAGCCCTCGCTCGCGAGGTCGGCCTCTCCTTGGGGGCATTCATATAAAAAAACCGGATCCGCCGTGCGTTCGATCGGCGTCCGCGAAACCAGCTCGCGTAACAGCCGAACCGATCGTTCATCGCGCACGGTCGCGCGATCGAGCCCTTTACAAAACTGACGCACGAGGAGGCGACCCCAAAAATCGAGCGGCCCGACCGATTGCGCGAAGACCATCGTCTTGCGCCGCGCGCGAATTGCCTCGCGCAGGATGCCCGCGTAATAGAGCAGGCTACGCAGGCTCGTCGCGTTCTGCAGTAAGCCGCCGCCGCCGGAGAGCACGACGTCGGCTCTCACGATCGCAGCGCGAATAGCCCGCCAGTCCCAACGCGCCGTCGTTGCAACGCGATGGTGTTCCGCGGTCGCTTGCGGCGTTGCCGAGAGCACTTCGAGCTGTGCCGACGGAAAGCGCCGGCGCATGCGCTCGACGATTACCTCCAGCAGCGCTTCGTCGCCGAGATTGCCAAAACCGTAGTAGCCCGAGAGCAAGACGCGCGCCATCACTGCGAGCTTGCCGGAACGCGGCGATAGACCCAGATTGCACATGCACCGATAATGACGCCGATGACGAGACCGTTGACGATGCGCAGCAACGAGATCTCAAGCGGCGTGTGCAGATGCGAGAACGTGTCGATGACGTCGCCGATGCCAACCCCAATGCCCAACGCCAGCAGCCAGCCAATCGCGCGCCGGTGACGTGGCAGCAGGGCCGGAAGCAGCATCATGCATGGAAAGCCGATCAAAAACTCCTTAAAGCGCGGGCGCACGCTCAGCACGTGGGTGAGCGCGTGCCGTAGCGAGAGTTCGAACGGCGAAGGGGAGACATCGCTCTCGTTTCCGCTGCGCACCAGCATGAGGACGCCGAGCGCGACGATGACGATTCCGGCGAGGAGCTGATAGGCGAGTACCGGCGAGAGGAACACGTCGCGTGGACGCTGCGCGCCCGCGCCGAACCTTTTGTCGAAGAGGTAGAGCCCCAGCGCGATGAGCGGCGGTAACGCGAGCACGAGCCGCACGCCGCGGAAGCGTTCGATCTCTTCCATCGCCAGCGGCGAGCTCATCACGCCGACGACGACGAGCGCTCCGAGCAGCGCAACGCCGGTCGCCGCGAGCGTCCAACCGAGGCTGCGAGCCAGCTGGGTTCCGCGGCTCGCCGAAGGCCTTTCGTTCCACGCCGGAATCAGGATCAGCAACGCCGCGGTCGCAAAGAGCAACGCGCCGGCCAGCGCGATCGCGGAGCGTGCGAACGCGTCGTGATGCGTGACGATGCCGGCAACGTACAGCAGAACCGTGAGAGCGTAGGCAACGACAGCCCAGCGGCGCCGATACCATCCGAAGAAATCGAGGAGCAGGACGAAAATCGACGGTACCGCGAGTGCCGCGAGACCGACGAGCGCGCGATTGTTGCCGTGATAGAGCGGGATCGGAGTCGCCCGCCCCAGCCGGAAACCCTCAGCCCGCAGCTCGTCGGCGATCTGCTTGACCATCTCGACATTGGTTGCCTCGATCGAGAGATTGCCGTCTTGGTGGCCCCACGGGCGCAGATAGACGACGCGAACGTTGCGCTCGCGCACGCCGAGAACGTAGCGCGCGATGACCTCGTCGAGCTTGAGCTTATCGAGTTCGGTCTTTGCGATCGCCTGCACGCGCACGGTCCGGCCCGGGACGAGCTTCGCGAGCGTGTCGTTCCCTTTTTGGACCTGACTGGGGTCGTACGTCTCGATCGAGCCGAAGTTGAAAACGTGCCGCTTGAATGCGTCGGCGGCCTCCGGCAAATGATCCGGATAGCCGAGAACCTGATTGCTCAAACCGAAGAAGATGACCGTCGAAATCTTCGGGTCGTACCGGAGCACGTCGTTGAACGTCGCATTAATTTGCGGCGCGCCGAAGCGCTCGTCGTTTTGGAAACGCGGAACGACGAGCAGCGCAAGCCGTCGCGCCAATTCGATCTGATCGGTTGGGATGCCCAGCGCCATTGCGTTGAAGTAATCGATCTGGGTATGCACCTCAATCAGCCAAGGTCGCGACGCGCGCAGAACGCGCACGCTCTTGGGCATGAAGTGGAGCGCCAGCTCGCTGCGATAGCGATGGTAGGTCGAGGCATCCGAGACGAGCAGATAGACGGCACCGTTCACTATGCGGTGGTTACGAACCAACCCGGCCAGGAGCGGGTCGCGGATCGGCGTAATGCCGGCTTGGTTCACTAGCGCGGCGCCCGTCGTCGCATAGGCTTTTCCGTCGTATCCAACGTTGGCTCCGAGCTCTTCGGTCAGCGCGAGCGACGTAAGGCCGGCGCGCCGCAGCGCGATCAAGAACGCTGCCGGATTATAGTCGTACGAGCGGGCCAAGGCGTCGAAATCGGTGAAATCCATTGCCAGCTCGACGCGACGGGCGTGCGACTCGGCGCGCGCCCGAAAGAGCGCGACCGCAAGCGAGGCGAGCAGGGCAACGATCAAGAGTATTGCGGCATAGCGCGTTCGCGGAGCGAAGAGAGTCACGCAGGCCACTCCATTCGACCGACGCGCCCGTTTTTCTCCCGCCCGGTAATCACAGAAGGGCTCGCCATGGGCGAGCCCTCCTGCCGTCGCGTATGCGCGGGTCCCTTTTTGTCGGGCCACGCATACCGGGTGTGGGCGACGCTTTTTGCTTCATCGCGGCGCTCGCTGCCCACACTAATGCGCCGCGGTCCGTCCGGGTTCAACGGTACCCAACTAACCCCTCCCGGAGCCTTCCCACTTCGGCGAACGCCGTTCGAAAAACGCCGTGATGCCTTCACGCGCATCGGGTTCGAGCGCATTCGACGTCATCACCGCTTTCGTATACTCGTAGGCGCGCGCCTGATCCAAATCGACCTGCGCGTAGAACGCCGCCTTCCCAACGCCCACGATGCCGCGGCTCGACGACGTAATCTTGCGCGCGAATGCGAGCGTTTCGTCATGAAGGCGATCGGCCGCAACGACGCGATTGACCAGCCCCCACGCGAGCGCCGTTGCAGCGTCGATTGCGTCGCCGGTGAGCAGCATTTCCATCGCGCGTTTGCGTCCGATCGCGCGCGTCAGCGCTACCATCGGGGTACTGCAAAAGAGCCCGATCCGCACGCCGGGCGTCGCAAACGTTGCTTCGGTGGAGGCGACCGCGAGGTCGCAGGCCGCCACCAGCTGACAGCCGGCTGCGGTCGCGACCTTTGCGACCTCGGCGATGACCGGTTGCGGGATCGCCGCGATGCGCGCCATCAGGTCGACGCACGCATCGAAGATGATGCGGTAGGCGTCGACGTCGCGATCGACGAGTTCGCGCAGATCGTGGCCGGCGCAAAACGCCGGGCCCTCGCCGCGCAGCACGATCGCGCGCACGCCGGAGTCTTGCGCCAGGATTGCCAAGGCAGCGTCGAGCTCGCGCATCATCTGCAGCGAGAGCGCGTTGCGTTTCTCGGGGCGGTTCATCGCGATGAGGGCGATCTCGCCGTCGCGGTCGATCTTGATCTCGGTGTGCGTCTGTAGTGCGTTCATAACGGCCCTTCGACTCCGGCGCTTCGCGCCTGCGCTCAGGATGACATGGGCGATGACGGGCTCGAACCGCCGACATCCTCCTTGTAAGGGAGGCGCTCTCCCAGCTGAGCTAATCGCCCGCTTCGTTACCCTTCGCTGCCGCCACGAGGCGTCTCTGCGCCGGGCGGAAATCCCAGCAAGGTTTAAGCAAACGCGTTAACCGGGAAGGCTCCAAGGAGAAAGCCTACCTTGAAAAAGCAGTACCGTGCCATCTATCCGAGCGACATCAAAAACGTAGCAGCGGCGCGCCTCGGCATCGCCCAATTTGCGGCCGAGTGCGGCTTTTCCAACGACGCCATCTCCGATATTCGGCTCGCGGCCGGCGAAGCGCTGAGCAACGCGGTCGAGCACGGCAGCAGGAAGACCGGCAGAAAGATCACGGTCGTTTGTACCTTCGACGAAGTCGAGCTCTCGATCGAAGTCCGAGATCGCGGAATCGGGTTTGCCGAACCATGCGATCGGTCGAACGTTGCGCCGGGCGATCGCGCCCGCGGCTTCGGCATCTTCTTGATGCGCCGCTTGATGGACGAGGTCTCGTTCGCCCGCAACGGGACGGTCGTGCGGCTCGTCCGCCGCCGTCCGCAGCCCAACTAGTGGCCCGTAACTAGCTCTTCGTCTGCGCGATCTTCTTCTGCAGCAGCGCGATCGCCGCGCGCAACTGCGCGTCCTGCTCGACCTCGCCGAAACGCGCGTCACGGTTTTCGTCGACGCGAACGTCCGGATCGATGCCGCGAAGATTGATGTCGCGGCGGCTCGGCGTTAGATAATGAGCCGTGGTGATCTTGATTGCGGCGCCGTCGGGAAGCGGCGTCAGCGTCTGCATCACGCCTTTACCGAACGTTCGCGCGCCGATCAGCATGCCGACTCCATCGTCCTGCAACGCTCCGGCCGTGATCTCCGACGCCGAGGCGGTGTACTGGTTGACGAGAACGGAGACCGGCAGCGCAATCGAAGGATCGCCGTCGGCATCGATCGTCGTCGCATGCTTTCCGCGCTCCTCGACCGTCAGCAGCGCCTTGTTGGCGATGAAGCGTGAGCTAATGTCGAGCGCCGAGTTGACGTAGCCGCCGCCGTCATTGCGCAGATCGAGAACGAGCGCCTTCGCGCCGAGCTGGTTCAAACGCGCGATCGCCGTATCGAACTCGGCGGGCGTGGCTCGGCCGAACTCCATTACCCAGACGTATCCGATGCCATCGGGCAGCATCTTGAAGACGACCGTCGGAGGCTGGACGTCTTCGCGCGTAATCGTAAAGGCGACCGGCGCGCTCGGGCGTTGCACCGTAACCGCTACGACGGTGCCGGGCTTGCCGCGCAGGCGCCCACTCACCGCATCGACGCCCAGGCCTTTGATCGGCAAGCCGTCGACCGCGGTCAGGATGTCGCCGACTCGAATTCCGGCTCGCTCGGCGGGCGTGCTGGGCAGCACGTACGTGATGCGGACGCATCCGCTCGCCGCGTCCGGCTCGATCATGACGCCGATACCGCCAATTCGCTTGGGATCGAGGGCTTCGTTGAACGCCTTGAACTCGTCGGGCGTAAAGAACTGCGTGTAGCGGTCGTTCGTTGCTTTGGCCATCGCATCGATCACCGCGTAGGCGAAATCGCTCGGCGGCGCATGCGCGTCACGAGCCGCTGCTTCAATCGCGCTGTCGAGCTCGGCGAGGGTTGCATCGCGATCGCCTTCGGGGTGAAGCGCCGGCGGCGTCATGGTGATGCCGTGCTTGCGAGCGCTCTGCGCGAGTGCGTCGCTCGCGGCGGCGAGCAGCACCTGCGGATCGATCGGTTCGTAGTAGGTGCTCGTCAACAGCGTGAAGCTCTGGGCGACGTCGCCGGCAACCTGATAGGGTAGCCCGCTCGGCGTTGCACCGAGGCAAAATATCGCGAGCAGCGCAGATACGGCTGCAGCGCGTCCGAAAAACAGAGAATTCGGCATCATCATCCCTTCTTCGACCTTATCGGCATAACGCATGGCAAGCGTCAGGTGTTTCGCTGAGCCGCCGCGCGCCGGAGGCGATCCATGATCGCAAGCCCCAGTCCGTCTTCCGAAACCGGCTGCGCGTCGATGCGCTCGAGCCCCAGTTCATCGAGCTCGTGAAGCGTTTCGAAAAAGCAGGCTGCCGCCGCGCGCAGGTCGCCACCCGGCGAAAGCGTGCGGACGGCCGCATATCCTTCGAACGTACTCCGAAATGCCAGCGCCCCGGCTCGCCGGCGCTGCTCCGGGGGCACCTCTGCAGGTTCGATCAGCCGCAACGGGGTGCGCGGCGCATAGTGTCGCGGGAGTTGACCCGGGGCCTGGACGGGTCCGGCCGGATTCGCACGCGCGAGCCGGCCGACCACCGCTTCGATGACCTCGACCGGAATTGCGCCCGGCCGCAGGAGTGCCGGCTCGGGCTCGAGTGCGATAATCGTTGACTCAAGGCCGTGTTCGGTGGGTCCTCCGTCGAGAATTACATCGATCCGTTCGCCGAGAGCCCGCGCGACGTGTTCGGCGCGCGTCGGGCTCAGGCTGCCGAACGGATTTGCGCTCGGAGCTGCAAGCGGAGCATTCACGGCTGCCAGCAGCGAGCGCGCAATTCGATGCGAGGGCATGCGCACGGCGACGCTTGCCAGACCGGCGGTCACCAACTCCGGGACGGCTCGCGCTTTGGGCAGCACCAGCGTAAGCGGACCCGGCCAAAAGCGCTCGATGAGCCTCTCGGCGAGTCGCGAAACCTGGGCAACGACGCGGGCCAGCATCGGGCGGTCGAGCACGTGAACGATGAGCGGGTCGAAGCGAGGACGCTGCTTGATCTCAAAGATCCGCGCCACCGCCGCTGGGTCGAGGGCGAGCGCCCCCAAGCCGTAAACCGTTTCGGTCGGGAAAGCGACGACGCCGCCGCCCCGGAGCACCTCGGCGGCCCGCGCGATGCTCTCAGGCTCGGCCGGCAGCAAGCGCACGTGGAAGGGATGGCCCCCGCGCCCGGACGATACCTTTAATACTATGCCGGGTATCGATCGCTGGTCGCGGGCCCTCCAGCTCGCCGCTCTCCTTTGTGCGGGAGTCCCCTCGACGCTTCTAGGCGGGTGCGGCGGGTCGGGATCCGCCGGACTGGCGCCATTGCCGCCGCCGCCGCCGGCAAAGCAGGGGAAATACTTTACGCACGTCGTCATCATCGTCCAAGAGAACCGCACCTTCGACAATCTCTTTGCGACGTTTCCGGGCGCCGACGGTACGACGCGCGGAAAGACGCACGACGGCAAGAGCATACCGTTGCGAAACGCCAATCTCGAGAGCCCGGTCTCGCCGAACAACGGCTATCCGTACTGGATCAAAGATTGGAACCGCGGCAGCATGAATGGCTTCGATCGGGTGCCGATCGGCAAGGTTCCGGGAACGTACGTCTATCAATACGTCGATCCGGCCCAGATTCGGCCCTACTGGGAGCTCGCCAAGCAGTACGTGCTTTCGGATCACACCTTTCAAACGCAGGGCAGTGGCAGCTTCACCGCACACCAAGATCTGATTCGCGGCGGCACCGAAATCGGCGGGTCGGAGAGTCTCATCGATTTCCCGAGCGCGCAGCCCTGGGGCTGCGATTCTCCGGCCGGAACGAACACGTCACTGATCACCGTAAACAATCGGTACCTGTATCTTCAGGGACCGTTTCCGTGCCTGACGTACGCAACGCTCGCCGACCTGCTCGACGGCAATCAAATTTCGTGGCGTTACTACACGCCGGCGGGGGGAAGTTTCGCCGGGAATCTGTGGAACGCGTTCGATTCGATCAAGGCCGTGCGCCAGGGCCCGGACTGGGCGACGAACGTCATCTCGCCCGAAACCGACGTTTTCACCGACATCGATCGCGACACGCTGCCGGCCGTATCGTGGGTCATCCCCGATTTTCAAAATTCCGACCATCCCGGCGACAACTCCGATACCGGTCCCTCGTGGGTTGCACAGGTCATTAACGCAATCGGCCAAAGCCCCGCGTGGAATACCACCGCGATCCTCATAGTGTGGGACGATTGGGGCGGTTGGTACGACCACGTACCGCCGCCGGGCGCGCGCCACTATGGAGGTTTAGGCTTTCGAGTTCCAATGCTCGCCGTTTCGTCGTCCGCAAAGGCGGGCTACGTATCGCATCGGCAGTACGAGCTCGGCAGCGTCGTTCGATTCGTTGAGGATAACTGGGATTTGGGGAGCCTCGGAACGACCGACAAACACTCTGCAGATTTCGTAAACGATTTCTTCGACTTTACTGCAAAACATCGAAAGTTCGTCCCGATCGGAACCGAGTATTCGCGATCGGCGTTGCTGCACCGTCCTCCGTCGAATAAGCCCGTCGACGATGAGTAATAATAACCAGGATTACTGATGTTTATCATCGTTTACAGTAGCGCTCGCTCGAATGGGATAGCGAAGCAGACGGCGAACGTCTGTAAGACTTGAAATGCGTATTCTAGATAGATTTACGAGTCCGTCCTCAAGACACGCGGAAATCGCTGCCGCAACTATCGCGGCTCAGCCGCGGGTACTGGCCGTGCCGGTCGTTTTGTCCGATTTTGAAAGGATCGACGTAACCGCGCCGGTCGCACAAGACGAACTCAAACCCATTCAAGCGCACTTCATGACCCTCGCGCAGTGTGCGGCTCGACAAGTTACCGATCCCGGCGATCGCGAGCAAATCGCGCGAACCCTGCAAGAGCGCATGGCGCGTTACGGCACGTCGGCCGAATATATCGCACGCCGGCAAGTGAGCGTGCTGACTTCTCGTTTCGTAAAGCGCGATGCAGATAATCGGTCTGAGGCGGTTCGGCGTTACGGAGACCTTCGAAACCCTACCGGCGAGACGCTCGACGAACGCATGACCCTTTTTGAGGAGGTTGCGTGCGACGTCTTCGAGCGGGTCTATCGCAACCCCGAGATGCAACCTCCCGACGACATCGTGCACGTCAGCTGCTCGGGGTACGTTTCACCCAGCCCGGTTCAGAGTTTTCTCTCGCGACGCGGCTGGCTTGGCGTTGGGGTTACGCATTCGTACCATATGGGATGCTACGGCGCGTTCCCCGCGATCCGCACGGCGGCGGGGCTCGTCGGATCGTCGTACGTTTCGCTTCCGAAAGCGAAGCGCCGCGTCGACCTCGTGCACACCGAGTTTCTTTCGCTCCACTTCGACCTACTCGGCGAGGAGCCGGATAATTTCGTCACCTCGACGCTCTTCGCGGACGGCTTCATCAAGTACGCGGCCTATCCGCACTCGGAGTTCGTCAAAGAGCGGCGCAGTGGTCTGAAGATCCTCGCGATCGACGAGTACATACTGCCCGATTCGCTGCCCGAGATGACGTTGCGCCCCGGTCCGCTGCAATTCGACATGTCGCTCTCGAAGCGCGTGCCGTTCATGATCCGCGATTCGATCGCCGACTTCGTCCGCGCGATCTGCGCGCAGGTCGGTCTCGATTTCGAGCGCGAAAAGGCGGCGATGATCTTCGCGATCCATCCCGGCGGCCCGGCGATCCTCAATCAGATCCGAACCAAGCTCGGAATCGAAGAGTCGGCGGTCGCGCTGAGCCGGCAAGTGCTTTACGAGCACGGAAACATGGCCTCCGCAACGGCGCCGCACATCTGGCAGCTGATCTTAGAGTCGGCCGAAATCCCCAGCGGGTCGAAGATCTTGAGCATGGCGTTCGGCCCCGGATTGACGGTTATAGGCGCACTCTTCGAGAAGCTATAAGTCCGCTATGGCAGCGACCGATTCTAAGACACCTCAGAGATTCTCGGTGCCCGGACCCTTCTATTGGAGCGTCCGCGGCGTGCATGCGGCCGCTCCGCTTTTCGTCACGCTTGGGAACCTGGAATCGCGGATGCTGGGTCGCCGGCTATCGGCGCAGAGCATCGATCGGCCGGTCTACATCTGCGGGTTGCCGCGAGCCGGCACCACGATCACGCTGCAAATGCTCAGCGAGCATCCCGATGTCGTAACGCACAAATACGCGGACTTTCTGATGCCCTACATGCCGTGGGTCTGGAACAAGGTTTTTCCGCGGATACCGGTCGCGGCGATGCGCAAGCCGGTTCCGCGCATCCATCGCGATCGGATCGAGGTGACCCGCGACAGCGCCGAAATGGGCGAGGAAATTTTGTGGGAGCACTTCTTCCCGCAAATCCACGATGAATCGAACTACAGCGTCCTCGATGCCGCGACGTCGAACCCGGCTTTCGAGCGTTTCTACAGAGAGCACCTCTGCAAGTTGGCCCTCGTACGAGGGCGCAGCCGCTACGTCAGCAAGGCGATTATGTGCGTCGTGCGCATGCAATACTTGCGCCGGCTCTTCCCCGACGCGCGATTCCTGCTCTACGTGCGCAATCCCATCGATCACGTTGCGTCGCTGATCAAGCAAGACCGCATCTGGGCCGAGCTGGAGCGCGACGATCCGCGGCAGATCGAAATCATCGAGCTGACCGGACACCACGAGTTCGGTCCACACCAAGTGATGGCGAACGTCGGAGATCCGGAGGTTTTACGCGAGATTCGCCGCCTTTTCGATGAGGGGCGCTGGGCGCAATCGCGGGCGCGGTACTGGGCCTACGTGTACGGCTTCATCGCAAAACAGCTCGACGACGATCCCGAGCTCGCGCGCCGCGTCTGCATCGTGCGGTACGAAGATCTTTGCACCGATTCGCTCGGGACGATCGACCGGATCCTCGCGCACACGGGCCTCGAGCCGGCGAGCTTTGCCGAATCGCGAGCGGCGTACGGTCAGAAACTCTCCTTTCCCGATTACTACAAACCCGCGTTCGATGCCGCAGCGCTGGCGGAGATCGTCGCGACCACCCGCGAAGTCGCCGGACGCTTCGATTATGACGTCGCCCAAATCGCCCAGCGCGTCGCCGTCGCAACTCCGCAGTAACGGAGGCATCATGAATCGAGCATTCTACCGTGGGGTTTGTGCCGGCGTAGCGAGCTTTGCGCTGACCGCCTGCGGAGGCGGGGATGGATCGTCGTCGTTGCCGCCGAGTTTTTCGGTCCACCATCGATTGGGTTCCGGGAGCACGCCGATTCGGCACATCGTTCTGCTGGTTCAAGAGAACCGAACGTTCAACGACCTTTTTGCGGGGTTTCCGGGCGCGATTAGCACCAAGATCGGTAAAGAACTCGTCGGAAAGGGAAACAAACTCAAAGAGAAGTCGATCCCGCTGCGCGAGACCAATCTCCAAGACAACGGGAACCAGACTCACCTCTACGCGGCGTATCTCACCGCGTATCAGAATGGGAACATGGACGGCTTCAATCTGATCAAATACGTCACCAATGGAAAACCGGAAGGCAAGGATCCCTACCAGTACGTTAATCCAAGTCAAGTCCAACCCTATTGGGAGGTAGCATCGCGGTGGGGCCTTGCCGACAAAATGTTCCAGACACAGGGCAGCGCAAGCTTTACCGCGCATCAGCAGTTGATCCGCGGGGGTACGTTCATTAACTCGACGGAGAGCTTGATCGACGATCCTACGACCGCCGCGGCATGGGGATGCATGTCGCCGAGCGGTGCCAAGACTTCGCTCATAACGACAGACCTCAAATATCTCAGGAACCAAGGCCCATTCCCGTGCACCTCAGACTTCCCGGACCCCAACAACTATAAGACCCTCGCCGATCTTTTCAACGCGAAGTCGCCCCCGGTTTCGTGGAAGTACTACACGCCCGCACCGATCAAAGAGACGGCCGGCGCGCTTTGGAACGCGTTTCTCGCGATCGCGTCCGTCTGCAACCGCCAAGGCCAATGCGCTGCGAATGTCACGTCGCCGGAAACAAACATCTTTTCGGATATCTCGAACGGCGAGCTCCCGGCGATGTCCTGGGTGATTCCCGACGCGCCGAACTCCGATCATCCAGCTTTCTCGTCCAAGGACACCGGCCCGTCGTGGGTCGCCAGCGTTATCGATGCGGTCGGCCAGAGTAACTATTGGGACTCGACGGCGGTCATCGTCGTTTGGGACGATTGGGGCGGCTTCTACGACCCGGTCGCACCGCCGGCTGTGGACAATCAAGGGGGCGCCGGATTCCGGGTCGCGATGCTGGTTGTCTCACCCTACGTAAAGATAGGGAACGGCAGTCACGGCGGCTACATCTCCAACACCGTCTACGGGTTCGGCAGCATCATCAGGTTCATCGAAGACACCTGGCATTTGGGACGGCTGGGAACGACGGACGAAACCTCGTCGAGCATCTCCGACATGTTCGACTTCAAGCAGGCTCCGCGTCCATTCAAAGAGATTCGCTCGCGCTACACGAAGAATTTTTTCCTCCGTCAGCCGGCCTCGGGCCTGCCGGTCGATACCGAATAGCGAAAGTCTACTGCCTGTCGGGAATTCGGTTGTCGTTAGGCTGATTCAGAAAGAACGTCGCGTCCTTGGGCGCCTCGATCGGCACGAACTTACGCGGCGGTCCGAAAAAATCGAAGCAATCGACAGCCGGCGAGGTCGCGCGCGTGTCGGCGGCCGAGAGTTGCCCAAGACCGAAAAGGTCTTCCGCAAAGCGTAGCACGCTCGCGGTTTCGTACTGCACGCGCGAAACGTAGTTCTTCTTCGCGTAGGGAGCGATCACGATTAACGGAACGCGGAAGCCCAGGCCATCGTAGCCTTTGTACGGCGGCGGCACGTGGTCGTAGAATCCGCCCCAGTCGTCCCACTGCACGAAGATAACCGTCGTCTTCCAGAACTTGCTCTCGCCGACCGCGTTGACGACCGAGGTGACCCACGACGGCCCCAACCCGCCACCGCAGTCAGAATGATCGGATTCGACGCAGAGCGGCGTGATCCACGTGAAGTTTGCGAGCTTGCTGGCCCCGACGTCGGTAAGGAATCGCTTCTGCGGAGTAATGACGTTCGTTTTCCAAGCGCGTCCGTAAAAGACGTGCCTGACCGCTTGATATCCCGACCATAGCCCACTGTACGGCTGCGTGTACTTGCTGGTATAGAAGCGCCACTGCAAGCCGGCTTTATCGAGCTCGTCGCCGAGCGTTTCGTAGTTAAAGCAGGGTCGCTGCGGATTACCGAAGGTACGCTGCTGGGTGATCGTCGCGACGGAATCCGTCTTCCCGCCGCCGCAACCCCAATAGAAGCCCGGAACGTCGACGCTCGATTGCGCCTGCGCGGCGATAATGTACTGATGCGCGACGAAGCTCTCGTCGAGCTGCGAAGCGAACATCCGGTCGGCTAAGACCCATTCGTGCGCCATATCGAAGTACGGTTTCGACTCAGCGTGCGGCACGTAGGCGTACTGCCCGTTTTGGGGACCCGCCTCTTGCTCGCGGTTGAAGCCGTCCATCCGACAATGCGTTCCGGGAAGCTTGCCGGTTCCGTTGCAGGCGTCAAACATCGCAACGGCCGAGTGGTTGATCTCGTACGCGGTTTTCAGTGAGATCGGCTGCAGCTGGATTATTTTTCCGAAACTGTCTTTGCCTTTGGAAACGGTATCCGCGCCGGGATAGCCTTGAAACATATCGTCGAAGCTGCGGTTTTCTTGGACGATCCAGACGACGTGCGTGATCTTTCCGGCGCCTCCGCCAAGAAGCGCGGCAAAGCGTTCGCTGCCTGCAGCGAAGGGCACGACCGCATCGTTTGAACGCGCCGAACATCCGGCCAACGCGCAAAGCGCGGCCGCCAAAGCCACGATGTTGAAAAGCCGGTTCGGCATGCGATGGCAGATGCCCCAAGCGTGGCCGCGTTCCTTCCGCCGCGGAGGGGAACGGGCCGAAGCTTGGCCGTACGAAGCCCGCAAAGGTGGGCGGCCCAAGCGGCTCTAACTGGGCACCTATGAAGCTCGCGGCGCTGCTGCTTTGCACGCTCGCTTTTGCGGCGTGTAATGCGAGTGGCTCGTCCGGTATACCGGCTGCGATAGGCCAAACCACTTTCGCAACTGCGATTCCGCAATGGCAGGCGAATCACGCCGCGCAACGCGTCTGCACGGACTTCCGCCCGGGCTACATGCACTGCGAGGCGCTGATCATCAACGAACCGGCTCGATCGCGCAGCGCAGGATTGACTCCGGCCGACTTCCAGACGCGTTATAATCTGCCGTCCGCGCGTAAGGGTTCCGGGCAGATCGTGGCGATCGTCGATGCGTTCGACAACCCCGACGTCGCGTTAGATGTAGCTCGGTATCGCTCCACATTCGGCCTGGCGGCTGCGAACTTCACAAAATATAACCAAGAAGGTCAGCAAACAAAATTTCCCCGGGGCGACGTCCACTGGGGATCCGAGATCGATCTCGATGTCGAGATGGTCTCGGCAACTTGTCCGAGGTGCACGATTTATCTGGTCGAGTCGAACGATAACAGCGCCCGCAGTCTTTATGCTGCCGAGAGAGAGGCGGTAAAGCTCGGAGCGCACATCGTCAGCAACAGCTGGGGCGGCGGCAGTGGCGCCCCATCGGGCCGCGCCTTCGATGCTTCAGGCGTGACGTATCTCGCCAGCGCCGGCGACGACGGCTACGGCTTACAGGATCCGGCCGATTACGATTCGGTCGTCTCGGTCGGCGGCACGGTGCTTTCGAGAAGGGGACCGAGCTACGATGAAGTCGTCTGGTCCGACACCGGCGGGGGCTGCTCGGTCATGCATAAGCCCTCATGGCAACGCGATCCGAAATGCTCGTTCCGGACCGGAAACGATGTCGCGGCCGTAGCCTGGAACGCCGCGATCTACGATACCTACGGATATCGGGGCTGGGGCACGGTCGGCGGCACCAGCATTGCGTCGCCGCTACTGGCCGGTGTCTATGGCCTGGCCGGCAACGCCAGCCGCCATCACAGCGGAGAGAGCTTCTGGAGCCTGCGCGGCAAACAGTCGACGACGGAACTGCACGAGGTCAGTGCCGGCACGGCGATCGGTTGCCCGCCCAGCTTGGACGGCACCTATCTCTGCTCGGCTGGAACGGCTCAGTTCAAGACCTACTCCGGCCCTGCCGGGTGGGGAACTCCGGACGGCATCGGTGCGTTTTAATGAAGGTGGCGGACTCACACGGACTTAACATCTGCTATCCCAGACCCTCTCCCCCACAAACGAATAAGGAGCATCTGTGAACGGAACCTTTAAACTTGTGGCGCCGCTCGTTGCAGCGCTCACAATAGCCGCTTGTAACGGCGGCTCTTCCAACGTACCCGCATCGCCGGGCCAATCCACCGCGCAGACGGGATCCCACTCCGTGATGCCCGAGTGGCAAGCGAAGGGCCTGGCCCGGCCGGCCTGCCCGCAACTCACCGGCAAGCCGGCCTGCATGGCGTTAATCGTGAATGGCATTCGGCCGGACACGTGCATCGGCTCGTCGTGCGGCATCGCCCCAGCTGAACTTCAGGCGCGCTACAAGCTGCCGATCACGAAAGGCTCGGGACAGATCGTCGCGATCGTTGATGCCGGCGACAATCCGGACGTCGCCACCAGCTTATCGACGTATCGCTCCGAGTTCGGTCTCGGCACGGCGAACTTCAAGAAGTACAACCAAACAGGTCAACAAAGCAACTACCCGCCCCCGTGCTGTGGCTTTCCGGTCGAGATCGCTCTCGACGTCGAGATGGTCTCGGCAAGCTGCCCGAAGTGTACGATCTATCTCGTCGAGGCAAACAGCGCCTCTTCGAGCGACCTATCCGCGGCTGTGATGGAAGCGCAGACGCTCGGCGCGAAGATCATCAGCAACAGCTACAGCTGCCAGACGACGAGCGGCAGCTGCGGACTGACCGGCTTCGATACGCCGGGCGTGCTCTATCTGGCCTCGTCGGGCGACGGTGGCTACGATAAGTATGGCCCTCCGAGCATATTCCCAACGGTTGTCGCAGTCGGCGGCACGCAGATTACCGGTGGCGGCACCGGTGAGATGGTCTGGGACGGCGCGGGCGCTGGCTGCATCTCGGGCATGACCAAGCCCAGTTGGCAGCACGATCCAGGCTGCACCGGGCGCACGGACTCCGATGTCTCCGCGCAAGCTGGAATTAGCCCGGGCGTGGCGATGTACGACGAGTACGACGGTGGCTGGTTCGGCGTCGGCGGCACCAGCGTTGCATCGCCATTGCTCGCAGGCGTCTATGCCCTAGCCGGAAACGCCCACAGCCAAGATGCCGCGAAGAAGTTCTGGACGCTCAAGAACAGGAAACGGAAACACGAGCTTCACGCCATCACCACCGGCAACGACGGCAGCTGCGGCGGCAGTTACCTCTGCACCGCTGGAACCGGGCAGTACAAAACCTACTCCGGACCCGGCGGCTGGGGAACGCCCAACGGCATCAAGGCCTTCTAAGCCGAACCCAATCCCGAACCTGACTCTGAGGCGGGCGCGAAAGCGCCCGCCTCTCCTTACTTCGGAAGGAAGGAAAGCCGCCTCCCTTTTGAACGCACGCTTAAAACTCGTCGCGCCGCTCGTTGCGGCGCTGGCAATTGCTGCCTGTAATGCAGGCGGCTCTTCCAATGTGCCCGCTACGCCGGGCCAATCCACCGCGCAGACGCGGTCGCACTCCACAACGCCCGAGTTGGCAGGCGAAGCACCAAGCCGTGCCCGTGTGCCCGCAAGTCGTCGGAAAACCGACATGCTTAGCGCTGCGGGTAGAGGGCATCATCGGCAATTCTAGCCCCAGCGGCTTGTTTCCGATCGATCTCCAAACTGCTTATAACTTGCCGACTTCGAACGGATCGGGACAGATCGTCGCGATCGTCGATGCCTACGATAATCCAAACGTGGCGTCGGACCTCGCGACATATCGCAGTGAGTTCGGTCTGGGAAGCGCAAACTTCACGAAGTACAACCAGGAGGGCCAGCAAGGTAACTATCCCAGCGGCAGCGCCGACTGGGGTGTCGAGATCGACCTCGACGTGGACATGGTCTCGGCGGCTTGCCCGAAGTGTACGATCTACCTGATCGAAGCCAACAGCTCCGACAGCAGCGACCTGGACGCGGCGGAAGCCGAGGCCGTAACGCTCGGCGCCCACATCGTCAGCAACAGCTGGATCAGCTACGGCTGTAACACCTGCGATAACAACTCCGACTTCGACACGCCGGGCGTCGTCTATGCTGCCGGCTCGGGCGATGGTGGCTACGATGCAATCGGCTCACCTTCGGTATTCGACACCGTCGTCGCCGTCGGCGGCACTCAGCTCTCGAAGAGCGGCTCGACCTACAGTGAGACCGTCTGGGACGGCGCTTCAGCCGGCTGCGCAGCCGGCGTGACGAAGCCCTCGTGGCAGAAGGACCCGGGTTGTTCCTCCCGCACGGATGCCGACGTATCGTCGGAAGCCGGCTGCACTCCGGGCGTCGCGGAATACGACTCGTACGGCGATAGCGGCTGGACCCTGGAATGCGGCACCAGCGCCGCAACGCCGTTGAACGCAGCCGTCTTTGCCCTCGCTGGAAACGCCAGCACGATTAAGGCTCCCGAGCACTTCTGGAAGCTCAAGAAGCGCAAGCTAAAGCACGAACTGCATGCTATCACGGTTGGTAACGACGGCTCCTGCGGCGGCTCCTACCTCTGCACGGCCGGAACCAAGCAGTTCCGCACCTACTCTGGGCCGGCCGGCTGGGGCAGCCCGGACGGCATCAAGGCATACTAGAACGACGGTCTTGCCGTAACCTCAACAGAGGCGGGCGCGAAAGCGCTCGCCTCTGTGCTTCGGTAGAGGAACGTTCCCCGCGCAGCCTAAGTAAGTCTACCCAACCAACAGTCGCAAGGAGCTCTCCTGTGAACCTATCTTTAAGACTTTCGGGAGTTCTCGCTTTGGCGCTCGCGTTCGCGGCGTGTAGCGCAAACGGCGGTCCTTCCAGCCTGCCGGGAACGCCCGGCCAATCTACTGCAGGAATGCAATCCGCACATGGGATTACCGGCGTGCATGCCTGCCCCGGCTGGTTCTCAGGCCGGGCGCAATGCACGGTCCTCGTGCGCACCGACATCCCCGCGAGCCCGGACACGCCGGGTGGCGTGACGCCGGCCGATCTCGAGTCGGCCTACAATCTTCCATACAAAAGCAAGGGCAAGGGACAGATCGTCGCGATCGTCGACGCCTACGACAATCCCGACGTCGCCTCAGACCTGGCAACCTATCGCACCGAGTTCGGTCTAGGAAAAGCAAACTTCACCAAGTACAACCAGAAAGGCCAACAGAAGAATTATCCATCGGGAAACGTCGGCTGGGGCCTCGAGATCGACCTCGATGTCCAGATGGTTTCGGCCAGCTGCCCGAAGTGTACGATCTATCTCTTTGAGGCGAACTCCGACTACTTCAGCGATCTCGGCGCCGCCGAACGCGAGGCCGTGAAGCTGGGAGCAACCATCATCAGCAATAGCTATTCCGGCACCGGCTGTAGCGGCACGTGCGGCTATGGCGGCGACTATGATACGCCCGGTGTGACGTATCTCGCGTCGGCGGGCGATGACGGTTACGGCATCGGCGCTCCCGCGCAGTTCGACCGCGTAGTCTCGGTCGGCGGAACGCAACTCACCAAGGACCCAGGCTCGAAACGTGGCTGGACTGAGACCGCGTGGAGCGGCACCGGCGCCGGCTGCTCGACCGTGACAAAGCCGTCATGGCAGCATGACCCCGGCTGCTCCTTCCGGACGGCCAACGACGTTGCGGCGGACGCCTCTGAAAATTCCTCGGTCGCGGAATACGACTCCTACAGCTACGGCGGCTGGATCCAGGTATACGGCACGAGCGTTTCGTCACCGCTGCTCGGAGGCGTTTTCGGATTGGCCGGCAACTCGACGAAGGTAGACGGCGGAAAGACGTTCTGGTCGCTCTCGAAGAAGAAACTAAAGAAGGATCTCTACGCGGTCACGAGCGGCAGCGACGGCGGCTGCACGCCCACGTATCTCTGCACCGACGGGACGAAGGAGTACAAGTCCTATGGCGGTCCCACCGGTTGGGGAACGCCCAATGGCGTCGGCGCCTTCTAAAGTAGACAGGCAAAGCGAGGCGGGTGCGAGCACCCGCCTCTCTTCGGCGTGATCTACTGCGACGGAAAACCGCCCTTTGGATATCTCGAAAACATGACGTTTGCGCTATCGGCATTTGGTCCGATCACGGTCGAACCTTGGATCCAGTAGATAACCTGTAAGAAAACGAAATGGCCGGCGCGAGCCGGCCATTTCATTTTCTGGTTTATCGCTGAGAGAAGGCTGGATCTATCTTTGGGAGCTGGGCATGAACGCGGCAGCTTCACAGACGTCACCCGAACAGGTGAGACCGTTATTGAAAGTGTACAGCATGGACCCCACGCCGGTCGCATGGTTGTAGCCGTAGACTTCGACCGACGAATCTGTGACGTCGGTCGTAACATACCGTTCGTTCTGACGCCCGATGTGGCCGTAGACGCTCTCGCCGGTGAGGTTGGTCGGGCCGGCGACGACCGCGCATGTGCCCGTGACGCAGCCCGAGTAGGTGGTCACGGTGCTGGGGGTGCCTAGCGAGATCGCGGTCAGGTTGCCTTTGTTGTCGACGTCGATGCCGCCGATGTTCGTCTCCGAGAAGCCGCTGGATTCGACGCCCGCTCCCGTGCACGGCGCCGACGCGGTGCCGCTGTACACCCAGAGAGATATGACATCGCTGCTATTAAACCCGTCCGCGTAGCAGTTGCCGTTCTTGTCCATGGCGACCTGCACGAAGTCGGCGGCCATGTTCGGACTCGAGAGCTCGTTGCACGTATCGCTCGCGATGGTGCACAGGGCGACGATGCCATCATTGTGTGCGACGATGATCGGTCCGGTAGCCGCATTGATGGCGGCGGCGTCTTCCGCCTGACCAATCGAATCGGGAATCGTTGCGAGCAACGTTCCGCACGAGCTAGCCGTGAAGGGCGGTGCGTAAATGAAGATGCCACTGAAGGCCTCGGGAATGACGAGGTCACCCGCCTTGTCCGAAGCGAGGCCGTTAATGGCAATACTGCTGTTGGTGCAGACCGGCGGCCCGTCGGCGCGGTTGTTCTTTGGATAGACATACGCAAAGCCGCCCGACGGGGTGAACTCGGCGGCAGCGATACCGCGAGTAAACGACGTCGGCACCAGGTGACGGTGGAACGGTTCGACTTTTAACATCCACTTGGGAATGGCCAGCGTGGGCACCATGTGATGTCCGGCTTGGGACGTGACGCCGGCACCACCGGGCATCGCCGAGCTCGGCGAAGAGCCGTTACCCGTGCAGCTGGCGAGAAACGCTGCAGCAACCGTCGTACACAGTGCTGCTGTAAACAAACGCATATGGAGAATTCTCCTTACTTGTAGTTAGGGAACTATTAACTTGTCAGCCCCACGGCCTCCGAAATTCGCGTTACCGGCCCAAGCCGCCCTCGAGGTTCCGATTCGAAGTATTGCTTTTACTTTCATGAAAGTGTGTTTTGGCCTGGACCAGACGGAGATTCCGGTTGGGACCGGACCCCTCTAATGCGCCCTAAGCTGAGTTTTCCCTGCGGACGCGCTCAGCGCCGCGCCGACCGGCATGCGCGGGCCGGTCACCCGTACTTTGGGGCTCCCGCCGGCGGGAAACGGCCATATGTCGGTGCTCCCGCGCCCGTCCTTGCAGTAGTCGTAATCACCGCCGGCAAGGCGGCTTGCGCCGACATAGGCTTGCGCGACGTCGCATGCTCCCTTCGGCGAAGTCGTGGCGGTGACGCGCGCGCTCATCCCCGAAACGGAGAGTTCGTAGAAGCACGAGCTCGAGTGACTCTTACATCGCTGGTCGCCGAGGACGAGGGTCGAGCCGATCCAGGCGACGGTTCCCGGGAAGTAGATTTTGCCGCCCGCTATCGCAACGGTCGACATCGAGCTGCGACCATGCGGAAGAACCGAGAGCAGAAACGCCTTCTTGGGGGTCGAGCCGCTGACATACAGATCGCCGTTGCGATCGTAGCCGCCAAAGTAATAATAAAACTGGTTGGGGTTAGCGTACGACGTCGGGCTCCCCCGGGCGTGTTTGTAGACGAGGACCGAACCCGCGCCGCTGAAGCCGTAGAGGTTCGTCACGGCGAGATCTCCGCTCGTCGGATCGACCGCGCAGCCGCTCGGATATCCGAGCGGATCGTTTAGGGTCGCGATCGGGCTCGTTCCGCCGTGCGCAAAGGCAAGCATCTGAGAGACTCGCGTATTTGCGATCCAGACGTTCCCCTCGGCGTCGGTGCATTCACCTTGCGGCTCGTCGAAACCGGTGAGTTTGCCCGCGCGCGCCAGCGACGGAAAGCGATAGACGTCCACGTCGAACGTTCCCAAGTCAGAGACGTAGAGGAGTTGTGGCGCCGTCTTTGCCGCGCTCGACATCCACGACGCGGTACGATCCGGAACGCTTGCCGCCGGCGCAGCGGCGACCGCGGCGGTCGTCTCACTCGACGTCACGGCGTTCGGTTCGGATTGCGTCCAGCCGTTGCATGCGGCGAGCGCGGCAACAGCGACGAGGTTCGCAAATCTCACCCTTCGGCGATGCTCGTGACCGCGGTAACGAGCGAATCCTTGCCCTTGCTCGCGGTGCGCAGTGCCATTCGTGCGTAATCAAAGACTTCGGGAAAACGCCGCGCGTAGCCGGTCAAAAAGCGCCACGAAAAGAGCCGCTTGTGCGAGAGGTACTCCGCTTCGTACAGCAGCAGCAAATTCGCGAGTACGAAATGGCGCATCGCGCTGCCGCGCTTGATATGAACGCGCCAGCGCTTCGAAATGTCTACGTTCGTGAAAACGTCGTTGCGCAGAGAGCCCGCAAGGACGGCGGAGCTCACTCCGATAATGCTGTCGTAGGCCTCGGGCAGGTGGTCGCTTCGCTCGATCGCCGCCTTTCCGAAGTCGACGCACCAATACTCGCTCTGCGGTTTATCGATCGTAAAGACCCAACGCGTCTTGCGAACGAGCGGCCGCAGCAGACGCGTCGACCGGAAGAACTTCTCGAAGTACTTTGCAAAATCGGGGAACGCGATTTCTTTGGTCTCCTCCGAGCGGTAGGTCTTCTCGAGCCGCTCGTTTTCGCTCTGCGCCCGCTGCTCCGCATAAGCGACGATGTCTTCGACGACGTTGTCGGTTAGCTCGAAGCCGGTTTTTGAGGACCAGCTGCTTCCTACCGGCATGACGATCAACGAAGTCGAGGGCGTGCGCGAAGCGTTCGCTTCGAAGTACGCGCGCATCTCCGGCGCCGAGACCAGGAACCGGTTTTCGTCGCGCACCTCACGGTGCAGGTGGCAAATGCCGCTTGCAAACGGGACGGCGTAGCGCGGGCGAAGCTGCTGTGCGGCCGCCACGAACGCCTCCATGTACGTGCGCGAATCGACGGGGAGCCGGTCGGACGGGTCTTCGAACGTATACCGCGTGGGATACGACCAGGCCGGCGAGTGGCTCCGAAGCATGAAATCCACCTTCGGGTATTTCGATCGAAAGGTTCGCCAGAGCGACGGCAGCGGCTTGGCATCGTTGAGATCGAAGAGCACTGCGCCGTCGGCTTCGACCACCGCAACGCTGTCGTCTTGAAAACTGACCTGATAGCTGGTGAGCCAAAAGTCGTCGCCGAGCTGGATGCGTTCGCCGTGGCGCAGCTCCACCACGCGCTCGAATCCCAAACCTTCAAGCTGTTGCTTCAATCCGGAAATCGGAAATTTCGGTACGACCGCGGTAGTGCTTTTTTGAAACTTGCGGAGCGTCTTGGGATCGAAATGGTCGAAGTGCCAGTGCGTGATGTAGACGTAATCGGCAGCGAAAATGTCGGGGCCGAAGAGGGGCGGCGGACAGTGCCACCACGACGACCAATAGGTCGGCTCGTTCAACCAGGGATCGATGACCAACCGCTTGCCGCCCGCCGTTACGTCGAGGCAGGCGTGGCTTACGATGCGGAATTCCATGCCACCCCTGTTCTTCGGCGCGACGGCCTATACCCTACGCTACGTGCAGGACCGCCGCACCTCTGAGCTCGTCATGTTTGAGCATCGCTAGCGCGCGGTTCGCTTCGTCCAAGGGCATTGCTACGGTCGAGGTCTTGATCGGAATCTCGCCTGCGATTTTCAAAAACTCCTCGCCATCGGCACGCGTGTTGGCCGTAACGCTGCGAATCTCTCGCTCGTAGAAAAGATCGCGTTCGTATTCGAGCGGCGGCAGGTCCGAGACGTAAATGCCGGCGATCGCGAGAATGCCGCCACGGTCGAGCGATTCCATGATAGACGGCACCAGATTCCCAGCGGGCGCGAAAAGAATAGCCGCGTCCAGAGGCGCGGGCGGACGCTCGGACGCGTCTCCGATCCAATCGGCATCGAGTTCCTCGGCAAGCTCGCGATGGATGCCTCCGCGACTCATCACGAAGACGCGGCATTCCCAATGCTTGAGCACCTGCATCGCGAGGTGGGCCGAGCCTCCGAAACCATAGAGCCCAACGGTCGCACCAGGTAGAACTCCCGCGCGTTTGATCGCGCGAAATCCGATGATGCCCGCGCAGAGCAGCGGGGCTGCATGCTCGTCGTCGATCGAATCGGGCAAACGATAGGCAAAATCTTCGCGCACGACGGTGTGCTCGGCATATCCGCCATCGCGATCCCATCCGGTAAAGAGCGCGTTAGGGCAGAGATTCTCGCGGCCGTTGCGGCAATATCGGCAGAGACCGTCGGTTTCGCGTAGCCATGCGACACCGACGCGATCGCCGACTTTGAAGCGCCGGCTACCGGGACCCAAGCTTTCGACCACACCGACGATCTCATGTCCGGGAACGATCCCGGCATGTTTTGGCGCAAGATCGCCCTCGGCGAGGTGCAGGTCGGTCCGGCAAACGCCGCAGGTCGAGATGCGCACCGCAATCTCTCCCGCGGCCGGAACCGGCTGGGGCTTTTCGATCAATCGCAACGGCTCGGTCTCGATCGGCGCTGGATTTGGGAACGTCATCGCGCGCACCGCGCTAGGGAACCCGAAGCGGCAATCGCTTACGTGCCTTCCGGCGAATAGCTCGAGCGCGACGTTGGCGGCGGGCTAGTCATGGGTGGGGTCGCTTGCGGCCCGTGAGCGGCGAATTTTTCTACGACGAGCACGTCGCGCAGTCCGAAGCGATAGTGAAAGGCGCAGCCGATCAAATAGGTGCCGGCTTTGACGAGTGTCACCGTCACCGATTTGCCCGGCTTGATTGGGCCGCTGGCATAACCTGCCTCGAGTTTTCCGCCGCCCCTTGCCGATACCGACAGCTTTGGATTCTTTGGAAAATCGGCCGGTGGTCCGGAGATTACTTTCACGACGTCGAGCGTGTGCGTGATCGACCTGGAGA
The DNA here is from genome assembly GCA_963756635.1 of Vulcanimicrobiota bacterium. Classification (GTDB taxonomy): domain Bacteria; phylum Vulcanimicrobiota; class Vulcanimicrobiia; order Vulcanimicrobiales; family Vulcanimicrobiaceae; genus Cybelea. The sequence continues at coordinate 24,595 of CAVWOR010000011.1, forward strand.
GATTGCGAATCGTGATCTTCGTTCCGGGCGGGAAGCCGAGCGATTGCGAGTATCGCTGTTGCGTGAAGCCACCCAACACAGCCTTCCATTTCACCGACTTGATCGTCCCGAGACCTTCGTTGGGCAGCTCTTCGCCGATCGTATCCTTCGGTAGCGTTGCGAACATGACGAGATCGTCATCGAGACGCGGAATCACGTAGGTGCGGGCGCCCATCGGTACGAGGTTGCCGGTTGTAGGGTGGCCGCCGCACGCGCTGGCGGCGAGGCCGGCAGCCGCGAGTCCGACGGCGACAAATTTCCTCAGCATGCGGCATACTCTAGCGGCCGCGCGTGAAAAAAGTCTGAACCGGCGCGCGTTTTACTGGTTCAAGCGTAGTCGAAGACTCGTTTCGGTGGTGCGCGAGCTCGCAGGATCGGTGACCACGATCTTGACGGTGACGGTCTGCTGACCAGGCATGGTCGTGAGCGTCACGCGGAGGTTGAAGTTGCCCTTTGGCCCCGCGCTCGTCGTGCCGCTGAACTCTCCGGAGTTCGAAGGCGAGGCCCCCGCGGTGACCCGCACGCGGCCATTGGCAACCGTATTGCCCTGGATCGTGAAGTTGCGTCCGATCGGCGCGTTGGGCGCCGGCTGATAGATCGTCAGATGCATTGGCGGCACAACGGAGCCGGCCACGCTAAAAGACCACGAGCGATCGAAGGGCGCGCCGCCCGGCCCACGGCCCGCAACGCGCACGGTATGCTTTCCGTAGTCGAGTGGAGCGGGCGGTTTGTACGAAAAGCCCGTCGCCGAGACTCCGCTTTGCAGCGTTACGTTCCCGCCGTCGAGCCAAACGCGCACGCTGGCGGCGTCGACGCGACGCGTGAACTCGGCGCCGATGAGGGCGAAGCGATTGCCCGTCTCCATACCTGGGGAGGGCTGTTGTGCTCGCAGGTACACGGCCGCCGGCGGATTTGGTGGCGGCGGTATCGGCGCAACGGGACGCGGCGGCGGTGCGATGGGGGCCATCGCCCGTGCCATCTCGATCGCCACAACCCGCGTGGAAGCATCGTAACCGACGTTTGCGCCCAGGGACTGCGCGATGAAACGCAGCGGAACGTAGGTTGTCGCACCGATTATAAAGGGCGCCACGTCGAGCGACTGGACTTGACCGTTCACGGTCGCCTGCGTCGATCCGATATGGAGGGAGACCGTCGTGCTCTCTTTGGTTGCATTGATCGTTCCGGCGGAATAGACCACGCTCGCGCCCAGGCGCTCGAAGATGCTGCGCAGCGGAACGAAGACCCGCCCCGTACGTTCGATGGGGCCCGGGTTGAGATAGAGCGGCTGACCGTTGACGGTGACGGTTACCTGTTGTGCGAACGCCGGCACCGGCGAGCTTGCAGCAATGAACGCCGCAATGAAAGCAGCGGCTATTGGGCGATACGGTCTTGCGAACACGGCAATTCTCCTCATCAGGAATCGCGATTCGCATCCGGGCGGGGGGCTTACCTTCCCAAAAGCTGGTCCATGCCGTGATCGCAACGCCTGCTTCATTTCGTCATAAGCACTCGTTCTTGCCGACAGCTTCGAGAAGTTGTCGGAAATTCCTAAAGATACGATGGAACGTGCTCGCGCAAGAAGGCGTTCGCGATGATCGAAGAGGACCGCAAGCGCCGCAAGAAACGGGACCATTAGTAGCCTAAACCGGCACTCCTAGCGGGAAAAGCGCGCTCGAGCCAAAAAGGACTTCTTCCCAGACTTCTCTTTTCTTGGAGGCTCGCTTGTTTCGCTTCAGTATCAAGTCGGCACTCGTTGCATGCGGCGCCGTATGCGCCGTTGGCATCGCCGGGTGTTCGGGAAGCCGATCGGTTCTGCCGGGTATGTCAACTCAGACGCTCGATGCATTGCGTTCGAGCCACGCGGGGCGCTTTACCATCGTCAAGGCCCAGCCACCGGTCGCAATGCAGATGGCATTCTTAATGACCGACGGCTCCGTTCTCACACAGAGCGGGCGGAGCTGGAGCCAGTGGTATCGCTACACCCCCGATGCGCAGGGGAGCTACGCTGACGGTACTTGGACGCAGGTCGGCTCGCTTCAATCCGGTTACGCACCCGATGCTTACGCCTCCGACGTACTCGCGGACGGACGCCTGGTCATCAGCGGCGGCGAGTACAACGCGGGCGGCAACTACCAGCTGCAGCTCGTCAATCTCGGCGCGGTCTACGATCCCACGACGGCGACGTGGAGCCCGCTCGGACACCCGAAAGGGTGGAAGTTTATCGGCGATTCTCCAAGCAGCGTACTACCCAACGGGCGGCTTCTGCTCGGCGACAAGCTTCACGTTTGGGATGCCTCATTGGATCCCACATCGCTGCACTGGCGCACGGTTAAGCATACCGGCAAATCCGACTTCAACGCCGAGGAGGGCTGGACGCTGCTTGCAAACGGTACGATCCTTACCGCCGACGTAAAGAACGCTCCCAACTCGGAGATCTACAACCCTGCGACCGGCACGTGGAAGAGTGCGGGCTCGACGATCGTCGACTTGCACTCGCCTTCGCCTTATCACACCTGTTTGCCATACGGGCCCACGCCGAAGGACTGCTATCTTCCGCCTGGAGAGATCGGCCCGTCGATTTTGCGGCCCGATGGCTCGGTTTTCTACACCGGTTCTTTCACCACGGGTTACGGAGCCGGGCACACCGCGATCTACTACTCGACCGGGAGCAAGGCCGGCACGTGGGCAACCGGACCGAATTTTCCAAACGGCGACAACGCCGGCGATTCCTTCGCCACGCTCGAGCCGAGCGGCAACGTTTTGGTCTTCGGCGACAGCGGCACCCTCTACGAGTGGAACGGCACGACATTTACACAAGTCAACGGTGCATACGAAGCGGGGCCGCCAATTCTGCTGCCAACGGGTCAGGTCATGATGGTGGGATACTCGCAGGTCGTTCTCTATACGCCAACCGGTTCGCCGCAAGCAAGCTGGGCGCCGAAGATCAAGAAGGTCGCAAAGACACTATCGGCCGGTAAGACGTATAAGATTACTGGAACGCAGTTCAACGGCCTCGGCCAAGCAATGTCGTTCGGCGACGAATATCAGAACCCGACCAACTACCCATTGGTCCGCATCACGAACAACGCAAGTGGCGACGTGTACTACGCGCGCACGCACGACCACAGCACGATGGGCGTCGCCACCGGATCGAAAGTCGTGTGGACCTCCTTTGACGTTCCCGCCACGATCGGTTCGGGTGCGAGCACGATCGAAGTCGTCGCCAACGGTATCGCGTCAAAACCCGTCAACGTGACCATCTCGGGCAGCCGCCACTAGTCCCGGCCTCAATCGGCACCAACAGACAAGCTCGCGGCGAAGCCGCGAGCTTGTCGTTTTACGGACCCGATTGCGGGGGCGGCTGACCGCCCGTGATGGCGGTCGCGTAGAAGTTCCCGGCCTCCCAATAGCCGTGAGCCACGATCTGGCGGCCAACGGCGACGCGTCCCGAGCTTTGGTTGTTCAGCGCCGCCGAATCGTCAATGACGACCTGCTTGTTCGTTTGCTGCAACGTGACCAAATGACCCTTAACCGAGACGATCGTCCCGGCGACCACTTCGTGCTTGTAAAGGGTGGTTGGACAGTTGCCGTTAGGAGTCCAAACGTCGGCTTGCCAGCTGCCGCAGGCAGTATCGACGTACGGGGGCGCCGCCGGGGGCGGCGGAGCACCTTGTGCGCGTGCGATAGAACCGGCCGCGAGCAAGCCGACGGCCGCCGTACCAATTACAATGAGTGCTTTCATAGCTGCTGTAATTCCCAAATTGGCCTCCCGACTAACCGGAAGCAGGCGCTCGACCGCGTTTCGGACCGCCGACGACGAAGAACGGAATCGCACACAACTGAGCGAGCGTCGAAAAGAGCACGAGCCCTACGATCGATCGGTCGAGGAGAACGCCGCAGATCGCGCTGCCGGCGAACCAAGCGGTGCCGAAGATAAGGTCGTAGAGACCGAGCGAGGTCGCCCTTCGTCGATGCGCGAGCACGCCGGAGACGACCGCGAGCAGGAGCGCGTCCTGCACCGCAATCCCGACTCCCCATAATGCTATGCCGGCTTCGGCCGCCGCACCGCGTCCCAAAAAGGCGAGCGGCGTCGCCGCCGACGTCAGCGCAATCGCGAGGACGATGATGACGTTACCCACGCGATCGAAAAGGCGCCCCAAGAGCGGCGCCGCGACCGCGCCTACCGCCATAGCAACCGCAAACCAAATCGAGATCATGGGAACGCTCACGACGTGATCGCGCGCAAAACGAAATGCTATCAATGCAAAATCGACGTAACCCGCCGCGACGAGCGCTCCGCCGATCGCATATCGACGAAATGCCGGCCAATCCGCAACAGCCGGCTCGGCGTGACCCTCATCGCGCGGCACGATGCTTCGTCCCGCCGCCGTTGCAACCAAGAGAAAGGCCAAGGTCAGGAGCGCGGGGACGATCAGCATGCCGAAGCCGAGGTGAAAGCCGCCGCGCGCGAGGGCGAATGCAACCGCGAGCGGCCCGAGCGTCGCGCCGGTTTGATCGAGCGCCTCGTTCAGCCCAAAGACGCGGCCGCTTCCCAGCGAACGTCCCGCCTCCGAAAGCATCGCCGAGGTCACAGGCTTTCGAATGCCGCGCCCGATGCGCTCGCCGATTAACAGACCGGCTGCGGCCGGCCAGCTTCCCGCCAACGCAAGCGCCGGCACGCAGAGCACGTTGATTGCATATCCGACCCATACGTCGAGCCAATAGAATCCGGTTCGGTCGGCAATGACGCCGGAGACCGAGCGAATTGCGTATCCCGCCAACTCGCCGCCGCCGGCGATCGCGCCTACCGCGGCGCCGCTCGCACCGAGCTGACCGAGAAACGCGCCCACGACACCCCGGCCGCCCTCGTAGGTGAAATCGGCAAACAGGTTGACGATGCCGATGATAACGACGAAGCGCAGCGCGCGCTTGGGGTCGATCGATAATCTCAATGTCTAAGGTAGTGTTGCTTGACCCAGCGCGCCCATGCCGACGAGGGCGTTCCGCTATAGCTCGTGATGAGCACGCCGCAGCCGCCCCAGGTGTCCCAAGTCCACGCTTCGTACCCGACTCCGTGCGCGTCGGCCCATCTCATGAAGGTCGAAATATAACTCGAGCCGCAATCCGATCCATCGTAGGTCTCGCCCGTCTCGCCGAAGATCATTGGAACGACTTTGGTGATCGGCCGCATGCTCGAATCGAAGCAGCTGGTGGTATCGCAAAGGTTCTTTCCGTAGACGTGCGCCTCCGCGACCGTCTGACCGTCGGGATCTTTGGGATGCGATTTTAACCACGTCGAGCCGTTGTAATCGGATCCGTCGATCTTGCCGCAAGCGTTGGCGTAATCGATGCACGGGATTGAAATCACGCCGTGATAGCCGGCTGCGCGCATGAGGTCGACCGCCTGCCGCATCGACGCCGTCAAATAGTACTTGTTCTTCTTGCCGTACGTTGCTTCGTTATCGCAGCCTTTGCGCATGAAGCAATTCCAACCGACCGTCGTTTCGCCCCACGGCGCCAGAATGACGTTCGGATCGTCTTTGAAGGTTCTCGCCATGCTCGACCACATCGCCGGCGAGTGATCTTCGTCCGGCGCGTCGGGTTGATAGGTGGCCTTATACTTCCCGGGCGCCCCCCAAATCAGCGAAACCTCAGCATACATTCCGTACCGGTGCAGCAGGTCGACGTAATCGACGATTGCTTTTCGGTAGTTGGTGCCGGCGTATTGCGGAGCGATCCCGTTGATGGCGAGCCAGCAGTCTTCGTTGAGCAAAACGCGCACGACGTTGACGTGCCACGTGGCGATTGCCTCGATCGAAGCCGCGTCGTTGGGGCCGTCGAAGATCCCCCATCCCTGCACGCACGCGTACTCCGTTCCCGAGCGGTTCACGCCTTGGAGGTGGACGGCGCCGCCGTGTCCATCGACGAGCTCGTTGCCGGAGACGCGCAGACCGGTAAGCTTGGTGACCGATGGCGGCGCGGCGTCGATCGAACCGCGTGCCGGCACGGTCCCTGCGCCCGGATTTGCGGAGCACGCAGCCACTAGGAAGGCGGCTAGGACGATCGCCGGCGCTCGGACGCTCACGTTAGGCAAGCACGGGCGCTTACTTAAGTGTGGCAATCGGAGACGAGCCGCGAGGCAAGCCGCTCGCGCACCTGCTCGATCGCGCCCGGGTCGTACGTCCAGTGATGAAAATCGGCGGCGATGCTGCGCGTTTGCGCGTGTGCCCAGCCAGCGAGCCCGCACTGCTCGAGCAATGCGACCTCGTCGGCGTCGTACATCCCGTCGCGAATCCATTTCAAACGCATCGACGGCTGGAGACCTTTAGTACCGACGTCGCTGCCCGGATACATGAGGATGCCTTCACCGGCGTAGAGCGTACCGCCTTGGTCCGACTCGATGTCGTTCCACGGATCGTTCCGCGCGACATAGGTGTACGCATCGAGTGCCCAGTACAGCTCGCCCGTCAGTCCCAGGTTGCCGTCAATGAGCGCGACGATGGGAAAATCGCCTGGCGGAACGTCGACTTCCCACTTCGGCGAATACTCGTCCTGCGAAAGGGCGGTGTAGAACCACGCGCGATCGCCTTTCGCCAGAACCTTCTTTACCTCGGCTTTCGAGCGATCGTACTCTGGAGCCAGCATCGTCCAAATATCAACATCGTCTTGGAGTTCGAGCAGCGGCGCCATCGTAATGAGCTGGAGTACGCCGGCAGCGTGAAGATTGTGCGCCCAGCGTTCGATAATCGGAATGAGTGTCGTCTTGAGATTTTTGCACGAGCCGATCTCATCGGCGGACTGATCGTAGAGATAGCTCAATGTCTGCCGGCGAACCACACGCTCGATCTCCCCGACCGACGGCGGCTCGGACATTTTGCAATGCCCGTAGTACGCGCCGCTCCAAAAATTTAAGCCTACCATCTTTAGGCCAAAGCGTTGCGCTAACTCGCGCTGCGCATCGGTATTCACCGGAACGGCCTGCACGCGATTGCGCAGCACCTCGGCCTGCGTCGCTAGGACGTGCTCGTCCTGCGGGCGCTGCAGCTCGAAGTCCGAATCGACAGCCGGCGCATGCGGCATCGTAAAGCTCCAAACGTGCAACAGCACGCGCACCGTCGCCGAGCCTTGCTCGCTACTGACGGAAAAGCCGGCGGTGTAATCACCCGGCGGCGTATCGTCAGCCGTGATGACATCGATCCAGTACGGTTGCGTCTTGCCCGAAGGAACGTCAACCGGTTCGGCGCGCAGGCGGCTGGGCTCGGGCGGCTTTCCGGTCCAATCGTCGATAAACGGAATCAACCCATCGGGATAGAGGCCGGGCCCTAAGCTCTTCGGATACCCGCGCACCGGACTGGCCACGGTAACGCGCGAGAAGTGTTCGCGGTAGAGCGAAGCTAGGATTGTCGCCGCCCTCGCGCCGCGGGCGTTACGAAATGGCGCTGCCGCGACGCGCACGCGGGTTAGACCTCCGGTCGGGGCCGTCACTACGATTTGAAAACTTACCGTCTGATTACGCGCCGCCGAAAGCTTGAACTCACGCGACGGATTCGCCGGCATGGCCGTCGGTCCAACGCGGACCATGTCCGCGAGCGTCCACAGAATCGGGCCCGCGCTGCGGTTTGGCGGCTGTAACGACGTTCGAGCCGATGCAAACGGCGTCCCCACGTTGGGAGCGCCGCACCCGATGAGAACGGCGAACGCGAGCACGCCAACCGCCGAGGGCAGCAGATTTCGGCGCATGCCTCATTCTAACGCATCGAGAATACCCTCGCCATGGTGACAAAGTATCGTTACGGCGAAATGACGTGGCCCGAAGTCAAAGCGGCCGCGGCACGTCCGTGCGTCGCGATCGTGCCGATTGCAACCCTGGAAGATCATGGCCTCCACCTTCCGATCGATACCGACTTGTTGCTCTGCTCGAGCGTCTGCGAGCTCGCCGCATCGCGCGCGGCGGATCGAGCGGTGCTCGTTCCTCCGATTAATCACGGCTACAGTCCGCATCACATGGACTTCCCCGGCGCGCTTACGATCGGTCCTCATACGCTGATCGATTACGGGTTCGACGTCTGCAAGAGTCTGGCGCATCACGGATTCAGACGCATCCTCATCGTCAACGGCCACGGGAGCAACGCTCCGTTCGTCGACATCATCGCGCGGCTCTGCGTCGTCCACACCGACGCTCTGGCGGCGGCCGTGAGCTACTGGGCCGCGCCGGGCGTGGCCGCAGTTGCGAACTCGCTGCGCGAATCCGAGCCGGTCGGCGGCATGAATCATGCGTGCGAGTTCGAGACGTCGCTCTATCTCGCGCTGCGTCCGGAGCTCGTCGACATGAAGCAAGCCGTCCACGAACTCTCGCACCGTCCGTCGAAGAACTACTGGACCGACCTCATCGCCGGTGAGGGCCCACTCATGATGATGGAGCACTGGAGCCAGCTCAGCGAGAGCGGCGTCATGGGCGACGCGACCAAGGCGACTCCCGAGAAAGGCCGCGTGCTGCTCGATGCCGCCGCGAACGGAATTGTCGAGCTCGTCGACGAGCTGCTGGCGCGCGAGAGGCCTCCCCGCATCGATCGTCACTAATGCATCGCTGCGTCGCACTCATCTTGCTGACGGCCGCAGCGCTTTGCGGCTGCATGCGCGCGCACCAAACCTCAAACGGCGGGCGCAACCCTTGGACCGTGCCCGGTTTGCTGCGGCTCGCGCAACGCCAAGATCCCGACAATCTGAACCTCTTGCTCGGAACCGAAGGGGTGGATATCGACATCTCGGCGTTCTGGGGCGCCTATCTCTTCCGATGGAGCGACCGCAACGAGCTCGTTCCCGAGCTTGCTACCGTCGAACCGACGCACGGAAACGGCGGCATCAGCCGAGACGGGCTGCGGATCACCTACCATTTGCGCCGCAACGTACGGTGGCAAGACGGCGCGCCCTTTAGCGCCGACGATGTGATCTACACCTGGCGACAGATGCTCAACCCGCGCAACCTGATCGTCAGCCGCGTCGGATACGACGTCATCGCGAGCATCGACCGCGTCGACGCCTACACGATCGTCGTCCGCCTCAAGCGTCCGTTCGCGCCGTTCGTCAACACCTTCTTCGCGCCCGCGAACCACCCCGACGTCATTCTACCAAAACACTTACTCGCAAACTATCCCGATATCAACCATCTCGCTTACAACTCGCTGCCGGTCGGGACGGGCCCATTCCGCATCGTCGCCTACGAACGCGGCGTGCGCGTCGAGATGGTCGCCAACGATGCGTACTGGCGCGGTCCCCCGCATCTGCGTCGAATTGATTTTCGCATCGTCGCCAGCGACGAGACGATGCTGGCCCTGCTGCAGTCGCACGACATCGATTTCTACTACCGTGCCTCCGAATCGCTGGAACCCGAGCTGCGCGGGATTGCAGGCACCCGCCTCGTGATGACGCCGTACGACCGCTTCGCCGACGTCGGCTTTAACGCGTCGGTTCCGGGACTGAGCGACGTGCGCGTGCGCCGCGCGTTGGCCTACGCAATCGACAAACGGGCGCTGATCGAGAAGGTGATGCACGGAGTCGCCGTAGAGGGCGATTCGCTTCACCCGTCCTTCTCCTGGAGCTACAATCCCGAGGTGGCACGCTATCCGTTCGATCCAGATCGCGCGGCGCGACTGCTCGCGCAAGCCGGCTGGCCGCCCGAAAAGCTTCACGTGACGCTCGTGAGCTTCACCGGCTCGAGCACGATGACCGCCGCCGAAGAGCTGCTGCAGCAGCAGTGGGGCCGCGTCGGCGTCGTCGTCTCGATCAAGAATTTTCCGTCGGGAGAGCTCTACGCAACGGCAGGCGCCGGCGGCATCGAGCAGTCCGGCAAGTTCGACGCCGCGCTCGAAAATTGGGAGAACGGCACCGACCCGGACGACTCGATTCTGGTGATGTGCTCGATGGCGCCCCCCTCCGGCTGGAACATCTACCACTTCTGCAGCCGTCCGCTCGACGCGGCCGAACGCACCGCCTTGAGCAGCTACGATCGCGCGCTGCGCGCGGCCGCCTACGCTCGAATCCAGCGGATCGTTTCGGAGGAGCTGCCATTCATCGTGCTCTGGTATCAGATGCAGCTCGACGCGATTAATACGGACTTGCGCGAGTATCGCCCCGCACATGCCGTGACGCCGTTCTGGAACGTTTGGGAGTGGTCGACATAGCATATTTGATGGCCAATTGACTGCCGCGCACGTTCGCCCGTGCTAGACTCGCCCTACATGCCCCGAGGTTTTCCTACACTGCGCTCGCTTCAGTATGCACTGTACGTCGCGGCGGCCGGCGCACTGACGTGCGGGCCGGCAGGCGCGGCCGTGAGCCAGACATTTTCGTTCACGGTGGCGCGCGCGCCGCACGCTCTGCCGCTCGATCCGGCGCTCGCCGATCCGGCCTGGGCTGCCGGGCAGGTACCGTCCGGAAATGGACCGTGGGAGAACGTGACGACGCGTTCGCCCGCGCGCTTCGCTACGACCGCCTATTTGCTCTACGACGACAAGAATCTGTACGTCGGCTTCAAGGCCGATCAAGCCGGCGTGCCGATCGTCGCGTCGCAGACGACGAACGACGTGGGCTTCGGAAGCGACGATTTCGTCGGAATCGGCCTCGACACGAGCGGTACGGGGAGTCAAGTCTTTTACTTCGAAACGACGCCGCGCAGCATCCGCTACGAACAGGCCAACGAAAACACGCGTTTCCGCCCGCGATGGAGCTCCGCCGGAACGAGCACGAGCGGCGCGTGGAGCGCCGTCATGATTATCCCGCTGGACGTGCTGCGAGTGCCGCGAGGCGGCAAGCAAACCTGGCGCTTACAGTTCGTCCGTGGGATTGCCGCGCGCGGCGAACATCTCACGTGGGTGTGGGACCCGATCATGCAGGACGCCCCGAGCGGCACGTGGCCGCTCTTCAGCCCCGATCCGCGCTTTTGGCCCGCCGCCCAGCTCGATCTCGCGGCCTCCGCCGCCGCGCGCCCGAAGCCGCGAGCCGACATCTACGGCCTAGCCAGCATCGGCGAAGATCGCAATCTCTTCCAACAGGCTAACGGCACGTTCTTGCCGATGAACGTGCGCGCGTTCGGCGGGGACGTCAGCTACCCGCTGACGCCGACCATTCGTTTCGTCGGCACGCTCAATCCCGATTTCTCCAACGTCGAGATCGATCAGCAGACCATCGTTCCGCAAGAGTTCCAACGTCAGCTCGTGGAGTACCGGCCGTTCTTCTCGCAAGGCGCGGCCTATATCAACGCCGATTCGAGCGTTCGCGCGCCGGCCGGAACGAGCGTGCAGGCGCCGTATCTCGTCTTCTACTCTCCATCCGTGGGACCGTTCGACAGCGGTGCTAAGGTTGAGGGGACCTTCGACGGAGATGCCTTCGGCGCGTTGACGTTCCACGGGTACGACGAGACCACGAACAACACGTTCAGCGATCAGGCCTACGGCTTCCAGCATTCCGTTCCGGGCTCGACGTTCACCTACTGGAGCGACGGCGTCTTCGCAAACCACAGCATCGCCGGAAACGACGATACGATCGAGGACGGCTTCGAAGCGCGCAATCTCCAGAACGGAATGATTTACTTTTTCGATTACTCATTCGAAAACGGAAGCTGGGTTCCGCAGGGCCATGCGGATCTCACACAATTCTTTATCGATCGGCATAAGGGGAATTTCGAGCTGAACGGCGGCTATCTCGATATCTCGCCCAACTACGACCCAATTGACGGGTACACCGCGAACTCCGACATTCGCGGACCTCAGTTCTTCACCGACTTCGCCGGCGCGACGCCGGCGATCAAGAACTATACCTTCTTCTTCGCCGCCGATCGCTTTCTCGACCAATCGGGAGCGGTGCATCAGGCCGACGTGCAATACTTCGTCAGCGCCGTCTTCAAGAACCAGTTCTCGCTCGACGGCGCGGGGGAAGCCGTGGGACAGCTTCGCTCGTATGGCATCCCGGCCGGTCCCGATTGCAGCGGACCGATTCTCTTCACGTCGAGCTTCACCGGCTATCCGTGCTACCGCGACGGCGTGACGCAGCCGTACGATCTCTACCAGATCCCGGTCGGCTATCGCGATGGCACTCCGACACCGATCGACGTCAACTACTCATGGGGTCCGTTCGGCGATGACTACGTGCATCTCTTCACGATTGTGACGAGCCGCCCGCTCTGGCGCCGGTTTACCCTTGGCTTGGAGTACGATGGGACGTACGAGCGCGCGTTCTCCGACGGCGTTCTCGATTCACAATGGCTGCGCCGAATTTCGCTGGGCTATAACATCAGCAGCGAGAGCACGCTGAGCCTGGAACTGCGCGACATCAATGGCTACGGCGGCTTCGCCACGCAGATCGGCAACAACCTCGCGCTCGGGTTCCACGAGAGATTCTCGTCGGGAAACGAGCTGTACGTCAACTATGGAAGCCCTGCGGCCGGCGCGACCCTCAATCGCCTCATCGTGAAGTTCGTCTTCCATGCCGGAGCCGACGAAGGGACCTAGACTTTAGTCGACCAGTCGAACCTTGCCGCTGCCAAGCTGATAGTATGCGCCGGCAATCATGAGATGCCCCGAGCTCACGCTCTTGGAGAGAACCGGCGGCGCCGCTTGGAGCACGCTCACCGCGGCGCGCACGTTCGCCTCGATCGCCTCGTCCAGGCTGCCGTGCGCGCGCACAACGTTCTCGATTCCCGGCGCGATACAACGCTCGATCGAGGAAAGGTGCTTCGGCAGCGGCGTCTTCGTCTGGATCGCGGAGTAGACGGCCTTGACGGCGCCGCAGTTTTGGTGGCCGAGGACCACGATCAGCCTCGTGCCGAGGTGCTCGATCGCGTATTCGAGCGAGCCGGTGACCAGATCGTCAGGGTAGTTTCCGGCTACGCGCGCCACGAAGAGCTGGCCGATTCCCTGCTCGAAGATGAACTCGGGAATGACGCGTGAATCGGCGCAACTTAGGATAGCCGCAAAGGGCGCCTGGCTCTCGACGAGGAGCGCGCGCTTTTCCGCGATCCAGCTCGAGGGCGGAAAATCGTTCGCGACAAAACGCCGGTTCCCGGCTATCAGTTGCGCCAGAGCCTGTCGAGGCTCGACGCCGGGGGCGGCGGGCGCCGCGCTGCGCGCCCTCTTGGGAAGTCCCACACTCACCGCCGCGAGCGAGCCGGCCAAAAATGCGCTACGGTTGAACTCGACGCGATCGTTTGACATGTCAGTTCCTATTCGGCGTTATGAACATTCGACCATGCGGATAATCGAAGACGTAGTCGAAATGTTTGAGAAAATCGAAGCCGAGCAGCATGTAGTTCGACGGGAATCCATAGAGGCAGACCTCTTGGCCGGCGTAGGAGATCGGCCCGATCGTGAGGCTTTCGAGATTGCCGCAGCCCCGAGTCCAGATCGACAGGTGATGCTTCCTCGCGAGATCCAAGCTCATAAAGACGATGCCGGGATTTCCGGTGTCGAGCAGCGCGTTGACCGCGATCGTTTTGTTGAGCGTCATCGGGATCGCCGGAACCCCCTCCGAGAGGTCGACCAGCAACGGCAAGCCCCCAACGCCCGAGAGGTCGCTTGACGGATCGAGGAGCGTCATCTTTGAGGCGTAGACGTCCAGCTTCACGATTGCGCCGGCAAAGAGATCGAAACCGACGAGACCGTCGTATCCCTGACGGTCAAGCCCACGAAAATCGCGGTTGCGAAAATCCTCCGAGTAGACCACCACGTTATGGAGGGTGGAACTCCCGAATCCGAGCGTATCCACGCGTCGCGCGCGCGTCTTGACGCTCCCGTACATTGTCGCTGCTTCGCTGCTTCCTTTGAGGGCCGGCACCTTTGCGCGATCGGCAAACTGATCGTCGAGAACGATAGCCGTCGCTCCCGTGTCGAGAATGAAGCGGCCCTGCACGCCGTTGACCGCGACGTCGACGAGAAACCGATTCCGCGTCAGGGAGATCGGAAATGCGGTTTGGTTTCCAAACGTCCACGACGCCGTGGGTGCCGGCGGATGGAGGTCATCGCTGGAAACGGTGAGATTCGGTTCGAACGCGGAATAGTTGAACGTAGACTTCGAATTTCCGACGCGATAGGCGGCGATCATCTTCTTGCCCGGCGCCGCCTGCCGGTACGAGAGCATGTGAATCGTCGTTTCGTAGGACCCGTCGGGATCGATGGTTGCCTGGACGTATGCGCCGGTCTGTGGATCGACGTAGCAATCGATCGGATCGCCGTTCGCAAGCGTCACGCGCACGACGCCGACCGATTTCCCATCGACCGTCTTCTCTCCGCGAAAACTCGCCGGCAGCTCGGTCGTCCCCTCTTGCTGCAGAACCGTGAACGAGGCCAAGTACTTGGCGTAGCCGCCGTAGACCGGCGTCGTAAAGCCGTTGACGTCCGCGTGCCAGAAGAGATTGCCGGTGAAGCCGGTGTGTGTCGTGAGGTTACCGAGATCCGTCGCCGTGTACGAATTGTGGTACACGAGGCCTTTGGAGAGCATGACGAACGTCGAAGTCGCGTCGCCTTTTTCGTCGGTAATGTTCCCGGTAACGCGCATGCTCGTGAACGTACCGTCGCCGAACTGCCACCCCACGAAAGCGCGGTGCTTGGCGAGCAGCGCAGCAGCTTGCGCATCTTGGTTGGGAGCGTCGGCCCGCGCGGCGACGAACGTTGCGAAAGCCGTGACGATTGCAAGCGATCCTGCGAGCCGGTTCAGCTTCAGCGGCATCTCGCAACCGCCCCGAGATCGTCCGTCGCGTCCATCGCAGCATGTACCACCTTCCGAACGGCGAACGCAGCAGCGGTGGCTCGAGTAACCCTTGACGCTGGAACCCTGAGCGTTCGCCTCTCGCTTCCCGAGGCAATCTTTTCATTCCACGGCGACTTTAACATTCCGCTCTCGCACGTAACCGGCGCGTACGCGAGCACGCTACAGGATCTTCAATTGGAATGGCGGCTGCTCGGCACGGGAGCCGGAACGCTCATGACGGGCGGCATCTTCACAGCGCAGGACGGCATGATCTTCTGCGACGTCCACGGTCGCAGCGATTGCCTCGTCATCGAAACGCGAGACGAGCGATTCCGCCGGCTCGCCTTTACGCTCGACGACGGTGAAGAGCCGGGCGAAGCCGCGCGTTTAATCTTGACGAAGATCGTACTGTAACGTGCCGCTGGGAAGGACGCGCACACCCGGCGTCAGGCGATGCGTCTGGGGAGCGCCCGCGTGCATGAGATGCCGCACCTCCACGCCGTGAAGCAGCACGAGGGCGTCGGCGATGAGACGGCGGTGGCATCGCCACCAGAGCGTCTCCGAACACATGACTGCGGTCGGCTCCTGCTCGCCGTCCTTTACTAATGCGTCGAGAGCGGCGCGGAAGGCGGGCGTCTGCATGTAGTCGGCGTAGCCGCGAAAGGACGGATGCCGTAGCGCGACGTTGGGACTATCGGGGCGTGGCTTTCGAAATCCCCCCAGCTCGCGCCGCCACTCGTAGCTCGCGCCGCCGAGATCGGGCACCCACTGCGCCATCCGCTCGGCCCAGACGTGCAGATGAATGCGGCTCTTGGGAACGCTGCGCACGTCGATGACGGCCCGCACGCCTTCGCGGCGAATCAGCGCGGCGAGCTCGGCCTCACCCGCGGTCCCATGCCCGAAGGTATATATGTTCATCGTTGCAATCAATCAGCGGATCGATGCACGGTGCGCTTCGCCAACGGATTGAGAGAGGGTCGCCGCGAATGGGTTATCGGTGAGAACTCCGTGAGCGAACCTCGAGCGTGGAACCTCTCTCTTGACGATGCGCGGGCCGCCATCGATGCGCGCTCACATTTCGTGGAGTTCTTAAACGACGTACAAAGCGACGCGGATTTCATCAACACGGCAGAGCTCGTTTTCGGAGAGCTATTGGGCAACGTCGTTCGCCACGCCCCGGGTCCCGTCGAAATCTCCGTCGACCTGAACGACGAGTCACTCATCTTACACGTCATCGATTCGGGACCCCCGCTGACGGCTGCCAAACACCGTAAGTTGCCCGAGGACGTGCTCAGCGAACGAGGACGGGGGCTCTTCATCGTCGAGCAGCTCGCGTCGGACGTGAGAATCGAGCGTCTCGAGAACCGCGGCAACCACATCAGCGTGACGATGTCGCGCCGGCTTTCAGGCGCCCAACGCTAGGTTTGAACTTTCCGCCGTTCGCGCTCGAGCGGTTTTTTGCACGCTACGAGTTCAGCACACGCTACCTTCTCTGTGCCAGCGATGCCGAGTCGATGCCGATTCAGGATGTTCTCGCACGAGAACCGGGATCGGATACGCGCCTCGCACAGCTGCGGCTCGGCTATACCGAATCGCGTGGAAGCGCCGGCCTGCGCCGCGCGATCGCACAACTCTACGAGCACGCCGGCGCCGAGGCCGTTCTGGTACACAGCGGCTCGCAAGAAGCAATTTTTACGTTTATGAACGTCGTGCTGCAACCCGGAGACCATGTCGTCGTCCAGTTCCCAGCCTATCAATCGCAGTATTCGATCCCCGAAGCTATCGGCGCCGAAGTTACCCGATGGCATTCCGACTTGGCGGCCGAGGGTTCGCCCGACGTCGAGAAACTCGAGCGCCTCATCGTGCCGGCGACGCGAGCCATCGTGCTGACGACGCCGAATAATCCGACCGGCTATCCGTTCGATCGCAATCAGATCGACGCCGTGGTAGAGGTCGCGCGCCGGCGCGGCCTCTGGCTCTTCGGTGACGAGGTCTATCGCGGCCTCGAGCGTGAGGCCGCGCACATTCCGGCCGTCTGTGATCTGTACGAACGCGGCATTTCGCTCGGAGGCCTCTCGAAAGCCTATGGACTAGCCGGTCTGCGCATCGGGTGGATCGTGACGCGCGACCGCGCGCTCTACGATCGACTGGCGGCCTTCAAGGATTACCTCACGATCTGCAACAGTGCTCCTGACGAATTGCTCGCGGAGCTGGCACTGCATCATAGCGAAGAACTCCTCGCACGCGTCCGCGGGATCGTCGCAGGTAATCTGGACCGTCTCGACGAGTTCTTCGCGCGCCGCTGCGCGCTTTTTGAATGGACGAGGCCGCGCGCGGGAACGACGGCCTTCCCACGTTTTCTCGGCGGCAGCAGCGAGGAGTTCTGTTCCCGGCTCGCAAAACGCGCCGGCGTGCTTCTTCTCCCCAGCACGATCTTTGAGGCCGGCGACGAGCACCTCCGATTTGGCTACGGTCGCGCGGATCTTCCGCAAGCGCTTGGCGCGCTCGACGGGTTCTTGTCGTGAAGGTAGTCATCGTGGGTGGAAACGGCACGATCGGCAAAGCCGTCGCCGCCGAGCTCTCGCAGCGCCACGAGATCGTGACGGCCGGCCGATCGAGCGGCGACGTTCGCGTCAACATCGCGGACCTCGCGAGCGTGCGCGATCTGTTCGGCCGAGTTGGGAAGGTCGGGGCCGTCGCGTGTGCCGCAGGCAACGTGCACTTCGGTCCGCTCGAGTCGATGACTCCGCAGGAGTTCGAGATTGGATTGCGCGACAAACTGATGGGTCAAGTGAACCTCGTACTCGTGGGTCGAGAATTCGTCGAACCCGGCGGCTCGTTTACGTTGATCTCCGGAATTCTTTCTCGAGATCCAATTCGCTTTGGCGCTTCGGCTTCGATGGTCAACGGCGCGATCGAGAGCTTCGTGCGCGCCGCAGCGATCGAACTTCCCAGCCACCGTATCAACGTGGTCAGTCCGACGGTCCTCGAGGAGTCGATGGACTCCTTTGGGCCTTACTTTCGCGGCTTCGAACCGGTTGCAGCACGGCGCGTCGCCCTCGCCTATGCAAAGAGCATCGAAGGATCGCAGACCGGTCAAACGTACTCCGTGTAAATGCGCCGTAGCACGGGAGCGTTGTGGGCGGCCTGGGGTGTGGCTGCGGTCGTCGCGGTCGTGCACTTCGCCGTTGGCGGACAATACGACATCTTCCGCAACGAGTTGTACTTTATCGTCTGCGGCCGCCACCCCGCCTTCGGTTACGTCGATCAGCCGCCGCTGGTCCCGCTGCTCGCGGCAGCGACGCAATCGGCGGGCGTTCACGTCTGGCTTCTCCGGCTTCCGGCCGTGCTCGCTGCAATCTTTCTCGTGCCGGTCACCGTCGCATTGGCGCAGTTACTCGGCGCGAGCACACGCGGAGCCTGGCTTGCCGCCGTAGCCGCGGCCAGCGCGACGCTGGTGACTGCGATGACCGCGACGCTCTCGACAGCGACCTTCGAACCGATCGCGTTCACGGCGATCGCGTATTTCGTTGCCCGCGGACTGGTGCTCGACGAACGCCGCGCGTTCTGGTGGGCGGGCGTTATTGCGGGCGTCGCGTTCGAAGCCAGATACGGTGCGTTGTTTTGGGCTGCAGCGCTTGCAATCGGCATCGCGATCGCCGGACCGCGCTCGGTCTTTCGGTCGCGCGACTGCTGGATCGGCGCGCTGATTGCCGCTGCCATCGCTCTGCCGAACGTCGTATGGCAGGCCGCGCATGGTTTTCCATTCCTCGAGCTCGTCCACAACGATAGTGCCGGCAACTTCACCGGCGGCCCAATCAGATTCACCATCACCCAGGTCCTCTCGGTGAACGTCGTCCTTGCGCCGCTCTGGGTAACAGGCATCGTCGCGCCGTTTGCATCGGCACGACTCGCGCGGTGGCGATTTCTATCGATCGCCTTCGTGGCGACGGCGATCTTCATTCTGCTCACGCACGGCAAGAGCTACTATCTCGCAGGCGCCTATCCAACGATGTTCGCGCTCGGCGCCGCGGCCTGCACGAGGCTGCCCGTTGTATTGGTTGCGCTGTGGGCGGTCCTCGCGGCGGCGAACGGTGCGCTCTCGCTTCCGCTGGTCTTGCCGGTGCTTCCGCCCGAGCGATTGGAGCAAATGCTCGATCACATGGGCTCGCGTCCGCCCCCGGTCGAAGCCGCCGGCATTGGCGCTCCCCTGATGCAGATGCTTTCCGACGAGTTTGGTTGGCGCGAGCTCGCGCGCGAGGTGGAGGCCCTGTACGCCGCGCTACCGCCTGCGGACCGCGCGAAGGCGGCGATCTTCACTTCGAACTATGGCGAAGCCGGCGCAATCGACGTCTACGGTACGAACCTGCCGCCGGCGCTGAGCGGCAACAATCAGTACTACCTGTGGGGGCCGCGCGGATACGACGGTTCGGTCGTGCTCGCGGTTAACGTGGATCCAGCGAAGTGGTCGGCGATCTGCGCTTCGGCTCGCGTGGTCGCGCGCTTCGGAACCTCGCCCTACGCGATGCCGTACGAACGCGATCGCCCGATCGTTCTTTGCCGCGGCATGCATCCACCGTTGCCGCAGATCTGGCCGACGTTCAAGCATTATGGAAT
>CAVWOR010000012.1:0-30628 GCA_963756635.1 Vulcanimicrobiota bacterium
AAAGAGCACGGTGCCGCCGCCCTCCCATTGGTAATCCGGTCCGATGACCGTCTTGCCTACGATCGAGAACTCGACGATGTCCCCTGAACCGGTAAGCTCCGCCTTGTGGACAATCTTTCCGCCTGCACCCGTGGTCTGGTAAATAGCCGACTCGTAGTACCCAAAAGATGTATGTTGATATTCCATATCGCCAACAGCCACATACTTACCATCCCACTGAACGTTGCCGGGAAAGTAGATGGTGGCGCCCGTCAAGTAGATGGTCGTGAGGCTTTTCTTGCCCTTGGGAAGTTCGGCGAATGTGAACCCTAAGGTTGCTCCGGTCCAGCCGTCGACGAAGAGATTCCCCTTATCGTCGTAGCCGCAGAAATAGGCCCACTCTGCACTGGGAACATGGTAGAGCTTTGGGCTGCCTTTGGCATGCGCGTAGATTGAAACGTCGCCCGATTCAAAATCCGTGACGGCTAGGTCGCCCGTAGACGGATCGACGGAGCACGAAATGGGAGATTCGCCGCGATCGTGCAGAGTTGCGATTGGTTTGGTTCCGCCGCGCTTATATTCAACGACGTCCTCAGCACCGATGTGATTCACAATCCAGACGTCGCCTTTCTTGTCGGCGCAGAGACCTTCCGGACCCTTAAAGCCGGTCAACCTTCCCACCACCTTATCCTGCGGATATGAGTAAACGATGACGGCGCCGGCGTCGTAGGTGGAGATGTAGAGCAGGTCGCCCGTCGCCGCACCGGGAGTCATCCATGATGGACCGTGGTCGGGATGCGTTACCAGGCCCCTCGAAAGCGGACCCAGCAGGAGCTGCGCGCTGCTCGGGCGGGTCGGGACCGATGGCGCTAGTTGCGACAGCGACCCACCGCCGCAGCCACCGAGTAGAGCGCCCGCCGCCATAATACCGATGACACGACCGATCAAATTCAAAGGCCTCATCTGCGTTATTTCGTTCCTGCGGGCGCCGTTCTCCTGGCGTCGAAACGAGTTTGGCTATGGCCGCAATCTCACCGCCGGCGCTAACGGCGACGTCTAGACTCTGGACCCTTCAGTTATATTTGTTGCGCGGAACGTATGCGCTGATCTTGGTCTTCTTAGTGACGAGCATCTGGCCCGGCGTGATTCACCACGACAAGCTGGCTCTCATGCACGGCGTCGCGCGCAGCTTGTTGGCGGCGATGGCGCCACTCATGCTGATGGGCCTTCGCTATCCGCTCAAGATGTTGCCGGCGCTCTTCTTCGAGCTCGCCTGGAAGACGATCTGGCTGCTCTTCTTCGCGCTGCCGCTATTGATGGCGCATCAAGTCGATCCCGATACATGGGACACGATCAAAGCCTGCGCGTTGGTTTGGGTAATCTTCCCGTTCACGATTCCGTGGCGCTACGTCTTTGAAACATACGTGAAGGCGCCCGGAGATCGATGGAGGTAATTGGACCATGCTTAAGGGAGCATGGTACATGAAGAATTTCAAACGCCGTCCGCGTGCTAGGGTTTTGCGGCGCGTTTGCATTGCTCGCTGGCTGCGGCGGATCGCAAGCGTCATTCAGCCCAACGGGGATCTTGCAGCAAGGCGCTGGGTCCTGGATGGGATCCAAACGCCAAGCAGCAGAACCTGCTTTACATTTCCGATGCAGGCAAATGACGTTTATGTGTACTCGTACCCGCAGGGAAAGTTGACGGGCAAGCTGACGGGCTTCCACTATCCGCAGGGGTTGTGCGTCGACAAAGCCGGCGATGTTTTCGTCACAAACTCCGTCGATCGCGGTAAGAGCGTCTTTGAGTACGCGCACGGGAAACCAAGGCAATCAAGAGCTTCACGGGACTGAGTTTCCCTGAGGACTGTTCCGTCGATGCAGCGACCGGAAACCTCGCGGTCACCGAGAACAGTGGCGTTGGCATCTACGACGAAGCGCAAGGCAAGCCAAAATATTACGGTCTTTCGTCGAGCGGCTCCACTCTTATAGAGGTCGGTAACGGCACATACGACGTTGACGGCAACTTTTTCTTCAATATAATAAGCTCGATAAATTGCCCCACCTACTGCTACTCTCGCTACGATCTCGTCGAGCTTGCAAAGGGCGCGAATACGATCACGTATATATGGTCGAAGCGCGCCGGAATCGCGAGTAGCTACTTGCTTCCGGGACTTCAATGGGATGGTCAATATCTCGCATTGGGCCAAATATCGCCGAGCAGCGTAGTCTACAGGATTTCTAGGACCGGTCAAGTGGTCCACAAAGTGCAACTGCATCAATCAAACTATCCCGGTCAATTCTGGCTTCAGGGACACGCCCTCATCGGGCCAAACGACGGCAGCACGACCGTCATGTTTTGGAAGTATCCACGCGGCGGTGCACCTACCAAGACACTCACCGGCTTTAAGACACCGTACGGCGTAGCCGTCAGCCTCGCACCTCAGTAATCCACGGCATAATGTTATCCAGGAGAGACCTGTTTTTCTTCGAATGACCGGCCACGTGAAGCTGCAGCGCCAGCTGCAAGGAGAGGCGATATGAGGTCTTTCGGTCGCGCACGCAACGTTCTCGCCGCCGCCATCGTCGCAGGCATCGTTTCCGGTTGCGCATCGCAATCGAACGTCACGATGCCCCAAGAAAACGCTGCGGGCTCGATCATTCTGCCACAGGCAGGTCCGCCGGCGTGCAAAGGGCAGAAGACAACGAAGAGCTCTTCGTCGGCAGCGGAAAAGCTTTCGAGCAAAGCTGGATCTCTTTGCATTCCAACGTTCCACGGATTCGGAGGTTCGCTCGAGTATCCCGGTGCGACGCCAGCCGGAAAAGTGACGGTAACGTCGACGACGATCGACAACGGCTTCCCTACCCAAGGCTCTGGAACGCCAGCGTTTTATTTGGAGATTGCGCTCCCGGCCGCCACGGCGTTCGGGTCGGCGTTGCATGCGGGCTCGGGACTGACCGGAAAAACAATCAAGGCAAAGGCCGACTACACGGTCTTCTCGGCGTACTTAAAGTACGGCTTCTGGTACGCGGCATTGTCGTGCTACACGGTTGCAAAGCCTGGAAAGCATGGTGGGGTCCTCGACGGCCTCGGCACGGTGCTTAAGGGGCAGAGCTTCGGAGGGCCCTACACGCTGCTGTTCGAGGTTTATCCAAACCAGCAGTCCGCGACACCCTGCTAACGCATCACACCGGACCAATTACCGCTCTAAGGGCGGTACGTCGCCGCCAACTCGGTTCCTAACTACTCGCTAATCGCCGAGCCCTGTGGCGCCCCGAAGCCCTTCTTGAGTGTCTTCGTAGGCCTGCCTCCGGCCGGGTATTTGTAGAACCCTACGGATCCGTAGTCGGATTTGTTTTGTGGCTCTCGGGCGTTTGGCCCAATAACCGTGCTGCCCTGAATCCAGAATCCAATAATTTCCTCACCCTCGCCACCGTCAAGCGGTGTCTCGTGTACGATCTTTCCGCCTGCGCCCGTGGTCTGGTAAATCGCATCCGTGTAGGTTCCGCTGGGCATCTGATCACCAACCGCTACGTACTTACCGTCCCACTGAACCATTCCGGGATAGCCAATGAAGCCGCCCTTGAGCGTGATGTTCTTAAGGTTCTTCTTGCCCTTGGGAAGCTCGGCGAAGAAGAATTCTGTTTCGCCGGCGTCCGTTCCGTCGGCGTAGAGGTTGCCCTTAGGGTCGTAGCCGCAAAAATTGAAGTGAGCGATTTTGGAATCCGTGTAGACCTTTGGAGTGCCTTTGGCATGCGCAAAGATTGAAACGCTTCCCCCTCCAGCAGAGCCATAGCCGTAATTCGTGACTGCAAGGTTCCCGGTCGTCGGATCGACGGAGCAGCCAATGGGGAAAAGGATACCGTAAAGCATCGCGATTGGCGTCTTTCCGCCGTGCTTATACTCAACGAGGGACGCATTGCTGTTGTTCACAACCCAAATGTCATTTTTCTTATCGACGCAGATGCCGTCCGGGCCATCATAGTTACCCTTTATCATTCCCACCTGCTTCTCGTCGGGATATGAGTAAACGTTGACCGTACCGGAATCGATGTTGGAGACGTAGAGGAGGTCTTTCGTTTTCGCTGCGTCGGGGGACATCCATGACCGGCCCGGGTTCGGGCGGTAACGCAGGGGTACAATTCCCGCACTCGGAAGGCCGCCGGCTGTATTTACGACGCCCCCGCCCAGTTGACCGAACCGTGCCTGCGCACTGCCCTGCTGGAACGGGCCTGACGGCGCTAGGGGTGCCTGGTAGCCGCCGCCGCACGCGGCAAGGACGGCTGCAGCTGCGCAAAAGCCCAGGGCATATCGGAAAAAATCTGAAAACTTCATATGCATTGCTCCAGTGACGCATAAAGGCATCGACGGCCTAGCACATTCGGGGTTAGGCCTCAGGCCCATCCCAGGCCCGGCCAATCCTACGTCGCTACTCTACTGCGGCCGCGGCCGGTATCGGGCGTCGCGGGCGTTTGATTAAAAAGACGAGCGGCGTCGAGAGCACGAAGACGATCGCCGTTACGCGGAATAGGTAGTCGTAGGCGATCATCGAGGATTGCTGCGCGACCATCTGCGTCAGCGTTCCGACGGAATAGCCGTGCGTCTGCGTCACACCCGAGGCGAGCACGTTCCACGCAACGGCAGTTTCGTGCGTCAGCAACGTCGTGAGGATTGCGATGCCCAAACTGCCTCCGAGCTGGCGCAGCAATGTAAAAACGCCGGTCGCGCCTGCGAGCTTGGGAACCGGCACGTCGCTGAGCGAGATCGTCGTGAGCGGAACGAAGAGAAAGCCGAGCGCAAAGCCTTGGACGAGCCGGGGCCAGAAGACGTCCCAATATCCGGCCTGTACCGTGAGCCCTCCAAGCAGCCACGACGACCACGCAAAGAGGAGCGTCCCGAAAACAATCGACCAGCGCCCGTCGATTCGATTGAGTATTCGGCCAATGATCAGCATCGAAACTGCCGTCGCAAACGCCCCGGGCATCAGTGCGAGACCGGTATCGAGCGCGCTGAAGCCCAGAAGGGATTGAAAAAAGAGCGGCAAGATCAACGCCGTCCCGAACAAACCGAAGCCCATGATGATGCCCAAGAACGACCCCACCGAGAAGGAAGGGAATCGAAAAACGCTGAGGTCGACGAGCGGGTATTTGTCGCGCAGCGTCTTGACAACGAAGACGACCAGCGTGACGGCCGAGATCGCGCTGAGGAGCAGGATCGTTTGCGAGGAAAACCACTCGTCGCGCTCGCCTTGTTCGAGTACGAACTGCAACGACGCCAATCCGACGGTTAGCAAGCCCAGACCGATCCAATCGATGCCGCCCTTTGGTTTGGTGATGTACTTGGGCGTCGGAATAAACGCCAGGGTCATCAAGAACGCGGCGATGCCGATTGGAATGTTGATGAAAAAAATCAGTGGCCAGTTGGCGTTATCGATGATCCAACCGCCGAGGGTCGGGCCAATTGCGGGGCCGACCATCGCGCCCATCCCAAAGATCGCCATCGCTGCGCCGCGCCGCTGCGGCGGGAACGTTTCAAAGAGAATCGCTTGTGCGGTCGGCTGCAGCGCCCCACCGCCAATCCCCTGAACGACGCGATAGAAGACCAGCACCCAGATCGAACGCGCCGTGCCGCAGAAGAACGATGCGACGGTGAAGAGCGCGAGCGAGATCGCGTAAAACGCCTTGCGCCCCAGCAGCGCCGTGAGCCACCCGTTAAGCGGCATCACCACGACGTTGGCGAGAATGTAACCCGTCGCGACCCAGGCGACCTCGTCGACGGTTGCGCCGAGGTTCCCGCCGATCGTGTTGAGGGCGACGTTGACGATCGTGCTGTCGATGATCGCCATGATCAGCCCGAGCATCACCGTGATCGTGATCAGCGCAACGGGCGCTTCGGGGCGGTCTCGCGCCGGACTTGTCATGGTTGCGACTGCGGCCATGCTAGAGGCTTCCTACCCGCCTAAGAACAAGGAAATCGTCCGTGCAGTCATCGTCGCGCGCGGCAAAAAAGAGAACGGCCGCTCTGCTCGTGGTGGCCGCCTTTGCGATTTTCGCACTCGTCGACGTTCTCGCATTTCGCACTGGTCTTTACCGCCATATCCTGGACCCGTCTTCGAGCACGGGGAGTTTCGAGGCGGCAATCGCTCAATTCCGAGCGCTGCCCGGCGATCCGCAGACCGATGTCCTGGTGCTCGGGGATTCGCGCATCTTCTCGGGGCTCAACCCCACCGTCGCGAGCGCCGCGAGCGGAAGCTTGCGCTTTCTCAACGGCGGCGTACCGGGTACTACCCCGCGCTGCTGGCCGTTTCTCGTGCGGGCGATCGATCCGAACGCGCGGCGCTTTCGCGCGGTAGTCATCGCGGTCGATACCTATGCGGACGACGATACCGCAATCGGAAGCCTCGACGGCGACGACCGCCCGATGGACTTGCGGTACGTCGTTTTCCAGACGCATCTGCGCGACATCCCAAAGCTCGCGGGCTCGTTCTCCGATCCGCGGGAGCGCATCGAATACGGGATCGATCTCTTCTGGCGCGGTTCGGAGCTGCGCGACGATTTCCAGGCCCTCGCCGCCAATCCGCTCGCGCGCATGCGCGAGCTCGCGCAGGCCGCGCGATCCCCCGCATACGATCCGCTCGCCGGGCATCCGCGCCGCGAATCGCTCGCCGGCCTGCGCGTCGATTTTGCAACGAACGCGATAACGTATCCGCCGGGCCTCTCCCGCGACCAACGCCAAGCAATTGCAACGCAAGTCCTCGCCGTTGCCAAGCCGAGCCCATCGTACGCGATCTATCGGCAGCAATGGTTGGAACCTATTGCCGCGCGTTACGAAGCCGAGGACGTGCCGGTGCTCTTCGTGCGGATTCCCACGCGCCCCGCGCACCGCGACGATTCCCAAAGCCCAAGCGGCTCGCTACTGGAAATCGCACGGGATCGACACGCGCGCTTGCTTTCGGCGGCGCCGTATATGGCGCTCGAACAGCCCTCGCTTTTCGCCGACGAAGATCACCTCAATCGTGCGGGGAGTCTGCGTTTCAGCCGCCTCTTAGGCGCCGACGTCGCGCGAACGCTCGCCTCTGAGCGCGTCAACCGGTCGTGTCACCCTGAGCTTGTCGAAGGGCGACACTTCCTCTGCCGCCCCAACTCTCCCCAACCTACGGCATCGCTCGCTCTCGTGGTTCGCCGCGGCCGCCGGAATCGGTATTCCGCTTCGCTTTCAATCGTATGAGTTTTGGCTCTTCGTAGCGATCGTTGCGGCGCTCTTTTACAGCCTGCCGCGGCGTTTCGGGCGCTACGTCCTGTTGGTCGCTAGCTACTATTTCTACGCGCGTTGGAACGCGTGGTACGTGCTCTTCTTGTGGATCTTGACCGCGAGCGATTTTCTCATCGCGCTCGCGCTCGAACGTGCGCGCGACGTCCGGCATCGCAATCCGCGGATCCTGCTCGCTCTGGGCATAGCCGCCAATCTCGCCTTTCTCGGAAGCTTCAAGTATGCAAACTTTGCGAGCGGCACGATCGCGGCGCTGGTCGGCATGCACGAGAATCCTTGGCTCGTCAATCTGTTCGTCCCGATCGGGATCAGCTTCCACACCTTTCAAAGCATCTCGTATTTGGTCGACGTCTATCGCGGGCGCATGACGGCGATCCGCAAACCGCTCGACTATGCGCTCTATCTGGCGTTCTTTCCCCAGCTGCTCGCGGGGCCGATCGTTCGCGCCGGACTCTTTTTTGGCGAGCTCTTTGCGTGGCGGCCGCCCGGGCCCGACGACATCAGCTACGGCCTCACGCGCGCCGGCTTCGGACTGGTGAAGAAGATGGCGATCGCCGATCAGTTCGCCAACGTTGCGAACTCATATTGGGGATCGATCGCGAGCCATCCCGGCGCGCCGGCGGCTTGGGGCGCACTCTTCGCGTTTGCGATGCAGATCTATTTCGATTTCTCCGGCTACAGCGATATTGCGATCGGCTGCGCGCGGCTCTTCGGCTTTGTCTTTCCCGAGAATTTCGCGATGCCGTACTTGGCGACGAGCATCACCGAGTTCTGGCATCGCTGGCACATCACGCTCTCAACGTGGTTGCGCGATTATCTCTACGTTCCGCTAGGCGGCAATCGCTACGGGAAAGCCGCAACGCTTCGGAATCTCATGCTGACGATGCTCTTGGGCGGCCTCTGGCACGGCGCGCAGTGGACCTTTGTGGCATGGGGCGGATTCCACGGCGTGATGCTCTGCATCGAACGCATCGCCGGCATCGGTCGCGAGCGAATCGCGCCGCGCGGCGTTCTCGCCGTGGCACGGATCGTCGTAACGTTTTGCGTGGTTGCTTTGGGCTGGGTGCTCTTTCGCTCGCCGACGTTCGGCGTTGCGATTGCGGTCTATCGGGCGCTCTTCGGCGGAGGCCCCGGCCCGGCGCTGCTGACCGGATGGCAGGCCGTTCTGGCCGCCGGCATCCTGGCGTTCGGTGTGGTGCGCTTCTTGCTCGAGCAATCGGGCATCAAGCTCGCGTGGCCGCGCGTTCGTCCGATCGTGCAGGCCGGGGTACTTGCCGGTCTGCTGCTTGCGCTCGAGCTGCTTTCGTGGCCGGGCGTTTCGCCGACTTTTATCTACTTCAAATTCTAAACGCCATCCGGCACGCTGCAATTTTGAATTTTTTTTTTTGTTACGCTGCGCGACGAATGTGATGTTGCCAATCGGACAAATTATGTGATACGATATATGTAATAGAAGCGAAGAGCGATGTGAATGTAGATCCATGAGAAACAAGATTCTTCGAATAAATTGTTTTAGTTGAGATGATTGAGATAGATAAGTGTATGAGAGATGAGAGTTAATGAATGAAATAAATGATGATAGATGATAAAATTTGAATGTATTTAGATATAATGAGTTAAGATGATAAGATAGGAGAGTCGATGAAATGAGAGAGATAATTGAATGAAGTGTACGGTCTGGTCCGACTAGCTCGCCGAGCGCTGCGCCGATTTCGGAAAGGCGGTGCGCACACGCTCGATCGTCTCGACGATCCCCAAGCCCATTTTTGCAAGCGTCGGAATGAAGCGCGGCCGCAGCAGGCGCGGATCGAACGACGCCATGTACCGATCGTTTTCCCCAATGCATGCTCGCAGAAACACGGCCGGCGTGAGGCTCTTGAGCGCATCGGCGAACAGATCGGGCGAATGTTCTGGCTCTTGTCGAGG
Source organism: Vulcanimicrobiota bacterium (assembly GCA_963756635.1). Lineage (GTDB taxonomy): Bacteria > Vulcanimicrobiota > Vulcanimicrobiia > Vulcanimicrobiales > Vulcanimicrobiaceae > Cybelea. Next base: position 9,173 of record CAVWOR010000012.1, read on the forward strand.
TGCAGTTGCGCACCGCCCTTGACCTTGCGCCCGATCGCGGCGCCATACGAGGCAATGACCGGAACTGCTTGCAGGATCGGTCCGCGCAATCCGCGGCGGGAACGATCCCACGCGATCCAATTGACGAAGAAAACGATGTGTCGCGCTTCTTCGACGAGCACTCGCGCGAACAGCGAGGTCAGCGCCTCGGGCAGAAGGCGGGCGTCGCGCGCCAAACGGAAGATGCCGAAGCCGGCGAAGGAGTCGACGCATTCGTCGTACCCGAAATCAATGAAAGCGCCGCGTATCGGCTTTTTCTCGGGTACGTTGGGCGTTACCGTAAGTCCGTAACGCTCGATCATGCACTGCAAAATTCGACCGTGCCGATCTTCCTCGTAACCCTGCAGCTCGAGCGCCTGGCGCACCAGCGGGTCGGGCTCGGTCTTTGCGAAGCCTTCCAGCATCGCGCCCGCGCCAAGCTCGACCTCGAGCGCCAAGGTCCAAATCGGGATCGCGCACAGTCGCGCCAGGGATAGCTCGTCGAGCTGCGGCCACGGCCATTCTTGCGGGTCGTAGGCGCAGTACGATTCAAGAAAGGAGCGGCAGAAAAGCTGCTTGTGTTCGTCCGACCCAATCCGCACGCAGTTACTCCTTGGTGAAATAGTGGAAGGCAACCATGCAGAGAGCGGTCGAAGCACCCCGCAGCTATGACCGCGCTCCGAGACCCGATTCCTCTAGGCAATCATCGCGCTTCCATTGCGTGGTACCTCCGTGGAATAGTCTTCCCCGCGGGCTCGGTTGCGGCACGAATCATCGAAGAGCGCCTTCCAGCCGGCGATGCCGCCGATCCCCTTCGCCCAAGCCTCGTGCTCTGGGCCTGCGCCGCCGGTAACGGCAACCTCGCCGACGCGCTGCCGGTTGCCGCCGCCTTCGATCTCTTCGATCGCTTCTTGCTGCTTCACGACGAACTGGCAAACGAGTCTGCAGCGGCTGAGGTGGCACGCTGGGGTCTCGGACAAAGCCTCAACGCCGGCGATGCCCTCTACGCCCTCGCCTTTCGCTGCCTTGCAAGCGACGTTTCGGAACCGAATCGGCGCCTGGCAACCGCACGGCTCGTCGGCCAAGCCGTGCTCGAGGCGATCGCTCACAGCACCGACAATGCTCGCCGTAGCGCCGTGCTAACCTCCGCCGCGATGGAAGCCGGGGCGGTCATTGCGGGGGCCCCCGAGCCCGTCGTGCGCAGGTTTGTGGAGGCGGGGGTGCTGCTGACCACGGATCCGATGGCGGCCGTCACGGTTGTGTGGCCGTACGCGCCGCGCGAAGATCTCGCTGCTTTTGAAGAAGTTGCCCGCTACGTTGCGCAACGCGCGGCGTAACAACGCGACGCCGTCGCGAAAGGCGGAGCACCTTCGGATCAATCTCGAGCGCGACGTCGGCGCAAAGGGGGTCGCCCCCGGCTTCGATGCCTATCGCTTTATACATCGAGCGCTACCCGAGATCGATCTTTCCGAAGTCGATCTATCGGCTGAACTCTTCGGCCGCAAACTTGCGGCGCCACTGCTGATATCGTGCATGACGGGCGGCACGCATGCTGCGCGCCGGATCAATCGGCGCCTCGCGCGCGTCGCTCAGGAGCACGGGTTTGCGATGGGACTCGGATCGGGTCGCGCGCTGGTCGAATCTCCCGACGCGATCGAAACGTTTGACGTTCGTTCGCTCGCGCCCGGGGTTGCGCTCTTCGCCAATCTCGGTGCCGTGCAGCTCAATAAGGGTTACGGCGTCGAAGAATGCCGGCGGCTCGTCGAACTCTTGCACGCCGACGTGCTCGTGCTGCACCTCAATCCGCTCCAAGAAGCGTTGCAGCCCGAAGGCGATACGTGCTTTCGCGGGCTCCTCGCGAAGATTGCCGAGCTCTGCTATCGGGCCGAGTTTCCGATCGTCGTCAAGGAAGTAGGCTGGGGAATTGCCGCCGCCGACGTGCGCGCGCTTATTGGCGCCGGCGTTGCCGCCGTCGACGTTGCCGGAGCGGGCGGAACCTCGTGGAGCGAGGTCGAGCGCTATCGCATCACCGAGCGGTGGCGCGCCCGCGCCGCGGGCGCCTTCGCGGGCTGGGGCATCCCAACCGCTCAAGCCATCATCGATGCGCGCGCGGCAGTTCCGGATGCAACGCTCATTGCCAGCGGCGGAATTCGCGACGGCCTCGACGTTGCCAAAGCGCTCGCGCTCGGCGCCGATTTGGTCGGAATCGCCGGCCCGTTCCTGCGCGCCGCCGACGAGAGCCTGGATGCGGCGCACGATCTGGCGCGCGAACTCATCGAGACGCTGCGCATCGCGATGTTCTGCACCGGCGCGCGCACGCCGCGCTCCCTCCGCGACAAACTTACCGCAATCGGCGCCCGCCAATGACAGCCTGTCCTGAGCGAGGCCGAGCTTGTCGAGGCGGAGTCGAATGACGCTCAATCTCGATGCGGCCGATGCGTATTGTCGTACCCTGACGCGCCGTCACTATGAGAACTTCAGCGTCGCGTCGCGATTCGTCGATGCAGACACGCGGCGCGACCTGACGCGCATCTACGCGTACTGCCGAACGACCGACGATCTTGGCGACGAGAGCCCGAACGGAACCGCGCTTCCGCGTTTGCAACGGTGGCGCAGCGAGGTCGAGGCGTTTTTCGCCGGCATGCCGCCGGTGCATCCGGTGCTTGTCGCGCTCGAGCCGACGGTGGTAGGCCACGCGATACCCGCACAGCCGTTTCTCGATTTGATCGCGGCCAACGAGCAGGACCAGCGCGTGACGCACTATCGCACATGGGACGAACTTATCGGCTATTGCCGGCTCTCTGCCGCGCCCGTCGGAAGAATGGTCTTGCGCGTCTTCGGAGTCAACGATGCAAAGGCGGAAGGGCTCTCCGACGACGTCTGCATCGGGTTGCAGCTCGCCAATCACGCGCAGGACGTCAGTCGGGACGCGGCGATGGGTCGAAGATATCTTGTGGATAGCGACGTTAACGCCAGGGGAATCCCGGGCGCCGCGCAAGCCATGGTAGAGCGGGCGCGCGCCCTGCTGGCCTCCGGGGAGGCCCTCGAACGCTCCGTCCCGCGACCGCTGCGCCTGCAGCTCTCGCTCTACCGTATGGGAGGCTTGGCCATATGCGATGCGATCCAGGCGATCGGGTATAACACCGAAGATGAGCGACCGAGCGTCTCGGCATTCATGAAGGTATCCCTCGTGGTTCGTGCCGCATTACAGACTTTTTCGCGAGGCCGTCCTGCGTAAATGATCAACCTCCCCCGCGCTTTGCTTGGTATCGTTCCCAAATCGGACCAGCATCGTGCCGAGCGCTTCAACCGCGACATGGCCAAGCGCGAAGCCGGCAATTTCTATTGGGGATTTATCTCGCTCGGCTATCACGAGCGCATGGCGATCTACGCGCTCTACAATTTCGCGCGCCAAGTCGACGACGAAGCCGATACGGTCGGTATCGAGAATCTGCCGGCGCGCCTGGCGGTCCATCGCCAGCGCATCTCGCGCTGCGTGCGCGGCGAGTACGGCGACGATCCAATCCTGCGCGTGCTCTCCGAGGCGGTCGACCGCTATGCGATTCCCGAAAAGGAATTGCAGATGCTCATCGACGGCGTCGAGATGGATTTCAGCCGCTCGCGGTACGCGACGTTCGAGGAGCTGCGGGCCTACTGCACGCTCGTAGCCTCGGTCGTCGGGCGGATGTGCGTGCGAATCTTCGGCTTCGACGATCCGGTCGCGCTCGATCGTGCCGACGATCTCGGCCTCGCGTTGCAGCTCACCAACATCCTGCGCGACGTGCGCGAAGACGCCGTCGACATGAAGCGCGTCTATCTCCCGCAAGACGAACTCGAACGCTTCGGTATTCCCGAACCGGCGCTCGCCGATGGCGACATTTATCCCGGTTGGAACGATCTGATCGCCCACAATGTTGCGAGAGCCCGAGAGTACTTTGCAACCGGCTATGAGGTTTTGCGGTATATTCCGCGCCGCCCGGCTGCGTGCGTCCAAACGATGGCCGGCATCTACGAAGAACTGCTCAAGAAAATCGAGCGAGAGCCGGGCCTTCCGTTGCGCGCTCGCGCGGCGCTCTCGAAGACGGAAAAACTTCGCGTGGTCGTGCGGTCGTGGCTCTCGAGCGCGTAGCCGTCGTTGGCGCGGGGCTCGCGGGCCTCTCCGCAGCCCTTCGCCTCAAAGATGCCGGCGCGCACGTCGAGATTTTTGAACGCAGCCGCCTTTTAGGCGGCCGCGCTACTTCATTTGAAATCGACGGTGTCGAGGTCGACAACGGACAACACGTCTTCCTTGCCTGCTGCAGCGAGTTCGTTCGGTTCGCGCAACGCGTCGGTATGGGAGACCAATTGCGTCTGCAGGATCGCTTCGATGCGCGAATTCTTGGAAACGAGGGCCGCACCGGACGTTTGCGTGCCGGCATGCTGCCGGCGCCCTTTCACCTGCTCGAGTCCTTTGCGACGTACCCGTTCCTCTCGCTCCGCGAAAAGCTCAGCATCGCCCGCGCCCTCGCGTTCGTCGCGCTGGCCCCGTCGGGTGTCACGCCGTCCGAAACGTTCGAGCAATGGCTGCAGCGAAACGATCAAGGCGCGGGCGAACGCCGCGCCTTTTGGGATCCGTTCTTCATTCCGGCGCTCAACGCACCGTTCGATCGCGTCGCCGCCGCCGACGCGATCTTCGTGCTGCAGACCGCGTTTTTGCGCGATGCGGGGGCCGCGCGTTTCGGCTTCTCGAAAGTACCGCTCGCCCACCTCGCCGCCGCAGCCGCCGCAAAACTCGACGCGGTCCACACCTCCACCGCGGTGCTGAGCGTCACCCTGAGCGCGACGTCGGGTGTCACCCTGAGCGCGACGTCGGGTGTCACCCTGAGCCTGTCGAAGGGCGACACCGCAACTTTCGACGCCGTGATCCTGGCCGTGCCGCCGCGTCAAGTCGAACGCATTCTCGGCGACTCGTCGCGCTACGGCATCGCAAATCTCGACGCCTACGACTCATTTCCGATCGTCGACGTACACTTGTGGCACGATGCCGGGAGCATCGGTCTTGATTTTGCAGCCGCGCTCGACTCGCCGCTGCAATGGATCTTTGAAAAGACGCCGGGCTATCTGTGCTGCAGCATCAGCGCCGCACAACGATATCTGCAGATGCCGACCGAATCGCTCGAAGCGCTCGCGTGGCGCGAAGCACAAACGTTTCTGCCCACGCTCAAAGACGCCAAACTCATTCGCAGCGCCGTCACCCGCAACCCCGAAGCCACCTGGCTCCCGCGCGTCGGTACGCCACGAACCTCGCAGCGCACGTCCCACCCCGCTATCGCGATCGCAGGCTCGTGGACCGACACCGGCTGGGCCGACACGATGGAATCCGCCATCCGCAGTGGTACGGCAGCAGCAGAATCTTTGCTTAAGACTTCGAATCGTTTTCGGCCGGCCACGGATGCCGTGGCCGATCCTGCCGTCGAGCCGGCGTTGCATCGCGCCATCGGTTGGCTCTTGCAAGAACAATCGACGGAAGGCTGGTGGTCCGGCGAGCTCGAGACCAACGTCACGATGACTGCCGAGCACGTGCTGCTCTTTCGTTTTCTCGGCTTGCCGCTCGACGACTTTCGCGCCGGCGCAATCGCGCATATCTTGGGGAATCAGCGCGGCGACGGATCGTGGGCGCTGTACTACGACGGTCCGGCCGACGTGAGCACGACGATCGAGTCCTACGTGGCGCTCAAAGTGCTCGGCCTGGACGCGCAGCGCGACGAGATGCGCAAAGCGCTCGATAGTATTCAGCGCGCCGGCGGCGTGGTGAATGCGCGCGTCTTCACCAAGATCTGGCTTGCGCTCTTTGGAGTCTATCCGTGGCGCGGCGTGCCGTCGCTGCCGCCCGAGCTGGTCTCCTTCCCGTTGTGGATGCCCTTCAATCTGTACGATTTTGCATGCTGGGCGCGCGGCACGGTCGCGCCGCTGACGATCGTCGTTTCGAAGAAGCCGGTTCGCGAGCTCGGCGTCGACGTCAGCGAGATCATCGCGCCCGGAACCGAAAAGGAACTCGGCCGCGTCAAAGGACGCCGGCATTGGCTGATGTACGTCGAGCGGCTGCAGAAGCTCTACGAACGTCTGCCCGTTCAGCCGTACCGCGAAGAGGCGCAAAAGCGCATTGCCCAGTGGGTGATCGAACGCCAAGAGGCCGACGGAAGCTGGGGCGGCATTCAGCCGCCGTGGGTCTACTCGTTAATTGCGCTCGACCTCATGGGCTACGGGCTCGATCATCCCGTAATGAGCAAAGGGCTCGAAGGCATGAAACGCTTCACGATCGACGATGCGCACGGCTGGCGATTCATGGCCTGCATGTCGCCGGTCTGGGATACGGCGTGGGCGGTACGGGTGCTCGCGCTTGCCGGCTTTGAAGCCTCGCATCCGGCCATGCGCCGCGCCGTGGACTGGATGCTACGCGAACAAATCCCCGACGACGCTCCGGGCGATTGGCGCATGAAGTGCCGGGACGGGCGCGGTAATGGCTGGGCCTTCGAGTTCGACAACGACGGGTACCCCGACATCGACGATACGACGATTGTCGTGCTATCGCTGCTCGAAGGCGGGGATCGCGCCGCGGTTGCGTCGTCGGTCGAACGCGCGCGGCGGTGGACGCTTGCCATGGATTCACGCAACGGCGCGTGGGCAGCTTTCGATCGCGACAATACCCGCGACTTGCTCTATAAAATGCCTTTCTCGGATTTCGGCGCGATGATCGACCCGCCGACCGAAGACGTCACCGCTCACGTGTTGGAGATGCTCGCTGCGTTCGGCTACGATACGACGAACCGCTACGTCGCCCGCGGCCTAGAGTATTTGCGCGCAACGCAGAAGCCCGCGGGTTCGTGGTACGGGCGCTGGGGCGTCAATCATATCTATGGAACGTGGTGCGTAATCTCGGCCCTCACCGCGCTGCGGACCGGGCAAGATATGGTCGAACGCGCCGTCGGCTGGTTGATTTCAATGCAGAACGCCGACGGCGGCTGGGGAGAAAGCTGCCATTCGTACGCCGACGAGTCGTTTGCGGGCGTGGGCCGAAGCACGCCGTCACAAACGGCCTGGGCCGTGCTAGGCCTCCAACTTGCGGGCTTGCCGCAAAATCCCGCGGTCACACGCGGTCTTGCCTATCTATGCGAAAGGCAGCGGCGCGACGGAACCTGGGACGAGCCGGAGTGCACGGGAACGGGGTTTCCGCGCGATTTCTACATCAATTACCACCTCTATCGTCACCTCTTTCCGACGATGGCGCTTGCAATGCAAGCAACGCTGTGTCACCCTGAGCGGAGTCGACGGGCGGCACGCTCCGACGAAGGACCTACCAGTGAAACCCTGAAGGAGCCAGCTATCCAACTATGAGCATGCCCCTCCAGCAAAAGATCGCCGTGGCAAAGTACGTTGCCGGCAAGAAGCTCAGAGGCGAGAAGAAGTATCCGCTCGTTCTCGAGCTCGAGCCGCTGCTTCAATGCAACCTTGCCTGCGCCGGCTGCGGAAAGATTCAACATCCCGACGAAATTCTGCGCCAGCGCTTGAGCGTTGAAGAATGCATCGCCGCCGTCGAGGAGTGCGGTGCGCCGATGGTCTCGATCGCCGGCGGAGAGCCGCTCGTGCACGACCAAATGCCGCAGATCGTCGAAGAGCTGGTCAAGCGCAAGAAGTACGTTTTTCTCTGCACGAACGCGCTGTTGCTCAAGAAGAAGATTCACCTCTTCAAGCCATCCGTCTACTTCGTGTGGATGATCCACCTCGACGGCATGCGCGAGCGCCACGACCAGTCGGTCTGCCGGCAGGGCGTTTTCGACAAGGCGATCGACGCCATTAAGGAAGCGAAGGCGCGCGGCTTCCGGGTCTTCACGAACACGACGTTCTTCGATCAAGATGGTCCGGAGTCGGTTCGCGAAGTCCTTGACTACCTCAACGACGACCTCAAAGTCGATATGATGCAGATCTCGCCGGCCTATGCTTACGAGAAAGCACCCGATCAAGAGCATTTCCTCGGCGTCAAGCGCACGCGAGAGGTCTTCAGCCAAGTCTTTGCCGACGGCAAGCGTAAGAAGTGGCGCCTGAACCACAGTCCGCTCTACCTCGACTTCCTCGAAGGGAAAGTCGACTTCGAATGCACGCCCTGGGGCATCCCGTGCTACACGGTCTTCGGCTGGCAGCGCCCGTGCTACCTCATGAGCAAAGAGAGCTACGCCAAGACCTACAAGGAGCTGCTCGAAGAGACGGATTGGTCGAAGTACGGCCGCGGTAAGCACGAATCGTGCGAGAACTGCATGGCGCACTGCGGATACGAACCGACGGCCGTCATACGCACGACGGGATCGATCAAAGAGTCAATCCGCGCCGCCTTCGGCAACTAGCTACTTCTTGGCGAGACTGACCGTCGACCCGATTAGGTAGGTTTCCCCGGGTATCGTTCGGAGGGAGTCATGCGAGACGAGGAAGTTGCTCAATTCAAAGCTCAGCTCCGGGGTGAACTCATCGAGCCCGGTGACCCCGGCTACGACGAGGCCCGAAAGGTCTACAACGGAATGATCAGCCGCCGGCCGCGTCTGGTCGCAAAGTGCGCCGACGTGGCCGACGTGATTGCGGCCCTCCAGTTTGCGCGCACACATAGCCTGCCGGTTGCAATTCGAGGCGGCGGGCATAACGCCGGTGGTTTGGGAGTCTGCGACGACGGTTTGGTCGTTGACCTTGCCTTGATGAGATACGTTCGAGTCGATCCCGCCGCTGCGAACGTGCGCGTCGGGGCCGGTTGCACGTGGGGCGATGTCGATCACGCAACCCACGCATTCGGTCTGGCGGTCCCGTCGGGGTTCATTTCCACCACGGGCGTTGCGGGCCTGACGCTTGGTGGCGGCATGGGATACCTCACCCGGCGTTATGGTTTGACGATCGATAATTTGCTGGCTGCCGACGTCGTGCTTGCCGATGGAACGTTTCTCGTCGCGAGCGCCGAGGAGAATAGCGACTTGTTTTGGGCGATCCGCGGAGGCGGCGGAAACTTTGGCGTCGTGACGTCGTTTCTCTACCGGGCGCATCCCGTGCAAACCGTATTGGCCGGACCGATGCTCTGGGACCTCAAGGACGCACCCGATATCCTGAAGTGGTATCGTGACTTCATCGTGGGGGCTCCAAAAGAAGTGAGCGGGTTCTTCGCATTTCTCATGGTGCCGCCCGCGCCGCCATTTCCCGAAGACCTTCATATGAAAAAGATGTGCGGGATCGTTTGGTGTTCGACCGGCACCCTCGAGCAGACCAACGAAGCCCTTGCGCCGTTGCGCGCCTTCCGCAAACCGGTTTTCGAACACATCGGCCCGATGCCGTTCCCGACCCTTCAGAGCTTTTTCGATCCGCTCTACCCCGCCGGCTTGCAATGGTACTGGAAAGCCGACTTCGTAAACAAGCTCAGCGACGAAGCCATCGCCCTTCATGTAGTGCACGGCTCAAAAGTTCCGACGATGCACTCGACGATGCATCTCTACCCCATCAACGGCGCTGCGGCAAAGCCCAAAAACAGCGACACGCCGTGGAGCTATCGCGACGCCCTCTTGAGCGAGGTGATCGTCGGCGTGGATCCCGATCCGGCGAATAAGGAGCGTATCACCTCGTGGGCCAGGGAGTACTGGGATGCGCTACATCCGTATGGCGCGGGCGGTGCTTACGTGAATTTTATGATGGACGGCGAGGGCGAAGATCGAATTCGAGCGACCTACCGCGACAACTACGACCGGTTGGCAGAGATCAAAGCGAAATACGACCCCACCAACTTCTTTCACGTCAATCAAAACATCGAGCCTGCACGCTCCTAAACCCGCAACGAGAGTCGCGGTTTAGACTTTCTTCATAGGTTCTCGCTACGATCGCTCCAAAATACGACGTAATGGAGGCACTGGAAATGAATAAGCCGCCGGACCGCCTGACGCGACGAACGTTTCTCGCAGGCGCGGTCATCCTGCCCGGGCTGGCGGGCTTGCTGAGCATGCCGGCGCGGGCCGACGGCTCGAAGGCGTCGCAAGCCTCGATGCACTATCAGTCGTCGCCCAGCGGCAGCATGCAGTGCTCCGGTTGTAAGTTCTTTATTCCGGGACAGGACCCAAAATCGAACGGCAGCTGTCAACTGGTTGAGGGATCGATCTCATCCAACGGTTATTGCATAGCCTACACGTCCAAATCATCGTAAAGCTGCGACGACGGCCCGATCGTGTCGCGAGGAAACATCACCGCTATGCGAGTAGTGTACGCCTAGCGAATATGAGGATAAGGTAACGGCGGCACTCTTTTACCTAGCGTGGGCGATCGCCGTGGTCCTCGTCGCGGTCGGCATTTGGGCCTTGGCGGCACCGCATGCCCTGGCCCACCGGTACGGCGTTTCTATCGAAGGGCATGCCGCCGGAAGTTACGTTCGCGCGACGGGCATTCGCGACGTTGCGCTCGGCGTCGTTCTCGGCGCGACCGCGTATGCGCAGTATGTCCCGCTTCTGATCGTGCTCGGCGTTGTTGGCATCGTCATTTCGGTTGCCGATTTTTGGATCGCCTGGCATCACGGCGCCAAGCGGCCACATAGCGCGCACGCGATCCACGCGTCGGGCATCGTGGCTTTCGTCCTCGTGCTTGCGATGGCGCTCTTTGCGATCGGCCGTTAGCCGTCAATCACTCGTAGTCGGGCGCGAAATAATCGCTCTTAAATTGATGCATGAAAAATTTGGGCGGCAATGGAGCCCGGATCTTGACGAACGGAAGCGGCGTTTGCAAAAAATCGAAGCAATCGGCCGCCGGTGAGGTGGCACGTCTGTCGGCCTGCGCAAGCTGGCCCAGGCCGAAGAGGTCTTCGGCGAATCGTAGGACGCTGGCGGTTTCGTACTGCACCTTCGAAATGTGATCGCGCCTGACATACGGCGAGAGCATAATCAGCGGGACGCGAAAGCCTAAACTGTCGCGATCCTTGTAAGGCGGCGGAACGTGGTCGTAGAGGCCGCCCCAATCGTCCCACTGGATGAAGATCACGGTCGAGTTCCAGAACTTGCTCTCTCCGACCGTATTGACGAGGGCCGAGACCCAGGACGGCCCGTAGTCATCGGGGCAGTTGGTATGATCGGAGTCGTCGCAGACCGGCGTAATCCACGTGAAGTTTGCGAGCTTCCCCATGCGCACGTCAGTGATGAATTTCCAGTTTGGCGAGATGACGTCTTTTTTCCAGTCGGGACCGTAGTAGATATGTTTGATGGCCTGATAGGCCGACCAGGTTCCCCCGCTTCCACTCGAAGCGCTGCCGTACTGGCTGGCATAAAAACGCCAGCTGAGTTTTGCTTTATCGAGTTCGTCGCCTAAGGTTTGGTAATCGAAGCACGCCGGGTGATTCGGCCCGTAGGTGCGGTCCTTCGTGATCGTCCTAACCTGAGCGGATTCGTTGTCCTCGCAGCCCCAGTAGCCGTCCGGAAGGTCGACGCTCCAGTCCGCCTGCGCGGCGATGACGTATTGATGCGCGATGAAGCTTTCGTCGAGCTGCGATTGAAACATGTTGTCGGCCAAAGTGCCTTCGTGAGCCATATCAAAATAGGGTTTCGACTGGTCGTGTGGCACGTACACGTATTGCGGGTTTGGCGGGCCGCCGGTCGCCCATTCTTTGTCGAATCCGTCCATCCGGCAGTTGGTGCCCGGCAGATTGCCGGTGCCGTCGCACGCTTCGAACATCGCACCTGCGGAATGATCGATATCGTACAATGCCCCGAGCCTGGAGGGCTGCAGCGTGATCGTTTGACCTTTGGAGTTCTTCCCTTGAGGCACGGTATTTGCGCCCGGATAGCCTTGGAAGAGATTATCGAAGCTGCGGTTCTCCTGCACGATGTAGACGATGTGCGTGATCTTACCGGCACCGGTGCCCGCAAGTGTTAGTAAAGGCGCGCCGTTTTGCATGTATGGTAACGAGCCTTGCGAACAGCCGGCAAGCATCAGAGCAGCTATCCACACCCCACGCTTCGGGCAACCAAAATCCGAGAGTCTCATCTACCGCGCCTCCTCTACGACGCAAACGAACCGACTATTTGGAACGTTCGCCAGAGCGTCGTAGCAACCCCACAACCGCAAATGTGCCGGGCGGCAGGTTACGTTGCTTCCGATCCGAGGGTTGCTTCGTTAGAGAATCGGAACGTGAGGTGCGGCATCGGCCCGCGTCAGGCCGAGATGGCGCGGATCGTCGTAGACTTCCACCTTACGCTCGTACGGCGCGAAGCCCGTGCGCTGATAGAAGGCAAGGGCGTTGGGGTGATCGAGGCTGCACGTGTGAACCCAGAAGCGCTCGATCGGGTGCGACCAAGCGATCTCGACTGCGTGGTTCATGAGCCAGCGTCCGGCCCCGGTATGAATCAGGCGCGGCGCCACGCCAAAAAGACTAATCTCGCATTCGCCGGCAAATCGAAAGTCGAGGTCCAACAGGCCTTCGTCTCCGCGACCGGTTGCCAAAACATAGACCTCGACGCGCGGGTCGCGCAGAAAGCGCCGAAGCTCGGCTTCGGGCATGAGCAATCGTCCCGCCCAGAGATGCTCGTCGCCGACCAAGTGAAAGAGCGCGCGATACCGGGCCAGATCCGACCCGTCGAACCGCTCGAGACGCCAAGAAGACTCCTGCGGCGCCGGCCGCAGGAGCGGTTTTTCGCGCATCTCCAAGAACGTTTGAACGTTCGCGAGCTTACCGCGCGGTACGGCGTGGTAGCCGTCAGGAAGCGTGATAACCGCGTAGTACCGGCTTGCGAGCGAGGAGCCCTTCGAACTCCGGAGTATCACGCGGAATGGCGCAGGGCGATCGCGTCTTTCTCACCGGTTCGACGGGGTTTGTCGGTTCCCATATTCTGCGCGAACTGCTCGCCGCCGGCTACGCCGTTCGCGCGCTCGCGCGCCACCCCATGGATAAGAACGATGGCGTGGAGTGGATTACCGGCGATCTTCGCCGCGTCGGCGGATTTGCGCGTGCGCTAGACGGTTGCCGGTATCTCGTGCACTGCGCGGCGCTCTACTCGTTTGCACCGCGGGACCGCGCCGAAATTCATGCGACCAATGTTGAGGGAACGGTGAGCCTCATGCTCGCCGCGCACCTCGCCGGCGTTGAGCGCGCGGTCCTCACCTCGAGTTCGGCGACAGACGGCCACGCGCACTCGGGTTATCATCTCTCGAAGCTCGAACAGGAGCGCGCGGCGTTCGCCGGGCGCGTTCCGGTCGTCGCGCTGCTGCCGACCGCACCGGTCGGTCCCGGCGACCGCAAGCCGACGCCCACCGGCAAACTTGTGCTCGACTTTGAGCGCGGCAAGATCGTTGCCAAAGCACCGGGCCACGGCGGCATGAACCTCGTCGCCGTCGAGGATGTCGCTCGCGCGCACGTTAGCGCGTTGGAGCGTGGGCGCATCGGCGAGCGCTACGTGCTGGGCGGCGAGAATCTCAGCATGGACGAGATCTGGCAGCTGCTCGCCGAAATTACCGGCAAACCGTTGCCGGCCTGGCGCGCGCCCTACGCGCTCGCGCTCGCCGCGAGTTATGTTGACGAGCTGCGTTGCCGCGTCACGGGCGCCTCGCCCGAGGTCCCGCTCGAAGGCGTACGTCTCTCTCGCGAGCGCATGTACGCCGATTCGTCAAAAGCGCAACGCGATCTTGACTACTCGGCGACGTCGGTACGTGCCGCGCTCGAACGCGCCGTCACCTGGTACCGCACACACCATGCCGAACTTACCGTGTCACCCTGAGCTTGTCGAAGGGCGACACGGTGCCCTTATTGCCGCGGAAACGGCAGCGATGCTGAACGCGAAAGCAGGTCACAAACCGCTTGCTTCGCGCATCATAACGACATGGCGAAGATCTTGCTTGCGACGGCCTTCGCTCTGGCCGTCGCGCTCGCTGGGGTCGCGGCCGACGAGGGCGGCCTTACGTCGTCGGCGGCGCTCACGCGCTCGACCTACCTCTCGACGGAAACCGCGCAAGCGATAATCGCGATCGTCAACGGAACCGCCGCTACGGCGACGCTCAGCACGGCGGAAATAGGCATATCATCGGATTACAACGGACAGCTTTTCAAGCGGCCCTACTGCATGATGAATTGCTGGCGCTGGGAACCCATTCAAATCGCGCCTGGTCAGCGTCGCAGCGTGCGGGTGGATTTGCCCTCGTGCGAAGTACTCTCCGATCCTTGCGTCGAGGACATCACGCTGCGATACTCGGTCAAAGTGGGCACCGAATCGTATCCATATGTCGTAAAGCTTCCGCAGTATAGGTTCATCGCCGACCCCGACGCCGTTTTTCGCGACGTGCCAAACGGCCGCCCCGTCTTCACTGCAAATGGCTACGCGAGAGCAACAATCCTTCCGAAGGCGATCGTCGTAAGCATCGCCGCGAAGCCTCTAGTAACCGCCCCACCATTTTCAACGGCGGCGCCATTTCCGACAATTCCGCCAAACGCGCTTCCGTCAACGCCTCCGGCATTTTTTAACGACATTGGAAAGATGCTAACGAACGCCGGCGTCGCGATTAAAACCACGACCTATGAACGAGATAATCCGACCTGGTATCTTCCGCTGCTCGGCGGCGAGCGCGCAGCATGGCACATCCCAAATAAGGGTCTACAAAGAAACCCGAGCACGTGGCGAGTAATATTCACCATCGACGGCAGCCCCGCACAGCTCGCCGCCGTGAATAGCGCGCTCGTGGCGGTTCGCGAACGCTTTGGCGACCGGTTCAGCAACATATTTTTGCGCCCTGTTTTCGATACTTCCTATCAAGCGAATCCAGATGCGTACAAAGCCGCCCAGGACAACGCTCAGCCGCAAGTTGACGGGCTTGCGGAACTGACGCGCAGTGGCGAGTTGGACTGGACGAAGACCGCAATCGTCGCTTCATCAGTCGATGTGCAGAACGCGCGTGAGGCTCATTACGACAGCGTTGAGGCGGTCTTTGACAAAATCTCAACCTTGACGCCCCTGACGGTTGAGATCCGCGCGCAAGTTGCGTACGTCGCCTCGCGGCCCATTGACGCTCGTTTCGCTTCTGCCATTGCCGTACAGGCTAAGCCGGCGTTTCGATCCGCCTGGATAGGACCGACACTCGCGCCTGCAGCGGAAATGGCCGTGGACCGGCCGGAATTGTACGTCGTTGCGGGCTCGTCGACGAAGGCCGCGCTGGCCGCCGGCGTCGCGCCGGCCGCCGCAGCGCTGCTCAACGCGCGTGCACAAACTCAGGCGCTCGCGACACTCCTCGGCGTTCGAGCCGGGCGCGAATCGTTAATCGCCCTCTATTCGGACTCGATGGCGGAGAATCAGCGTATTGGTCTCGCTACAACATTCAGCGCCGAAGGCTTGCTCAAAGCGGCTCGTGTTCCAGTCGCTGCAAATGTGCGGGTCTACCGATCGAGCGGCGTCGTGAGACCGAATGTGCCTGTCGCGATACCTCATCCGGAGGCCACGCTCACGGAGATGGCGTGGGTGGAACTGAAGCAGAACGCAGATCTGCTTCGCTTCGAGATCGAAGCTGAAACGAACGGTCCACAACTTCCCAATGGAGCCGGCGTTGCCGCAAAGATTCGCAGCGTACCAGGCGTCATCGACGCGACAGCCAGCGCGCAGTCGCCTCCGACAAGCGTTCGCTTTGAGGTAGCGCTTCGCACATCGAGCCGATCCCTAATACCGAGATTGGCGTCGTTGGTGCAGACGGCGTACGCTGCGTCTCACCCAGCAATGAGCTTCGACCTATCGCCCTTCATTGCGGACTGCGGCGCCGTTGAACGACGCGCGCTGCAGATAGCGTTTCAAGAAAACGAATCGGCCGTCATTGGCGATGCGCACGCAGCCCGAGCTAGGTTGCGTAAACTGCTGATCGTAGCGACCTATCCGATCGACGAGGGCAACACCTGTTATCCGCTCGGGAGAGATCCGGGCGGCCTGCCCGATAACTCGCTCAAAGATATTCCGAGCGTCGTGCGGCCGCCGGCGCTGTCAGTTGGCGCCATGATGGTCTATCGCACAACCCCCCTGTGATCCCGAGCTTGTCGAAGGGGTGTCGAGGCCGGGCTAGCTCTTCAAAAAAGGCGTCCCTTCGTGCGCGACGAGCAAATCGTGCATGTCGTTGGCGTGCTCCTCTTCCTGCGCGAGGATGCCTTCCAACATGATGCGCGTCGTCGGATCGTTCTCGCCGAAGAAGCGGACCAGCTCGCGATAATGCTCGACCGCAATGCGCTCCGCCACGAGATTCTCTTTGATCATGTCGATCAGCTTTTCGGCACTGCCGTACTCGGTCGCCGAGCGCGTCTGCAGACCCTCGGGGTTGAAGTTCGGCGTGCCGCCGAGCTGATTGATGCGCTCGGCGAGTAGCTCCATGTGCTTGCGCTCGTCGCGCGCGTGCTCGGCGAACTCTGCTTTGACGCTTTCGCTGTCGATGCCGACCGCCGCAACGTTATGCATCGTATACCGTAAGACGCAGACGATCTCGGTTGCCAATGCGGTTTGCAGCAGCTCGATCGCCTGGCGCACGTCGCCGCCGTAATTCTCGCGTGACGGCGCCGCGGTCGAGCTGCTCGCGCGCTCGCCGGCGAAGCTCGGTAACGTCTGAGAGAAAGGGTTGACTCGTCGCCGTCATGGTTGGGCTCCTCATAATTTGCGGTGTGGGCATGAGCCTACGACCGTAGGCGAAAGAAACCTTTGTGAAGCAGTTTTCTCGTGCCGACGTAACATTCGTCGCGGCTACCGCGCTCGAATGTAAGGCGTTGCGGCGCGTGCTGCCCGACGCACGGATCGTTCAAACCGGAATCGCGCTCGAACATCTTCGCGAGGGACTCGGCCAGATCGTGGTGAGCTGCGGGTTGGCCGGCGGCTTGCGTGGCGATCTTCCAACTGGGACGCTGCTGATTCCACGTGAAGTCCGGCGACCGGACGGCACCCTGTTGCAATGCGATCCCGAGCTCGTCGAAACGTTTGCAAGCGGCGCGCGTCGGCTTGGCATCGAGCCGGTATTCGACGGCTTGCTAACCGCCGGCGCGATCGTACACGGCTCGGCGCGCGCGCAGTGGGCGGCAGATGGCTATGCCGGCGTCGACATGGAGACGGGCCTGATCCGCGCGGCGCGCGTCGCGGCCGTCCGAGTCGTGCTCGATACGCCCCAGCGCGAGATTTCGGGTGAGTGGCGCACTCCGCTGCGCGCGATCGTGAAACCGTGGAACTGGCCGCAGGCGTTTTGGCTCGCGCGCGAGGCGCCTCGCGCGGCCGCGCTCGCGGCGCGCGTCGTTGCCGAGGCGCAGGGCATCGGCGGGCGGGTGCGTATAACGGGCCAATGATTATCGAGCGCATCGACTCTCCGGCCGACGTCAAACGCCTCCGGCGCAAAGAGATAGACGTCCTGGCAAGTGAGATTCGCGAGCTGCTCGTTCGTACGTGTGCCGTCAACGGCGGCCACCTTGCGCCCAACCTCGGCGTCGTCGAGCTGACGCTCGCGCTGCACAAAGTGCTCGATCTTCCCAGCGACAAGCTCGTCTGGGACGTCAGTCATCAGACCTACGTTCACAAGATCCTGACGGGGCGGCGCGAGCGTTTCGGAACGATTCGTAAAGGCGGCGGCCTCTCGGGCTTCGCGATGCGCAGCGAATCGCCGTATGACCCCTTCGGAGCGGGTCACGCCAGCACGGCGGTCGCCGCAGCGCTCGGTATGGCATGCGCCCGCGATCTCGCCGGCGGCACAGAAACCGTCGTTGCGGTGCTCGGCGACGGCGCGCTCACCGGTGGTCTCGCGTACGAAGCGCTCAATAATGCCGGAGCCCGCAAGAGCCAGTTCATCGTGATCCTCAACGACAACGAAATGTCGATCGCCCCGAACGTCGGCTCGATTGCCTCGTACCTGTCGGTGCTGCGCAGCAAACCCTTCGCGAATTTCGTGCGCCGCACCGGAAAGAT
Source organism: Vulcanimicrobiota bacterium (assembly GCA_963756635.1). Lineage (GTDB taxonomy): Bacteria > Vulcanimicrobiota > Vulcanimicrobiia > Vulcanimicrobiales > Vulcanimicrobiaceae > Cybelea. Next base: position 27,127 of record CAVWOR010000012.1, read on the forward strand.
GGTGCTCAAGCGAATTCCGCTCGGCGGGGCGGCGAAAAAGGCGATCGAAGGCGCCGAGATCGGTGCGATGCACTTTATCGGGCCGTCCGAGAAGACCGCCGTTATTTTTGAGGAGCTCGGCTTTCGCTATATCGGTCCGATCGACGGTCATAACTACGACGCGCTCGTCGACGGCCTGCAAACGGCCAAAGACGTCACCGGGCCGGTCCTGCTGCACGTGCGCACGGTCAAAGGGAAGGGCTACGAGCCGGCCGAGCGCGATTCGCGGACCTTCCACGGCATCGGCGCCAATGCGTTCGAGCCGAGCAACGGCAGCAAGAAGAGCAGTGCCGGCGCACGGCCGAAGTTTCAGGACGTCTTTGCCGACGCGATGATTGCGGTTGCCGAGAAGGATCCGCGCGTCGTCGGGATCACGGCGGCGATGCCCGACGGCACCGGTCTTGCGAAATACGCAAAGCGCTTTCCCGACCGATACTTCGATGTCGGCATCGCCGAGGCGCACGCGGTTTGCTTCGCGGCCGGCCTCGCGACGAGCGGATTCCGGCCGGTCTGCGCGATCTACTCGACGTTCTTGCAGCGTGCCTACGACCAGGTCGTTCACGACGTCGTCGTGCAGAATCTTCCGGTCGTCTTTTGCATGGATCGCGCCGGCGTGGTCGGCGACGACGGCCCGACGCACATGGGCCTTTACGACATCGCATACCTCCGAACGCTGCCCAACTTCACGCTCATGGCACCGCGCAACGAGGCCGAGCTGCAGCCGATGCTCGAGCACGCACTCTCGTGCAACGCTCCCGCGGCAATCCGCTACCCGCGTGGCTCGACCAGCGGACGTCACGATGAACCGCCGGCACCAATCGTTCACGGCAAAGCCGAAGTGCTGCGTCGCGGCCGCGGGGTTGCCATCTTCGCCTACGGCACCACCGTGGACATCGCCCTCGACGCGGACGTACGCGGCATCACGATCGTCAACGCCCGTTTTGCCAAGCCGCTCGACGAAGCGCTGCTGCTCGAGCTCGAGCGCGACCACGACCACCTGATGACGCTGGAAGAACATTCGCTCGCGGGTGGCTTCGGTTCGGCCGTTGCCGAGTTTGTTTCGGATCACGGGCTCAACCTGCGCGTCGAGCGAATCGGCGTTCCCAACGTGCTGATTCAGCACGACTCGCAGGAGAAGCAGCGCGCCCTCTTCGGTCTCACCAGCGAGGCTCTCGCCGCACGCGTCCGCCAAATCATCGGCGTCGGAACCCCGGCTCGGGTCAGTTAGGCTAGTAGGGCGATCCCTGGGGCGCAGCCGGACTGAGCGCCACGCCCGCGTATCCACCACCCGTCACCGTGACCGATTGCTTGGGATGCTTGTCCGGCCCCGGATAGATGTATTGCTGGAGTTGCCCGCTGCTGAGCGCGGGGTTCTCGACCCATGCGTGCTTCTCGCCTTTGTCGAGCGCGACGCCGAACGATCCAGCCAAGCTGGTCGCGAACAGGTTGGTCATGGTCGTAGAACCGGGTTCGAAATCCCCGCACGCCACGCTTTGATCGCAGACAAGTAAAGCGCCGTTCGCGGTCGTCTGAATGCCGCCCGAAGCCTGCAGCGTAATCCCAAGGTCGACCGGGGAACCGGAGCCGCCCATCCACTCGTCGATTCGCCCACTACCCGATGGTCCGGTTACGCTGAGATACGTGACGTAGAGGTTCCCTTGATTGTCGACCGCATCGTTGAACGCATAGGTCATGTTGGGATCGGCCAGGGTGCCCGTGGGCGTCGTGCTACCGTGTGCGTAGACTTCCACGACGCCGTTGTTACCGCTTGCGCAACCGTTCGTATAGTCGAAGAAGTTCGTGACGTAGACCGTCCCCGATGCGTTGTCGATCGCGACGTCTGCAGCCGAGCCAGCTGAATCCTGCAACGTTTTGATCGGCGTCGAACTTTTGGGACCGAACTCGAGCACGCTCGAATACTGCGTCTTGCAGTTGCCGCTAATCGCGACCCAGAGGTTGTGGTGCTTGTCAACGAACAGACCTTGCGGGTTCGTCACGCCGGTGATTTGGCCGCAGGGCGTTTTCAGGTGACGCGTCTGGTTGTAGACGTAAACAGAGTTGTTGTACGAGGTCACGTAGACGCGAGACTTACCGCACCCCGATGCGTCCATGCGTGGCGTCGCCGCGACCGGCGCGCCGCTCGGACGATCCGTCGCGGGGAACGAGGCTGACGGGGTCGATGTGGCTCCGGCGCACGCGGCAAGCAAACCGATCGCGACCACGGCAGACGCAAGACGAAACATGCAGCACCTCCAACGCTCGTGGCTGCGCCGGGCGCAGCCGGCGTGCCTGCCTGCCCTGCCATCTTAAGTCGAAAGAATCGCCCGGGGTTGCTGTTGCCGGTCGAGTCCTTGCGAGTCTTTTCTGGGTCAAGGCCTTCCGAGGGGCCGTCGCCCGGTAGCAGACCGTCAGCCATATAAAGCCCTCCAATGAGTAGCGCTAGCATTGTCTACCGGGCTGAGGAGCGTTGCCCGTCTGCTTGCCGAATGGGCCGGGAATGAAGCAAAGCTATGCCCGCCTGCTGATCGTCGTGCTTGCGCTTGTGGCAATGCTTTGGCTATGGTCCCACGCTCTAGGGGGCATTATGAGCTGCTATATGTCTGTGTGCGACGGGTCTTGGATGCGGTACTTCATCCTGGAAGGCGTGGTGATACTAGTCGCGATTGTCGCTTGGGTTTGGACGCGGCAAATGAAGAATGTCTAGCAGATTCGCCTGCTATTTGATTCGGCAATCTAGCGAGATCCTCAGACGTCCAATAGCGATCGGTAACTCCTGCGGCGATCGCGGGAGTCGTCTTGACAGACGAGTGCCTGCGGACGAAAATTTCCGTGACCACTTTGCTCCGGTGCTGAATGCGATCAGTCATCGTCGGCCATGCCCCACCGCGCCCTGGCGGCTTTGACCGCGATCGCGTGACGTTCTTTGGCGGTTAAAGCAGCCGCCCGCGCCTTACCGCCCACCTTGCCGCCCTTGCGACCGAGCGTGACCGCATGGGGGTTCTTCTTGGGTTCACCGGGCTTCGGTCGCGGCTTGGCAGGCTTCTTGCCGTTGAGAGGTTCCTGTCCGATGGCGATCGCAACAATGCGAGCCGCGTTCACGTTGTAGTCTTGTGGCTCTTTCCTTGAGCGTTTAGGCATGGCCTAAGCCTAGCACGCGCTAGAACCGTCGTGCTAGTGGGTCCTGCTGCTTATCCGGCAGATTGGGCCAAGCAGAGAAAGCGAGCACACCTAAAACGACATAAACTCCTAATGGGATCAGGCAAAGCAATGCCATCGCTCCGACGAGTCCTGCCTTATCCAAGGCCCGCCATAGGAACCAGATCATCAGTATTCCGAGCACTAGGCCGATCAAGACAAAGTTGATCGGTATCGGCACGTGGATGACAGCAAACATGCGCCGTCTTTCGGGGCTGGACCAAGCGGACATTCAGACAAATATCTAAGTGACCCACTACCCCCTAGG
>CAVWOR010000013.1:0-23621 GCA_963756635.1 Vulcanimicrobiota bacterium
GAAGGGCACGGTGTTTGCGCCCTCCCGTATCGGCGACGATAACTGCCGTCACCGAGCGCGGGCTCAGCGCCTGTAAGCGGTAATGGTGCACGAGCGGGCTGACTTCGCTCGGCTTCGTATGGGGGCCGGTGAGCAAAGCCGGGCAGAATTCAGTGACAGCGCGAGCCGGAGTTGCACATGCCGCCGCGGCTGCGAGGATCAGGGCCGCCACGACTATTGCACACCTCGTTTAAGTGCGCCACGCGGTTCGATGAGGGTCGTTTCCGTAACCTCTGGCTCGACGAGCGGCGTGCCGATCGGCGAATCACCGGAAGTGTTTATTTGCTCGAATGCAATGACGGCATCGCGTACCACGCGACGATGTGTTAGGTATAACGTAGAGTTCGCGATCTCGCTTGAAATAAACGGTGCGCCATCGACGACCACGAAGTTCACCGTCCACGGAACGTCGACGAGTGGAGCGATTGTAAAGTTTCCGGCGAGCACCGCTCTTCGCGGAAGGTAGTCATCGATACCAACCCAAAGGTCGCGCAGTCGATTCTCTTTCGGCTTACGGAGCGGCGTCAGGAGGAGATGGTAACTCGGAACGCTATCGACTGTTGACGCGCCGGCGAGCCTGACCGCGTAGTCTCGATTCATCGAAGCGACTGTTGCAATTATGCGCAAACTAGAAGGCGTTTCCGTTTCTGCAGCGCCCGTACTGTCGGCTGGGTACTTTAGCCCGAACGCATAGGTTGGATCGAGAATCGGTACGCCGATAAGGTCTGGCGATCGTGGTGGGCGGCCGGCGGGCAAGGACAGGGTAGCGCTTCCCGTAGAGCATTGGCCTCCGCAGATAAAGGCGGTGAAAGCAAAGTTGATTCCGTGAACGACCGGAGGGGGTTGGGCGGCTTGCTCTTCGCTAATAGGCGCAACATCGATGATTCCGTCGGCGGAACGGCTGTAGGCTCGATAGTGGTTAGCTCGTGCGGACGAGCCATCCATGCCGGCCACCGAAATCGTATACTCTAGAGCGTTAGGATAACGCGCGGCGGTGACAGCCGCGCGCGATCGCGCGAAGATTGCATAGGCGTCTGGTCCCGGATCGATCGCCATTTGCTAAGAATATGCTCTGCGGCAGTGGCGTCCTTCTAAAGTTATGGGTGCATCACCGGGTTCGCCATGGGCCCAAAGACGCTAGCGCGATACTCAACGCGCTCACGTGCAATCGAGACGATCATCCTAAAGAAAGCATGAAACGTTACTCCTCGGCGGCCGCGGCCGGTATCGGGCGTCGCGGGCGTTTGATTAAAAAGACGAGCGGCGTCGAGAGCACGAAGACGATTGCCGTGACGCGGAAGAGGTAATTGTACGCAACCATCGAGGATTGCTGCGCAACGATCTGCGTCAGCGCTCCAATGGAATAGCCGTGCGTCTGCGTCACGCCCGAAGCGAGCTGGTTCCAGGCAACGGCAGTCTCGTGCGTCAGCAACGTCGTGAGGATTGCGATGCCTAAACTGCCTCCAAGTTGGCGCAGCAGCGTAAAAACGCCGGTCGCGCCCGCGAGCTTGGGAACCGGCACGTCGCTGAGCGAGATCGTCGTGAGCGGAACGAAGAGAAACCCGAGCGCAAAGCCCTGCACGAGCCGCGGCCAGAAGACGTCCCAGTATCCGGCCTGTACCGTGAGCCCCCCGAGCAGCCACGACGACCACGCAAAGAGCAGGGTTCCGAAAACAATCGACCAGCGCCCGTCGATTCGATTGAGTATTCGGCCAATGATCAGCATCGAAACCGCCGTCGCAAACGCGCCGGGCATCAACGCCAGACCGGTATCGAGTGCGCTGAAGCCCAGAAGGGATTGAAAAAAGAGCGGCAAGATCAACGCCGTCCCGAACAAACCAAAGCCCATGATGATGCCCAAGAACGACCCCACTGAAAAGGAAGGGAATCGAAAAACGCTGAGGTCGACGAGCGGGTATTTATCCCGCAGCGTCTTGAAAACGAAGAGGACCAGCGTGACGGCCGAGAGCGCGCTGAGGAGCACGATCGTCTGCGAGGAAAACCACTCGTCGCGCTCGCCTTGTTCGAGTACGAACTGCAGCGACGCCAATCCAGCGGTCAGCAAGCCGAGCCCGATCCAATCGATCCCGCCCTTTGGTTTGGTGATGTACTTGGGCGTCGGAATGAACGCAAGGGTCATCAAGAACGCGGCGATTCCGATTGGAATGTTGATGAAAAAGATCAGTGGCCAGTTGGCGTTATCGATGATCCAACCGCCGAGCGTCGGGCCAATCGCGGGGCCGACCATCGCGCCCATCCCGAAGATCGCCATCGCCGCGCCGCGCCGCTGCGGCGGGAACGTTTCGAAGAGAATCGCTTGTGCGGTTGGCTGCAGCGCACCGCCGCCGATCCCCTGAACGACGCGATAGAAGACCAGCACCCAGATCGAACGCGCCGTGCCGCAGAAGAAGGACGCGACGGTGAAGAGCGCGAGCGAGATGGCGTAAAACGCCTTGCGCCCCAGCAGTGCCGTAAGCCAACCGTTGAGCGGCATCACGACGACGTTGGCGAGAATGTAACCGGTCGCGACCCAGGCGACCTCGTCGACGGTCGCGCCGAGGTTGCCGCCGATCGTGTTGAGGGCCACGTTGACGATCGTGCTGTCGATGATCGCCATGATCAACCCGAGCATCACCGTGATCGTGATCAGCGCGACGGGTGCTTCGGGGCGATCTCGTGCCGGGCTCGTCATGGTTGCGACTGCGGCCATTCTAGAGGCTTCCTACCCGCCCAAGCACAAGGAAATCGTCCGTGCAGTCATCGTTGGGCGCGGCAAAAAAGAGAACGGCCGCTCTTCTCGCGGTGGCCGCCTTTGCGATCTTCGCACTCGTCGACGTTCTCGCATTTCGCACTGGTCTGTACCGCCACATCCTGGACCCGTCTTCGAGTACGGGGAGTTTCGAGGCGGCAATCGCTCAATTTCGAGCGTTGCGCGGCGGTCCGCAAACCGACGTCTTGGTGCTCGGGGATTCGCGCATCTTCTCGGGGCTCGACCCCGCCGTAGCGAGCGCCGCGAGCGGAAGCTTGCGCTTTCTCAACGGCGGCGTGCCGGGCACGACCCCTCGCTGCTGGCCGTTCTTCGTGCGGGCGATCGATCCGACCGCGCGGCGCTTTCGCGCGGTGGTCATCGCGGTCGACACCTATGCCGACGACGATACCGCGATCGGAAGCCTCGACGGCGACGACCGCCCGATGGACTTGCGGTACGTCGTTTTCCAGACGCACCTGCGCGACATCCCCAAGCTGGCGGGCTCGTTCTCGGATCCTCGCGAGCGAATCGAATACGGCATCGATCTCTTCTGGCGCGGTTCGGAGCTGCGCGACGATTTCCAGGCCCTCGCCGCCGATCCACTGGCGCGCATTCGCGACCTCGCGCGAGCCGCGCGAGCCCCCGCGTACGATCCGCTCGTCGCGCATCCGCGCAGCGAATCGCTCGCCGGCCTGCGCGTCGATTATGCAAAGAACACGATAACCTATCCGCCGGGCCTCTCCGGTGACCAACGCCAAGCAATTGCAACGCAAGTGCTCGTCATTGCCAAGCCGAGCCCATCGTATGCGATCTATCGGCAACAATGGCTCGAACCGATTGCTGCGAGTTACGAAGCCGAGGGCGTGCCGGTGCTATTCGTGCGGATTCCCACGCGCCCCGCGCACCGCGAGGCCTCCCAAAGCCCAAGCGGCTCGCTACTGGAAATCGCACGCGATTCACACGCGCGCCTGCTTTCGGCGGCGCCGTATATGGCGCTCGAACAGCCCTCGCTCTTCGCCGACGAAGATCACCTCAATCGTGCCGGGAGTCTGCGCTTCAGCCGCCTGTTGGGCGCCGACGTCGCGCGAACGCTCGCCTCTGCCGAGCCAACCAGTCGTGTCACCCCGAGCTTGTCAGGTGTCACCCTGAGCTTGTCGAAGGGCGACTCTCCCTCTCCCGCCCCAGCTCCCGCCAAACCACAGCATCACTCGCTCTCGTGGTTCGCCGCGGCCGCCGGAATCGGCATTCCGCTGCGCTTTCAATCGTATGAGTTTTGGCTCTTCATAGCGATCGTTGCGGCGCTCTTTTACGGTCTGCCGCGGCGCTTCGGTCGCTACGTCCTCTTGGTCGCCAGCTACTATTTCTACGCGCGTTGGAATGCCTGGTACGTGCTCTTCTTGTGGATCTTGACCGCGAGCGATTTTCTCATCGCGCTCGCGCTCGAACGCGCGCGCGACGTCCGGCATCGCAATCCGCGGATTCTGCTCGCTCTGGGCGTAGCCGCCAATCTCGCCTTTCTCGGCAGCTTCAAGTATACGAACTTTGCGAGCGGCACGATCGCAGCCCTGGTCGGCATGCACGAGAATCCTTGGCTCGTCAACCTTTTCGTTCCGATCGGCATCAGCTTCCACACCTTTCAAAGTATTTCGTATCTAGTCGACGTCTATCGCGGCCGCATGACGGCGATCCGTAAACCGCTCGACTACGCGGTCTATCTGGCCTTCTTTCCGCAGCTGCTTGCGGGGCCGATCGTTCGCGCCGGACTCTTTTTTGGCGAGCTTTTTGCGTGGCGGCCGCCCGGGCCCGACGACATCAGCTACGGCCTCGCCCGCGCCGGCTTCGGACTCGTGAAGAAGATGGCGATCGCCGATCAGTTCGCCGACGTCGCGAATGCCTATTGGGGATCGATTGCGAGCCATCCCGGCGCGCCGGCGGCTTGGGGCGCGCTCTTCGCGTTCGCGATGCAGATCTATTTCGATTTCTCCGGCTACAGCGATATTGCGATCGGCTGCGCGCGGCTCTTCGGCTTTGTCTTTCCCGAGAATTTCGCAATGCCGTACTTGGCGACCAGCATTACCGATTTCTGGCATCGCTGGCATATCACGCTGTCGACCTGGTTGCGCGATTATCTCTACGTTCCGCTGGGGGGCAATCGCTACGGGAAAGCCGCGACGCTACGCAATCTCATGTTGACGATGCTCTTGGGCGGCCTCTGGCACGGCGCGCAGTGGACCTTTGTGGCGTGGGGCGGATTCCACGGTCTGATGCTCTGCATCGAGCGCATCGCCGGCATCGGTCGCGAGCGAATCGCGCCGCGCGGCGTTCTCGCGGCGGCGCGGATCCTCGTAACCTTTTGCGCGGTCGCTTTGGGCTGGGTGCTCTTTCGCTCGCCGACGTTCGGGACTGCGATTGCAGTCTATCGGGCGCTCTTTGCCGGAGGCCCCGGTCCTGGGCTGCTGACCGGATGGCAGGCCGTCCTGGCGTGGGGCATCGTGGCCTTCGGTGTGCTGCGCTTCTTGCTCGAGCGATCGGGCATCAAGCCCGCGTGGCCGCACGTTCGTCCGATCGTGCAGGCGGGGGTACTTGCCGGTCTGCTGCTTGCGCTCGAGCTACTCTCATGGCCGGGCGTTTCGCCGACCTTTATCTACTTCAAATTCTAGAGGCCATCCGGTACACTACGGGAGTGCAAACCGAAGAACCCGACAGCATCGCAACCTCTCGGTTCGAAGGGCTGGCTGTCGTCACGCTGCGCGGCGAATGGGACGTTGCCAATCGTGACCGGTTGCGTGCCGCGCTGCATGCAGTTGGAGCGGAGAGCGATGTGATCGTCGATCTGCGCGAAGCAAGCTTCTTCGATTCCACCGCCTTAGCCGAGGTGATTGCGCTCTACAAGCGCCTGAGCGGCGAGGGTCACCGCCTGGAAACGCTGATGGGCGGCAGCAATATTCGCCGGCTTTTCGAGCTCACGAGCCTTGACGGCCTGCTCGGCGCGTCGGCGGAACGAGAGCGGTACTTGAACGAACGCCTTCCTCCTACGGTCTGGTCCGACTAGCTCGCCGAGCGCTGCGCCGATTTCGGAAAGGCGGCGCGCACGCGTTCGATCGTTTCGACGATCGCCAGCGCTATCTTCGCAAAGGTTGGAATGAAGCGCGGACGCAACAGGCGCGGATCGAACGACGCCATGTAACGATCGTTTTCTCCAATGCATGCTCGAAGAAATATGACTGGCGTGAGGCTCCTGAGCGCATCCGCGAACAGATCGGGCGAATGTTCTCGGCTGTTGTCGAGGTGCAGTTGGGTACCGCCCTTGATCTTGCGCCCGATCGCGGCGCCATACGAGGCAATGACCGGAACTGCTTGCAGGATGGGTCCGCGCAGTCCGCGGCGGGAACGATCCCACGCGATCCAATTGACGAAGAAGACGATATGTCGCGCTTCTTCGACGAGCACGCGCGCGAACAGCGAGGTCAGCGTCTCGGGCAGAAGGCGAGCGTCGCGGGCCAAACGGAAGATGCCGAAGCCGGCGAAGGAGTCGACGCATTCGTCGTACCCGAAATCAATGAAAGCGCCGCGTATCGGCTTTTTTTCGGGTACGTTGGGCGTTACCGTAAGTCCGTAACGCTCGATCATGCACTGCAAAATTCGACCGTGCCGATCTTCCTCGTAACCCTGCAGCTCGAGCGCCTGGCGCACCAGCGGGTCGGGCTCGGTCTTTGCGAAGCCTTCCAGCATCGTGCCCGCGCCAAGCTCGACCTCGAGCGCCAAGGTCCAAATCGGGATCGCGCGCAGTCGCGCCAGGGATAGCTCGTCGAGCTGCGGCCACGGCCATTCTTGCGGGTCGTAGGCGCAGTGCGATTCAAGAAACGAGCGGCAGAAAAGCTGCTTGTGTTCGTCCGACCCAGTCCGCACGCAGTTACTCCTTGGTGAAATAATGGAAGGCAACCATCCAGAGAGCGGTCGAAGGACCTCGCAGCTATGACCGCGCTCCGAGACCCGATTCCTCTAGGCAAGCATCGCGCTTCCATTGCGGTGTACCTTCGTGGAGTCGTATTCCCCGCCGGCTCGGTCGCGGCACAAATCATCGACGAGCGCCTTCCAGCCAACGGCGCCGCCGATCCCCTTCGCCCAAGCCTCGTGCTGTGGGCGTGCGCCGCCGGTAAAGGCAATCTCGTCGACGCGCTCCCGGTTGCCGCCGCCTTCGATCTCTTCGACCGCTTCTTACTGCTTCACGACGAGCTGGCAAACGAGTCTTCCGCGGCGACGGTCGCGCGTTGGGGCCTCGGACAGAGTCTCAACGCGGGAGACGCCCTTTATGCCATGGCTTTTCGTTGCCTGGCAAGCGACGTCTCGGAACCGAGCCGGCGCCTGGCGACCGCACGGCTCGTTGGCCAAGCCGTGCTCGAGGCGATCGCTCACGGCGCCGACGATGCTCGCCGTAGTGCCGTGCTAACCTCCGCCGCGATGGAAGCTGGGGCAGTAATTGCGGGGGCTCCCGAGCCCGTCGTGCGCAGGTTCGTGGAGGCGGGTGTACTGCTGACCACCGATCCGATGGCGGCCGTCACGGTTATGTGGCCGTACACGGCGCGCGAAGATCTCGCGGCTTTTGAAGAAGTTGCCCGCTACGTTGCGCAACGCGCGGCGTAACAACGCGACGCCGTCGCGAAAGGCGGAGCATCTTCGCATCAATCTCGAGCGCGACGTCGGCGCAAAGGGGGTCGACCCAGGCTTCGATGCCTATCGCCTTATGCATCGAGCGGTGCCCGAGATCGATCTTTCCGAAGTCGATCTATCGACCGAACTCTTCGGCCGCAAACTTGCGGCGCCGCTGCTGATCTCGTGCATGACGGGCGGCACGCACGCTGCGCGTCGGATCAATCGGCGCCTCGCGCGCGTCGCTCAGGAGTACGGGCTTGCAATGGGGCTCGGATCGGGTCGCGCGCTCGTCGAATCTCCCGACGCGATCGAAACGTTTGACGTTCGTTCGCTCGCGCCCGGCGTTGCGCTCTTCGCCAATCTCGGTGCCGCGCAGCTCAATAAAGGCTACGGCGTCGAGGAATGCCGGAGGCTCGTCGAACTCTTACACGCCGACGTACTCGTGCTGCATCTCAATCCGCTCCAAGAAGCGCTGCAGCCCGAAGGCGATACGTGCTTTCGCGGCCTCCTCGAGAAGATTGCCGCCCTCTGCAATCAGGCGGAGTTCCCGATCGTCGTCAAGGAGGTCGGCTGGGGAATTGGCGCCGCCGATGTGCGCGCGCTTGTTGATGCCGGCGTTGCCGCCGTCGACGTTGCCGGAGCGGGCGGAACTTCCTGGAGCGAGGTCGAGCGCTATCGCATCAGCGAGCCGTGGCGCGCCCGCGCGGCGGGCGCCTTCGCGGGCTGGGGCATCCCAACCGCTCAAGCCATCATCGATGCGCGCGCGGCAGTCCCCGATGCAACGCTCGTTGCCAGCGGGGGAATTCGCGACGGCATCGACGTTGCCAAAGCGCTCGCGCTTGGCGCCGATTTGGTCGGAATCGCCGGCCCGTTCCTGCGCGCCGCCGCCGACAGCCTGGATGCGGCGCACGATCTGGCGCGCGAGCTCATCGAGACGCTGCGCATCGCGATGTTCTGCACCGGCGCGCGCACGCCGCGCTCCCTCCGCGACAAACTTACCGCAATCGGCGCCCGCCAATGACAGCCTGTCCTGAGCGAGGCCGAGCTTGTCGAGGCGGAGTCGAATGACGCTCAATCTCGATGCGGCCGATGCGTATTGTCGTAACCTGACGCGCAATCACTATGAGAACTTCAGCGTCGCGTCGCGATTCGTCGATGCAGGCACGCGGCGCGACCTGACGCGCATCTACGCGTACTGCCGAACGACCGACGATCTTGGCGACGAGAGCCCCAACGGAACCGCGCGTCCGCGTTTGCAACGGTGGCGCAGCGAGGTCGAGGCGTTGTTCGCCGGCACGCCGCCCGTGCATCCGGTGCTCGTCGCGCTCGAGCCGACGGTGGTAGGCCACGCGATACCCGCACAGCCGTTTCTCGATTTGATCGCGGCCAACGAGCAGGACCAGTTCGTGACGCACTATCGCACGTGGGACGACCTTATCGGCTACTGCCGACTCTCTGCCGCGCCCGTCGGAAGAATGGTCTTGCGCGTCTTCGGAGTCAACGATGCAAAGGCGGAAGGGCTCTCCGACGACGTCTGCATCGGGTTGCAGCTCGCCAATCACGCGCAGGACGTCAGTCGGGACGCGGCGATGGGCCGGAGATATCTTGTGGATAGCGACGTTAACGCCAGGGGAATCCCGGGCGCCGCGCAAGCCATGGTAGAGCGGGCGCGCGCCCTGCTGGCCTCCGGGGAGGCCCTCGAACGCTCCGTGCCGCGACCGCTGCGCCTGCAGCTCTCGCTCTACCGTATGGGAGGCTTGGCCATATGCGATGCGATCCAGGCGATCGGGTATAAAACCGAAGATGAGCGACCGAGCGTCTCGGCATTCATGAAGGTGTCCCTCGTGGTTCGTGCCGCATTACAGACTTTTTCGCGAGGCCGTCCTGCGTAAATGATCAACCTCCCCCGCGCTCTGCTTGGTATCGTTCCCAAATCGGACCAGCATCGTGCCGAGCGCTTCAACCGCGACATGGCCAAGCGCGAAGCCGGCAATTTCGATTGGGGATTTATCTCGCTCGGCTATCACGAGCGCATGGCGATCTACGCGCTCTACAACTTCGCGCGCCAAGTCGACGACGAAGCCGATACGGTCGGTATCGAGAATCTGCCGGCGCGCCTTGCGGTCCATCGCGAGCGCATCTCGCGCTGCGTGCGCGGCGAGTACGGCGACGATCCAATCCTGCGCGTGCTCTCCGAAGCGGTCGACCGCTATGCGATTCCCGAGAAGGAATTGCAGATGCTCATCGACGGCGTCGAGATGGATTTCAGCCGCTCGCGGTACGCGACGTTCGAGGAGCTGCGGGCCTACTGCACGCTCGTAGCCTCGGTCGTCGGGCGGATGTGCGTGCGAATCTTCGGCTTCGACAATCCGGTCGCGCTCGATCGTGCCGACGATCTCGGCCTCGCGTTGCAGCTCACCAACATCCTGCGCGACGTGCGCGAAGACGCCGTCGACATGAAGCGCGTCTATCTCCCGCAAGACGAACTGAAGCGCTTCGGTATTCCCGAGCCGGCGCTCGCCGATGGCGACATTTATCCCGGTTGGAACGATCTGATCGCCCACAATGTTGCGAGAGCCCGAGAGTACTTTGCAACCGGCTATGAGGTTTTGCGGTATATTCCGCGCCGCCCGGCTGCGTGCGTCCAAACGATGGCCGGCATCTACGAAGAACTCCTCAAGAAAATCGAGCGAGAGCCGGGCCTTCCGTTGCGCGCTCGCGCGGCGCTCTCGAAGACGGAAAAACTTCGCGTGGTCGTGCGGTCGTGGCTCTCGAGCGCGTAGCCGTCGTTGGCGCGGGGCTCGCGGGCCTCTCCGCAGCCCTACGCCTCAAAGATGCCGGCGCGCACGTCGAGATTTTTGAACGCAGCCGCCTTTTAGGCGGCCGCGCTACTTCATTTGAAATCGACGGTGTCGAGGTCGACAACGGACAACACGTCTTCCTTGCCTGCTGCAGCGAGTTCGTTCGGTTCGCGCAACGCGTCGGTATGGGAGACCAATTGCGTCTGCAGGATCGCTTCGATGCGCGAATTCTTGGAAACGAGGGCCGCACCGGACGTTTGCGTGCCGGCATGCTGCCGGCGCCCTTTCACCTGCTCGAGTCCTTTGCGACGTACCCGTTCCTCTCGCTCCGCGAAAAGCTCAGCATCGCCCGCGCCCTCGCGTTCGTCGCGCTGGCCCCGTCGGGTGTCACGCCGTCCGAAACGTTCGAGCAATGGCTGCAGCGAAACGATCAAGGCGCGGGCGAACGCCGCGCCTTTTGGGATCCCTTCTTCATTCCGGCGCTCAACGCACCGTTCGATCGCGTCGCCGCCGCCGACGCGATCTTCGTGCTGCAGACCGCGTTTTTGCGCGATGCGGGGGCCGCGCGTTTCGGCTTCTCGAAAGTACCGCTCGCCCACCTCGCCGCCGCAGCCGCCGCAAAACTCGACGCGGTCCACACCTCCACCGCGGTGCTGAGCGTCACCCTGAGCGCGACGTCGGGTGTCACCCTGAGCGCGACGTCGGGTGTCACCCTGAGCCTGTCGAAGGGCGACACCGCAACTTTCGACGCCGTGATCCTGGCCGTGCCGCCGCGTCAAGTCGAACGCATTCTCGGCGACCCGTCGCGCTACGGAGTCGCAAATCTCGACGCCTACGACTCATTTCCGATCGTCGACGTACACTTGTGGCACGATGCCGGGAGCATCGGTCTTGATTTTGCAGCCGCGCTCGACTCGCCGCTGCAATGGATCTTTGAAAAGACGCCGGGCTATCTGTGCTGCAGCATCAGCGCCGCACAACAATATCTGCAGATGCCGACCGAATCGCTCGAAGCGCTCGCGTGGCGCGAAGCACAAACGTTTCTGCCCACGCTCAAAGACGCCAAACTCATTCGCAGCGCCGTCACCCGCAACCCCGAAGCCACCTGGCTCCCGCGCGTCGGTACGCCACGAACCTCGCAGCGCACGTCCCACCCCGCTATCGCGATCGCAGGCTCGTGGACCGACACCGGCTGGGCCGACACGATGGAATCCGCCATCCGCAGTGGTACGGCAGCAGCAGAATCTTTGCTTAAGACTTCGAATCGTTTTCGGCCGGCCACGGATGCCGTGGCCGATCCTGCCGTCGAGCCGGCGTTGCATCGCGCCATCGGTTGGCTCTTGCAAGAACAATCGACGGAAGGCTGGTGGTCCGGCGAGCTCGAGACCAACGTCACGATGACTGCCGAGCACGTGCTGCTCTTTCGTTTTCTCGGCTTGCCGCTCGACGACTTTCGCGCCGGCGCAATCGCGCATATCTTGGGGAATCAGCGCGGCGACGGATCGTGGGCGCTGTACTACGACGGTCCGGCCGACGTGAGCACGACGATCGAGTCCTACGTGGCGCTCAAAGTGCTCGGCCTGGACGCGCAGCGCGACGAGATGCGCAAAGCGCTCGATAGTATTCAGCGCGCCGGCGGCGTGGTGAATGCGCGCGTCTTCACCAAGATCTGGCTTGCGCTCTTTGGAGTCTATCCGTGGCGCGGCGTGCCGTCGCTGCCGCCCGAGCTGGTCTCCTTCCCGTTGTGGATGCCCTTCAATCTGTACGATTTTGCATGCTGGGCGCGCGGCACGGTCGCGCCGCTGACGATCGTCGTTTCGAAGAAGCCGGTTCGCGAGCTCGGCGTCGATGTCAGCGAGATCATCGCGCCCGGAACCGAAAAGGAACTCGGCCGCGTCAAAGGACGCCGGCATTGGCTGATGTACGTCGAGCGGCTGCAGAAGCTCTACGAACGTCTGCCCGTTCAGCCCTACCGCGAAGAGGCGCAAAAGCGCATTGCCCAGTGGGTGATCGAACGCCAAGAGGCCGACGGAAGCTGGGGCGGCATTCAGCCGCCGTGGGTCTACTCGTTAATTGCGCTCGACCTCATGGGCTACGGGCTCGATCATCCCGTAATGAGCAAAGGGCTCGAAGGCATGAAACGCTTCACGATCGACGATGCGCACGGCTGGCGATTCATGGCCTGCATGTCGCCGGTCTGGGATACGGCGTGGGCGGTACGGGTGCTCGCGCTTGCCGGCTTTGAAGCCTCGCATCCGGCCATGCGCCGCGCCGTGGACTGGATGCTACGCGAACAAATCCCCGACGACGCTCCGGGCGATTGGCGCATGAAGTGCCGGGACGGGCGCGGTAATGGCTGGGCCTTCGAGTTCGACAACGACGGGTACCCCGACATCGACGATACGACGATTGTCGTGCTATCGCTGCTCGAAGGCGGGGATCGCGCCGCGGTTGCGTCGTCGGTCGAACGCGCGCGGCGGTGGACGCTTGCCATGGATTCACGCAACGGCGCGTGGGCAGCTTTCGATCGCGACAATACCCGCGACTTGCTCTATAAAATGCCTTTCTCGGATTTCGGCGCGATGATCGACCCGCCGACCGAAGACGTCACCGCTCACGTGTTGGAGATGCTCGCTGCGTTCGGCTACGATACGACGAACCGCTACGTCGCCCGCGGCCTAGAGTATTTGCGCGCAACGCAGAAGCCCGCGGGTTCGTGGTACGGGCGCTGGGGCGTCAATCATATCTATGGAACGTGGTGCGTAATCTCGGCCCTCACCGCGCTGCGGACCGGGCAAGATATGGTCGAACGCGCCGTCGGCTGGTTGATTTCAATGCAGAACGCCGACGGCGGCTGGGGAGAAAGCTGCCATTCGTACGCCGACGAGTCGTTTGCGGGCGTGGGCCGAAGCACGCCGTCACAAACGGCCTGGGCCGTGCTAGGCCTCCAACTTGCGGGCTTGCCGCAAAATCCCGCGGTCACACGCGGTCTTGCCTATCTATGCGAAAGGCAGCGGCGCGACGGAACCTGGGACGAGCCGGAGTGCACGGGAACGGGGTTTCCGCGCGATTTCTACATCAATTACCACCTCTATCGTCACCTCTTTCCGACGATGGCGCTTGCAATGCAAGCAACGCTGTGTCACCCTGAGCGGAGTCGACGGGCGGCACGCTCCGACGAAGGACCTACCAGTGAAACCCTGAAGGAGCCAGCTATCCAACTATGAGCATGCCCCTCCAGCAAAAGATCGCCGTGGCAAAGTACGTTGCCGGCAAGAAGCTCAGAGGCGAGAAGAAGTATCCGCTCGTTCTCGAGCTCGAGCCGCTGCTTCAATGCAACCTTGCCTGCGCCGGCTGCGGAAAGATTCAACATCCCGACGAAATTCTGCGCCAGCGCTTGAGCGTTGAAGAATGCATCGCCGCCGTCGAGGAGTGCGGTGCGCCGATGGTCTCGATCGCCGGCGGAGAGCCGCTCGTGCACGACCAAATGCCGCAGATCGTCGAAGAGCTGGTCAAGCGCAAGAAGTACGTTTTTCTCTGCACGAACGCGCTGTTGCTCAAGAAGAAGATTCACCTCTTCAAGCCATCCGTCTACTTCGTGTGGATGATCCACCTCGACGGCATGCGCGAGCGCCACGACCAGTCGGTCTGCCGGCAGGGCGTTTTCGACAAGGCGATCGACGCCATTAAGGAAGCGAAGGCGCGCGGCTTCCGGGTCTTCACGAACACGACGTTCTTCGATCAAGATGGTCCGGAGTCGGTTCGCGAAGTCCTTGACTACCTCAACGACGACCTCAAAGTCGATATGATGCAGATCTCGCCGGCCTATGCTTACGAGAAAGCACCCGATCAAGAGCATTTCCTCGGCGTCAAGCGCACGCGAGAGGTCTTCAGCCAAGTCTTTGCCGACGGCAAGCGTAAGAAGTGGCGCCTGAACCACAGTCCGCTCTACCTCGACTTCCTCGAAGGGAAAGTCGACTTCGAATGCACGCCCTGGGGCATCCCGTGCTACACGGTCTTCGGCTGGCAGCGCCCGTGCTACCTCATGAGCAAAGAGAGCTACGCCAAGACCTACAAGGAGCTGCTCGAAGAGACGGATTGGTCGAAGTACGGCCGCGGTAAGCACGAATCGTGCGAGAACTGCATGGCGCACTGCGGATACGAACCGACGGCCGTCATACGCACGACGGGATCGATCAAAGAGTCAATCCGCGCCGCCTTCGGCAACTAGCTACTTCTTGGCGAGACTGACCGTCGACCCGATTAGGTAGGTTTCCCCGGGTATCGTTCGGAGGGAGTCATGCGAGACGAGGAAGTTGCTCAATTCAAAGCTCAGCTCCGGGGTGAACTCATCGAGCCCGGTGACCCCGGCTACGACGAGGCCCGAAAGGTCTACAACGGAATGATCAGCCGCCGGCCGCGTCTGGTCGCAAAGTGCGCCGACGTGGCCGACGTGATTGCGGCCCTCCAGTTTGCGCGCACACATAGCCTGCCGGTTGCAATTCGAGGCGGCGGGCATAACGCCGGTGGTTTGGGAGTCTGCGACGACGGTTTGGTCGTTGACCTTGCCTTGATGAGATACGTTCGAGTCGATCCCGCCGCTGCGAACGTGCGCGTCGGGGCCGGTTGCACGTGGGGCGATGTCGATCACGCAACCCACGCATTCGGTCTGGCGGTCCCGTCGGGGTTCATTTCCACCACGGGCGTTGCGGGCCTGACGCTTGGTGGCGGCATGGGATACCTCACCCGGCGTTATGGTTTGACGATCGATAATTTGCTGGCTGCCGACGTCGTGCTTGCCGATGGAACGTTTCTCGTCGCGAGCGCCGAGGAGAATAGCGACTTGTTTTGGGCGATCCGCGGAGGCGGCGGAAACTTTGGCGTCGTGACGTCGTTTCTCTACCGGGCGCATCCCGTGCAAACCGTATTGGCCGGACCGATGCTCTGGGACCTCAAGGACGCACCCGATATCCTGAAGTGGTATCGTGACTTCATCGTGGGGGCTCCAAAAGAAGTGAGCGGGTTCTTCGCATTTCTCATGGTGCCGCCCGCGCCGCCATTTCCCGAAGACCTTCATATGAAAAAGATGTGCGGGATCGTTTGGTGTTCGACCGGCACCCTCGAGCAGACCAACGAAGCCCTTGCGCCGTTGCGCGCCTTCCGCAAACCGGTTTTCGAACACATCGGCCCGATGCCGTTCCCGACCCTTCAGAGCTTTTTCGATCCGCTCTACCCCGCCGGCTTGCAATGGTACTGGAAAGCCGACTTCGTAAACAAGCTCAGCGACGAAGCCATCGCCCTTCATGTAGTGCACGGCTCAAAAGTTCCGACGATGCACTCGACGATGCATCTCTACCCCATCAACGGCGCCGCGGCAAAGCCCAAAAACAGCGACACGCCGTGGAGCTATCGCGACGCCCTCTTGAGCGAGGTGATCGTCGGCGTGGATCCCGATCCGGCGAATAAGGAGCGTATCACCTCGTGGGCCAGGGAGTACTGGGATGCGCTACATCCGTATGGCGCGGGCGGTGCTTACGTGAATTTTATGATGGACGGCGAGGGCGAAGATCGAATTCGAGCGACCTACCGCGACAACTACGACCGGTTGGCAGAGATCAAAGCGAAATACGACCCCACCAACTTCTTTCACGTCAATCAAAACATCGAGCCTGCACGCTCCTAAACCCGCAACGAGAGTCGCGGTTTAGACTTTCTTCATAGGTTCTCGCTACGATCGCTCCAAAATACGACGTAATGGAGGCACTGGAAATGAATAAGCCGCCGGACCGCCTGACGCGACGAACGTTTCTCGCAGGCGCGGTCATCCTGCCCGGGCTGGCGGGCTTGCTGAGCATGCCGGCGCGGGCCGACGGCTCGAAGGCGTCGCAAGCCTCGATGCACTATCAGTCGTCGCCCAGCGGCAGCATGCAGTGCTCCGGTTGTAAGTTCTTTATTCCGGGACAGGACCCAAAATCGAACGGCAGCTGTCAACTGGTTGAGGGATCGATCTCATCCAACGGTTATTGCATAGCCTACACGTCCAAATCATCGTAAAGCTGCGACGACGGCCCGATCGTGTCGCGAGGAAACATCACCGCTATGCGAGTAGTGTACGCCTAGCGAATATGAGGATAAGGTAACGGCGGCACTCTTTTACCTAGCGTGGGCGATCGCCGTGGTCCTCGTCGCGGTCGGCATTTGGGCCTTGGCGGCACCGCATGCCCTGGCCCACCGGTACGGCGTTTCTATCGAAGGGCATGCCGCCGGAAGTTACGTTCGCGCGACGGGCATTCGCGACGTTGCGCTCGGCGTCGTTCTCGGCGCGACCGCGTATGCGCAGTATGTCCCGCTTCTGATCGTGCTCGGCGTTGTTGGCATCGTCATTTCGGTTGCCGATTTTTGGATCGCCTGGCATCACGGCGCCAAGCGGCCACATAGCGCGCACGCGATCCACGCGTCGGGCATCGTGGCTTTCGTCCTCGTGCTTGCGATGGCGCTCTTTGCGATCGGCCGTTAGCCGTCAATCACTCGTAGTCGGGCGCGAAATAATCGCTCTTAAATTGATGCATGAAAAATTTGGGCGGCAATGGAGCCCGGATCTTGACGAACGGAAGCGGCGTTTGCAAAAAATCGAAGCAATCGGCCGCCGGTGAGGTGGCACGTCTGTCGGCCTGCGCAAGCTGGCCCAGGCCGAAGAGGTCTTCGGCGAATCGTAGGACGCTGGCGGTTTCGTACTGCACCTTCG
Source organism: Vulcanimicrobiota bacterium (assembly GCA_963756635.1). GTDB lineage: Bacteria > Vulcanimicrobiota > Vulcanimicrobiia > Vulcanimicrobiales > Vulcanimicrobiaceae > Cybelea. Next base: position 16,988 of record CAVWOR010000013.1, read on the forward strand.
AAATGTGATCGCGCCTGACATACGGCGAGAGCATAATCAGCGGGACGCGAAAGCCTAAACTGTCGCGATCCTTGTAAGGCGGCGGAACGTGGTCGTAGAGGCCGCCCCAATCGTCCCACTGGATGAAGATCACGGTCGAGTTCCAGAACTTGCTCTCTCCGACCGTATTGACGAGGGCCGAGACCCAGGACGGCCCGTAGTCATCGGGGCAGTTGGTATGATCGGAGTCGTCGCAGACCGGCGTAATCCACGTGAAGTTTGCGAGCTTCCCCATGCGCACGTCAGTGATGAATTTCCAGTTTGGCGAGATGACGTCTTTTTTCCAGTCGGGACCGTAGTAGATATGTTTGATGGCCTGATAGGCCGACCAGGTTCCCCCGCTTCCACTCGAAGCGCTGCCGTACTGGCTGGCATAAAAACGCCAGCTGAGTTTTGCTTGATCGAGTTCGTCGCCTAAGGTTTGGTAATCGAAGCACGCCGGGTGATTCGGCCCGTAGGTGCGGTCCTTCGTGATCGTCCTAACCTGAGCGGATTCGTTGTCCTCGCAGCCCCAGTAGCCGTCCGGAAGGTCGACGCTCCAGTCCGCCTGCGCGGCGATGACGTATTGATGCGCGATGAAGCTTTCGTCGAGCTGCGATTGAAACATGTTGTCGGCCAAAGTGCCTTCGTGAGCCATATCAAAATAGGGTTTCGACTGGTCGTGTGGCACGTACACGTATTGCGGGTTTGGCGGGCCGCCGGTCGCCCATTCTTGGTCGAATCCGTCCATCCGGCAGTTCGTGCCCGGCAGATTGCCGGTGCCGTCGCACGCTTCGAACATCGCACCTGCGGAATGATCGATATCGTACCATGCCCCCAGCCTGGAGGGCTGCAGCGTGATCGTTTGACCTTTGGAGTTCTTCCCTTGAGGCACGGTATTTGCGCCCGGATAGCCTTGGAAGAGATTATCGAAGCTGCGGTTCTCCTGCACGATGTAGACGATGTGCGTGATCTTACCGGCACCGGTGCCGGCAAGTGTTAGTAAAGGCGCGCCGTTTTGCATGTATGGTAACGAGCCTTGCGAACAGCCGGCAAGCATCAGAGCAGCTATCCACACCCCACGCTTCGGGCAACCAAAATCCGAGAGTCTCATCTACCGCGCCTCCTCTACGATGCAAACGAACCGACTATTTGGAACGTTCGCCAGAGCGTCGTAGCAACCCCACAACCGCAAATGTGCCGGGCGGCAGGTTACGTTGCTTCCGATCCGAGGGTTGCTTCGTTAGAGAATCGGAACGTGAGGTGCGGCATCGGCCCGCGTCAGGCCGAGATGGCGCGGATCGTCGTAGACTTCCACCTTACGCTCGTACGGCGCGAAGCCCGTGCGCTGATAGAAGGCAAGCGCGTTGGGGTGATCGAGGCTGCACGTGTGAACCCAGAAGCGCTCGATCGGGTGCGACCAAGCGATCTCGACTGCGTGGTTCATGAACCAGCGTCCGGCCCCGGTATGAATCAGGCGCGGCGCCACGCCGAAAAGACTAATCTCGCATTCGCCGGCAAATCGAAAGTCGAGGTCCAACAGGCCTTCGTCTCCGCGACCGGTTGCCAAAACATAGACCTCGACGCGCGGGTCGCGCAGAAAGCGTCGAAGCTCGGCTTCGGGCATGAGCAATCGTCCCGCCCAGAGATGCTCGTCGCCGACCACGTGAAAGAGCGCGCGATACCGGGCCAGATCCAACCCATCTAACCGCTCGAGACGCCAAGAAGACTCCTGCGGCGCCGGCCGCAGGAGTGGCTTTTCGCGCATCTCCAAGAACGTTTGAACGTTCGCGAGCTTACCGCGTGGAACGGCGTGGTAGCCGTCAGGAAGCGTGATACCGCGTAGTACCGGTTTGTGAGCGAGGAGCCCTTCGAACTGCGGGAGTATCACGCGGAATGGCGCAGGGCGATCGCATTTTTCTCACTGGTGCGACGGGCTTTGTCGGCTCCCATATTTTGCGCGAACTGCTCGCCGCCGGCTACGCCGTTCGCGCGCTCGCGCGGGACCCGATGGATGATAACGCCGGCGTGGAGTGGATCACCGGCGATCTTCGTCACGTTGGCGGATTTGCGCGTGCGCTGGACGGTTGCCGGCATCTCGTGCACTGCGCGGCGCTCTACTCGTTTGCACCCCGGGACCGCGGCGAAATCCATGCGACGAATGTTGAGGGGACGGTGAGCCTCATGCTCGCCGCCCACCTCGCCGGCATCCAGCGCGCGGTCCTCACCTCGAGTTCGGCGACGGACGGCCACGCACACTCGGGTTATCATCTTTCGAAACTCGAACAGGAGCGCGCGGCGTTCGCCGGGCGCGTTCCGGTCGTCGCCCTGCTTCCCACCGCCCCGGTCGGTCCCGGCGACGGCAAGCCGACGCCCACCGGCAAACTCGTGCTCGACTTTGCGCGCGGCAAGATCGTTGCTAAAGCGCCGGGCCACGGCGGGATGAACCTCGTCGCCGTCGAGGACGTCGCTCGCGCGCACGTTACCGCGTTGGAGCGCGGGCGCATCGGCGAGCGCTACGTACTGGGCGGCGAGAATCTCAGCATGGACGAGCTCTGGCAGCTGCTGGCCGAAATTACCGGCAAACCGATGCCGGCCTGGCGCGCGCCTTACGCCCTCGCGCTCGCCGCAAGCTATGTTGACGAGCTGCGCTGCCGCGTCACCGGCGCGCCGCCCGAAGTCCCGCTCGAAGGCGTACGGCTTTCCCGCGAACGCATGTACGCCGATTCGTCAAAGGCGCAACGCGATCTGAATTACGACGCGACGCCGGTACGGGCGGCGCTCGAACGCGCCGTGCAATGGTATCGCGAAACGGGGCGTCTTACGACTTGAGGAAAGGCGTCCCTTCGTGCGCGACGAGCAAATCGTGCATGTCGTTCGCGTGCTCCTCTTCCTGCGCAAGGATGCCTTCCAACATGATGCGCGTCGTCGGATCGTTCTCGCCGAAGAAGCGGACCAGCTCGCGATAATGCTCCACCGCAATGCGCTCCGCCACGAGATTCTCTTTGATCATGTCGATCAGCTTTTCGGCACTGCCGTACTCGGTCGCCGAGCGCGTTTGTAGCCCCTCGGGGCTGAAATTTGGGGTGCCGCCGAGCTGATTGATGCGCTCGGCGAGTAGCTCCATATGCTTGCGCTCGTCGCGCGCGTGCTCGGCGAACTCTGCCTTGACGCTTTCGCTGTCGATGCCCACCGCCGCAATGTTATGCATCGTATACCGTAAGACGCAGACGATCTCCGTTGCCAACGCGGTTTGCAGCAGATCGATCGCCTGGTGCACGTCTCCGCCGTAATTGTCGGTAACGGCGCCGCGTTCGATGTGCTCGCGGGCCCGCCGGCGAAGCTCGGTAACGTCTGAGAGAAAGGGTTGACTCGCGGTCGTCATGGTGGGGCTCCTCATAATTTGCGGTGTGGGCATGAGCCTACGACCGTAGGCAAAAGAAACCTTTGTGGACCAGTTTTCAAGCGCCGATGTGACGTTCGTAGCGGCTACCGCACTCGAATGTAAGGCGTTGCGGCGCGAGCTGCCCGACGCGCGGATCGTTCAAACCGGAATCGCTCTCGAACATCTTCGCGAGGGACTCGGCGAAGTCGTGGTGAGCTGCGGGCTGGCCGGCGGATTGCGCGGCGATCTTCCAACGGGGACGCTGTTGATCCCACGCGAAGTCCGGCGACCGGACGGCACTCTCTTGCAATGCGACCCCGGGCTGGTCGAAACGTTTGCGAGCGGCGCGCGTCGGCTGGGCATAGAGCCGGTATTCGACGGCTTGCTCACCGCCGGCGCGATCGTGCATGGCGCGGCGCGCGCTCAGTGGGCGGCAGAGGGCTATGTCGGCGTCGACATGGAGACCGGCCTGATCCGCGCAGCGCGCGTCGCAGCCGTCCGCGTCGTGCTCGATACGCCCCTGCGCGAGATTTCTGGCGAGTGGCGCACTCCGCTGCGCGCGATCGTGAAACCATGGAACTGGCCGCAGGCCTTTTGGCTCGCGCGCGAGGCGCCTCGCGCGGCCGCACTCGTGGCGCGCGTCGTTGCCGAGGCGCAGGGCATCGGCGGGCGGGTGCGTATAACGGGCCAATGATTATCGAGCGCATCGACTCTCCGGCCGACGTCAAGCGCCTCCGGCGAAAAGAGATCGACGTCCTGGCAAGTGAGATTCGCGAGCTGCTCGTTCGTACGTGTGCCGTCAACGGCGGCCACCTTGCGCCCAACCTCGGCGTCGTCGAGCTAACGCTCGCGCTGCACAAAGTGCTCGATCTTCCCAACGACAAGCTCGTCTGGGATGTCAGTCATCAGACCTACGTTCACAAGATCCTAACGGGCCGGCGCGAGCGTTTCGGAACGATTCGTAAAGGTGGCGGTCTCTCGGGCTTTGCGATGCGCAGCGAGTCGCCGTACGACCCGTTCGGAGCCGGTCACGCCAGCACGGCGGTCGCCGCAGCGCTCGGTATGGCATGCGCCCGCGATCTCATCGGCGGTAAAGAAACGGTCGTTGCGGTGCTCGGCGACGGCGCGCTCACCGGCGGTCTCGCGTACGAAGCGCTCAATAATGCCGGAGCCCGCAAGAGCCAGTTTATCGTCGTCCTCAACGACAACGAAATGTCGATCGCCCCAAACGTCGGCTCGATTGCCTCGTATCTGTCGGTGTTGCGCAGCAAACCTTTCGCAAACTTCGTGCGCCGCACCGGAAAGATGGTGCTCAAGCGAATTCCGCTCGGCGGGGCGGCGAAAAAGGCAATCGAAGGCGCCGAGATCGGCGCCATGCACTTTATGGGCCCGTCCGAGAAAACGGCCGTTATTTTTGAGGAGCTCGGTTTTCGCTATATTGGTCCGATTGACGGTCATAACTACGACGCGCTCGTGGACGGCCTGCGAACGGCCAAAGATGTCGCCGGGCCGGTCCTGTTGCACGTGCGTACGATCAAGGGAAAGGGCTACGAGCCGGCCGAGCGCGATTCGCGGACCTTCCACGGCATCGGCGCCAATGCGTTCGAGCCGAGCAACGGCAGCAAGAAGAGCAGTCCCGGCGCACGGCCGAAGTTTCAGGACGTCTTTGCCGACGCGATGATTGCGGTTGCCGAGAAGGATCCGCGCGTCGTCGGGATCACAGCGGCGATGCCCGACGGCACCGGTCTTGCGAAGTACGCAAAGCGCTTTCCCGACCGGTACTTCGATGTCGGCATCGCCGAAGCGCACGCGGTCTGCTTCGCGGCCGGCCTCGCGACGAGCGGATTCCGGCCGGTCTGCGCGATCTACTCGACCTTCTTGCAGCGCGCCTACGACCAGGTCGTTCACGACGTCGTCGTGCAGAATCTTCCGGTCGTCTTTTGCATGGATCGCGCGGGCGTGGTCGGCGACGACGGTCCGACACACATGGGTCTTTACGACATCGCGTACCTCCGAACGCTGCCCAACTTCACGCTCATGGCACCGCGCAACGAGGCCGAGCTGCAGCCGATGCTCGAGCATGCGCTCTCGTGCAACGCCCCCGCGGCAATCCGCTACCCGCGCGGCTCGACCAGCGGGCGTCACGATGAACCGCCGGCACCAATCGTTCACGGCAAAGCTGAAGTGCTGCGTCGCGGCCGCGGCGTCGCCATCCTCGCCTACGGCACCACCGTCGACATCGCCCTCGACGCGGACGTACAAGGCATCACCGTCGTCAACGCCCGTTTTGCCAAGCCACTCGACGAAGTGCTGCTGCTCGAACTCGAGCGCGACCACGACCACCTGATTACCCTGGAAGAACATGCGCTCGCGGGCGGCTTCGGTTCGGCCGTTGCCGAGTTTGTCTCGGATCACGGGCTCAATCTGCGCGTCGAGCGAATCGGCGTTCCCAACGTACTGATCCAACACGACTCGCAGGATAAGCAGCGCGCCCTCTTCGGTCTTACCGGGGAGGCTCTCGCCGCACGTGTCCGGCAAATCGTCGGCGTCGGCACCCCGGCTCGCGTCAGTTAGGTTAGTACGCCCGTGATGGTGACCGACTGTTTGGGATGCTTGCCCTGCCCCGGATTGATGTATTGCTTCGGCAGAGAGTGAGGGAGTCGCGGTCATGGTCCCTCGGTTTCGGAGTATTAGGTGGCAGCCCGCCGAAGGGTGCCGGATGCCCAAACGCCTTGAAATTGTTCTCCGCGATCCAGGATTCGAGCGCACACAAGATGCGCTCGGTGCTTATAGCAAGTGGTCGCCTCCAGAGCATGGAAAGCCGCCGAGCCGCGAGTCTTAAGGGTTGAAACGAAGCTCTGCCCGCCTGATAATCGTCGTGCTTGCGCTTGCGGCAATGCTTTGGCTATGGTTCCGCGCTCTCGGTGATCTCGTGAGCTGCTATATGTCCACGTGCGCTGTATTCCCGACGCGATACCTAATGCTGGAAGGCGTTGTAATACTAGTCGCGATTGCCGCTTGGCTTTTGACGCGGAAAATGGAGAACGTCTAGGCCGCACGTTCTAAGAGATCGCGCTAGGCGGGCGCGTCTTCGCAGCAATCCTCGGAGCAACCGCAATCTTCGTCCGAACCATCTTCCGGCTGCACTTTTTCCTCGTCGTCCATAATCAGAGAGATTTGAGACCTTGACTCCTTGCCCTACGACAAAACTCTAAGTGACCCATTACCCCT
>CAVWOR010000014.1:0-28163 GCA_963756635.1 Vulcanimicrobiota bacterium
AGGGGATAGGAGTTGGGCCCCTGAAAATTGTGCACCCCCCCTGGCCGCCGGGCTGCCACGATCTAAGCCGCTGATCTAAGCGAAGCTGCTAAGCTGCGAGGCATCTGCGAGCTACTCTGCCGCGATGCGAGGCGCTCGCAGCCGCAATGCGAGCAAAGCGTCTAAGCTGCTAAGCCGCAAGGCCCCGCTGAGCATCAACAGCCTCGCGATCGCGAACGCCGGGCGCGGGGTCCCTTTACGGAACCGCGCACTGGGGCACTGAAATCTCTATGCGGTAATGGCCTTGAGGATCGTCAATGAGGACTGTTGTAATCTCGTTCGCCCAGCCACGCGGGTGATTTTCTCGATAGATGCGATTCCACAATTCACGGAGCTCGCTCGATACTCCCTCGGTGTCCTCATAGCGGTAATGATTTGCCGCGGCATAATCGACTAGAACAGCTTGGCGCCCGTGCACCGCGGACGCTCGCAAAAGTGAAAGGCGCGGAATGCTTACATGGATTCGGTAGTGGTTTGTTACGAGTCGGTCAGAGTCAGCTTCGCGTGCTGAGATGGTCTCGGAATGCCAATATGTGACCGCATGCGCGTCCTTAAGGACCCCTTGTAGAGCAACTAGCTCGTGGCGTTCTACCGAAGGATCATCGACAGTTGGTCCGCACACAGTAACCCCACAACCGCATAAGACTGAAAGGAAGGTTGAAAGGATCGCGCATAGCATTGCGGCGCTGCGGCTCAAGCCTGGGCCTCATCAACCGACCATATCTCCCGAATGCTCAACCTAAAGGGGGTGCCGCTGATATCGCGCTCTTCGCGAGCCACATGCAGTGGGACGAGCCCGCTAGCCTCTTCGAGGCGCGTCGCGTATGAAGCTGCATCAGCGAATTCCTCGTCGCTCCCCGCCTTGCAGTGAATGCCAACGGCGCTGTAGCCAGCGTCTACAAGCTTTTGACCGAGAACGGGGAGCGAATCGCTTTCGGCCACTAGGGTCCGGCCGAAGGGGCCGGGCGCGACGATCGCGATGAGTCGCGTCTTGGCGTTGTCAACTTGTGGCTGCCATTGGAGCACCCTGCTGAAGTGTCCCTCCGAGACACCGGCATAAGTCCCAACATCATCATTGACATCGCTGAAGTCATTGACGAGAATCGGCGCCCAGGTGAATTCCGGACCTGGTGAATGATCTTCGCGAGGATCGAAATGCCAGTGCGAGAGGTAAGCCGCCAGCTCTGTGCTGGGGGCTAGATGATCACGAACTAGCTGAACGTCATTCTCGTCGAACAGGTACGGGAAGGCGATAAAAGAATCGTCTGGCCTGCCGATGGTGGGAACGGCCGCCACAAACTTCGGTCGATGGTATAAGGCAATCGCCGCTCGTCCCGACCGAAATACCATTTCCTAAGCTCCGCTAAGCGCTAAGACGGCGTTGCGGCATCGCGCCCGGCGCTCCGATCGGCGGCTGCGATCCGCCGCAGCCTGCGAGTAATGCCGCGGCTGCGCTAACGCATAGTGCCCAGCGGCCAAAATCCAAGCTCTTCATGTGCCTTGCTCCTCCGCTGCCTGAACGTCACGGCTCCCCAACATCGTTTCGGCCTGGCCGCGCTTCATCCGCCCACGGGTCAGCGAGTGCAGGCCTCTGTAACCACATTTGAATGATCGGCGCTTTCGATCACCCAGTTGAAAGCATCCTTATTGATAGGCACGATCGTGACTGTGGCGCCGTTGTCATCGCTCCTGCTCTGAAATCGGCCTCCAACCCAACCGTCAACGCTCTTCGTGAAGACCCCGAATGAACTGAATTGGTACGCGACCAAGTGCTTATGAATGGCATCATATCCCCAAAGTTGCGCTCCCCAGAAGCTACGACCATTTTCCCGAAGATCTGATCGCTCAATCATCCAAGACCAATCTGGAGAAAACTCATAGCTGAGATGTTCCACGTCGCCTTTCGGCACTCGCTCTCCTTGAACCACGCAATGCCACGATCCCGCGAGGAACGCCAGTTTTCTAATTGCGTCAGAACCCTGTTCTTGCGCGTTTGCGGTGCCGCTGCCGAGCAGCACGACTACGAAGGCACCCAAAAATCTGTGTAAACTCATCCTGTGGTCTCCCATTTCCCTTTTGGTCGGGATCATCGATCGTGAGTCTGTTGGTGTGCGGCAATTGCGTCGCACTTAGAAGTTCATAAAGCTAAAGTTTCGTTCGAGGTAGAGGTTGATACCCGGATCGACATTGTACAACTTGGTTCCAGTAGAGACGCACAGGCCATCACGAGTCACGTAAACACTTCCAATCTTGGACTTCTCTTCACGGTCCGGATAGAAAAAGATCGCCCACGATACTGGGAGATACTCTGCGGCGTACGCCGCCCCGTAGCATCCTTCAGAAACTACGCCCGTTGAGCGAAGAGCGTCTTCCAGCATCGCAATGCCAGCGTTGTCCGTCATACTGGCTGTTGAATCGCCGCGCGCTTGGCCGAGCTCGAACAGGTGAGGCGATGGATCGAGGACCCTCGCAATCCACGGATTTACTCTCACCACAACGACCCGTTCAATGTGGGGCGCGGCGCCGCGGCCGAACACGACATCCCAAAGGCTTACGGGCCGCTTATCCGCCCAGGAGTAGGACGTGGCCGCCAGGAGCGCGACCCCGATCAAGAACGGAACCCTGAGGCTCTTCCTCACTGCCGAAGCGGTACTCATCTATCTTGCTCCTCGCGCGCGGCCTTCTGGATTATTGTCATCACGCCAGCGAGCGGTCCGTCAAAAGCTCGGAGCCTAGCATCTGCCGGTCGTGATGCTTCATCTGGTACTGAAAATCTGACGCCTGAGCATAGACCTGCCTATTACGTGAGAGAATCGTATTCCCGTTTATCTTAGCCACGCGATCATCGTCGGCATCGACTACCGATTCCTTGTATTCAAAGGTGCCGATCGCCGCAAGTTCGTTCGAAATTGGAAAAATAAGCTGAGTCTCCGCCAACCCTAGCCCCGGCGGTGGCTGAGCCGGTCCTTGATTGAACCATGATAGCGCAACAGGATTATCGCTCGTTATGAAGCCAGTCTGGCCACCTCTTGCACTGAAAAGCATCCACTTGCGCTGGCCAACCAACTCGATAATACTAGGGAGCAGTCTAAACTCTAGCATAAGGTGGCCCGGTACAGAGATGCCGATTTTGAAGGCATCTTTTAGTACGAGCCCGCGCAGTTCTTCGGTATCGGCGTCCTTCGCGATGCTCCCCTCTAGTTTGGCACGTTCCATTTCAGCGTTCCACGCATTCGGATTGCTTGCGAGCATTTGAAATCGAAACATTTCGACCTTTCCGATCGATTCCGAGATGCGGTCGCGTATGCCTGGATTCTTTATAAGTAGAAGCGCCACGAACGTAAGAAACAGGGCGCGATCTCCCTCGCTCGCCAGCGAGCGGCTGGTCCGGATTCTTTCGATCGCAGGGCTAATATCACTTTCAAGCCCAGCCAGTTTCCTTTCGACCACGTCGGAAGGTTGCCCGGGTGTATCGATAGTGTGAAAATCAAGCTCGACTGCAACATTTGAAGGGGCGGTGCAAAACGGAGTGCGCGTCTCCGTATCGACGACGAAAAGCTTTGGATGCTGTCTGTCCTTGGCGAATGCCCTCAGATAAAACTGGGGGATGTAATGGTGACGCCTTGCGGGCATGAAGCGCAGTCCTCGGGATGATGCAGTTCAGCCCTGACGCTTCAAGAGATCACGGACACGCCCCTTGGCAAAGCTTTCGAGAAGCCGCCGATGCTCGAATGTTGGTTTCGTTTGTTCGTTTCGGATTCTCTGAACGGTTCGACGGCTGATTCCTGTCGCGTCAATAATAACCTGAACGGGTGCCCGCCGAAGTAATTGTAGAGTCTTCGTCTCCCACTCGTCGCGCCGCGGATCGGGATATTCGGTGTAGACGTCGCTCGCGTCCGAAGCGGTCTGCTCCTCAACTTCTTCGAGCTTATTTGACTCCTTGCCGATGAAGCGCGGCGGCCACTCGATCGTCACATGGCGTCGCTGCAGCAGCCCCACGGTCTGCTTATCGCACGCTGCGCCGCTGGCATCGGCGCACTTGGCCTCTTCGTGGAACTCGTACTCTTCGAGCACGTCGCTGTAGCTCTTGACGCGCGCGGTCTGGCGCGTGCTCGTTGCGAGCGTCGTGCTGATCCGGTATTGTTTGCCAGAATATTGATCGATCCAGGGCAGCGCGAGCCACTTGCGCGGATCGGTCTCGTACGGCGCGATGAGGTGAAAGCACTCGGGATCGGCTCCGATCGGATGCCCAAACGGCGCGACATGGCAGCTAAGAATGAAGTTGTACGGCTTGATCTGCTGCGCGTATGGTTTGCCGGCGTTGAGTTTTGCGAGTGGCCGCAGCACCTCGGGACTGCTAACCGTGATCTGCCCAAGGGCCACGCGTCCGGCAAACGGCAGCGGCTCCGTCGCGAGCCCGAGTGATCGGCGCACAATGCCGAGCCACGCATGCGCGATCCAGCTGCGATCGTCGCTAGTTGGATCGGTCGGATTAAGCAGATGGCCGAGGCCGTGCTGCGACCAGCCATCCTCGCCGTTATTGATGTCTTTGCGCAGCAGTTCCGGTTCGCCGTTTCGGTCGCGCAGGAAGAGCACGTAACGCTTGGCGGAAATTGCCAAGCACCACAGCTGCCGCTGCTTGCCGGTCTTCGGATCGTAGTTGTCGTCTTCGATCTTGAGGATCGAGTGCGGTACGGCTGTGCGATCGTACGGGTTCAGCTGCCCGAGGCGCTCCACGATATGCGCCACTTGTTGCCAAGATAACGCACGGATGGCCTCGTGCCCGTCCTTCGTCCGGTATGGGCCGCGTGGGCACGAGACGAGACCGCCGCGCTGCGAGGAGACGATCGCCATGGAGTCGGTATCTTCCATCGCGTACGTACCACCGCGATCGGTGACGAGCCGCTCCAAGAGTGCGAGCAGCAAATGGCCGCCGCTGGTAATGAGCGAGGCCAGCGGCGGAAAGCAGTATTCGCCCGGTGCTTCGGGATGTTTGACCTTGCACGGGTACGGCGTCGGGTCGATGCCGTAGCACGTGAGTGCGACTTCCTTGTCACTTTCCTGGCGGTCCATCTGGGCGAAGATGCCGTAGCTCGTCGCGCTGCCCAGCGTCTTGAGCGCACGCCGGAGTCGATCGCGCTCGGTGTCGCTCAGATCGGTGCGTGCTGCGAGCCGAGCGCGCTCCTCGATCACCGCCTTGAAGAAGTCCAGCGAGCGCGGATCGATCGGCACTTGCCCGCGAAACGCGAGATTCTTCAAGCCTTTGGCTTTACCGACCGGCGCGAGCCGGAACGCTTCCACGATGCGCGGCACCTTGCCCGTCAGCAGCACCGAAGCGACGAGTTCGGGCCACGCCCACCACAGGCCGTCTTCCGGATCGTCCGAGCTCGCATGCACGTAGTTCACGCCGATCTGCCAGCTGTTACCGCGATATTTCGCGCGCAGCGGCAGCACGTCGCCATCGGGAATGATGCGCGCGAAACCTGCGAGACGCTTCCAGTTGGCCGGGTCGAGCACCCACTCGGGCGTCACACCTCGCAGCAGCGCTGCGAGCTCCTCGCGGCAGTCCTCGATCACGCGAATCTCCCTTGCCGTCACGAAACGCCACAACCCCATCAGCACGTTCACCCTGGAATATTGACTAAGGAAGTCAGAATAGACGACGGGCACGGGAACCTTACGCACGTGCGCGCTCGCACGGCCGCCGAAGAATGCCGATTCGGCATAGCCGCAGATACCGCTTGGGGAAATCCGGCATCCGTGCATTATTGGCGTCACGCCCATGGCTTGCAGATACGCCTTGCCGATCGAGGCCGGCGAATAGGCCTTCGTCACTTGTAGCTCGATCGGATGGAGCGCGTATTCCGCGAGCAGCTTGGCCGTGAGCTCGGAGGTCGCGAGCACGTCGCGCCGGTTGTAATCGATGTAGCTCGGTGTAATGACCCCATGACGTTTGGCCTTCTGCTTGCCGTGCTTGACGCCGAACAGGTCGCAGGCTCGCTCCAGATTCATGCCCTGATCGGTGAGCGCGAAGGCGAGCGTCTTCGCATCGAGCATGTGCCCCCGGAAAATGTAGCCATCCTCCGGCTTGGGAATCGCAGCCCCTTCGGGTATCTGATCTTCCTTATCGGGATCGATCGTGGCGGTAAAGCCTTTGAGCGAGCGTTTACTATCCATGTGCTTGACTGTGATCCCGGGACGGTAGGGATGGGGCGCAGCTTCCCGGCCGCGTCGCGGTACTGGAAGAAGTGGAACCTGAAGCCGCCCAGGAAGCGATCCTGCGACGCGCCGTAGTCGAGTGCCAGGCGCGAAGTGTCAAACGGGAAGTTGAACGCGAAGAGCAGGCCGCGCCCTTTGTAGGTCACGCGGTAGAGCAGCGTCCGAAACTCCGCTGCCGATAGCAGCAGGAGCTCTGGATTACTCGGGATGCTGCGCTCCGGGATGCCGCGTGGATTGGTGTCGGCCGAGTGTTCGCAGGCGTAGCGCTCCAAGGTCGTCAGCTCGCGTGGCAGGAGATCGTCGCCGTAGAACAGACCCTCTTCGAGACAGCGGCCTTCCACCAGGAACCGATAGCTGCCGAAGGTCAGCGCCTGCGCCTTATCCGTGCGCGTCTCGCAGTCGAAAACGAGCATGCCGTCGATCTCCGGCATGGTCTTGCGATCTGGTTGCGACGATGGCAGATCGGGATAGACGCGAACTGCGATCGGCAGATCACTCGTCATGGGCGGCTTTTCTTCGCTGCTTTGCCGTGAGACTCGCTTTGCATGGCCTCCAGGCCTGGGAGCCAGTCCGGCCCATAGATGGTGACGAGCAATTCCTCGACGTGGATCAGCTTCGCGCTGTTTGCCTTATGCTCGGCGAGCATGTGCTCCGATTATCGTACAGCCCGTGTGATCAGCGACGCTCGCGAGCAGGACACTTCCGTTAGGATTTTCGAGGGCTCCGGGCGGCCAATGGTATTGCGCCACGCTAAACACCGCCCGGTGATCGTTGATCGGATAGCGGATCGTCAGGTCGCTGTTGCGCTTGCCGAAGACGTGGTTGCGCTCGTACGGCAGCTGGCCTTGGGCGATGCGATCGCAGCGGAAGCAGCACGGGGGCTCGCGACGGAGAATCAGCGCGTACGGCCGCGATTCCTCGCCGCAGGATGCGCAAGCCGCGCCAGGCCCAACGCGGCGCTGAGCCCGCGAGTTGCGCAGCCAGGCCCCGATCGGATCGCGCTCGCGCATCAGCCACGCCGCGCGTAGATGCTCTCAAAGGACAGGGCGCCCAGGTCGCCCAGGCGCTCCAGCTCATCAGGATCGGTAAGGAACGGCACGTCGCGGCCCGACGCGTCGAGAATCTTGTTCTTGCTCAGCTCGCGCAGCTTGGTATCGTCGCCGGTAGCAAGGAACTCACGCTGCGCGGCCGCGCGTCTGCCAAGCTCCGACGCGGCACGAGAACCTCGTACGGCGACTTCTACTCGGCCAGCATGAACCGGCACAACCATGACGCGCAGGAGGTTATCGCTCGGTTTCGCGGCGTAGCGACCGCCGCCGGTCTTGCGTAGCGCCGAGCCGCCGAGTTTGACGACGGTTCGCGGATCGACGCCGTACTCGGCCGCCGCGCTCTTCAGCGAAACGCCTTCGCGCATCCGAGTGACGACGTGGGCGACGTTTTCGACCGATGCTTGCGATCGGCGCGGCAGCGCATCGTACTGGGCGAGCGTTCGCGGGCGCCGGCGACGTTGACCGCCGCGGCGGCGCTTTGATATCTTTGGCATAGTTCAGCACCAAAGGAAGGGGTCGAGACTTGCAGGTCTCGGCCCCTAGCTCTTAGCGGTCGCTTTCCGTGAAGTAATAGGCCTTGCCGGACTGACGCAACCGCACGTTCTCGATCTTGCCGCCGCGTTCGAGGTACGCTTGAGCATCTCGGAGTTGCTGATCGCGGCCCGGATTCGAACCGAGGCTGAGTAGTTCGGGTTCGCCTTCTGGGAATTTGATTGTAATGAGCCAGCGATCTTGGTTCTGGTAGCCCCGGCCCGGATCGAATTTGATCTCCAGGATGTCGAAGCGGAGACCCTTGCTCGCGAGCTCTGCGTTGTCCAGAAACGTGTGTCCGGAACCGAAGGAGAATTTCTCCACGGTCTCCGAGACGGTCGGTTTTCCACGCGTGGAATCGGTTGTTTTCGTCATGGTTGGTCCTCTCTTTAGAGTGTGCTTTGTGTTTGTGTTTTTCTTTGGGGGGCTTATAGGTCGGGTGGAGGCGCCCAGCGCACACCAGCCCAAATCGCGAGTACGGTCGCGGCGACAATGCCGCCGAAGACGAACCAGCTGGTTACCGGAGAGATTTCATCAGGCGGAATCTGGTCCGAATGTGATCTGCGCTGCCGCATCGGCCGCGAGTCCCCGTCGAGCTCGCGCGCGATCTTGCGAATTGTCCAATCTGAATATCCGGTCTCTCTTGCGATCGCTCGGCACGAGAGCGACGGGTCTTCAAGGAGCTGTTCGATCCGCGCGCGATCGCCGGACTTCACTGCTGCACCGTTGAGACGCGGAGCAGCATATCGGACGTTTTAGCGCCGAAGACCCGCTCCAGCTTCGAGTGCTGCTCCGGCGACGGAAGCAATCTACCGGATTCGATTAAAGAGTATGCGGAGACGCCGAGCCCGCAGAGCCGCGCGGCGTCACTCTGTTTCAGGTTATTAGTAAGACGCCAAAATTTCAGGTTTGTCACCGAATCCTCCATCGATTCAACCGAAGACTTCCGTGCGCACAGGTCGAACATCATTCAAGACGAGGCTTGCTCTTAAGCGCGTTTATGAGCAACTCGGAGAAGGCGCATATGGCGAAGACGGCATCAATTCTCACGGAAGAAGACTGGAAGAGGACCTTCGGCGAGCTCCTTAACTTGATCGCTGATGAGCAGGGTATATCCGCGGAAGAAATCGGTCGGCGCCTCGATCGTATGCCCGGAACAACCGGCCACAATCGCGCTGGCGATTGGTCCCGATATGTCAACGCGGGGCGCATACCGACGGAGTTTCAGCTAGGGCCCTTGGCGAGCGTGTTAAAGATCCCACTGCCGGTCCTGCGCCTGTGTGCGGGATATGTGGACGACATATTTGAGTGCTCATACAGCTTAGTGTCGGCGGGTTCATCACCGTCACGTAAGCTGCCGTGCTCAAAAAGGCGTGCCGCCTTCGCGTTTCTCTTCTCACTATTCCCAAGTGACGGAATGCATACGGGAAATCTGTGCGAACTGTGGAGTTTTATTTTGGGGCGCCCGGTGCGACTAAACTTAACCGCCGAAGAAGGCTTCTTGACGGGGCACCAATGGAACTCAACATGGCTGTATCCGCCCCGTTTTAGATCATCCGATCTGATTGAACGTCGCTGTGATCCAGCGAAGGACGGCGTGACTTACGTTTCCGTGAGCGGTCCGCCCCGCACGAAACCATGGGTCGAATACGCAGTTCGTGCAAAGATTCAAACCGACATCGGCTCGCCACTCGCAGCTACGATCCTCGCGTCCGAGCGCATAATGATACCGAAAGCCGTTTCTTTATGCGAAGCCCAAAAGATAATGCACGCAAAAGCTTTGCGCTTGACGTTGCGAACTGACCTAGCGACGACTATTATTCACGACTGGGCGGATGGAATCGATAAAAAGATCGCGGACGAGGTTCGACGTGACCTAAATTGCCACGATCAGAAAACCATTACGAGTGCAGCCGCGTCGTGGATAAAAGGTAAGCGAAAGGATCGACCAGATCATAAGGAGTTCTGGTGGTAGGTCTCAGGTGCGGAAGACGGTACCGTCGAATAATCAGATAGCAACTTAGGTGCCCCCGGCCCGCTGAAACGAGCCGGAGGCGTCGCACCCGGAGAGGCAGCTCCAGATGCAACAGCAGAGTACATCCCTCTATCCCCCGCTGCAAGTCCGCACTGGCGTTTTGGTCGTGGACGGCTTCGGCATCTCGCTGCGCGTGCTCTACGGCAAGCTACGCGTGGAAGACGGGATCGGCAGGCAACGCCGATCGCTCGTACTCGACCGCGCGGGCAGCGGCCTCGAACGGCTCGTCCTGATCGGCCACACTGGCTTCGTCACGCTTGAGGCGCTCGCGTGGCTGCGAGCGATCGGCGCAGCATTCGTGCAGATCGGCCGGGACGGCGAGGTGCTCGCACACTCGGTTCCGTACGGCTACGACGGCCACCCGATCCGCCGTGCGCAGGCGCTCGCAGTCACGAATGGCTTGGACTTGCGGATCGCACGCGACCTGATTGCGAGCAAGCTCAACGGCCAGCGCCGCAATCTCGTCCAGCTGCGAGCTCCCGATCTGCGCGAATTCGATGCGCTGCGAGGCGGG
This sequence comes from Vulcanimicrobiota bacterium, assembly GCA_963756635.1. Classification (GTDB taxonomy): domain Bacteria; phylum Vulcanimicrobiota; class Vulcanimicrobiia; order Vulcanimicrobiales; family Vulcanimicrobiaceae; genus Cybelea. The sequence continues at coordinate 10,388 of CAVWOR010000014.1, forward strand.
CTCGCTTCGGCCGATTCGATCAAGCGGGTGCGAGTCATCGAAGCGAATGCAGCTGCGATGTACTTCGCAGCGTGGAAGGGCGTCGAGATTCGCTTTCTCGAACGTGACCTCGCTCGAATCCCGGCTCGGTGGCTTCGTTGCGGCTCGCGAGCTTCAGTTCTTACCGGAGCTCCTCGCGCTGCTACGTCGCCGCTCAATGCCATGAGGAACTACCTATTTGCCTGCGTGGAAGGCGAAGCTCGCCTCGCATTGCTCGCGCATGGGCTCGATCCAACGCTCGGCGTGCTGCACGCTGATCAGCGCAACCGCGATTCTCTTGTGCTCGACGCGATGGAGCCGGTGCGAGCGAACGTGGATGCGTTCTTGCTCGACCTCTTGGAAGATCGCATCTTTGCTGCGCGAGATTTTGCTGAGCTTCCGAACGGCGTTTGCCGCATAGCAGCTCCGCTCACGCATGAGCTCGCACTCACGCTACCGCATTGGCGCGAGTGCCTGCGGCCGATCGCGGCGAGCCTCGCTCAAGCTTTCCGCGATGCACTCGCGGGCAAGAACGGACGCCGCGTGATTCCGGCATCGAAGCGATCGCCGCTTGTAGCAACGCCTCGCAAAGCCTCGCAGCTGCGGCCGTATGCGGCGAAGGCGTGGCGAGCGTCGCGGCCGGAAGCGCTTGCAGCGAAGCCGACCGCGTGCGCATCCTGCGGGCAGCCGATGCTCAAGCGCAGGCGTCGTCACTGCGAGGCGTGCTTACCGCAAGCACGCCGTGAGCGCGGGCTGCGAGCGATCGAGGCTGCTCGCAAAGCGCTCGCAGCGCAAGCTGCCGCGGGCAAGGACCCGCGTGCGAGCGCGCATGCCGGGCACAAGCGCGGTGAAGCCAACTCCGAACAGCATCGGCGCAATCACCGCTGGGCTCGCGAGCAGCAAGGGCAGCGAGATCGGGCACGGTTCGAGCGCCTGATCGCGCCGAAGCTAAGCGCGTATCCGCTGAGCGCAATCGCTAGGGCTACAGGCTTGTCGCTCGCGGCCTGCTCGCGCATTCGGGCAGGCGCGCAGATGCCTCATCCGCGGCATTGGGACGGCCTGCTCGCACTGGTCGAAGCTGGGAAATGAGGCGGCGCGCCGAACATTCTTAGCCGCCGATGCGTTCTTGCATCAGGGAGCAAGGCAGATGAAGGTTTCTGGTATCAGCCGCTATGTGTTATGCGCAAGCATGAGCATCGCATTGCTCGCAGGCTGCGGGGGATCGCAGCCGCCGATCGGCGCGCTGGGTGCGATGCCGCAGCCCGCTGCGGCCGCGAGCCAAAGCGAGGAAATGCGGCACCGGTTGCGTCGCGCTCATGTCGCGTCTAGCTCGTACGGCGATCTTCTGTACGTCGCTCCGGATTATGACGGCGCCGTTACATACTATACGTATCCGGCCGGCGAACTCGTTGGTGCGTTGAACGCAGGCGCGTTTGGGCTCTGCTCAGATCCTAGCGGGAATATATTCGTCGTCGACCGTGACTCCATTACCGAGTTTGCGCACGGCGGCACTAGCCCGATAAACACTTTCAGTGGTTACGGCTTCAATTACAACAGCTGCTCCGTCGATCCCACGACCGGGGACCTTGCGGTGGCCTTTTTGGGCCTTGGCGGTTACTCACCCGGGATCGCCATTTTCAAGGATGGTTCGGGTAGGCAGTTTACGTACACGGACGCAGACTTCGAGGGTTTGGAGTATTGCGGGTATGACGGCTCGGGAAATCTTTTTGCCGACGGATTTATGAGTGGTCGCGTGGAATTTGCAGAACTCCCCGCCGGAGGCAGGAAACTCAAAAACGTTGCGCTGTCTATAAAGATCAAAAAGCCCGGCCAGGTTCAATGGGACGGCAAATATATGACTGTCGCGGATGAGAAAGTCGGCACCATTTTCAGGCTCAAGATTAAGGGCTCGCTGGCAACCCGCGTAGGCACGACGAAGTTACACGGTTTCGGGAGCGCTCTCTTTGCGTCATGGATTTATGATGGCGCGATAATCGTTCCGTTCGGGAAAGACGGCGTCGGTTACGTCGGCTTTTGGAAGTACCCACAAGGCGGTTCGCCAACTAAAACATTCGCGGGACCCGGTTACCACACAACTGACAACGCTGTAGCGATTAGCCCTGCCAACTAACCAATAAAAGAGTACGAAAATGAAACAACCATACATTTTTGTCGCGTCGTGGCTTTATGCAGCGCTTCTCGCCGCGTGCGGCGGCAGCGGGGTGCCGGCGCCTGAGTCGTCGCCTGCGAATGCCGCGCAGCCCCCAAGCGTTTCCGAAGCGGTATTGCACAGCTTCAGCGGCGAGCCGAGCGACGGCGCGTACCCGTTTGCGGGCCTAGTTAACGTCGGCGGCACACTTTACGGAACGACCCGTTACGGCGGCTCGAAGGGCGCCGGAACGGTTTTCGCGATCAAACCGGCGGGCAAGGAAACGATTCTCCACAACTTCGCCGGCGGATCAAAGGACGGGAGGGAGCCGTTTGGCGGCTTGGTCAACGTCAACGGCACGCTGTACGGCACGACCTTTTTTGGAGGCACAAACGACTACGGGGTGGTCTTCGCAATCAAACCGTCCGGCAAGGAACGAGTGCTCCACAGCTTCTACGGCTCGAACGGCGCAGAACCCGTTGGGGGTCTCCTCAACGTCAACGGCACGCTCTACGGAACAACCACGTTCGGAGGCGCGACCGGGTACGGAGTGGTCTTCGCGATCACGACCTCCGGGAAGCTAACCCTACTCTACACGTTCGGCAAAACTTCAGACGAGAGCGGAAAGCCGTATGGGGGCCTTGTCAACGTCAACGGCACACTTTACGGCACAACCGCGATCGGGGGCGCGCATGGCGGGGGGACGGTCTTCTCGATCACAACATCCGGCACGGAGACCGTGCTCCATAGCTTCGGCGGCTCGGGAGACGGCATTTACCCAGAGGCGGGCCTCGTCAACGTCAATGGCACGCTCTACGGTACGACCGAAGAAGGGGGCGCGCACTTCGATTATGGAACCGTTTTCGCGATCACGCCATCCGGCAAGGAGACCGTGCTCCATAGCTTCGGGGGCGGATCGGGAGACGGCACTAATCCGTATGCGGGTCTCATCAACGTCAATGGCACGCTCTACGGCACGACCTACTTTGGAGGCACGAACGGCGACGGAACGGTCTTCGCGATCACGCCTTCCGGTACTGAAGCCGTGCTCCACAGCTTCGGCTTCCACACGCGCGACGGCAGGAACCCATACTCGGCTCTCGTCAGCGTCAACGGCACGCTCTACGGCACGACCTACAAGGGTGGCGCCGGCTATGGAACGGTCTTTTCGGTAACCCCGTAACCACGCCGCCGCCCCGCGCCCGGCGTTCGCGATCGCGAGGCCGTCCGTCGCTTTGCAGCATTGCTCGCATTGCAGCTGCGAGCGCCTCGCAGCGCAGCGGCTTAGCTCGCAGCGTGCTCGCAGTCTAGCAGCTTAGCTGCGCGGCGGTTTCGATTCGCATGGAGCTTGGCGGCCTGACCGCTTAGCGGAGGGGGGCCTCATTTTAGCCTCGCCAACTCCTTTCCCACAATGCTGCGTGATGGGCATAGAGCAAGGCCCCTCAAACGGCCCCCCTCTCCAGCGGCTAGGATCCTCGCGCGCGGCTAAAAAGCCCGTAAAATCAGGCTTTTTTGCGCATTCATCGATCGACGCGCCTAACGCGCGGCCTCGTGCAAACTTTGTAACGCCGTTTGCAAAAACCGCGACGCATCAAAAACGCTATATAGCATAAGGCTTTTTCGGCATGCTCCGGGATGCATGGTCGCGGCCGGTGTATCGGATCATAGAGGGTGCTTGGACGGGGTGGCCGGACGCCGATCGTCGTAAGAGTAGGGCGATGAGGGTAACATTTGACGAGCTCTGCCAGATCCTGGCGCGCGCAAAGTCGGTTCGCCCGGATTTCTGGAAAGAGGATCCGCTATACATAGAAGTCGGTACACACACAGATCGACACGTGTCAAATACCGAACCGTACTCCGTGAGCGGTAGCCCAGACCTCGCAATTGACGTTAATGCTGAAGGCGAAGCGTTGGGAATCGAATTCCTGCCAGTCTAGTGACAAGACATGTCAAATGGAACAACGTTTTTTAGCTATGCTCCGCGATGCATGGTCATCGAGGATGCATCCGCGCGCATCGCTTAGCCGGCTCGTCCTCGCGAGCGCGAACGCCGGGCGCGGGGCGCTTGAGAGATTACGGCGCACCGCTGCCCTGAAAGGTAAAATAGCCAACAGTCGCGTGCAGCACAAGTATTACCAGAATTGGAATTGGCCTCACGAGCCACTGACGCAATGCGGTAATCCTAAACAAGAGCATCACGACCAGCACGTCACCGACAAAGACGAGGAAGAATAGAATCGTACCCGACACCACTGCGATCGGAAAGTACAGAAAGCAAGCCGCTCGGAATGGCCAGCAAGCAACGCTTGATGCCAAGCCGCCGCAGAGGCTTGCAGCCCAAGCTGCGGCGACGCCTAGCTCTCGCCAAAAATTCTGAGTCAACCTCACACAATCAAACTAACGTAGTTCGCACCGGCGCGCAATACAGCACGGCCTCGCGATCGCGAACGCCGGGCGCGGGGCGGCGGGGGCTCAGCGATCGAGGCGGCAGGACGCGCGGCGGTGTTACGGCCTCAACGCGAAGACCGTTCCCGCGCGGTACGTGTCGCCATCAGATGCGGTCTCAGGCCCAGCGTCGAAGGCGCGGGTTAATGCGGAGCGCGACTAACGGCTATACCCTCCGGTGACGAAATCCCTCCGCTCGTCCCTTTAACGGGATAGCCGCCCGCCGGATAAATCCAGTAGCCAACGTCGTTACCGGGCAGGTCCGCTCCGACGAGCCTCTTCCCTCTCGGGTTTACCTTGCCGTTTCCAAACAACTTTGGGACCGCAAACTCAAGCACCCAGTCCGAGCCGCTGAGTGTTGTCGAACCTTCGAACCGTCCGCTTGAGCCTGACATCGAGAACTGGTGGATCGCGGTTGGACCTGAACCAAATCCCAGCGCAAGATACTCCCCGTCCCACACGAGGCCGCCGGCAAATGGCGGAGTATCGTCCAGGGTCACGCTCGTGAGCGTAGTGCCGCCTTTTGGAAGCTCGACGAGTTGGAAGGGACTACTTGGACCAACGCCGTCAACGTAGAGGTTGCCCTGATTGTCATAGGCGGGATAGTAGAATAATGAGACGCTAGCATCTGCATACTGCGTCGGAGTACCCGATGCGTCTCGGTAAACCAAGACGCTGTTCGACGCGCTACCCGGACTCGTATTGCTGGCAGCGAGATCGCCGGTCGTCGGATCGATGGCGCAAGCCGTGGGACTTCCGTATGGGTCGCTCAGAGCATTGATCGGGCTCGTGCCGCCGTGCTCGTACTCGAAGATCTGCGATGTTCGAGAGTTTGTGACGAACACATCGCCATTTCTATCGGCACACAAGCCGCGCGGCGCCTCAAAACCGGTCAACGTTCCTACCTGATGTTGGTATCCCCACGTGTAGACGGTCACCGTATTCGTGCCGCCATTCGAGACGTAGAGCAAATCGCTGCCCTTCGCTTCCGGCAGCATCCACGATCCACCGCGATCGGCATGCTGCGTGATCGCGCGGCTTTGCGCCATCACGCCCGGCGCTGCGATCGGCGGCTGCGATCCGCCGCAGCCCGAAAGCATTGCCGCAACCACACAACCGCATAGCGCATGGCGGCTAAAATCTGAAGTCCTCATCTGCTTAGTTCCTTAGCTGCATATCGCGACGACTCAGGGCAGCAGCGGCGGAGAGTATGCGGACCCCCACGGATCGTAGAGGCCTTTGCTGATTTGCCGGCTTGACGGTGTGATCGAACCTGGCGCAAATTCGACGACTTCAGTGTTTCCAGCATTAGTAACATAGAGGTAGCCGCTTTTGTTGACCGTCACCGCAACGGGCTGGCTCATGGCGTCCGTGATCGTTTGATACGGGTGATTCCGGTCGGAGCGATACTCCTCGACGTTATTTGCTTCGGAATTCGTTACGTAGAGCGTACCGTTTGCGTCGACGGTAAGGCCTATTGGAGTAGTCACACCGTCGGTAATCGTCCTTGACGGCGACTTGCTGCCGGGCGAATAGACGAGAACATTTCCAGAAGACGGGGTCGGATGGTTTGAGACATACATATTCCCTGAGTGGTCAATTGCGATCCCATCTGGAGAAATAATCCCTTTCGTGATCACGGTGTGTGGCTTCGTCGATCCGTTCAAGTACTCGGTAACGTTTGCGCCATAGATGTTCGTCACCCAAAGGTTCCCCTTGCTATCGATGGCACAGAATGCGGGGGTATTGATCCCCTTGGTTATTTTCTTGGACGGTTTCATCTTACCGGCCGGGTATTCTACAACCCAGCCATTCACGTCGACGACATAGAGCGTCCCTTGGCCATCCAGGCAGATGCCGACTGGTTGTTCGAGGTCAGTCGAAATGGTTTCTATCGGGCTGGGGTCCTTAGCGCCAGCGCGGTATACCGTTACGTCATGGGCTTCTCCATCATTACTGACGTAAAGCAGCGGACCCGCATGCGCATCTTGCGCTGACTCCGTTACGCTTTGCGACATCGCACTAGGCGCTCCGATCGGCGGCTGCGATCCGCTGCAGCCCGTCAACATTACAACGGCCACACACGTGCTAAGCACATAGCGGCCCAAATCCAAGCTCTGCATCTACGTTGCTCCTCGCCAGGTAAACGGATCGGCGGCTAGAGACGTTCGCCGCGGAGCTTCAGTCCCCAGCTTCGACTAGAGCAAGCAAGGCATCCCAATGCCGCGCGTGCGGAATCTGACCTCCGGCCCTGATTCGCGAGCAGGCCGCGAGCGATAACCCCGTCGCGCGAGCGATCGCGTTAAGCGCAAAGCTGCCCAGCTTCGGCACGATCTCGCGCTTGAACCACGCATGATCACGCCCATCGCTGCCGTGCTCGTGTACCCATTCGTGATTGCGGCGATGGTGCTCCCCATTTGCCACGCCACGCTTGCGATTCGCCCCGCGGCTGTTGCGAGGATCATCGCCCGCGGCGGCACGATCTGCGAGGGCTTTGCGCGCGGCTACGACCACCTTATTAGCGCGTGCGACGCGCATGCCCGGGATGCAGTCGTCGCAATGCCGGCGACGCCGCTTGATGACCGGCTTCCCGCATGCCCCACATACAGCGGGGACCAGCGCGAGAGGCTCCGGCCGCGGCGCGCTCCATGCTTTGCTCGCATACGCGCGTGGCTGCCGTGACTTGCGAGGTGTGGCCGTCAGCGGCGATGCAACCGCTACCGCCTTCGGGAGGGTACGACGCGGGGTCGGTGCGCGAGGTAACGTGATTGGTGCCGTAGCTTGGGCGAGTGCGGTGCGAAACGTTTGCGCGAGCTGCGCCACGATCGGCATCATGAGCTGCCGCCATTTCGGAAGCGTGAGTGCGAGGTCGTGCGTCAATGGAGCGCGCACGCGGCACACCCCGTTTGGCATTTCGACGAAGTCGCGCGAGGTCAGCACGCGCTCTTCCAAAAGGTCGAGCACGAACGAGTCCACCGCCGGGCGAACCGGTTCCATCGCATCGAGGGCGAACGAGTCGCGGTTTCGCTGATCGGCATGGAGAACGCCAAGCGTCGGATCCAGACCGGCGGAAAGTAGTGCGACACGCGATTCGGATTCCAGGAGACTATAGACGTAGTTCAAGAGGGCGTTCACGGGATTAGTCGCCGCCCGAGGGCCCCCCGTGAGCGTGGACTTTCGGGTTTCATAGCGAGTCCACCGTACGGGTACGCGAGACAGGTCGCGCGTCCGGAGACGAATCGGCACATTCGTCCATGCATTCCAGTAGACCGCGGCCGCTTTTGCCTCGCACAAACGGATTTCGTCGATCGTCCTCGCGCGGTACAGCGCCTCGCGCATGGCGTCGAAACCATGGAGATCCGCGACTCGCAGCCGTGCGAGGTTTCGACGCTGACCGTCGAGCTTGCGCCCAATCAAATCTCGCGCGAGGTCCACATCGAGACCGCTCGCGATTGCCAGGGCCTGCGATCGGCGGATTAGGCCCTCGTACCCGAACGGAACGGAATGCGTGAGGACCTGACCGTCGGTGCTGAGGTGAACGAGCGCCGCGCCGATCGCACGCAGCCACGCGAGGCTTTCTAAGGTAAGCGCACCCGTCTTGCCGAGCAGCACGAGGCGTTCGAGACAGCAGCCGGCCCGATCGAGGGCGATCGAGCGGCGGTGCGCGCCGATCCCGTCCTCGACGCGCAGCTTGCCGTAGAGCACGCGCAGGCTAATACCGTAGCCGTCGGCGACGAGCACGCCCGCTCGGACTTGCAGCGGGGGATAAGGAAGCGTAAACTTCTGATCTTGCATTGGGAGCTGATCCTCCTGATGCGACGCTCCCGGCTCGTTGACGCGGGCCGGGGGCACCTTTGAGTGATTTAGGACTTCAAAGCCGCAGCCGGCTTTCTCTTTGCGAAGCTTGAGTTTTCGACGACCGATGCGAAGTTCGCGATGTTTCCCATCATCATGTTCGCGTCATCCCGAGTGCCTGGCTTCCGCCGAATCAACCAAACGTTGACGAGCGCGCTTGCGCAGATAAGCGTGGGCGCCAAATCCGATTGCAGAAATTTTGTTATCGCCGTTGCGCCTTCGACGATCGGTTTGCACCAATCTACGCGGACATCGCCCCGAACCCGAGCGTCCGTTTTCGCCTTCTCTACAAATGCGCGCACAACGTCGGCGACCTTGGCGACTCGCTCGATAACGGAGAATAGTCCCACGGTCATGCGAACGGAATCGCAGAACTCCTCATCGCTCACCGCCTCGATGAGTTTCCGCGGATGTGTGAGGAGGTCGTTTATCGGTATGTCGGCAACGATACGTCGAATTCCAACTACACCGCCAATCGCAGCAAACGGCCCCGCCCGTTGGCGAATAGGCGCGAGCAGCTCGGGCAAGTCAAAATCCTCGGCGTGGCCCTCTTCATCGCGAAACATGAGTATTTGAAGGACAGCCTCCGCAGCGGGACGCCATTCGTCGCTCAAGCTTGAGGCGGCGAGCATTGATTCGATCGCGGTGTGTGCGCCTTCAATACGATCATCGTCCAACGGGCCAACCGGATGTTCGACGTACGAGTAGACAGCAGCGGAGAGCCGCCGTAACAGTGCGGCGAACTCTTCGAGCGAGTCCGCGATGACCTCGCGGGGAACGGGCGCTTCTGGCTGCGCCAACCACGCGCGCACCACTTGTGCTTGCTCGCGTTGCGCGATGACTTTCCATGAGCGCACGCGCTTACCACTTGCACGCCGCAGTTCTTCGGTTCGGATGTATGCGGGGACGGTTTTGGGATCATAGCGCCAAGATCGGCCGCGCTTTCCTTTTTCGTACAGAGGAGTGGCTTTGGGCAGCTGCCCGGTGTCGCGGAGCTTCTTCAACCGCCGACGTGAGGGCGGTCGCCACTTGCGCGAGCGACACTCCGCGACGAGGCGCTCGCGGAGTTCATCGTATGTGAGAAGGGTCACGGCGACTATTTAAAGCCCTTAGTAGCAAAGACCTCTAGGGGCTCTCGATTTACAGCTCCTAGACGCCCGGATCCCGCTGGGTTGTAGACGCTATGGAAACGACTGCCACCGTGCTCCCGCCCGAGCGTCCACTGCGCTGGCGGCCGGAGTACGTCAACTTCTTACGGCGCCAATATGAGGGGCTCGATCAGTGGTCGGCCGAGACGGGCGCGCCGATCGCCACGCTGATCCGCAAAGCCGTCGATGAGGCGCTCCATCGCCGCGGATATGAGGGCGCGCCAGCGATCGTCGAGGTGCTGCTGTGAACGACGCGCCACGTCCGGCTAACCCCATACCTTCCGAGCATCGAGCGTTGGCCGCTCTCGCCCAGCGCGACCGCATTCGTTCGCGAGCGCGCGCAGACTTCTCAAAACCGATCCGGCAACGATCCTCGAAGACCTGATTCTCGTCGAGCGCCGTCGCGTCGAGGGCGCGCTATGAATAAAGCCTCGGTTAACGTCTCCGACACGGCGAGCCCTAGCGAGGCACAGGACTCCCACCCGTTAACGCCTCCCGAGGGCGGTTTTAACGTCTCAGAGACCCGATGCGGATGGTGCGGCAGCATCATCCCCGAGCATCGCGTCAAACACGCCATCCGTTCGAAACAGCCTGCGCGTTGGTGCCGTGCGTCGTGTCGCGTTCAGGCGAGTGTGGCCCGCAAGCGCGCGCGCCTCTCAACAAACGGTGGGGCCTAGTGTAATGGCCAGACGTAAACGCGGCTCATCGCCATATACGCCCTACCGGCAGGCGCGCACATTGCTCGCAGAACTTCAGGTGCAACTTGCGAAGCTCGTGGGCTCGCGCCCGCGTACGCCCGGAAAGAAAGGCGCGAAAACCCGCGCAATCAACAAGCTCAGACGCCGAATCCGCGCAACGCGCGGTAAGCTGACTAAAGCGCGCAAAAAGATTGCTGAGGCGGCGCGCACACGCGCAGGCACGAGCGATGCCGCCCGGATTAAGCGAAGCGCTGCGGCCAAAAAGGGATGGGCGACGAGACTCGCGCGGCTCGCGGCGATCGCGACCGACGCCAGCAAGTTCATGCCCATGCTGACCCGAGACGGCGTTATTTGGATCAATCCGCTCGGCGGCGATCGCAGCCTCTTGGGCACCTATTGGACGATTGTCGGAGACCGTGTCAACAATATTCCCACGCTGCTGTCGTTGGATGCCTTCGATGGCCTCTCCATCGTGGACTCGGAAACGGGTCAAAGCTACCCATTCATTACGGACATGGACACGATATTGGCCCACCACGACCACTTCGACTTTGGTCCGTCCTTCTATAAGTCACGCGGTGACGTGCCGAGACCGGCGGCATGAGCTTGGCAGCCGAGCGGTTCCGCCGCGCCAAGATGTTCCCACCGGGATCGCGATGCGAGGACTGCGGTGAGACCGATCCCATCGTTCTCGATGCGTCCAACCTGTGCCATACTCTCTGCGCCGATCACGCGGCGATCCGGCAACGGAAGAGCCCCATCGAAGAGCACCACGTGGCCGGCTGGCGGTACAGCGCGGTGACGATCTTTGTTCCGGCGAACCTGCATCGACGACTCACGGCCATGCAGCGCATTCGGGCACGCCAACGTCGAGGGCATCGTGAAGCGCTCGCAGCCGTGTAAGAAAGGAGACACGCGCGTGGTTCGGGGCCGTATCGACGCCGCGCCCGATCCAACGCAAGCCGCAGGCGAAGCCGCTGCTTCAGCGCAAGCGCCGCGAAAGCGCAATAGCTATCCGCCCGAGGTCAACACCCCGGAATCGAATATCGAGTTTCTGGAGTGCCTTTCAGACATCGTCAAGCAGCGTATTGAGGAAGCCAAGCGCGACCTCGCCAAGAGAACGCGGGAATGACCGTGCGTAAGAGGCCCGCGGCTCCGACGATCGCGCCGATCTCCGTCGCGACCAAGTTGTTCGTGCGGGCCTATGCCGAGCCGCGCCAACAGCGCCGGTATCGCGACCGCCGTGCGCGCAAGGAGCAGGCACCAAAGCGGCCGCCGCACGCCCTCTTCGATGGCACGATCATCGTGCTTGATACGGAGACGGTTGAACACGGCCTAAAGTTCGGTGTGTTTGAAGAATGGCGTCGACGTAAGTTTGTTACACGGGCGGTGTTTTATGCCGACGCGCTGCCGATCGACGATCCGACGAAATTCAAGCTGCTGCGCGACATATGCGACACGCTCGGCGTGCGGCTCGTGTCGTTGGAGAGTCTTTTCCAGCTGCGCCTCTGGAAGCTGCGTGACCGGGGCGGCACGATCTGCTGCTTTAACGCCCCCTACGATCTCTCAAGGATCTGCGATGGCTGGCACTCCGCGACGAAAACCGATCGCGCCGGGAGCCGGTATTGCAACGGCGTCGCGCTGACCCGCTCGTTTTCGGTCTATGACGAAGCGTCGGGCACCGCGCAACGACAGGAGCCGGTCTTCGTACGCATCAAGCGCGACGACCGCCACCACGTGCGCTACGATTTCAAGAACGGGCGCATTTTGGATCTTGCGCCCTTGGCTTTTTCACTGACCGATGAGACGGACCGGCTTCCCGAGGTATGTCACGCGTTCGGCGTTCCATTCGAGGAACGTCCCGGCAAACACAGCGGCGTGATCTCCCTGGAAAACGTGGCCGGATGCCTGCACGACGTCCAGAAGACGTCGGAACTGCTGTGGGCACTTGCCAAGGAGTACGAGCGGCACCCCATAGCCTTGCGACCGCATAAGGCTCAGTCCGGTGCTGCGATTGCCAAAGCCTATCTCGACGCATTTGGTATTCGGCCGCGTCTCTCGCTCCAGCCAACCTTTGACAAACGCTACCTCGGCTATGCGGCGCAATGCTATTTCGGCGGGCGAGTGGAGTGCCGGATCGTCCACGTTCCGGTGCCCTGCGTCTATCTCGACTTTGCCTCCATGTACCCGACAGTCTTCGCCTTGCTCAACCTTTGGTTCGACCACATCATTCCCGCCGAGCTCGAACCCGTCGACGATTGATCCCGCAGAAATCGAAGCGCTGCTCGATACAATCGCCGCCGATCCGCGTCGCCTCTTCGATAAATCCGTCTGGCCGCGGCTGGCCTTCTTCGCGCAGGTCGATCCCAACGGGGCCTTCTTACCGGCTCGCGTCGAGGTGCCGACGCCCTTGGCGAAATCGCTGCGCAACATCACGCTTGGCCCGGTGGAGTCGTCGCGGCCACTCTGGTACGCTGGTCCCGATCTGGCAGCGGCCGTCATCACGGACAAAGCGCGTCCGCGTATCCTGCGCGCCTGGCGACTGCAGCCGATTGGCCTGCAGCCGACGCTCACGCCATTGGACTTCCGCGGCGAGGTGCGCATCGATCCGCGGACGGACGACTTCTTCCGCGTGCTGATCGAACAGCGCAAACGCACAACCGACAATCCGCTCGATGACGACCTGCGCAACACCGGCTTTAAAGTCGTCGCCAACTCCGGCGCGTACGGCGACTTCGCGGAGACGAACCCCGCCGACATCGACCCCGACGCCGAGCCCGTGGCGCGGCCCGTTCATGTCTACGCGAACAACGCGTCTTCACGACGTACGTAAACCGGCCGGAGAGTCCAGGACGATTCTGCTTCTTCCCGACGGCCTCGCTCGTGACGGCCGCAGCACGACTGTTGCTGTCGCTTGGATTCTATGAGGTAGCGAGTTTACAGCGGGGAGGTAGCATACTGCGACACGGACAGCCTCGTCGTGGTCGCCACGAAGGACGGCGGTCTCGTACCGTGCGACGGCGGCCCGTATCAAGTGGCAAACGGTCAGGGCGGCATTCGCGCGCTGTCATGGGAGCAGGTCAAACGGATCCGCGAACGGTTCCAGGCCCTGAGCCCCTATCAAACCGACGTTGGGCCGCTGCTCAAACCGGAAAAGCAAAACTTTGCCGCCGACGGGAACACACAAACCAATCTCTGGTTTTACGGCGTGTCGGAAAAAGCGTACGCGATGGTCACGCTTGACGAGCGCGGCGAGCCCATCATTCGCAAGTATTCCGCCCACGCACTTGGCCAGTACCGCTCGCCGATCGCCGGCGATCGAACACGCGAGTGGATTGAAGCAGCATGGCGTCGCAAGATTCGCGCAGCCTTCGGTGCGCCGGTCGAAACCCTTCCCGTGGGAAGAACAGCCCGCCCTCGCGCAGCTGACGCTGTCGACGTGGTCGGTAATGAAGCCGTACTTAGACAATCCGAATATCCGGCCGTTTGATTTTCTGCTCGTGGCCACACCAAGCCGATCGTTCCTGGATTTTGCGAAAGGGTTTCGGCGCATGCTGCGCCGATCCCCGGCCGTCGTGCTTTCTCTTTGACGATCCCGCAGCATGGGAATCGCAGGAATGGCGTTGCCTCCGCTGCGCGCAGCCGTTTCCGTCGCTGCGGTTCCGGTCGTATGGCAGCGTTATCCACGGAACGCTGGACAGCTTCGAGGTGAAGCGCCTCTGCGCCAACGGTGAGGAGCCAGGCGAGCACACCATGCGAGGCCTTACGATTCCGCGCCCGGTTCGCGTCGAATGGATAACGGCGATCGGTAAGGAAGTGATCGTCGATCCGACGGATACCGACGAAGGCTTGACGGCGGAGATGCTTAGCGAGACGAACGTGGTCGAATATCACGATCCCGCCGATCGCCTTGATCGACTTCGCGCTGCGGTACGAGTGGCGAGGGTCAAGACCGTTGCTCGCGAGTCTGGATTCAGTCCACGTCATCTGCGCGAGTTCCTCAATAAGAAAACGACGCCGCTTGGCCCGACGATCGCAAAGATCGAGGCCGTGCTGAAGCGTCTCGGCCCCAGGGAGACGGACCGTAGCTAGCTTGCTGCAATGGAACAGCCTTCTGCGGCCCGAACATTGTTAGCCGCCGGTTCGTTAAATGAACCGAGGGAGCAAGGTAGATGAAGAGCTTGGGATTTAGCCACTATGCGCTAAACACGTGCGTGGCTGTTGTAATGCTTTCGGGCTGCGGAGGTAACGCTGGCAGCAGCGGTGCGACGCCACCGGTGAACGGCGCGGGCGAGAGGCTTCCCTTCCACAAAACGTTCAATTACACGGACGCAGAACAGATGTTCACCGTTCCGGGCGGCGTGAAGAAGCTCACGGTCATTGCCGTCGGCGCGCAGGGAGGCGGCGACATCCAAGGTTTCGGTGGGCGCGTATACGCGATCATCCCGGTTACGCCTGGAGAGAAGTTAGCGGTCTTCGTCGGCGGCGAGGGATCGGTGTCGAGCGGCGGCTTCAACGGCGGTGGCAACGGCGGAAAAGGATACTACTGTAACTGTTCGGGCGCAGGTGGCGGCGGTGCTTCCGATATGCGGCAGGACGGCGACAGATTAGCCGATCGCATTCTCGTGGCCGGCGGTGGAGGCGGAACAGGCGGTGGCTGGCCTGAGTATCCCCCCGGCGGCAACGGCGGAAAAGGAGGCGGCAGCACGGGCGGTTCCGGCGGCAACGGCGGCGGCTACAGCAGCTACCGAAGCGGCGGAGGAGGCACCGGCGGCACGCAGGACGCTGGTGGATCGGGTGGGATTGGCAGCTATTGCAACTACCAGGGCAACCCCGGCGCCGACGGAATGCTGCTCGACGGCGGAGCCGGCGGTCAGGGCGGCCCCTACTACAGTACAGGTCCCGGCGGTGGCGGCGGCGGCGGAGGCTACTACGGCGGCGGGGGCGGCGGCGCCGGGACCTCGTCTTATTCCTACTGCTATGACGGCGTCGGCGCTGGCGGCGGCGGGGGCGGCTCGTCGTTCATCGAGCCGAGCGCATACGCCTATCGGAGTTGGCAGGGCTGGAAGAAGATCCGCACCGCCAACGGCCTTGTCGTCCTTAGTTGGCAGTGAAGCAGTCGCATTTCGAGCACCGCGCTGTATGCATCAGCATGGCAGTTGCAATGCTTTCAGGCTGCGGCGGATCGCAGCCGCCGATCGGTGCGCCGGGCGCGATGCAGCAAAGCCGCGCGATCGCAACGCACGCGGAATATGGCCGGTCAAGGGACATGCAAGACATGAAGACTCAGAACTTACTCTACGTAGCGGACTATAGCGTAGGAGTCGTCGTTTACACGTACCTGCCGTCGCGAATGAAGTACGTTGGTCTCTTGTCAGGACCTCAGTACCCTAAGGGAGAGTGCGTTGACGAGGCACAGAACGTGTGGGTCACAAACGGCGATTATTCAATTCTCAAATACGCCCACGGTGGGACCAATCCAATTGCAATTCTGAGCTTTCCTGCAGGCATCCCCGAAGATTGCGCGGTTGACCCGACAACCGGAAACCTTGCGGTCGACGGAACTCACAACGGTACGGGGGAAGTCGCGGTCTACAAAAAGGGCCGAGGTAAACCGACCGTCTACCAAGACCCGGGTTTTGGGGCAATGTTCTCCTGCGGTTACGACAACAATGGAGACCTTCTTATCGCCGGCGACGTTGTCAGCGGCTCCCTCCGTTTCGTCGAGCTTCCAAAAGGGAGTGGTACGTTCAAGAGCATCGCCCTCGATCAATCATTTGTGGGGAAATCGGGCGGCGGCGTTCAGTGGGATGGCAGATACGTCGCAATCGGAGACTTGGTTAAGGCGATCGTCTACCAGTTCGATATCGACGGAAGCACTGGAACCAAAGTTGGTTCCACACGCTTGAACGGCTCGGGTACCGTCTCTCAATTCTTTATCGACAGCGGCCGAATGATCGCACCGAGTTCCTTCCCAAGCCAAGCGGGCTTTGTGAAAATCTATAACTACCCGGCAGGTGGGTCGGCTGATAAGACACTCCGTAACTTTAGCGATCCGGACGGAGTCGTAGTCAGCCTCGGGCTCGGTAGGGCGAAATGAAGCGCCCCTCCGCTGTTATGCGCATTTCAGATTCCAGCCCTCACATGCTAATCACGTTCGCGGCCGCTGCAATGCTCGCGGGCTGCGGCGGATCGCAGCCGCCGATCGGCGCGGCGGGCGCGTTGCCGCAAACCTCCGCAATCGCAGCGCAGGCCAAGCGCGGCGGATCGTGGATGCTGCCGGAGGCAAAAAGCGAGGACCTGCTCTATGTCGCCAACGGCAACGTCGGTACTCTTACGGTGTACGGATATCGCAAGCGCAACTTAGTAGGAACGATTGATGTAGGCCCATATGGCACGGAAACGGGTGAGTGTGTCGATAAGACCGGAGACGTCTATGTTACCAGCGGGTCTTATACGGATATCCTTGAGTTTGCGCACGGCGGCACTGAACCGATTGCAACACTGCAAGATAACGGCTTCCCACCTTTTGCCTGTTCGGTTGATTTCCAAAGTGGAGACTTAGCAGTTGCTAATCTTCATGTAGGCTACTACAGCACCCGTACCCCAGGCAATGTAACCGTCTTTAGGAAGCATCACCACACGGAGACCTACACGGACTCTGCGCTTTATTACGTCGATGCTTGCGGCTACGACGACCACGGGAATCTTTTGGTCAGCGGTGGTCCGCAGGGTACCCGAGGATCCTATCAGGTCGCCTTTGCAGTGCTTCCTAAAGGTGCGCATAGGTTGGTCAACATTACGCTGGGCCAGAACCAGGGTAACTGGCCTTTGATCATGGGCATTCAGTGGGACGGCAAGTATTGGGCCATCACGGTGCCTGTTCAGAACGGAAGTGAGACTGTCTACCGTTACAGCATTGTTAACGGCAAGGCCAAGGCAAGAGGCGAAACAGGTCTCGGTGGTGACGCTGGATATTATGGACAGACATGGATCACGAGGCGTCATACGAACGACCACAAGCAAGGCGTTCAACTCGTGGCGGCTTTGGGTGCTGCTTCTGACGTGCAGTATTATAAGTACCCCGCTGGCGGGGAGCCTTTCGCATTAATTAATGATGGTGGCTACCCAGACGGTGTAACGGTTAGCTTAGTTCAAAGATAGCCCCGCCGCCCCGCGCCCGGCGTTCGCGATCGCGAGGCCGTGCCGGTTATGCGATGCACGCCGATGCAGCCACGATGACCATGCATCGCGGAGCATAGCTAAAAAAGCCTTATGCCATATAGGGTCTTTGACGCATGGTGGCTTTTGCAAACGGGGTTGCAAAGTTTGCACGAAGGCGCTGCGCGTCACGCGATCGACGGCTTGATGCGAAAAAGCCTGATTTTACGGGCTTTTTAGCCCCGCGCGAGGATCCTAGCCGCTTGGAGAGGGGGGGCCGTTTGAGGGGCCTTGCTCTATGC
>CAVWOR010000015.1:0-5676 GCA_963756635.1 Vulcanimicrobiota bacterium
ACGAACGCCTCAAACGCGGAGAACTTTTGCTCGCGAGCGGACCCGATCTCGAACATCTCACCAAGGGCGTTGCACTCGGCCGCAAAGAAATCAGGTGCGCGTAGCTAATACCGGCTCATGAATCGCAAGACCGAAATTGAAGTTCGGGTCAAGGATGTGCGCGATCTTTTTCGAGAGCGCGAGTTCGACCCGTTTACCGATGATATGGAGTCCATCGGCAGCATCGCGCGGATGGCGCAGCTTCCGCATCTCGTCTCTCAGTTACGGACGATTCGGCTGCGCGTGCTGGTGCCGCCAAGTCAGTTCGCGCCCGACACCGAGGAATCGGTGCGCCGTGCCTTCGCGCGATATTGCTCTCACACGATCGCCGAGGCTCGCCGTAAGTTGGCCGCGATGCGGTGGGTCGGCGTACGCTCGTTTGTGGTGGGACTTGTCTTTTTCGCGATCAGCCTTGCGGCGTCGGCCGCGGTAGCACGCTGGCTTTTCCTTCCCGAATGGTTGCGGACGCTCGCGAGTGAGAGCCTGATCGTCGCCGGCTGGGTGGTCATCTGGCAGCCGCTCGATACGCTCGTGCAGGGCTGGTGGCCGCAATGGGAGGAGGAGCGCACGTTCAAGGCGCTGAGCCAGATCCCCTTACGCGTCGAAGCCGCGGAGTCCTAAGTGGGCCGCGGGGCGAGCTATCTCTGCGGCATTCTCATGGCTGGGGCGAGCGGCAGCCGGTCGTTCTTCGCATCGAGTGGATGCGCAACGATGCGGTAGTCGAACTCTAGCCTCGAACGGCCACCTTCACTTTCTCGTACCTGGAACGCCGTCCGCGTCTTTTCGCTTACATAAAGACCGCGTGTGTCTCCGAGCGGGGTGAGGAAAAGGTAGTACCACCTGCGGTCCATTACTGAAGCAAAGGCGGGATCGATTGTGACGTTTGCAACACCGTCGGTCATCCGCGCCGTCCCGACGTCTTCGATCGTTGCCGTTGCCGACTCGGCTGCATAAGCAAGAACGTGTTCACCGTTGGCATTCTCATGTCGAGTGCGCACGTTTTTAACAACGGTGCTGCCGGTGCACGCAAGGGTCGCGTTGTAGTCGATAGTGCAGAGACCGTTGGTCTTGGAATTATAACCTTCGAAGATGTAGGTGTTTGAGCTGTCGGCCTTCGCTTCGAGCGCCTCATAGAGGTTGGTTGTATCGGCCGATTCCGAATACACGCCGTCGCCGCTGCCCGACGAGGTGCCCCGCTGGATACCTGCGACGCCCGAGCCCCCGGACGTCGAATGACCTTCGACCCCGTTGCTGCTCGATGACGTTCCATAGACTCCCTGCCCGTTCGAAGAACGGCCATATACGCCGTGGGCCGAGCCGCTCGTACCGGTGCTGATGCCCGACGTACCCGAGTTCCCATTGGTAGAACTGGTGACGCCGTGAACGCCATCGGCGGTTGTGCCGACGCCATAGACGCCCCACGTGCTGCTGCCGGTGGAATTACCTTGCAAGCACGCCGTGCCGCTACTGCAATGGAAGGTCTTGCTCTTGTCCGGATTGACGTGCTCGGCCCGCACGATGCTGACGCTAGAGATTGCAACGGCCACGCCGACGGCGATCATGCCTACTGCTGCGACTCGGCTCGGCCGCTTTGTGAGGTGACACATCTTTAAACTCCTTTTGGATGGCACCTGACCTCTACGCTGAGAAGCTAGCCCGGGTCCTGCGATGAGTCCGGGGCGCGAGCCAGAAGATGCCTACCCGCGAACGCGCGTAGCTTCGTGAACGCAAAGGAGATACCCGTGGGTCAGATGGAGCAAAATCAGGATTTACGCCAGGCGCGTTTGACTTATTTTGAAACGTATGCGTTTCCGCTGTTCAGTCACATCGATCTGCGGGTCAGCGATCCGGATGCCGTGCGCCCGTTCTACGATGCCCTGATGGCGCTCTTCGGTACTGAACCAACGACGCCACGAGTCGTGCGTTACGGCTATACTCGGCGCTACGGCAGCTTCCGGGCGGATTTCTTCAATATTTTCGCGGATCCCAACGCACGCCCGACGGCCACGCGTATTGCCTTCGCCGCGCCAAGCACTGCCTTTATTGACGAAGTCGCGCGCGTTGTTCGGGAGCATGGGGGTCAAAATATTGAAGGTCCCCAATACTTCGACCAGCATCACCCAACGTTCTACGCAGTTTTCTTCGAAGACCCGTTGGGCAATCGCTTCGAAGTTTGTCATCACCGCATGGATAAATAATAGACTACGCAAATGAAGTGCATTCCCGCAAAAGAAAATAAAAGGTTAACGAGGCACGTTAGTCATGAGCAGCGCGGGGATATTGAATAGCATATGGGCGATGACGGCGGGGATCACGCTGCCGCTACGCCGTCGCAGCTCGCCCGCCAGCATTCCTAACACTAGCGCCGCAGCAGCCGTCCAGGGGCCGACGGCGAGATGCACCAGGGCAAACAATAGCGCAGTGCCCGCTACGGCTGCGACGCCCGCGCGTGCTGACGTCTCGACCGCCGCGGAGAGATTGCGCGCAAACACCGTTTGCAGCAGGCCTCGAAAAACGAATTCCTCCTGGAGCGGCGCGCACACTCCGAAATACAGCCACCCTAGGGGTAACGGCAAGGTCAATCCCGCCAGCGGGCCAGGCTCGTGCACTCGCGACAGTGCGCCAGCTACGACCGCAGTAAAGGGTACCGCAAGCGCGAAGGCAATGGCGAGATTGCGCGTGCTCGACCAACGCAGTCCGAAGTCAGCGAGCGTCGCGCCTAGAGGCGTTCGCAGTAAGAATATGAGGATCAACGCCAAGGTCGCGCTGACAATAATAATGAACGGAACAGCGTGCGCCATGGAGAGACGCAGGATTGCCACCAGCGCGAACGTTGGGGCATAAACCGCTAAGAGCAGCCCGACCGTGACTGCCAGGCTGCGCAGCCAACGCAACAAACGAGGAATTCCATCCCTTCGCGTGTGCTTCTCGATCTTCAATCCTCAGAGGTCCGCGTACAAGGCCAACCGATCAACGATCTTATCTTCTATCGAGTACGCGCGTACTTATTGATCCAGTTCGGTTCCCGGTCGCCGATTGGAGCCGCTCATCAACTTCAAGCCTCTGCGACATTGAACGCGAAACCAAAGGGATCGCGAAGGTACAGGCGCGGTCGCTCAGGGTCCTCCTCGAGCAGCTCGCAGCCCGATGAGGTCAGCTCATGCTTTGCTCGAGAGATGTCGTCGACCCTGATTTCAAAAACCGCGCCGTTTGGCTCACCCAGTTCAAAATAGAGGTTGAAGGCTCCAGTATCAAAGCCAACCATCGAGTCCTCGTCGAGCACAATCGGCCAACCCAGGCGATCGGCGTAATGGGCTTTGACTGCGTCAAGATCGGTTGCGCGAAAGATAACTTCGTTCGTAGTTTTCACTGCTTCCATTCTTTCCTACACGCTTGCTGACGGCTTTGTTCCTATGGAGCCGCCTCAGATTTGCTCCATTCTTGAAAAATACGCTGCAGCGTGCCATCCGCTCTGATCGCCGCGAGGCCGGCATTTATCCGCCCGATAAAATCGGCGTGCCGGCCTTTGAGGACGCCCAAAACGAGCGATTCTCGAAGAAACGGCGCTTGCGGCTCGGAGATTCTTCCGGCATACGATTCGGAAACGACGCTGGCGCCTTCCTGGATGTTCAAAGCGGCCGCATCGGCGTTACCGGCCAGCACACGATCGAGGCACTCCTGATAGCTGCTAACCCCCACGACTCGGACGTTCGGAAAGTTCTTCTCGATGTAACCGACGAAGGGCCCCCAGCTCGGCGTGACGACGGTCTTGCCGGCCAACGATTGAAGGTCACTCGGTGCCGGATTTGGCGCGCGTACGAAAAGGCCGCCGCCCGATGTAACGAGCGTCTCCGTGAAATCGTAGTGCTGCAAACCCTCCGGCGTGGCGAGAAGCGGAGCCACGGCATCGGCGGCGCCACTCTCCAGCGTTTGCGCGGTGCTGCCCGACATCGGCACGAAAATGAGCTTCACCTGTTCGCGATCGGCCGCGGCACGCAGGACGTCCGCGACCTCGCCCACCGTCGTACCGTCCTTGTCAGAGATGATTATGCCGAGCTGGGGATGCGCAACGCGGACCGTCTGAGCCGATGCCGGCATCAGCGCAAGCCCCGCGAAGGCTAGGCTGCTCACGATAGTTCGTACGATCATAACGCCTCCATTGCATCGATTTTGATGTATAATGGCGCTAGCTGCAAGTAGGCACACTACTGAGATGTAGTATCAACAAGGATACTAGGCTATGCGCAGATCCGTTCCAGAAGCAAAACCATATCCGAAGTGCCCCGTAGAGCAAACGCTCGACGTGGTCGGTGGGCGCTGGAAAGGCATCTTGCTCTTCCACTTGTTGACCAATCCGGTCTTGCGTTTTGGCGAGTTGCGTCGGCGAGTACCTGGAGCGACACAGCGTATGCTCACGCTACAGTTACGCGAGCTCGAGCGCGACGGCTGCATCGCGCGTAAGGTCTACACCAACGTACCGCCCAAAGTCGAGTACTCGATCACCCCGTTTGGCCGTACGCTG
Source organism: Vulcanimicrobiota bacterium (assembly GCA_963756635.1). GTDB lineage: Bacteria > Vulcanimicrobiota > Vulcanimicrobiia > Vulcanimicrobiales > Vulcanimicrobiaceae > Cybelea. The sequence continues at coordinate 4,562 of CAVWOR010000015.1, forward strand.
GAGCCGGTCGTCAAAGCGCTCTGCTATTGGGGCATGGATTACGCGGCGCAAAGGCCGCGCTCGCAAGACAACGTAATGGTGCAAGCATTGACGGCTAGCGGCAGCGTGTAGCGCTTCGAGCGATCGCCAAACCGAGCGGCTCGCCCCCGGCCATGCTGCACGACCCGGCAAACCTGCTCGAATCGCGTGGTCGCCGATTCGCTCGTTACGGCAAGGCATAAACGGTGGGCGACGGAATCGTCGGAAATCGCTACTGCCGAGTGCCGGCCAAGCGGCGGGGCCGCCTGCTCCTTCGGAAGGACTACTTTCTGCCCTTAGGAGGAGTCAGTTGAAAACCCCATCGCTCAGGCACGATAACGATGGTCCCACCGGGCACGGCAACGGTTCGTGGAATCGACGCTGACGACGACACCGACGAAGTTACCGCGGCATGTTGTATCATCTTTGCCGCCACGACGGTGTAACAAACGGAGAAGAGGGCCAGCGCGACAGCGCCGTAGCGTTGGAAAGGCGTAACGTAAACGCCCTTTTTGTTGTCCATGACTACCTCCAACCGAAAGCGCAGCCCCTCTCAAAGGAGGAGGGCCCGCACTATTCTTTACGGCACTTCAGGGGCTTGGCTTTAGCGCCTCGGCCCCCGTCGCCGGCTACTTTTGCCCGCGGCCTGCTTCTGGGCGCCTTATCGGCTCGCCGCAGCGCGGGCAAAACGCTATCCTGCCTGCCCCAGGTGTATTCCCATGAGCGCTGCGGCACCTCACGGACCCGAGCCAGAAACCCCAAAGCAAGCCGATGAGCAAGTAGCCCGCCGACATGACCCAGAACGCCCAGCTATTCGTCACGTCGGAGAATCATGCTTCGGGATGCTCCCGCTACCCTCTAACGGCCGATTGCGAAGAGCGGAGTCTTGAGGATACGAACGGTCTTCGGTTCATCGTTCTCTTGCAAGGTCGGAATTACCATCGCACAAATGTCCTGAAGCAATGCCTCGTCGAACGTGCGGCTCTTCCTCCGATGCAACATCGGATTATGTGATTAACCCATACAATGCGCCAATGCCCGTGTTCCAGTGCGAGATTCTGTTGTTTCGAGTTAGTCCGAGCCGGATAGCGACTCTG
>CAVWOR010000016.1:0-12171 GCA_963756635.1 Vulcanimicrobiota bacterium
TAAGACCGCGAGCGACGTCCTGCGCAAACGACGGTATGCCGCGCGACGACGGCACGGTGATGAGTTCGAAGCGGTCGGAGACGGCGGTGCGAATAGTCAAGGGCGCCGACTTCCCGCCAGGGGGAGGAGTAAACCTTTTTTATGGCTCGATGAGCTTTATGCGCAGCCGCGAGTTTCGAAAACCGTACAACGCGTAGACGACGATCCCCACGACGAACCAAAGCCCATAGCGAATCCACGTATCTACCTGCAGGCCCGTGACAAGGTAGAGGCACGAGGCCGCTCCGGCGATCGAAAAGAGCGGCAGCAACGGTGCCCGAAACGGGCGCTTCGCCGTGGGATTGACGAAACGAAGTACCAAGACTCCGGCACAGACGATTGCGAAGGCTGCGAGCGTACCGATATTCACTAAGGTAAGCAGCTGTGTGAGCGGCAAAAGAGCCGCGAATACGGCGACGATCGTTCCGGTTATTACCGTCATGCGCGCCGGCGTACGAAAGACCTGATGGATGCGCGCGACTCCCGGGGGCAGCATACGATCGCGCGCCATCACGTAAAAGATCCGGACCTGCCCGAGCAGCGACGTGAGCATGACCGTCGTATTTCCCGCTAGACCACCGAACGCGACGATCCAATAGAGCGCGTGACTCTTGCTGACCGATCCCAGCGCGTCGAGCATCGCCGCGCCGTCGGAGAGGCGGTCGAATCGCAACACGCCGACCGTGCAGAGCGTCAACCCGACGTAAAGGGCGCCTCCGAGCGCGAGCGCGAGGATGATGCCGAGCGGCACGTCGCGCTCTGGACGCTTCGCCTCTTCCGAAGCGACGGTAACCGTGTCAAAGCCTATGTAGGCGAAAAAGACCAGCGCGGTGCTAGCGAGTACGCCATGATACCCGAAGGGCGTGAACGGATGCAAGTTCGCCGGACGAATCGCGTGCGCGACCGCGACGATGAAGACGAGCATCGAGAGGATCTGAAGCACGACGAGCGCTCCGTTGACGCTCGCGGATTCGCGGATACCGACTGCAACGAGCAGCGCGATTGCCAACGTCGCGATCGCGGCGAAGAGATCGATTTGCGGGTGCGATCCGCCCAGATTCGCCGTCTGCGACCAACTCGGAAAAACGATACCGATGTTGGCGAGCATGTGTTGAAAATAATCGGAGAGGGACGATGCGGTTGGTGCGAGCGAGAGGCCGTACTCCAAGATTAAATCCCAGCCGATAATCCAAGCCACAAGCTCGCCGAGCGTCGCGTACGCGTAGGTGTAGGCGCTTCCGGCGACGGGCACCATCGATGCGAACTCGGCGTAGCAGAGTGCTACGCAAAGGCTGACGAGTCCGGAAAGCACGTAAGCGAGGATCACGCCCGGGCCGGCCGAGTGCGCGCCCGCGCCGATCGTCGGAAAAATGCCGCCGAGCATCGTTCCTAAACCGATGGCGGTCAACGCGGGCCAGCCTAAGACTCGTCGCAGCTTCGGACCCGAAGTCGGGGCTGCAGTCCACCCGAGCGGCTGACGCGCGAAGAGTTGTTTTAAGCCACTCGAGCGCGCCAAGCGATCACGATTTCGCGCAGAGTTCTCGAAGCGCCGCCTGGGCGCTCGGATTCGGAGTAGTTTGAAGCGGGCGAACGTACATGGCGAAATAGCCGCTGCCGGCGGTGTTGGTCATCACCATGTCGACGCGTTCGTCGCCGTGGCGGTCGGACGAGCCGAGCGCCTGAACGTATGTCGCGGGCTGGTGCCCGCAAATTTCGATCGAATTGCGTCGCTCGATGGTGACGTTCTTCAACGTATCGTGAAGTTGAGCGTTGGAAAAAACGTCGCTCGGCTGTAGCGGCTTCGGCGACTTAAAGAGCATCAGCACTTCTCGGTCGTCGGCCGGCGGTCGCCAGAATTGCATGAATCCCATGATCCCAGGCGACGATCGCCACCCCGCGGGTGCCTTAAAATTCAACCCATCGGCGGGGCTCGCGCTCAACGCGCATCCGCTGGCTGCGAGCGCGGCGAGCGCCACAGCTGCGAATTCGATCAACCTCATCCGAGGATGTTCTTTCGCTCTGGCGTCTTGTCATCCTGACCCCTCGGCTTCGCTCGAGGTAAACTACATTGACGGGGCGCCGGTGCCCTCGTACGAAACGATGCGAGCCCAGCGATCGAAGATCAGCGCGACGTACTCCTGCGTTTCTGCGTAGGGCGGGACGCCGCGATACTGAGCCACAGCGAGCGGACCGGCGTTATATGCGGCAAGCGCCGCGGCATATGCATCGGCATAACGATCTTGGTAAGCAACGACGTAGCCGCCCAACAACGCCGCCGCGCCATCGATCGAGGCGAACGGATCGTATGGGTCGACTCCGGCGGCGGCTGCGGTCTCCGGCATGAATTGCGCGATCCCCACGGCGCCTGCCGACGATAGCGCTTGCGGGTCGTAGGCCGACTCTTGCAAGAGTGCGGCGCCGAGAAACTCTGGCGGAAGGGAGTTCGCTCGTGCGGCACGTACGGTCGCGCCGGCAAAAAGCAAAGCGTCGGCCTGGACTAGCCGCGCATTCGTACGAAGTATCGCACGGGCAATCGCCAGCTCGGGCTGCGCGAGACGCGGACCATCTCGAATCAACACCGCGCCCTTGAGAGCGTCGACGTCGGCGGGCGATGGCCAACTTAGTGCGATGTTCAGCGCGCGAGCGAGATGCACCGAGGCGCTCAGGTTCGCGTTGATGTGGTATTTGGCGTGGTATATCGTAGGGACGGTGCAGCTGCTCAAAGAGGCCGCCGCCAGTATGCTCTTTATAACCGTTCTCATCGTCACACTTGTCGCGGCGAGTCCGCCTCGACGTCCTCCTATTACGTTCCCCAGCATCTCTGGTTCGGGCTGCGGGGCGCCCTGAGAGGCGGACCCCAACCCGGGCAACGAGCCGCCCTCCGTCCGCTCGGGGATGGTGCTCCCCCGAGGACCAGGATGGGCACCACCGAAACCCCGATATCGGGCTTGGCGATCCTTCCGCTTCTACGATGCGCCAGCTCGGGCGTCTTTGACCAGCTTGCCCACACCAGCAGCCGGACGCCAACGGCGGCAGGCGCGCCACGAGGAGGGTGCCTGCCAGAGCCTAATCGGGAGATCAGATGACCAAGCGGGCACTTCTGTTGATTTCGGATACCGGCGGCGGCCACCGCAGCGCTGCCAACGCAATTGCCGCTGCCTTGGATGAGACGAGATCGCCCCACGTCTACGAACCCCGCATTGAGGACGTCGCGGCGCACTGCGCCTTTCCCCTCACCCAACTCGGTCTCGGTTACAGCATGGCCCTGCGCTATGCCCCGCCGATTTACGGCGCCCTCTATCATGCCACGAATGGACGGCGTCGCTATCGAGCGTTGGTGCGGTTTTGCGAACCGCTCTATCGCGAGCGCCTGCGCGATCTCTTTATAGGCTACCGGCCCGACGTTATCGTTTCGGTTCATCCGCTTCTCAACCACGCCGCCCTGCGCGCTCGGGACGACGCATGCATGCAACACGTTCCCGTAATAACGGTGATCACCGACCTCGGCAAAGTGCACGAGTCGTGGCTCGTTCCGGAGGCCGACGCAGTCGTCGTGCCCGCGCGGGAAGTCTATCAGCGGGCGCTCTCGCGCGGGGTGTCACCCGCGCGGCTTCGCTTACTCGGCCATCCGATCCATCCAAAATTCGACGATGTCACCGGAAGCAAAGCCGACCTTCGCGCCCTTTTGAATCTGCCGCCCGGCAGCCCAGTCGTCATGCTGATGGCAGGCGGGGAAGGCGGTGGCAAACTCCTCTCCACGGCGCTCGCCCTGGCTCGCGCGCGCCTACCGATCGAGCTCGTCGTGGTGTGCGGCCGTAACGAACCGCTTGCCGCGAAACTCGGCGAACTTTCGGCCACGCTGCCGACGCCGATGCACGTGCTCGGCTTTACCGACAAGATACCCGAATATTTTCGGGCGGTCGATCTGCTCGTCACCAAAGCCGGCCCCGGAACGCTCGCCGAAGCGAATGCGGCCCAGCTTCCCGTGGTCGTCTACGATTACGTTCCCGGTCAGGAGCGCGGAAACGTGGACTTCGTGCGTCACAACGGCCTCGGGGTGATTGCCCTACAAGGAGCGCCGACGGTCGTTTCAGCGGTGCGCAGCTTGATTTCCACGCCGGAACGCTTGGCATCCATCCGCCATAATCAGGAGATCGTTGCACCCCGCCGCAGTTCGCGGCGTATCGCCGCGCTGATCAACTCAATCGTGGAAAACGGAACGATCCCGGCGGACGATGCGCCGGCGCGCATTCTCCAAACCGCCGCGGCGGTTTAAAGACCTGGCCTACTCCGGAACGTCTATTGCGTTGGCGCTCCCGTCCAGACGATGCCGCCGGGCAGGATGTCGGGCGGTCGCGGGGGTTGGCGAAAGTCGAAGTCTGCGCGCAGGTCGCCAAGAATAGGAACGTTCTCGCGCACCGTCGGACGCTGGTCGGGCCGGCCATCGGTCTTCGGGTCGATCCGACCGCCGGCGAGGAAATCGTCCTCGATGAATTTTACGTACGCATCGTGGCTGAGCATTTGGTGATCGATAAAGCCGTTTCGCGCGTACGGACTAATGACGATTCCGGGAACGCGCAAGCCATAGCCGTTCACGTCGACGCGCGGCGGGACGACGTGATCGTAGAAGCCTCCCCAATCGTCCCAGCTCAAGAAGATCGCGGTGCTCTTCCAATCGGGCCCGCGCATGATCGCGTCGATCAGACCGGTCACGTATGCTTGCCCACGGCTTACGAGCGCGGGTGGATGTTCGCTGTACGGTCCGGCGGGGGCGATCCATACGACCGACGGAAGCGTTCCGTTAGCGGCGGCCGCATAAAAGTCACGAAGGTCGCGAACGTTTCCTAGCTCGCCGTCTCGCTTTACCGTATCGAAGTACGGCAGCGGATTCCATATCCCCGGAGTCTTGGCTTTTTGCTGCACGGGACCGCAGTCGTCTTCGTTGTTGGCGCAGTCGGGCTGCGTACCGGCCATAACGTAATACGCCCAACCGACGTGGCGAGCGTGCAGCAGATACGTCAAATCGGTCCAGGCATAATCGGGGCGTCCCGGTGCGGGCGGCCGGAAACGCGGATTGCGCGCGCGGAAATCGGGAGGGTAGTCGGGCTCTTGCAGCTCGTTTGCACAACTCATCGGATCGCCGATGCGCTTGCACCAGGCCGACCACTCGGAAACCATAAAGAGATGCTGTGGAAGACTCCACGATGCGTTCGGTTCGAAGAGCCGATCCTGAAGAACGAAATCGCGCGCATACCGCCAGTAGTTTGGAATCTCACGCCCGTCGTGGTAGCCCATCACATCCACCGTACCGGCGCAGTTGGAGGCATTTGGATCGCGACAGACGCGCCGAGCGCGTTGGGCAGTCTCGATGAAACCGTCCATTCTGCCGCCGCCAATGTCGGCGACCGCGGCTTTTGCGCTATGCGGGCCGCCGCGATTGAGATCATCCGCGTCGTGATACGGCCGCACGCAGGTCCCCTGCCGCGGATCGGGCGCGCAAACCGTCGGCACGCCGTTGACCATCGGAATTCCGTCCGCGCCGGGAAACGTTCCGAAGTAGGTATCGAACGAGCGGTTCTCTTGCATGATAATGACGACGTGCCGAATCTTGTGAATCGGATCGCCGCTCTGGGATTGGACCGGCAGCGTTGCTAACGCCACCAGAACCGCAAGAGCGACGGCGTTACACCGCAACCGGCGCACCGGTAGTCAGGCCTCCCCGTAACGCCATCGTGGCCGCGCCGACTTGGCCGGCATCGTTGCCGAGTGACGCGACGACAATTTGCGTGGTTCCTTTCGGCACCATCGTCGTCAACACGTCGACCTGCGGTCGCACCGCGTCGAGCATGAAGTCGCCGGCGCTCGAGACTCCACCGCCTAACGCGATCTTCTCGGGATTGACGAATGCGACCACGTTTGCCAGCCCAATGGCGAGATCGCTAATGAAGTTCTCCCAGGCCGCAAGAGCGTGACCGTCGCCGGCCTGCGCCGCCCGGCGGATCTTTTTGGAGCTGAGCTTGTCTCGAGCAACGTCGAGCAGCTGGCTGCGTGGAAACGACGGCGCGAGTGCAAAGGCGTGGCGAATGAGTCCGGTGCCCGAGGCTTGCGCCTCGAAGCAGCCGATTTTTCCACAGCCGCACACGAAGCCGTCGTTCGGGCGGATCTGGTGGTGGCCGATCTCACCTGCACCGCACTGATTGCCGAGCAGCAGCTGGCCTTGGCCGACAATTCCGCCGCCGATTCCCGTGCCCAGGGTCAGGAGCGCGAAGTCCTTGGTTTGCTTGCCCGTTCCAAACGTATACTCGCCGAGCGTCGCGCACCGCGCGTCGTTAGCGACGAAGACCGGCGTCCCGAATTTCTGGCGAAGCGCCGCGCCCAGCGGTGCGTTTTTCCACCCGAAGTTCGGGCTATAGATGATCGCGCCGGAGTGGGCGTCGATGTTGCCGGGCGCGCCGACTCCGATTCCGGCGACCTCTCCGGCGTCCCGCAGCGCCATGCCGATCGTCGCATCGAGCGCGGCGATCACAGCCTCGAAGCGCAGGTCTTCGAGGTCTTGCTCGTGCTGTCCATGGATCGCCCCGTCCTCCGTGACAACCGCCGCGGTCACGTGAGAGCCGCCGAGATCCACGCCGATAGCCGTTTGCATGGCTGCTATCTTTTGCCCTCTGCGGAGGCCGTACCCGCAAGCCGAGGGAATCGAAGCTCCGTTATGGAGACGATCGACCTCATCAATTTGCGAAACTACGCGCGCCGGACCGCACAGCCGACGCATCCCGAGCTGCTCGATGCCCGACCGCTCGAACACGTCAACCGCATCGAGATCGACGAAGAGCACATCACGGTCGAGTTCGACGAAAAAACTTCGCGCTATTACAACGCAAACGAAATCACTCGCCGCGAGTGGGTCTACAAGTACAACGACGATCCGGCATTCGTTGAAGCAATCGCACGTGTCATCGAACTCTCACGCGCGCATCTCAAAGACATGCCGGAGAACGTCGCCTGCCCGCCCGGCTGCGCGGAATGTTGCAGCGGATACGAGCCATTCGTGAGTAAGGCAGACGTACAACGTATCGCCGATCACCTCGCGATCAGCTATAAGGAAACGCTGCGCCGTTACGTGATCGAGCGGCCGTCGGCCGACGGCTATCACGTCGGCTGGCTGCGCAAAGTCAGCGACGACGTCGGCGACCAATGCGTCTTCCTGATGGGCGAGCGCAGCGGCAGGCACTACTGCGGCATCTATCCGGCGCGCCCGAGCGACTGCCGCGACTTTACGCCGATCGGTTGTGACGACGTCGACACGTCCTTGCCGCGCAAAACGCATTGGAAGATTGGGCCGGCCTTCCAGCCGAACCGTCGCCGGCAAAACGGCAGCCGGCGTTGAAACGCGCCCTCATGGCAGCCGGAATCGCGCTGCTGCTCGAGACCGCAAGCGTGGGCGCGCAGAACGTCGCACTATCGTTCTATCAATCGATGCACTGGCGTTTCGTCGGTCCGATGCGCGGAGGACGAACCGTCGCGCTGGACGGCGTCGCAACGCAACCGAACCTCTTCTATATTGCTGCCGTCAACGGCGGAATTTGGAAGAGCGACAATGCCGGCCGCACCTGGACGCCGGTCTTCGATCGGCAGCCGACGGGTTCGGTCGGCGCGCTGGCCGTCGCCGCGAGCGATTCACGAATCGTGTACGCAGGAAGCGGCGAAGGCTTACAACGCCCCGACCTTGCCGTGGGCGATGGAATCTACAAATCCACGGACGGCGGCGCGACGTGGGCCCATCTCGGCTTGCGCGATGGAGAGCAGATCGCCTCGATGGCCGTCGACCCCAGCGATGCGAACCGACTCTTCGTCGCGGTGCTCGGCCATCCATATGGTCCCAATTCCGAGCGCGGGATTTACCGCTCGCTGGACGGCGGCACAACCTTCCAGCGCGTCCTCTTCGAAAACGAGAATGTCGGCGGCTTCGATGTCGTGCTCGACCCGCAGAGTCCAAAGGTAATCTATGCGACGCTTTGGGCGGCACGGCAGGCACCCTGGGAAATCGGCGCGTCGTTCGAAATCCCCGGAAGCGGCATCTTTAAGTCGAGCGACGGCGGCACGACCTGGATGCAGTTGGGCGGCGGATTGCCGGGTCGCATGGGGCGCGCCGAGGTTGCGGTCGCGCCGAGCAACGCGAGCGTCGTCTATGCCTACGCCGACGTGGAAGCCAAGGGCCAGGACGCGGGCGCGCTCTACCGCAGCGACGATGCGGGCGCTCACTTCACGCGCGTCAACGATGCCGAGGAGATCGCGCAACGAGGCGACGACCTTATCTCACTCGCAGTCGATCCGCACGATCCGCAGACCATCTATCTTACCAACACGTCGACGTACCGCTCGACCGACGGTGGCCGCACGTTCGTCGCGATCAAAGGCGCGCCGGGCGGGGATGATTACCACACGGTTTGGATCAACCCGCGCGACTCAAGAATCATCGCGCTTGCGAGCGATCAAGGCGCGACCATCTCCGTCGACGGTGGCGCGACCTGGAGCTCGTGGTACAACCAGCCTACGGCGCAAATGTATCACGTCAACGCCGATCGGCGTTTTCCGTACTGGATTTGCGGCGGTCAGCAAGAGAGCGGTTCGGCATGCGTGCAGAGTCGCGGCGACTGGGGCGAAACGACCGAACGCGACTGGCACCCGGTGGGCGCGCAGGAGTATGGCTACGTCGTTCCCGATCCGCTTCATCCCGGCACGCTCTTCGGAGGGAAGGTCGAAAAATTCGACGAGCGCACGGGCCAAACCCAAGAAGTCTCGCCGATCGCCCTGCCTTCGAAGCAGTATCGCACGGTTCGTACCGAGCCGTTGGCGTTCGACCCGTTTGACGAGCATCGCCTCTTCTTTGGAACGAACGTACTCTTCCTAACGGAGAACGGCGGCCAGAGCTGGCGCGCGATCAGCCCCGATCTCACCCGCGCGCGGCCCGGCGTACCGCCGGTTCTCGGATCGTTTGAAGCCGACGATCCGCAGCACGGCGCGCATCGCGGTGTCGTCTATGCGCTCGCCCCGTCGCGCGTTCGCGAAGGCACGATTTGGGCCGGAACGGACGACGGTTTGGTGTGGATCACTCGCGATGGAGGACTCCACTGGAAAAATATCACGCCGCCGGCGTTGACGCCGTGGAGCAAAATCGCGCAGATCGATACGTCGCGCTTCGACGATACTACGGCCTTCGTCGCGGTTAACCGGTTTCGTCTCGACGATCTGCGACCATACGTTTACGTGACGCGTGACGGCGGCGCGACGTGGCAGCTTGCGGTAAACGGCTTGCCGAATCAGCCGATCAACGCCGTACGTCAAGATCCCGTCGAGCCGCGCCTTCTCTACGCCGCCACCGAGAACGGCGTCTACGTATCCTTCGATTCAGGCACACGATGGCAGTCGTTGCAGCTCGATCTTCCCCACACGTCGGTCCGCGACTTGATCGTCCACCAAAACGACGCGATCGTCGCGACACACGGCCGCGGCTTCTGGATCCTCGACGACGTCGAGCCCTTGAGAGAATTAGCGCAGGGACGAGACATTCTTCGACAGGCTCAGGATGACAGGGCATACCTCTTCGCGCCGGCACTTGCCTATCGCGTGCAGCGCAGCACGAACACCGACACGCCGCTGCCGCCCGAGGAACCCACCGGAGAGAACCCGCCCGACGGAGCCATCATCGATTACGCGCTTGCATCTCCGGCGAGCCGCGTCGCGATCTCGATCTACGACGGTACTGGCCGCCAAGTGCGCAGGTACTCAAGTGACGACGCCGCGCCGCCGCCGATTCCGAATCTCGACAAACCACAGTATTGGGAGCAGCCGTTCGTGAGACCGGCGACGGATGCGGGAATGCATCGTTTCGTCTGGGATCTGCGCGAGCAGCCGCCACGCTCGCTCCAAGAAGATCTGCCGATTTCGGCCGTGCCGCACGACACGCCGCGCGTGCCGCAAGGGCCGCTCGTCGTTCCGGGACGATATACGGTTCGCCTCGACGTCGACGGACGAACGGTGCAGCGGCCGCTCGAGGTTGCCATGAATCCGCGCGTCTCCATTTCGCACCGAGCACTCGAGGAACAATATTTCCTCGCTCGCCGGCTCGCAGCGTTGATGGACCGTAGTTACGCTCGAGCGGTGGCGGCGAAAGCGGCGGGCAATGCAAAAGCCGCCGCAGCCCTCGCATCGGTCAACGAGCAGGCAGCGTCGTTGCTCGACACGGTAGATGGCGCCGATGCGCCGCCCACCCGTCAGGCCGCCGAAGCGGTGCGCGCACTCGAGAACTCGAAAGCAACGTCACCGTAAATTCAACGTGTTGAAAGGAACTCAGATGAAGAGTCTTAGCCTGGTGCTCGCCTCATTCGCGTTCATAACCGTCACGCAGTTCGCGTCCGCCGGCGCGGCAACGTCGAGCCTCACCGTTGCGCTGCAGCAACAGAACGCTTCGGGTGAGAGTGGAAGCGCTGCGTTGACGCAAGTCGGAAGCGACGTGAAGGTCGTGATCTCGCTCAAAGGAGCGCCGGCGACGGCGCAGCCCGCTCACATTCATGAAGGAACGTGCGCGGACCTCAAGGGTGTCGCGTACCCATTAACAAGTGTCGTCAACGGGAGCTCGACCACCGTAGTCAAGGGAGTTACGATCGACAAACTGCTTGGCGGCGCCAATGCCATCAACGTGCACGAAAGTACGACGGATTTGGGCAAGTACGTCGCCTGCGGAAACATCGCCGCGCAGAGCTCGATGTAAGGCATCGAAATACAATGAATCCCCGGAGCCGTCGTCCGTCGTTGGCGGCGGCTCGGGGTCTCTAGCCGGCGATCAACTCGGAGAAGCGAGCGGGGTCGATGTTGCCTCCGCTGATGATCGCGCCAACGCGCTTGCCCGCAACGCCCGGGATTCTGCCGTGTAAGAGCGCGGCGAGCGCGGCGGCGCCGCTCGGTTCTACCACGAGCTTCAGACGTTCGAAGGCAAAGCGCATCGCCTCGCGCAGTTCGTCGTCGGAGACCGTCACGACCGCGAGCACGTGCTCAAGCGCGATCGCGAAGGTTAGCTTGCCTGGTGACGTCGTCTGTAATCCGTCGGCGATCGTTCTCGGAACGGCAATGGCGACGCGCTCGCGGCGCGCGAGCGACTGCGCGAAATCGTCGCCGGCCTTCGGTTCGACCCCGTAGATCGCGATCGAAGCGTCCATCGCGTGAGCGGCGATCGACGTCCCGCCGATCAACCCCCCGCCTCCCACCGGAACGACAAGCGCATCGAGCGCGCCGGCATCTTCCAATAGCTCGAGCGCGGCCGTCGCGGCACCCGCAACGATACGTGGGTCGTCAAATGGGGGTACGAGCGTGGCTCCGCGCTCGGACGCAATGCCGCGCGCGATCGCTTCACGATCCATACTCGCGCGCTCGTACTGCACGATCTCAGCGCCATACTCGCGGGTCGCCGCGAGCTTGACGGCCGGTGCGTCGAGGGGCATGACGATGGTCGCAGGAATTCCGAGCAGCCGCGCCGCGAGCGCAACGCCTTGCGCGTGGTTGCCGCTCGAGAACGCGACGACGCCGCGCGCCCGTTGTGCCGGCGAAAGAGTAGACAAAAGATTGTACGCACCCCGAAATTTGAATGCACCCATCCGCTGAAGGTTTTCGCATTTCAAAAAAAGCCGCGCGTCGCAACGCTGGTTCAACGTTGCGGAGGTCACGACCGGCGTGCGGTGTGCGATGCCTGAGAGGCGCGACGCCGCCGCTCGGACGTCGGCAATCGTAACTATTTGCTGGCCATGTGGAAGTCCCAGTTCACGACCTTTCCGGACTCATCGAAGCGCATTCGTTCGACATAATCGTGCTTTTGGAACTTCACGTCGAAGCAGTGCCAGCCTGGAGAGCAGCTCGCGCTAATCTCTTTGACCGAAAGGAGCTTGCCTTGTGCGTTCAGCTCGTCCGACCACGCAGCGATTTGCACCCGCGTCATCGCGATGCCTTTAGCGACGTCATTTTCCACCGGTTTGAAGTCGTTTGCGATCACAGCGCGCGTGATGCGGTCGGCTTCCCGCTCGTTGCGGTTTTGGAACGAGCATCCGGCCAGAATCGCGACCGTGGTTATAATCGCTGCCG
>CAVWOR010000017.1:0-10270 GCA_963756635.1 Vulcanimicrobiota bacterium
ATCCCAGCAGCGAAGAACCGATGGAGTTTGAGGTCGAGCCGCCCCCCGCATATCGGCGCGCGCGCGCGCGCGTTGCATGTTCGGTCTCGTAGCGCGCGACGGCGGCGCGCGGCGCGGCCGCTTACGATTGGCACACGGCGAGGTCGCAACCCCGTGCTTCATGCCGGTCGGCACCGCGGCATCGGTGAAAGGCGTGACGCCGGCGCAGTTGCGCGCGGCGCAGACGCAGATCGTGCTTTCGAACACGTACCATCTCTGGTTGCGCCCCGGAATCGCGCCGATCGAGGCGGCCGGTGGGCTTCACCAGTTCATGGCCTGGGATCGACCGATCCTTACCGATTCGGGCGGATTCCAAGTCTTTAGTCTGGAGAGCCGGCGGCGCCTCGACGACGACGGCGTCACCTTCGCGTCTCATCTCGACGGAAGCGAGCATCGTTTCACTCCGGAAAACGTGGTCGAATTTCAGCAGCGCATCGGCAGCGACGTCGCCATGGTGCTCGACGTCTGCGTGAAACTGCCCGCGCCCCGCGCAGAACTCGAAGAGTCGGTGCGCTTGACGAGCGCCTGGGCGCGACGCTCGGCGGCGGTGCCTGCCCGCGACGGAACCGTGCTCTTTGCGATCGTGCAGGGCGGACTCGATCGAACGCTGCGCGAGCGCAGCGCGCGCGACGTCATCGAGCTCGGTTTCCCCGGCTACGCTATCGGAGGCCTTTCGGTCGGCGAAACGCGCGAAGAAATGTACGATTGCGCGCGTTCGACCGCCGCGCTCCTTCCGGAAGAGAAGCCGCGCTATCTCATGGGCGTCGGTACGCCCCGCGATCTGATCGCGGCGATCGATTCGGGGATCGATCTCTTCGATTCGGTCTATCCGACGCGCTGCGGGCGCAATGGGCGTGCGATGACGCACGACGGCGAACTCAACATCTTCAACGCCGCATTTATCAGCGACGCTTCGCCGCTCGATCCGCGCTGCGATTGTTCGACCTGCACGACCTACACACGCGCCTATCTCTCGCACTGCTTTCGCGCAAAAGAGATGCTGGGGCCGGTGCTGCTTTCGTATCACAACCTCTATTTGCTCAACGCGCTCGCGCGCGAAGCCCGGACCGCAATCGAAGCGGGCAGATGGGAGACCTTCCGCCGCGGCGAGTGGACCTAGTCTTCTTGGAGCGCGCGAACGACCTGCGCGCAATCGGCGCAGATCGAAGGATGCCCTGGGTCCGTCCCGAGCTTGCGGAACTTCCAGCAGCGCACGCATTTTTCGCCCGCTGCAGGTAAGAGCTCGAACGCGACCACGCCGTCGCCGGCTTCGCCGTCGCTTCCCTCGCTAGAGTCCAGCGTGAGCTGCGAAACGACGAGCGCTTCGCGCAAATTGTCACCCAGATCTGCGAGCCGCTTGTACGCACCCGGCATTACGGTAAGGCGCAGCTGGGCTTCGAAATCACGCGGGTTCGTTGACGCCGCGACGCGCGCGCGCAGCGCGCGTAACTGCTGCCAAAGGCGCAGATCGCTCTCCGACGCGGCGCCGCGTTGGCGCCCGGCATCGAACGACGTATCGAAGATGCTCTCCGCGTCGCCGCGCAATTCGGAGGGCACGGCTTGCCATGCCTCCTCGGCAGTGAAGGAAAGCACCGGCGCGAGCACGGTCAGAAAGCGCGTCAGCACGTACAGCAAAGCGGATTGCGCGCTGCGCCGCCGGGGGTCGGAGGCCGCGCGCGAGTAGAGCGGATCTTTCAACGCGTCGAAATACAGGCTCGACATCCCACTCTCGAACTCGACGATTCGGAGATACGCGTCGTGAATTTCGCACCCATCGTATGCGCGCTTGACATTCGCGACGAAGGCGTCCGCTACGCCGCAGGCAAGACGATCGATCGGCTCCATCGCGTCGCGCGTAATGACGTCGCCTGGCGCAAAGCCGTCGAGATTCGAAATCATAAAGCGCATACGGTTGCGAATGTTGCGATAGACGCGTCCTACCTGTTCGATCACGTTCGGCCCAAAGCGCACGTCGTCGATTGGTTCGACCGAAGCCGCCCAGAGCCGTAGGACGTCCGCGCCCCAGCGCCCCATCGCATCGAGGGCGCCGATACCGGTGCCGCGCGATTTGGACATGGGACGCCCTTGCTCGTCGTTCACCCAGCCGTTCTTCATGACGCGACGATAGGGCGCGCGGCCTTTGATTGCGACTCCGGTTATCAACGAGCTCCGAAACCATCCGCGAAACTGGTCGCCGCCTTCGAGAACGAGATCGGCGGGCCACGGCACACCGTCGTGACCGAGAACGGCGAGATGGGTCACGCCCGATTCAAACCAGATGTCGACGATGTTCTTCTCTTTCTCGAATCGAGCGCTGCGACAGTTGGTACAGACGAAGTCGGCCGGGAGATAGACCTCAACCGGATCGCTCCACCACACGCTCGCGCCGGCTTCGCCAAAGCGCTTGGCCGCAAGCCGCGCGACGCGCGCGTCGAGCACCGCCTCGCCGCATTGCAGACAGACCAGCGACGGAATCGGCGTGCCCCACGTGCGCTGCCGCGAAAGACACCATTCCGGATGCGTCTCGATCATCTGGCGCTGGCGCGCGCGTCCCCACTCCGGCGTGTACTCGACGCCATCGGTCGCGTCGATCGTCCGCTGCCGCAACACGTTTTGATCCATTGCGAGAAACCACTGCGTGGTCGCGCGAAAGATCACCGGGTTGTGACAACGCCAGCAGTGCGGATACGAATGCTCGTACTCACCGGCGCTCCAAAGTTGGCCGCTCGCCAGGAGATCCTCAACGATTTTCGCGTTTGCTTCGAAGATCTGCATCCCCGCGTAGGGTCCGGCTTCGGCCGTAAAGTGACCCGTCGCGTCTACCGGATTAAGAATTGGTAAGCCGTACTTCATGCCGGTCTCGAAGTCGTCGGCGCCGTGGCCCGGCGCCGTGTGGACCGCGCCGGTCCCCGTCTGCAGATCGACGTAATCGGCGAGCACGATCACCGAATCGCGGTTCATGAACGGGTGACGCACGGTGAGATCGTCGAGCTGCGCGCCGCGCGCGCGGCCAAGCAGCGCCGCCTGCGCAAAACGCTCCCCGAGGCTCTGCTTCGCTAAGGCTTCCGCGACGATCACCGCCTCGTCGCCGACGCGGTAGAGTCCGTACGTCGCGTCGGCGCGCAGCGCGATTGCGGCATTCGCCGGAAGCGTCCACGGCGTCGTCGTCCAAATGAGAAACGAGACCTTCTCGAGGCCCTCTGACTGAAAAACATCGAGGATACGGTCACGCTGCTCCGGCCCGGCTGTGAATCGCACGTAGATCGACGGCGAGATCCTCGTCTCGTATTCGATCTCGGCATCGGCAAGCGCCGTTTCGTCGTAGATGCACCAGAGCGTCGACCGCAGGCCTTTATAAATTTGCTGGCGCTCCGCCAGATCGGCGAGCGTGTTCACGATCGTTGCCTCGAACGAGGGATCGATCGTGCGATACGGACGATCGAAGTACCCGAAGTTCCCCATACGAACGCGCTGTTCGCGTTGGCGGTCGAGCCAAAAGAGAGCGCGTTCTTTACATTGCTCGCGCAGTTCGAGCGGATCGATCGCGTGGAAGTCCTTTACCCCCAAGTACTTGAGGGTCTCATACTCGATCGGTAGCCCATGCATGTCCCACCCCGGAACGAACTTCGCGTACTTGCCGTCGAGCAAGGCAATTTTTACGAAAACGTCCTTGAGCACCATGTTGAGGAAGTGCCCCATGTGCAGATCGGCGTTGGCATAGGGAGGCCCGTCGTGCAGGATCCACGCTCCGTTCGAAGCGTTGCGTTCCAAACGACGTTCGTACGTCCGGCGATCCCGCCACCATGCGAGCCACTGGGGCTCGCGCTTCGGAAGCTCCGCCTTCATGGGGAAGCCGGTCTTGGGCAGATTGAGCGTCGCCCTATAATCCATCGCCGCTACCCTTGCGCAGAAGCTCGCCGAGCACGTCGAAATTTCGTTCTGCCGCGGCTTGCACGGATTCGCGACGCCGCGCCAATTCCGCCGAGAGCGCGTCGCGCTCGTTCACCAGGCGGTCGACGAGATCGTCGATCGCGGCCTCGCTGAGGCGTCGCTCGCCGATGCGCCAAAGCGGCGCCAACGGATACTCCAGATCTTCGCAGAGCGCGCTGACCTTGGGATCGTATGCAATCGCGAGAAACGGCACCGCATAGCGTGCGGCAAGAACGAGGGAGTGGAAGCGCATGCCGACGACGACACTGGCGCCGCGAAGAATCGAGGCCGTTTTCGCGAGCGTGCATTCCGGCAAGAGCACCGGGTTCGATGTGCAGGCGCGGATGACGTCGGTCGAAACTGCGGCATCGGCGGCTCCCCCCAGAGCTAGGAATGCCGCGCGAATGTCGTGACGCTGCGCCAGCCGGTCAACGGCACGCCCGATAATTGCCGGGCCATCGCGGAACGCCGTTGCAGTGCGCACGCTGACGACCGCGTACGCGCCGCTTTCGGGTCCCAAGCCCTCGCTCGCGAGGTCGGCCTCTCCTTGGGGGCATTCATATAAAAAAACCGGATCCGCCGTGCGTTCGATCGGCGTCCGCGAAACCAGCTCGCGTAACAGCCGAACCGATCGTTCATCGCGCACGGTCGCGCGATCGAGCCCTTTACAAAACTGACGCACGAGGAGGCGACCCCAAAAATCGAGCGGCCCGACCGATTGCGCGAAGACCATCGTCTTGCGCCGCGCGCGAATTGCCTCGCGCAGGATGCCCGCGTAATAGAGCAGGCTACGCAGGCTCGTCGCGTTCTGCAGTAAGCCGCCGCCGCCGGAGAGCACGACGTCGGCTCTCACGATCGCAGCGCGAATAGCCCGCCAGTCCCAACGCGCCGTCGTTGCAACGCGATGGTGTTCCGCGGTCGCTTGCGGCGTTGCCGAGAGCACTTCGAGCTGTGCCGACGGAAAGCGCCGGCGCATGCGCTCGACGATTACCTCCAGCAGCGCTTCGTCGCCGAGATTGCCAAAACCGTAGTAGCCCGAGAGCAAGACGCGCGCCATCACTGCGAGCTTGCCGGAACGCGGCGATAGACCCAGATTGCACATGCACCGATAATGACGCCGATGACGAGACCGTTGACGATGCGCAGCAACGAGATCTCAAGCGGCGTGTGCAGATGCGAGAACGTGTCGATGACGTCGCCGATGCCAACCCCAATGCCCAACGCCAGCAGCCAGCCAATCGCGCGCCGGTGACGTGGCAGCAGGGCCGGAAGCAGCATCATGCATGGAAAGCCGATCAAAAACTCCTTAAAGCGCGGGCGCACGCTCAGCACGTGGGTGAGCGCGTGCCGTAGCGAGAGTTCGAACGGCGAAGGGGAGACATCGCTCTCGTTTCCGCTGCGCACCAGCATGAGGACGCCGAGCGCGACGATGACGATTCCGGCGAGGAGCTGATAGGCGAGTACCGGCGAGAGGAACACGTCGCGTGGACGCTGCGCGCCCGCGCCGAACCTTTTGTCGAAGAGGTAGAGCCCCAGCGCGATGAGCGGCGGTAACGCGAGCACGAGCCGCACGCCGCGGAAGCGTTCGATCTCTTCCATCGCCAGCGGCGAGCTCATCACGCCGACGACGACGAGCGCTCCGAGCAGCGCAACGCCGGTCGCCGCGAGCGTCCAACCGAGGCTGCGAGCCAGCTGGGTTCCGCGGCTCGCCGAAGGCCTTTCGTTCCACGCCGGAATCAGGATCAGCAACGCCGCGGTCGCAAAGAGCAACGCGCCGGCCAGCGCGATCGCGGAGCGTGCGAACGCGTCGTGATGCGTGACGATGCCGGCAACGTACAGCAGAACCGTGAGAGCGTAGGCAACGACAGCCCAGCGGCGCCGATACCATCCGAAGAAATCGAGGAGCAGGACGAAAATCGACGGTACCGCGAGTGCCGCGAGACCGACGAGCGCGCGATTGTTGCCGTGATAGAGCGGGATCGGAGTCGCCCGCCCCAGCCGGAAACCCTCAGCCCGCAGCTCGTCGGCGATCTGCTTGACCATCTCGACATTGGTTGCCTCGATCGAGAGATTGCCGTCTTGGTGGCCCCACGGGCGCAGATAGACGACGCGAACGTTGCGCTCGCGCACGCCGAGAACGTAGCGCGCGATGACCTCGTCGAGCTTGAGCTTATCGAGTTCGGTCTTTGCGATCGCCTGCACGCGCACGGTCCGGCCCGGGACGAGCTTCGCGAGCGTGTCGTTCCCTTTTTGGACCTGACTGGGGTCGTACGTCTCGATCGAGCCGAAGTTGAAAACGTGCCGCTTGAATGCGTCGGCGGCCTCCGGCAAATGATCCGGATAGCCGAGAACCTGATTGCTCAAACCGAAGAAGATGACCGTCGAAATCTTCGGGTCGTACCGGAGCACGTCGTTGAACGTCGCATTAATTTGCGGCGCGCCGAAGCGCTCGTCGTTTTGGAAACGCGGAACGACGAGCAGCGCAAGCCGTCGCGCCAATTCGATCTGATCGGTTGGGATGCCCAGCGCCATTGCGTTGAAGTAATCGATCTGGGTATGCACCTCAATCAGCCAAGGTCGCGACGCGCGCAGAACGCGCACGCTCTTGGGCATGAAGTGGAGCGCCAGCTCGCTGCGATAGCGATGGTAGGTCGAGGCATCCGAGACGAGCAGATAGACGGCACCGTTCACTATGCGGTGGTTACGAACCAACCCGGCCAGGAGCGGGTCGCGGATCGGCGTAATGCCGGCTTGGTTCACTAGCGCGGCGCCCGTCGTCGCATAGGCTTTTCCGTCGTATCCAACGTTGGCTCCGAGCTCTTCGGTCAGCGCGAGCGACGTAAGGCCGGCGCGCCGCAGCGCGATCAAGAACGCTGCCGGATTATAGTCGTACGAGCGGGCCAAGGCGTCGAAATCGGTGAAATCCATTGCCAGCTCGACGCGACGGGCGTGCGACTCGGCGCGCGCCCGAAAGAGCGCGACCGCAAGCGAGGCGAGCAGGGCAACGATCAAGAGTATTGCGGCATAGCGCGTTCGCGGAGCGAAGAGAGTCACGCAGGCCACTCCATTCGACCGACGCGCCCGTTTTTCTCCCGCCCGGTAATCACAGAAGGGCTCGCCATGGGCGAGCCCTCCTGCCGTCGCGTATGCGCGGGTCCCTTTTTGTCGGGCCACGCATACCGGGTGTGGGCGACGCTTTTTGCTTCATCGCGGCGCTCGCTGCCCACACTAATGCGCCGCGGTCCGTCCGGGTTCAACGGTACCCAACTAACCCCTCCCGGAGCCTTCCCACTTCGGCGAACGCCGTTCGAAAAACGCCGTGATGCCTTCACGCGCATCGGGTTCGAGCGCATTCGACGTCATCACCGCTTTCGTATACTCGTAGGCGCGCGCCTGATCCAAATCGACCTGCGCGTAGAACGCCGCCTTCCCAACGCCCACGATGCCGCGGCTCGACGACGTAATCTTGCGCGCGAATGCGAGCGTTTCGTCATGAAGGCGATCGGCCGCAACGACGCGATTGACCAGCCCCCACGCGAGCGCCGTTGCAGCGTCGATTGCGTCGCCGGTGAGCAGCATTTCCATCGCGCGTTTGCGTCCGATCGCGCGCGTCAGCGCTACCATCGGGGTACTGCAAAAGAGCCCGATCCGCACGCCGGGCGTCGCAAACGTTGCTTCGGTGGAGGCGACCGCGAGGTCGCAGGCCGCCACCAGCTGACAGCCGGCTGCGGTCGCGACCTTTGCGACCTCGGCGATGACCGGTTGCGGGATCGCCGCGATGCGCGCCATCAGGTCGACGCACGCATCGAAGATGATGCGGTAGGCGTCGACGTCGCGATCGACGAGTTCGCGCAGATCGTGGCCGGCGCAAAACGCCGGGCCCTCGCCGCGCAGCACGATCGCGCGCACGCCGGAGTCTTGCGCCAGGATTGCCAAGGCAGCGTCGAGCTCGCGCATCATCTGCAGCGAGAGCGCGTTGCGTTTCTCGGGGCGGTTCATCGCGATGAGGGCGATCTCGCCGTCGCGGTCGATCTTGATCTCGGTGTGCGTCTGTAGTGCGTTCATAACGGCCCTTCGACTCCGGCGCTTCGCGCCTGCGCTCAGGATGACATGGGCGATGACGGGCTCGAACCGCCGACATCCTCCTTGTAAGGGAGGCGCTCTCCCAGCTGAGCTAATCGCCCGCTTCGTTACCCTTCGCTGCCGCCACGAGGCGTCTCTGCGCCGGGCGGAAATCCCAGCAAGGTTTAAGCAAACGCGTTAACCGGGAAGGCTCCAAGGAGAAAGCCTACCTTGAAAAAGCAGTACCGTGCCATCTATCCGAGCGACATCAAAAACGTAGCAGCGGCGCGCCTCGGCATCGCCCAATTTGCGGCCGAGTGCGGCTTTTCCAACGACGCCATCTCCGATATTCGGCTCGCGGCCGGCGAAGCGCTGAGCAACGCGGTCGAGCACGGCAGCAGGAAGACCGGCAGAAAGATCACGGTCGTTTGTACCTTCGACGAAGTCGAGCTCTCGATCGAAGTCCGAGATCGCGGAATCGGGTTTGCCGAACCATGCGATCGGTCGAACGTTGCGCCGGGCGATCGCGCCCGCGGCTTCGGCATCTTCTTGATGCGCCGCTTGATGGACGAGGTCTCGTTCGCCCGCAACGGGACGGTCGTGCGGCTCGTCCGCCGCCGTCCGCAGCCCAACTAGTGGCCCGTAACTAGCTCTTCGTCTGCGCGATCTTCTTCTGCAGCAGCGCGATCGCCGCGCGCAACTGCGCGTCCTGCTCGACCTCGCCGAAACGCGCGTCACGGTTTTCGTCGACGCGAACGTCCGGATCGATGCCGCGAAGATTGATGTCGCGGCGGCTCGGCGTTAGATAATGAGCCGTGGTGATCTTGATTGCGGCGCCGTCGGGAAGCGGCGTCAGCGTCTGCATCACGCCTTTACCGAACGTTCGCGCGCCGATCAGCATGCCGACTCCATCGTCCTGCAACGCTCCGGCCGTGATCTCCGACGCCGAGGCGGTGTACTGGTTGACGAGAACGGAGACCGGCAGCGCAATCGAAGGATCGCCGTCGGCATCGATCGTCGTCGCATGCTTTCCGCGCTCCTCGACCGTCAGCAGCGCCTTGTTGGCGATGAAGCGTGAGCTAATGTCGAGCGCCGAGTTGACGTAGCCGCCGCCGTCATTGCGCAGATCGAGAACGAGCGCCTTCGCGCCGAGCTGGTTCAAACGCGCGATCGCCGTATCGAACTCGGCGGGCGTGGCTCGGCCGAACTCCATTACCCAGACGTATCCGATGCCATCGGGCAGCATCTTGAAGACGACCGTCGGAGGCTGGACGTCTTCGCGCGTAATCGTAAAGGCGACCGGCGCGCTCGGGCGTTGCACCGTAACCGCTACGACGGTGCCGGGCTTGCCGCGCAGGCGCCCACTCACCGCATCGACGCCCAGGCCTTTGATCGGCAAGCCGTCGACCGCGGTCAGGATGTCGCCGACTCGAATTCCGGCTCGCTCGGCGGGCGTGCTGGGCAGCACGTACGTGATGCGGACGCATCCGCTCGCCGCGTCCGGCTCGATCATGACGCCGATACCGCCAATTCGCTTGGGATCGAGGGCTTCGTTGAACGCCTTGAACTCGTCGGGCGTAAAGAACTGCGTGTAGCGGTCGTTCGTTGCTTTGGCCATCGCATCGATCACCGCGTAGGCGAAATCGCTCGGCGGCGCATGCGCGTCACGAGCCGCTGCTTCAATCGCGCTGTCGAGCTCGGCGAGGGTTGCATCGCGATCGCCTTCGGGGTGAAGCGCCGGCGGCGTCATGGTGATGCCGTGCTTGCGAGCGCTCTGCGCGAGTGCGTCGCTCGCGGCGGCGAGCAGCACCTGCGGATCGATCGGTTCGTAGTAGGTGCTCGTCAACAGCGTGAAGCTCTGGGCGACGTCGCCGGCAACCTGATAGGGTAGCCCGCTCGGCGTTGCACCGAGGCAAAATATCGCGAGCAGCGCAGATACGGCTGCAGCGCGTCCGAAAAACAGAGAATTCGGCATCATCATCCCTTCTTCGACCTTATCGGCATAACGCATGGCAAGCGTCAGGTGTTTCGCTGAGCCGCCGCGCGCCGGAGGCGATCCATGATCGCAAGCCCCAGTCCGTCTTCCGAAACCGGCTGCGCGTCGATGCGCTCGAGCCCCAGTTCATCGAGCTCGTGAAGCGTTTCGAAAAAGCAGGCTGCCGCCGCGCGCAGGTCGCCACCCGGCGAAAGCGTGCGGACGGCCGCATATCCTTCGAACGTACTCCGAAATGCCAGCGCC